>JBGSUQ010000010.1:0-228028 GCA_041753395.1 Spirochaetota bacterium
GCTCCTTGTACATTGTGGGGGTTCTCCCTGATTGATGATTGTTGGTGCAACCATCTTCGGGGTTGAGCCCCCTTTTATATACAAATTAAGCGGAAAATTCTAACCGGTGATTTCCGGCAATTTTAAACCGGCGTTGACAATCAATGCAATTACAACAGCTGGAGTTGTAACCGGAATAACTGTTTTACTGTCAATAATTCTTCTTTATGTCATGTCTCGTTCAATAACCCTGCCGCTTAAAAACATGATGAACGAGACCCGGAATATCAACTTTTCTTCACGAATCCAGAGTGCCACAAAAGGCGAACCCGCACAGATAGCAGAAAACATCAACCGTTACTTTGATGCGTTCCAATACATCATTGGGGAAATCCGAAGCATAGCAGAGCAGTTAGTTGTTTTTACGGATGGCCTGTCGCATAACAGTGTAACCTTATCCGATAACTCCCAAAACCAGGCTGCAGCTGCTGAAGAGATAATGGCATCTATTGAAGAAATATCGGCAGGGATGGATAACGTCTATACCAGTTCACAAAACCAGGCAGGCACATTCCTGTCTCTGGTGGGTAAAATTGAAGAGCTTACCATGGCCATCGAGGTTATTGGGGGCATGATAGCTGAAACACTGCAACTGGCGAAAAACATCGGTAATGCCGTATCCGTATCGGAAAATTCAATGAACGCCATGAGCACAACCATGGAAAAAATAAGCAGCAGTTCGGGCGAAATGACCAACATTATAGAAATTATTAATGATATTTCCGATAAAATAAACCTCCTGTCGCTTAATGCTGCGATAGAAGCAGCACGGGCGGGAGACTCGGGCCGGGGTTTTGCCGTTGTCGCTGATGAAATATCTAAACTGGCTGATCAAACGGCAAACAGCATAAAAGACATAGATGTGCTGATACGGGGAAACGATAGCGAAATTGCCAAAGAAATCGCCAATGTGCGAAATGTAGTTAAGTTGATGAATGATATTACAACCGGAGTAGCTGCTATAACCGGGAAAATGGCCGAAATATCATCGTCTATGCAAATGCAATTTGAAATAAATGAAGTGGTTACGAATAAGACCAATGAATCAAAAAATGGGTTTGATGAAATATGGTCTTCTCTTGAAGAACAGAAAACTGCGGTATCGGAAATCACAAAATCAGTCTCTTCGATAAATGAGGCAACCCAGTCTAATGCCGCTAAAACGGAAGGCATGGCCAGTGAGTCAATTGAAATTTCAAATATAGCTCAGATATTAATGGATAAGATAAAAAACCTTTGATTCAGTGAACACATTAACAATTCCGGAGGTATGATATGGCGCAATTTAAGTCGTTTGATATGAATGCTGAGGTAAATGGAGAAACAGTGTGGTCGATAGTCAGCGGTATGGGGGCGTTTAAAGACAGAGCAATGAAGTTTCTGGCTGAAAATGGCATTAAAAATCCAGAACCAGGCCACTGGTATTCTCAACAGGCGTGGCTGAATGCTTTTAAAACCATATCAGAAGCGACAGGGGCCTTTACCCTGTTCAATATCGGGAAAAAAATCCCGGAAAACGCACAGTTTCCGCCTGAAATAAATGATATCGGGAAAGCTTTGAGCGCGATCGACATCGCCTATCATATGAATCATCGCATCAAGGAAGAAATTCTTTTCGATCCAAAAACAGGCGTTATGAAGGAGGGTATCGGTCACTACGGATGTGAAATACAGGCTGAGAATAAAATAAAGATGGTCTGCAACAATCCATATCCATGCGATTTCGATCGGGGCATCATAGAAGCCATGGCCATGAAGTTCAAACCGGTCAACACTTCAATCGTCATGGTCAAGCATGATGACACGCAGCCCTGCAGAAAAAAAGGCGCAGATTCATGCACCTATCTCATCAGCTGGTAACGCGTAGTAAACCCTGGTTATTCCAAATAGCCAGGTGGTTACTTTCTTTACCATCTTGTAATAAACAAGGGAGGTTTCAACATGCCGCGAGTAGAATTAAATGTCCTTGCCCCGGATTTTACCCTGGACGATTTCAATGGAAAGAAAGTATCTCTTTCCGATTTTAACCGTCAGAAAAATGTCATGGTGGTGTTCAACCGGGGTTTCTTCTGACCATTCTGCCAAGCGCACATGGCGCAGTTGCGCCAGGACTATCAACAATTCGTCACGCTGAACACGGTGATTATCGTGGTGGGGCCGGAGAAAGCCGAAGCCTTCCGGGACTACTGGGAAAAGGAAAACCTGCCCTTTATCGGCTTACCTGACCCGGAGCACAAGGTTTTGAAATTGTACGGACAGGAGATCAGGATCTTCAAGCTGGGGAGAATGCCCGCGCAGGTGCTGATCAATAAATCCGGTAACGTCAGATACGTGCATTACGGCCATTCGATGTCCGACATCCCCTCGAATGAGGAGTTGATCGGGTTTATTGAAAAAGAAGAATCAACCGGTGCATGAATTACCCCGCAACGTGCTCAACCAGTATCTTGATGCCTATGGCCACGAGCATCAGGCCGCCCGCCGCCTCGGCCCGCCTGCCGACGAGGGCCCCGACCCGTTTGCCGATTGATATGCCAATGACCGAAAACAGGGCGCAGACGATGCCGATGATCACGCTGGGGAGAAGTATGGGCCTGCCCAGGACGCCGAGGGACAGGCCCACGGCCAGGGCGTCGATGCTGGTGGCCACCGCCAGGACGATAAGGGAGGCGCCCCGCGACGGGTCCCTGGCGGGTTCGCAAGATTCCTCTTTATGAAATAAGGCCTCGTAGATCATCTTGATGCCGATGAACATGAGGAGGCCGAAGGCTATCCAGTGGTCAAAGGCCTTGATGTAGCTTTCAAGGTACATGCCGCCAAAGTAGCCGATGATGGGCATCATGAACTGGAACAGGCCGAAGTGGAAGGCGAGGCGGAAGTAATGCCTGATGTCCGGAGTGGCGATGATCATGCCGCAGGAGATGCATACCGAGAAAGCGTCCATGGCCAGGGCCACGGCGATGATAAATATTGAAACAAGGTCCATGGCCATTTGTACCGCCCGTAGCGCCGTGAGTCCATAACATTTATCAGCCGTGTCAATAATTCATTTAAGGGTTTGTGCTGCCGGTAAAGGGGAACTGGCGAAAACCAGGGGCTCCTGGAAGTCCCCCATGCTTGTATTTTTTCTCATGTAAACCGTGCCGCTCCGGACATCCATTATTATTATCCTGGAATATGAGCCGCCGGTATCATCCTGCTGCAGCGGTATGTCATCTATTTCTATGAAGAGCTTCACGATCCTCACGTTCTGGTGGGGAGATTCATCACGGAAAACGTGATGCGGCAGCGGTGCCATAAAAATAAAAACGTTGATAAAGTAAATAAGAATTGATTTTTATCACTCAATTCCCTATTTTGCCGTTCAGTGATTAAACATATATATAGACTCGTTGTAATATAACTAATAATTAAATAGCTGTCCCCGTCGTCAAAGGCGGCGGAGGATAATATTAATTATTGAGTTTTACAGCAAGTCTATTATGAATTTTGGAGGATTCAATGAAACCGCAGAGCTTTCTCCTCCCGGAATACAAGCGCTCTTTCATTAATCCTGCATGAACCGAATTCCCGGTAACCGATATTTGATCAGGCCCTGCAAAGCGCCGGGTGGTGCACGCCAGGGCCCGGCCGCGCGGTTTTACCGTTCAGGAGACCGGCAAATGGGCCGGAACAACATTCGATACAGTTAAGGACAAAACAATGAAATGGTTAGTGCAATTATCCGTTAAATGGCCGAAGGCGGTCATAATCAGCATCGTCGTCATCACGGTTTTTTTTGGCGTGATGATCGGTACCAACTTTTCCATCAATGTTGATCCGATGAAGGCCTTTTCCCGCAAGATGGACGTGATCAAGTATTACCACCTGACCCAGAAAAAGTTTTCCATGAAGGACATGATCCTTATCGGCATCGAGAACGAAAAAGATGGGATTTTTAACGTTAAGACCCTCCGCTACGTTGAGCAGGTGATAAAACAGTTCAAGGCCCTCAAGGTCGAAAAGACCTACAAGAACATCATTACCGGCAAAAAGGAAACCATTGAGGTTCCCTCCAAGCTTTCGCCGAACCAGATCATGAGCATCATTAACGCCGACGACGTCATGGTCAATAAGACCACCAACACCATCGTGCTCGGAAACCTTACCAGCAAGGCGCGGGAGAAAGCGGGTCTTGTCGATCCGGATCCCGAAGAGATGAAAAAGCTCCCCAAAAGCGACGAGGATCTGAAAAAGCTGATCCCCTTCCTCGAGAAGGAGCTGCAGGGCAACGATCTTTTAAAGGGCACCCTCTTTTCTGCGGACGGCAAGGCGTGCGCCATCATGGTCCCGGTTGAAAAGAGGATCGACAACAAGGTTGAGATCATACGGCGCGAGATGTCCTTCATGGTCGACGAGACGAGGCTGAAGGAGCGCTTTCAGGGCAGGGATTTTTATTTCCCCGCGGATATCTATAACAAGAAAGTGGACGGGACCCTGGTCAATGATGAATACATCAAGGACACGGTGGAGGACAACAAGAAAGAGATCCGCTCTTTCATGCTCAAGCTTCTGAAGCCTTTCAGCGTTTACCAGAAGGATTTTTACGCATCATTGAAGAAGAACGAGGTAAACGAGGAATACCTCAACATGATGTACCGGATTATAGAGAACGACGCCACCTATGAGAAGCCTGATGTTGAAGTCACCTACCAGGACTGCATAGATGACCTGTACCGCTTCGTCATCAGGAACATGGACCCCTTCTCGAGAAATAACCTGGAGGGACGGCTGTACAATGTCGCGAATATCTACGATGTCGCCAAGATATACGAAATCTTCAACACTATAACGGAGAAAAAGAAGCCCCAGGACCTGACCATCTATATCGCCGGCATGCCTGTAGCGGAAGCGTTGCTACAAGAGTTTGTCACCAACGACATGTCAATATTTATGACCCTCACAGCATTGGTTATCCTCCTGATACTCTTTCTTACCATACGAACGCCCACCGGCATATACCTTCCCCTGACCGCTGTGTTGATAAGCATAATATGGCTCATAGGGGGCATGCTCATGGCCGGGATCGATTTATCATCCGGCACCATGGTCATGCCCTGTGTTCTTATCGCCCTGGGGAGTTCCTATGTCATCCATTATCTCATACGATATTACGAGAAGATCGCCGGTAAGACCATGGCAGACGTCAAGGCTGTTCTTGTCGAGACGACGGACAGCATTGATACGGCGATCTTTCTGTCGGCCATTACGACCATGGCTGCCTTTATCTCCGATGTGTTCATCGATGTTGTCGACATCCAGCGTCTGGGTTACCTGGTGACCCTTGGCATAGCCATAAACCTTTTACTGACCGCCACCTATGTGCCGGCGGTGCTGGCTCTCCAGCCGCCCCCCAAGGGGACCACGGAGACCTTTTTCGAGAAAAGCATCATGCGGATGGTGATGAAAGGCGGGGAAAACACGGCCCTCCATGCCAAGAAGTTTTTCTGGGGGGCGGTCATCGTGACGGCCGTCTTTTTTGTTGGCATGTTCTTCCTGAAAACCGAGAGCAGCATCTCCTTCATGTTCCTGGAGAAGAACCCTCTCCGCCAGGCGGACAAGTTCATCAACAAGGAGCTCACCGGCACGGGCCAGATGTGCATCGTCTTCAAAATGCGAGACAGGGTGAACCTTCACAGCAGCGCCGCCCAAAAGGATCTCGCGGTCAGGATTGATGATTTTACCGCGACATTCCGTAATGTTCAAAACGCCTATCCTGAGCTGAAAAACAACGCTATCATGAGCGCTTATTTTATAGATGACCTGGAGAAGTATAGGAAGAACCCGCTTAAGAACCAGGATGATATCGAAAAGAGACTCGCTCTCTTCACCGATCTGATGAACGATTATTACGAGAGCGAGCATATAAAGAAGAATGGTAAAAACGCCATAGGCAAATCCGCCCCGGAAGATGATCTGAGCGCCATGGCGGACGATTACGTTTACGTGAGCGGTAAGAACCTGACCATGACTCCGCAGGAGGCCGGCATTGAGGACATTATCCACCGGATACCGACCATTGATACCGCCGCACACAGGGACGCGGCCCGGCGCTTTATTGCAACCATACGAAATTTCAAGAACACACCCCAGGGGAAAGAGTTTCTCGGGAAATTCTTTTACCTGAGTGACTTCTTCCACACTGACATTACCCAGCCGGTAACCCTCAGGAAGATCGACCTTCTCGGGAAGCAGCTGAAAGACCTCAAAGAGCCGACCGCCGTCATCGACGGAATAACGGTGAAGCCGGTCGGAAACATCATGAGCATCACCGATACACTGAAGGTGATCTACAAAGTTTTTTACCATGATGACAATGACGCCTTTAAAAAAATACCCAGCGTGAAAGAGGACGGCATACAGGACAAGTCCCTCACTGACCGCAGCATCATCGGCGTGTGCCTGAACCAGTTTGCTGCTTCCCGCGAGGACATATACCGCTACCTGGTGACCGATGACATGAAGCTGATGCAGTACGTGGTGTTCATGAGGAGCGACAAGGCTGATTTTTTAAGAGACTTCAAGAGCAGCTTTAACACCATGTTCAAGAAAATATTTCCCGACGACGACCCGTACGTTGAAAAGATCGTCATATCGGGTATGCCCGCCATTAACCTGATGATGAACGAGGCGATCCTGGTAAACCAGATCCAATCGATCATCGTAACGGTCATCGTGGTCCTCCTGGCGTGCATGTTCATCTTCCGCTCGGTCATCGGCGGACTGTTCGCATCGATTCCCATCACCTTTACCCTTATTATCACCCTGGGGGTAATGGGATTCCTGGGGATCCCCATTAATTACAGCACCCTGATCAACGCATCCATCGCCGTGGGCGCCGGCATCGACTACTGCATACATTTCATAGAGCGCTTCAAGTATGAGCATGTAGTGAGGAAGCTTGATTTTGAAGCCGCGTACCGGAGGACCCTTGAGACCACCGGTCTCTCCATTGTAACGGCCACCCTTACGGTTGGCCTCGGCTTTGCGGTGTTGGGATTCTCTTCATTCAAGATCGTAAAGGTGTCCGGGCTCCTGGTCACCCTCTCAATGGTATTGAGCGGGACCCTGTCTCTTACCGTGCTGCCGGCATTGATCATCTGGGTAAAACCGAAGTTCCTCCAGAATGTCAGGCCCTGGGGCCTGGAAGACAAAATAGAGTCAATTGTGAAAAAGATACCGGAAAAACTGCGAAACATGAACATTCCCGGAAGATTTACCGGTAAGAACAAGCAGGCGTGCTGATTTAATATATGCCTGAACCCGGGGCCTGCCGCGAATCTCACGGCAGGCTTTTTTATTATCTCATGGAAACAGCCTCCTGTTCCGCACAAATGTACTGATAACCCCCCCTGAATTCTGCCACCAATGATAAACGAAGGTGCGGAAAATTTTCTTGTAATTATGGAGACACTGGTGCAATAATTGTTTCGGCGGACCGGCTGTGATGGTAGATTGACGGCACAATTTTCAGGGGGCATAATGCAGATCAGATTGCAACCATCCTGCTCCTTCATGTTCCGGGGGCATTCATGAGCAAAGCGAAGCTTCTGATCGTTGAAGACGAATTGATCATAGCTCTCAGCCTGGCGAAGAGCCTGGAGAAGCTGGGCTACGAAGTGGTCGGGACCACGAACACCGGCGAAGAGGCGGTCGGCCTGGCATGCGGCAAGGCGCCCGACCTGATCCTCATGGACATTATCCTCGCCGGCACCATGGACGGGATCGAGGCGGTGCGCAGGATACAGAAGGATTCCGATATCCCTGTCATTTACCTGACCGCTAACGCGGACAGCGCTACCGTTGAACGGGCCCGGGACACCATGCCCTACGGCTACCTGAACAAGCCCATCAATGACCGCGACCTTCTCACCAACATTGATTCAGCCCTCAACAAGCACCGGATGGAGCGGAGGCTCCGGGAGAGCGAGGAAAAGTACCGGAACCTAGTCAACAGCATCCAGGACGGCATCGTGTCAGCGGACGAAAACGGCATCATTACCTACATCAGCCCCCGTATCACTGAAATCGCCGGCTATTCGGAAACAGAAATGGTCGGCAAGAACTTCCTGACCTTCATACATCCCGAAGACCACGGGGAGGTGCTCCGACTCTTTGGGTTGACCAAAGTGGGAAAGCACGAATACGGCGAATACCGGGGAATAACAAAATCGGGTGACGTCATCTGGATGCGCACCTCGGGTAGGTCCATGTTTGTTGACGGCCGTTTTAATGGTGCCAAGGTCGTTGTGAGCGATATAACAAAGCAAAAACTCGTCGAGGATGAGGTCAAACGCGCCAATGATGAAATTACCGCGGCCAACGAGGAGCTCCAGGCGACGGTCGAAGAACTCGAGGCGATTAACCAGGAGTTCGAGGTGCAGAACAGGGAGCTCGTGAAGGCAAAGGAAGAACTGTTGCGGCAGGAGGAACTGCTGCGTAACATCGTTCGGGTCGTTCCCGTGGGGATCGGTTATATCAGGGACCGCGTGCTGGTCTGGGTGAACAGCACCTATCATGACATGTTTGGTTATACCGAGGAGGGGGTCATCGGTAAAAGCCTCCGTATGTTTTACGCCACTGACGAAGATTTCAGGACCGGCGTCAGGAAAATGAACATCCAGATCCTCGAAAAGGGATGGGCCTCCTTTGAAGTAAAAGCGCGTCACGAAAGCGGTTCCATCATTGACGTTCATCTCAACACGGTGCCGTTTGACAAGGACAACCTGGATGGCGGGATAATTTTCGCTGCCATGGATATTACCGAGCAGAAGCGGGCTGACGAAGCCCTGCGTGAAAGCGAAGAGCGGTACCGGCTCCTCATCGAGAACATGTCGGATAGCGTCTGGGTACTCGACCTCACGAGCATGGAGTTCGTATTTAACAGTCCCTCGAGTGTCAATATCCTCGGGTATACCCCGGAAGAGTCCCGTCACCATAAGATAACCGACATTGTTTCACCCAGGTCCCTGGAGATGGTCGGTAAACTGCTCGTCGGGGAGCTGGAACGCGACGGCGAACCCGGCGTTGATCCGGACCGCTCTCTGACCGTCCAGCTCGAGCAGATCCACAAGAACGGCTCCACGGTGTGGACCGAGATGACTCTGAAGTTTATCAGAGACGAATCGGGCAAGCCGGTAAGCATTATCGGGTCTTCGCGGAATATAACAAAGCGCAAGATGGCAGAAAAGGCCCTTACCGAAAGCGAGGAAAAGTACCGGGTCCTCGCTGAAAGCGTATCAGACATGATTTGGACACTGGATGTGAAAACCAGAATGTTCGCCTATGCCAATTTTTCAAGCGGGGAATTGACCGGGTATATGCCCGATGAAATGCTCATGCTGACCCTGGATGATATACTGATGCCGGAATCGATCGCCCTGGCAATGAAGATCCTGGAAGAGGAAGTCGCCCATGACGGAATGCAGGGCGTCGATCCCCGCCGTTCCCGGACCTTCGAGGCGGAGATGAAGCATAAAAACGGGTCACTCTTCTGGATCGAAGTCACCGCCCGTTTCCTCAGGGACGAGGCTGGAATGCCGCGGCAGGTCCTGGGGCTTGCCCGTGATATCACCAAGCGGAAACGGATAGAATTGGCTATGACGGAACGCGAGGATAAGTACCGGCTCCTGATGGAAAATACCCCGGAAAATTTATGGGTCATAGACCTCAGGACCATGAAATTCGTTTATAGCAGCCCCTTCGGCACCCATATTCTCGGATATTCCGAAGGGGAAACGCACAATCTTTCAATACAAAACTTACTCACGCCGGAATCCCTGAATTTTATCGGTGAACTGCTCAAAGAAGAACTGGATAGAGATGGTCATCCCGGCGTTGACCCGAACAGGACAAGAACCTTTGAGCTTGAGGAGATCCATAAGAATGGATCTCTCTTGTGGGTGGAAACCACAGTGAAATTCCTGCGCGATGAATCAGGTAAGCCCTACAGTATACTGGGCGTGTCGCGGGACATCACCCCGCGCAAATACGCCGAGGATCTGCTCCGCCTCCAGCGCGACCTGGCCCAGGCGTTGAGTGCGACATCGAGCTTCAAGGACGCGATGGACCTTTGCCTTGAAATTGCCATGAAAGGGTCAAAGATGGATTCCGGCGGCGTGTATATCCGGGACCGGGAAAAAGAAGAATTGAGGCTGGTCTTCCACCGGGGCCTCGGTGATAAATTTATAAACGATGTAGCCAACTACGGATCTGAAACGAAGGCATACCACATAACGATGGACGGAAAGCCGGTATATACGACCTTTAAAGATATTACTGGTAATTTGAACATTGCCGCCGGAGCTGAGGATCTGAAGGTCATGGCCGCTATCCCTATAGTCCATAAAGGTGACGTCATTGCCTGTCTGAACCTGGCCTCACATTCCCAGGATGATATCCCGGAAACAGCGCGCAATACCCTGGAAAGCATTGCAGCGCAGATGGGGGATGTCATTGTCCGCCTGGAGACCCAGGAGTCATTGAGCAAGAGCGAAGAGAAGTTCAGGAAGATGATCGAGAATTCACCGATAGCGGTCGCCCTCCTTGACAACACAACCAATGCTTTTATTTATTTCAACAAGATGCTGACTAAAACAGTGGGATACTCCATCGAGGACATACCCGACATGAACGCGTGGTACAATGCGGCATACCCTGATGCTACCTACCGTGAAAACAACAGGAAAGTCTGGGATAGCGCGGTCAGCAAATCCTTCATTACCGGAATGGCGTTAAACTCCAATGAGGTGGATGTACGGTGCAAGGATGGCTCGTACCGGTACCTGGAGTTCCGCATGGTGCCGCTGGACGACATGTCGGTCATCGTGATAAATGACCTGACAGAAAAAAAGATACACCAGGAGATGATGATCCAGACCGAGAAGATGACATCGCTGGGGGGGCTCGCGGCCGGCATGGCGCACGAGATCAACAATCCCCTGGGAATCATCCTGCAGGGCATCCAGGCTACCCTGAAACGGCTTTCACCCGCGCTTGAAAACAACCGCGAGGAGGCGGAGCGGGCCGGGACCAACCTGGAGAAGATACTGGCCTATCTCACGAATCGGGAGATCATGGAATACCTGAACGGGATTCATGACGCCGGCCAGCGCGCCGCCAAGATAGTATCGAACATGCTCCAGTTCAGCAGGCGGAGCGAATCAATGGTCGGACCGGTGGATATCAATCTGCTCATCGATAAAACGCTGGAGATCGCCTCCAACGATTATGACTTGAAAAAGAAATATGATTTCAAGAAGGTACGTATAGTCAGGGAATACGGCCCGGACCTCGTTAAGGTACCCTGCTCGGAGACCGGCATCGAACAGGTCGTCCTGAATCTCCTTAACAATTCATCGCAGGCCATGGCGTCCATCAAGGACAAGGACTACCAGCCGACCATTACGATCCGGACCTTGAAAGAGAAAGAGCATGCCGTAATAATAATATCCGATAACGGGCCCGGCATCGATCCCGCTGTTCAGCGGCATATCTTCGAGCCCTTTTACACGACCAAGGGGGTCGGCATGGGAACAGGGCTTGGTCTTTCAGTTTCATATTACATTATCACGAAGACCCATCGCGGAACAATAGATGTTATTTCGAAGCCGGGCGAAGGCGCCGTTTTCACCATCAAACTTCCTCTAGTGAGGCAATCATGAGCGCAATACGGGTGATCATCATTGATGACGAAAAAATGATAACCAGGATGCTGAAGGGATTTCTGGAAGACCACGGGTTTGTTGTGCAGACTGCTGAAAGCGCGGAGGAGGGGATCGCGATCATGTCACGGGTGGCCTTCGATGCGGCCATCGTCGACCTGCGCCTGCCCGACATGGACGGCAATGAAGTCGTGTCCCGGGCGGTCGCGCTGCAGCCCGGGATCAAATGCTTCATCCACACGGGCTCCATCGATTACATGCCGTCGGAAGACCTGGTCGCAATGGGCATCGATCTGGATTCGATCATACACAAGCCTGTCCTTGACATGGAGGTCATCTGCCGGATGATTGAGAAGAAGGTTGGAAAGAAATAAGGCGCTCCCGTCATGATCAGGACAGGAATCCGAAATTAAGATTCCTGCCGCTATCCCCGGCCCGGTATGAAAAAAAATCGTTCTTCATTATCAGTGTGCACATCCCGGCGTTGAAGATATTGATGTCCGCTATCCCCTCGTCGCGGAGCGATTGTTCTATGTTCTGCCATAGGCTGAGGTGGACCAGGCCGTTTTTTTTCGTAATGTCGCGGGGGAACAGGTCCGCAACATCCCTGCCCACCGTGTATGATTCAGGACCGATGGAAGGCAGGATATAGGCATGTATATCCCCGGGGGTTGAGCCGTACAGTTCCTTCATCTGCTGCACCATTTTCCGCGTGATGGCCAGATGTGTGCCCTTCCATCCGGAATGGACCGCACCGAGGATATGCCGGGTTCGGTCATAGGCGAACACGGGGACGCAGTCCGCGGTACGGATGACCAGACAGATGCCGGGTGTGCCGGTCATGAGGCCATCAGCCTCCCCGAAAATGAGCGTGTCCTCCCGCGGCGTAGTGTTAATAACGATGATGGAGTCCCCGTGAAGCTGGTTCAGTGCCAGGATATTCATTGTGTCAAGGCCGGTTGCTTTCCTGAGGATAGCCTTTTCATCGGCGCGGATGACAGCCGGTTCCCCGGTATAGTCAATAGGATTCGCGGATTTCGCAATAACGCCGATGGTGAGGCCGGGAAACGGCGTAGCGATGCGATATTCGCCGGTGCTGTTTTTTTCAAGAGAGGTCATGGCGCAGGTACCATGCTGCGTGTAATCCGGAAAACAGCGCGCTTCTACAAACTGATATCATACCGTTTCCTTTTTGAAAAGCCTGAAATGGTGCGGTACCCCGCCCTGGCGAGCTTGTCCACTGCATCCGGGAAAAGGCCCCCCACCTGCTCAGGCCTGTGGGCGTCGGAGCCGAGGGTGACCGGGACATTGCAGTCGAACAATATCTGTATGATGTTGTCCGCCGGGTACATTTCTTTGGCGGGATGGGCCATGCCCGCGGTGTTGATCTCGACGGCGGTGCCGCCAGCTGCAAGGATTCGCGCTATTTTTTCTATGGCCGGGTTAAAGTCCTTCGTCGGGCGGAACCCGAATTTTTTTACAATCTCGAAGTGCCCAACCACATCGAATAAACGTGAGCCGGCCAGGGTTTCCATGATGGAGAAATAGCGCCCGTAAATGTCGTCGATGTCGCGCTTCCCGTATTCATCTATGTAATCAGGGTGGTCGAAGGCCCACCCGTCGAGGAAGTGGCATGAGCCGATCAGGTAGTCGATGCGCGCGTCGGTAAAGTAGCTGTCGGGAAAACTCCCGAGAAGGGGGTAGTCCACCTCAAAGCCGATCCTGACAGCGATCCTTCCCACGTACCGGCCGCGCTGCTCCTCCAGTGAGGTAATGTAGGGCTCCACTTCATTAACGGACATTGTGTAACCGTCCCTCTCCGCTTCCGGCATGGGAGCATGGTCGGAGAAGCCTATTTCACGGATTTTTTTTGATATGGCGGACTCAATATACTCCTCAACGGTGCCATGCGCGTGGCCGCAGCGGTTGGTGTGCGTGTGGTAATCGACCATGCTTTTCAGTATCCGTGCCGCGAGTAGTAGAAGGAGACGTCGTTCATGATCTCGTATATCCGGTCATTCAGGGCGTCTTTCTTGATGAAGAACTTGTCGATCCTGTCGTCAGTTCCCTGGTTGACAATAGAGAGAAGGTACCAGAGGGGGTGGACGTACACCTCCTCGGAATCATCTTTCACGATCGTGTTATCCGTGAGCGGGTCGTTCAGTACATCTTCATTGTTCGGTTCGCCGGTCCGGTCCTCCCCGTCCTGCCGCGGGTATCTCATACGGTAGAAGTGCGGATGAAACAGGTACAGCACCAGGATTTTTTTGCGCCTGAGGTATAGGGAAACCAGCTCAATGTTCCCGACCTCGATAAAGCGGGGCCGGATCACGATTTTATCGATATTATGAAAATCGCTTTTATTCGGATAAAAAGAGAGGAGGTACCGTATCCGGTCAGGGTTCAGGATGAAGTTGTTGTTGCCGGGAAACTGCAGGCCCGGATAAATTATTTCGATCACGGATTCGTTGTGCTTGTAGCGGTCCCGCTTGTACAGGCTGTCGAAGCGTCCCGAGAGAAGGGTGTTGATATCGTAGGCAATATCTTCGTCAATATCCACGATATCGCGCCGTATGTCCCGCATCTTGTAATCATTTTCAAAATATTCTTTTATATCGAACATGGTTGCTGTCAAATCCTTGCTGTAATGGTATAATATACTGAAAATTCAGGGCTTTTGTCAATTACTTACACTGATTAAGAGTAAATTATATGACCTCACCCCGCCTACGTCGCGCAATTTTCCACCCCCCCGACCCCCAAAGGGGGCGTGCAAAAAATAATTATATGGTGTTGTATTGGAATCATAGGTTACATTTTGAATTTATCATGGGAATAAAGAAATGTGATCATATCCATATTTTTATCGTGCCCCCTCAGGGGGACAGGGGGGCTATACTTCAGGTGGATCAGGGATTATAAAAAGGTTGATGGTAATGGTTCTGCACGAACAGCTTCAGGAAACATGATATTATTTTTTTATTAATTTTCATGCCAGACAGTATTATGTATCTTATAATTTTACTATTTATTTCATTAATCCGAACATTAATACATGATCAATTGAGTCAAAGAGCCCTCATCCATACCGCGGTCCCTGGACCGAAAATCAGGTTATTATACCTGAAAAAAACTTACCCTATCATTAAAAAAAAGCTAATACCGGAGAATAAAACTGCCGATTAATAACTGGGCAAAACCCGATTCACGGATGAATGGGTATCCCGGGAGGTTTTTATGGTCGATCTCATGAAAAAGGAGGATCGTGAGATTAAACAGGACAACAGGGAGCTTGATACTGTCAAGATCAAGGAATTTCGAAAGAAAATATCCGATGACACGTATCTCGACCATGCAATCAACAGAATTGCAACTGATCTGTCTCACTATCTGACTAAGTAACACATGTTGTGCGGTGTTCATCTCAATTGATTGAACGCGGAACGGCAATTACATCCGGGCCTCTTCTTATATAAGAAGAGGCCCGTTATTTCATCGGTAAGGACATATGGTAAAAAGGGACTCCTATTTCGAGCTGCAGCACGACAGGACTTTAAAGATCCTGTTTTTTATTCTCTTCGGGGTTGTCATAGGAGGCCTGATCTTTATCTTTAGATATTTTTTCTGGCCCTTTCTTTTCGCCCTTCTCCTGTACATGGCGCTTCAGCCGTTATTCAATTTCGTCCTGGCCCGTGTTAAGAACCGGGGTATCAGCTCCGCCGTGATGATCCTGTTACTGATTCTCCTGGTTATGGTGCCGTTCTTTTTTATCGTCGTTGCCATAATTGACCAGATGTTTCAACTCTACGACGTGGTGCAGACACAGATCAAGGCGGGCATTATTGATGATATATACAGCAGCCGGTTTGTACAGGACCTGCTTGGATACCTGAATATAGAAAAAGAGGATATAACTAAAAAGGCAACAGACTTCGTGCAGAACATATCCGGCATGCTGCTGTCCAGCGTCCAGGCCGTGATCGCCTATCCATTGCACCTGGTCATAAATTTTTTCTTTCTCCTCCTGATTCTTTTTTTTCTCTTTAAAGACGGTAGTGCGCTCTCATCGGTTTTTTACAAGACCATGCCATTCCCGAATGATCTTGAGGAAAAAGTTGTCACCCGCATGAAAGAAGTGATCCGGGTGCTCCTGACGG
The DNA here is from genome assembly GCA_041753395.1 of Spirochaetota bacterium. Taxonomy (GTDB): domain Bacteria; phylum Spirochaetota; class UBA4802; order UBA4802; family UBA5550; genus RBG-16-49-21. The sequence goes on from JBGSUQ010000010.1 coordinate 15,899, forward strand.
GTAATCTTCTGATCATGATCTTTCAGGGGTTGCTGGTGGGCATCGGCCTCTTTATTGCGGGGATCCCCCTGGCCTTCCTGGGGGGCAGCCTTGCCGTCATACTGTCCCTTATCCCGGTCATAGGTACAACACTTGTTTGGCTGCCGGCGGTCATTTTCCTCATGGCCACCGGGTCATATCTCATGGCCCTGTTCCTCGGCATCTGGTGCCTCGCATGGTACCTGCTGCTTGAAAACGTGATGAAGCCGAAGGTGTTCGGTAAAAAACTTAATTTTCATCCCATTGTTTTTTTCTTTCTCCTCCTGGGAAGCATCCAGGCCTTCGGCCTGCCCGGCGTGTTCGTCGGGCCGCTACTGTTGACCCTCTTCTATTCACTGTGGGAAATTTACAAGATGCTCGAGGCTTACGACATGCACGGATACGGCAAGGGCGGGAAAGGCAGGAATTCCCGAAAAAAGTAACCGCGATAGCTATCCGGTCACACGGATGATATTCATGAATAACGCCTTTCTATATCAATACGGGAACAGATAACAGGACGATGGTTCGCTCCAGTCGTCATGGAGGTCCCTGCCGCGAACGGTGAATGCATAGGTCATGCCCTCGGCCAGGGGAAAGTCGTTCAACGAGAAATGCATTCCTTTGTCGCGCTGGTCTTCGCTGACGGGGAAATTATATTTCAAGATCAGGGGACCGCTGCAGCTGTTGGATAGCGCGATTATTTCTATTTCCTGGCAGTAACGGGGAATATCGATCAGCAGATCCAGCTGTGTTGAGCTTATCACTTTGTTCCCGTATATTTCCGGTTTTTGAACGGCGCCGCTTTTTACCGCGACCCACTTGCTCAGCTCGCCTTCTATGCCGTTGCCCTTCACTGCGGCAACCCTGTAATGCAGACTCGTGTTTGCCGGGAGTCCGTACGTTGCATAATCATCATTGGGGCCGAAATCGGTAAAATACGTATAATCACCGCTGTCGTCCCTGATAATGGTGCCGATCAGCTCATATCGGTCGGTCGATCTGCCATAGACATTATACGATGCCGCGCCGGCTATATTTGTGATGGTGATGGTTATGGCATTAAGAGCGGCTTGAAGATGCACCCGGGGAGCGGGAAGCAAATCTGATATATATGTTTTGAATACGTAATCGGATATATCAATAGGATCAATCCCATCAATGATCATGTTTTTCACTATGATGAATTTATCTCCATTGCTCAGGGCCGGCTCAAAGGGATCATCGATGCTGTCGTCCATATCGGCGATAATCAGAATATCGTAAACACCTGAATTCAGGTCCTCGCTCATGGTGTTCCCGAGGTCATTGCCGTGATGGTTCAGCTTTACATACGTGGTGCCGCCGTCATAACGGTAAGCATAATGCTTCAATGGATCACCGCCGGGAAAATACATGTAAGCGTAGACCGTGGCGAATTTCAGATCCGGCCTGTTCGTGGAAGTTATTGTTTCATAGCATGGATTGATTATATCAGTATCTTCAATTGTTATGGTTGTGTTGCCGTTAACAGTAAAATTCACTCTGAAGCCCTTGTCGCCCTGGTCGCTGTCAAACCCATCCGAATGTAAATCGAACTTCCCGTGTATGGTATAGGTGCCGTCGGGAAAATTATCATTCCCGTCGGTAGAGATGCCGGAATAATTACTCCTGGCATGATGGGCAAACAGCCTTGTCTTTCCATTGTTAAGTTTTTTTGTTTTATTATATCCGATCTCGCCCTTGAAGGCCCCCCGGGCATCGAAGATAAATCCATAGACTTTCGCGTTTTTCATGGACGGGACATTGAAAGAGACAGTGATTGTGCCGCCTGCATTATCAATGATGTCCGGGCTGGCAGGTATGTCCGGGCCTTCCGGGGCTTCGGTATCTGTTGTGTTTTGAATGGCTCCCAGCGAGAGTATATCCTTTCCGGATTTGTTATCCGATGAATCATCAAAACATGAGCTGGTTGACATAGCCGCAATGAAAATGAAAAAAATAACGGATTTCACACTATGTGAAAACGCCAGTCTATGTTTAGTGCAATGGAAAAATCCGGTCTTTTGCATGCGGATCCCCTTTCCTGTGGAGAAAATGGTATATTATTCTATTATTAAAATCGCCGATACGGATAAAATGTCAATTACATTAATTAATCCGGTAATTCCTTTGTTTTCATGACCTTTTACGTGTCAAAAGGTTAAAAATATCAACGCAGAGGCACAGAGGACGCAGAGTTTTTAGGGTTATCTTGAAGAAAGGATTATTCTATCAATGAAAAATGAAGTTGTACATTGTGATGAATTACCAATAGACAAACTTAATTTGCAGATTCATGTGATTTTACAAAGAACCCTCCCCGCACTCCGCGTCTCCGCGTTGAAAGCCTTATGTCATTTTTTAAAAAGTGCCAGGTAAAATAAAAAAGCCGTCCTTTTGGGGACGGCTTTTGAATGATACTGCAATGCTGGCTACGCTTACTTCAGTAATTCGAGAACGGTCTGCGATTTCGCGTTTGCCTGGGCGAGCATAGACGTGGCCGCCCGTGTCAGGATCTGGTAGCGCACGTAGGATGACATCTGCTCCGCCATGTCCGTGTCGCGGATGCGGGATTCCGACGCCTGCACGTTCTCGTAGGCGTTCATGAGGCCCTTGGCCGCATGCTCGAGGCGGTTGTAGTAGGCGCCCAGGTCGGCCCGCTGCTTGGAGATGATCCGCAGCGCCTCGTCGCACAGGCCGATGACCGAGTTGGCCTTGCCCGGCGTCGAGATGGAAATGAACGTCAGGACCGTCGGGTTCCTGAGGCCCAGCGCAGCCGTGGTCATGGTCTCGATAAACACCCGCTCGCGCTGGTGCATGTTCGGGCCCATGTGGAACCACATGGAAGCCGTCGGATGGAGCCGCGCAAAGGAGCCGGTGAGGAGCTTCATCTTGTTGAATTCCGCCTGGGACGATATCCGGTCAACCTCGTCCACCAGTTCGGAGACCTCGACCTGGATCAGCTGCCGGTCCTCATGAGTGTAGATACCGTTGGCCGACTGCACCGCCAGTACCCTGATCCGCTGAAGAATCGCGTGCACCTCTTCCAGGTACCCTTCCGCGGTCTGTATCATCGACATGCCGTCCTCGGTGTTTCGCTCGGCCTGCCTGAGGCCCTGGATCTGGGAGCGCATTTTCTCCGATACAGCAAGACCGGACGCGTCATCGCCGGCCTTGTTGATCCTCATGCCGGATGAAAGTTTTTCGATGTCCTTGGTGATGTTCCAGTCGTGAAACTTGAGAGTGCGGTGGGAAAAAATAGCCGCAATGTTGTGGTTTATAATCATATGTTTCCTCCTTGAAATTCCCTGCCATCATCCTTGATAGCAATAAATAATTTCTTTATTTCCTGTTAGATGTTCGTCATTTTTGAAAATTAGCTGAATATATTAATTTGTAATTTTGTGCATTTTTATAGTTGAAATTAAATCATGGCGGAATGATTTTAACCTGAAAACGAGGACTCAATGGCAAAATACAAGGGAAAGAGCACGCGGTTGTCAAATAAGGGGGCGGACAGTGCTTCCACTCCACAGCCTCCCGTTACAGATAACATAAAAGAAAAGGCCGCCCCTGTCAAGGCTGGTTTCCGGAACGCCATTGACCGGATCGGCGGATTGGCCGTCCTGCAGCTTGCAAAAATCAAGGAAAAAATACCTCAGAAGGCCCTCGTTAAAACCGAATCCTTCCTTAACTCCGTTCAAGTGAAAAAAGCAAGGCGGTACGCCATGTCCGCCTATTCCCTGACCGGTGTCGTTGACCGGGTCATAGTGGCGGTTATTGACCTGGCGCAGTCGTTCGTGGCGGCGCTGAAGCGCTCACCAGCCCTTGCGGTGGGCATTGTGGCCGGCGTGATTATTGCCTTCGGCATCATCCTTGCCATTGACTTCAGCAGGGTGCAGTCGCTGGCCACGTTCCAGCCCAGCGCCACGACTAAAATTTACGACCGGAACGGGGTCCTCGTGTCAGAGCTCTTTGCTCAGAAGCGCGATGTGGTCCCACTGAAAAAGATCCCTAAAGACCTGACGAATGCCTTTATCGCAGTTGAGGACAACGAATTTTACGACCACTGGGGCGTCAATCCCAAGGGGATCGTGCGCGCCTTTTTTATCAACATCTTTTCCGGAAGGATCAGGCAGGGAGGGAGCACCATCACCCAGCAGTTAACCAAGGTCCTCCTCACATCGCAGGAGCGCAGCTATTACCGGAAAATCAAGGAAGCCTTCATCGCGGTCATGATGGAGTTCACCTACTCCAAGGATGAAATACTGAGCCTGTACCTGAATCAGATATTCCTGGGCCATGGCAGCTACGGCGTGGAAGCCGCTGCCCGGCTTTATTTCGACAAGCACGTGTGGCAGCTTAACCTGGCCGAGTGCGCGCTCCTGGCGACCCTTCCATCCGCTCCGAACCAGTTTTCTCCGATACGTCATCCGAAGCGGTCAATGCAGCGCCACAAGATCGTGCTGGCCAAGATGGTGGAGATGGGTTGCATTTCGGTTAAACAGGCGGAGCGGGCCTACCTCGATTTCTGGCCTGATTATCTCGATTACCTGAGCGGGCTTTCCCCTTCAATGACGACCATGAGCGCCCGCACCAACAAGGCGCCCTGGTTTACCGAGTACGTGCGGCGTGAGCTGGTAAAAAGATACGGCGCCGAGATGGTGTACGAAAAGGGGCTGCAGGTCTACACGACGATGGATCTCAAAAAACAGCTTGCCGCGCAGGAGACGCTGAAACGCGGCCTTGACCGGCAGAGCGTAACCTCGGCAAAGCTAGCCTTCAGGAAAGAAGATTATATTGTCGAGCACTACAGCGACATGGTTGAGCTCTTCTCGTTTCTGTTTGACATGCCGTCATTTAAAAAGAAGGGTTCGCGGCAGACGGAAAAACTCAATAACATCATCCGCGATGAAATCGTCGAGGAGTTGGACGGCCTCAATTATCTGGTCGGCATGGATAGCATGAGCAAGTTCCTTGAAAAATACAAAGAGACATACCTGGAAGATAAAAATCTCCAGAGGGTCGAGGGCTGCATTATTTCAATAGACCAGCGGAACGGCTACATCGAGGCCATCGTGGGAGGAAGCGAGTTTACCAGCATAAACCAGCTGAACCGGGCGATGCAGGCGAAGCGGCAGCCGGGATCGTCCATCAAGCCCCTCATCTACGCAGCCGCCATAGAAAGCGGCGAGTTTACCGCCGCTACCACCGTGCTGGATTCGCCGGTCGTGTTCCTCGATAACGAAGGGGGAGACTGGATTCCGGAAAACTACGAGGGGGATTACTCCGGCTTCGTGCGCCTGCGGAAGGCGCTGGCCCTTTCCGTCAACGTGGTGTCCATACGTATATCCCAGCAGCTCGGCATTGGACATGTAATGAAATACCTCGCCAAGCTCCTCAAGTTAAACAAGACCGAAGCGAAGGAGCGCATACAGCGGAATTTTTCCATCGCACTGGGATCAATGGAAGTGAGTCCCTTCGAGCTCACCCGCGCCTACAGCATCATCGCCAATGGCGGGCGCGACGTGATACCCTTTGCGATCCGCCATGTCAAGGACCGGGAAGGGAACATCCTGGAAAACCGCGAAGAAGAGGTTCGGAAGATCCTGGCCGATGAGGAAAAGGACGGCAACATCCAGATAATAAAGCCGGAGACGGCCCAGGTCCTGATCAGCATGTTGCAGAGCGTGATCACCTCCGGCACCGGCGGTTCGGCGTCGCCGGGCAGGCCCGCGGGCGGCAAGACCGGCACCACCAACAGCTGGAAGGATGCGTGGTTTGTCGGGTTCACGCCCCAGGTCACCACCGGGGTATGGGTGGGTTACGACAAGATGGGCATGTCCCTCGGGATCGGGCAGGCGGGCGGCTCCGTGGCAGCCCCCATCTGGGGGGATTATATGCGCGATGCGCTGAAGGATGAGGCGGTGCTGGATTTCCCGCAGTTCGGCGGGCTCCAGACCCGTGAAGTCTGCGAAAAATCAGGACTCCTCCCTACCGGAGACTGCCGTGAAACAATAGAGGAAATTTTCGTTCCGGGCACGGTCCCGGAAAAAACATGCAACGTTTGTGCCGGCGTTATCGGCGGCGTCACGATACCCAAGAAATCGCCCAAGGACAATATTTCGCGGGACCAGAAACAGGACATCATACGGCAGATGGAGAAGAAGAAGGAAGAGTCGATCATCGATCATATCGGTGACGACCTGCTGGAATAGCATAGGATATCATGCCGAGGTTGGGGGTATGTGCTGATCCATGAAGAGAGTGATACTGATATCCATAGCTGTGATGCTGACGGCCATGCTGGCCCCGGACGCGTCAGGCGGTCCCATATCGGTCCGCATCAGTGCCGGCGGACTGGTCCGGTACAACTGGTGGCGGCCTCCCTGGACAAATGGCGCCAGATTGGCCGTTCCCCGGTCTGATTTTCTCGCTGCGGTTCCCTACCGGATCAGGAGTTATGAAACGTCATCAGCCCCCCTCGGTGGCTTCATCGTAAAGGCGGAATTCCTCAAAACCTGGTATTTTTCTTCATCTTTACTCTTCGGACACTACCGGTCCCGCTCAGCTTCATCCGGCCCCAATCCGCCGGCAGCCCTGTCCAGGCTCTCCTATAATCGTGATATTAAAATATATGATTTTGACGCGCATCTCGGCTACCAGGTAAACCGGTATTTCGGCGCGTATCTCTGCCTGAAAACAAGGGCATACGATTTCACTGAAGGGATCCATGATGCCGCGGTTACCGCAACCGGTTCCCTTGTGTATAAGGCGTCGGCGCGGGGCGAACATATTGATGTGGGTCCGGGACTCGGCTTCAGCGTCACCGTGCCGATGCCGAAGTATGAAAATATTTTTTTATTATTCCAATGCGCCGGCATGGTCCTGGCAGCTTCGAGTTCCTATGTCTACGACTACCAGTATGAGATACACAACGGCACCCTGGGCCTGTTGTTGGGCCAGCATGACAAAGAGAGCTTTTATTCATGGTGCGGACAGGGAGCCCTCTCCCTGGGCTATGCCCTTGAGCCTGTCGGCATCACCTTCATGCTGGGCGGCAGGTACCAGGTGATAAACTACCGGCACCACCGGTTGATGAAGGGGTTCCTGCGCTATGGCGGGGTGTATGATCATTCGTACGGCATCACCTTCATGATGGCCTATGCCGTCACCCTGGCCGGCCCAGACCCGGTGAAGATATGACCTTTGATGCGGCACCCCCCTCCCTTGATGGCAGGGGAAAGGGGAGGGGCAAATACTTTTATATGTTTGGAGGTTTATGATGGACGCCAATGCTTTTGTGCTGAAGTGCGATGACACTGCGCTGATCGTGATCGATATCCAGGAGAGGCTTGCCGCCGCCATGAAGGAGAAGATCATGGAGCAGGTAGTGAAAAACACCGCCATTCTCATCGAAACGGCAAAGACCTTCGGCATGCCGCTGGTTGTCTCCGAACAGTACCGGAAAGGACTGGGGCCCATGCTCCCTTCCCTGCAGGAAACAATAGCAGGATCTGATGTGCTGGAGAAGCTCCATTTCGACTGTACCAGGGACGACGCCCTGAATAGGAAGATAGCCTCTGTTGGCCGGAAGACCTTTGTCATTACCGGTATCGAGACCCACGTGTGCGTGTTCCAGACGGCCCTGAGCCTTCTGTGCGGGGGATACCGGGTGGTGGTGGCAAGCGACGCGGTGGCCTCGAGGAGGAAGCACGACTGGGCATTCAGCCTCCGTGCTCTGGCCCAGGCGGGGGCGATGATCTATCCCACCGAAACCATATCGTTCATGCTGCTGGAGAAGGCGGGCACGGCAGAATTTAAAAAACTGTCGCCGCTTTTCAAGTGATGGAGCGGAGCGATCCTACATGATGCGTTTCATGCGGAAGATGTTTCTCCCTTCGTATTCGCCTGCGGGGACATAGTAATTCATAAGGCGCGAGGGGAGCAGCATGAATAGGTCGTCGGTCAGAAAGAAGCTGCTCGGCTCGGTATACTTCTGGCCCAGGTGAAATACCGAGTTGATTGAATCCGACACGATCTCACCAGTATCGCCCTTGCTCTTGTACACGGTGTTGCCGACATGCATGGCGATGCGGAAGGAGAGATTGATGTCGAGCTGGATCGTTTCCGCGCTCATGAGCTTCCGGTTGACCATCAGCCGCAAAGCCGCCTCGATGATGTTGCATTTTTTTCCGTCGAAGGGGAACAGTATCAGCCCGCCGAAGTGCATCCACATCCATATCCGTCCGTTCATCGGCGCGACCGTATCCTCGATATACTTTCTGAAGGTGTTCGTAATGTCGGACATTTGCTCGGGAGCCAGCCCCTTAAGAGCATTTTTGTTGTCCAGTTCTACGAACAGGAAGTAGAAGGTGTATTCCTGGCCCTGTTTAATGTTCTTCCAGTCGTTTCCTGAAATGATATAGTCTTTTTTTATGACCTTGAGCTTCTCATCAGCCATTTCAAAATGCTTGAATTTTATGATCTGGTCGAGGCGTTTTTGATCAACGCCTTTTTTAAGTAAAGCGGCTCCCAGGTAGTCCGAAGCGCCATTGTGAAACAGATCGGCGATATCGCCTATGGACCCCTTGGGGTCTATGATGCCAAAGAGGGGCCCCTCGAGCTTTGCAAGAAGCTTGATGACCTGGGGAACCTCGGTCTTCTTGTAGGAGGAAACATCGGCGTAGATGAGGGAGCCGCCGGGTACGCTCTTCGCGATTTTTTTCAGATCGGAAGCAGGGGAAACCTGGAGTATATGTTTCTTTCCCTTCACCGCGCCGGCAAAGCTCTTTTCAATATTTTTCGTGCTGGAAAAAACGACTATCTTCATTTACTGCTCCAGTGACACGCTGTACGCGTAGTATTTTAGGCGGTTATCAATCATAATGGTTTCAAAACCTTCAAGAATTGAAGAATCCAGCTTTGAACCGACCGTATTGCTGATGGTCATGGAATTGGGCTTGGTGTGTTTTGATTCGATCTGAACCGTTTCCTTGATGATATCGTTTTTTAAAAGATCACTCACGCTATCGGTGTACTGGCACAATCCGGCATGGACCGCGACCCTGATTTTCACCGGTTCCTCGAGGCGGCAGTGCAGCGCGTTGTATACAAAGAGGTCGTTGATGATTTCCATGCCACTCATCGTTGCCAGATGGTTTTTATTTGCGAAATAAAATGCGATCAGCCCGCCGTCGCCTTCCCAGTTCCATATGCGCCCGTTCCTCTTGACGATCGCCTTGTCGACTATTTTCCTGAGGTCTGCGTATGTGGCCTGGATCAGGTTGTCAGGATATTTCCGCACCAGCTGAGAGTTGCCGACGATGTCTAGACGGAGGAACGACAGGTTGTAGTCATGGCCTTCGAGGAAGGCGCCCCAGTTCCTGGTCCGGCGCACCGCCGGGTCTTCCACGAAGAGCTTGTTTTCCATATCATAGATGAATCCGCACTCATCATTTATCATTTTCATGATGTCTTTCAGGTACTTGATGGGGTAAGACCGCCCCTTGTACCCGATGGTGTGCATCTGTATGAGGAGGGTAATAAAGTAAAAAAACTTCCCTGATTTGGCCATGTCCCTGACAATCTGGTTTGCGGCGTCTTTCTGGGGAACAACCATGCTTTCGCGGAACCCGGTCCTCTGGAATAGATCATAGCCGTCAATGATGTCCTTTGCCACATGGGTCATCACGTTAACGTCCATTGATTCCGATACTGCTCTGCTGGTGAGGGAGACGATACTGCTGGGGATCTGCATGGTCAAATACCTCGGTTAAAAGGTTTTATTGCCCTCATGATACCATGGCACGGGAATAAGGTCAAGTATTATTAATCAGGCATTGCTTCCCAGTCGATCGATGCTCCATCAAACACTGGACCGTCAACGCAGGCGCGCTTCCGGCCCGCGGATGTTTCGATGGTACATCCGGAGCATAGGCCGATGCCGCAGCCGAAATAGTTTTCCACGGAAACCTCGATCGGCGTGTTTCCGGCAAGGGGGACAAGGACTTTCATCATGGGCGCCGGTCCGCAGGTGTAAATCATATCGAAGCGTTCTTTTTTTATAAGACCAGCCGCTATGTCCGTCACCAAGCCCCGTACTCCTTCGGAGCCGTCATCCGTCGAAAGGATGAAATTGCTCACGGTGTCCCGGTAGAGGTCCGGGAGGTATATGTATTCCCGGGAGCGGGCTCCGTAGATGAAGGTGGTGTTGCAACGGCACTCTGCCAGCTTCCGGGCCAGGTAATAGAGGGGCGCGTTGCCCACCCCGCCGCCGGCGATAAGGACCCTGCTGTTCTGAGCTATGGTGAATCCCTTCCCGAGGGGCCCCAGGATGTCAATGCTGCCCGGTTCCCGTCTGGCCAGAAGTCCGGTACCAGTCCCGACAGCCCGTATAATGACCATGATGGCGCCATCTTCATGATTGAATACAGAGAAGGGCCTCCGGAGGAGGGGGTCGTTTTGACTTGATACCTTGATATTAACAAACTGGCCAGGCAGGGACGGCCCGGGGCAGCCTTCGAGTTTCAGGAGATAGTGATCTTTTGCCACTGCATGGGGTGTGTCTTTCATGAGGAACATATTGTTTATCCATCACAGCAATGGGCGCCATGGTCAAGAAGAAATTTTTTATAATGCCCCCGCCGCCGATAGCGGCGGGGCGTTAAAATCTAACGAGCCTTTTTTTAATTAATTCATTGACAATGACGGCATGTTTATTTCTTTTTAACATTCAGATCAGACGAACGCCCCCGTAGCTCAGTGGATAGAGCAGTGGCCTCCGGAGCCATGTGCGTACGTTCGATTCGTACCGGGGGCAATGGTATAAGGGATTATCAATTCCCAACGAATCTCCCCCTCCTTGACGGGGGAGGTCAGGGTGGGGGTGATAATCCTTTTTTTATATGATGATTCTTTCACCCTCCCCCTTCCCCTCCCATCGAGGGAGGGGTGTATTGGAATCAACCATCTCATATTTTTTATCCCAGCATTTTCTCCTCCAGCGCCGTGTAGAGCGGCCCTTCTCTTCTTAGCTCTGATTTAAACAGGACAATGCGGTCAAACCTGGATGTCCCGAAAACTGTGTCTTTATGCGCGGCTATATAGCCGGCGCAGTCAGGGGGCAGTTTCATATCCTTCCGTACCCGCGCCAGGGTGAGGTGCGGCTGAAAGGGCCTGGATTCTTTTTTAAAGCCATGCTTCTCCGAGAGGTCCTCGATGCATGCACGGGCCCGTTCCATGACCGTGAGGTCCAGGTCGAGGCCGCACCAGAGAACGCGGGCCCTTCGGATGTCCGGGAAGGCCCCGAGTCCCCTCAGGGTGAAGGGAAGAGCGGGAACGCTGGGGTCCAGGGTGCGGTAATCGTCGATTAAGCGGTTGAGGGTGTTCTGATCTGTTTCTCCCAGGAATTTCAGGGTGATATGATAGTTATCGGGTCCAACCGGCCTGACTGCCCGCCGGAACCCGGTCAACCGCTCAAAGACCGGCCTGAGGGCTTCCTGCAGGCCATCAGCCGGCATCGCAAAGAAGAGCCGTATCGTGGCGGTGTTATTCGTCATAGTCGTCGTCCGCTTCTTTTTTCTTTTTGACTCCGCCCCGGTATTCATTCCTGTTGAATTCAACGGCGATTTCCCTGACGGTCCCCATCGCCGCGATAGTAAAGCCGAGTTTGTACTTCCTGATTTCAACGGGCATTCTGTCAAAGGCGATAATGGTTATGATATGGTCCTGAGGAGGTATGAAATCAAGTCTGGCTGCGATGGTGTCTCGGTCGAAATCTATTCTTTTCAGCGATTCCGGTTCCACCACGAGCCTGCGGAGCGACAGCATCCTGCCGAAATCGCACCATGAATAGGCCGGGGATCTGAAGCGGGCGCTGATGTGTTCCGCCGTCAGCGCCTCCATCCTTCCGCCGTCAATGAGGATCTGGGCTTTCTCAAGTCGGATTGGCGCGTTGACAGTGTTTTTCAGAATTACAAAGAAAGCGGTAAGGGGCGGCCTGCGCCGGAAAACGTGACGCCGCCCCTTTTTCCGGTAGACCGAAGCCTTTGCGATCCGGTCCCAGCCTGCCGTGTCAAGGGGCTCTACCATGATGTCGCAATAGATGCTGCGGACCCGGGCGGTTTTCGTGCCCATGATGTCAACAATGGCGCTTTCCGCCGGCAGGGTCTCTTGGATAAGGCCGTTCCGCGGCTGGCAGGAGAGAAGGGCCGCCGTGATAACGACCGTGGCCGCTATGGCTGGTGCGTGTTTTGTGGGTGATGGCTTCATCTGGATCGGGCCGTCGCAATCAGAGTTTTCAGGCGACCAGGGTACTCCACAGAAACCGGTCATGTCAATGATAAACTGTATCGATGCAGGGCCGGGAAAAAATATATTGACGTGTGAAATCAGCGGCATGTATAAGTGGAGACGATGAAGAATATCCGAAAATCATTTACCCTGCTTTTTATAACCATCGCCGTCGGCGTCTCCGGCTATCATTTCATCGAAGGCATGTCCCTGTTCGAGGCCTTCTATATGACCATGATCACCATATCCACGGTCGGTTTTCAGGAGGTGCGGCCCCTTTCGACGGCGGGTCGGGTCCTCACCGTCATTATCATCAGCGGAGGTATTACCATCGCCGCGTACACCATCGGGACGGTGGTGAGGACTTTTGTCGAAGGAGAAATGAGAAAAACCCTCGGGAGAAGGAAAGTGGAAAAAAAGATAACCCAGTTAACAAACCATTACATAATCTGCGGCTACGGCAGGATCGGCAGCCTTATCTGCAAGGAACTATCTGAACACGGCCAGAAATATGTAGTGATCGAGAACAATCCGTTCGCCATCGAGCGGATGGAGGCCGATAAGGTTCTCTTCCTTCCTATGGACGCCACCGTGGACGCTACGCTTCTGGATGCCGGCATCATGAACGCCCGCGGCATCGTGACCGCCGTCGGGTCCGACGCGGACAACGTCTTCATTACCCTTACAGCCAAGGGCCTGCGGCCTGATATCTTTATCCTGTCCCGCGCATCAGATGAAATCAACGAGATCAAGCTGAAGCGGGCCGGCGCGTCGCGGGTGGTGTCTCCTTATCTCATCGGCGGCAAACGGATGGCGCACGTGCTGATCAGGCCCACGGTGGTCGACTTCATCGACATAGCGGTGGCCGAGAGCAACCTGGGCCTGCAGATGGAAGAGTACCGGGTCTTCTCCCGGTCTCACCTGGTGGGGAAAAACCTGGTGGAGAGCAACCTGCGCAAGGAGTACGGGGTTATCATTGTCCTGATCAAGAAGCATAACGGCGAGCTGATATTCAATCCCCAGCCCGCCGAAGTCCTCCAGGCGGACGACACCCTTGTTGTCCTCGGCAAGGTCGATGACTTAAAGCGCATGGGGAATAAACTGCTCGATTCACGGTAAGGTCGTTCCGGCACGGCAGGGATCACTTGTTCCGTTTTTCTCCCAGTATCCTGGCGATTTTCTTTATAAGGTCGTCGAGCTTGAATGGCTTGGGGAGGAACAGGTCCACGACGTTTTTATACGCCTTGACATTGTCCAGCATCCAGCCCGACAGGAGTACCGTTATCGTATCCTCCTTGATTTCCTTGATGCGGGCCGACAGCTCAATGCCGGTGATGCCGGGAATCCCGTAGTCGGTGATCACCATGTCGTAAGGCTTCCGCTTGAATTCCTCGATCGCCTTCCTGCCGTCATCGCAGAGATAGACGCGGTTTCCCATTTTATCGAACAGCTCAAAGAGTATTTTCTGAAGTGGCACTTCGTCTTCAACCACGATGATGTCGAGGTCGCGGAGCCGGTATCCGTTCTCCTCCGCTTCGCCCTTTTCACGGTCGATCAGTATGCGTGACGGGATGATCGCCTTGATGGCGTATGACTCGGGAGACTCCTCTTCTATTATCTTCATCTTGATGACCTCGGCCACCTGGCGGATGTCGATGCCCGAGAATATGTTGACGAAGGCCGGCGGGGGCGGCAACACGGCGGACCCGGTGTCTTTCTCTGCCTCGACGGAAAGGTGGAGATCGTGGTTCTGGCGCAGGGTAATCACGATGGTGCCTGTCTTGTTGATCGTGTTGGAAACCTTTAGTATGATGGAGGTGATGATCTCGCGCAGCAGCCGGGTGTTCGTGTTCACCTGCACGTTCGAAAAATATTTTTTATCCACCCTGATCGTTTTCATGTTGTCGATATTGTAGACCTTGAACTGCATCTTCGAAAATTCTATGGCGTCCTCGATGACGTCCACAAGCGGCTCGATCTGGTCCTCTCCCGCTTCCTGGGCGCTGCCGATGAAGTTCTGGATCCGCTTCACCTGGCTCGCGATTTCGAGGGCCGATTCTTCCATCATCTGGATGCCCTCTACAACGGATTCCTTTTCCGTGATCTGCATCACGAGCTGGGTCTTGTTCAGGATCACGTTGATGGTGTTGTTAAGGGAATGCAGGAACCCCTTGGTGATGTCGGTGAATAGACGTATGCGGTTCGCGTCGTTGATCTGGTCCTTGAGCTCTTTGACCTTGGTGATGTCTTCCATGATGATCTCGATCGCGGTAATCTCCTTGTCCTCCACGATGGGGTAAAGTGTGAGGTTCGCGATCTTTTTTTCATCATCCCGAGCAGTGATCTTCGCCTCGCCGATGCGCCGGAAGGTGCTCTCGCCCGAGAATAGGCCGGTAACCGCCTTTCTGACCTTGTCCGTATCTGATCCGAAGAGAGAATCGAAGGCAATGGTTTTATCATTCAGCATCTCTTCAGCGCTGTAGCCGATGAATCCCTCGAGGGAATGACTGCACTTGATGATCTGCATCTCATCGTTGACACGCAGGATAGGCATCGGCGAGAATTCAAAGTGGAGGTTGTCGTACCGGAAATTTTCCTCGGAGATGATCGACAGGGTGGACCGGTCGAATGAAAGCAACCGGTCGTCGACGATGATCATGAGGGCTAGGATCGAAGCGACCGATTCGCCGGTGAACATCGGGAAGAGATATATCTCCACGGGGAGATGGTTCCCGCTGGGGGAGTTGACTATGGCAAAGCAGCGTTTCTCGGTGCCGTGGAGTGCTGCAAGGTATGACTGCGCGATGCGCTTGCGGTACTCCGGGAAGAAGGGGTGCTCCCAGTCGAGACGGATTTCGCCATTGCCCCCATGAAAGAATTCATGGTATGCCCTGTTGCCGTAGACGATCAACCCGTCCTTGCTGATGATCGAAACCGGATGTTTTAGCGTTTCGAAGATGGCATGTTCGGAAGATACAGACTGTTGTTCGTCCGTCTTGTTTTCGTAATCAACGCTCATGTGAAAAAGAAACCCTGTGTGCTTTGATGGAGCCTGCGGGCTCCATCAAACGGTTGTATTATTCTACAGTGCGAATATTAATGAAATGCTTTTCTTTTTTCTTTATTTCAAAATTAATCATTTTTGTTTTCAGGACCCCGCCGTTGTAGCCTATGTACTGGATCCTTGCCGTGTATTTGCCCGGAAAGAGCCGCATCCTCCCCAGCTGGAGATTGGCTGGAAGGGTGTGCCAGCAGCGCAGGTCAGGCTTCATGGTCGCGAATAGGGCCGTTCCGGTACCGGCGCCCACCAGGAGACCCACCAGCGACGAGAGTCCCTTGTTTCCGTCGGAGAGCTCCCGGGTGACCTCCGCCGCGGCAATGCCTGCGGCAGCCGATACGACCGCTTTCACGATAATTGATGCGGCTACCTTGGCCTTAAGGCGCGAGTAATTGTCTTCCATGTTTTTCATGGCGGTGTACTCGATGTTTTCCAGCATTTCGGTGGTGATCTGCTGCCCCAGGATGGCTACCCGCAGGTTTTTCACCATATTGGAACGTATTTTGAATTTCGGTATCGGGTTTTGTGCGAGCGACACGGTCGTCAGGACCGAACCCGCGGTCACGCCGGCGGCGAGGCTTTGGGAGGCCAGGGCGACACTCACCGCCGTGCCCATGCCGGGGTCATCCAGGAGCTTGCCCCGGGAGACCTTGATGGGGGTTCGGCCCGCCTGGAAAATGACGACGAGTTCCCCGGTATTGTCGGACATGCCCTGCTGGAGCTGCATCAGGCCGCTCCTGGCCATTGGCAGGCCCGGCTTGAGCTGCAGTATCTGCTTGTATTCGACTTCGGCGTATTCGCGGTCCTCCGCGCTGCTGTCGCTGTCGGCGCGCTGCTCGTGGGCTATGGCGGTGAGATACTTGGCCATCAGATTCTGCTTGTACCGCGCCTCGCCTTTTTCCGTCTTGATCTTTTGTAGTTCGTTATTAACGGCCTTGAATTCGACCGCAGCGTCATTGTATTCCTTAAGCATAAGGTAGTTTATTCCCAGGTACATGTGAATCAGCACCTTCTCGAAGTCCTCGCCGCGGTAGTTGGTCACTGTCTGGTCGGCCAGTAGTGCCCCGATTTCCTTGGAAATACTGATCGGCTTGATCTGGGCTGTCTTCGCGGCCTTCAATAATACCCTGTTGCTGTCTTCGTATTTGCCGGCCAAGTGGAGGAGGTACCCTGCTTCCATCATAAACAGGAGCTGGTCCTTCCCGAATTTGTTGACCTGGGGGAGAAGCATTTTGGCGGCTTCATATTCCTGGCCCTTGTAGAACGCCTCTTCCGGCGCGTTGATTGCCTCACGGTAATCCTTGGCGCAGGAGACCATGATGGCCATGAGGAGCAGAATTGTTATGGCGTATGATTTATTTTTCATCAGGTTGAATCTCCTTCAGCTAGAAGTCAATTCTGTCGGTTGTCGTTGCTTTGAGGAACTCTTGCCGGTCCTGCCAGCGGGTGAGACCGGTTTTCAGCTCCTTCATGGTGATGGTGACGGTCAGGTACTGGACCTTTTTCCCACTCACGTACCGGACGTTTTCGTTTATGGTGCCGTAGAGAAAAAAGTTCGGCGATCTCAGATTGCCCGCCGGTATGGCGCTGTCGGGATCGATAAGCCCGGTCATTCCCTTTTCCATTTCATGGATCGATTCTTTAGTATATGATTCCTCGATGAATTGTATCCTCATCTGTATGAGGCTGGTGACGATCTCATCAGCAAGCATCTTTGTGTCGATATGTTCGGCCGTGTCGTTCTTTATCCTCTGGACCTTGATCAGCGTCGCCTGGTTCCAGTCGGTTTTCAGGTAATTATACAATGAGCCCACCATCTTGTTGACGGTGGTCTTTATTTCCCGGGGACCCCACTCCATGGAGCCCTTGTCTTTTGACGCGTCCCTATACTGGGTGCTGCTGCATCCTATCAGCAGAATGGATACCGCAATGATCAACGAAGATGCCCTGTTCATTTTGAAATCTCCTTGCAGTAATTTTTTTGCATATACATCCAATGTATAACAAAATTATCACAAGTAAACTATTTTCCTTGGAAAACGGATTTTTTAAGGAGCAGTCGTCTCCACCGGAGTTTTTATTTACAGTGCTGATGCAATTAGTTGATTAATGAAAAGGGCCACTGTAAATGTCAACCATGTAAAAAAATTTTTTGTTTATTATGTCCGGTATTCCGGCGAGCAGGGCTCAGCGCTGACCCCGGGTATTGCCGGCTGATGTCCGTAATAGACGGATGAACCGCTAGCCCCGGGCCAGATAACTGGCGATCCGTTCCCGCACCTCCGTAACGGCATCATCGGTTGTGACATAGTGTATCGTTGCAATAAAATCCTTCCGCTGGAGGGAGTGCCGGTAAAGGGGGTCATAGTATTTTTCCAGCATAAGCCGGATGAACTCCCTGATGTTCCCCGCCGCATACAGCCCGGTAAGGGCCTCGACACTGGCATTTCCCAGTTTTGACGAAAGGCTTTGTACGATTGCCGGAATGTTCTCATTATTACAGTGGGGGTGGTACTCGTTGTAAATGATGTCCACCCGCCGCTCCATGGGGGTGTCGAGATAGACCACGGGCGCGTTCTTCATCAGCTCGTACAGCGATTCGGGAATATGGAGGTCGCCGATCTTGCGCGATTCCCCCTCGATGAGACAGAAGTGGGCGCCCTCGAGCGACTGCAGGCGGTCCAGGAGAAGGCTTTCGAAGCGCTTCTGTGTCTTCTGCGCGATGCCGATACCGCCGAAGACGGAGCTCCGGTGGCCGGCCATCTCCTCCAGGTCGATGGACCAGGGAAATTTTCTTATGACCTCGGTCTTGCCGGAGCCGGTGAGTCCCTGGAGTACGAAGAGGGGCGCCGGCATCGTGATTGATTGCATCTGCTCCGCTACATGGCGGCGGTAGTCCTTGTAGCCCTTTGTCAGTTTGAATACGCGAAACCCCAGGGAATCGAGGAGTGACCCCAGCGAGCCAGACCGCATGCCGCCGCGGGCGCAGAGAAGAATGATGTTTCTGTCCTGGTATTTCAAGAAGGACTTCACCAGGTCGCGGAGTTTTTCTCCGACGATTTCAGTACCCCGCTCGATGGCGTTGTCCCTGCCGGCCATACGGTAGATGGTGCCCACTTCCTTTCTTTCGTCGTCGGCGAATAGGGGGATGTTGACGGACCCGGTGATATGATCGGCTTCGAATTCGATGGGGGAGCGCACATCGATATAGATGCTGTCGGCAATGGACAATGATTCCTGGTACGATAGTTCTTTCATGGTTGAATTCGGTGCCGTTGCGTTCAGAGTGCAGCTATTCTATCAAAACTCGGGCATTCTCATCGTTACCGGACCACCAACGGATAAATCTGCCGCTGCCCAGGTTATGACCTGCATGTATGTTTTCATGGATCGGTGGAAGAGCTGGGGATGAAAATCGCTCCGCGTGATGCTTTTGCGCACCGGCTCCCTGCCGTTAAAGCCGAGCACTTCGATGGTGATGTCGGCTGACAGGATCTTTATTAGATCGCCGAGCCCGACGGCATAGATGCCCGTGACCTCGCTGTCGCTGAAATGGTACTGGAAGAGGTCCCGGTCGTCGCGGAGTATATAGATATGCTGCAGCTCCCGCTGGAACAGTGCGCCGGTGTGCTCCTCGTAGCGATACCAGCCCAGATCGGTCAGCTCCTTTTCATCAGGTATGATCCCGACTTCCTCCCTTGTTTCCTTGAGGACCTTGTTCCCGGCGAACCCGTAAGGAACGTGGCCTCCTACCGTGATGTCCAGGCAGTTGGGATAGTTCTCCTTGTGGGGGGCGCGGAGCTGGAAGAGAATTTCCGGCTGCATGTGGACATTGCGCAGTATCCAGAGGTGGACCGCTTCGTGGGGAATGCCGTCCCGGTGGGCGACGTCACGGGCCACCGAATCGCCGGTCGGCAGGCCCGTTTCCCAGTCCCAGACTTCCAGGATCTCAGTGGTAATGGTTGAATTGTTCTGCATAATGTTACGCTGCGGGTTACGGCGGCGGATATCGATACCACGGAGTGAGAAAAACCGTAAGGTTTCATATCGCTCCGGGTCCCGCGCCTCTTCCACGGCTCTGTCAGGATGAAATGATTAAACTATGCAGGATCTTGACAAGCTTTTTTTTATTGAAAATTAGCCTTTGAGACTCCGATATAATACCTGTAGCAACAGGTAGAGGAATTATGACTGAAAAAGAGCATACCGGGAGGGTGAATCTTCCCGGCCCATCGCATACCGGCAGAAAACCGGGGAAAATGATTTTCCCGGTCGGCATTTTTTTCATGCTGTTTTTTATTGAATCCCTCATTGCGGCCGGCGCCAGCCTTGCTTACTTTTTTTATATCGGCCGGGGAGGCATAGCCGAAATGGAGTCGAATATCCGTTCCTATGCCGTGCCAGTCGCAGAGGCCTTTGGCAGCATAGCCGAGATGAGCTACCGGACCAAGAATTTTTCGCGCCTGCGGACCCTCTTCAGGGAAAGGATAGAACAGAGGATAATCAGCGAAGCGTTTTTTGTGCTCCGGGACGGGCGGCTGATCGCCCATTCCGATCCCGCGGTCAGCGAGAGCCTGAAGGGAAACCTTGCCGGCGATGAGCTGGCCTACAACATGGACCTGATCCTGCGCCCCCTGGCGCAGAAAAGCAGGGATGTTTTTTTCAGCGAGTATAACATAGTGTCCAAGCCGGCGCCTTTCAAGCGGGAATATCGCATGCTCCTGAAGCGATATTTTTATCCGAATATTGATTCAACCGGCTGGATTGCAAGCAGGGCGGTGTTCGGGAAGAAGAAGCCTGTCGGGACAGTCTGCTTCATCATCGGCAAGGAGAGGATATATTCATTTTTAGTCGCCCATATCAACCGTAGTTTGGGGATCCTCTTTATTTCACTCGCGGTGGCTTGTGCGGTTTCATTTCTGGTTACACTGGTGGTCATGGTTCGGTATCGTAGCATCCAGAAGATGTCGCTGGCGGGATCGTCCGGCGATGCGCTGGCTGACCGCGCACCGGCAGGGGAGTTTTATGACATGACCATGATGCCGGCCGGGCCAAAGCAGTCCGGCGATGATGTGCCCGTCATCGTGGAGCTTCTCAGGGAGCCGGATGGCTATAACGGCGGGGTGGAAGCTATAGGAGGAACACCCTTCCATCAAAAGAGGGAGATCAAGGATGCATTATCGGCGGGGGACAAGGAGTAGCGACGTGGTTATCAATCATTCGGAGATACATAGCAACCGGGTGGCGGTTGTGGAAATAGACGGCCCACTTGACAGCTTTACCAGCCCGGGTTTTGAAGAATATATCAACAAGCTCCTGGACAGGAGCATTCTCTTCATCCTGTTCGATTCAGGAAAAATGAAGTATGTCAGCTCCGAGGGGATCGGTCTGCTCCTGTTTCTGCAGAGAAAAATTTCGGAGGCGAACGGCTTTTTCGTCATCTTCAACCTGCCTCATGAAATACTTACTCTCTATACGCTCCTCGGTTTTGACAAGGTCTTCAGGATAGCCAGTGACCGCGCCGAGGCGATCCAGGTCATGGACCGCCAGATGGAGCTGCGGGAGAAGGGGCTCCGCGACGAGCCGCTACCCGCGCCGGCCGGGGACTTGACGATAGGCTCAGACGAGGAGCTGGAGTCAATCACTGACGTTTCTCTGCCGCCGGCTAAGCCTGCTGAGCAGAAGAAGACAGCCGGGACCGGCAGGGAGGAATCCCCGTCTGAGCAGCGGCCCGGTTCTAGGATCCTAGAGTGCGTCAACTGCAAGTCCCTCATACGGGTCAGCCGCGACGGTGCGTATCTCTGCCCGCACTGCAACAGGGAATTCATCGTGAAGAGCAGGGAACCGGTGAAACGGCCGGCAGAAACGGCGACCGGCGGCTTTGACTCGATGATCGTTGAATGTAAAAAATGCAAATCCCTCATCCGTATTAAAAAGGCCGGCTCGTACCGGTGCCCGGACTGTAAAACAACTTTTTCAGTCGGCACAGACCAGACGGTGGAATTTTAAAACCCCTGTACGCCACTTTTTGTGTTGAAATAAACCATTCCCTCTCCCAAACTGGTTCAGATAAGGGCCAATCTGTCTCAGGGACTCAGGGTAGAGCAAAATCCTATATGGTAAATTATTGGATAAAGAATGTCTTAACTGCTCATTCTCGATTCATTAATATTGATGAATTACTTTTTGATTTTGCGATTTTTGTAATTTTTAGTATTATCTATTTTTTTGGTTCAGAAAATCGATTTTTCATCGATAATTTTGATCCATTTGTATTTGTTTTTATTCTTATACCCACTGTTCTATTTTCTCCAAGGTATTTATCATCTTTATACTCCCGGTTCAAGAGTCGAAAAAACATAAATATCGCCTATCGGATATTGACTTATACATCATTAATCCTTCTTTGGGCAACATCTCTGTTTATTGTTTATGTAATGCCCTATTTCATAACAAGGCATTTTAGCAACATCAATCCTGTTTTTGAATTCTATTTTTTCCATGCAGCCTTCGGGACACTGGCACTGGCCTTGGGGTGGGATCAGGATAAAGACGGATCTGCCCGCAGATTTCTTTATTTTTTATCTCTCATGATGTTCTCGGCCTTCATTTTTATCGGTTACATCAAATCCGTCACTGCTCATTATCTGATAATTATACTCTCGATACTGTTTGTTATAATAGCTGCACGGGTATTAATTGAAAAGTTTCATCTTGACCTGGATGATCTATTTCAGAGCAACGCTGTTCAAAAATTTATTTCCCCTTTCGCGATTTCATTTTTGCTCGCTTTTGCCAATGTAATAATCTATGACGTGTTTATCATCAAGTATAATGAATCCACCTATTCCATGTTCTTGGCATTGACCATTTCCGGTATTCTACCGACAAGAATCATGCTGCTTCTATGCCCCCCCTTTAAAATTATTAATTTTGCAATTGGATTGACAGCATTTGTTTTATTTTTTGTAAATATTCTTAGAATATAACCACATACCATTACTGTCATTATATTTAAGGCCCCTGTCCGGTATTTTTCCTGTTGATATATGTTTTTGATGCTTCACAAAAGAGTCATTGTGTCCCGTTGGTTGGTGTCTGATTAGGCGGGAATTCTTGGATACTTAACTGGATAGTGAATAGGAAGGGAATAGGCTATTTTTAAGTCAATTGTAGTATTGAAGACAATTGTGTTCGGGTTAACCTGGCGGCTACGGCTGAAAAAAGTCATCATCAGACAATGATTCTTGTGGGGATAATTCTATGTCACATGATAAGGTAATAATATATTACTGGAGCGGGACTGGCAATACGTTAAAAATCGCTCAGTGGGTTTATGGATTTCTGAAAAAAAAAGTGAGTGATATATCTATTTCGTCAATGTTAAATGCAAAGGCAAGTACCATAATCAAGCATGGCCAGGATTCACTTTTAGTAATAGCAATGCCTACTCATGGCTTTACCGCGCCCTGGCCGGTCATTAAATTTTGCATGTGCCTGCCAATGGGGAAAAAAACTAATGCTGTAACTATTGCTAATGGCGCAGGCACCTATCCCGGCTTTTATTTACCGGGATTTTCAGGATCAGCAAATTATGTCATTTCATTTATCTTGCTTTTAAAAGGCTATCGAATCCAGGGTGTTCTTTATGCAGATATGCCTGGAAGCTGGCCTGCTTTTTGCCCGTCATTGAATAAAGAACATATCAACCATTTTTTGAAAAAAGCAAAAAGAAAAACAGAGACATTTATAAAAATTATTTTCTCAGGGAAAAAACATTTTGTTAACGTCCGTAATGCTATTGAATTTGTCTTCGGTTTAGCATTAATTCCAATTTCATTTGGGTATTTACTTTATGGCAGATTCTTTTTTGCCAAACTGCAGTTTGCAAATCTGAAATGTAACTCATGCGGGATCTGTGTTCTGAATTGTCCACACCAAGCGATTTTATTGAAAGGAAAAAGCAGGTCAAAAAAACCATACTGGACATTTAAATGTGAAAGTTGCGGAAGGTGCCTTAGTTATTGTCCACAAAAGGCCATAGAAACAGGGCATTTAATGGCACTATTGATCTGGTATGCCATATCGCTTCGTACTTCTTTATACTTGATTGAATCCTATTTTGCATCACCGCAAATTATTTCGTTTATAAGAAATAAATATATATTATGGGTAAGCAATTATCTGAGTTATTTACTTATTATTTTTTTATGCTACTATATTCTCTATTATTTATTGAGAATTCCTTTTATTAATATAATTTTTACCTTCACTTCAGGCACGCACTGGTGGGGTAAGTATCATGAACCTTCAATTAAATTACAGGACTTTAAATCAACGCATGTGGATGGAATCACTGAGGATAAATGATGAGTGAGACAATTTTCATTGTTTTCTTATCTGGAACCGGCGGAACTAATTTTAAGACACCTGTACACCACTTTTCGTGTTAAAATAACCCATTCCCTCTCCCAAACTGGTTCACATAAGAGTCAGTGTGTCCCATAAATTGCTGCTGTATCCGGAGAAATTTCCTGGAAAATAGACCGTGAAGCTCTAACCTCACCTGCGCTCTGCGCGCCCTCTCCTTGAAAAGGAGAGGGCTTCCATGTGATTTATGCTTTCAACTCCCCTCTCCAATTTATGGATAGGGGCAGGGGGTGAGGTCGATACAGTTGAGGGTCTGGAGGTGAGGATTACGCCAGCGCGCCCCCGTCGACCACGATCGTCGCGCCGGTCGTGAATGATGATGCGTCGGACACGAGGTAGAGTACGGCGCCCGCCATCTCCTCTGGCTCGCCGGCGCGCCGCATCGGGATGGAGGGAAGGAGCACCTTCTCCATGAGTTCGTCGTTCTCAGTCATGACCGAGGAAAATTTCGTTTTGGTGAGGCCCGGGAGGAGTGCGTTCACCCGCACCTTGAAGGGGGCGAGTTCCTTGGCAAAGGACTTGGTCATGGCTATGACCCCGGCCTTGGTGATGGAGTAGACGCCCTGCATGAGGGCCGGGCGGATCCCATTGATGGATCCAACGTTCACTATGGAACCGCCGCCCGATTTTAACATCAGCTTCGCAGCATGCTGGCTCATGAAAAAGTAACCCTTGAGGTTCACCTCCATAGTCTTGTCCCAGGCCGCCTCGTTCGCGTTCAGCACGTCACCGAAATAGAAATTCGTGGCCGCGTTGTTCACGAGGATGTCAAGCCTGCCGTAACGGCTCTCGATCTCCTTGAAGAGGCTCTCTATCTCGTTCATCTTTCCGTTGTGACAGGCAATGGATACGGCTTTGCCGCCGGCGGCGGTGATGTCTTTTTCCACTGCGGTGAGGCCTTCGATTTTTCGGCTCGTGAGTATGACCTCTGCGCCGTGGGAGGCCAGGGTCTTCGCGATCGATTCGCCGATGCCGCGGCTCGCGCCGGACACCAGGGCTATTTTGCCGGTCAGGTTGAAGTCTATTTTCATGATAGTTATCCTCTTAATTATATTTTGTTATTTGCTGCCTTTAAGAAAATCGGGCTGGCTGTAGGCCGGGTTCGGGTAGTCATAGAATCCGCGCTTGACCTTCTGGCCCAGGCGTCCCTCGTCGACACATTTTTTCATAAACTCCGCGTTCTTGATAGACTGCTTGTCCTTGTTGCGCTGGGCCCAGTAGTTGGTGATGTGGTAGACCGTGTCGGTGCCGATGCTGTCCATGATAGCGAAGGGCCCCATCAGCATATGGGTGACCCCCATCCACGCCCGGTCGATGTCCTCCACCGACGCGACCTCCCGTGACGCCAGGGTCTGGGCAGCGAAGAAGAGGGCGGAGATCATGGCGTTGAAGACATAGCCGTGGTTTTCCTTCGTAAGCATGATGGGGAGCTGCCCGGTTTTCTCGGCAAAGGACTTCACCAGCGCCACGGCTTCCGGCGAAGTGCCCGGGTGGGGCATGATGTCAACAACATTTGTCATGCGTATGTCATGGAAGTGATAGGCCAGGAACTTCTCCGGCCTGCCGGTTTCTGCTGCTATCATGGAGGGGAGGAGCGTGGACGTGTTGGTGGTGAATATTGTCCGCTCCGGGCAGAGCTTGTTGAACTGGGCAAAGATTTTCTTCTTGAGCTCCGGGTCCTCCGGCACGGATTCGCTTACGATATCGGCGTCGCGGGCCGCTTCCTCCGGGTTGGTGGTGGTGCTGATGCGGGCCACGGCAGCGTCGGCCTCCTCCTGGGTTATCTTTTTGAAAGCTACAAAGCCGGCCAGGAATTTGGGTATTGTCCTGAGGGATTTCTGCAGCACCTCCTCCTTGATGTCGTATATGACGACGTTGCAGCCGCCCAGGGCGCAGGGGATGCTGATCTGCGTTCCCATGGTGCCGCCGCCGATGATGAGTACCTTCTTGATGTCATTAATGTTCATTATCCGCTCCTTTGCTCTATTTTCTATAATCCCCCGAAGGGGGGGTTATTTTACCGCCTCGTATTTCCTGAGATAACGCTTCGCGAAGGATGACTTATGCACCTCGTCGGCGCCGTCATAGATGCGCGCCGCGCGCTCATGGCGGAAGAAGTACGCCAGGATCGTGTCATCGGTCATGCCGAGGCCGCCATGGACCTGGAGCGCCCGGTCGATGACCCGCTGCATGGTGTTGGCCACCACGAACTTGATCAGGGCAATGTCGTCGCGCGCTTCCTTAGCGCCGAGATTGTCGATCCTCCACGCCGCATTCAGCGTCATGAGGCGCGCTGCCTGGATCTCGGCGGCCGACTCTGACACCCACGACTGGATGATCTGCCGCGAGGCCAGGGTCTTGCCGTCTGGCGCGATTTTCCGCTCCGCGGCACGCCTGCACATGAGGTCGAAGGAGCGGTTGCATATCCCGATCCAGCGCATGCAGTGGTGAATGCGCCCCGGGCCGAGGCGGTCCTGGGCGATGACAAAGCCCATCCCCTCCCTTCCGAGGATGTTTTTTTGCGGTACCCGGCAGTTCTGGTAGAGAATCTCGCCGTGACTCGCGTAGTCGCTGCCGGAATGCCCCATCACCGGGATGTTCCGCACCAGGTTGTATCCGGGCGCGTCGGTAGGCACGATGATCATGCTCGCCTGCTGGTACGCGGACGCCTCAGGGTTGGTAACCGCCATGACGATAGCGAACTTGGAACCATCGGCGCTCGAGGTGTACCACTTGTGGCCGTTTATGACGTAGTCACTGCCGTCTTTCACCGCCGTGGTTTCCATCATGACCGGGTTCGATCCGGGCATGTCTACCTCGGTCATGGAAAAGCAGCTCCGTATATCGCCGGTTGCCAGAGGCTTCAGGTACCGCTCCTTCTGCTCCTTTGTGCCGTGAAGGTGCAGGATCTCTATGTTTCCGGCGTCGGGGGCCTGGCAGCCGAAAACGTAATGGCCGAGGGGGGAGCGGCCCAGCGATTCCGAAACCAGACCATGCTCGACGAGAGTGAGTCCCATGCCGCCGAGATCTTTGGGGATGTTGGGACCCCAGAGCTCCATCTGTTTTACCATTTTACGTTTTACCGAGAGGGCCGGGACTATGTCACGGAACTCGGCGGTGAGATACTCATGTTCCAGGGGAATGAGCTCTTTGTCGACGAATTCGTCGATCATGTGTAAAATAGTCTTCATTTTATCTGATATTCCGAAATCCATAGCGGCCTCTCTTTGTTGTTAATTATCCCTCCCCCTTGATGGGGGAGGTCAGGTAGGGGTGACTTACTGCTAAATTCATCAAGTTAGTGAATCACCCTCCCCCTGTCCCCTCCCATCGAGGGAGGGGATGTTGTATACTCATTGATTTTTGGAAATTCCCGTTTGTTATATATGAGCTATGCAACAAAACTAATATAATGGAGGCGGTATTTTTAGTCAAGAAAAAAAGAGCGAACGTTCGTTATTTTTTATTCTACGCATCACTATATTTAACGGGGCATTTTTTTTCCTTGATTTTCATCTGCTGAACCGGTATAGGTTATTGCGGTTTTTTGTTACTACAATAAACAGGGAGAGGAGCATGAAAATAGCATACAAAGTAGGAATGGATGTCAAACTAAAGAACTACCGGCAGAGCTTCAAGCTCACCTGGCTCTTTACCTGCATAGGCATACTGGTCTATTTCCTGTTTTTTTTACTGTCAACCCTGACTCCTTCAGGGAGTTATTTTTATTTTTTTCTCAACAGTACGGGTATATTCCTGATGTTCACGACACTCCTGATGGCGTACTCGGGCGTCTACCAGATCACCACTGCTCCGAATGATTCCGACGACCTTACGCGGAACGCCATCCGAGAGACCCTGAAGAGGGGCCCGGTAATCATGGGAATAGCCTTTGTTACGGTGATCCTCATAACGCTCATTGTCCTCATCGAGGTGGGGCTGTCCGTCATCTCCAATATTCCCTATGCCGGCCCCGTGCTGATGGCGCTCCTTACCATCCCGGTGTTCCTGGTGAACTTCGCATGCCTCCTGGTCGCCGTCATGGTATTTGCCCTCACCCCGCCTCTCGTGGCCGAGGCGAAGACAATGCGCGATATATTCATCGAGATCAAGATATCGATCATGGAAAGATGGATCAACGTCCTCATGTTTGTCTTTATCTCCCTGGCCATTTTTATAGTAAGCGTCTATGTCCTGCATTACCTGGTCAAGATCGCCATCGGTATTACCATGGCTGTGCAGTGGAAGGTGCAAGCCGGTTATCCGCCGGCCATACGGTCCTTTACCCTGACATCATATTTCACTGATCTCGTGAGGCAGATCGTCCCCAGCATCTCGAGTGCGTCGGGTTACACGGACTTGGGTGATGTCTTCAACTCCATCATCCGGTACATCATCACCCTTTCCTATGCAGTGCTGATATCGTTCCTGATTTCTTTTCCGCTCACGATATATTTGAATTCATCGTCGGTCTTTTTCGGAAGAGTGCGCCTGGACGCCCGGGACGGCGATTCTAAATAGGGGGTTCGGCCGGTATGGCAGTCGCCGAAGGTAAAGCATTCAAGTTTGAGGATCAAGAAAGCATCCAGGGGGATTTCCTGGAGACTATCGACTATGACGGAAATCCCCAGGAGATCACCTGCGAAACCGACGAATTCAGCGCCGTCTGTCCCTTTTCCGGGCTTCCCGATATAGGCAAAGTCATCGTTGTCTATGTCCCGGATCGTAAGCTCGTGGAGTTGAAGTCGCTTAAATATTATTTCGTCTCTTATCGAAACGTCGGCATCTACCAGGAAGCGGCGACCAACAGGATCTATAACGACCTGTTCCGGTGTCTGAAGCCGAAGTACCTCATGGTCAAGACCGTGTACAACGTCAGGGGCGGAATAGTATCCACCTGCGTGATGGATTCCGACAGGATCAAGCGGTGAAGGATTTCGGGAGCAGTGTAAGGGGGAACAATCATGCTGGATAAAAATGCAATACTTCTCGCCCCGGTCAGATTTTTCGATTCCCTGCTGGACCGTTTCTGTGCAGTCCTGGGGGCCCTTGCCCTGGCGCAGTTTCCCCAATATTTAGCCCAGTATATCCAGCGTCTCGGCGGCCATGTCGACGAGGCTGCGCGGAACATGGAAAAGTACCGCGAGATCGCGAAGGAGGTGGGCAAGAGCCTGTACCAGTACAGCCAGCACCTCCTCAACTCGAAGGACCCCGCCGTGTTCAAGACCGGCCAGAAAATTGCCGGCGACCTGGAGCGCTACGACCAGCTTGCCGCGGCCCTGAAGGAGCTGCAGAACGCCCCGGCCTATAAAAAATTTTTCGTATTCATAAAGAGTATCGATCTCGATATTGCCCGTGCAGCCTGGGACAATTTCACTCCCGGCCTGCCGGTCACCCTTGAGGGCGCTGCCTATGCCGTGGCTGGCATCATCATCGGCATGATCCTGTATTTCTGTGTGAGCAGGCTGATCATTCTGATTGTGAAAAAGATAGCCGGGCGTAATCATAATCCGGTTCAGAATCCAATGGGATGAAAGGGAGTCACCTGTGAACAAGCCGGAAGAACCTGTCATATCATACGACCGGATGAAGGAGCAGGTCGAGAAGGAGCTCCTATCCTATTATGAAAAGGGAGACACTGCCGAGCTCGCGCCTCCGCAGATATCCTTCGAAAAGGGGTCCACGCACATCGCTTTCGGGACTCACCCCATAACCTCGGCCATGCTGGTGGACTTTCTCCTGGTGGTCAAGAAGTACATAACCCATATCCGGGTGCATTCCTTCGACAGCGGGTACTACGCTTTTCAGGCCCTGAACAGCAACATCTTCAAGACAGAAAACATCCTGGACAATTTCAAGATTGAGTTCTTCGTTCTTTCCGCCTCGTCCAAAGTTGAGATAACCAAAAAAGGAAACCTCACACAGGGGGAGGTAAATCTTGTCATCGAGCTCTTCCAGCACGCCCGAGCAGCTGTGCGGCAGGACCCGGCGCACCGCCTGCGGATGCTGGGCGCTTCCATCGTTGAGCCTGACAAGGACCTGGACTGGGACTATATAGCCGGGTACGATGAGGTGAAGCGGAAGATCCGCGAGTCCATCATCCTTCCCCTGAAGAATCCCGGCATGTACGATTCGATCGCGCGCATGACCCGGAAGGTGTTCGAGTCCAACCGTCCGCGCGCCATCCTCTTCGACGGCGCCCCCGGGGTGGGCAAGACCACGGCGGCGCGCATCATAGCCGGCGAGTCGGAGCTCCCCCTGGTCTACGTGCCGGTTGAATCGATCATGTCGAAATGGTATGGCCAGTCGTCGCAGAACCTGTCGCAGGTCTTCGACGCCTGCGAGGACATGGGGGGCGCCATCATCTTTCTCGACGAGATCGATTCCCTGGCGGGCTCCCGGGACCAGAACATGTTCGAGGCCACGCGCCAGGTCCTGTCGGTTCTCCTGCGGCGCATCGACGGGATCGATTCTGCCATGACCACCATTACCATCGGCGCTACCAATAGGAAAGACGACCTGGACCACGCACTCATCAGCCGTTTTGACCAGACCATACTGTTCCCCCTGCCGAACGCCGTTGAGCGCGCGGCAATCTTTGCCAATTACGCGAAGCACCTGGAGGAGAACGAATGCTCACACCTCGGCGAGAGGAGCGAGGGCCTGAGCGGCCGCAACATCAAGGACATCTGCGAGTTCACCGAGCGCCGCTGGGCGCGCAAGATCCTCATCAAGAAGACCGAGCCGTCGCCGCCCCCCTTCGATTTTTACCGCCAGTCACTGCGGATCTGGAAGGAGACTAAGTGATTAATCGGGGGAGGAGGTGGCTCCACGGCCCCCCTCCCGTGCCGCTCAATCGCTGCGGAGGCTCAAGGTTATAGCTTGTTTTGATTTCCCATGTTCTCTGTTCGTCCCCCCGGCATGTATCTGCGAACATATTTCAGGCACCTGTCATGAGCTTATTTTTGTTGAAGGGAGCCTCAATTGAGAAGTAGTTCTTTCAGATAAGTACCATTGTGTCACCTGATCGGCTCGTGGATACGTCTCAATTTCCTTGCTAATTTAATCAATTTTGATAGACAATATATCTCACATAATGGTAAAATTCCATGTGAAGTAATGAAGTCTCTCTTGGTTAAATAGCACGATTGCCTAACATGGTATGAGGTAGAAAAATTTCTGGGAAAAAATGATAAAATATTATCAATTAAAAAATGAATCCCTTATCACTGTTAACTATCATTTCCTCAATTATCTTCTTTTGTTTAGGCTTTTATGGCTATAATGCCGGCAAACTGGAGCCAGGATCAAAATTATACAGGCTTTTTTTATTATTGTGCTTATGCTTTTCCATCTGGGGATTCTCCTTCGCTTTCCTTCATTCTGCAACATCAAGAAATGAAATTGAAATCTGGTACAACATAAGTTCCATCGGGTGGTGTATGTACACCGGTTTTATAATCCATTCGATTATTCTCATGGTGGGAAAAGAATCAGTATTTAAAAATAAGTGGGTATATGTAGCTATATATGCACCGGGAATAATTTTCACATTGAGAGAATTTACCGGTTCTTTGTATGCCGTGGATTTTATTCGAGTCGGTTATGGTTTCTCCGAGGTCCCCCATATTGGTGGAATCTGGTTCTGGTTATTTGTAATACACCAGACGGGATGTGAGCTTCTGGGTCTGTTTCTTCTTTTCTTCTGGAGAAGACGGTCATTAGTGAAACGAGAAAAAAAACAGGCGAGAATAATGATCATTACGACATCTACATCGCTCGTTCTTGCTTTTACCAGTGACATTCTATTGCCAGCTATGAATATTTTTATTGTCCCGTCGCTTTCACCCGTATTCCTGTTATTCTGGGGTTACGGGATATGGTACTCCATATCCCGATATAAATTCATGTCTCTCAGTCTGGCTTTTTCATCAGATGAAATTACATCAAGAATGAAGGACCTTTTCTTTATTCTTGATCTGGACGGGAATATAATAAAAATAAACCATCAGGTTACGGACCTGCTGGGATTCGATGAAAAAAATATATTACATAAACCTATTTTTGATATTCTCAAGGACAGTAGAACCCTTTTTGAAAAATATCATTACATACTTGAGAATCATGAATTATGCTTTGAAACTGATAATGAATTTTATACCGCAAAAAATGAAGCCATACCTGTCACTATTCACGGATCCCTGCTTTGTGATAAATTCAACGACCCGATTAGTTTGGTCATCATTGCGATTGACCTGAGGGAAAAAATTCAGTTAGAAAGGGAAACAAAGGAGCGGGCCCTGAGCGAGGAAAAGTACCGCATTATTGTTGAAAATATTAAAGAAAGTTATTATGAACTCGACAAGGCCGGCAATTTTACCTTTATCAATCAATCCATGAGCCAAATATTCGGCCGAACTATGGATGAACTTATCGGATTGAACTACCGGGACTACTTGCCCGGAGATACAGCTGACTTTGTATTTACTGTGTTTAATAGGGTTTTTACACTGGCAGTCAGGGCCGAACTGGTTGAAATCCCGATATATCACAAGGATGGAACCTTGCGATATATCGAAATTTCAGTTGATCTGAGAACTGGTCCCGATGGCGCCGGCATTGGTTTTCGCGGTATGGTGCGGGATACGACGGCACGGAAAGAGATAGAAGATGCCCTGCGGAGGTCCGAGGAAAAGTATCGGACACTGCTTAAGACCAACAATGTCGGATACTTTGAGGTTGATCTCAGCGGAAATTTTATATCCTGCAATGACGTCGGAGAATCCTTCCTCGGCTTTAAGCGAGAGGAATTGTTCGGGACTAATTTTTCCAGGTTTATGACCGTGGAGACAGTCAAAAAGGTCTTCACGGTTTATAACAGTCTTTTTAAGAAAGAAATCGCACTGGGATCCGTTGATTATGATTATATTAGAAAGGACGGAACCAGAGTATATGTTGAATCAACGGTTTCACTCATAACGGACAGGGATGGGAATCCAACCGGTTTTCGCGCTATTGCCATTGACGTTACCAATAAAAAAATCATTGAATCCGCCCTGCGCGAGAGCGAAGAGCGCTACCGTCTTGTGATGGAGAATATCAATGATGCCGTTTTTATCTGCAAACTTGACGGACACCTGAAATATATGAGCCCGTCAATGTTCCGGCTCACCGGCTATTCCGCAGATGAAATTACTAATGTGCATTATCTCCATTTTATCCACGAAGATTACCGGAAACGCGAACTTGATTTATATATACAACAGGTACTGGAGGATGTTGAGGTTACCGAGCATGAATACCCATTTATTGCAAAGGGTGATAGAATCATTTGGGTCGGGCAAAATGTGCGCATGGTGAAAAATGATAAGGCCGAGATAGAATTCTTCGGAGTGATAAGGGATATCTCAGAACGAAAGGCCGCGGAGGAGGCACTGAAAAGGTCTGAAGAAAAATACCGCCATTTAATCGAGAATGCAAACGAAATTATTTACAAATCAGACTGGCGGGGAAATTTTATCTATTCAAATCCGGCCTGTCAGAAAATGAGTGAATATACTAATGAAGAAATCAACCATATGAATTATCTCGATCTTATCCCTTCTGATTATCGGGACAGTGAATTCGCTTTTTATAAAAACCAGTTAATAAATAAAATAAATGAATCACACCACGAGCTCCCCATTCTCACGAAATCGGGAAAGATTCTTTGGATAGAACAGAGCGTGAAATCTATCAAGGATGAGACCGGACGCATTATCGAATTTGACGTCATCGTGCATAATATTACAGAAAGAAAAGCCGCCGAGGATGCATTGCGTAAAAGCGAAATGCACTATCAGCAATTGATGGAAAATGTCACCGATTGTGTTTGGATCTGCAAACTGGATGGACATTTCAAATATATAAACCCGGCAGTTACAAGGTTTACCGGTATCCCTCAGAAAGATTTAATTGGAAAGCACATTCTTTCCCTTGTGCATCCGGAATACCATGAGCAGATAATGAAATTATATCAAAAACAGGTGAATGAAAATATTGAAATAACCTTTAGCGAATTCCCCATACTCGCGAAAAACGATGAAATTATTTGGGCTGGTCAAACTGTTCGAATGATCAGAAACTTCGAAGGTGACATCGAATTTTACGGTATCACCCGTGATATTACCACTCTCAAAAAAGCCGAGGATGCCCGCCGTGATCTTGAGGAAGCGAAGACCCGCTTCTTTTCCAACATCTCCCACGAGATCCGCACGCCGCTCACACTCATGCTCGGGCCTATTGAGTCCGTGCTGCAGGGTAATTACGACAGTGACGTAGGCAGCGAATTCTTTGAAAACCTCCATCGAAACACCATCAGTCTGCTCAAACTGGTCAACAATCTCCTCGATTTTTCAAAGATTGAAGCGGGAAAGATGACCATGAAGGTGCAGGAGGGCGATATTGTATCCTTTGCCCGCAGTTATATAACTAATATGGAGACAGTTGGGAAAACACGCGATATCGAGATGTCGTTCAGTTCCTCTGCTGATTCGATACTGCTTTACTTCGATCCCGAAAGGATGGACAAGGTTTTGCTGAATCTTCTCTCGAATGCCTTCAAGTTTACGGGAACCGGCGGAGTAATTACGATTACCGTTTCAGAGGATGTTGATCACTGCCGGATAATCGTGGCGGATACCGGTGAAGGTATTCCGGAGAAGAGCCTGGGCGCCATATTTGAACGTTTCGGTCAGGCCGATACTGCTTCCACCAGAAAGCATTCTGGTACCGGTATCGGGCTCGCACTCGCGAAGGAACTTGTTGAGATGCATGATGGCACCATAACGGCAGAGAGCCGTTATATCGCAGAATATCCCGACAATCACGGATCAATTTTCACCATAACCCTTCCGAAGGGCAGAGCTCACTTTGAGAACCGGACAAATATTGATATTATTGAAAAAATCGGCCTGGATGCCTATGTGAGAGATTACCGGACCCTCGGAATTTGTGAGATGGCGGAAATAAAAAATGATGCTACTGCTTCCGCGAATTGTGAGAATATAGAAAATTCAGCGATTCCCCGTCTTGAAAAATCGATACTGGTTGTTGACGATAATGTGGACATGAGAAATTTCCTGAAGATCCTGCTGCAGAAAAAATATCGGATAATTCTCGCGGAAAACGGAGAGGAGGGGATCCGCTGCGCCCGCAGTCACCGGCCTGATCTTATCGTCACCGACGTCATGATGCCGGTGATGAGCGGCTTCGAGATGACCTCGATCATTAAAAACGACAATGAGCTTAAAACCACTCCCGTTATCATGCTCACCGCGGACACGGAACTCATCAATAAAGTGGCCGGCCTGGAATTTGGCGCAGACGATTATTTACATAAGCCGTTCAACTCGCTTGAGCTCATGACGAGAATCTCATCGCTCCTGAAAAACTATGAATACCAGCAGATCATCAGCCGCCGCAATCATGACATTGAGAAAGAGCTCGATGTTGCTCGCATGCTGCAGCTGCGGCTGCTTCCTGGATCGCTACCGGATATCACAGGTTTCAATATGCATGTCGTATATATCCCCATGGACAAGGTCGGAGGTGACTTCTATAGCATCGAAAGACGAGAGGATTGTATCGATATCTTCATCGCCGATGTTTCCGGACATGGCCTTCCAGGCGCATTTCTGGCGACAGTCACAAAAATGGCGTTTGAGCATATCACCACGCGAACGACACCAGACAAAGTTCTTTATCTGCTCAATGAAGTTATCCACCAGCATACGGTACATAGTAATTTTGTGACCGCATTTTATTCCATCATCGACATCAAAACCAGAATCATGCGTTACTCGAGTGCGGGACATGTTCAGCCGCTTCTGTACCGCAAAAGAAATAATGAATTCATCGAATTTAAAATTAAAGGAACACTTTTAGGCATTTTTGAGAATATTCAAATTGAAGAAAAAATGATTCAACTGGGGTCCGGTGACCGTGTTGTTTTCTATACGGATGGTATCACCGAGTGTACCAGCCCCGCAAAGATGATGTTTGGCGAAATCCGATTTCGAGAGTCAATCAGGGAACATGCCGGTAAAACTGCTGAGGAATTCTCCCGTGAGCTGATAAAAGAATTGGAAGAGTTCAAGGGAGGAAAAACATTCGATGATGATATCACGATGGTGTTGCTTGATGTGCAGTAAGCATGGATAATATAGAAACGATTGCATCAGCCGACGATTCCCGTCTGGATATCTTCCGACAGGTAAAAGGCCGTGACCTGCGATCGGAAGGAATCATGATTGTCGAAGGACGTCTATGCGTGGAACGGTGCATCGCCGCCGGTTTCGATGTTGTGGCCGTCCTCTGCGAAAATGACCGTCATGGCAGGGCAGCCGCGCCACATGTCCATGTCCCGGTGTTCAGTGTGGGGCGCGATGTCATGGAGCGGGTTGCCGGGTACGGTTTCCATCGGGGCATCATGGCAGTGGCCGGCAGGCCGGCGGCGGTATCAATCAATGATTTCCTTTCCTCGTTGCCCGCGGAAGGTCCCCTCGGCATCGTCTGTGCCGACCGTTGCGCCTCCGGGGAAAATCTTGGCAGCATCATCAGGACCGCTCATGCCTTCGGGTACCAGGCGGTCATCGCCTCGGGCTCTGCCGATCCTTTCAGCAGGCGCGTCATTCGTGTATCCGCGGGGAGCGTCTTCTCGGTGCCGGTTCTCGAGGCCGAAGATATGGGCGAGACCCTTCGCGCATTAAAACAGGGCGTCCGCTGCCATGTCTACGCGGCGGTCACCGACCAGGCGAGCACCGCTTTCGATTCATGCTCCGTGCTGCCCCGCCGGGCGATTGTATTGGGAAGCGAGGGTTCAGGGCTGCCTGATGATCTCGCGGGCCTGTGCGATGAGGCGGTCCATGTGCCGATGAGCAGCGCAATTGACTCGCTCAACCTCTCTGTGGCCGCGGGAATCTTATTGCAGAAGTTCAGCCGGGCAGGAGGCCCGGCATAAAAACCCGGATGCACCCGCAGAAACTTGGAGCGGTCAAACGACATCAGATATCTTGCACAAAACCGCGAAAAAATAGCGATCACCTATGGAAAACTCACCAATAAAAAGATACGAACAAGCTTAAACCTGAAGCCCTCTCCCCCTCGTATAATTATACGGCCCGGTTTTTTTCGATTGACGGACGGTTTGATGTCAATACAATGAAAGTGAGGTCTTGAGGACGCGCCTTCGTCGTGACATAATGTTTGAGGTATCGATACGTGGAACCAGTCATCTCCAGCAGCCTGTGCCGCTTCCGCATCACCGACGAGCATCTTATATCGGATAAAATAGTTAAGGAGC
This sequence comes from Spirochaetota bacterium, assembly GCA_041753395.1. Taxonomy (GTDB): domain Bacteria; phylum Spirochaetota; class UBA4802; order UBA4802; family UBA5550; genus RBG-16-49-21. The sequence continues at coordinate 53,062 of JBGSUQ010000010.1, forward strand.
ACATAGCCCGGGCTTTCGCGGAGAACCGCTGCTACGAATTTTATCTCGACCGTGATGTCGTGGGGAGCCTCCGTTCCGGAGATCCTGCCGAGCTGTACCGGGAGCGCTTCCTCGACATGCGCAACAGCGCTTTCGACACTATCGCGAAAGGGGACCAGACCGTGCGGGGGAGGCTCCTGAGCGACATCCGGCTCTCGTCGCGACTCATCGCTTCCATTGTTTTCGCCCACCGGGCCACAGCGGAGGGTGATTATGACGGCATCATGGCCCGGCGATTCGTTATCGTCAAAGAGCTGCCCGGCGTTCCCACGATATTCCACATCTCGGAGGCCACCACCGTAATATCCCACGTGGGGCAGGGGCCGCCGTGGACTGAAATCCCCACGCTGTACTTGGGCCTCAAGATATTCGACGCCCTCACGGCCGAGCAGAAGCGGGGTGGGGCGAAGCTGTTCGGCGCCTTCAAGCTTCTGCTGATGATCGAGGAGCGAGCCATCCAGACCGGTTATAACCATTCCGTGGTGTATCCTCCCGCAGTGTCCCGTTCACTGAATTTCCTGGTCGACGAGACACTGCGCAACGCCCAGCAGTTTGAAGTCGAGGAGGCCCCGGAGTTCGTTGAGAAGCGCGTCCGTAAGTTCAGCGAGGCGAGCCGCGTCAAGTATCTGCGCGAGCTGGACGCCCGCGTCCATGGCGATATACTGAACTTTCACTACGAGAGGAACCTGGAAGCGGTCAAGTCCCTGGAGCGCCTGGCGCGGCGCTACAAGAGCGCCGGCGACGAAGCATCACTCCGGGAAATCGTCCGGCTTCTCATCGCCGCGTCGGGCCACGACATACATGAAATACGGAACAGGGCCAGCTTAATCCTCGAGAGGATTTTTGCGCCCAAGGAATTCGACGCTCCTCTGGCCACCCGGTTCGCGAACGTCCCGGTCGGGCAGACCTACCGCTTCACCTTCGAGATCCCGGGCGCCCCGGTCATGTACCATCTTCGGATCTACCGTAACAGCGCACAGGGAGGGATCTTTCTCGAGAAGGACATAAACTATATCGAGATACCCCTGACTCACGAGGGCAGTGAGCAGTATTCGGCTGAATACCGCTTTGAAGAGTATGGCCACTACGATTTTGCGGTTTTTTCAAAGAAGCGGAAAAACGCCGCGTGGGTCACCCTGCCGGGCCTGTCGGGCCGGATCAACGCGGTTCCGGACATCAGGGGAGAAATCATCCTTGAAATTTTCGCCGATATCCACGGCCACACCAGGGCCTACTGGTCCGACGGGAACGGGCACCCGGGCCTGGTCTACAACGAGAACGGTGAGGTGATACGACTGGGGACCTTTGCCGACATCACGGCCCACCTGGACGACATCAAGAAAAATTACAGCGTGACTACCATCTACCTCCTCGGCGTGCAGAAGCGGGGAAAAAACAGCGGCGATTGGGCGCCTAACGCTACATCGCCGTCGCCCTTCTCTCCCATGAGCCTCGTCGATATCGAACCGGCGCTGGGCGGGGAGGATGAGCTGAAGAAGCTCATCGGGGCGTGCCACCAAAGGAACATTAGGGTCATCGTCGATATAATCCCCCACATTAATCGTTCGAGTAACCACCTGCCGGATGAGTACACGGTAAGGACCTACGATGAAGGGGGGAACCTCGTGGTGCGCGCCTCCACCGACGGGCGCTACGGCTCATGGAACGACGGCAAGCTCCTTAATTACCGCAAGTTCGAGGTGTGGGAGTGGCTTTCAAATTCAATTACCACACTCATGGAGAAATTCGATATCGACGGGATACGGTTCGACTCCGCGCACGCCGTTCCCATCATGATGAAGAAGAACAACTTCCCCTTTGTGTTCGAGCGGAAGCGCGATTTTGCGGAGATGGTCGAGGGGGCCATCATCGTCAACGACCGCGAAGACGACCATTACATTACAACAGGCTATTATGACTCCGCCTGCCGCGACCTCATCTCAGTGCCGCTCCACTTCTACCTGATGCTGAACGTGGAAAAGAAGATGAAGCTGCTTAAAAAGAGCTTTTTCATCAATGTCGCGGAATGCTACTGGGGCCACGAGCGCTTCCTTACCCGCACGGGCCTCATCCCGTACAATTCGTCCCTCTTCAAGATCTGCGAGAACATTATACACGGTAAGACAGACGTCCGTGAGATCTACCATATCTACGACAACTACTTCCCCTCGTCCCTGCCGGAAGGCACCGAGATGCTGGGCATCCTGGGCAACCATGACGAGCGCAGGGCCTTAAACACCTTCGGGCACCGCGGCTTGCGCGCTTCTGTGGGCCTTACCTGCTTTATGAGCAGCGCCATCATGGACTACGAGGGGAGCGCCGAGGGGGAGGGCTGGAAGGTCTACCTAGACAACATCTACGTCAACTGGAACCAGTTCGAATATGCAGCGCACCGGAGCCTGCAGCCCTTTTACGCCGAGTGGTATCGGTTCCACCGCGAGTTGAAGGGGAAGGGATACCTCATCTGGGCCAACAATACCATGGTGGCGGCTGCGGCAAAGTTCGTGGGAACCGACATATGGCTTGGCGTTTTTAATTTTGCCGACGCGAACCAGAGTGCCTCCATGCAATTCGACAGCCCGGTCCTGCCGATACCGCCGGACTGTACATACCGCCTGAGCGACCCCCTTTACTCAAACCTGACCGGCCATTACAACTACTACACCGGGCGCGAATTGAAGATATCCCGCATCAACACCGTGGTGTCCTTTACCGAGCGGGTAAAACTGCTGCGGCTGGAGCCGGTGGACCCGGCGGAGCACTACCATGATTTCATGCGCGACTCCTTCTTCCGGCTCTGCGAAATGTCCAACGTGGACCAGATCCGGAGCAATTTCGCCTATGAGGAATTATCGAAGAATTGCGACACCTACGAGAAGACCATCGCCTTCATCAGGGAACACCTGGTCCCGGTATTCTGGAAAGAGCACCGCGACAAGCTTGACCTGGGATTGAAGCGGGGGTCATTTTACCTGGTACGGAACGGGGCACTGGACGGGCATACCGCCATTGACTATGCCCGGAGGATGTTAAAAGAGAGCGACCAGGTCCTTGTTTCTATCGGGAGAGACCTGATCGAACACAACCGGCGGGGCGCCATGGTTTTCATGTCAGCCGAGGCCGAACCCTTCTCGAAGAGCGGCGGCCTCGCCAACGTTGTCTATGAACTGCCCCGGGAGCTTAAAAAGCTGGGCGAGGAGGTCTTCGTCATTTCCGGGTACTACAAGAACGGCGACGACAAGTCGGTCCGGAAGATGCAGGAAGCAGCGAAAAAATACAAGCTGACCTATACCGGGGTGAACGTTGCTTTCAAGATTATGGGGGATGATTACGAAGTCGGCGTCCACCATGCCGATGTCGAGGGAATTCACTACTACCTCCTGGAGCACTACGAATTTTTCGACGGCCTCTACTGGGGCGTTACATCGAATGAGAAGATACGCCGGCGGGTCGCCTTTTCACGGGCCTGTGTGGAAGTGATCACCGCCTTTAACCTTAATCCAAGGTATACCTACACTAATGATGCCTATGCCGGGATATTCAACGGCATTGTGAAATGCGATCACTTCTACCTGAACAACCCCGCCTTCAGAAGAAACACCTTTCTCCACATTGTTCACAACGGGGGCTGGCAGTACTTCGACGCCTACCACCGGATGGAAAAGGGCTTCGACCTGTTCAATCTGTTTAACCTTCCGTCATGGACGGCTGGCGATTTCTGCGACCCGGTTTTTCCTGAGCGGCTCAATTGCATGGCCGCGGGGATACGCTTCGCGGACCGTATTATCACCGTTAGTCCCTCCTATGCCCGGCAGATCGAGTTTGCCTGTGACGGCCTGGAGCGGATACTGAAAAACGTTATCGGCATCAGCAACGCCATCGGCAGCGACTTCAAGGTCAACCTGGTCAGGAAGTTCAAAGACTCCCGGTTTGTCGGGAGCGCATATCCAGTCTTCATCGAACAGGTCAAATCGGACGACACACTCCGCGAAAAGATCGAGAAGAGGTATCCGGAACTGCTCAAGGGGCAGAACGGGGCCGAGGAGGCCACCGATGCAACACGTCGCGCCATCCTGATGCGTATGCGGAACAAGCTCTTCCTCCAGAGCAGCCGTGGCCTGAAGGTGGACCCGGACATCGTCCTTTTCTCCTATATCCACCGCGTATCGGAGCAAAAAGGATACCAGCTCCTCCTGGAAGCTTCCGAGGGAATATTCAAAAACCTGAAGTTCCAGGGCGTCATCGGCGGGGCGGTGTCGTCCGGCGACCGGCGGGGCGAGGAGATCGCCCATGGTCTCTACCTGCTGGGTCAGTATTATCCCGACATGGTGAGCGTTTCCATCGGCTTCCAGGACATAACGGTGCCTCTCCTGGCGTCGGACCTCTTCCTCATGCCGTCGATGCACGAACCGGGGGGCATTTCACAGATTGAGGCCTTTGCCGCAGGGAACCTGGTACTGGCGCGGGCGACCGGCGGCCTCCGGGATACGGTATTTCCAATCAGGGCCCGCGGCGACGAGATCGAGGGAAACGGCTTTCTCTTTTCCGATTTCAACTCATGGGCCTTCTACGACGCCATGGACCGGGCGCTCCAGTTTTTCAGGAGCCATGACGACACCATGGTTTTCAAGGCGCGAAAAAATGCGGAAAAGTCGGTTTATTACTGGGACCGTCCGGCGCGGGAATATGTGGAAACAGTGTATGATATCACGGAATCTATCAGGGTGCTGGAGTAAGGCGGGGGGCCGGCGAATAATTAACACAATAAAAAATGGGATAGAAAACTATCCCATTTGTTGCGAAAGGTCTTCTAATGACCGCCCTTTTTGTATCAATGGAAGACCAAGTGTAAAATGATTAATCTTATATTCGGCAGCAACACTGGAAAAGTTTAGTAGATTTTATTAAGAAATAGAAAAAATACTCTTTTCCTGGTAGTTATATCAGTATGGATATAAGGAAGGATATGAAAGTCGGATTGTTGCTGTTCATTATGGTTTTCGCCGTCGGATGCACGGCCGATCTGCGCGACGAAGAGACCATGGCCGGAAAGATAATCAACGGCTTCGAAGGGGAGCCGGTGGTTCCGCGCAGCGCGAACCGGCTCTTTATCATCCCACCGGTGAACGTAACCGGCACGGGCGAACTATCCGAAAAACTCCTCTATAAGATCAAGGCCCATATAAGCCTTGACGGGAGGCTCGGCGTTGATGCCGATGATCAGAAATCGGACCTGCGCCTGGAAGTGCTCATCACGAAGTTTATGGTCCAGAACCTGGCCTTTGACGCAATCGGCCGCGCCGTACAGAAGAGGATATGGATCACCGCAGACGTGCGGCTGTTGAACCTCAAGCGGAACAGGGTGATTTTTTTCGAGGCGGGGATACAGGCCTTCAGGGTTTTTTCCGACCTGGTCCAGCCGATCGAAACCGTGCCCCAGGTCACGGAATACGTGCTGGACGACCTGGGAAAGCGGATCACTTCCAAGACCGTCACGGGCTGGTATACCGACCAGATGACCGAAATTGAAAAGGGGAAGCCCTGAGGCAGGATCGCTCCGGGCCTCCATGGCAACAGAGATATTCAACATGACGACCAAGTATCCCAATGCAAAACAGTTCAAGCGCGAGCTTGACGGGGACCGCCTGGAACAGCGGTATCTTTTCATGGGCGAAGAAGAGGGGGAGAAGGACAAGTGCATCAACCGCATCATGGTGATGGCCTTTGACGAACCCGGCGAGCGTGCCCACGCCACGGGGAGATATCATATAGAAAATGACGATTTCCTGAATGCGGCCGATTTTATTCTGTCAACGCCCCTGTTTTCCTCAAAGAGGGTATGCATCATGTACAACATCGATAGCCTTGTTTCCGGTAAACAGGCCCTGTTCCAGGAGATGGTGCGGGACATTCCGGAAGAATCGATTCTGATCCTGACGACGCGTGAGGTCAGGCCCCCGGCATTCATGGCCCCGGTGCTGGACCGGTTCAAGGTGGTCCAGTTCTGGCGCTACTTTGATAACGATATCTACAACTACATCGTTGCCGGCATTCGGAAGCTCGGGCTTGCGATAGAGGACCGCGCGGTGGACCTCCTCGTAGAGCGGACCGGCAATGACATCAAGAAAATCGATGATGCCATCGACATGATCAGGTATTCCGGGAAAACGGGGCTGGTCGATGCGGACCTGATAAAGAATTGCATTGATGACGTGAAAGACGCCTCGGTGTTTGATTTCGTGGATGCCCTTTTCAGAAAGGACGCGCGCACCCTGGCGCTGTGCAAGAAGGTGCGGGAGGATGAAACGCCGGACCTCAGGATCCTGTACCTGATCCTCCGCCAGGCGGAAATGATGGAAACCTTCTATGCACTTGTCGGGGAGGGGGTGCCACCCGAGGAGGCGATGAGCAGGGCCGGTGTCTACAGCAAGAACAGGGAGAAATTCTGGCGCTATACTGAAACCTTCCCCCGGGACCGGCTGAGGCGGGTTTTCGGGCTGATCAGTGGCGTCGACTATTCGTTAAAAAGCGGTTCAGCTTCAAAAGAGCTGATTGCCAGTCCGATATTCAATCTGGTATCGGATATGCTCTATACCATGTAATTGAAAGGATGGTGATTATGACAACACGGGAACGACTGTCCGGAATGCTGAAGACGGCCCGGCCACATCTGTTCCGGATGGTGTGCTGCCTTTTCATTTTTTCGTTTTTGCTCCCCTATGTGGATGTCCTCGGATGTTCATCGAAAAAAATCGAGACAGTTCACGGCTACCAGCTGATCAAGGGGGGGGCCGCCGCCTTCTACCTGCTGGCGCTGGCCATGGTTGTCCTTATGCTGGCCCTGTCATTTTACAGGAGGGAGATCACGCGGTCCCTCAAGGCTTTCGGTGCGGGCTGGCGGGCGATAGCAGCGGCCGTTGCCGGGTTCATCATCTGGCTCATCCCCGGTGTCCAGTTCCTCTTCGACAATGTGTACATGCTGATCGGACAGCTGCTGGGATTGGTGAGCGTTTTCCTGTTGTTCATTGACGCCATTGCCATATCAATTACTGATTATTCCCTGTTGCGGAAAGAGGCCGTTTCCGCGGACGGGGCCGGAGCGCTCCCATTGGCCCTGGCGAAGATCCACGCGGCTATAGTTATTATTTCCCTGGCGCTGGTGCCGCTTTATGCCTTCTCCCTTCGCGACGAGAACATCCTGGCCGTTATGTACTTTTTCCTCCTGTCGCTCCCCTTCGCACTGTCCCAGGCCATCGTTATCCAGGCTATCAGACGAGAAGAGCGATGGACGCTCTGGTGGACCCCGGCCGCTGTTGTGCTTTTAGTGGGAGTGATGGTCATAATCATACTCAGCTTTTTTTAACCAACCGACCCTCTCCTTGTTCGACCTCACCCGCGCTCTGCGCACCCTCTCCCACAGGGAGAGGGTTTCCATTGGAAGTATTTATTACAGTTGTCCACCATATCTTTTCTCCCGTGGGTAATGGGGGAAGATGCTTTAGGTTAAGTGGCCGCAAATTATATTATTTTTTCACATCAATAAATGAAAAATTAATATACTTTTCATTTGTTTGAAATGTTTATTAATAGACACAAGTGATTAATTATGATTTATAACATTTTGTAAAATAATAATATCAGGAATACCGACCATATTTATTCCATGTTTTAAATTAGTGGTTTGGAAATTAATAATTTCTTGCCAGTTAATTTCAATGGGGATCTTTCTAATAGATATTAAAGTATCAATTAGATCATTTTCTTTTTTATGCTTGAGAGAAGGAATTAATTCTGACAAAATTAAATCATTAATGCATATTTGATTATTATCGATAAAATTATTAATAATGTCCGAATTAATAGCATCTGAATCACGAAAATATTCAATCCATACCGATGTATCAATTAAAATAAATTTCATCTATTTCTTAACTGGTTCAAATCGATATTCAGGTTTATTTTACCGCGAAAATTTTTAATACTTTTGACTTTTTCACGTTGAATTAAATTTGCCAAAGCCTCTTTAATTACATCTGTTTTTTTTTAATTTTTGTTAATTTCATTGCTTCAGCAATAAGGTTTTCTGGAAGATCAATAGTCGTTCTCATGTAAATACCTCGATATGCATAATATATAATAAATGTATGCATTATCAAGTAAAAATATATGCATAAGGCGGCTATTTCTTCTGGCGTCTAAGCAAAGCCGAACCCGCGAAGCGGGTTGCCGAGCGCCCTGCCGGTTCCGCGCAAATCTCGACATCCTGTCGACGCGCTGAACTGAAACATCCTGTTTTTAGTACTGCCCAAAACCGCGCCGAAGCTTGTGGGATAAGCGCGAGGCCGAGGCCGATCGTTTTTGCAACTTCATGTTGCGGCTCGACACTCGATCATCCTGATCAGCGCACCGCAGGCCCGCCTTAGCCGGGCCGAGGAGAGGCTATGCTTTGTTGAGCGCCGTTAAGCGCACTACCGTACGGTGCCGATGCCAGGACGGTGGAGGCATAATAAAATTATGCATTTTCTTCTTTACTAATTCTAAATAAAAAAGAAAGATTAAAGAAACCTTCATATCTATAAAGTCTTCCATAGCTATATGATTTATAAATTGGCAAATGAACACCTACTCTCAATCCACTTTCTAATGATACAATTAACAGATCAGTTGGGTTTATATCAATTCCAATTTCCGGAGCAAAGCTGAAAATAAAATGACCAAAATTCCCGTAATTAATATTTTCCGTTAAAATATATGGCAATACCGAATATCCTATCAACGAGATACCGTTTAAAAAAGATTTTCTATCACTTGTGTAATTATTACCCCATAGAATATGGAATCCAATTGAAGGTCCAATCCAGATATCATAATTCCTCTTTTTATATACTGAATAAGAGATAGTATTAATAAAATTTCCTCGAACTGTGTCACGATAATCAGTTCCCCAGTAACTTGCATGTGGCATAAAAACCTTTTCGAAGCCAATATTTAGTCTATAATTATATAAACCTTTTCGATGTATTGATGTTTGGAAAATTCCGCCGCCACCAATTATGTAATTATTATATACTTGTTGTGATGATGACTTATGAGTCATTTGTCCTGCAGCTATAGATAAATACGGCCCCAAATAATAATCAGAATATGATTTTTCAGTATACATTAGTATGATAACAATTGAAAATAAGAATATTGATCTTTTCATGTATTACAACCAATTTTATTATTAATTTTTAATAGCCACGGTTGACCAGCGCATTTTCAAAATCTAAAAACTGTAAATGTAAAAATTATTAATTTTTTAAACAATGCTTACTAACAAGTTAGTGTACTTATATTAACAGAAATGACAAATTAAAATTATATTTCTTCATTTTAGGCCGGCAGAACGCCGGATCAACCGTAAAGACCCAACAAAGGCCAGCGCTGTATGGAGCTTAACTATTTGGAAGTGAAAATTTCTATCAAATTATTTCCATGAAGTAGTAGAATAAAAACCATGCGGGAAAGTATCTCCGATTTTCGACTAACCCCAGGAAAGCCATTTTTTAGTTAAAGCTGAATACTATTTTGCAGCTCGTCAAGAAGATTTCGCATAACAGCTTTATTGATTCACCATATCAAGCCCCGCGTCATGGAGGACGCGGAGGCCTTCCTCCTCGTAACAATCAATCCCCGGTCCGGGAAAAATAAAAGATTTCTCACACGCCCCTGCGGGGCATTTAAATCCTATACCCCACATTTGCCAGCACAAGAAACTTGTTCGATTCGCTTCCCCGCATCAGGGTAATTTCGACGGGACCGATGATGGAGTTGTAGCTCAGGGTGAAGCCGTATCCATATTTTAGGTCGTTTTTCAGGTGCTGCTTGATCGGGATGGCATAACCATAAAACTCGCGGTAAACGGTATTTTGTTTCCTGAAGAGGTCCTCGAATTTATCCTTCACCCTCCCTATGCTGCCCCGCAGAATCAGGAAAAAGTCCTTGTAGAATTCTATCTGGAATCCGATATCGCCCACCAGCACCTGCTTGCCATAGATCTGCATGAAGTTGAGGCCCGTAAAAGGGAAGCACCCCGTGGTATAGGTGTTGAGGCCGCCAAAATAATTCTGATAGATAAAGGGAATGCTGCGTCGATATATCTGCAATCCTTTTGCAAAATCCTGACTCTGCAATGCTTTCACAACATTATAATACGGATAGTAGGGTTCTTTGGCCATGATGAAGGCGCCGGTGAGCCCCAGGTACATTGAAAACCTCTTGTGGAAGGGTATGTAGCCTTTCATCCGTGCCGTGTATTTGAAAAAATTTTCATAGTCGGCGGTGTTCTTTATCATGCGGAGATAGTCGGTCAAATATTTCACTTCGCCATAGAGCTGGAAGCCGGAATGGGGATAGAAGGTTTTATCCAGGTTATCGAACATCAGGTAGGCATAAAAGTTCAGGCTCTCAATGTTCTGCTTCTCCGGATCATCGGGAGCTATCTGGGCCGTTATGTTGGTGAAGTCCTTCTGCGCCCCCAGACCGAGGGCGACGTCCTGGAGAATAATCGACTGGGCGACGATGTCGGGACCGTAGTTGTGATACTTGAAGCTTGATTGGGTATCGCCCCCTTTATAGGTGAAGATGGTGTACTGGTCATAATGGAATTTTACGCCGAAACCGATTCCCGGCTTTCGAAGCCCAGAATGGATGAAATAGGATAACACCACGCCCGGGTATTGGCTCAATCGCGCGTCTATGGATACTTTCGAGCCTTTGCCCGCCAGGTTCCGGATGGTCATGTTCAAAAGCACGGCGGCGCTCATATCCGAATCGTAACTCAGGCCGACTTTGAGGAATATGCCCGACATCTCGATCACCCGTATGATGAGTGTCACGTCGTCGCCCTTCCCCGGCTCGATTTCATAGGTAACCCGCTGAAAGAAGCCGCTGGCATATACCCGGTCGATCGCCTCGACCAGCCTGTCGCCGGTGACCATGGCCGGAGGATTGATGTTGAGCTTCCCCAGCACGAGGTTGCGCGATACGTTCTTGAGCCCCCGTATGTCGATCGCGGTGATCTTCATTTTTTGGGTCACCTTGATGTTGGTCAGGTCTAGCTTCTTCAACATTTTGATCGGGAAGATCGGCGCCTTCCTGTCCTCCGGGAACCTGTTCTGCTGTTCCACCAGGATTTCCAGTTCGGGTATGATCAGGCGGCCGGCTTCCTCGCCGACCGTAATCAGCTCCTTTCCCCTGTTAAAGTCGCTTGAGCTGAACCCGGCGATGTTCGGCATGATGAGGATGTCCGAAAGGTTCCGCTCCTTCTGGGTGGATTGATATCCGAGAAAGCTTACGGACTGGTCCATGATCTGGATGACCGACGTCAGCTCCTCTTTTTTGAAGAGGGGAGCGCCCACATCCACGGCGATGATGATATCGGCCCCCATCTTGCGCGCGTCCGATACCGGGAGGTTTCGGATGACGCCGCCGTCAACCAGGAGGTGCCCGTCAATCTCGATGGGCGTGAATATGGACGGTATGGCCATGCTGGCGCGCATCGCCTCCGACAGGGAGCCTTTCTTGATCACGTAGGCCTTCCCGGTTACGATGTTGGTGCCGATGCAGCGGAACGGGATGGGAAGCTGGTCAAAGTCGCGGATGTCCTGCACGTGCTGGGTCAGGTGTGACATCATGGTGGTGAGCCGCTGTCCCCGCTTGAACCCGGTGGGCAGAAGGATGCCCTTCTTTGCTATCTGGAACGATGTGATATATTTATCATGCTCTCCCTTTTCCTCGATGGAGGTGCTGCGGCGCGATATCTCATCCTCAAGCATTGCATCCCAATCCATGTTCAGGACCAGCTGCTCCAGCATGTCTGCCGTATACCCGGAGGCGTAGAGCCCGCCCACGATGCTCCCCATGCTCGTGCCGGTGATATAGTCGACCTGGAGCCCTGTCCGTTCGATGATCTTGAGGACGCCGACATGTGCAATCCCCTTGGCGCCGCCGCCTGATAAGACCAGGGCGATCTTGGGTCGTTTTTTATAATTGCGGAATAACTTGTTCTTGTCGATGGCAGCTATTGCGGTCCCCTCAAAGTGCTGAACCAGGAGAAAAAGAATGATGGGAATTGCCAGTATGAATGTACTATAGTTCTTACGCATCGGGTAGACCACTTCAATAGGATATACTGTATTAATGCTGTTTAAGTATACAAGGATGTCACGATTTGTCGATAATTATTTGTTTTTTATGGTTCTCATATAACTTGATCCCCAACTACTTGTTTAACCTCAACCCCGTTCCCTTCTCCCTGTTACGCCTCACCCCCTCGATCCCCCTCTCCCACGTGGAGAGGAGGAGGCTCAAGTAAACGTATTTGAATTGAAGTCCTCTCCCTGCGGGAGAGGCCGCGCTGGAGGCGGGGTGAGGTCTGCTCACCCTCAGGGGGACAGGGGGTATAAAGTGTGGTTAGAAAAATGATTCTGGGGAAAACAGTGGGATCTTCATTGATCCTATCCTGTGTAATTCACCGACGGGAAGAGGATATAGGGCGCCAGCACCGCGCCAATACGCTCCCTCTCGGCGCTGAGACTGAAATCCCCGGCAAGGAGCTCGAAGAGGTTATCCGATATCATGCAGTCCTTGACCCTGCCGGTGATTGTTCCGTTCTCGATAAGATAGGCAAGGTCCAGGCTGGCCGAGAAGTCACCCGTCAGGGTGTTCGATTGCCCCAGGCCGATGAACTGTTCCACCAGTATCCCCCGGCTGATGCCGCTGGTTATCGCACCTTTCGTTTCCCATCCCGGTTCTATTGCAATGTTGCTGAAGGAGGGATACGGCAGGGACGAATAGCCCCGGACTCCGTTCCCGCCGGGGACCAGGCCCAGTTTCTGCGCGTGCTTGAGGTCCGTGATGAATGTCTCTATCGTGCCCCGGTCGACCAGGAGCTTGTTTATGGCGGTTACGCCTTCATCGTCAAAGGGATAGCTATAGGGCGAACCGGGCATTGCCGGGTCGTCGCGTACTGTCAGGGAAGTGTTGTAAACCCGGGTGCCCCGCTTGTCCGCGAAGGGTGATATCCCTTTCCATACAGCCTTCGCGCTCAGGCCGGCGGTCATGATGCCGATGACCCGGGCAAAGGCGCGCGGGGACAGGAGCACCGGTACCCTGCCGCTGGGAAGTTTTTTCGTCACCAGAGCCGCCTCGATTTTATCCATGACCCCAGTCCGCAGATCCCCGTGGGGGGCCGGGGCGAGAAAGGATGCGCTTTCGCCCGCGTCGATCCTGGAGCCGTCATCGAGGATCAGCGTCGCCCCGATGGACGCGGCATAGTGGCTGCTGCGGAAGGAGCGGTCGAGGCCGCTGGAATTTACGATCCTCATGGAGCCGGTTGACCTGCCGAGGGACAGGTCAACCGTCGCCTGGGGGAACCTTCCAAGGATCATGGCAATGGTCTCTTCCGCGGCCGCAATTTCACCGGCGGGGTCGAAGGTGTCAATTGCGTCGTCATAGGGCTCGAAAGCCTTTTCCGCGCTGGAGGGAAGTTCGAAGTCTTCGATGTCACCCCAGGCAGAGAGCTGCAGCGCGCGGTCCGCCGTTTCCTCCAGACGGCTGATGTCGTTGGTGTAGGAAAAGCCGGTTTTCCCGTCCACGTTCACCCGCACACCGTAACCGCTGTTGTGGCGTTCGGTTACCGAATGGAGCCGGTTGTTAGCAAAGGAGATTGGCGTGCCGGCACCCCTGACTTCGATGATGTCGAACCAGCGCGCCCTGCCGGAAAGCCTGTCCTGTATCTGCTCGATCACTGGGCGCCTCCTATCAATACGTCTTTTATGAGGAGATGAGGGCCGCCGAATGAAACCGGCAGCGGGCTTTGACCGCCCTTGCCACAGCCTCCCAGTCCGCCGTACATACTCCGGTCATTTCCGATCATGGCTATATTGCGCAGGGTGGTGAACACGTTGCCGGACAGCACGATGTTCTTGTACATCTTCCCTAATTTTCCATTTCTGATTTCATAGCCGAAAGCGGAGGTGAAGGTGAACATCTCGAGGTTGGTTTCCCCTCCCATCATGCCGGCGGCATAGATGCCGTTGTCAGCCGCATCCAGGATTGCTTGGCGGCTGTGTCCGCCGTTTTCGATGTAGGTGTTGGTCATGCGCACGATTGGCTGTTTCGTGACACTGATGGCCCTGCCGTTGCCGGTCGTTTCTTCCCCCATTTTTTCGGCAGTCTCGCGGGAGTGGAGCCTTCCGCTCAAGAGGCCGTTCCTGATCAGATGTGTCCCGCCAGGGAGAATCCCTTCGTCGTCGAAGGGTATATAGCCGGAAAACTCAGGCATGTTCCCGCTGTCAATGACGGTGAGCTCCGGTGGGCCGAACTCTTTCCCTATTACCATCATCTTTCGGAGCCGTTCGTTCTCATGGACGAAGTCGGCTTCCGAGAGGTGCCCGAAGGCCTCGTGGATGAATACACCGGCGAGCTTCTGGTCCGTGACGACGCGGTAGGTCCCGCCCGGCACCGATTCCGCGGTGAGGAGGTCGATAGCGGTTTTTACCACGGCGCCGGCAAGTTCTTCGCGCCCTTCCGCGACTTCGTATCCGCCGTAGCCTGACACGGACTCACCGTAGGGCTGTATGACCGATCCGTCGCGCGCAACCGAGGAAAGCTGGACGCCGCAGTAGCCCCGGTCGTAGGATAGTTCGGATCCTTCGGAGTTCAGGTAGGCATAGTATGATGTAACATCCCGGTATACGGCGCGGGTGGTCTGAATTCTTGGCGATGATTTAAGTATCCTGTTATAGGCGCTGATGAGATCGAATTTCTGTTCCAGGGGGATCCCGGTGAAGTCCTTTTCCATGGGTGTGGTGAAGTGCTGACGGACCGCTTCGGACCGGCGGATCCGGGTCTTCTCTTTTAATGTAAGAGACGACGAAATGGACAGGCCCCGCCTGAAATGCTTTTCGATGTCTACCAGGTCATTAAAGGAGATGAAGCCCCAGGCCCCGTTGTTGAGCACCCTGACGGACCCGGCTATGGTGTCGCCGGAGGAGAAGGTTTCTACCTGTTCACCAGATAAAACAATGGAAGTTCCAGTGCTTGCGCTGAGACGGATCTCGGCGTATTCGCACGGGCAGGCCGAAAGAAGAGAGCGCGCCCTGGCGATTGCTGTTTCAAGGCCGTCACGCATCGGTCGACTTGCCCGAATAATCGTCGAGTCCCTGCTGGATAATTTGCCGTGTCCTGGCCATGAGGTCCTCTATGTTGGTTTCAGTGTATCCGGCAATGTCGATGGGTTTATGTATTATCATTTTCGCGTTGCCGGGGAAAAGTCCGATGGTATTGGTCGGGAGGATTTTTCTGGTCCCTTGTATGGTAACCGGGAGGATCGGCAGGCCCAGATCGATGGCGAACTTGAAGGCGCCTTTCTTGAAATTAAGGAGCTGGCCGGAGTTTCTTGTCCCTTCCGGAAAAAAAACGACAGATGTCCCGCCTTTTATCTTGGCCTTGGCGGCATTTATCGATTCAATGGCTGACTGGTGATTGGATCGGTCGATGTAGATATGTCCCGCCTTGTAGCAGTAATAGCCAAGAATAGGGACCTTGCGGAGCTCCATTTTCATGACCCAGCGGAAGTCGATCGGAAGCCAGCCATAGACAACAAAAATATCGTACTGACTCTCGTGGTTCGCGACGACAACATAGGACTGATTACCGTCTATATTTTCAGTGCCAATGACCTTTACAAACATCGGGGTGATGAAGCTGTTGAAGCGGGCCCATACAACACCCGCTATCTGGACAAACCGCTCATTTGCGATGAATAGAAATATAAAGATGACAATGAAATCCAGGGTAATAAACATCCCCAGGAGAGGAAAAAAAACCAGATATTTATAAACTTGATACAGGTTATACAGTATCGTGTTGTCTCTCATATTTTCTCCTGCTGAAATTTTAAGGTAATGGTTCATATCTATATGTTTTTTTGTTCGGACGCAAACTCTCCCTCTTAGAAAAAATGGCCTTACAGTTGCCTTGAATAATCTACCAACCTCCAATTAAGAAAAGGGATATAGGTAAGTTAAATTCAATTGTCAAGTAATAATTATCCCTTAATAACCTTCAATTGCCTTATTGGATTTTGTTATCGTTTAATATTGCTTGAGACAATAATAACGATACAAATGAACAAATATCACATATATGTCCATAAATAAAAAATTTTTTTGTGCTAAAAAAAATAAATTCTGTCGATCATAAAAATAGAAGAAATCCAAGGATGGAGGTAAATGAAATGGATGTCACATCAATCACCAACACATCATATTCAATACCGCGACCTGTCGATAATCTCGAGAGTTATCCTGGCAAGCGCATTGGAGAAAAAAAACCTGATATTCCCTTTGCATTTCCTAAGGAAGACAGTATGGGTGAAAAGGTACGCGAAGAGGTCATGATGAACTTGCAGGAAGTTCAGAATTTTCTCTATATGATTATCGGATCAAGGCTGAGAATTGAGGCGGATCATGGGAAGCCTGGGTCGACAGTCAATACCTGTGCATAATAAACATGGCCAGGTATAAACAATGATTATAGTATTGGGAGCGGTCTGCAGCCCCTGGTGATAAGCCTGCTATTATTGCAAGGGGCTGTTGCATTGATAATGCCTCTTATTGTAGCCCTCGCCGAATAACCTGCTCTGTAAAGATGTAAATATTAAGTCCTAAAACCTATAATATAACGCCATCTCTTTTCAATGAAAAATCTGTCTTTAATGCACATAATAAAAAAAATGGATATTAATGAAAAATTGTTGACCCCAGATAATATGTTGTTGTTTCATATACATAGTTTCAAATAATGACATATATTAAATTTTATATTTAATTAGTTATTGGTGAATAATTATCAATTCCTGTATCACTATTGTAATATGGGAATTCGTTGATAAGTAAAATGATTCAATTGGTTACCCAATCATGAATATCTATCGCTGATTTAGATCAGTTTTTTATCGTGAATTTATTTGTATCTAAAGGGGACTCGGTAAAAATTCGATATATATGATAGACTTGTTTAAATTATTTGATTGCCCAGGGTGCTTTTTCGAGGGCAAGACGATAGTCTCGTAATAGGTTTAATAACATAAGCAAAGGACAAGTCTAATCCTAATATAACATATATTAAAGAAATAATAATGAGCAGGGAATTACAGGAAAAAGCAGATCGGATCATTCGGGAATTGAAGGATTCACTGGTTCCCATTAAAGAAGAGATTGAAATATTGAAAAGCAGTACTGATGAAAAAAACACAAGGACTTTAAGGTAATTGTGAGGGAGCAGGCATGCCACCAAAAGGAGAAAGAAGAAAACAGCAGATTGTTGATACAGCCAAGCAGATGTTTATTGAAAAGGGTTTCCAGAGCACCCATATCGGGCAGGTGTGTGAGAAACTGGACATCGCCCGGGGCACCGTGTATCAATACTTCAGAAATAAAAAGGAGATCCTCTATGCCATACTGGAAGACGTACTGGAAAATATAGAGGATATTTTCGACCAGGATGATTTTAACGAGTTCTTCAGCACCAACCCGAACACCGATCAGATACTGGAATTTATCAACAAGCGTCTGATGTCATGCATTTCGGTGCTCCTGGGGGAACCTATCGTAATCAAGCTCATATATAAGGAAATCATTGGCGTCGATGAAGATGTCAACGTAGAGGTCAGCAAGGCCGTTGCGGCCATATCAAAGCACGTTGCGCGCGAGGTGGAAGATTTGATGTCCAGGGGCGTGTACAAACAGTCACTGGATCCCAAGATAACGGCAATGATGATTGTCGGCGGTGTGATGCTGGTTGTGTATGAATGTGACCGGAATAAGCAGAATGCGCTCGACTCGAATCTTATCTCAATTATTGCAAAAAACTATCTATATGGTGTGCTGAAATAAGGATGCCGAGCCAGACGAATGAGAAGATATTCCGGATGACGGGTTCCCTGTAGTACAAAAGGACCCGGACCGGCGATGATTGTTCAATCGCATCATTCAACAACCCGGTATATCCGGGTTTTTAATTTATTGACAAAAACTACAGCCTGGAATCTTAACTTCAACGATTATAGAATAATGATATGAACAGAAAAAAAAATAGTATTCTGGTATTATCTCTGCTTGTCTTTGTCGCCGGTTCGGGGGGGCTGGCAACGCCGGTATTGCTACCGGGGCCCATGGCGGCGTTTGTACAAACGCCGCTTCACGCGGCTGAAAAAAGCTCGACCAGGGAAATTTCCAGCCTGATAAACAGCATCCTTGACGAGACTGATAATGCAAAAAAACAGGAATTAGTCAAAAAGCTCCGAACCTATCCCTCTTCCGAGGTCGGCGAATGCTGGCTTGATGAGTTGAATGATGCCGTGCGGGTAAGCACAACGGTGGGGATTATCGACAACATGTCGGAGTATAGCGATCGGCGCTTCGTCATGCCTTTGGCAAACCTTCTTGTCAGTTCGCATTACGCGGTGCGTAAAAGCGCCGCACGCGCACTGAAAAAGGTCGGGGATGACCGGCTCTTCCCTGTTATTCTGAAAATGGTAAACAGCTCGATTCCCGTGCATCGTATCTATTTTATTGAAGCGATGAACTATCTCTTTGACCAGCGTTTTTACCCGTCGCTGACCGGTCTGCTCCGTGACGAGAACAAATCGATCAGGATCTACGTGCTGAACTGCCTCAAGGAAAACAGGATCACGGAATCCCTCGGCCTGGTCCGGGGCGCGGCCATGAGCGATAAAAATGACGAGGTGCGGATTGCTGCCATCGAGGCGATAGGAGCCATGCGCGACGGCAACGGCCTGAGCGTGCTACACGTGACGATGAACGATAAAAACCGTGACGTTCGCTCCGAGAGCGTAAAAGCCATAAATCACATCGGCTCTGCCGCTTCCGTGAACCCGCTGTCGCTGCGTCTTGTTTCCGAGGATGATAATGAAATCAAGGACCAGATACTTGAAGCCCTTTCATCGATGAAGCGTGTGGGTGATGTAAGGGGCCTGGAAAAGATCGTCAACAGCGACTCCAACCTGAGCCTAAGGATCAAGTCGGCCTATGTGCTCGGCTTTTCCGGCAGCCAGCAGGCTTTTTCCTCATTGCGGCAGGCCATGAAGGATTCCGATTTCCGTGTCCGGGCCGAGGCGTGCAATTCCATCGGGAATTTCCGCAACCGCCAGGCCCTGGCGGTTCTCTTTGAGATCCTTGATAAAAGCGAGCAGGTGTATGTCAAGTCGGCAGCCCTCTACTCAATTCGACGCATCAATGATAAGACCTCTCTCATGGGTCTATTTGATCTGTACAGTAAAGAGATGGACCCCATCTTCAGGGAGATGCTCCAGGACGCCATCCGGGACTATATCAAGCGATTTATATAATGAGGACCCTTACCCATGGCAATGACTGAAGGGGAAATTAACCAGCTCATTGATAAGTTGAAGAAGCGGTATGCCGAGTATTCCAGGAAAAACCCCACATGGTTCAATGCGGATGCTTTTAACGACCGTCTTCTCATGGCCTACCGGAACCGGATGAACATGGAGGCCTTCGTCCTGGCGGAGATCGCCAATTTTGAAAAGGTCAAAGGAAAGTACGAAAAGAAAAAGAACGAAAAGTCCTTCTCCGACCAGGTCGATAAAATCATCGACGAGATGACCGCCCGCATTAAAAAGCACCCCTCCATACAGTTTCACCCGAAAGCGGGCCTGGAAATCACCCATTTCTACGGCGCCCTTTCGGAGTTTGAACTACACTATTTCGCGGTGTTGTTCATCGTGGTTGAGGATAAGTCGTTAAAAGACAGGCTCCTCGCTTTTGAGGGGGAGCTGAACAAACTCGCGGCACCCCGCGGCAAGCTCCCGGCGAAGAGGATCGAGGACCACCTGATGAAGCTTCGCCTGAGGAATGCACAGGAACTTGAGATCGAGCGCGATAAAAATGACTACCTCAAGGAGTCGGCCTTCCTTCTTCATGAGATCATAGATTTCTGCGACGGTCTTATCGAGGCGAGGAACCCGGAATGGGAGAACCCGCTCCGCATGAACAAGCTCTTTGTCGAGGACAATCGGAAAAAAGCCATCTCAACCCTTTTCACCGGTCTGACCGGGTACGGCGCCATCATGAAAGTGCGGGATTACGCTTCTGATGTCATCGACGACTTCCGCCTCACCGCGTTCAGGCGGCAGCAGTGATGAAACCGGCGGCAGGCCAATGCTCTCGCGACTGACACTGGAAGAATTATCGGGTATATATGCCGGCAATGAGCAGAGAAAACGATTGTTCGGCCTCTTTGTCAATGAACTGGCATCGATTAAAAAGCAGTGCAGCCGGCTTCGGGTCCTGGTATTCGGCAGCTACATTACGGAGAAAAGCAATCCCCGGGACATAGATGTCCTTATATCATTAATACCCAGCGAGGAGTGCGTGTATGCACTATGGACCGAAGGCCTCCATCGTGAGCACCCGGAAGAGGTGGATGTCCATTATTACAAGACACAGCGGTACATGAAAGATGCCGAGGGGCTGCTTGAGCATTTCAACAATAATCCGAAGAATGAACTGCAGGGCATAGTAATACACGACGCAGTTGAAATAACTGACATATGAATGATACTGGAGGGTCGGTATGAGCCAGGAAAAAATTACCGTGGAACGGCGGGGCCATCTTTTACTGATGGGGTTCAACAGGCCTGAAAAGAGAAACGCCTTCGATGTTGACATGTACCTTCGCCTCGCGTCGGCCTTCGGCGAGCTCAGCGCGGACCGGGAGCTTCGCTGCGGCGTTGTTTTCGCCGTCGGCGATCACTTTACCTCGGGGCTTGACCTGGTGAAGTGGGCCGATATCTTCGCCGGGGGAGCGCGGCCGCACATGCCTGACGGTGCCCTGGATCCATTTGGCTGGGACGAGGACCGGCGGGTGACAAAACCGATCCTCATGGCCGCCCAGGGCATATGCTATACCGTCGGGCTGGAGCTCCTCCTTTCCTGCGATATCCGCATCGCAGCATCAGATGCGCGTTTTGCCCAGATTGAGGTCAAGCGGGGAATCTTCCCGGTCGGGGGAGCCACGGTGCGTCTCTTCCAGGAAATAGGGTGGGGCAACGCTATGCGCTATCTCATGACCGGCGATGAAATAAACGCGGCAGATGCTTACCGCATGGGCCTGGTGCAGGAGGTGGTTGAGCCGGGCAAACAGCTTGAACGAGCCATTGCCATGGCTGAAATAATCGCGAAACAGGCGCCTCTGGGAGTGCAGGCATCCCTCGCATCTGCGCGGAACGCGCGCATAGACGGAGACAGGGCAGCAATGGCACGGCTTCTCACTGACCTGCTGCCAATCATGAAGAGCGAGGATGCGGCGGAAGGCATCAGGGCATTCGTTGAGCGTCGTGAGGCAGTTTTCAAAGGGAGGTAGTATTGGTTTCCCTGGCTCTCACAGCTCCATCGTCAAGCTGGACCGGCCTGTCAGAGCTTGAATCTGAAATTTACTATCCGCGGGTGAACAAGCCTCTCAAAATCCCTGTACTTCATTCTTATGAGCTCGGTATGGGTGCCGGCGTTAAAAAAGATATCTTCATCCTTTGTCAAATCGTCGGAGATAATCTCTTCGAAGCCGTAGATGTTCCCGAAGGGAGGCTCGGCACCCATCTCGCAATCGTCAAACTTGCCGACAAATTCGGTTTCCGAGGCCAGTTCAACATCCTGCGTTTCATACAGGGCCTTCAGTAGTGATAAATTCACTTTTTGATTGGCCGTCATCACAACCATGATGAGTTTTCCCTTGATCTTCACCATTACCGGCTTTGCCATTTCATAACCGTGAACGTGGGCCAGGTGCGCGGTCTGGGTCGATGAATAGGCGACAGGGTGGCGGATTATCTCGAACTGGACATTGTTCTTCCTGAGATATTCTTTTAGCTTATCTCCTCTCATGTCTTACCTCCCCTGATTTTATAGAGCTGTTCATTTATAATGTATTTTATCTGCATACCGGAGTCAAAATTAATTACTGTTTTTTATCATCAAAATTTGTAATGAAAAGGCTTTCACTATTATATTAACGCCGTTTTTACGTGATTAAGGTAATAACTGTGTCATTGCGAGCGAAGCGACATTGTTTTATTATGCCCCATGCCCCTCTTAGGTGGCACGAAGGAAATATGATACATGCCCCCTCGGGGGGACATAGGGCTATCTTGATTGTTTCGTCGCCTTCCTCCTGGCAATGACATCCGTAACATTTCAATTATTTCAATAAAATGGAACCTTTTCCGATCCGGATGGGTCATACGGTCAAAATCTGAATAAACAATATTATTCAATAGGAGGAAGAATGCAAAAAGGTAAAAAAATCATTATGGCAGCCGCGATAATGGCGCTGTGCGCCCAGCCTCTGCTTTTCGCCCAGGGCGGCGGAAAAAAGGGATATGAGGGCAAGAAGGGTGATAAGAAACAGATGATGATGGAGCATCATGGTAAGTTTTTCGGTGACCCTGCCCGCATGAAGAAAGAGCTTAGTCTTACTGACGAGCAGGTGACGAAGATTACGGATATCAACAAGGAACATCGGAAGAAGATGCTGGATTACAAGGAAAAACTTGCGCCTAAAGAAATCCAGTTGAAAAAACTGCTCCTTGAAGATACCGTTGACATGGCCAAGGTCAGATTACTTCTTAAAGAGATCGGCGACCTGAGAGTCGAATTGCAGGCGCTGAGGATAGAACATCGACTGGATATCGAGAAGGTGCTCACCCCCGACCAAAAGGCCAAGATGCGGCAGCACCGCATGCACATGATGAAGAAAGGAATGAAGGGCCATAAAGGACACCGCGGTTCTGGCCCGGGAATGTAGGCGTTCAGCGGTTACCCCGTAGAGGAGCGGTTTGCGCGACTGATGACTGAAATTGAATTTGCAGCCATAGTGGGAAGAACAAAGAAGGTCGTACTGTCGGCGGTACGAAAGCACCTCGCAGTACGATTTTCATTTGCCATTGACGACGTGGTGCAGGAGACCTATCTGCGGGGGTACCGTCACCTTACCGGCGGCAGGTTCCGGGAAGAGTCCTCGATCGAGTCATGGCTTTATGCCATTGCCCGGAACGAATCATTCCGGATGAACAAGAAGCTGTCGCGCGAGGAGGAAAAGGCCGAGAAGGCCGCCGAAGAGCAGGAGTTGTCCATGAATGGATCGTATCTGACCGAAGAAGTAATCAGCCTGGACCTGCTCATCGACAGATTGCCGGAGAAATATAGGGGCGTGATGGCAATGAAGGCCCAGGGGATTTCCGAGAAGGATATCGCCTGCGCCCTCGGCATCACGATCGGTACGGTCAAATCCCGTTTTTCCCGGGGGAAAGAGATGCTGCAGAAACTTTCCGGGGAGGTGGTATGAGGGAAGCTATGAATCATGAGAAATTATTTAATGATAGAATAAATGCCAGGCTGAATAGCGACGAGTGGGACCTTGGCGTTGCACGGGACGTGTTCCACCGCCGCAGGCGAAAACATTATATCTTCGGCGTTTCCGGTTCGCTTGGATCCATGGCCGCGGCGGTACTGGTCGTCCTGTTCCTGACCGCGGCGCCTGAGGCGACAAAATATGGCGAGGGGCTCAACAGTCTCGTTAATGCCCAGGTCCAGGGGACGTGGAACCAGGTGTTTGCCGGCATTCAGGCCGCGGAGAGCGATACTGCGGTCTTTGTGGAGGCCGAATATGACGAGAGCGTTGACGCCATGATAGATGAAACGTTGTCGGAGAGGCTGTAACGGCGGTAAACAGTTATATGCAGATCTTATTCCATTTCGCACGGGTGAGAAGCATCTCTATGCAGCCCGGACCACTGGATGCATAGCCCCTGGCTGGTTATCCAGTGTTTTAAAATCCGGAAATCGTTCCTGTTGAATTTTCTTAGTGTAATCATTTCATCATATTTTCAGAGTATAATCTTATCGGCATACAGGGCATCAACATCATTCACGCTGTACCCGAGCCACTCTTCAAGAATCATCCTGCTGTGCTCGCCGAGGCCCGGCGCCGGCATTCGCATGGACACCCCGGCACCTGAGAACTTGAAGGGTAAACCGGGGACATCGATCTCGCCGTATTGCACGTGGGGCACCTTCATGAACATGTCCCGCTGCTTAAGATTTTCATCGCAATTTACCTGATCGCAGGTGTAGGCAATGCCGCAGGGTATCTTTTTGACCTCGAGGATCGCAATGATTTCCCGTGACGTGTGTTGCGTCGTCCATTCTTCGATGATGGCTACCGCTTCATCGTGGTTCTGGATCTGAACGATAATGTTGTTGAATTTAGGGTTCGAGGCAGCCTCGGGGCGGTCGATTGTTTCCATGAGGTCTTTCCACTGGCGCGCGGTGAGAGAGACGATGGCCACCTTGCCGTCCTTCGACTTGAAGAAGCCGTAGAAGGGCATCCGGTCTGAGGAGTTGAGCACGTCCTTCGGCTTCCGGCCCAGGCGCGCTGCAACATCCGGCAGTATCGGCTCGAGGGCCTTGTCTATCATGGCACGGTAGTTGTTGTAATACATCACGTCCTGCATGGAGAGGTCGATATACTGCCCTTCGCCGGTCTTCATGCGCTGGATCAGTGCCAGAAGGGTGGCAATGGCGGCGTAGGCCCCCGATGTGAGGTCGCCCCAGTAGTTGTTCGGGAGGAGGAAAGTGTCCTGGTCGTTCCAGTACTGGCCTCCGACAGCCTGGGCCACGATATCGAAGGCGGCACGGTCCGGCCGCACGCCGGTGGCGCCGAAACCGGAGATGGCGGTGTAGATGATGTCAGGCTTGATTTGTTTGATATCCTCATACCCGAGGCTGCATTTTTCGAGGGAGCCCGGTATCAGGTTATGTACGAAAATGTCCGACCGGGCCGCGAGCTTCCGGATTATTTCGGCGCCACGGTTGTCGCGCCAGTCCAGGGCGATGCCATACTTGTTCCGGTTGAACACGGAATAGCAGCGTTCCGCCCCGGGCATCAACTTGAAGATCATTCTGAGGGTGTCTCCCCCGGGGGGCTCGACCTTGACAACCTCGGCCCCCATGTCGGCCAGTATCTGCGTACACCGGGAACCTGAAATGAACTGGGTGACGTCCACTACTTTTAGTCCGGATAGAATCTGCATTGTGATGCTCCTTGAGCTTCTTTATATGCATTTCGGGTCACCTTGCAGACTAATGTGATACGGTGCTGCATGCAAGAATTATTTCACGATAGGCCCCCCGTCCCCCGGTGGGTGCGTGAAGGATATTATTCACTGCGGAAGAAGAATGGAACCAGCAAAATATGATATTCGCTCAGAGCATTTTAAAGTTTCCCATAATTCTTTCAGAGGGCTATTGACGAAAGGATGGTGATACGTGCCCCCTCAGGGGGACAGGGGGGTATAGCTTTTCCCGGGAAACGGCATTTTTGACTTGACAGATTAAAGAAATAAGTGAATGGTCGTTCATTAATAAGTTATGATGTGACAACCCATCTATCGGCAGCACCACTGCATCGGACTCAGGGAGGAACATGGCGGAGAGAAAGAACCGTAAAACCCAGCAGGAATTGATCATCGCGGAATCGAGCAGGCTCTTCTGGGAGCGGGGATACGCGGAAACAAGCATGAAGGACATCGCCGGCGCCTGCGGATTCAGGCCGGCGAACATCTACAATTTTTTCAAGAGCAAGGAGTCAATCCTGTTCGATATTCTCTACCAGGAAATGACCGATATCGTCGTTCCCATCAGTTACCTGAAAGACGATGAAAGCGTGAGCCCCGTCGACGCTCTCAGGCTAATGATCGAAAACCACGTCAAGCTAACCCTGGGGGAAAAAAGCTCGTCCAAGCTGCTCTTCGATGTGGGTCTCAACAATCTGAACCCGGCCAACCGCAAGAAGATAATAAAGCTCCGGGACGATTATGATGCGATCGGTGTGGCCATAGTGCAGCGTGGGAAAAAGGCCGGGGTATTCGCACAGGATGTGGATGATAAAATAGCCGTTTTCAGCATCGGGTCGATCATTGCCCGTTCGCGGATATGGTATTCTCCAAAGGGGAAATATTCGGTCGATGAGATCATAGGGCTCATGTTTACATTTGCGCTCCGGGGGATTGGCGGGAGCCCGAAATAGATTCTTGTGCATTCAATACGTAACGCGCGCCGTCTGGCGTGTCATGGAGGAGCATTCATGGATTACCATCACATAAAGTATGCCTGCGAAAACGGGATCGCACGGATCGTGCTGGATCGGCCCGACGTGCTGAACGCTCTTAACCGGAACATGGTAAATGAAATCAGGGACGCGGCGGACAGGATCGCAGGCTCGAATGATGCGCGGGCGCTCGTCATTGCCGGTACCGGCGGGAACTTCGCCGCTGGCGCCGACATCGCACCCATGGCGGACCTGGCCCCGGAGGGCGCGCGGACCTTCTGCTTCAATGATGCCTTTAATGCGGTCGAGGACCTGCCCGTCCCGGTGATTGCCGCAATCACCGGCTACTGCCTGGGCGGTGGACTGGAACTGGCTCTGGCCTGCGACCTCCGGGTCTGCTCCACGGACGCAACGTTTGGCTCGCCCGAGATACGCCTTGGGATATTCCCGGGAGCGGGCGGAACCCAGCGGCTTCCGCGCCTCGTGGGCACGGGCCGCGCGAAAGAGATGATTTATTTCGGGAAGAGCATCGACGCGCAGACCGCGCTGGCCTGGGGACTCTGTGACCGGGTCGCGGACGATTCCCACGCGGAGGCGTTTTCCATGGCATCTAGGCTCGTTGCCGGACCTTCCGCTGCCCTGCGCCTGGCGAAAAAGGCGATCAACTTCGGGCTGGGCAGGGACATCGCCGCAGGACTTGCCTGCGAGGAAGAGGCATGGGCCGCGCTCTTCGAGACCGCGGACCAGAAGGAAGGCATGAAGGCTTTTCTTGAAAAGAGAAAACCGGTATTTGCCGGAAGATAGGGGGTGAGTCATGGCATTAAATCCTTTGGTTGATTCCCGCGATATGAGGTTTGTTCTGTTCGAGATGCTTGAGGTGGACAGGTTCTCCCGGTATGATGTATTCTCCATGTTTGACCGGGACACCTATGAATCCACACTGGACCTCGCAGAGAAAATTGCGGTAGAGCGGGTGTATCCCGCCAATTCAGTCGCGGATAAAACCGGCACGCGCTATGATCCGGCCACGAAGAATGTCGAGGTCCCCGGGGAGTTCAGGACGGCAATGGCTTATTTCAATGAAGCCGGGTTCACCGGGCTGGCCAATGATCCAGATTGGGGCGGCATGGGCATGCCCGAGGTAATGTACCGCGCGGTTATGGAATATTTTTTCGCCGCGAGCATATCCTTCACCATGAACGTGTCCCTCCTGGTGGGGGCCACCAACCTGGTGAAAAACTTTGCAGCAGAAGAATTGAAAAAAATATATCTTGAGAAGATGATTTCCGGACGGTGGGGAGGGACGATGTGCCTCACGGAACCTGACGCGGGAAGCGACGTGGGCGCGCTGAAGACAAAAGCGGTCAGACAGAAAGACGGCACCTACCTCATCACCGGCCAGAAGATATTCATATCCGCGGGAGAGAACGACCTGTATGAGAACATTATCCACCCGGTGCTGGCGCGCATCGAGGGAGACCCCCCCGGGACAAAGGGGATATCAATATTCCTCGTGCCGAAGTTTTTCGCCAATCCAGACGGCACGCCGGGACGGCGCAACGACCTGGTCTGCTCCGGCATCGAGCACAAGATGGGGATTAAGGGATCGCCCACCTGCACCCTGAGCTTCGGCGACAACGGGGCATGCATAGGGTATCTGATGGGCGAGGAGCGCCAGGGGATGAAGATTATGTTTCAGATGATGAACGAGGCGCGCCTTGACGTGGCCCTGCAGGGGCTGGGGGCGGCAAGCTCCGCCTATCTCCACGCGGTGACCTATGCCAGGAACAGGGTTCAGGGCGCGGACGCGGCGAAGAAGGGCAGCAGCGCCACACCGGCCGCGATCGTGAAGCACCCGGACGTGAAACGGATGCTCCTCTGGATGAAGTCCCATGTCGAGGCTATGCGGATGATCACCATGCTGGCCGCCCATTCAACGGACATCTGCCACGCTGACAGGGAAGCGGCGCGGGAGTCACAGGCGCTCCTTGATTTTCTCATTCCCATCTGCAAGGCGGGGAACACCGACCTGGCCTGGCTCGTGACCGCCGAGGCGATCCAGGTCTACGGGGGCTACGGCTATTGTGCTGACTACCCGGTGGAGCAGCTGGCGCGCGATTCCAAGATATTGTCGATCTACGAGGGTACCAACGGCATCCAGTCCATGGACCTTGCCATGCGGAAGCTGCTGATGAACCCTGATATGTATAATTACAGCGTTTTCAAAAAGAGGATCAACGAAACAATAGAACGGGCCAGGGACATAGTCGAAATAACCTATGTTTCCGACGTCAAAAAGGGCCTGGTAATGATGGATGAGGTGATACGCCTGCTGGCAGAGTACCGCGACGCAGGGAAAACGGCTCAGATTCTCGCCGTTGCGACCCCGCTCCAGCAAGCCTTCAGGATGCTCGCCCACGCGTGGATGCATCTCTGGTCATTATCTATTTGTCTTCCGAAGCTGAAAGAGATAGCCGGCGATGCCGCGGTTGGCGAGCTTTACAAGTTAGCCAGAGAAAACCCGGAAGCGGCTTTCTATTATGGCAAGGTGCTCTCCTCAAGGTTCTATCTCGGTACGGAATTTAAGAAATACTTCGGCTGTCTGGATTCTATTGTCTCGGGCGAAGGCGCTGTTGTTGAGTCGATCGAGGAGATCTTTACCGGGGCGCGCCTAACCCCCTAACCCCCTCTCCATGAAATGGAGAGGGGGTTAGGGGGTTAGGGGGTGAGGCGGGGTGAGGTCATAAGGAGAGGGGGCAGGGGGGTGAGGGAGTTTAAGAAATCATAGGAGGACCAATCATGAAAACACCGAAGGAGTATATCGAAAGTTTGAGGAAACTGAACCTGGTTGTGTACATGTTCGGCAATAGGGTGGACAACGTGGTGGACGACCCGATTATCCGTCCCTCCATGAATGCCGTTGCCATGACCTATGCCCTGGCCCTCAAGCCTGAATACGAAGAGATCATGACCGTGGCCTCCCATATCACCGGGAAAAAAATAAACCGCTTCACCCATATCCACCGGAGTGTCGACGATCTGGTAAAGAAGAGCAAGATGGGGAGGCTCCTGGGGTCCCTCACCGGCTGCTGTTTCCAGCGCTGTGTCGGCATGGACGCCCTGAACGCCCTTTCCATGACGACCTTTGACATTGATGCGAAATACAGGACCGGATACAACAAACGTTTTCTCAAATACCTGGAATACGTGCAGGAGAACGACCTGGTGTGCGACGGCGCCATGACGGACCCTAAGGGAGACCGATCCCTCGCGCCGCACCAGCAGAAAGACCCGGACCTGTTCCTCCGGGTCGTTGAGGAGCGGAAGGACGGCATCGTCGTGCGCGGCGCCAAGGCGCACCAGACCGGCGCGGTGAATTCCCACGAGGTCATCGTAATGCCCACGATTGCCATGCGGGAGGAGGACCGGGATTACGCCATAGCCTTCGCCATGCCGAGCGATACGAAGGGCATTTCATACATTATGGGACGCCAGTCGTGCGACACCCGGAAGCTCGAAGCAGGCACCATCGACCGCGGAAATTACGCCTTCGGCGGCCACGAGGCGCTCATCGTCTTCGACGATGTCTTCGTACCGTGGGAGCGCGTGTTTATGTTCAGGGAACATGACTTTTCAGGACAGCTGGTGGAACAGTTTGCATCCTACCACCGCCAGAGCTATGCCTGCAAGGTGGGAGTAGGAGACGTCCTCATCGGCGCGTCCCAGACAGCGGCGGAATACAACGGCGCGGAAAAGGCCTCTCACGTAAGGGATAAGATAATCGAAATGAACCACCTCAACGAGACCCTCTACTGCGGCTGCATTGCCTGCGCGGCCGAGGGACACCGCGAGCCCTCCGGCACTTATTATGTAGATACGCTCCTGGCCAACGTCCACAAG
The DNA here is from genome assembly GCA_041753395.1 of Spirochaetota bacterium. Lineage (GTDB taxonomy): Bacteria > Spirochaetota > UBA4802 > UBA4802 > UBA5550 > RBG-16-49-21. The sequence continues at coordinate 83,197 of JBGSUQ010000010.1, forward strand.
CAGAATGTGACCCGCTTTCCCTACGAGATTGCCCGTATTGCTCAGGATATAGCCGGTGGCCTCATGGTCACCTGCCCGTCGGAAGAGGACCTGAGATCGCCGGAGACAGGGAAATGGGTGAAGAAGTATCTGCAGGGAAGGAGCAGCGTCCTCACCGAGAACCGGATCCGCATCCTGCGGCTCATCGAGAACCTGACCCTCGGATCCGCCGCCGTCGGCTATTTGACCGAGTCGATGCACGGCGCCGGGTCGCCCCAGGCGCAGCGGATCATGATAGCCCGCCTGGTGAACATGAAGGAAAAACAGAAGAACGCGAAGAAGCTCGCCGGCGTCGTTGAGGATGGGGAGTAAGACGGATATTGATTCGGAACATGTTGTATCACAGCCATGTAACGGCGTGATGCATGGGCCCGCGCAAACCGGCGATGAAAAAGCCTGAGTCCGGGACCCCTATTCTCCCGAGTGCTCGGCAGCGGCCGCTTTTCCCCGGTCCACGTTGACAAACATGGCAATGATCATGGCGATGAAGAAAAATACCGAGCATGACAGGATTGCGGATTTCATACCAAAACTGTGCTGCAGTAATCCGAGGCCCATAAGGCCGACTATGGCTGCGAGCTTGCCGGTGAGGTTCCAGAGGCCGAAGAATTCACCCGACTTTGTATCCGGCGAAAATAGGCCCACCATGGCCCGGCACGCGGACTGGGTGGCGCCAAGGCCCATTCCCGCCAGCGACCCGATCACGAGGAACACGTGCTGGACCTGCCATGTCGTTCCGAAGAGGCCGTTTACGAATTCCGTCACCGGCTCAACACCGTAGATCAGGGTGACCGCCACGACCCAGAGGATGAGGGTCGCCATAAGGGTGCCCTTCGCGCCCCATTTGTCTTGAAGAAAGCCGAAGAGGAAGGCGCCCCCTGCTGCGGTTAACTGTGTAAGGATGAACATGATCATCTGCGTCAGACCCGTCCACTTAATGACCTGGTCACCGAAAATAAAGGCAAAGCTGATTACGATCGACAGGCCGGCATAGGCAAAGAAAAATGATGACAGGAGGATCATGAGATCGCGGTACTCCTTGATGTCATTAAAAGTCTGCTTCAGCCGCTTGAACCCAATGGTGAAGTAGTTGTCACCTGCGGGCAGTGCCCGCGCTGTACCGCGCTCCTTCACCCATAGGAAAGTGGGGATTGCGGCGATGAGGAAGAATCCCCCCGTGATGGGGCCGACCAGTCGGAGGTTCGGGAAGTTCTCGATGGTGAGGGCACCGAGGCCGAACAGAATGATAGCCGTTGACGACAGGCCGCCGAAATAGCCGAGGCCCCAGGCGTACCCGGATATTTTTCCCAGGTCCTCGGGGGGGCCGAGGCCGGGGAGAAAACTCGACACGAAGGATTCGCTGTAGGAAAAGCCGATGTTCGAGAGGATGACGAGGACCATGGCCAGGATGATGCTCCCCGGTGACACGAAGGCGAGGCTGGCCGTGGCAAGGACCGTCAGTATATAGCTGCCGAACAGGAATTTCTTTTTTGAGGCAGTGTAGTCCATGATCGCGCCGAAGAGTGGAGCGGACAGCAGAACAATGAAATAGCTGATGGAAAGAGCAGCGCTCCAGAGCAGATTCCCGAGGCGGAAATCGGGGGCGTCGCCGACTATGATCTTGGGAAAGATAACACAGAAAACCACGGTGATGATAACAGTGGTGTAGGACGAGTTTGCGAAATCAAACATGGCCCATCCGAAGATCTCCCTGCCCGATGCCCTGTTCACGGTCGCCATGGTGCGGCCTCCTTCAATTAATTTGAAGACGTTACTACTCGAAATTCAGTTCCCGTCCTTCCTCATGTTTCTCGTAAAAAACCCAGGCCAGCTCCGCTCCAATGACAAAGAGGAAACAGGTGTACCATATCCATATCATCAGGATGACAACGGTATTGAGGGAGCCAAAGATGGATGTGTAATCATTGATCTCCCTGATGTAATAGGAGAAGAGGGATTTCACGACCTCATAACTGAAGGATGCGAAGAGGGCACCCTTGAAGAGGGACATGTTGTTGAGTTTTTTCGGCGGTATGAAGCGGTATATAATGAAGATCAGGACCGTGTTCATGGCCAGTGTCGTGACAGAGGAGAGGATCAGGGGAATATCCTCAATGGCTGTGATAAAAGTGTTCAGGAAGCCGACTTCGTTGAGGTTCGCCTCAACCAGGACGGCGAAGCCGGTATTTTTAAGTATGGCAATAAAGTTAGAGAACAGGGTTATCACCACGATGCAGGAGGCCATACCCAATATGATGATGAAGTGCCGGATCTTGGCCTTCCAGTAGCGTCGGCTTTCACCGATGCGGAAGGCCTTTTCAAGGCCGCGCTCGATAATGTCGAAGATGAAGCTCCCCCACCAGAACAGGAAGGGGACCCAGATAAAGGCCAGGTATCGCTTTTTATATATGATCGTGTCGATGATAGACACGAAACGGCCAATGTCTATCGAGGGGAGCTGGCTCTTAAGCTGGGTGGTGTAAAATGCTGCCAGCGCATCGGACTTATAGAAGAAGCTCATGACCGCGATTATGACCAGGGAGAGGGGGATGAAGGATATGAGGAGGAAAAAGGCCAGGGCGCAGGTGGAAAGCTCCCCATCATGGTCCCCGAAGTTCTTCATGACCGAGCGGAGATCGACGAACAGAAAGTCCTTCATCGCCTTGAGCGGCTTAAATAATATGATTATACCTGTTTTCAGTATTTTCTTGATGTTCATAGATTATCAGCTCGATGCGGCCCCCGCCACTATTGCATAATGCGGAAATGGTCTGGTACCGTAAGATGGTTGTTATTCGGCAGGGGAGACGAATAACTGTCTCCCCGTTGTTGCAGTCTGGTCTGTATACCCGGGAATTTCAAGAAAAAAATATTAATCGTCCCTACCGCCCAGCAGCCCGGCCCTGATGAGGAAGTAGAGAAGGGTCATGATGGAGGATGCGGCCGCCGCCACGTAGGTCATTGCCGCCGCCGAAAGGACCTTGCGGACCCCCACAAGCTCGGACTGGGAAATCATGCCGTATGAAGCGAGCATTTCCTTGGCGCGAGATGACGCGTTGAATTCCACTGGCAGCGTGACCAGCTGGAAGAATACGACCGCGCTGAAGAGCACAATGCCAACCTTGACCAGGCCCATGAAGCCGAGGATGAAGCCGGCGAAGATTATTATCCATGAAAGGGACGAGCCGATATTTGCCACCGGTACCATCGTGTTGCGGAGGACCAGCGGTGAATATGCCTTCGCGTGCTGGATGGCGTGCCCTGTCTCATGGGCGGCGACGCCGATGGCAGCCACGGAATTGCTCCGGAACACATTGGGAGAAAGCCGTATCACTTTTTTGGAAGGATCATAATGGTCTGAAAGAAAGCCGCTTGTCTCGGTGACTGTTATATTGGTGAGGCCGTTCCGCCTGAGCAGCTGGTTGGCGACATCGGCCCCTGTCAAGCCTGATGACGACATGACCTTCGAATACTTATTAAAGGTGCTCTTAACCTTGATGGTCGCCACCAGTGAAAGGATCAGAACCGGGGCCATCATCATCCAGTAGAGCGGGTCTATACCATAAAACATTTCATTCCTCCAGAAATACTAATTCGCATTTACATCGGACACTATTAATATATACATTGTTACGCGGATATTTGTCAATTTTTTAATATCATTCAAATATCATATGGTTAATAATTACCTGATTTTACCGGAAATATAATTTGTTCACCAGTCAACCCGACTCGGAGAGGCATAATCGGAGGCATGATGGTATTCGACTGGTGAAACGGCATGAACGGATTTCAATAAGATTTGACAATAATGATGTCCGATACTATCTTTGTAGTAACAAAATTTATGCTGGATACTATCTGTGAAAAAACTCTTTGCCGTCTTTGTGCATTGTACAGCTGTCCTCTTCATCGTTTCTACCGGCATGCAGCCTGGCGATGCCGCCGAGAAAAAAAAGCAGGACCGAAACGATACTGGTTCAGACACACCCGTGATAACCATTGACTGGACCCGCTACAGCTGGGGCCTCTATTACAAGAATATTGCTCTGCGGGACCGAAATTCATCGGAACGTGAAGCCTACCTGAAAAAAGCCATCCAGAGCTTCAAGGATGCCGCTGCACAGGGCGCGGCAATGGATAAAATATATTTCCAGCTTTCAGAATGCTATTTCTTCCGGAATGATTATGCCGCATCCCTTGATTATGCCCGCAAAAGCCTGGCTGTCAACAAGACAGATATGCGTATCTATAACAGGATCTACAACATATACCTCAAGCAGAAGAAATATGAGGCTGCCGCCGTCATCCTCGAAGACTATCTGAAGGAGCGGCCTGAATCGGTCCAGATCATGTTCATACTCGGCGAACACTATTTAAAGAACATGAACGATGCCGACAAGGCTACTGCCGCGTACCAGAAAGTCATCGCCCTGACAGACCAGCTCCCCATAGAGGACTATTATAAGGAACAGTCGTATCTCAGCCTTGCGAATATCGCCTACCGGAAAGGCGACCTGCTCCAGGCTGTGGCGATGTACCAGAACGTTCTGAACATCAACAAGGAGAATATCGACGCCCACTATTTTCTGGCTCTCACCTGCATGGATATGCATGACCTCGCCGCCGCAGAGCAGTATGCGTTGCAATTCATTGAAAAGCGCCCCGGCGACAGGGTCATTATGTCAATACTCGGCAGGATCTATTACCTGCGCGATGACATCAGGGCCGTGAACCTGCTGGGCAAGGCAAAGAATTCCGGATCAATGAGCGGGATTCTGGCCTGGGGGCTCTACTGTGAACTTATCGGGAAAGACGAAATGGCTGAAAAGCTCCTGGCAAGCGTGCTAAAGTTTTCACCTCGGACCATCTCTGTCCATCTTGCCATGGCGCGAATCAACGCGCGGAAGGGAAACACGAGCGCGGCCTTCAACGAATACGTTGCCACCGGTGTTCTCATGTTCAACAGCAAGCTCTACGAGGAATCGAAGCGCTGTTTCATGGAAGCAGGCAAGCTCAATAGCTCGGTACCGGGTGTGTATTACTACCTGGGGAAGTCCTATGAGGAGACGCAGCAGTATTCGCTGGCACTCTACAACTTTATAAAGGCAAACAGCCTGCAGCCCGACCTGGACCTGATGCTTCACATAGGCTACCTCTACGGAATGAAAAAGGACTATGACTCGGCGATCCACTATTTCAACCGGGCGTCGGCGAAAGAGCCGTCCAATTCGCGGCCTTATTTCTTCAAGGGCCTGATGTCGATATGGCAGGAGGATTATATCGCAGCGGAGCGCAATATCCAGCAGGCGATATCGCTAGATGAGAAAAGCGAAACCTATTATTTTTACCTGGCCATCGTGATGGAAAAGATGTCGAAGATCGATATGGCGATCGAGTCACTTGAAAAGGCTATCAAGTTCAATCCGCAAAGCGCCCGCGCCTATAACTACCTTGGGTATCTTTACGCTGATAACAACATGAAAATTGATGAATCTCTGAGCCTGATACAAAAGGCCCTGACTATTGAGCCGGACAACGGTGCGTATATCGATTCGCTGGGCTGGGCATACTACCGCAAGGGGAATTTCCGGATTGCCCTCGAGAAGCTACTCATTGCGGAGGAGCAGCTGCGCAGGGCCAAAGCGCCCGACCCCGTGGTATACGACCATATCGGCGACACCTATCTCAAGCTGGGAAAGATCGACAGCGCCCTCAGGTACTGGCACAGGTCCAATGATATAAAAAAGACTGATATGATCGAGGACAAGATAAAAAAATATGAGAACAAGTAGCAGCATGTCCGTGAAGGCGAGAATTGGTGTGCTCATGATAGTGGCGGCGACGGCGTGGGGGTGCACGACAAGCGCCTTCCGCGATGTCAGCACTCCGGAAGGCCAGTATCACCCGTCAGGTAAGGACGGCATACGGGTCATGGTTAATACCATATCAGACATCAACATGAAGTCGCCGGAATCGTATGCCCTCGATTTTAATATTGACGGCAGGTACGGCGAAAAGAAAAACAAGATACTCGGCAGCGTGCAGTTTAACAGGAAACAGCGCACGATGCATGTTTCTGTGGTCGACTTCATTTTCAGGAGCCCCGTCATGACCCTTCTTCAGGAGGGTGACGTGATACGGGTCTATTACCCCGTTGAAAAGAAAATGTACGTTGATAATATCAAGACAATTGACCTTGCGAATTACGGCGGCTTCAGCATCGATTTCAGGATGTTTCACGATCTGATAACCGGTGTCATCCCTCTGATAACCGGTTATTCGGTAAAGCAGGGCCTCATTGCCAATAATGGTAAGGGGTCGATGCTGATACTTGAAAATCCGCGTTACTACCAGACCATCTCGTTTCAGGGTAACGATCCGGACAAAATACTTCTCATTAACAGAAAGACAAGGGACAGGCTGGAGATATATGTGAAGAATCCGGTGGGTCAGGGCGCAAGCCGAATTTATTCTAATGTTATGATTGTAGCGCAGCATATCCCACTCCGTATTGAGATTACATTTAAAAAGATACAGTTGAACGCACCGGTTAAAGTAAAAACTTTTAAGGACATGAAGCTCCCCGACGGCCTGAAGGTTATTCAAATGTAGCGGGGAACAGGAAGCCGCGAGCATGGTGCTGGTTGACCTGCCTGCGTAAAAATATTTCTTGACATTTCCCGCAAATTAACAGAAATTAGTGACTTGAAGTATTATGTCACTTTAGAAAAGTGGTTACAACACTTTGCATCAATATAGAATGAAAATGGATTATATCAAACCTGAAATATCCGGGGATGAATTACATCTGCAGTTTCTCACAGAGGAACTTCTGTTTAATTCCACGTCGTTTATTCTGGAATTCATTGAGAAGATTGTGCAATCAACCAGGGCAGAACGAATCACACTCGATCTGAGCAGAGTGACCAAGATAGATTCTTCAGCGGCAGGTATGTTTATTTCCCTGAAGAACGATATGAAGAAATCGGGCAAGCGGCTGATTCTCGCAAGCCTGACAGACAGCGTCCGGCGAATACTCCATTTCCTTGATGTGACTGATTTTTTGGATCTGGATGCCGCCTGACATCTTTGTTGTGTTCATATGCAGCAGGGACCCGCGTCGAGTACAGCGGGTTTTTTATTGCCTGGATGGATCAGAGTGACGAACGGATCCATTGCAGCAGCTGTGCTTTGGGCATCGCGCCAGCAATTTCTTTAATTTTGCTGCCGCCGCGATAGAGGTGGAGAGCAGGGACGCCGCGGATGTCGTGCTGTCGCGCCAAGTCCTGCTCGGTCATGGCATTGATGGTCGCGATTTTTACGATGCCGGCCATCTCCGCTGCGATTTCGTCCAGCACGGGACGAAGGCTCAGGCAATGGGGTCAGGTGGGTGTCCAGAACTCTACCAGGACAGCGCCGGGGAATGACAGGACTTCCTGGCGGAAGGTCCCGGTTTTTACCTCCACCGGGCGCCGGGAAAAACTCAGGACAGCACCACATTTGCCGCACCGGGGGTTATAGCCAAGTTTGTCCGATAGGACCCGGTTGGCTGAACCACAAGATTGACATCGTAGTAGTACAGAATCCATGATTTTTTCCTATCCGCAGCGCGAGAACCCGCATGCCCGGCAGACCGAACATCCTGATTCAAATTCTAGCGGGCCGTGACAGTCGGGGCATACTCCGACCATGACCGTTTCGCGGTTTTTGCCGTTTGTCTCGGCAATGTTCTTGGCCGCTTCGTGAATGTTGTCGTTGGCACTGACGGCCGGGTTTATTCCGGAATGGCGTTCCAAGGCTTTCGCGATTGCGTCAGCACAGGAATATATTCGCCCTCCCTTTTCCCAGGCCTGGTTAGGACAGCGGACGCCCTTGATTTGCTTGATGATCTGTTCCTTGTCAATGCCGCTACGTAAGGCCAGGGAGATGAGACGGCTTACCGCCTCGGTTTGGCTCGCCGCGCACCCGCCGCCTTTGCCCATGGCTGCGAAGACCTCGAATAGGCCCTGCTCGTCCTGGTTGATGGTGACGTAGAGAGAACCGCAGCCCGTGGCGATCTTACGCGTCGATCCCCAGGTGATGTCGCTGCGGGGCCGGGGTGTTATCTGAACATGGTCGGCTGTCTGGGCATGATCAAATTCCGAAACCGGTTTTTTTTCTGATTTTGACCTGGTCTCGAGGACCTGGTTGTCTCGGGACTGGTCGCGGTAGACCGTCACGCCCTTGCATCCGAGATGGTAGGCCATCAGGTAGACCCGTTCGATCTCCTCCATGGTGGCGTCGCTCCTGAAGTTGACGGTCTTTGATACAGCATTGTCCACGTGCTTCTGGAATGCGGCCTGGATCCTGATGTGCCATTCCGGCGAAATGTCGTGGGCGCTCACAAAAATGCGCTTAATGTCTTCCGGGATCCCCTCGATGCCGGCTGCCGATCCATGCTCAGCTATGCGGGCCATGATATCATCGGTAAGGAACCCGCCTTCGCGCGCTGTTTCCTCGAAGAGGGGGTTCGCCTCAACGAGGATGTTATTGTCCATTACGTTGCGCAGGTAGGCAAGAGCGTAGATCGGTTCAATGCCGCTGGAGGTCCCGGCGATAATGCTGATGGTGCCGGTGGGTGCGATGGTCGTGGTGGTGGCATTTCGCAGGGGCGTTGCCCCGTCATCTGCATACGAGGAGCGGGGAAAATTTGGGAAGGTGCCGCGCTCCTTTGCCAGTTCTTCGGAGGCCCGCTTTGATTCTTCCTGTATGGCCGCCATGATTGATTCTGCTGTCGATATTGCGTCATCGGAATTGTAAGGGATGCCCAGGCGTATAAGAACATCGGCAAACCCCATGATCCCGAGGCCGATCTTCCGGTTTGCCAGGGTGTTTTCCTTTATAATATCCATGGGATAACGATTAAGATCAATGATGTTGTCAAGGAAGCGGACGGCCATCCGGGTGATCTGGCGCAGTATATCATAATCAATAACGCATGATCCCTTCTTTTTTATAACGATTGTGTTCAGGTTGATGGAGCCCAGGTTGCAAGACTCGAAGGGGAGGAGCGGTTGTTCACCACATGGGTTCGTACTTTCGATCATGCCCACTTTTTTTAGTGGATTTGCCGCGTTGATGCGGTCTATGAAGATGATGCCGGGTTCGCCGCTTTCCCACGCTTTCCGAACAATGAGGTTGAAGACCTCCCTGGAATTTAATGTGGTCATGACCTTTTTCGTATTAGGATTGATAAGGGGGTAATCACTGTCATGCTCCAGTGCATCCATGAATTCATCAGTCAGGGAAACGGATATGTTGAAGTTGGTGAGGGCGTTTTTATCCTCCTTCGCCCTAATAAATTCAATGATGTCTGGATGATGGACGGAGAGTATCGCCATGTTGGCGCCGCGCCGTGTGCCGCCTTGCTTGACGGTTTCGGTGGCCGCGTTGAATATGTTCATGAAGGAGACCGGGCCGCTCGATACACCGGCGGTCGTCTTGACGATGTCGTCCTTGGGGCGGAGCCGGGAAAAGGAGAAGCCGGTGCCGCCGCCGCTTTTATGGATCAGGGCCATGTTCTTCACTGCATCGAATATCTTATCCATGGAGTCATCCACGGGGAGAACAAAACAGGCAGAGAGCTGCCCCAGGGGCCTGCCGGCATTCATGAGCGTTGGCGTGTTGGGAAGAAACTGCAGGTCTGCCATCATCTCGTAGAATTCGTCCGCGCGCTTGCTGACTTCTGATGCCGATTTGCCATGCATAAGATCTGCCGAGGCCACGAACATTGCCACGCGCTTGAAGAGGCCTTCAGGGGTTTCGGCGACTTTTCCCCGGTCGTCCTTGGCGAGGTAGCGCTTTTCCAGCACGATGCGGGCATTTTCGGACAGCCGGGGTTCTTTTTTTGACGAGATGATGATATCGGTCCACTCCATGTCTGTATCCCATATATGATTATAATAACTGTGATGAACGGCAGAGCGTGATGTTGATGCGGCCATCGGCGTTAACCGGGAAATCACGCGGTGCTTTTGACTTGCATTATGGCAGTCGATTTTTTAAGAGTCAAACTGATTTTACGGGATACCGCCGGGATCTACCGGTCCGGATGTTCCCTGAGGGTACGTATTAAAGAAAAAACTGCTTTTTCCAAGGGTGATAAGCAGTTTTTTGAGGTCCCCATGTATAATAATATAGTATTGTATAAAATCCTATTCAAGAATATTGTCAACAATTTATTATGTCTTATTGTAAAAAGATTTACCGAAATTGTAAAACAGGGTCAATGTCTGTTGCAGGTTTGGAGCAGTTTTTCGATGTGAAGCGGATATCCCCATATGAATCTCCAGCAGATGATATCATCAATTACTTCTCTCATAATCATATAATTTGTATACCGATTGTTATCGGTCAATTTTCCCTTAATCAACTTGTCACCATATTCCTTGAGAGCATATGCAAGAATTGAAGAAACAGACATCTTAAGCAGTTTCCTGAGGTCCAGAAGATACTCGTAATCATCAATACGCAGTTGTATATGAAATCTATGCCACTTTTCCGGACTGCTTCTCGGTTGATACTGGACCAGTTTACCCATCCGGCCCGGATCCGGAATATTTTTCATGACATTCTTGATCATGAGTATAATTATTTTTGAGCGCGATATACTTCGTGTCTGTGCTGCTCTGTTGATTTGTGCCAGTATGTCAACATGAATGTTTAACGTGGTTTCCATTGCAGACCATATCCTGTATTTTGCAATTTTGCATCATCCAGTATACGGATTGATTTGATCAAAATGAAAAAATTTTTGAATTTGAGATAATTAATTACGCGGGAGAGGAACCGATAACTATCCGGCTGTTGAATAGAGTATTTTACCGGAATCGACGAAGCTGTAGTCCCCCAGGGGCTCCACGGTCTTGCGGAACTTCTTCGACTGCAGGGACTCTATGAAGAGCTGTATCCCTTTTTCGAAAAAGGTGTCCTTGCCGATGACCATGTCGAAGCTTTCACGGGCGAGGGGGAGAAAGGGAATGTCCATGAGCTTTGAAATGGCTACACTGGATATGCCGGCGTCCGCTTTGCCGGACAGTATGGAGAGTCCGATTTCAAAGTGGGTGTTCACTTCGTTATGGTATCCCTCGATGGCGGCCGGGTCAATGCCCGCTTTTTGCAGGTTATGCTCGAGGAATATCCGTATCCCCGATCCCTTCTGCCTGTTTATGAAGCGGACACCCGAAGTGAGGTCCTCGATTTTTTTTACTTTTTTTACTGCTTCGGGCGATACGAGGATGCCGATTTCACGGTAAAAGAGATGCACCACGGCGATTTTCTTGTCCGCCAGATGTGACGTTATGTAGGGTATATTATAGGTTTTTGATTCAGGGTCAAAGAGGTGGCACCAGGCGATGTCGGATTTTGATTCCTTCAGGAACTCCAGGCCCTGAGTGCTCCCGATATTGCATGAAAAAATGGAAAAGTTCTCCGAGTTGTTCTGGCTGATTAAAAGGTCCAGGACCGGATCGTTGCTCCCGGCGGCGAGGATGCGGTTGCCGGGCCCGGCAGAGGGCTTCCGGTCCGGGTTGTGCCGCGCCGATGAATCGATCCACTCGTCGATAAGGTGCTTCGGGAAGATCCACTTGCCGGTTACCCGTGTGCACGGTATGGTGCCTATCTTGATAAGGGCATAGACCTGCTTTTCGTTGATGCCGAGGTATTCAGCGACCTCTTTGGTGTTCATTAATTGTTCCGGCATTGTTATCCTCTGGTACAAAGATACACAGGAAGTTCGCGGCTCGTCAATGAAAAAAAATAACACATCTGCCAGAAAGTCAAAATGATAAATAATCAGTATTTTTTATTTGATTGCTGCCGTTGTGTAAATATTACAGGTGAATTATTGGTCAGATCTGGCAATGGCGGCGGTTCTGGAAAGATCAGTTCTTGCAGCGTGAAATAGTAGTACCATTACCGCTTGGATTGAATTAATATTTCACATTTACCCCGCCGTAAAACATCCGTCCGGGTCCAGGGTTAAATGGGTCAGCAAAATAATCATCCAGGATATTTTTGCAGAGAATATATACAGAAATATATTTGTAGATTTTCTGCGAAATTTTGATATTCAGCATCACCGGGTTATGGAGCTTTACCGGTTCGAAGAAAAGGCGGGAATACGGATAAAGGACATCAGGTTCGGGCCGCGCCCGCATGGCGTACATGATCTGGTTGAATTTGGCGTTGCCCCACAGCGCCAGCATTGTGTCGCTCTTGAACAGAAGCCTCACTTCGGCGAGAAGATGATGCTCCGGGGTCAATTCAAGATCCGGTCCCTTGTTGACTTTTGCGTTCCATGAATCATCCATGTTCACGCTATTGAGATAGGTATAATGTATCGACGCGGTGATTTTTTTGAAGATCGATATGTTTTTCTTCTCGTAGGTCAAATATGCTTCCGCGCCCTGGGACACGATTTTTTCAATGTTGACGGGCGGCTCGTCGGAGCCCGCGATCTTCTCGATTCGGTTTTTAACCAGGCTGATGAAGTAGTCAGCCCCGAAAATCAAACTTTTCTCCAGGAAATAGAACTGATACCCCGCGTTGCCGTTATACGATCGCTCCGGCTTCAGACCCCGGTCGTATAACTGGTTTGCGATTTTGGCATACTCGCCTAGGGTGGGGAACCGTGTTTTCATGGAGCCAGCGATCTTGATATCGAGCAGGTCGGGAACTGCTGTTATAACCATGCCGGCCACAGGATTGAAGGAATCACGGGTGCCCCATATGATTGATTTATCCCGCACGATATAGGCCTGGCCGTAGAAATCAGGGTAGTCAGTGTAGCGTGATTTGAACTTTGTGAAATTCTGCGCGTCGTAGGATACACCCACAGACAGGCGGAGTCGATCTTTAATGTTGATCTCATCTTCGATCGCGACAGTGAGGAACGACGCCTTGAGGTATGACACTTTATATTTACCAAAACCGAATCCTGCGCTGACGACGGGCCACGACTCGAACAATGATTTGGCCTTCTGCTGCTCGGTGAAGCGGTCTTCGCGCCAGGTGACGGCCAGGTTGAGACAATTCCATTCAACGATCCGGTAAGATGGGTAAACGTTTACACCATAGGACATGTAGGTCTTGTAATCATAAACGGGGCTGTACCGTCCATCATTTGGTCTCGCAGCGGGCGCGTCTTTTTCATAAAGATGCCAGTTATCCGCGTATCCGTCCTGCACTGCGTAATCGTATGATACGAATAAATTGGTCCTGACAAGGAGTTTATCGTAATCAATGGTGATGTAGGGATATACAGTATAGCGGTATTTCTTCGGCCACACAAAGGAACGGTTCCTGAGAGCCGCCTTCTTGACGTCACTCTGAGTGGTGACCTGGAAAAGCGGATCCTTCCACCAGAGGTTCTGGAGCTTGTAATCGCTGAAGCAGTTGTTCTCATAGGTGTTGGTTTTCCCTGATCCATAGCGGAAAAGCGCGGCAACGCCCGCGTCCACGTGTTTATTGAATTCATAACCGGTCTTTGCAGCCAGGTTGTATTTGCGGTAATCGTTATGGTTCCACTTGCCGTCATCATAGAGATAACTAAATTCTGCCGGCATCTTGACCTGGTCATAGGTAAAGCCGTACAGGTAAGGCCTGATGAATTTTGTATACCAGTTGAACTTTTCTGCGCGGGTGAGCTTCGCCGAAGGCTTGAAGCCCCCGGAATTTTGGAAGGACCCGGTGATCCAGTAATAGAACTTTCCGAAAGGCGCGCCGTGGGCGAAGCTGGCTGACCCGTTTTTGTATTGCCCGTATTCCCCATTTACTTCCGCGAAGAGCCGCGTCGGCTTCCGCGTTACAACATTTATTGATCCGATCGCGCCGTTGGTGCCGTAGAGGGCCGACGATACGCCCCGGTTCACATAGATGCGGGAAACGTTCATGACCGGGATGTCAGAAAGGTCCACGTCGGTTGAAAAAATGTCTATTATGGGAATGCCGTCGATCAGTACCGCGATTTTGTCCTGGTCAAAACCCCGTATCTTTGCGCGCACGTGCCCCTTGGTATGGCGCTCGATCGCCATGCCGGGCACGGTCTCCAGGGAATCGTCCAGGGTCTTTTCGCCCCGGTCCCGGATACCCTCCTGGTCTATTGTCGTGGTGGTTGCTGCGGAGTTGATGTTGGCAAGGGCCTTGCCCGTGACGATGATCTCGCCCGCGGAAAATACACCACTGCGTTTTTTCTTTCGTTGCACGTAATCCGTTGATTCTTTTTTTGTATTTGATTTACCAAAACCAGCGGTAATGTTGTTGTTATTTCCCAGTACCTGCGCGCCGACACTGGTTGATAAAAGAGAAAGAAATAATAATAGAAATATTATTGTGATGAATGAAAAAAGGTGATAGTTTTTTTTAATAAAAACATTATATTCCATATAACTTTGTTTAGATATGTACTAAAAGGATACCATGAACCATATTAACCAATCCATGTAAATAATTAGGGAGTATCCCACCTATGCTAAATTACAACAGTATACTGGAACACTCCCTCCTTGTTTTAACCACATTTAAGTGTACTGGTCATAAGTTACATATTTATTATGGGCAACCAGTAGGATCAAACGTTGCACCTGCACCAGTGCCGGCACCAGAAGGAAAATCATAAGTGTCGGCAAATGTTATATCAATGGATGAAACACTTGGTATGCTCACAGTTGTCGCTGAAGCTATACAGTTGGTGCCATCGTTAGTAGAATCATATAGTGTATAGAAATCACCCTTATTATCAGCATTATCTCCACTCTTGTAGTCATAGAACACCATAAGATAATAATGACCTGACCATATACCTGTTAATGTTATTGCTTGTTGTGTACCATCCGTTACAGGTCCTGCTGATCGTGCTGAATAAACGCGCACTGGAGATCTTGTATAGGTGGGTCGAGTATTGTAAAGATATACATAGATATACTGTGAGCCAGGATTAGTTAAAGCTGGAACATAAGTACCTGTATACGTTACATTAACCGTCAGGGTTTTATTTCCTAATAAAAATATTAAGTTCATAAGATTGTTTTCAGTTTCATCACCTTTATCCTCATCGCAACTGAGTATCGGTGAAACCATTAATAGCATCATAAAAACCAACAATTTATTTTTCATAACTATTTATCCTCCAAAATAACAAATTATTACAAATGAATTATATAGATAATTTGTGTCAAATACAAATAAATTTATATGTGTTATATTAAGTAATAATTTAGCAGTATTTTGCTGTTTACGAGAATTTTTTTGAAATGCTTACTTCTTCTCCAGCAGATACGTAAAAAATCCCGCCTTCCTGAGGGCTGCAAGTGTTAGTGGTGATTGATCGCCAACAAAAATAAAGAAGTGTCTATCCATTTGAATAATCTGTTTTTGATTATTTTAACCTAGTCACAGAAAAAAATATTCTTGTTTTCTTCATCAACGGCAGCTAGTCTGTTGAATCCTGATGAAGCAGTGATGAAGGTCCAATAATGTATACCAGAACTGTTTCGTTCTATCCATGTAGAACCGCCATTGTTAGAAGTGTAAATATAACCTCCATATACTATTGCGGCAAGATATCTGCCATCTCCTGATGAGGTTATAGATTTCCAGTTACGAGTGCCGGCGCTGGCATGTTCTGTCCAATCAATACCATAATTAGTAGATGTGTAGATATAGCCATTAATTGCCATAGCAGCCAGACTTCTTCCGTCTGTTGATGAAGTTATTGATGCCCAGTTGCGGTTGCCGGAACCGGGCTGTTCTATCCAAGTACTGCCGTTATTGGTGGAAGTATAAATATATCCGTTAGAAACTATAGCTGCTAAGTATTTACCATCAGAAGATGAGGTTATTGAGCACCAGTTACGACTGCCTGAATTGATTTGTGCTATCCATATACCGCCCCCATCGGCTGAAGTGTAAATATAGCCGCCAGAATCAACAGCGGCCAGGTAATTACCATCGGATGACGAAACTATTGATTGCCAATTACGGCGACCTGAATTGGGTTGTATTTCCCAAGTGCTGCCACCATTGGCGGATGTATATATATAACCATCATATACTGATGCGGCAAGGTTTTTTCCATCCGCAGTAGTAGTTATTGAAGACCAATTATGTTTTCCGATGATGGTTTGTGCTATCCAGGTACCACCGCCATTTGAAGAAGTGTAGATATAGCCGTCTTTATTAACAGCGGCAAAATATTTACCATCCCTTGAGGATGTTATTGCTCTCCATTGACTAATTCCATAGGTGTTGCGTTCTGTCCAGGTGATACCACCATTAGTTGAAGTATAGATATAATAATTATTTGTAGTTGCTAATAAATTTTTACCGTCATCTGATAAGGTTATTGAAGCCCATCTATTAGTACCGGCACTGGTTTCTGCTGTCCAGTCGATACCGCCATTTTTTGAAGTGTAGATATAATTACCATAACCTGCTGCGGCCAAAGTTATACCATCTGCAGAGGAGGTTATAGAACTCCAGTGGTGTTGCCCGGCACTGGTTCTAGCTGTCCAGGTGATGCCGCGATTGGTTGAAGTGTAGACATACCCAGCTAAATCAACAGCAGCCAGTTTCATTCCATCTCTTGATGAGGTTATTGAGCACCAGTAACGACTGCCTGAGTTGATTTGTACTATCCATGTTGCACCGCTGTTTATGGAAGTATATATATAACCATTATGAATGGCTGCAGCTAGCATTGTACCATCCGATGATGAGGTTATTGCTGCCCATACGCGATAACCGGAATTGGTTTGTTCTGTCCATATTATACCGCCATTGGTGGATGTGTATATATAACCAGAACATACAGCAGCCAGCTTTGAACCATCTGATGATGAGGTTATTCTGCACCAATTACGACTACCAGCACCGGTATGTTCTGTCCATGAATCGCCGCCGTTAGTTGAGGTGTAAATATAGCCTCCTTCAACTACCGCGGCCAGCTTTGAACCATCCGAGGATGAAGTTATTGATAACCAATCCCGTCTTCCGGCATTGGTCCGTTCTGTCCAGGTATTGCCACCATCAGCGGACGTATAAATATAGCCTTCTTGAACAACAACGGCGAGTTTTGTTCCATCAGCAGAAGATGCAATTGATTGCCAGGAGCCTTCATTCACCGTGCCGGGAAAATCTTTCTCGACCCAGTGGTCCAGATCAATGTTCTTTGCTGTGACACTATAGGTCTTGAAGTTTTTCTCCGATACAGTATACTCCACAGGCACTATGAAATTATTGGCGGAAACGCCGCTTTTTTGAGGGACTCCCTGTACCGTTACATCTCCGTTGGCTGTATATTCAGCGATTAATGACTCCAGACTGCTGTCCGGAGGCAGTGATACGGTAATAGTGTCATCATTAATTATTCCCTGGATGCCATTGATGGAATAGGAGGTTATCGCTTCATCCTTATCTTGAGATGATCCCCAGGTAGGGAGTATTTTCTTTTTTTCCAACATATCATTGTATAAATTGCCGCAGCCCAGGCAAAGGCCGGCAAAAAGTATTGTCATTATTATATTTATAATCTTTTTCATAAAACAGCACCTCGTTGAAATTATTAGCATATCCCATCTACTCCGGTATGAGATATTGTATATTTTATGCCATGGCTTTTCTGACCGCCTTGGCAGATGGTTATTTTGTCAGGAAATGGAACTTATGTGTTATGCGGTAATTGTGTGGATTGTGTGGTATTGTGCAAGGATTTTTTAAACATAATGCGGATTATGTCTGTTGATTTTTTAAATAGAGTTTGCCATGGTAAATACGGAAAATGGCAGTATCCAACACTGATGGTTATCGGTTGGCTCTGATTGCAGGGGAACTATTTCTTCTCCAGCAGATATGTAAAAAAACCCGCCTTCCTGAGGGCGGCGAGGGTGAGGGCGCCCAGGAGCCCCCCCAGTGCGCCGAAGATAATGTAGCCGACCAGCGCCTTGGCCAGGCCAAGTGCGACAAAGCCCACCGGAGCGCCCGCCATCATGCCGAAGATCCACTTGACCATGAACTTGCACAGGTGCCCGAACACGCCGGCCAGCATGGCGCAGGCGTAGTTTTCCGGGTCGCGCAGAAGGAGGAGGCCCAGGTCGGCGCCCACGCCGGCCATGGCATAGGAGAGAAGGGTGTTAAGCCCCCCCAGGTCGCCCAGGCCCAGGAAGGCTGCCATGATGCCCGACGTGAGGCCCACGAGGCTGGCGGCGCCCCGCTTGGGCACCACTCGGGCGGCCACGATGATGATGGCCATCCAGAAAATCCCGGAGTGCCCGGAAAGCTGCAGGGGCAGATGAAGGGCTATTTTCGCGACCACGATCAGGGCCGCGAAAAGGGCCAGCAGGAAGAGCTGGAACGTCGAAAAGTATCTCTCCGTCACTTGCGGAGAACCTCTATTTTATCCACGTCCTGCACCCACTTCTCCCTGGTGTCAAAGTCCTTCATGGTTGATACTAGCTTCAGGCTCCCCTGCTTCGACAGGGCCAGTATGATTTTGTTTTGTTTATTAGAGATGTCTTTCCACGGCAGTTCCGCCTTCTTGCTGCGGGCCGTGCTGGTGACCCGGACCACGGTGTCCGGCGACAGCTCCTCTTTTTTAACGTACAATAATACAACGTCCCGCAGGAGCCACCCTTCCTGGAGCTTGTTTTCCGCCTTGTCATGGAAATTCGTTTTTGCAAGACCGGCCGAATCCTTCTGGCAGAAATTCGCCAGCAGTTTCCCGGCAGAGGAAACCGGGACGCACCCTTCGGTAAATTCCTTCTCCCCGGTGTTGCAGGTGCGGTACAGGTACCCGCCCCGGCGGGACGATTGAATGATCAGAATTGCTCCAACAACGGCAGCGATGATGAGGATAGCGATGATGATACGGCGTGAAGTACTCATAAACGATTACCTCCAGAATATTAATAGAGCTGCTATGGCGCAGGCCACGGCCAGGATGGCCCGGTCTATTGCCCCCATTGACAGCCTGTTGAACGGAGTGCGATGGGGCGACTCGAAGCCGCGCGCGTAGGCCGCCTCGGTCATGGACCAGGCGCGCCGGGCCGTTAGCACCACCGCCGGCACGGTGAGGCACACCAGGTTCCGTACCTGCTCGACAAGGTACCGCCATCCGGACGGAGCAGTGAAGGCGCCCCGCGCCCTCTGCGCCTCAAGTATGCCCCGCCATTCGTTATCTATGCCGCTCACTGTCTGGAAGGAGAGGCTGATGCTGAAGGCGTACCGGTACGGGACGCGCAGCCACACCAGGGCAAGGCAGAGTTCCGACGGCGTGGTGGTGGAAAAGAACATGGTAAAAACCCCGGCCATAAGAAGAAGCCTGAGGGTAACGACCATGGCGAGATTGAGGGACACAAACAGCCAGTCCACCATGAAGAGCACCCCCAGGATCCACTTGAGCTTCCACGCCTGGCGGGCCGCTTCCGGGAGGAGGCGCGCCCATAAAAGAAATATTACATATACAAAAGCAAAAAAAATAATTTTTTCAAGGGGTAGCATGACCGCCAGGGAGGCGCACAGGCACAGGGCAAGCTTGGTGCGCGGGTCGGCCCTGCGAAGCGGCGATGACTCGACGATGGCCATGGTATGGGTCATGCCGTATGAGGAGTTCACTTTCATGCAGTTATGCCTTTCTGTCCGGTTTCGGTTACCCAGCCGGGCACGAAGAGTCCCGCCCGTTTCCATGCGCCAGTATTGCGGAATACCTGTTCAGGCGGGCCGTCCGCGGCGATCCCTTCCGGCCCGAGAAGTATCAGGCGGTCCGCCATGGCTGCCAGGTGCAGCTCATGGGTGGTGAAAAGGACGATCTTCCCCCGGACCGCGAGGCCGCGGCAGATATCCATGAACATCGTCTTGTGGGCGATGTCCTGGCCCAGGGACGGTTCGTCAAGGAGGATGCCATGGGCCGCTTTGCGCATCAGCACCGTGGCCAGGGCCACGCGCTTTTTCTCGCCCTCGCTCAGGATG
Organism: Spirochaetota bacterium; assembly: GCA_041753395.1. Classification (GTDB taxonomy): domain Bacteria; phylum Spirochaetota; class UBA4802; order UBA4802; family UBA5550; genus RBG-16-49-21. The sequence continues at coordinate 103,240 of JBGSUQ010000010.1, forward strand.
AGGGGCGGCGTGTCTTCGTACTGCCGGAGGCAGAGGGTCTCGATGAGCCAGGAGTACCACGCCATGTCCGGTTCCTTCACGCGGAAGAGGATTTCGGCCCGGACCGATGCGTTGAAGAGCTGGAGATCGGCGTTCTGGTACACCTGGCCGAAATCGGGGCGCATTCCCTTGATGGCAACACTGCCCTCATGTTTCTGCAGGCCCGCCAGAGCGCGGATAAGGGTGGTCTTCCCGCTCCCGTTCCTGCCGACCACCGCGGTCACTTCGCCGGGCTCTATGGAGAAGGTAATATTTTTAATGATATCTTTGCAGGCGATCCGGACCCCGAGGTCCGCGACATCGAGCTTCGCACCGCCTTTTACGCCGAATGCGGCCCTGGCCCAGCGCCCGGGGGTTGCGGTGCGGTCGGGGACAGTTATCCTGTCCAGGGCCGCCACCCGCATGCCCGGCATTCCCGCAAGATAATCAGAGCGGTGTTCAAAAATGACGATGGTTGCGCCGGCGCGGGTCAGTTCCGAGAGGTAGCCGGCAAGCTCAGTTGCGGCGGTGACATCGAGCATGGACAGCGGCTCGTCGAGGACCAGCACCGGCGGCCGCCGCGCCGTGATGGCCGCCAGGGCAAGCTTCTGCTGTTCGCCGCCGGAGAGTGTCTGCGGTTTGCGGCCGCGGAAATCACCGAGGCCGAAGCGCTCCAGTGCTTCGGCCATGCGGTCCCGCATTGCAACACGGTCAAGGCCGAGGTTTTCCAGGCCGAGAAGGATTTCCTCCTCCACGGAGTTCCTCAGCATCTGCATGGCGGGATTCTGGAAAACGAACCCCGCGGTTTCGGCGAGCTTCCAGAGGGGTGTGCCGGCAGTGTCGAGTCCGCCGATGCGGACGCTGCCGCGCATTTCCCCATGGTAGATGTGAGGGATAAGTCCCGTTATGCAGCGGGCCAGGGTGCTCTTGCCGCACCCGGACGAACCGGTTACGTGAAGCATCTCCCCGGGCTTAATGGAAAAATCATAAGGACCAATTCCCTTGCCGTGCTGGGGGTAGGCGTATGATAATTCGTTTATCTGTATCATTATGACTTTTTGCTTTTTAATGACGTACTGTTATCAGTTCAATTCATCTTGAGAGGCACCCAGTGATCTTTGTTCCATTCGACGTAGGCGACAGGCTTTCCGCCGCGGCGAGCCGGCCTTATCTTGTCCGACATCATCACGCCGGAGGTGACGGTTTCCCCCTTCACGGTGCGGACCTCCGTTACGCCGGCGTCAAGGACCGCTTCCACCGGCAGGAGCCCCGTCAGATCGCGCACCCGCCCGCAGAGGAGGTAACGTCCGTCTTCGCCGGTTGCAGTGAGACCCACGGAGGCAAGGGCGCCGATGACCCCGTCCTCGGTTCCGCCCAGACCTTCCAGGGCGATGCCGTGGGCCCCGGCGAGGTCACGGGCTTCTTTCTGGGTCACCAGCCGCTTCTGGGCATTGCGCCCGTGTTCTATGATATCGTCCGGGATATCGCGGGTCACGCAGAGTCCCGGGTCGCTGCCTATCTGGAAATCGGAAAGCATGAAGGCTTTCACCCTGTTGAATAACGCGCCGAGGTCGGCCTTGCTTTTTTCATGCAGGATAATAGTGGCGCTGCTGTTATGGCTGGTGAAGGGGACCCGCGGGTCTTGCAGAAGCTGGTGCCGCACCACCCCCTGCACGGTAAATTCGGAAGAAAGAACGGCGGCGATATTCCTGGCAAGGCGGCCCGTGCCGCGGGATTGCAGGGTGTCCGTGTCATCAATGCCGATAAAAATCATTATTCACCATTATTTTCAGATATTCAATTTATGCAGTAAGGCTGATACAATGAACTTGTTTGATGTATTAGTCTGATTAATTGAAAATATTTTAAATGGCTTTAAGAGTCAAGGATTTAGATTAAAAATAGTAGCTTTTCGTAATTATTTGTTATTGCTAATATGATTATCATTTTTTTTAATACAATGAAAAATATATAATAAAATATTACAAAATATCCTAATAAATAACCGAGTTTTATTGTGAATTGAATCTTTTTACCGCAGGGCCTCGCCAATATATATCAATCCAAGGTGTTTTTCTTTGTCAGACTCAACGATGTCGAGGACTTTTGAAAGATCGGTTTTGACTACTCGCCCCTCCTTTTCATATCCCGCTTTATAGATTACGATAATCGGGGTATCCGGCCGGTAATATTTACTGAAGATGGGGATCAGGTTTTTCAGCTCGGTCAGTCCAACAAATATGGCAAGCGTGTCCCTATTTTCGGCCGCGCCTTTAACCATTCCTTCATTGCGTTGGATTCCATTTGGAACGGTAATGATAACGGAGCCGTTAATGGCTACGTTTTTACCGATCATGGCGTTGGCCGCGTTAAAGGCGCTGATGCCCGGAATGATTTTATATTCTTCAACCCTGAAGTTTGCTAGGAGCCAGTAGGTCCAGCTCCCGTAAATGGTCGGATCTCCGTAATCAAGGAAACCGATATTTTTACCTTCCTCGAGTGCTTCTTTCAGCTGTTCGATATTTTTTGCCCTGAGATCATCGGTGGTCTTTTTAATCTCTTCTTTAGTCAATTTCGATTTCATCATCCGGTAGTAGTTCGGCATGGTCAGAAGCGGATCAAAGAGGACCGGTTTGCCTCCCATGTATGCACTGAAGCGGGATCCTATGTCCTTTGTGCATACGAACATGTCGGCCTTTGCCATGGCAGACAGGGCGCCCTGGGTGATGAGAGCCGTGTCGCCGCACCCGACGCCGATTATGTAGAGCTTCGCTTCGGGTTTAATGGTAATGATCTCGATTTTCTCCAGGGCCTTCACCCATCGGTCAGACGACAGGTCATGGCGGATAATGAGATTGAACTTCCCTTCTTCTTTTATACTCTGGCCATTTTTCATGTCCGCAATAATGATTTCCTGGCCGAAGTGGGTCAACGAAAGTTCGCCAAAAGAGAGTACTGACCGGTATCCGTCCGGCGCGGAGAAGACCAGCAGAGAATCCAGGGAAGGCTTAATTTTATTTTCAGCGAGAATATCCAGGAGAGGAACGCCCCTGTATTCTTCGATGCCGTGATACCCGCGTCCCTCGCCCGCGTGCTTCACCTGGATGCCGGTATGGCGGTATGCTTCCAGGGTGTCGATCGCAATGCCCCGGCCTGATGGTCCGGTTATGGTGAAGCTGCCGGAATGAAGCTGCCTGGTTTTAACAGCCGCTTTCCGCGGGAGAATATCTATCACTTCTATGCCCGTGATGTTTTCAATGCACCGGTCTGCGTAAAAATCATGGGTCAGCACCAGCTTCGGCAGGCCGACGGTCCGGTGGACCGGCGTCTCCCACTTCTCGAATTGCCCTTTTTTGTGACAGTTAAGGCAGCTCTTCATGGCGGGTATGGCGTCAGCCGACAGGGCTATCACGGCGTCCGATGGATTGCGGTAGAACACTTCGCCCCAGGTCAGGTACGACTTTTCTCCCCGGGCGTTTTTTATGACTATGACAAGGTCGATCAGCTTTGAATATTCCGGTTCCTGCTTTTTTACGGCGGCCAGTTCGAGGAGTGTCCTCAGGGGGACGCCGCGGTGCTGGAAATTGCCGTTATAGGTTTTGTTCGAGAGCACCTCGGTGACTTTCACGCTCACCGGGGTGAACTGCGAGAGGTCCCTCATGGTAAGGAATTGCGGTTTTTCCACCAGACCGGTAATTGAAAGTACTGGTTCGGATCCCTTCTCCGGTTGTGAGGACGCCCCGGTTAACAGGATGGCCATGGAAAGAAAAATCGATACGATGCCGTGCTTTTTCATGATAGGAATCTCCCGTGTCCTTGTATCATGCGCTGCCGCGCTTTCTCGGCAACTCACTAATTTGTTTTGTACAGGGGGCGTGCAATTTCCCCCTGCTTTGCAGGTGTGGAATAGGTAAACGTATCAAGGACCCGCCATTTATGAGCGGATATATCTACAATCGCCTTCCATTCAACTTTCACTTTCGGTCCGTCAATTGTTACCAGGATATAACCGTGATGATCGTTATTGCAATACTCACATTTAGCTCTGCCGCGTTCTTTATAAAAACCGGACCATTTTCGCAGCCTTCCACCGCCGGTACCTCCGATGATCTGCCAGAGGGGGTTGCCCTTGCTGTCCGGTATCAGTGCGCGGTTATAAAAATGGTCATGTCCGCAAAAATATATCCTTCCTCCGGCCTTTCCGATGCTGTCCCATAATCGATCGCGCTGATCGGGGTAAAATGAAAGATTATCCTTATGATTTGCTTCAAACGCAGGCTCATGGCCGAAGACAAAAAGATGAACCCGCGTGTTCTGTGATAATTGACGGTCAAGCCATTCCTGATTAACTTTATGCTGTCCTCCCGTATATTGATCCAGGGCTATAATGCAGGTGTTTTTATGAACATAACTGTATGTGAGGCCTTTCTCTTTTTCAGGTCCGTTCTCGGGGATAAATGATTCGATAATTGCTTTTTTATAATCTTTTTCCAGCTGGATAAGTGATCCGGGTTGCGGCTCAAGATGCGGCGGTAGCGGGGGCAGAACCAGGCGTTCCGGCCCGCTGTCGTGGTTGCCCCGGACGGCAAGTATTGCAATCCCCATACTGGAAACCGGCTTCATGGCTTTCTTCCAGTTCGCATACTGTGATGCGTAATCCGTGCCTCCATTTTGAATCCAGCCGTTGACAAGGTCGCCGCAAACCAGCACAAGGTCCGGATTTTGTGCTGCGATATTCGCGGCAATTGAGTTAAGAATTTTTTCATTAATGCAGGTTCTGTCATTTGCTTCCCTGTTGTCGCCCTGGGTATCACTGATTACGGCAAATTTCCAGATTGTATTCTGGCCGGGGGCGGCATTGTTCGTGTTGCCGTAAACGGAGATGAGTAATAGCGATAAACAAAGCAGGGCCGGCAGAATGCGGGATTTGTTTTTCATGTGATTTTCAATTCACTTTAACAGGAGGGTGTCCGGGTGTGATCTCAGGTACATGATCCTTGCGGATCTGTCCCACCTTTAAGAATTTCCCTACGAGAAGGATGTGTCTCGCTGCCGGTAGGTTCTTATGGTCCACTTCATTCAGGAACGTACCGACAGTGCTGTGTATCACTTTCTGTGTATTCTGACCCCCGGCATTATTCACAACAGCGACCGGGGTATCTTCAGGATAAAAGCGTTTGAGCTGTAAAAAAAACCGCGGATAATCAAGCAGCATGGTGTAAACGACAAGACTGCTTCCGGCAGCCATGAGTTTTTCATTCATGTCGATCCTGCCGTTCCAGTCATCCATGGTCAGTATTACGGCGCTTGTGTCGTATCCGAATGTCGGGCTCATCTTAACCGCGGCGCTGGCTGCCTGGAATGAGCCGATTCCGGGCACGACCTCGGTGGGTATATCTTTCGGGAGCATCTCGAGCATAAAGGTAAGACCATATATCATGGGGTCGCCGCTCTGCAGGTCGGCCACTGTTTTTCCACTGCGTATAGCGGCCGTTATGCGGTCAACAAGGATCTTTCTGGCTTTAATGCCCAGCTCGGCCTTCGCCCGCCGCTTCGGGTCCTGTATTGTTGCAGGGTCGGCGCCGTACATGATGCGCAGAGCGACGGTGCGGTACCACACTTCTTTCCCGCTGATATAATCCTTCCACGCTTCCCTGTCCTGATCGCTTTCAACAAGGACAATATCCGCCTTCTTGATGACATTACCGGCTCGTATGCTGATAAGATCGGGAGCGGTTCCCATGCCGACAATGTAGAACTTGCCTGTTTTCGTCTGACCTGGCGCAGCAACAGCACTGCATGTGGTGCAAATAATAATAAGAAGAATATTCAATATAATTCGCATATCGGTTTTTTTCCTTTAGCGGCTCATTTTTATACCTGAGAAGAATGACCATGAATATTAAATTCGAAAATTACAATTTCCATGATAGGAATCTCCCGTGTCCCGGTTTCATCCGCCATTGCGTTTTCTCAGGATCTCGATGAAGTACCAGGTCATGGTGACCAGGATAAGGGTGAAGCCGGTAAGGATCACCGGCAGGCCGGGATCGGATATTACCAGCAGCTGGATCATCTGGGCCGGTTCCCGCTTCCTCTCCTTTGACCGGAATGTTTCCGACCTGTTGCAGGTTTCGTTCTTATCAGCGATTTGCACGTGGCGATAGAGATGCGCGAGCCCCTGCTTTTGCTTCACCATGTCGAGGTGAAGACGGAAACCGTGATACCTGACCGACTCAAGGTAGGATACGTGTATTTCGCCCCGGTCCCTGTCCGCAAGGGTGACCTCTGTCTGCATGATTCTTTTCGCGAGCCGTGACCCCTCGGGAAAGTAGGTGTCCCGGATCCTGGTCACGGTCAGGGGCGGCAGCGACGAATCGATCACGACTTCCGCGCCTTCAGTGAGAGGCATCCTGGTCCAGGATCCCATGATGATGGTTACCGCGTGACCGATCATGACCGCTATGAAAAGTATGTGCACGATTGATGGAAGAAGCGAAAGGATGAAACGGTAATCTTTTTTATTTGTATCGGACGCCAGTTCCCTGAGGCGGTTGATGGTGCAGATAACCGTGTTGATCCCCAGGAGCGTAAGGATGATCAGCAGGAGCGGCAGCCACCAGTTGGCTTCCGGGCGCGAAGTAAGCTGCCGTGCCAACCAGTCCTGGATGCGAAGTTCATTCATTGCCTTGAAATATGAATAGTCAAAGGAGCTGTACAGCATCCCTGTGAAAAAAAGCGCCGCCCCGGCCATTAAAAGCCAGAAGGAAACCCTGATGTCGCCAAGAAGATTCCATAATTTATTTATCATATCATCCTCCAATCCGGGGAAAACTGTTTTCGTACAGGTATGAATTGTTGGTTACCGCGAGCACTATCAATGCCGCGGCGATGGCGTACCAGGCGCGACGTCTTCCGTTCCAGCCGGGAATGAAGCGCAGGTGGAGATACGCGGCGAAGATGAGCCAGATCGCGGTCGATCCCATGTGACGGGATCCCCACTGGAAGGTGTTGCCCCATCCGAGGAAGCACCAGACTGCCCCCGTAACCTGCGCCACCGAGTAGAGAACAAAACCCCAGATTATGAAATCGTTAAAGGTGTCCGTGCTGTCCCGTCCCGCCAGCAGGGCCACTGCATAAAGCGCGCCGCAGTAGAAGCAGGCATGGGCGAAAAGCTCGAACGTGAAAAATGAGATCGCCCAGAGCGTGAGTTTATTCGGCGTGGGGGGAATGATTCCCTTGGCGTACCACGCGGCAAAACAGACGGAGAGGAGCAGGGGGATAAGGATAAGCCCCCAGTTTTCGTTTTTCCTCAAGGCCATGATTATCGAGATAACGGCCAGGCACCAGGGCAGCATAAAGGGCCCTTCGACCAGGGGGTTTGGGAGAAACGTGCCGGCTATCCAGCCTCTCCCCGCAAGATACAGGGTGTACAGGATGAGTCCTGCAGCGAGAATTATAAGACTGATCGTTTTCTTTTTAAGAATATAGAAAAGAGAGGAAAATGCGAAAATTCCGCCTGCAATGTATAAGTAGATATGGTTGTTGGTAGTGAACATCCGGTCCTCCAATCCTTTTATTTGAAATCTTTAATTATAACAACGTGGGTCAATCCCCATACGTCGCGGTCCACGAAATAATCATCCACCGGGGTCAGCATGTAATTTCCGGTAGGTTTCTTCCCGTCCATTTTGTTGAGAATCATGTACGATGCGCCGTCGCCTGAGAGGAATATCTCCCTGCCTGACATCAGGACGCGGTATCCGTCGCATGCCACGAAGAGGAAGAAATCATTGGGGCCGCAATCCTTGAAATTGTTTTTCAGAAAAGAGCGCAGGCTGTACCCGCTGGCAGTCGCAATCCCCTTGTATCCCTGGCCGTGGCCGATGCGCACCCAGCCGGAGACCGTCTGCTCCTTGACGCCGTTGAAGGACATGGCCCTGGACTCTGTGCCGTCAATGCCGGTTATCCCCGTAGACTCGCATTTTGCGCCTTTCTTCATTACGGGCAGTTTTTCGTCCGGCGTTCTCAGGATAACGAGTTTTATCTGCGTCACGTCATCGAGGTATCGCGATGTATCCGGGTCCCGGGGGCAGATAAGGTGGAGCCCCGTGATGTTTTCTTTGTGCCTGTTTTTGGTATATTTCTGGGGGTCCTTGCTCGGAAGCAGTTGGCGGCGGTGGAATGCCAGTGTGAAGGGGTGCCGGTCATCCGTCATGATGAGTTCGCCGTAGCTGAAACGGGCTTTTTTCCCTGAGCTTGAATGGAAAACGACCGCGATATCGAGGGGCCGGTCGAAAGCGGCGGTTTTCGGTTTTTGCGGCGTCACCCCTTCCAGAATGTTGTATATCGGGATTCCGGTATATATATACGTTCCTTCAAATTCCCCGCCGGCCGAGACCTCCCTGGTCCGGATCCTGGCCGTGGCGAATTTATTCAGGGTGTATGACGATAAGTTGTATTCCTTTTTTACCAGACCGGAGATTTGAAGAGAAAGACCGGACGGAACAGATTCCTGGAGAGCCAGGGGTGTCGCGCCGGTTACGGTCATGATCTGCGCAAGGTCCTTCCTGCAGCTCATGGAAGAAACGAGGAAGAATAAAAGTAGAAAAGTAATTAATTGCTTTTTTTGTTTCATGATGTATACCTGCCATAATTCATTGGATAAATAAAAATCCCCTGCGTATTAGCGCAGGGGATTTGAGAATCGTCGATTCAATCATTAAAATTCCGCATCTCCGCCGAAAAAAAAGGTCCTGCCTGGGCCCGGGTTGAAGGGATCCGAGTTGTAGTCGTCCGTGATGTTTTTACACATGACCCACAGGTCGAAGTGGTCCACGATACGCTGGGAAACCTTGATGCTCAGCATGAAGGGGTCGTGGAGCTTCTTTCTGCCATATACCCGCGTTGAGTACAGGGTCTGCACGTTCGATGGTGTCACTATCTGCTGCACGTACACGATCTGGTTGATCATGCTGTTGCCCCAGAGGTTGAGCGATGTGCCGGAGATGAAATCAAGCTTGCACTGCATGATGAGCTGGTGAGCGGGCACTTCTTTGACCCGCTCTCCCTGCACGGCATGGGAGCCAAGGCGGTCTTTTGCCGATGTCAGCACGTGGGTCAGGGACAGGTTCATCTCAAGCACTTTCAATTTGTCCGTGCCGATGGTCGATCCGATGGTGCTTTCCAGGCCGTGCACTTCCGATCCCTCGATGTTCGTCCAGCGTTTATTTCCCACGTTGGAGTTCGGGTCGCCGATGCTCACAATTTTGTTCTCGTAATATGAATAAAAGTAATCCTGCCTCCAGGTCAGCGCTTTTTCTAAAAAAGTAAGCTCGTAACCCCCGCTGGCGTTGTACGCGGTTTCAGGTTTGATCTGGGCCAGTTTGAGGGCCAGTGGGACAAATACACGCGTTGCCGGTGTGTAGAAATACTGTTCAACCAGGTCGGCCGTGTCTGAATATTCGTGGAGTGTTGGGAACTTGACTTTGCGCGAGAAACTCGCCCGTATCTTCATCATTTCCTTTATCGGTTCGTACAGTGCCGCCACAACCGGATCGAAGGAATCGCCGGTGCCCCAGATGCTCGAGGTTTCTTGCACACGTGTGCGTGAATTCAGCCACCCGGTTACATCTTCATTGAGAATTGCGGTGTTTAATGGTGTATACCTGCTCCCCTGGTTGCGGGAGAGCTTCTGGGCGTCATAGGAAATGCCAAGCGAAAATTTCACGTCGCCGTAATTCGTTTTAAACTTGAATTCGTCCTCAAGGCCTACGGTAACGTATTTTGCAGTCATCAGGGCAGTTTTAAACCAGGGTGTGTCATAGTTTGGATTGGAACCCGATCCAGTGGTAGGAGCATACACCCTGACACGTTTTTTATAGGCATCGTATTCGTCGAACCGGTAGTGAATGACCGCCGTCAATTTATTCCAGCTGGTGAACTTATATGAAGGGTAAATATAAAAGCCATGGCTCTGTTCGTCATGCTCCGATTCTTTACCCCGGTCGAACATGGCAGTCTCCGCCTGGTTTGTCCATCCATAGAGGACGTTCGCCTGCTTGGTGTAATAGTACATCGCCCTCAGGTTAAAATCGTCGAAATCGAGGGTCACGTACGGCGCCACGCTTACTCGATAGTCTTTTGGCCACTGCCATGCGCGGTTCTGAAACATGTTTCTCGCGCTCGGATTGGACCATCTGCCGTTTTCCGCGTACGATGAGAATGCACTCGGTTCAAAACCATTGAAGTTGTACGAGCCCTGGTAATATGATGTGGAAATCCCCACTTCGACGTTCTTGGTTATGGCATACCCGGCCTTGCCCGAAACATAATATTTGGTGGATTCGGTATGGTTCCACGTGCCCCTGTCCGTGACATATTCAGGAAGGATGAGGGGGTTCAGGCCGGCGTTCTGGAATGTATATCTGTATACGTACCACGGCACGAGTTTGTTGAACCAGTTGACCCGCTCCCGCTGTCCCAGCTGGTCCGAAATCTCGTAGCTGTTGCTTTTTATTGTCGATGCGGAGAGGAGCATATAAAAGTTTTTGTATGTACCGCCGCCTGCCACGTTGACGCTGTATCCGCCATACTGGTCGAATTCAACACCGCCATCGAAAAAGAGGCGTTCGGGTTTTTTGGTAACGACGTTGACGGCGCCGAATGCTCCCCGTTGTCCGTAAAGAGCTGATGATGTTCCGCGGTTTATCACTATTTTTGATGCGTTCATGACGAGGATCCGTGAGATGTCCCCGCCGCCGCCGTCGTAGATTTCCTCGAAGGGAAGACCGTCAACCAGGATCGCCACGGTATTGTGCTGGAACCCGTGCATATCAAAGTTCATCTGCCCCTTTTTGCCCTGATAGACCCTGACGCCGGGAACGGTCTGCAGGGCCTGGTCGAGAGTCTTCTCGGAACGCGACTTGAGACTGTCAGCTGAAAGTTCGGTTGTCACCGCAGCGTCTTCCACGCTTGCAAGTGCCTTTGACCGCACGACTATTTCGCCGAGGGTATAATCGCTTGTTTTTTTCTTTAATTCAGCCTGTTTCTCCCCGGCGTCTTTATCCTCAATTTTATCGGCCGCTGTTTCTTCTTTGGATTTTTCAGGTTCGCTCTTTTTTTCTTCTGAAATTATTTCATTTTTTTTAAGTTCTTCCTTCTTGCCATTGTCCTGCGCGGAAAGCGGGATAATGAAGAAAGCCATGCTTATTGCACCAAGCAGTAAATGTTCAAAAAACTTTTTCATCTGAACCTCCAAATGATTAAAAAATAAAAATTAAATATTATAATTTACATAATAGAAATACATTTTCTAGCCACTTAAGCAATAGTAGGATTGGTGGTAATAATGTCAATAAATATGTTATTTATTAATATTTTTAGTTATTTTTTGTAACATAAATATTTTTAAATTAAATAATTGGCAAAATTATTACTTAAATGGATATTATCATATACTAATTTTATTGAATTTGCTTATATTTTTTCAGTTGATGTACATTCAAAGGTATGAGTTTGTTGGGCGTGATAATCAGATAGAAATAGATTTTTCAATGAAATTATTATCAATTTATAAGGAGAAATATATGAGACGTTGTATATCCCTTGCGATTATGCTTTTCATCAGTGGCCTTATGTTAAACGGTACGGTATCAGCGAAGCAGAAGGACATCATCTTTGCAACCACCACCAGCACCCAGGACACGGGCCTGCTGGACGTGCTGATACCGGTGTTCGAAAAAAAGAGCGGCTTCAGGGTGAAGACCATCGCCGTTGGCTCCGGACAGGCCATGGCCATGGGGGAGCGGGGTGAAGCGGACGTGCTCCTGGTCCATTCAAAGGATGCTGAGGAAAAGTTCGTGAAGCAAGGCTTCGGCGTGAATCGCCGCATCGTCATGCATAACGATTTCGTAATCCTGGGACCGAAGGACGATCCGGCGAAGATCAGGGGACTAAAATCAACCGTCGATTCCTTCAGAAAGATTGCCGCGTCGAAGTCCCTTTTCGTGTCCCGGGGTGATAAGTCCGGCACTCACGTCATGGAGCTGAAGCTATGGAAAAAAACCGGCTTCAATCCTGAAAAGGAGAAATGGTACCAGCAGACAGGCCTCGGGATGGGCCAGACCCTGGCCGTGGTCGTTGAAAAGAAAGGTTATACATTATGCGACCGGGCGACGTATCTTTCACGTAAAAATAAAATTGATGTTGCAGTCCTGGTGGAAGGCGATAAGGCCCTGCTGAATATCTACCATGTGATCGAGGCGAATGTGAAAAAATTCCCGAAGATCAACGCGGAAGGCGGCAAGGCCTTTGCCGATTTCTGGGTTGCTCCGGAAACGCAGAAGATGATAAAGGACTTCGGCATCAGGAAATTCGGCGCAGTATTATTTTTTCCGGACGCGGTGAAATGAATTAAATGGATCTCATAGTAAACGGCATCATCCAGGCTTTCAGCCTCATTGCGTCCCTTGATCCGGAAGTCGTGGAGGTCACGCTCCTCTCCCTGAAGATATCAGGGGCGGCCACCCTTGCCAGCACCTGCATCGGAGTGAGTGCTGGCACGGCTGTGGCATTTCTTCGCTTCCCGGGCAAGCGCTTCGTTATCAGCATGGTCAACACGGGCATGGGCCTGCCGCCGGTCGTGGTGGGCCTCTTTGTTACCCTTCTCATCTGGCGGAGCGGGCCCCTGGGTATGCTTGGGCTCATGTACACGCCGGCGGCCATGGTGCTGGCCCAGATCGTCATCGCCGTGCCCATTATCACCGGGGTTACCCTGGCGGCCATGCAGCGCCTCCCCGGGAAGCTGCGCCTCCAGGTCCTCGCCCTGGGCGCCACGCGGCGTCAGCTGGTGTGGCTCCTCATGAAGGAGGCGCGCCTGCCCCTGCTGACCGCGGTCATGGCGGGGTTCGGCGGCGTCATATCTGAAATCGGCGCCTCCATCATGGTGGGTGGAAACATCAAGGGATACACCCGGGTCCTCACCACCGCCACGGTCATGGAAACCGGCAAGGGGAACTTCGAGGTTGCCATAGCCCTGGGCGTCATCCTGCTCATCCTTGCTTTCACGGTGAATTATCTTCTCACCGCTATCCAGCAGAGGAAACCGAAATGACCGGTCCCGTCATAGAAATTCAGGACCTCCAGGTTGTCAGGAACGGGATGCCGACACTGAGCATTCCCGGACTGGCTTTTGAGGAAGGCCGGGTCTATTCCCTCATCGGGCCTAACGGCGCGGGCAAGTCGACGCTCCTCCTGTCTATCATGCACCTGCTTCGGCCCGACCGGGGCGTGATACAGTACCGCGGTAAGGAAATTCCCCGGGGCACAGCGGTTTATCACTATCGGCGGAAAATGGCCATGGTGTTCCAGGAGCCGCTCCTGTTCACCGAGTCGGTTTTCGACAATGTCGCGTCGGGGCTTAAGATGCGGGGCCTGAAGCGGGACGATATAAGGGGCGCAGCGGAGCGCGCCATGGAACTGCTGGGGATATCCAGCCTGGCGAAGCGGCGGGCCGGGGCGCTGTCGGGCGGGGAGGCACAGCGGGTCAGCATTGCCAGGGCCCTGGCTGTTGACCCGGAAATTCTTCTCATGGATGAGCCCTTTTCGTCGCTGGACGCGCCCTCCCGGGAGACCCTCATCACCGACCTGGACCGTATCATCCGTGAACGAAAGATCACAACGGTTTTCGCTACCCATGACCGGGGCGAGGCAATTCGCCTCGCTGACGAGATCATTGTGATGAACGGAGGCAGCATCGTTCAGTCCGGAAGCCCCAACGACATTACTCTCTATCCCGCGAGCGAGTTCGTTGCCTCCTTCATGGGTACCGAGACCATCCTCACCGGCAGGGTCAGCGGGTCGAGGGACGGTGTGTTTACCGTGTCGATTAATGGCGCGGCAATTGAGACGGTGGGGCAGGCAGAACCGGGGAGCGTTGTCACCTTCTGTATCCACCCGGACAATATCGTGTTTTCATCTGATCAGCAGAAAACAAGCGCGCGGAATTCCTTCAGCGGATGTGTCGTGAAGAGTGTCCCCATGGGCCTTTTCCAGAAGATATACTTTAACTGCGGGTTCACCCTTGTTGCATACGTCACCAACCATTCAGTGGAAGAGATGGGTATCCGGGAGGGGATGCCTCTCACGGCCTCTTTTAAAGCCACATCTGTTCATGTTATTAAGATGAATCAACCTGCATTAATGAAGTAATTTCCAGCGCATTTGTCCCCCTTCCAATGCCCCTATGCAAATTCTGATCAATCTGAAATTGATTAGCTCAACCCCACATATTTTAATATTTTGATTGCAAACAGTCCGGACGGTCTGTAATTTGTATCCCGAAGTTAGACTCAAACGTGTCATAGGAAGTCAGGTATTATAATTATTATAATGAGGGGGTTTTTTATGAAGATTCGTTTCTGCCCGCTTTTTATGGTCCTGCCCTTAGTTATCATGGGTTTGGGCTATTCCTTGATGAGCTGCTCTGATAAGCAGGGAAACTCCAACGCGTTACTGGGTATTCTGGCCGACGATAACAACAATGCAGATGTCCTGGATGGTAATTATGTAACAAAAATAAACAGCTATTTTTACGATGATACGTATCCTCCCTACTGGCTAAACTGGACAACAGACGGATCAGCGGCCATTCAAACAGTCAGCCCGTACCTCACGGGCGGCTTCAAGTGCAGCGGCCGCTACTGTGATAATGTAAACCTGTTGGCCCGGGGGGCCGGATTCAATCAGACCGTCAGCTGGTGGACCGACTATTTTTCAGAAGAAGGGACCAACTGGAGGGTGTGCGATAACAATGCCTTTGTGACGGGCATCAGGTGCACGGGAAGTTATTGCGACAACATGTCGCTCCGCTGCTCCCAGCTGAACAACGGCGGCATCAGGCGCGAATGTTACTGGACCGCATATCTTTCAGAAGAGGATGGCGGAACCTTTGTTACTCCGGAATCGATGTTTGTGGCAGGCGCGCGCTGCTCGGGCAGGTACTGCGACAATATGCAGTTCTACCTCTGCCGGGCAGATGGGAATACGGTTCCGGTGGATTTTAATGCCCTTGCCATCCAATATGCTCCGCGTATTAGATTCGACCAGGAATTCGGCACTGGTTCCGGCGAGCAGAGCAAGTGCTTCCCGAGCGATCCCCAGGTATATTATGAGCAGCGGGCCCAGGGGGTTGATCCCATCGCGCTCTGCAATAAGAATTATATTACTATTGCCAATAACCAGGTGCCGGTCTTTTACATGGCGAAGCAGTGCGGCACCAATACCGTCATAATCCGCTACTGGTTCTTTACCGCGTGGCAGAGCACCTGCTTTGCCAGCTCCGGGTCCCATGCCGCTGACTGGGAGTCGGTTGCGGTCATGATCGTTGACGGCCAGCTGAAGCGGGTCGCTTTTTACCAGCACGGGGGATGGTACTCGAGAAATACCGGCAGCTATGAAACTACCGGCGGAACGCACCCTGTTGCCTACTCGGGTAAGAACGCCCACGGCTCCTATCATGATTCAGGCGGGTCAGGGGGATGTCTCTATTTTGAGGATTTCCGGAATCCCGGCAGCAACAATTACCACATGGATACCTGGAACAATATGGTACTCATTTATCGGGGCAGCGGCGCGCCGTCATGGATGAACTGCAGCGGCTCCGGCTGTTTTGACGGCATCGGCCATCCCATTGATCAGACCGGGGAACTCTGCGGCTTCGGGGGCTGCAATAAGGACGGCTGCAGCAAGTCCCAGGTGGGGGCCAATGTGCCCTTCATAACGGCTCCGTGATGGTGCGATAGTTATCGGTTATCTGGAGTGTGCAAGGGGGCTGTCGTAAAAGCCCTCTGAATCCCCCGGAGGGGGACTTGTATGATTAGAACTATTCCCGGAAGCCCCCCTCTGGGGGGTTGGGGGGAATCCCTTTTTGTATGTATTCCTCAATCAGGTCCGCCACGACGGAGGCGCCCCTGGTATTCAGGTGGAGCAGGTCGATGAGGAAGAGGAAACGGTATCCCTCCGAGATCTCGTCATAGGATTTTCGCAGCAGGTAATGCTTGGCCAGCGCGCGGTACATGGGCAGCTCGGTGCCTCCTTCGTACCGGACTTCAGGCGTCACGCAGTGGGCTGCCAGGTGGCGCGCCATCGTCTCGTTCAGCGGCAGGTAGTCAACCTTCTGCGCTGCAGCGACTTCCCATATGATGCGGCTGTATTCCGCTGCACGCCGGTATGCGGCGCTTCCGGGCTCTTCGCCGATAGGCGGGAGCGACAGCAGAGCTATGCGGGCTCGCGTGCCGGCCTTCAGCTTCGCGCAGACCGCGGCCAGGTTTTCCCGGAACCAGGCGCTGTCCGGTTTCCGCGGTAGACGCATCTCTCGCATGAGGCGCCGCGCCGTTCCCTCCGCCAGGGATGAGTTGGCGTCGTTGGTGCCTATCAGTATTGTGACTACTTCCGGGTCGCACCGGATGATATCGTCCAGTCGGAGACGAAGGTTGTAGGCGACCTCGCTGTTGATTCCGGCATTGACGAATGCGAACTCCCGGAGGGAAGGGCGCCGGGAAAGGATGTCCACGTAGTTGATGCTCACTGTTCCATGGGTGATGCTGTCGCCGGCGCACACAACCACGGCGCGGTGCCGCGGTGCTCCCTGCGCCAGGAAGGATCGCGGGTTGTTGGCAGGGAGGCGCTGCGCGTCGTTGTAGACGATCACATATATGACTGTTGCGCAGGCAAGCGGGACAGTCAGCGCCAAAAGTGCGATAAATATTTTTTTCATTAAATCGGTATGCAGATATCAGCCGGTAATGCAACAAATTAATGGCGTCGCCATCTGACCGGTACGGTTCCTGGAAGCTCTTAAAAAAGTCCGCTGAATATCTTATAAGCTGAAAACAGGGAGATAATTCCGAAGGCGATCAGGCATATCCCGGAGAACGCTACCAGGTATTTCTGAAAAGATTGATTGATGATCTTATGCAGTCTGCTGGCCGCATATGTCAGTGGGATGAACCAGGCCAGCACGCCCAGCATGATTATCACAATGGTAATGATAGTGTAGATACCCGAATCGGGAACCCGGTCCTTCCAGAGAATGAAAAAATTACCCGCGATTGCGATCCAGCCGATGATCGTCATCGGGTTGGTCAGCGTGACGACGATGCCCGAAATAAAGGTCACCCACGGCCGTGACTGTAGCTGTGCCGTGCCTTTCCCGTCCGCGCGGGCCCCCTCTTTGGCCGATGCCACGGTCGCAACGCCGATCAGGACAAGGAGAAGGCCGCATAGGACCCAGAGTACAAGCTTGTTGTTGTCGTTTTGAATGAATTTCGCCAAACCGAAATACACCATGCAGATATAGAAAATATCCGTGAGGCTGGATCCCATGGTGAAGACTAGGCTGTTCCTGAATCCGTACTGGATGGCCCTCTGGCACGCGATGATCGTAACCGACCCGGGGGGGATGGCCACGATGACGCCCAGTACAAAGGCTGAGATGAAGTAATTGATTAACATATTTTTCTCATGACCGCCATTGTGGGAATCAGGCGGTATGCGAAAGTCTGATGTCAATGATTAAATCCGGGATGCCAGTGGCTTTGCTCCTGAATCTATCTCCTGGTTATTCCCTTTCAAAACCAATAGTTTTCTCTCTTTCTTTTGCGTTGTCACCCATTAATTCACGTATAGTAATGATTATAGCGGTAATTGCCTTATCGTGTTTTCCCACTTTCTGTTCAAGCTCAATAAGTTTTTGTTCAAGCTCCTTGTGAGTGGAAAGCAGTTCACGAAGTTTGATAAAAGCCCTCACGACAAATACGCTCATCTCAACTGCTTTGGCGGAGTTCAGGACACTGGCCGCCATTATAGCACCATGTTCGGTAAAGGCATATGGTAAGGTTTTAGAAAACTTTAGTCCCATAAGGTGGTCACAATTTGTGACCACCTTAGCTTTTTCCTGAGTATTTAATTGAAACATGAAATCCGGAGGAAAGCGGTTCATGTTGCGTTTCACCGCCTGATTCAAGGCCTTGGTTGATGTGCCGTAGAGTTCAGAGATATCTGCGTCGATCATGACTCTTTGACCGCGAATTTTTAATATTTTATGTTCAATATTCATTGTCGATAATCTTGTTATTTTTCATTCTGCTAACCCTTAAACCGTCCCCCGCAGGCGGACACTGATAGGCGCTTATTATCTGAGGCCTCACCGAACGGAGCGAAGCGGAGTGAACAGGACCGGGTTAAGCTCCGAAGCCAGTCTCGCCGTTTGAGCGGCCACGCGAGGGGTTGATAGGGGGGCCATCATGCAATGGCCCCCCTATCCCATGCCTAACCCGCATCCGGGTCATCTAATACGCAAAGTCATTACTCGGAAACTTCGCCCAGTTGAGGAATTCGTCCCATCTCGTGTCCGCGCATATGTCCAGCCTGCGGTACACGCTGGTAGCGTGCTTAAGCGTAATGGCGATACCATGGGCCTCGTCCTTCCATGCGGACCCGTGCCATTCCGATACAACCATCTTGTTGTTCTGGATCATTTCCATGCATGCGCCGGCTCTGCTCCTGACATCTGCGGGCACCTCCGATGCTTCCTGCACAGCGTTCAAATAGGAGTACAGGTCCTTGGTGAAGTATCGGTTCCGGTCACCGTCGCTGTAGAGGCCGAACATGGGGATTCCTTTTGAGAGGGTGCGGTAGGTCGCGGCGGATATGCCGCTGGAGAGGGCCGCTCCCGCGAAAGCGTCGAGGGACCGGGCCAGGGCGCCTGCATGGACGAGGTATATCACGGAAAGGGTCACGTCTTCCTCATCCTGCTTTACGTAATAATTCTTGTAATAGACGAGGATCTGTTTTGCAACGCTGCGCGCGGTCAGGGACGGGCTTGCCTTGATTTTTGAGAGGAAGGTGTAGTCCCACCCGTCGCCCGGCTCGGACTGCTCCGATGCCACCAGGTAAGAGGCGGCATCCTTGTACTGATAGGCGATTTCCGCCGTGGCCATGAGGCATGCGTCGAACCCGACGAGATCGATCTTCCTTCCTGCCTTTTTCTTGAAATAAAACATGATATCCTTCTGCTCCGTTTCGGAGAGGTGGTCGCCGCTGCTTGTATCGTCCCAGCACACGCCTTTCATGAGGGCCATGCGGTCAACGGCGCCGCCATGGTTCCACCAGATCCAGAGGTAATGTTCGGCAGGAAAATTTTTAACCGCATAGTCAATGAATTCCATGGCGGTTTCAGGGTCGCCCATGTTGACCTCCTCCGTGTCCTTCAACAGGGTTACGCCGCCGCGTTCCACGTAGTAATAACCGTGGCGTTCCACGGCATTTTGCGTATCCTGGCTCGGATCATTGTCCCAGAGGACGACAATGTTCATGGCCCCGTCGGAGCCGGAGCCCATCATCTCCTTGATGTCCTTCGATGAGTACCGCGACAGGTTGTTGTCGCCGTCCATGTAGACAAGTACCGTCCACATCTTCTTCCGCTGGGGGAGGGCCAGCTTACGCTCGGATATGCTGAAGCGTGGCACTGCCGTTTGATCGACGGCGCCATTGTCCGCAGCCAGTTTGAGGAGGGATGAGCTCTCCTCCTGCTTTGTTCCTCCATCCTGGTACTGGCAGGAAACAAGCATGAGCAATGCCAGCATAGGGGCAGCATTATTCTTTATTCTAATCATGGTACCTCCTTTAGTATGATGTTATTCCGGGCCGTTGCCCGGCACGCCGCCAAGGGCAGTTGCACCCACGGGGCCGATATGGTGGTAACGAAGGACCGGCTCATTTCGGGGAAAATATTTTGCGTGATGATGAAAAAAGAAGGCGTTGCCGTTGCTCGCGATGACTCAGAAAAGGTTTATATCCCTTATCAAGAAACAACTTAAAAAGACAAAGTACAGAAAAATAAATGAAACAAAACAATTGTCCACATTGTCAAAGAAATGCATGGCAGTGCAGGTCATCTACTCTGGCTTTTACTAAAGGAGTGTATTAATGAAAAAATATATCTTACCCCTGTTGATAATTCTTATAACCGTCACCGGGTGTGAAAGCTCTCTGTATAAGTTTATTTATAATTCAATGGATTCCATTATATACCGCTCCATAGCGGGTTACGTGGACCCGAATCAGGAGCAGGAACGCTTGCTCAAACAGAAAATCATAGCTTTTATGAAATGGCACCGCCGGGAGGAATTGCCCCGCTATGCCGCGACACTCAAGAATCTCCGCCCGCGCATGGCCGCCGGCCTCAGGGAGGCGGACCTCCTGTGGATACGGCAGCGCGTTGAACGCCACGGAGCCGGCCTCTTCAACGCGACTTCCGGCGATGTTGTTGAATTCCTTCTCTCCCTTGACCGGAACCAGGTTGACCGGATGGAGCGGAAGATCGGCGAGAGTATCGCCAAAATGGAAAAAGAGTCAATGGTAAGCGATGAAAAGCGTATCCGCGAGATGGAGCGCTCCACGGTCCGGATGATGGAATTTCTCTACGGTACGCTGACGGAGAAGCAGAAGGGGGAGATCGCCCTGGGCGTGCGCCAGGTCGACAACCTCGAAGCAGAGCGGATTCGCATGTACCGGGGATGGCGGGTTGAATTCATAACCCTCCTCAGGGGAAAGCCTGACAGGAAGACCCTTAAGGAATATATCGCGCGCATGTTCATCAATCCCGAGCGGTCATACCCGGACTATTATCGCGAGAGATCGGAGCGCCGCGACCGCGCGATTGCCGGGAGTTTCCTCAGATTTGACCGCGAGCTGGTCACCCCTGACCAGAGGGTCAATGCTGTTAAAAAAATCGACATGCTAATTCAGGTAATAGATGAATTGAACAGGGGATGACGGGCACGAGTCCGGCTCAGTCGCCGCACACCATCCGGTGGAACTGGCCGAAGAGGTATTGCGAATCCTGCGGTCCCGGACTCGCTTCCGGGTGGTACTGTACCGAGAAAAGGGGCAGGTTTTTGTGACGGAGCCCTTCCACGGTGCGGTCATTCAGGTTTATGTGAGTAATCTCGATATCGGGATCGTTCCTGAGCGATTCATGGTCGACGGCGAAGCCGTGGTTCTGCGAAGATATCTCCACGCTCCCGGTGATCAGGTTCTTCACCGGCTGGTTGGCGCCGCGGTGCCCGAACTTCAGCTTATAGGTGCGCCCTCCCAATCCCAGGCCGATGATCTGGTGCCCCAGGCAGATGCCGAAGGTGGGGACGCGCTTTTTCACGATGCCATGGACCAGGTCCCTGCCGTAGGCCACGGCGTCCGGGTCCCCGGGGCCATTAGAGAGGAAGATGCCCTTTGCGCCGTCGCCCATCACCTTGTCCAGGGGTGTCGTTGACGGATAGACCCGCACGGTAAAGCCGGACTGCGAAAGGAGGCGGAGAATGTTCGTCTTCACGCCGAAATCGTACACCCCGATGAGGGGCTTTGATTTGTCAATGGTTCCGAAGTCATAGGGCTTTTTACAGGAAACCCCCGACGCCAGGTCCAGCCCTTCCATGAGAGGATGGGCGAGGAGCCGCTGCACCGCGTTTTTCCTGTCGAGGAATATGCCGCCGCGGAGCGCGCCCTTGTCGCGTATGTGGAGTGTAAGCTTCCTGGTGTCGATCCCCTCAATGGCGGGGACCTTCGCGTCGATCAGGTACTGCGCCAGGGATCCAGTGGCGCGGAAGTTCGAATAACTCTTGCTGTATTCCTTCACCACGAAGCCCGCAGCCTGGATTCGGTCTGATTCAACGTCTTCCTTGTTCACGCCGTAGTTGCCGATCATGGGGTAGGTCATGGCCACGATTTGGCCGTTGTAGGAGGGATCGGTGAGGACTTCCTGGTAGCCGCTCATGGAGGTGTTGAAAACGACCTCGCCGATGGTCTCCCCCTCGTAGCCGAAGATGACGCCTTCGAATTCGGACCCGTCTTCAAGGATAAGATAGGCTTTGGCTGGCATGGTGCTGCGTTGCTCCTCGTTAGGTTACCTGTGGTTAATTTGACGGCCCTTTATTGTCAATAGCATTAATTGGCCCCGTTATAAAAATTTACAACGGTGTAATAGAAGAGTCAAAAGAATATCAGAAAGCCGAGTATAATATAGATGAACCCCGTTCCCTTCTCCATGTAAAAAATGGCATTCCGGCTCTGCCTCAATCTTTCGGATATCCGGGCTGAGAAAATCGCGACCGCCATGCACCAGAGGGTCCCCGTTGTCAGGAAGATGCTGCCCAAAAACAGGAAGGATATGAATCCATAATTGTTGTGAGGGTCGATGAATTGGGGCAGGAAAGAAAGAAAAAAGAGCGCCACCTTGGGATTGAAGAGGTTCGTCAGCACCCCCTGCCGGTATATCTCAAGGGCGGTCTGTCGTCCCAGATAGTTATCGGTGCTGGTGTCATCGCCGGATTTTCCGCTCATCAGGCACCGGATCCCCAGGTAGACCAGGTACACCGCGCCCGCTGCTTTTAAGAACATGAAGGCCTTCGGGGATGCGGCCATGAGCGCCGACAGGCCTATACCAGCAAGGAGCGTGTGACACAGGCCGCCCGTGCTTATCCCGAAGGCTGATAGTATCCCCGCTTTCCTGCCCTGGGACAGACTGCGGCTGATGATATACATGGTATCAGGCCCCGGGTACAGGTTCAGGCCGATGCCGGTGATGATGAAGGCTGATAGATTTATTGTTCCGACCATGATGCGTGCCTGTTAAATATGTACAATGCCGGCCAGGACCAGGGAGAATGCGACAAGCATGATGGCAAAGGTAAGCAAACCGGCCATGATATATAGAAGTCCCTTTCGCTCCAGGAAGGATTCCTCCGGCCTCGACGGATTAAAATATACTTGAACGGTTTGTCCCACCGGATGCCTGCTGATCGGTTTTGAAGCAATTGAGGGGAAAGAGGATTGCCAGCTACCGGAGGGATTGATTTGACTGGAAGAATATTCTTTCATGCCGACATTGTATCTGTAGGTAATATGAGGCTTGTAAAAGGTTCCTTCGGAATCATCAATTTTGTTCACTTGAGAGGCGGTGATGGTTGCCTGAGTTGTTTTCCAGCTGTATGTTTTCAGATAGTGTATTACATCTTTGAAAAAAAAGGCAATGCCCAACAGGGCAATAATGATACCACCACTATAATAAACGCGCACCGGTATGTCCGGTGTGGCGATGTTATATTTCGTGGAAAATACTATGATACCGAGGATGCCAATGATAATCAGAATATTCCATGGCCTGAAAACCAGTATCTTCATATCTTTTTCATCTCCCACACGGTCCCCTTGGGATCAGGGCAGTGGAGCTTGTGTATTTTCCGGTTCTCGCTGTTCCAGGATGGAAAGCCAAGGGCGACCCGCCAGGTATACAGGTTCAAGACATGCTGAAGGGCCTCGCATAACCCGGCAGGCTTGTCGTAGGGATTCGTGAAGATAAAGACGTCCCCCACGTTGTGCTTGCACTCTTCATTTTTTTCTACGCACCGTATTTCAATTTTACCTATCCTTGTCCAAAGATCTTTATAGTCGTCATGGCTCTTGATTTTTTCTACATCGATATGCAGATCGATTGATTCGTTATGGTCCATTGTGTCCTCCAGTTATTTCTGGGCGATAACCAGCATCTCGAAATCTTCCGTGGTCAGCTTGTCGCTTCTGCTGAATGCCCCCAGTTTTGCGCCGAAAATATCAATTGTTTTGAAGCCAATGGATTTGAGTAGCCAGGTTATTTCCGAAGGCACGTAATACCGCTCGTTGCTCTGCAGTTCCTTCTTGTTTCCGGAATCGTCCTCAACCGTAGTGGTGCAGTAATCCCGAAAGGTCATCAGATCAAAAGAATTCTTGTCGTAGGTGGCGTTGCCTTCTTTCGAGGCTGACGCAAGAAAATCCTTTACGGAATGAAACAGCGGGAACAGGCCGTTCAGCGTGGTGAAGATAAGCTTCCCCTTCGGCTTGAGGCACTTCGCAGCGCTTTGTAAAATCTGGTAATTCATCTCGTCCGTTTCCATCAATGGAAACGCCCCTTCGCATAGCATGATGGCCAGGTCGAACTGGTTGTTGAAGGAGAGATTTCTCGCGTCCTGCTTCTGGAAGTCGATAGCCAGCTTTTGCTCGCCGGCCTTTTCCCGCGCCCTGGCCAGCTGTGATTCTGACAGGTCGATGCCGGTGATTGTATATCCGCGCCGGGCCAGTTCAATCGAGTGCCTGCCGGTGCCGCACCCGATATCAAGAATCTTGACCGCTTTATCGTCGCCGATTTCCTTTTCAATAAAATCAGTTTCACCGATGGTGCCCTGGGTGAAGCATTCATTGTCGTATTTTTTTCCATAGTTTTCGAAAAGCGATTCATACCACTGTTTCATGGCTATCCTCTCATGCGTCCGGTTGTGATTTTATGAAATTATTATAAAGGGCGTGTATAAAATCTATAATAAATTATTCTCGCGGAATAAAAAGTTATTATCATGATGCCCAAAGTAAAAAGTATGGCAAATAACCTGTCTTCAACGGCGGCAGCTTCATAACCTGCCGCAGCTAATTTTGAAAAGCCTCCCCAATAGTCATTCCCATAACAGGGGCTGTAGCCGCGCAGTGTCGTGTAATACAGGTATTTGGGTATAATTGAAACATAGAAGGCCAGTGAAACCGGATGGAAAAGAGAGAGCCACCATGCCCTGCTGCATGCCCTGTAGGTCAGCTGGATGACGGGAACATAAATGATCAAAAGCGCGGCGCACAGGAAGGTTGAAGCCGCATATTCATCGGTTGAACCCTGTGTGCAGGTGCCGCTTTCCGCAATGATAAGAAGCAGGGGATACAGGTACGACAGGAGCCATCCGCTTGAATAAGCAGTATACTTGAAGATATTCATGGCGTTATTTTATATAATAACCGGAAACCCTCCATTTGCCGTCAGCGTCCTTCATGGGGGTGACTGTCTCAGTGGATTCTTTTTTCTTTTGGAATAGAGTTTTATAGATAATAACGACATACTCACCATCCGGCGCACCGGGAAGAGATGTCCTGTATTCCCTTGAATGAAGGCTTCTGGTGATCACGCTGCCAAAGGGCTTCCGTGTAGATGACAATAGCTTTATCCATCTGTCCTCCGGTATTGACCGCTTGAACAGGCCTGATGCCCCGGCCCAGCCCTGCGAATATTTTCCATCATCAATTAAATGGAGCCAGACTGTGGCTATGACTACCGCTTCGTTTTCCTTTTTCGAGAAATCATTCTTTTTGCAGGCCGGTGCCGCGGTTATGACTGCTATGACCGTAATGATGCTGAATGCCCGTTTGAAATTTTTCATTAATGTATCCTCCTTGTCTATTAAACAGGCTTCATGATGAAGTGCCTTCGGAATCGGAAGTGAATGATACTTTGGCGAATTCCTTCTCGGTTTCTCCGCAGGTAATGGATATTTCTTTTATGGCGCCGGTGGCCCCGGCAATTTTATTCAGATCGTTTTTTATCATCGCGTAGATATATCCGGCGATAGAGCTGTTGCACCTTCCCTTCAGGGTATAATTGTCATACGCCCATTCTTCCGAGGATTCTGATTCAAAGGCTTCGTAAACCGGGCGCGTTCGGTGACAGAACAGGTAGAAAATAGAATGTATCAATTCCCTGAACTCTTTGGTGTTGTCGCTTACGGTAATTGTAATTGAACATCCGGTTCTCCAGTAGCAGAGCTTGATGAAGCGAGGGGAAGTAACAAGAATCTGCCAGCCTGTCAGCCTAAAGTGAAGTTTTTTGTCCCAATTGATATAGAGGGGATAGGTGAAAAGGCAGTATATTTTCAATCGAAGTATGTATATCAGCCATGCGAATACGATTGCGGCCGTGACTATCCGCGCGTTGAAAAGAAAAGGTGTTACCGGCCATTCGGCGGTGCCAATAAAAAAGTAAAATGCCGCGAACAGAGATGGCCCGCCCAGCAGTGCAATGATAATGGTTTCTTTTTTTGACGATGTTTTCCGGACGCGGTGCATCGCCCAGTATACCGGGAAGCTATATGGCTTTCTCTGATGCAGGGTCTCCTTCTTTATTGTTTGTGAATTCAATTTGCGTGTCGCATCGCGTTTTAACGCATCTTTGATTTTTCCGGCTTTCTGTATGTATGATTGAAATACCTTATCTTTCATTTTTTTCACGCGTTACGGTAAAATTTTAGTCAGGCTCAGTGTGAAGACAGATTCAATAATAATTCACAATTTGTTGCAACAATTAATTCATCAATTTTCCGAATTGATGTGTCCCGGCAGGGTGCGGCGGATGCCGATGAAAAGAGGAGCGGATCGATTCCCGTGAATAACTATTGACTTTTTCCATCACTAAGCAATACTAGATTCGCTGCAAAGGGGAAACCTATGTCCGATAATGATGATCTTGGAAAGATAATTGATAAGGCGGAACAATTAAAGAATAAAAAACGGGTGGAGGCCGAGAAGAACCGTCCCGGGCCGGCCCTTATCAAGCCCCGTGCCGTGACGCCCCCGGACGATGAACGGTGGGAGGTACACCGCGTCTTCGCCATGGCTGACGTACACTGGTTCCGGTGGCTTCTACCCCTGGCGCTGCTTTCCCTGCCGGTTATACTCTGTTCGGGAAAGCAGCTTTCAGTCTGGCAGAGCTGGGGATTTATTGCCGTGATCGCCGCCATCCCCCTTGGCCGCTACCTGGCAGCCCGTCTGCACGCCCTGGCGACATTTGCGCGCTTTCGTTCATGGCGGCGCCGGCTTCCTTTTAAGCTGGTCGGGTGGGAAAAGCTGGTCGATACAGAGCACTTTGACAGCGGCGTGTACTGGCGCCTGGAAGGGTCATTGAAGATTGAATTGACATCCCATCCGACACTGGACGGGAAAGCGATCAACGCCCTTCTTTATCTTTTCTGCCATGAAGCCAACCGGGAGTTCTACGTGCCGGAATTCTGTATTGCAGGCTTTTCCGGCGATCCCCGCAAGGAGTGGGCCGTCAACGGGACCACGGCGCGGGGGAGCGTGAACAACGGGGTCGCCAACCAGATCTACCTGTTCCTGGACCGGCGGCTGGGCCCCCTTGCCGCAAAACACGGTGTAACCGGCCAGGTCACGATCACCGTATCCGACAAGGAATATGAAATATCGCCGGAGCAGATCAGTTCCGAGGGGACGGCCAGTTGACCATTGGACAACCGTGTCCGGACACCACTGAAAAAGAATTGCATTGTATAACAGGCCGTTGTAGTATTCGTCCGAGGTGGCGATATGGATGAATTCAGGATGTGCCCGTCGTGCGAGTATACGCGCGGCTTCCACGCGGCGTTCAGGAAGGACCCGGAAGGGATACGGATCGTGTTCATCTGCCCCGAGTGCGGTGCCTCCTTTGATCTCGGCATAGTGGACAGCGTGGTGAACGATCTGAAGCCTAAGCGCGGCGCCGACTATTAGCGAGCCGGCCTTTTCTCTCTCGCCGGGATCGGGATCCGTAATGCGGCCCTTAACGCCGCAGCTCGGGTCGTGTCCCCTTTTCTCACTTTCCTGCCATGGCTGTCATGACATGAATCCCTAATTGATTTGGCGTGCATTCGGGAAACCGGGAATAAGAAGAGATTTTTACCGAAGGGGCTGCCGGGTTTTCCCCGAATAAGCCTTCCTAGTTCTTGACAGGTGCCAGGGTGCATGGTTATATGTAATCAGGAGTGTCCTTAAGGACACTATCAGATACTACGGGTGCTGTTATTATGCGTGTTGTGATACTCGGCGCAGGGGTCGTGGGGGTGCAGATTGCCAGCCAGCTGATCTCCGAGGGGAAGGATGTCGTTATAATCGAGAAAAACCCGGAACGGGCGAAATACGTGACGGGCAGGCTCGATTGCATCGTGGTGAACGAGGAGGGCACGGGAATTTCGGCTCTCAGGCACGCGGGCCTGGATGACGCGTCCATTTTTATCAGCGTGACCAATTCCGATGAGGTCAACATGATCGCCTGCGGCCTGGTGGCGAGCGAATTCAATGTGCCCGTTAAAATCGCCCGGGTGAGGAACCTCGACTATTCCCGGGCGAAGATAATGGAAAAGTCGTTCCTGGGCATAGACTTCATCGTCAACTCCGAGGTTGAGACGGCGCGGCAGATCGCCAATACCATAGCCCTGGGCGCAGACAGCGACGTGATGCTCTTCGAGAACACCGATCTCCAGATGAGAAACGTCGTTATCAACCTGGGGTCGTATTTCGCGAACAAGACCGTAAAGGATATCCGCCACGCCATCAGGGAGCCCTTCCTCATTGCCGGCATCGTACGCCAAAATGAGTTCATTATACCGACGGGGGACACCGTCGTCAGGGAGCATGACAATATCTATCTCCTGGCGACGCAAAAGGATTTCACGAAAATATTCATCCAGTCGGGTAAACGGCAGGAAACGATAGACCGCATCGTCATTGTCGGCGGCGGCCGCATCGGCGAACTGGCCTGCCAGTACCTGATCAGGACCGGGAGGAACATCACTATCATCGAGACAAATTACGAGCGCTGCAAGGTCCTTTCCGACCGGTTCCCCGACGCGCTGGTGCTCAATGCCGATATTTCCGATGAAACCATTTTCGAGGAGGAGGAGATCGGGAAGAGGGACCTGATGGTGACTGTCACAGACAACCAGGAGCTCAATATGCTGGCGAGCCTCTACGCGAAGATCATGGGGGTCAAGCGCACCATCGCCCTGGTGGCAAACACGGGGTACCTCTCCATCGCCTCGCGCCTGGACATAGACGTGACCATAAGCCCGAAGAACAGCACTGTTGATGCCATCATGAAGTACATAAGAAGGGGGAACATCAAGAGTCTCCACAGCATCTTCGGCGGCAGGGCAGAGGTGATCGAGTTCCTTGCCAACGAGCAGAGCAGCCTGATCGGAAAGCGCCTCAGAGACCTCAGGTTCCCGAAGCAGTCCCTGATTCTCTCGGTGGTCCGCAGCGAAAAGAACATCCTGCCCCACGGGAACCTGGCCATAGAGACAGGTGACCTGATTATCATGATCGGGGCGAAGGAATCGATTTCAGAGATTGAAAGCTTGATCCAGGGCTGACAAGCGGAACGCCATGAACCCCCTTATACTTGCTAAAATAATTTCAATACTGCTCATCATAATTTCTGGATTCATGGTTATACCCGCGGGTATCGCCCTGTACTGCAACGAGTACCGTTCCTTTTTTGCCTTTGCGGAAACCATAGCCGTCACAGCTCTGTTTTCGGCCGCGGTGTTTCTTATGTTGAGGAAAAACAGGACTGATGCCATTTCCACCAGGGACGGGTTTCTCATGGTGACCCTGAGCTGGGTGCTGGCGTCTGTTATCGGCGCCATGCCCTTTTACTTATCGGGAAGCATCCCTTCCTTTACGGACGCCTTCTTCGAGACCATGTCCGGGTTCTCCACCACCGGTGCTTCCATCCTCGCCGACATCGAGTCTTTACCTCGGTCCATGCTCTTCTGGCGCTCCATGACCCACTGGCTGGGGGGGATGGGGATCGTCGTTCTCGCCGTGGCCGTCCTGCCGCTCCTGGGCATCGGCGGCCTCCAGCTCATC
The DNA here is from genome assembly GCA_041753395.1 of Spirochaetota bacterium. Classification (GTDB taxonomy): domain Bacteria; phylum Spirochaetota; class UBA4802; order UBA4802; family UBA5550; genus RBG-16-49-21. The sequence continues at coordinate 132,805 of JBGSUQ010000010.1, forward strand.
CAGGCAGAGGCGCCGGGCCCTACGGTGGACAGGCTCACCCCCCGCATCGCCGGGACGGCCAAACTGCTCTGGTTTATCTATGTCGGGTTTACGGCGGCGGAAACGCTCCTCCTCCTGCTGGGCGGCATGGACCTCTTTGACGCGCTGACGCACACATTCGGTACCCTCGGGACCGGCGGGTTCTCGACGAAAAATGCCAGCGTGGGCCATTATAAATCCGCGTATATCGAAGGGGTCATCACACTCTTCATGCTCCTTGCCGGCATCAACTTTACGCTCCATTACCGGCTCCTGACCGGCAGGCTCAAACCAATATTCCGGGACAGCGAATTGAAGGCATATCTCCTGATATTCTCGTCGGCGACGGTGGTGGTGGCGTTTTCGCTATATGGGATTTCACATCAAACGGTGGGTGAGTGTTTGAGATACGCCTCGTTTCAAACAGCAAGCATATTGACCTCCACCGGGTTTGCCTCGGAGGATTTTGAAAAATGGCCCCTCCTCGGCCAGATCATCCTTTTTATACTCATGTTCGTGGGCGGCTGTTCCGGCTCTACCTCCGGCGGTATTAAGGTCATGCGTATTGTGGTACTTTTCAAACAGGCAGTCAACGAGATGAAACGCCTCATCCACCCGCGCGGCGTTTTTACCCTGAAGATGAGCGGCAGCATGGTGAAAAAGGATATCGTCTATGGCGTTTCAGGATTCTTTTTTCTCTATATAACGGTGCTGCTGACTGTTACCGCCATAGTGGCCTCAGCCGGACATGATATAACTACTTCATTCACTGCAGTACTGACAACGCTGGGTGGTATCGGACCAGGGTTCGGGAAGGTGGGGCCTGCTGATAATTATTCGTTTTTCGAGGATTACGTCAAGTGGGCACTTTCTTTCGCCATGCTGGCAGGGCGCCTGGAGCTGTACACGGTCCTCGTCATCTTCCTGCCCCGCTTCTGGCGGACATGATTGTCATGCTGTTCTTATAACCTAAATCCCACTTTGACAGGCTCCGTGCGGCGCCCGGAGGGGGACTAAGAGAATCGGAACGAGCCAATAAAGCCCCCCCTCCATGGGGGTGGGGGGCCATACTCACCCGATCCTACGATTCTTCAAACCTCACGTTGACCGACCCGCCGTGCTTGTCCTGGAAGCCTTCCACTTCCGCCATGGCGCTCACCGGGCCGCGGGCATGGGCCAGGGCCTGGCGCGAAATGAGCTGATAGGTGGTGCGGCGCATGAAGGTCTCCACGGCGGTCCCGGAGGAGAAGCGCGCGGCGCCCCCCGTGGGAAGAATGTGGTTCGTGCCGGAGAAGTAGTCACCCACCGCCACCGGCGCGTAGTCCCCCAGGAAGAGGGACCCCGCGTTTTTAATGCGTCCCAGCCATTCCATCGGTTTTTCAATCATGACTTCCATGTGCTCAGGGCCGTAGCGGTTGGAGAAGTCGACCGCTTCGGCGATGTCTTCGACGACCAGTATCAGCCCGCTTTTTTCAATGGATGCCTTTTTGATATCGTGCCTGCCGATGCCCGAGGCGAGGTCCTTATCTATTTCATCGCGCACTTTCTCCGCGAGCTCACGGGACGTGGTGAGGAGGATGGCGACGGCCATTTCGTCGTGCTCGGCCTGTGAGAGCAGGTCCCAGGCCACCCATTTCGGGTTCGCGCGGCCGTCGGCGATGATGAGGACCTCGCTGGGACCGGCCATGGAATCGATCTGAACCGCGCCGAGGCTGAAGAGGTACGTCTTGGCCGCGGTCACGTAGATGTTGCCCGGCCCCACGATGATGTCCGCCTTGCGGACGCTCTCCGTGCCGAGGCCCGCGGCAGCGATCCCCTGGGCGCCGCCCGATTTGACCACGGAGGATATATTCAGCATGCTGCATATCGCGCCAATGATTTCAGGGAGCCGCCCGTTTTTTGCCGGCGGGGTGATGAGGGTGATATTTTCAACCCCGGCGATCTGCGCCGGGATGACGCCCATGAGTATGGATGACGGATACGATGCCTTCCCGCCGGGGACATAGACCGCCGCGTTTTCTATGGGCTGGTATTTAACGCCCAGCACCGATCCGTCGCTCCGGTCATGGCTGATATTCTCCCGGACCTGTAGCCGGTGAAATTCTTCTATATTATGCTTTGCCTCCAGGAAGGCGCCGTAGAGGTCCTGGGGTGTGTTTTTCCGCCCCGCTTCGATTTCCTCATGGGTGGCGATGATTGAATCGAGCTTAACACCGTCGAATTTTTCTGTGTACGCGGCTACGGCCCGGTCGCCGTTCTTCCGCACGTCATTGATGATCGGTATTACCGTGTTGATCATAACGGATGTGAAGTCCTCGCCGAAGCGGTTGAACAGGCGGTCGAGCTCCGCATTGGTAAGATCGCTCAATGTTCTGATGGGGATCATCCGTAACTCCTCTGGTTTTTGCGCTATTTTCAGGGCCCGATTTCAATAACACCGGCACCATGACATTATATCACAGCCTGCATCTTTCATGTCAATACTATTAAGATATGATTTAAAAGGGTGGCGCAACGGGAGGAGTTTTTTCTTCCTCCTCCCATTGAACGCCGGGGGGTTATGAGGTTGTTTTAGAAGATTTGCTTTGCTTGAACAAATATAATATACAGGATTCACGGTTGCCCGGAAATAACGGAGTCCCGTGTTTTATCCGGTACGGCTCACGTTATGGTGCCGTAATGGATTCCATGATGGTGTGTCAGGCGGCACCCGGAACGGAATTTATCTTAAACCGTATCGTATAGGCTGTCCCGCCGTCAGTGATGACGGAAATGCTTCCCTTTATCTGCTTTGTCAGCTCCCTGATGATTTCCATCCCCAGGGTCGTCGCGTTTTCGAGATCAACGCCGCCGGGAAGCCCGATGCCGTTGTCGCGTATTAACAGGGAATATATCCCGCGTCGGCTCTTCTTGAACTGTATCCTGATTTCGCCCGTCCGCCCGTCCGGAAAGGCATATTTGATCGCGTTGCTCAGGATCTCGGTGATGAGGAGGCCGCAGGGAATGGCCTCCTTGATTCCGAGGAAGATTTCATCGATATCTTCTGCTGCAATCGATATCCGGCCGTTGCTCCCGTGCGAATTGAGGATTTCCGACGCCAGTTCTGTGATGTATTCGCGGAAATTGATATGTGACGGGTTTTCGGACAACGAGAGCTTCTCGTGAACCTTGGACATTGAGCTGATCCGCTCACTGCAGTTCTGGAACATGCCGGCAACCTTGCTGTCACCGATCCGGGACGACTGGAGGTTGATCAGACATGAGATTGACTGCATTTTGTTCTTGACCCGGTGGTGTAATTCCCTGAGAAGGGTTTCCTTTTCATGGAGGGATGCCGCCGCCCTGCCGGCTGCCTCCTCGAGCTCCCGTTTTTCCGCGGCGTGGCGCTCCTGTTCGGCGGATAGCCGTTCTGCCGCTTCCCGTTCCTTCCGCTCCATCTCCTTCTTCATGTCAATCACGGCCTGTTCGGTTTTTTTCCGGGCGGTGATATCATGCGTAATAACCATGAGGCGTTCAACCTTTTTCGATTCGCCCGCTACCGGGGTAATGTCAACGTCCCACCAGACCGGTTCTTTCTGCCCCGTGAGACATCCCTGGAAGCTGCCGCCCATGCCCTTTGCCGCGAGCCGCACCGTCATGTCAATGGCCGTCTTTTCAAGACCGTTGAAATAGTCGGCGAGTCTCCTGTTGAGAGCGTCATCCATGCCGTTGGCGCCCAATTGCCTGTATGCCGTTTTGTTAATGTACAGAATTTTCCCATCCGTGTCCAGGAACAGAATGCTGTCGCCGTTGTTGCTGATGAAGTTCGTGAAGAGCTGGTTGTAATCCCGGACGGCTTCGTCCGCAGCCAGGGATGCGGTGAGGTCTTCCATGATGAGTATCCAGCATACCGGCCCGGTTTCGCGGTCTTTCATGAGGTGGAACCAGAAACGGCCCCGGCGGAGGGTGCCGTTCTTGCGGATGTAGTCGGTCTCTATCTGGCTGCCGGCTCCTATTACAAGGTCCGGTCCCTTGTATTTGCTTTCCGCATCCGGGTCGGGTATGAGGATGTCCTGCAGGGTCAGGCTCATGAGATCGATCTCGCTGTATCCGGTCACGCGGGAGAAGGCGCGGTTCGCGCGCATGATGCGCCGGTCCAGGCTTACTATGGCCTGCGGGGCACATGACATATCGAAAGCGGTATGGTAGATTTCCTTGCTTTTCAGGATCGTGTCCAGCGATATGCCGGATGTGTTTAAAATGGTGTTCACCTGCTTCCGCCCCTTCCTTATTATGCTTAAAATATACATTCAGCCGGGATGCAGGGCAATAGCATAAGCGGGGGTTTTAGCTTCCAGAATCTGTTATGGTGTGATGGTGGGATCTATTATGGGCTGGTCAATTCTGCTGCGCCGAGACCCACTGGACAGCGGTCTTGACCAGCTCCGAACCTTTCTGGATGCCCAGCTTATCCTTAATTTTTTTCCGGTGGCTCTCAATGGTGTTCACGCTTATGTTAAGTTTTTTTGCTATATCGCCGGTGCTCATGCCGCCGCCGATCATGCGGAATATTTCCAGCTCCCGGTCCGAGAGAACTTCGGGCATTGATTCAGCACCTCCTTCCTTTCCCTGAAACAGGCGGTCGATGATCCTCATGGATATCCTGCTGCTCAGGTAGAGCTCTCCCTTCATGACAACGCGGATCGCCTCGATAATGACCGCGGGCGCCTCTTTCTTGGCGACATAGCCGCGGGCCCCGGCTTTGAGGGCGCGCTCGGCGTACACGTTTTCATCATGCATGGAGAGCACCAGGGTTTTGATCCTGCCGTATCGGTCGCGCAGTGCCTTGATCAGGTCAATGCCGCTGATCTCGCTTTCCAGCGATATGTCAACGATGGCAAGATCGGGCTCCTCCTGGTTGATATTGCGGATGGCCTCCTCGGCGCTGCCCGCTTCGCTTATGACCGTGAGGTCCTGTTCCCGCTCGATGACCTTTTTCATGCCCTGGCGGACCAGGGGGTGATCGTCGACGATCATGATTTTGATGTTTTTCTCCGCCATGTTGCGTGTTAACCCTCCATGGGCATTTTAGCAGACGGGGTCAGGAAACCCTATATGCTGCTATTTGGTTTTTTCCCCCTCCCTTGATGGGAGGGGATAGGGGAGGGTGCTGTTATTTGTTTTATCACCCCCACCTGGCCTTCCCCATCAAGGGGGAGGAAACTCCAGTAATTGATATTTTTTATTCATAATAACTATCATTACTTTATATATTATAGTACACATATGGGTAGCCTGTCAATAATGAATCAGGCGATTTCGGGAATAACAGATTCCGCTATGGCGTTTTCCTGCTCATAGGTAGGTTTCAATAAATTCTTTTCTGACCGCCACGCGGACAATGAATCCCCCCGGTGTGTTCTCAAATGAACAGGTTCCGCCTATGATCCCGGCCCGGTACTGCATGATCCGCAGTCCGATCCCGTTTCCCTTGAGGAATGAGTCCTTCGCCCCTTTGCCATCGTCGCGTATTTCAAGGTAGAGGAAGTCCTGGTCATCGGAAAGGGTGATGCCGATACGGCCGGCCCTGCCGTGCTTGATGGCGTTGTTGATCGATTCACGTGAGATAAAGTAGAGGTTTATCACCACCGAGCTGTTAACGATCGGCTCCCGGACATCGTTCACGAGGCGGCAGGTTATGCCGAAGAGGGTCTCGGTGTCGTCGGCCAGCTCGCGTAGGGCCCGTTTGGCGTCGTAGGATTCAAGGCGTGTCGTCCAGAGACCGCTCGAAATTTTACGCGCATGGTCGATCGATTCGGCAATGTTGGTGGATATCTCCTCTATGTCCTCCAGCTCCGGATATTGTTTTTCCTTCATGGAGCCCTTCAGCGCCTCCGCCAGGAAGGCGATGCCGGTCAGCTTCTGGCCCAGTCCGTCGTGCAGGTCCTGGCCGATCCGCTGGCGCTCGAGCTCGCTGATGGCCATGATGTCCTTCTGGAGCCGCCTGGTCTCGGTGATGTCGTGGGAGAATACCGCCAGCTTGGTTATGGCGCCCTGGTGGTCCGGCACCGGGTAGATGACCGTATCGTACCAGCTGCCGCCGAGCTGGTTCTCGAAGCGGAGCGCCTTGCCGGAGCTGAAGACGGTTTCCATCTTTTCCTGGTAGCGGGCGGCGCTGACCCGGCCAATGAACCCGAACAAAGATTTCCCGATGATGTCCTTTTTCGGAAGTCGCAGCCTCTTTTCGAGCTCGGCATTCGCGTCGATAATGGTCCCGTCTGCCGAGATGAGAAATACCGGCTCACTCGGCGAGTTGATGAGGGCCCGCGCAACCTCTTCCCCCTCGCGGAGCTTGATTTCAGCCTTGGCGTGCTTTTCGATCTCGTTCACGAGCTTCTTGGTGCGCTCGCGGACCCGCAGTTCCAGCAGTTCGTTGGCTTCGTGGAGTTCGCTCTCGTACCGCAGTCGCTGCAGCGCCATGGCGTACAGTTCGGCGAGGCGCCGCACTGTCTCGAGGTCGTGGTCAGTGAAGTCGTGATCGGCATTCGCGAGCGATATCTGCCCGAGGAGCGTGTCGCCCGCCACAGCCGGGACTGAAAGAAAATTACTGAGGGTCACATGGCTCGGCGGCACGTCCTTAGACGCGGGATGCTTCCGGGGAGTGTTGGTATAAAAGGGTTTCTGCGTGTTGAGTGAAAAGCCCCAGAGGGAGTCGTATCCGCCCTCGCTGTTTGCCGGGAATGTGATACGCTGCTGTTCCCCGGTGAGGATGCACTCCTTTCCCATCATGGCGGTGAGGGTGCTGCAGACGAGCGATCTGGTCCGGGGGTCGATGATGCCGACGAATCCGTGGGTGCTTCCGGTGAGGCGTTTTGCATGGTCGAGGACTTCGTTGCCCATGTCCTCAACGGTGATCTCCGGCCGTATTATGGTTTCGGAGAGATGGGCAAGGGCCGCGTTCACCGACAGCTCCCACTGGAGGTTCTGCTCAAGTTTTTTACGCGCTGTTATATCGCGGGCTATTATCTGGAAGCCGGCGACGCGTTCGTGCTTCATGAGGGGCGAGATGAAAATTTCGACGAACATTTCGGTCCCGTTCCGGTGAATGACGGGCAGCTCCATCCGGTGCAGCTGCCGGGTCTTCATGATCTCGCGGTAGATGGAGACGTAGTCCGGCTCGTTTTCCTTTTTCAGGATCGGGAGGTCTGCCATGTTGATGCCAACGGTTTCATCCCTGCTGAAGCCGGTATGGGATTGATATGCCGGGTTGACGTTAACCACCAACCCTTCAATGCTGAATATGATGATCGGCTCCGGCGATTCCTCGAAGAGGGTCCGGTAGCGCTCCTCGCTCTCGCGGAGCGCGTCGTCGGCCCGCTTGCGCTCAATTATCTTCCAGATGTCCTCCGCGAGGAGCTCCAGCATGTTCACGTCGCTCTCGTCGTAATCGGTGCCCTTGTTCCCCACGCCGATGATCATCGTCACTCTGTTCTGGTCGATCACCGGCACGGACAGGTGGCGGGAAACGGGCGTGTGTCCTTCCGGGAGGCCCTGCTTCCAGGTGGTGGCTTCATAGTTGTTGTGGATGACGGGCTTGCCGGTCCTTGCGCAGTCCGCCCATATGCCCGCCCGGTCCAGGGGGGAGTGGGTGCCGGCCGTTGCAGTGCAGGTGCGCAGGGCCTCCTGCGACCAGGCGTAGTATTGAACCGTTTTCTGGTCCGGGCTGATGAAGTGCAGGTAGGCGATCCTGCTCCGGGTCAGGCGGACCGCCTCTTCCAGGCCAAGGTCGATGATCTCTCTTTCCGGAAGGAGGGAGGCCTTCTGTCCCAGGCTGATGAGGGCCTGCAGCCGCGTCTGGTTCAGCTGCATCGCCGCTTCCGCCTCTTTCTGCTGTGATATGTCGCGGAAGACCCCCTGGATGACGGTCCGCTCCTCCATGCGGGTGACCGCGGTGTTGATGGTGACTATCTTTATGGCGCCGGCCTTTGTTACGATGCTGACCTCAACGGGTTCCATGCTTCCCATGGCTTTTTCAGCGAATATCTTCCTGATGGATTCCTCGAAGTCCGGGGGATGGAGCGAGGAGAAATGCCGGCCGACCATCTCGTCCCGGCTTTTTTCGAAGAGCCATTCGGCTGATCGGTTGCTGTCTATGATGATCCCGGTCTCCGCGTCTGCCCAGACGATGGCGTCCATGGCGTTTTCAAAGGCAAGGCGGAACCTGATTTCGCTGATGCGGAGCTTGCGTTCGAGATCGCTTCGTTTCAACGCCGTTTCAATGGTAGTGTATAGGTCGTCCATGCTGACCGGCTTGACCAGGTAGCCGTAGGGGTTCGTCTCAAGGGCCCGCTTGAACATCTCCGGCGAGCTGTAGGCGGTGAAATAAATCACCGGCACGTCCATGCTTTTCTGTATCCAGTGCACGGTCTCGATGCCGTCCAGGTCCCCTTCAAGGGAGATGTCGGTAATAATGAGGTCCGGCTTCTCTTTATTTACTTTGGCCACGGCTTCGGCTCCGGAGGCCACGGGGTCGATGACCTGGTATCCGATGCGGCGGAGACTGTTGCGGAGGTCCAGCGCGGTGAGCCGGTCGTCCTCGATGATGAATATCCGTTTCTCCTGCATGTTTATCCTGCCGTGAACCGGCCTATCAGGGCCTGAAGCGCTGAGCTATGGGGATGCGGCGCCCCACGCCGAAGGCCTTTGCGGTCACCTTGATGCCCGGCGCGGCCTGGCGCCGCTTGTATTCGTTGAGATTGACGGTGTGGAGGACCGAGCGGACCGTGTCCTCCGGGAAGCCGTGGGCGACGATCTCGTCCGCGGAGAGTCGGTCCTCGATGTAGAGCTCCAGGATCCGGTCCAGCACCTCGTAGGGGGGGAGGGAGTCCTGGTCCTTCTGGTTGGGCCTGAGCTCCGCCGAGGGCGGCTTGGTGATGGAGGCGTCCGGGATGATCTCGCGGTCCCGGTTGATGTGGCGCGACAGGTCGTAGACCAGGGTCTTGGGGAGGTCCGAGATGACCGCGAGGCCGCCGGACATGTCGCCGTAGAGGGTGCAGTACCCCATGGCCAGCTCCGACTTGTTCCCGGTGGAAAGGACCAGGCTCTTTTCCTTGTTGCTGACCGCCATAAGGATGTTGCCTCGTATGCGCGCCTGGATGTTTTCCTCGGTAACGTCCGCGGGCCTGCCGCGGAATATTTCCGCGAGGCTCTTCCGGTACTCGTTGTAGAGGGAGCGGATCGGGACTGTTTCGAAGCGTATTCCCAGGTTCTCCGCGAGGATGCGGGAGTCGTCGACGCTCCCGGCGGATGAGTAGACCGACGGCATGGTTATGCCGGTGACGTTTTCCGGGCCCAGGGCCTGCACCGCCAGGACCGCGGTGAGCGCCGAGTCGATGCCGCCGGAGAGACCGATCACCACACTCCTGAAGCCGCACTTGCGAACGTAGTCGCGTATCCCCAGGACCAGGGCCTGCCGTGTCTCCTCGATATCGCTGTCAGCGATTGTGATCTCAGGATCAGCTTCGATGTCCACCAGCGCCAGGTCCTCCTCGAAGGGCTTCGCGCGGCCGGCGATGTGCCCCTGGCGGTTGAAGGCGATGCTGTTGCCGTCAAAGACCAGGCTGTCGTTGCCTCCCATCTGGTTTACATATATCACCGGCAGGTTGTGGTGCCGTGCGATATCGGCGATCATTGATCTTTTAAATTTGTTTTTACCCCGGGTAAAGGGGGAGGCCGAGATGTTGACCACCAGGTTAGCCTTCTGTGCAACCAGTTCCTGGATCGGATCCGTGTCGTAGCGGCGGCGGCAGTCATATTTTTCAAGCGTGCCGTCCGGGGCACGGCCCGCGGAGTAGAAGTCGAGGTCGTTCCAGATGTCCTCGCAGATGGTGATGCCGATGCGGCGGCCCATGAATTCAACGACTGAATGCTCCCTGGCCCGGGAAAAATACCTGAGCTCGTCGAACACATCGTAGCTGGGGAGGAGGGTCTTATAATGCCGCGAAACGATCCTGCCGCCCTGCATGAAAGCCGCGGCGTTGAAGAGGAGGGGATGATTGTCCGTGTCCTTGTCCACAAACCCGCAGATGACCGCAGTTTCAGTGCAGTGACAGGCTATCTCTTCAATTGAAGCGAGATTGTCATTGATGAGCTTCCGGTTTTCCAGGAGGTCCATGGGCGGGTATCCGATGGTGGCCATTTCAGGAAATACCACCAGGTCGGCCCCCCGGGCCGCGGCGTCCTGGATGAAAGATACGATCTTGTCCCTGTTGCCGCTTATATCGGCGATGGTCGGGTTTATCTGCGCCATGGCGATTTTCATGAACCGGAACCTCCGAAAATAACGTTTCAAAGATACAGCCCGTTACTTTTTTATCAATCCATATTTTTTTCACCTCAGCCTTAACCCCCTCTCCCTCTAATGAATCCTCACTCCCTAACCCGCTCTTCATAAAATGGAGAGCGGGGATTGATAATTTCATTTATTGTTGAAGCCCTCTCATTTTCAAGGAGAGAACGCAGGTGAGGTTAAACGGGGGGACCGAAGAGGTGAGGATACAAGGATTTGCTCAGAGCGTGGGTGATAGGTTTAGAATAACTTCTTATAGGAGGGGTCATAGTAAAATAATTTGCCCGATAGTTATCGGTGCGATAATTCTAATCACATACTTATAAAAATATAAACATAAAGCAAATAATGATAATTATTAAAATGAACATATTATAAATATGTATAGTTAATATTCTATAATTACACAATAAATGACATTCTGTTTATTTCTGATTATGTCTAATGAGAGTTTTCAAAAATTCATCATCCTTTTTTATTGACTTTTTTATACGGCGCAATAAGATGTTTTATAACCCAGGCACGGTCCCGAGGTCATTAAATGGATGTTTATTACATCCCCACGGTTTTTTTTACTCTTTTTTTTGTGGTGGATCCGCTCGGTTTGATCCCGGTTTTCCTGGTCTACCTGGCGGGGTACCGTGACCACAAAAGAAGGCGGATAATAATACGGTCTATTGTAATATCCATTGCAATTTCCGTATTCTTTATCCTCTTGGGAAGATATCTCCTCGGGTTTCTGGGGATTTCGACAGGATCCTTCCTGGTAGCAGGGGGGATCCTGCTTTTTATTATTTCCATGGAGATGCTGCTCGGCCAGGCTTCGCGGGTCAAGATGCGCGACATCGGCGATCATGACCAGCCTGAAGAGGAGCGGGACGTTTCGGTGTTTCCCCTGGCGATCCCGATGCTTAGCGGACCGGGAAACATCGCCGCCCTGGTCATGTTCAGCACCCAGGCGGACGGAGACCCCGTGAAGCTCGCCGTCATCACGGGCCTTTCGATCGCGGTGTTCCTGATGGCGATGGTGGTCATGTTCTTTTCGGTCTATATCAGCAATGCCCTTGGCACCACCGGGATTTCAATATTGCAAAAGCTGATGGGCCTTATCCTTTCTGCCATGTCCGTTCAGTTTATACGGAACGGACTTTTTGAATTGGGAATTATCAGGTGACCCTTCGGGAGTCTTGCCGTTACGGGCAGGCCTCCCCAGGGGCCGCCGTTAACAATTATGAAACAACAAGCAAAAAAAGTTTTCATATATCTCCTTTGTATCTCCATCACTGCGGCCTATCTGGTCGTGAGGTCCGTTGGTGACATCAATTATTCCCTGAACTTTAGCCCGTTAAAAAACATCCTGGTGCAGTATCTCCAGGGGAGATTAAAGATACCGGTCAGGGTAGGTGAACTATATGTCGCGATGTTCCAGGAACCGGGGATCAGCTTTTCCCGCGTCGTCATCGGTCCCCCGGACGCCTATCATGTGTCAGCCGACGAAGTGACCCTGATATTTTCGCCGCTCCAGTGGTTCAATGAGGGGGACTGGCTTAAGCGCATCCGCCTGGACCGCCTCCGCCTTGAGATATCTGCAAATTCCCTGTCTGACAGGCCGACCATGCCGGAATTCTCCCTGCCGGAAATCGAGCTTCGTCACCCGGACGTCACCCTCCGCCTCGGGAAGAGCGTCATATCTATCAGCGGACCGATGACCGGCTACGCCAGGGTCAGATCGAATGGAGGCATTGCGATCATCGGCGAGCTCCAGTTCGACAATACACAGTTACGTTACAACAATGACATTATCAAGCTGCGCGGCACCGTCAGGATGAAGGGACGCGATATATACTCGCCGGGCCTTGACTTCATATCGGAGCCGCTCGTGGTGTCCGCCGCGGGGACCTACACCGGTGGAGACCGTCGGACATTCCACGGCCGGGTCCATATCAAAAATATGGGCATCGGCGGCGGCCGCGGCGGCGGGAGCCCCATCCTGGACGTTATCCTGGAACAGCTCAATGGCGGCGCCGACTTCAGCATGTCCGACCTGGCCCTCTACGGCATTCCGGTTGAAACGGTCTCCGCGGCGGCAGTGGCGAAGAACGGCTCCCTCATCCTGAACAACCTGCAGGCGCGGGGCGCCTACATGAACGGAGCCGGCAGCGTCATCATGACGCCGGGACAGAACACAGCCTTCGATGTCGCCTTCACGCTGAAAGCTTTCGACATCAGGCGGGTTCTGGGAACTGTTTTCCCGGGGAAACAGTCGTGGATCGACGGGGCCATGAACCTTGAAGGCAGGGTCTGGGGAAACAGCGGCTCAATCTACGGCGACCTTCTCTTTTCATCATTCAGCGGCAGGCTCCTGAAGTTTGAAGCCCTGTCAAAGATGTTCGGCGCTTTCAATTTCTACAAGATGGCCCTAAACCGCAACCCGGACATGAAGACGAAGGGGTTTCCCTATAATTCGATCCTGTCCCGTATCACCATCAAGGAGAGCGTCATATCCTTCGACAACTTTTACCTCGACAGCAATTCGATACAGCTTTCCGCGAACGGCACCTATTCCATGAAAACCGACAGTATCAACGCGCTCCTGGGGATAAGGCCCCTGGAAACCATTGATCGGGCCGTGGGCCTGATACCGGTCATCGGCTGGCTCCTCGTGGGAGCGAACGAGGGGATGTTCATTATCTACTGCAGAATGACTGGGAGCTTCGATGATCTCAGGGTCATGCCGGCGCCGATGATAACGATAGCCCGCGGCATCGGCGAGACCCTGATGCGCACCATCATGCTCCCCTACACCATCTTCACCAAACCGCAGAAGCTGGTTCCGGGAATGGCGGGCAAGTAGCAGCGCTGTCAGAATGTGTACGCAGCCGAGAAGATCATCCCGCCGATCTGGTCAAATTTTGTCGTGTAATTCTTGAAAAATTCCCGCGGTGTTGCGCTCAGCTGGGCAAAAGTCATGGCATGGTACCTGCCGCCGATGGAGATGGTTGTCCTGGCCGCCTCGATGTAATACGAGAGCAGCACCTCATCAACGCTCTTAAGGCACAGGTGGGAGTTGACCTTCCTTTTTTCGTACTGGACGTTCCTTTCAAGGGTGCCCCCCATGACATAGAGCGACAGCCGCATCTGCGCGTAGAGATTCTTAACAAGCTCGAACCTCAGGTTGACCCCGACGCCGGGACCGCAGTCGTACTGGAATGACCGGAGCGATCCCGCCAGTGGAAGCAGGACAGGCAGGACCGGCGCCAGGCTGATCAGGGCACGGTAATCGCCGAAATACTTGTCGGCTTCCAGGTTGACGGCGATAAAGACATCGGCGTATTTCCCGGCAACATAAAAGGCGCGCAGGTCCGCGTCGTACTTGTTCATGCGGTCGGCAGTTGTCCTGGCCAGGTGAAAGCCGCTCAGGTCCATGGTCGCGTTGTGTGACGCTGCAGAGAACTGGTTATGAAGCGCCATGAGAAGCATGAAGGACAGCTTCCAGGAATCGGAGATCTTGTAGCCCAGTATCGGGCCGTATAAGACGCTTGAGTTTTCGGCGTAAAATGTGGTCTGTATCGGCCATTTCCTGTCGAGCTGTTGCAGATAATTGGCTGCGAAGGGTTTCCACCACGCGTACATGACCGTGGCACCAACGCTGAATTCGCCGGCCTGTGCCTGCATTCCTCCAGTGATTATCGACATTGAAACAAGGAGAATGAGAACGAGACGGAATCTTCTATTCATGATCATGCCCCCTTCATGCAGATGGCTGCTATAAATATGCCAAGGATAGCTGGGTAAATCAACTGTTATTGTGATGGGTGAAGAATTTAACAATATGAATTTTAATACGGAGTGCGCTGAGAATTCGGAGGCAGACACATAAACTCAAATATTGGACGAAAACAAGTTCCGAGCCAACAAGAAAATAGACAACTGCGCAAGTGTTCCGTGAGGCGGATTCAGTATGCCACCTCGAAAACCATAAACTATAAGGAAAAGACCTTTTATAAATGGTATAAACTTATATGAAAAAAATTATTTTTTTAAGAATTTTTTGTCATTTTCGTTGTGAATATCATACTTACTAATTATTGAACATCATGTCATGTTTTATTGGACAGCGAACAATTTATATTTGGTAAAAGAACAATATGACGAATCATTAAAATGTTCCGGGTAACATTTATCTAGTTTTTTTAAAAATTAAACTACAAATCGTATGGTGCTCGCATTAGATCATCAGAAACAACAAGACAGAATATTAATTTACTGTCCCGGGGATGCTTTGTCTATTCTGATTTTGATCTTTTCTAATGATCTATTAGTAATAGAATAATTAATAATCCTGATATAGTTATTTAGATTGCTAAAACTATAATATGGAATGATATAATTGAGGTTAGATTTTATGAAACAATATTATTATATCCGACTATTTATTATTTGCATATTGTTAATTATTTTACCTGGATCATTCTTGTTTGCTGATATTAATCCTGATGGATCATTTGGCACTTCTGTATCGATAAAACTCCCGCCTGGTAGAAAAGGTATTCAACCTTCAATTTCTTTAAATTACAATTCCAATGCAAATAATGGAATAACAGGACTCGGATGGAATCTATCTGGATTATCCAGTATTAGCAGAGATAACGGTTATTCTATTAATTACAATAATGATGACAATTACACAGGACCCAATGGCCATTTAAATAAACATGGTAATTATTACCATCATGCTGAAGAAAATTTTTCACGTTTTGAGGCAGTGGGGCAACAGGGAGGAGGACCAAAATCTTGGATCGAGCATCAGCCAGATGGTACAAAATGTCATTATGGTACGACTAGTGATTCTCAAGTATATTCCCTTAATCATCCGGATTCAATTCGTGTATGGGCCTTGCATTCTGTTGAGGATGTCAATGGTAATTCATATGAAATAGAATATATGCAGGATGAGGGGCAATATTATCCGGTTAAAATTATTTATACTCTGGGAGATGGAATATCGAAATATAATGTTGTTGAATTTGGCTATGAAGATAATCGTCCTGATGTAAACATTTCATATGATCAAAGCTCAAAGGTCGTTACTAGTAAACGTTTGAAATATATTACTGTTAAATGTAATGTTACTTCAATGTTTGGTTATAATTTGTTTGGCGATACAGTCAGGAAATATCAGCTTGATTATATTGAAGATGGATTGGTTCCTCAAAGCAAATTGGTAAAAGTCCACGAATTTGGTTCGAATGGTGGAGAGTTACCTATAATTGAATTTGAGTATGATACTTCTAACAATCCGATAACATTCAGTAACAAATCATTTATTCCCTGGGCAGGGTATAACACCAGTCTAGGAACCTGGCTTGATGGCGATATTGATGGTGATGGTGAAATGGATCTTTTTCATGTTTGTCATTTTTGGTTTTGGGATAGATATGTTCATGCGTTATTGTCAGACGGTGATGGTGGTTTTACAATACCAAGGCCGGGTTATGCTCCATGGTCTGGTTATGATACTGGTATTGGTCAGTGGTTGAATGGAGATTTTGATGGAGATGGTAAAACCGATTTATTTCACACAGTTCCGTTTTTACTGGGCCAGCAATGTATTAATACCTGGCTATCTAATGGTGACGGCACTTTTAATATTTCAACATTCAATCCCGGAATTCGGTATCGAACAACTGGAAGATGGATTAGTGCTGATGTAAATGGTGATGGGAGAACGGATATGGTGCATTTACGAGGTTTATATCCCATATACTATTTTAACAGTTGGATTTCAATGGGAGATGGTAATTATGAAATGAAATATTTTCAGCTTCAAAATTACCTTAATCAATATGCCGGCGCACTTTTATTCTATTATGGTGGGATTGTTGTACCTATTGCTGCAAGTGATTTCAATGGCGATGGTAAAGATGATTTTGCTATTATATGGTTCGGTGAATCTCCGGATTTTCCGCGTGTTGATATAGCGACACTATTATCTCGAGGAGATGGCAATTACGATGTAAAACATTATTTTCCTTCCATGAATCTTAATATTACCAGAATCGCTGCAGATAATGTTGGCAGACCCGGCATACAATTTTTAGTTGGTGATTTTAATGGTGATGGAAAATCGGATTTATTACTTGGTTCTACAAATAGATATAGATCCATAATTTTATTATCTAAAGGAGATGGTGCTTTCGAGCCCTATATCGGTTCGACAGATAGAATTGGTTATGAGGTGGGTAATTGGGGTATTACGGATATCAATGGTGATGGCAAGAGTGATGTTGTTCATTATATTGGAAAAACAGTAACTATTTGGTTATCCAATGGCAATGGAAATTTTATTTTTCGATCATATTCGATTCCAAACGGTGATAATTTAAATATTGGATTTCGTTTTTCAGGTGATAGTAATGGAGATAATAAGAATGATATTATTAACATTCAAGATTCAATATTTAAGCATTGCATCAATTCATTGTCAAATGATCAGCATAATTCAAATTTAATAACAAAAGTTAAAGATGGCTCAGGTGGCATCATTAGCATTGAATATCAATCAAAATTTAATGAACCGGATACAATACAACCTTCTGATTCAAAGTATCCCTATATTTCAAATAAAACACCGCGTTATTTAGCAACAAAAATGATGATTACCGATGGAAGAGGATCATCTTATTCAACTAATTATTATTATTATAATGCCAAGATGTATACTGGATCAAGACCGGATAAGAAGGATCTTCTTTTCGAAAAAATCATTACCATAAACCAATCAGGTGAAAAAACGATTACTGAATTTATCCAGGATGATTATCATTATCATGCATGTCCAAGAAGGGTTGAACAATACGCGGATAATGGAACGTTTATTAAAACCGTGGATTACCAATATTATGATAATACCACTACTTCCTTTGGTACGAATAAATCCCAAATAAAAACTGTTGTTCAAAAAAGTTTTGATAATAATGACGCAATCCCTGTCAGTACAGGATTAAAATCATTTGCATATGACGGATATGGTAACACTGTAAGAGTCGATGATTCAATAACAAATTCAGAAACAATAACAACAGTAAATAGTTATGCCATTGATGAATCTTCATGGTTATTGCGCCGCTTATCTGAAACATCAACATTATCGAGTAATGTTGAAATCAAGCGAATTAGATACAAGTATACAGGAAATAACCTCATATCGAATGAAACATTCAATGCCGACAAAAACAATTGGATTAAACAATCATATTTGCATGATACTAATGGAAATATAATTCAAATAACCGATCCACTTGGGCATATTTCAAGAATAGAATATGATTCGGATTATCGTTCTTATCCGGTCAGAACAACCAATGCTATTGATCAGTCCGCTTCTGTGATATATGATTATCGATATGGGACAAAGAGTTCTGAAACTGATCCCAACGGAAACACAATTCATTATGATTATGACGAATTCGGGAGGCTCATAAAAACCACCAATCCTGGTGATGAATGGTCGAGTACAGTTGTTTATAATATCACCGGTGATCCCAATACGCAATATATTGAAACCCGCATCGCGGATGATTCAAGTTCTGGATTTCATTACAAACGTCAATATATGGATGCCCTGGGCAGGGTGTATAAAATTATGCAGAAAGCTGAGGAAACTGACAATGTAAATCTAGAGCAGGTAGTGGATATAGAATTCAATGAGCATGGACAGAAAAGAAGAGAAACTATGCCATATTTAACCGGTTCATATAATGAAACTCCACTTTATATCAATTATAAATATGATTCGTTAAATAGATTATCATTAGTGACATATCCTGATC
Source organism: Spirochaetota bacterium (assembly GCA_041753395.1). Lineage (GTDB taxonomy): Bacteria > Spirochaetota > UBA4802 > UBA4802 > UBA5550 > RBG-16-49-21. The sequence continues at coordinate 150,982 of JBGSUQ010000010.1, forward strand.
ATACTTTTAAAAGCTTTTTTTATACCAATACGGGGAATGGAACATATGCCGAATTATTAACAGATCGGGATGGTACAATACACAGATTAGTTCGTGATGCAAGGAACAGGATAATTCATAAAAATGACTCCAATATTGTTACTACTTCCTATTTATATAATAATGCAGGCTTACTGTCATCGGTTACCTACACCGATGGTTTAAAAACTATGATAGAATATGATTCACTTGGCAGAAAGACATCGATCACGGATCCCAACACCGGGTCATCGTCATATTCTTATAATGAAGTCGGATGTTTGTTGTCCTCGCAGGATGCTATAGGTAATACGGTATCATATGAATATGACGATATATACCGGATAAAAAAAATAAATCATCCTGATGGCACTCCCGATATCAGTTACGATTACGATGATTCTGCAGTTGCTAACAGCCAGGGTAGAGTCACGAAAATAAATGATGGAGTGAGTGAATCGACTTTCGCTTATGATACGAAAGGCCAAACAATTATAAAAACACAAAAGATCGACGGCAGGAAGTTTATTTTCCAAATGGAATATGACAAAGTTGGCAGAGTGTCTCGTTTGACGTATCCTGATGGCACGGAAATAAACCGTGAATATGCTGATCTCGGGTATCTAAAAAAAATCGAATGGAATGGATACGCCATAGTCAAATACGGGCGTTTTAAGGAAGATGATAATATAAATAATTTTGATAATCGGGTATATCGAGTCACCGGCAACGGGATTGAGACTAATATTTTATATAATCCTGCTACTACAAAGCCAGAAAGATTAATATCAAAAAAAGAATATGGGGCAGGAGATGTCATTGAGGATGTCTCTTACGAGTATAATGCCACAAATGTCACATCAATTACAGATAATATCAATAGTTCAAAATCACAGTCTTTCGAATATGATACATTGAATCGTCTTGTTTCCGCTGACGGTGTATATGGTAATATTTCTTATACATACTTAAATAACGGTAACCTGAAAAAGAAAGGTGATCTCGTCCTGAATTATAATAATCCAACTCATCCATATGCAGTTACAAGTAATAATGAGGGAGATAGTTATGCGTACGATCAAAACGGTAATATGATATCCAGAAAAGGGGGTTTACTGAAATATGATGGACTCAATCGACTAATATCTATAACGAACCATAGAAATAATGAAGCAACGTATGTCTATGATCATGCAAATCATAGGATTAAAAAGTCTTTAAGAAATGGAACTGATGTATACAATATTGATATGCTGTATGAAATTACACAAATACCACATCGTCCAGAGCTACACACAAAATACTTTTATGGAATAAAAAATGAATTAGTCGCTCAAATGACCGAGGATAACGCCACTCTAATCGCATTTAATAACCCCCCAATTATAAATCGTTATTACTCAAAAATCGACTTCAAGGGTCTAATCCTATATTCATATGAATATCTCAATTATTTAAGTAATAACAAAAAAACATATCGATTTTTTATTGCCATAGTTTTACTAATAAGTCTTGTTGTATTATTCAAAAGTACTGTCATTCTCACAAAAGAATATAATATTCATGTACCATCATGGGTATTTAGAACTGCCCCATTACTTTGTTTTTGCATATTTGCTGTGTTCGGATTATTTGGCTGCAGTAATATGATAGATAATTCCAATAATACCGGGGTGCCCCCATGGGTAATAAATGATAATACCCGGAATAATTTTCCTCAGGGTACACCGATCCCGGGTATGTTTTTTTTTCATCCCGATTATAACCGTAATATAAGTTATGTTACAGACTCGCAGGGCGAAAAAATATTCCAAGCATATTATAAGCCTTATGGGGAGATTGCTGAAAAAACCGGGAACGATGTCACTCGATATAAGTATAATTCCCATGAACTTGACCAGGAATCCGACTTGATTTATTATAATGCCCGCTATTATGATTCCAGTATTGGAAGGTTTATTACGCCAGATACAATTATTCCTGATCCAGGACAATCACAAACATTTAACAGGTATATGTATGTTGTTGGTAATCCTATAGCTCTTAATGATGCTACCGGGAATAGTCCTGAATCTCAGCTTTACCTTTATGCTGAGACAATGATGTCCAACTGGTCAAAATGGTCAGAACAAGAATCTCAAAAAAGCTTAGGCGTACAATTCGGTAAATCTGTAATAAACTCTTTCACCGGTATATTCTCATGGATTGACGGGGGATATAAAGGTTTTCTTTCTACATGGATAACCAATTTTATTAATTATCCAGGATTTAATATGTCTTATACATATACACAGGGTTGGGGTGTTACCGGCGGTTTGTTTGGCCGTTTTTATTGTATAAGTTGGGGAAATGGTTTTCACTGGCAGGAAAAGGGTCCCAATGGCGGTTGGAGCATATATGGAACGGTTTCATTAAGTTGTGATAAACTGTCAGTCGGACTGGCCACCTCTTATAATTTTAACAAACATACAATAACGAACAATTTACGCGTCAGCTTAAGTGATAGTTATGGTTCAATCGGTGTGGGTTATACATGGGTCAATAGCGCAAGAAATGGCAAGTTGCTTGGTGGTGGAGGGACGGCCTATGGAGGAATTAATCTAAGTGGAGTTATTGGTCCAGTTCCAACAAGTAGCACAGGTGATGGTAGATTGATGCCTATTAAATTTTCTCAAATAGAGTGGGATAACCCCAATGGTCCATCATTATCTAAACCAATCACAGGACTTCAAACATCAGAGCCCAATGTTCCTGGAGCTGAGTATCAATCATATTTGAAAGTTTTAGATGCTTTACTGATCCATCCAATTGCAGTGTTGCACGATTATGTTTGTACTACTTCAACTTTAGATCCAGAAAATATTCCAGGAATGTTAGCATGCACATTGCCTGCTTGGTCTATAGCTTATAGTAGTATATTTAGTAATTATGATTATCAACAATGGTTGCGTGGTTTTTAACAATTCTTAAAGTGAAAAATTTATTATAGGGGTTTAACGCTTTATGTTTTTTTCTTTATATTTCTTGCATGACCATTTAAGAAAAATTGTTATTATAGCAGCATTTATATTTTTATCCTGTGAAAGCTATAATATACGTCCTTTAGTAGTACATCAAGATGTTAAAAATAATATTTCTAAGATTATAGTAAATTATAAATTTGATTTTATATATCTTCAATCAAAAAATCTCAAAAATCCGATTGTTAATAGTTTAAAAAAATTAAAATTTAAGGAAATTAATGAAATTAATCAATTTTCAAATAATAATTATAACTTAGAAATAAAAATTAGATATATAGGACCATTTGGAACAGGTATAGGAATCATTTCTGTTGTTAGTCTTGGTCTAATCCCAACATATTTATCTGAACATGATAAATATGAAATAAAATTTATTCTCTATAAGGGTAAAAATAAATTACAAGAAAAAGAATATATTCTACGAATGAAGCAATTTAATTGGATATTTGTTGCACCAGGGGGGGTAGGTAATAATTGCAGAAGAAATAAAATTATTGATTTAATTGTTCAAGATTTTTTTCATTTATCAAAATTTAACGAATAATCATATTTAAAATATTTATTTATGAAGCTTATCAATAAGCCAGGGATGATGTTTCCAATTATTCTTATTTTTTTTCAATCTTGTTCTACTTATTCAACAATACCAGAAACAAGTAATAAAAAACTTGATAATTATTATAAAAGAATAATGGTAAATTATTCAGTACTTATTGGATCATCTAAAAAAGAAAAAGAAATTGTAAAAAAAAGTCTTAATGACATGGGATTTAAGGAGCTAAAAGAAGTGTCAATAATGCCAAAATCCGGATTTTTCTTGCAAATTAATATTGCTCATGCAGAAGATAATCGAGTGCATCCCGGCGTTGCTTGGATAACATACTTAACTGCAGGTATTATACCAACGTATACATTAAATGCTGATTATTATATATTAAATTATTATCTATATAATAATAAAAAATTAGTCACAATGAAAGAATATATAATTACAAGTAAATCTTTTAATTGGCTTTTTGCTGTTCCATTTAGATTTGGTCCCCGTGGTAATTATTATAGAATGGGGAAAATTATCGATTTTATTCATTATGATTTTTTTCAATCGTGCAAGGAGTTAATATGAAAACACTAACATTGAATATCATAAAAGCTGTTTTAATCTATTCAGTTATCATATTAACGATTTCCTGTACAATACCAATCACAATCCACCGTGCCGCCATGAACGGCAATGTAGAAAGCATTCAAAAACGTCTTGAAATGGGAGACAAAGTCAATACATTTGATAAATTCGGTTGGACACCGCTCATGTGGGCAGTTTATTACAATCAATTAAATGCTGTAAAATATCTGCTTTCACAGGGTGCGAATCCTAATTGTATTGCTGCCAGTGAATACGGTTCCTTCCGCAAAGGAACCACTCCGCTCATGTTATGCGCGAATTATGATTACAGGGTTATCGCGAAAATATTGATTACATCCGGTGCGAATGTCAATCTAAAAGACCAGTATGGCAATACTGCAATGACTATGCTGAATTAAATAATTTTCTTGAAATGCTGATTCTTCTGCAGAATTCATTGGGCAAATAACATAATTTATCCATCAAGTCCCATAGTGAAATCCGTTGTTTTAAACGATAAAAGGCCGGAGGGGGCATGATGTCAAATATGGGCCCGGGAGAAGTGATGATTATACCTTTTTGCGAGACATAATTCACAATAACCATATATTTACCGTTAAATAAAGAATTTTCCTTGAAATAAATATACCCTCTGTGACTATTGGTTCACCTTTCTGCTGAAAGCGGGCGCTCCCTGCGCCGGGCATTTCAGCTAAAAATCCAGAGGGAGGATCAAATCATATGGTTACGTATGATCTTACGTTTATTCTCAGAAACAAGGACACGGAATCCCTTATTGAAAAGACAAAGGATATCCTGACCAAGCACGGGACAACGGTCCTGAGCGACAATTCCCCGGGGGTCAAGAAACTGGCCTACCAGATCGACGGCGAAACCCAGGGCTACTATCTCTTCCTGAATGTCCAGATACCGCCTGAATCAGTAAAAAAAATAATCAGTGAACTCAGGCTGAACAGCGACATTCTGCGCTACTTTTTCATAAAGAACAATAAAGCGGCGACCGCCTAAACAAGGAGGCATTCCATGGCCAGTGATCTGAACAAGGCGATACTGATCGGGAGACTCACCAGGGATCCGGAGCTACGGTACACCCAGAGCGGAACGTCGGTGTGCAGCTTTTCCATTGCCAACAACAGGACCTATGTGGCCGGCGGTGAAAAAAAGGAGCAGGTTTCCTTTTTTAATTGCGTCGCCTGGGCTAAAACAGGCGAGGTTATTGCCGAGTACTGCAAGAAGGGCCAGCGTATCGGCATCGAAGGGCGTCTCCAGCAGCGGTCCTGGGACGATCAGGAAGGAAAAAAGCGGCAGGTTGTGGAGATCGTCGTGGATAACTTCCAGTTCCTGTCAGCGCCCGGCGGAAGCAGCAAGGAAGCGCCCACGGACGTGCCGTCATCTTCCCATGAGCCTTCACCGAACACAGACAATCCCTTTTCCGATGAGGATATTCCATTTTAATACGATTGAAATAATCAACCATCATAATAATTGAGAGGAACATATCATGTCTGATACCATAGATAACGAAAAGACCGAAGGTCAAACAACAGAAACACAGGCAGAGCCGGTTCAGACGGCACCTGCTGCCGAGCCTGAAAAGGCGGCCGAGACAGCGCCGCCAACACCGCCAGCGCCGGAGAGACCGGCAGGCGACCGGCCGGCAGGCGACAGACCGCCCCGCACGGATTCCCGTGAACGGAGCGACCGTCCTCCCCGCAGGGGCAGGTTCGGTGACGACAGGGAGGGCGGCGGCTCATCCGAAGGGGGCATGCGGATGCCCCGCTTTAAAAAGAAGGTCTGCATCTTCTGCCAGGACAAGAATGCCGGCATTGATTACAGGCGGCCTGATTTGCTCGAGCGGTTCATTACCGACCGTGGCAAGATTCTTCCGCGACGGGTCACCGGCACCTGTTCCAAGCACCAGCGGCTTGTTGCCCGTGAAATTAAACGCGCGCGCACCATTGCCCTGCTGCCTTTCGTGGAGCAATAAGTTCCGTGCTTGCAATTCTGGCTGCCGCGATCGGAGCCACGATGCTGATGGTCGGCTCCGCGTACCTGTATTACCGGCTCGAATGGAAAGCGCTGGTCATCTTCGCGGTCCTCATTGGATCGGTGGTGTTGGTTTCAGGTAGAGCTGCGGACCTGCCACTGGTGGCAGCTCCCTTTCTGCTGGGCGGCGTCGGGGGCTACACCTATAAGAAGGGAAAGAGTTTCGAGTTTTACATTTTAACGACGTCTATCGCCCTTTCTGTACTGGTGACCGGCTTTTTCTATTACCTGGCCTTTTATCAGAACGTCGATTTTATCGGCATGCTGAGAGGGGAAATGGCAAAGGTCATGGATATGGGCGGCGCGCCGGCAGAAATTAAGCAGCAGTTCCTGGCGGAGTTTGACGCTTCGCGTAGCGATATAATAGCCCGGGTGCCCTTTTCATCATTCTTGAATGTGCTGGTGATATCCGGCCTGGGTTTCTTGATCATGGGGCGCTTTCTGACGCGGACAGCGCAGGCCGGCGCGGTAGCGGGCCTGGAATCGTTCCGGCTGAACGATTATTTTATATTCGCACTGATTGGGGGCCTCGCGGCCTATTTACTTATTGACAAAAGCGAATATTTGATACTCCATAGTGCCGGCCTGAATGTAGCTCTTATTGCGGCGCTGCTCTATTTCGTGCAGGCGCTGGGACTGATAAAGTTTTATCTGATAAAACGGGGACTGCCCGGCTACTTCCTCCCCCTGGGACTGACGGTGATGCTGATCACGGGGATTTGGATGGCGCTGTTCCTGTTCATCATGCTCGCCGGGCTGGGCGCGCTGGATGTCTGGGCCGATTTCAGGAAGCGTATAAACGCCGACACAAACAAAAAGGACATTGAATAAGAATCTTCATATACAAGGAGCATGCGATGAAAGTCATATTACAAAAAGATATACCCAGCCTGGGAGATGCGGGAGACATCAAGGAAGTGTCCCCCGGCTATGCGAGGAACTACCTCCTTCCGAGGAAACTGGTCATCCTGGCCAACGAGTCGAGCAAGCGGGCGATAGACCACCAGAAGAAGCTGGTTAAGATCAAGAAAGAGAAGCGGAAGAAGGAGAGCGAGAAGCTCGCCGGAAGCATTACAGGTCTTGAGCTGCAGATAGCGGTGCAGGTCGGGGAAGAGGGCAAGCTCTTCGGTTCCGTCACCGCCATGGACATCGCCAAAAAGCTGAAAGAGAAGGGGTATGATATCGACAAGAGGAAGATCGTGATCGAGACTCCCATCAAGCAGGAAGGCGAATACACGGTAAAAATAAAACTGGAAGAAGGGCAGGCTCCCGCGATAAAAGTTATCGTCGTCAAGGAGTGATGCATGCTCTCCGAAAAGCTTCCCCCGCAGGATGTTGAGACCGAAACAGCCTGTCTGGCCTCGGTATTGCTGAGCAGGGAAGCACTCTACAAAGTAAGTGAAATCCTCCAGCCGGAGGATTTTTACCTGGATAAACACCGCACCATCTTCGGGGCAGTAGTGGAGCTGCTCCAGAAGGACCTCCCGGTAGACCTCACCACGGTGAAGCAGCGCCTGACGGACCACGGCGCCTTCGATAAAATCGGCGGCGATCAGGCCCTGGTCGAGCTCTATCGGGCCGTTTCCACCTCGGCGAATGCCGAGTTCTACGCGCGGCGCATCAAGGAGCTCTCCCTCCGGCGGCGCCTCATTGAGGTCTCCTCCGAATCGGTTGAAAAATGCTACGACATGTCCCTCGAGACCGAGGAGCTGATCGACCAGGTCGAGCGGGACATCTTCAATGTCACCGAAAAGCGTATAACCGCCGACTTCAAGCCGATAGAAGACGTTCTCCACGAGACCATGAACAACATCGGGAACTGGTACGAGACCAAGCGGGTCGTCACCGGCGTAGGCTCTGGGTTCCGCAAGCTCGATGAGATGCTCACCGGCTTCCATGCCGCCGAGCTCATCATCATCGCGGCCCGCCCCGGCATGGGAAAGACCGCCCTGGCGCTAAACATCGTCAACCACATTGCCCTGAAGGAGAAGAGAGGGGTCCTCTTCTTCTCCCTTGAAATGCCCGCGACCCAGCTGGGGATGCGGATGCTCTGTATCGAAACCATGATTGATTCGCAGCTTGTCCGGACGGGATACATCAAGTCCGAGGATATGCACAAGCTCATAGAAACGACGAGCAAGCTCTCGAAGGCCTCCATATACATAGACGATTCACCCTCGTCGACCGTTCTACAGATGCGGGCCAAGGCAAGGCGCCTGGCGCAGAAGAACAAGGACCTCGGCGTCATCATCGTCGACTACCTCCAGCTCATCACCGGGACTAATCCGCGCGTTGACCGCCACCTGCAGATCGCGGAGATATCGCGCTTTTTAAAACAGCTGGCCCGCGACCTTGAAGTGCCGGTCATCGCCCTGTCGCAGCTCTCGCGGCAGGTGGAGCACCGCACCGACCAGCGGCCCACCCTGGCCGACCTGCGCGAATCGGGCGCCATCGAACAGGATGCGGACGTGGTTATGTTCATCTACCGCGAGGAGAAGGTGAAAAAGGAGACGGAGCGGCGGGGCATCGCCGACATTATCGTCGCCAAGCAGCGCAACGGCCCCGTGGGAGAGGTGCCGCTGATGTTTTGGGAAAAGCACACCCGTTTCGGTGACCTCGAAGAGGTACACGGCAATTACGAGCCAATGGGCCCTGACTATGAAGTTCAGTGAAGCCAGGGACGGGGCCCTCACGGTTTTCGAGGGGCTGGGGAGCTACGGCCTCTTTTTCCGCGATACGATCCTGTGGATGTTTCGCCCCCCCTTTGACGTAAAGAACATCATCATCCAGATGGTCGAGATCGGTTACAAGTCGATCCCGGTCACGGCGATCACCCTGTTCTTCACCGGCATGGTCATGGCGTTCCAGCTGGGCCGGGTGATGGACTCGCTGATGTCCGGCTCCTCCATCTTCATAGGGAGCGGCGTCACCATATCCATGTTCCGCGAGCTCTGCCCGGTCCTCACCGGGCTTCTCCTGGCCGGCCGCGTGGGGTCCTCCATAGCGGCGGAGATCGGCACCATGAAGGTGACGGAGCAGATAGACGCCCTGCGGACACTGTCGGCGGAGCCGATCCAGTACCTGTCGGTGCCGCGCTTCATCGCCTGCCTGGTGATGACGCCGGTGCTCACCTTTATCACGGACGTCGTGGGCGTGCTGGGGGGCGCTTTCATCGCCTTCTTTTCCCTCGGCATCACCGTGGACAAGTACGTTGACAACATACTCCAGTACACGAACCTGGGCGACCTTACCACGGGCCTGGTCAAGTCGGTGTTCTTCGGCATGGAGATAGCTATCATATCCTGCTACCAGGGGTTCAATACTTCGGGCGGGGCCGAGGGAGTCGGGAAAGCCACCATCCAGGCGGTGGTCAAATCGTCGATGATGATACTCATATCAGATTATTTTCTGACCTACCTCATCAGGTTTTTCGAATAGGGCGGGGGATTTTTCATGAAGGAAAAGAACAGATACCTGAAGCTTCTAAAGGAGGCGGGGATCGAGAAAACGGTCCTGGACGCTATTGCCGTCATCGACCGGCCCAGGTTCTTTGATAAAATTTTCGCTGAACAGGCCTATACCCATGACCGGATACCCATCGGCGCCGGGCAGAAGAGCGACGACCCGGTCACCCTGGCAAGGATGATCGGCCGCCTCGACCTGACAAAGAGCAAGCGCGTCCTTGAGGTGGGGACAGGATCCGGATATTCCACGGCCGTGCTGTCGACGCTGGCGCGGGAGGTCGTGACCATCGAGTACCACGAGGAGTTGGCCCGCTTGGCCAAGGAGCGTGTCATCGGCGAAGGGCACCCCGGCGTGCGGTTCTACGCCGGCGACGCCACGGATTTCGACGGGCCCCTCGGCGATTTCGACGCGGTCATCGTCTTCGCGGCCTGCATGCGCACCCCCTATTTTCTCATCAACACCGTCAAGCCCGGGGGCGTCGCCGTGTACCCGATGGGGCCAGCGCACCAGCAGCAGATCACGCGCTTCACCAACAACGAGGAAGCGCGGCAGGCGTCGGAGAACTTCAGTTTCTACGAATTCTGCTCCTATGATTCGATCCGGGGCGTATATGGGTGGGTGGACGTCGGGGAGGCGGTGCCGGACCACGAGCCGGAAGAGCGCGGAGTGCCGGTGCCGGAAAAGCCGGAAGGCGTATAACGCCGTTCAGTTCCTGCCCCACCTGCGGGGGAACTGGAACCTGTTGAATTTGAAGGTGTCTTCCTCGAACTTTATCATGCCGGCGCCGGCGCCGAAATATTTCTTTCGCGCCTCCTCCAGCCTTCTTTCCCGCTCATCGCCTTCATACTTCGCAATTATTTCATTTCGTTCATTGTTGTAGGCGGGACCGTTTTCCCACATCCTGTCCTGCTGGGCGTCTATCTCGGACATCTTTTTAATCACGTCTTCCTTCAATCCTGTCGATTCCCGCAGCTGCCTCAGGAACCGCGCCCGTTCGTCCGGGGACATGCCGCCCAAATCGGACTGGACCGAATCAAGCTCCAGGAAATTGTTGACAAGGTCGTAATTGCGGACCATGATCTCGTCGCCGCTTTTGCCGGATGACAGGTCCGACGCTTCGGTATAGACGCTTTTCGTGAAGGTGCTGTAGGTGCGCATCTTGTCGTATGCCGACAGGTCGCTTCTCCCGTCAAGCCTGCCGAGCATGTCGGATATTTTTTCCGAGGCTATCTCCTGCTCCCATATTTCATCGCTCTCGCTTCCGAATATCTCGCGCCGCTTGGCCAGCATTTTTTCTTTTTTCTCCGCCTGGCTCAGGGCCTGCAATTCGTTCCGGTGTTCCTTCAGGTAGGTTTTGTATTCATCGAGCTTTTCTAGCTTGTCGGTCATTTCAACGGAATACTCCGGGAATTCAGCGGCAAGGATGACTTTTATACGCTCCTTCCAGTCGTACGGGTATTTCTTTTTTATATGTCGTATGAGGCCGCCCAGGAGCCGTATCTGCAATCTCTTGTCCGATAATTTTTTTCCGTATTTCTCCTTCATCATTCCTATTATCATTTCGATCCCCGGATCATCGGCGACAATCTGCTTCATATCAAGGTCTTCACTGAATATCGATGTTATACCGAAGAAATTGGAGAAGGATGCCCCGTTTTTCGAGCTGCCGGGGTCTGACGATCTGACCGGCGCGGTAGTGGTGAGGCTGATAAGCAGAGCTATGACGGCGATGACGATTATCGCTATTGACGCATAGAGAAGTTTTTTGTGTTTCACCTTTCGGCTCCTGTGGAAACCGGCATTATTGCGGAACCCATTCCTATGGGTGTACCCGGCAATCCCCTGTATCACTACCGGGGCGGCCTGTCAATAAATATCGGCCATAAATGCCGTCACGATGGGGGAGGAACTATCGCGGGGCCCTTATGGCCGGTTATGGTAATACGTTTTCTTATTTAGCGAGGGGGCCGCTGAAGCGGCCCCCGGAGTGTCTGCAGTCTTACTTGTACGCTCCCACTGAAACCATCTTGTTCCATATTCTGGTCGCGAGAACTTTCGCGCCTGTGTTGGTTGGATGTATGCCGTCAGATTTGATATAGGTTGATTCTTTTCCCGCGAAATCCGCGCGGGGATCAATCCACCAGCATTGTGCCGGGGAAACGGCGCATGACGGGCCAAGCTTGGTGTCTGCATAATTAACCGCCCCGTTCAGCTTTGTTCCGCCATAGAGCAGGTTGGTGAGGAAGGCCGATTTAATACGGTAATAGCCCTGGTGGATAATGTTGTCCACCCCGTCATTGTCCATGTCTTCCCACAATACTTCTATTTTATCCAGGACGCCGTCGAGGTAGGCCTGGCATGATGAGGAGATTACGCCGCTGGAGGATTGACATGCCTGGCTCCAATATGCATCCATTAATATATCATTTCCACCCGCGTCCATGATAATGGTCCTTATGGACGGCCGGGCCGCAATGGCCTTGTTGTACTGGTTGACTATGTACTGGATCGAATCGCCGCTCTTTGAGTAATCCTTGTAGGATTTTCCCGACAGTGTTTTTAAATTCGTGTGAATGAAACCGTCCAGGTCGAAGATGGAATCGCCCACGATGACCACGTCGAATTCATTGGCCGTGGGATTGGTCATGTCCGCCATGCCGCAGCCGATTACCGCTAAAAATAGACTTACAATGGATAATGCCACTACTATTTTCTTCATTAAGATCCTCCTGGATATGAATAAATATTTGATATTACAGCACCATCTAAAAAAAAGCGTCCAGACGGTATATTTATATTATAGGTTTTTTTATTTAAAACTGCACGACATAATTAAATATTGTTGAAATTGTCCAATGTATACTATCTATTTTGGACATTTTTTGGTATTTGTGGGGGTCAGAGTAGGCACTTTAAGCTGTTTTACTTTACCCCTCCCTTGATGGGAGGGGTAAGGGGAGGGTGATCCATACAATAATCATATATAACTCTTAAAACTCCATCAACATTATTCATAATATCAATATTCCAAAATCGTATAACTGTGTAACCTTGAGATTTAAGCCAGCTATCACGTTCTTTATCAGATTCATCATCTATATGCTGGCTTCCATCCAATTCAATGATCAGTTTGTTTTCAAAACATATAAAATCGACTATATATGGACCAATAGGCTGCTGCCGTCTGAATTTTATTGAATTAAATTGTTTCGATCTCAAATGTTTCCATATTTTTTTCTCTGCTTCAGTCTGATCCTTTCGTAATTGCCGAGCAAAATTAATTATATCGTAATTCATCGGTATGCACACCCCCACCCCTCCCTCCCCCATCAAGGGGGAGGGGGCACTATCTAAAGAGTATTGAAAACAGTATAATAGGAACAATTTTTATTTATGCATTACACGCTAAAATCGGTCCCTATTGCCCTGATTTACGGTATTCCTGGGGGGTCATGGCGATATTTTTGCTGAAGGCCCGGTTAAAAGTGCGGAGATTGTTGAAGCCGACAGCAAAGGCGATATCGATAATCTGCCGGTCCGTGTCACGGAGGAGCTTCATGGCCTCGTCAATCCTGAGATCGATAATGTAATCATTCATTTTTTTCCCGGTGTATTCCGCGAAGAGCTTACTGAAATAGTTGGGGCTGATGTCCAGGTGTGAGGCCAGGCCGTCGCGGGAAATGTCCGAGGTGAAGTTCTCTCTTATATAGGCGACGGCCTTCTCGATCTTTTCCACGGCCGACGCGGTCAGAACGGTTTTGTCTTCCCTGCCGGGGCCGGAGGGCTCGTCATGGATCGGCGATCGCGACAGCACACCGGCGCAGCCGGACAGAATGTCCCGGATCACCGCCATCTCCCCTTCCGGAACAGTGCCGATCATGGCGGCCTTCACCAGGCAGCAGACGCCGGCAGAGCCGCGGCCCGGCTCGAAGACGATGCAGAAGAGCGCGGCATCATCGGTCCACGGATGATCTTCTTCGCCGGTGACAGCGCCGTCATCCTGCCGGCGGGGCCCGTCCAGCGCCGCCGCCTTCTCCGCGCTCCTGACAATGGCTGCCATGCCGCTGCTTGTTTTTTCAAGATTTGAAAAGACCAGGTCCAGCTGCCGCTTCTTCGGATCCAGGGCGAAGAGGCACCCGCCCTCGGCGCCGCAGTATTCGAAAATGAGATTAACCAGATACAGTGCGTCATGGAGGGTGTCGCCGCCGCCGTCAGCGGTCTTGCGGATGACCTTCCAGAGGACGTCGCGCGCCGCCGCGGCCTGCATCCGCGCCTGCTGCGCTTTTTCGCGCTGGCGGTCGTACTGGCCGGCGACAAAGCTGATGAAAAGGGCGGCCGGGAAAAAACAAAGCGTGTAGAAGAGCTCTTTGACAAGGGACCCCGGCTGATATGCGTACAGAAGCGCGCAGGCGGAAACGGTTGCCTGGACCACGGCTATGGACGCGGCCAGCAGGTACGACTCGAAGAGGTTCGAGTTGGGCAGCAGGAACGCCATGGCCATGAGGGCGAAGAGGAGCCCCGCAGAGCGTATCGCGCCGATATGGTAGATCCAGACGGCATAGGTTGCGAGCCACACGGCGAACTGGCCGGTGTAATGGCCCGTGGCGAAGCGGGGGCTTACCGATCCCCGTGCCAGGGCGATGGCTATGAACACTACCGTGACTAAGGATACCCAGAGGAAGAGCCGGGCCACGGCGCCGTACGACATCCCCGTGAGTTCTATGTACCGCGCCACCACCGTGATGAGAATGGATATGGTGTAGGCGGCATAGGTGTACAGGGTGTCTTTGACGATGATGGCTTTGCGCCGGCGGTTCCTGTCAGCCGGCGATTCATCGCTGGGGATGGAGATTTTTTCCAGGAGATATTTGAACATCGGAACCTCGGGAAAGGTTATACAAGAATTGAAGAGCAGGCGTCACTGAGCGGACAGACGCTCCGCCCGGAAGATCAGCCCAGCTTTTTAACCGTGATGAAGGTCACGTCGTCCACGGTAATGTTCTTCGTGCCGCCGAAGCGCCTGATGAACTCGTCGCCGGCATCGTCCAGGTTCACGCCGGGATATACCGACGCTATCATGTTGGCCAGCACTTCCATGCTGTCAGGGGGGCGCTCCTCCGACTTCTCTTTCCGCTGCTCTATAATTTCGTTGATGCCGTCGCTGTGGAGGAAGAGTATGTCCCCGCGGTTAAGGGCGTGCCGCTCCTCGCGGTAGGCGGCTTTGGCGGATAGTCCGATGATGGGGTTCATGGGGCTGATAACGGCGATCTCGGCGCCGCGGCGGATGAACTGCGGCGGCATACCGGCCGAAGAGATGGTGACGTCGGAGCCGGCGATGTCGATGTCGGCCACGACGCAGGCGAAGACGATACCGTACTGCTTGAAGTATAGCGTGAAGCGCTGGTTCAGGAAGTTGATGATCTCCGCCGGCGAGCCCAGGGTGTGCTTGACCGCGGCGTACTCCGTCAGGATCTTCACGGTGTTCAGGGACGCGGTGATGCCGTGGCCTGTGGCGTCGGCCATGAATACCCTGGCGATGCCGGGCTTGTACCGGACGATGTCGTACACGTCGCCGCCCACGTCCATGATGGGATGGAAGTGGACGCTCGTCTCGATCCCGTCGATGGGGCGCTCGTGGGTCATCAGCTTGTTCTGGAAGGCGCGGGCGATGCCCAGGTCCTCCTTGATGACCCTCTCCCATTCCAGCATGTGCAATGCCGATTCCTTAAGGTCCGCGCTCCGCTCGTACAGGCCGGCCATTGACGCCTTTTCCCGCCGAAGGCCGTTGATGATCGATTTTTCCATGTCCAGCATCTGCTTGATGGCCAGCTGGTTGTCGATGCGCAGGGCAAGCTCCTGGTTCTTGAAGGGCTTGGTTATGTAGTCGTTGGCCCCGGTTTTGAAGCCCCGGCTGAGGTCGCCCATCTGGTCGCGGGCAGTGACCATGATGACCGGGACGTAGCGGCCCTTTTCCATGCGCCGTATCTTCCTGCACACGTCGTATCCGCTCATGCCGGGGAGCATCAGGTCGAGGAGCACCAGGTCGACCTCGTTTTTCTCGATGACGTCAAGGGCCGAGGGGCCGTCGGCCGCGGTGAGGATTTTATACCCGCTCGAATGGCACAGGTTTTCGATCACCTTCAGGTTGACCGGGTCGTCGTCGACCGCCACGATGACCGGGGCAGCGCGGTGCGGCGCCTCTGATTCGGCGCCCTCATCATCCGGGGCCGGGCCGAATTCCGGTCCTGCCTGTTCCGATACCAGGGCGGCATGTTCCTCCCGTACAAAAGAACCTGCCCACGGCAGGGTGAGGTCGTAGAGAGGCGCCTTGTCCCGGTCGATGCCGGTCATCCGGGCTTTTACCGGGATCTCAAAAATAAAAACGCTCCCCTTTCCCTTCTCGCTCTCCGCCCATATTTTCCCGCCGTGGAGCTCCACCAGGTGCTTCGTGATGGGCAGCCCCAGGCCGGCGCCGCCGGAACGGCGCGTGTCAACGTCGCCGCCCTGGGCGAAGGGGCTCCAGATGCGCGACAGGTCCTCCGGCGCGATGCCGGCGCCGGTGTCCTTTACCTCGACGCGGACCGTGTCGCTCCCGGCAAGGGCCGCCCGCACGGTCACGGTACCCCGGTCCGTGAACTTTATGGCGTTCCCCACCAGGTTGATGAGGACCTGGTAGATCCGGTTCAGGTCCGCGTGGACCTTCGGCAGGGGGCCGATGTCGGTGATAAATTCTATATCGTTTCCCTTTACCGAAGCTTGCAGCAGGGAAACCACGGAGGTGATCACGTCCCCCAGGGAAACCTCGTCGATGAAGAGGTCGGCGCGGCCCGCGCGGAGCTTGCTGAAGTCGAGGATGGAGGATACCAGGCTATTCAGCCTGCCGGCGCTCAGCCGTATCAGGTCCAGGTTCTCCTTCTGCCGGCCGTTCAGGTCCCCCAGGGTGCCGTCCGCCAGGGAGTCGGCGATGCCCATGATGCCGTGGAGGGGCGTGCGCAGCTCGTGGGTGGTGGTGGAGAGGAAGTCGTCTTTCATCTTGTCCAGGACCAGGAGGTCGGAGTGGGCTGATTGTAAATCGTTATAGACTTGTGAGAATCTTGAGCCAAGGATTGCAGCGAATATTAAACTCATTAATACAAAGCTTTCAATTAAATATGAATCTATTGATGAATAACCAAGAAATCGGAAAATACTAAAAATATATGATAGTACAAATAATGATACTGCTACCGTAAGATGAACTGAATACAAGGTTTTTCTTTTAATACCTATTGCGCAAAGTGCTATTGCATATAATACCCATATTAGCGTGCTGATTATATAGATTATAAATAAATAGATTCTAAAATAATATATAGTCCCGGTTAATATTAATTCAATGCAGATAAAAATTAAGAATATTGTGTATGTTATTTCAAATATTCTGGTTATTACAAATTTTTTTTGTTTTAATAGTGTTTGAAAAAAATTGATTCCCGCTAAAACAGAACCTAAAGAACCTAAATAAGTGGTTAATATATAAAACCAGTGTTTATTATATATTAACAGAATAATTCCTTTATAACCAATAATCCATAAACCCAGAGAAAGTGAGAATAGTGAAAAGAATAAGTTGAATTTATCATCTCTTCTATATAAAAACAGGATAAAATAATATAGAAAGAGAACAAAGCATACGGCTGACAAGGTACTATACCAAATTACTGAAAGCAGCCATTTATTGTATATCATTTTGGTTGGCCCAATGAGAATTGGGCCGTCAAAACCGCTTTGTTTTAATAATATACAAGACCGTATTGTTAGATTGTTTTTACCCTTCTGAAGAAGTTGAGGAGGAACTGGGATCGAGGCAGAGAGTCCACAGATTTTTTCAGTACAAAAATCAACAGTATCACATGAATTATATAATATGACTCCATTAATATAAACTTGTATATTACAATAATGAAATGGTATTAGCAGGCTGATATCTTCAGGTTTATCGTTATAATCCAGGTTTATTTTGTACCATCCATTTCCTTGATAATTCTTGTATTTTTCATTATTAGACCAAGGAATAGATGGATTAATTAAATCCCAATTATTAACATTAATATTAGTATTTTTATAATCGGGTGAATCATCAGCGATAAAATACCATTTGCTGGATAGATCGAATATCTTTTTATTATCATTAACAACAATTGAGCCTTCATATGCTTGAGCATAGAATGGATGAAAGATACAAAATATACACAGTAGAAAATAAAAAGATATTCGCATTTATCATCAATATTTGAGATTGCCTGCGATTAATTTGCCAATATTCTCACGGGCTTTCAGTATTTTAATGCATTCATTAATATCAATATTATATCCATTTGCGTTCAATAGTTTAAAAAGTTTATTCGCATTTTCTTTAAGCGGAGTATTTGTATCGGTAAGAATTTTCAGAACTTGCTTGGCTAATTTAGAATTTGGATCAGAAGTAATTGCTAATATTAAATCAATAAAATTCATTAATTTGACCTCCCAATTGAAATATTGTTAATTCATTGCTTAATGATAATTTTTTTTTGTCAATATAAATATTTATAAGGTTATTAAGGTATAAAAAATACTCATGTGGGATATCAACTAAAACATAATTAACGAAATGCTCAACTTATTTTGTAGCGCTAAATAATACATATTTCCATATATTCTTCTCAATACATTCTTTTTGCAGACAACAGGACATAATGTTTTTGACATTGGGTGTTGTTAAATTATTTTGATTGTTAGTTGTTATATGGTCAATTAATAATATCTGTGCATTATCATAAATTATCTTACTGCTTTTTTTAATTAAATTTGTCATATCATGATATTGTATATTGTGAAACCCGTTGTTTTTTAAGAAATCAGTATATTCATTTATTGTCAAAATATCAGGTAAATACCAGCCATTTAACCATTCCTGAAATACGTGCTCATCTCGTTTGTTTAATTTTTTTTCAGTTTTGAAGAAATCAGCAACAACCAATGCTCCATTCGGCTTTAATATTCTATAAGCTTCTTGTGTGAATTTTTGTTTGTCTAATGCGTGGCAAAAACTTTCGAGAGCATAGATTTTATTAAAAAAATCATTACCAAAACCGGTATCAGTGTAATCTTTCAATAATATCTTCAGGAGTTTTTTATATTTGAATTTTTCTAATTCTTTATTGGCTTCTTCATGTAGTTCTTTCGAAAATGTAATGCCATATGTTTCAACTTTGAATTTCTCTACAATATATCGACATGAACCGCCGATTCCGCAACCGGCGTCTAAAACTCTATCGCCTGCCTGTATGTTTAAATGATTTATCACTTCCTTTATTGTGTTGATTAGTGATTCATTGAAATCTTTTGTTGAATCATACCAAAAGCCATAATGCAGGTGATCGCGGGAATAATAATTTGCATAATCCTGGTAGCAGGTGTCATAATAAAATGATGATGGATTATTTTCGGTTATCATGATTTGAAATGAACCCTCATTAAGGAGAAATATTTTATATAAAGTGTCAAGGATAATAATTTAGTATATAAATATAATCAAATAATTATTATTGAGAATTTGTGTTGGATAATGATTATAACAGATATACTGATACAAAAACCCATGAAGAATCCCTGATAAATACTATTAATGAAATTATCAGGTATTTGAAAATCCAGGATAATGATGTCGTCCTTGATGCCGGCTGCGGTTCGGGCGAGGCTACGCGTTATGTTGTTGAAAAATACGCGGTTGAAACCGTCGGGATAACCATGTCGGATGAATTGTTAAAGGCCGCGCATCGTTTATCCCATGATATACATAATAAGGATCTTATAAAATTTTATAATAAAGACTATTGTGATACCGGTTTTGACAATGAGTCATTTACAAAAATTTATGCAATAGAAAGTGTTTGCTATGCCGTGGATAAAAAAGATTTTATCAGGGAATCGTTTCGATTATTAAAAAATGGCGGGAAGCTGGTAGTGTCAGATGCATATCAAGTAAAATTTGATTTGGACGAATATGAAACCAAAATATTTCAAGAATGGGTAGATGGTTTCTATATGCCGGATATATCAAAAAAGATTGAATTTTACAATAACTTGGAAAATCAAGGGTTTAAAAATATCAGGTTTATTGAGCACACCGATTTAATAAAAAAAAGCATGGAATTGATGAACGAGGGTTCCACGGAAAAATTGCCCGGTATTTATTTAAAGACAATTCAAAAAAAAATTCCAGAATCACGCTTGAAACACTATATTGCTCTTTGCAGGCAAAAAGAATGCATAGAGAGAGGTATCTGGATTCATGGAAGATTTGTAGCTGAAAAAGTTTGAATCTATTTAAGGCTTAAAATGTTGAATATTTCCCCGCCCATTCATTAATTCTATTGAAACATAACATTGTAAACCCTTCTCAAATCCACCAAAATTATTGTTGGGAACCCGGATCCGGGCCGCTGAACTATCCCGGAGTATCATGGTAAATTATATTGACATTACATAATAATGTCAATATAATGACATTATTAAAAGATTGTGAAGGTGCCGCCATGAATTACCTCAAGTTTACCGATTTCAGAAACAAATCAAAGGAATATTTTGATAAAGTCGAGCATGGAAGTTCGTTTATTATAATACGAAAAGGCAAACCGATAGCTAAAATAGTGCCTTTCGATCAGGTTGAACCTGGCTGGAAACGGGAGAATAGAAAGATCAAATTAAAATCGAAAAAGTCTACATTGGACTTCATCTTGCAAGAACGAAGTGAAAAATGAATATATTTTGTGATACTTCAGCCCTCATAAAGAAATATATTATTGAAACAGGCTCCGGGAAATTTGATGCACTAATGCATGAAGCGGATAATGTATATATATCTGCAATAACTGAAATAGAAACCATTTCGACATTTAAGCGGTTATTTATAGAACATGCTATTGATAAAGAAGACTATGGTTTATTGATTGATGAATTTGAATTTGACTGTCAATATTATTCTATTATACCTTTTAACGATCAAATAGTAAAAAATGCGATAAAATCAATTGATACATATCAGCTTAAAACCCTTGATTCAATACAATTGGGGACGGCTATAATTATAAAAGATGAAATAGATTATTTTGTTGTCTGTGATGAAAAATTGATAAAAGCTGCTTCAAAGGAAAAAATAAAAGTCATGGATCCGAATAAATAGACGGACATTTCACCTGTCGAGTCTTTCGGGTCTTTTCTTGAATAGATAGGGTAGTGTACCGATACCTGTCGGTTCAAGAACCGGAGAAAAACCTACTCCCCGGAAAATTTTTTTAATAACCCTTCTATTCGTTTACTGAATTATCGGGCGCCATGGTGCCGGTCTAATAGCAGGTCCTGGAATCAAATAGATTAATGTTGACACAATATGCCGTGTGTATTACATTATGTAATACATCTGAGGAGTTGCAAATGATTTCCCTGAGATTGACATCTGATCTGGAAGAAAAACTGAACAGGATTGCGGAAAGCGAGAATATTTCCAAATCCGAGATCGTAAAGCAGGCCCTTGTTTTATATTTTAAGGATTATTATAAAAAACACAGCCCCTATGATCTGGGAACAGACCTTTTTGGAAAATATGGAAGCGGGAAAGGCAACCTGTCGCTGGAGTATAAGAATCTATTGAAGGGCAAGCTTCGTGAAAAACATTCTCGTTGATGCAGGTCCCCTCATAGCCCTGTTTGATAAGGATGATGCATATCATAAATCCGTTATTGCGTTTCTGAAGCAATTCAAGGGCAATTTAGCAACAACCTGGCCGATCATAACAGAAGTAACCCGCCTGTTGAGTTTTAATATAAATGTACAGATTGATTTCCTGGAATGGCTTAAACGGGAAGCGGTAACCATAATAAATTTAGAAAACGAACACCTCGACAGGATCATTCAATTATCAAAAAAATATTCCGATGTCCCCATGGATCTCGCAGACTCATCGTTAATTGTTATAGCCGAATTGACCGGGATACATGATATTATATCGATAGATTCTGACTACCAAATATATAAAACTAAATCCAGAAAAGGATTGAATAATTTATTGCTGGGTTTCATGAAGAAAGCATGAACACATCGAAATCAATCTTTGAAATATGCAGGAGCGTCAACTTCGGAACAATCCCTCAGGGTGACGCCGCTGACTTGTACCGGCGTCTCAATGAACAGGTGACTGAGCTGTGCCAATCCCTTCCTGAAAGCGCCCACAGTGAGGCCATGATGTTTTTCATGAAATATGCCGGTATTCAGCTGGGGGAGCCCCTCGATTTTTTTAAGGGGTATTATCGCCCTGTATGGTCCGCGCTCCACTGGCTCGCCGCCAGAGACGGTGGGGCGGGCACTCTATCCAGCGACAGCCTCGACAACGCAATCCGCGGCCACGCCATGGCCATGACCCTCCACTCCCTCGACGACCACCTGGTGGACGGCGATATCCCGGTTTCGCACCTGACCCTTCTAATCCGGGGGCAGGCGTGGCGACGCATGAACGAAGCCATTGACCGGTTCTGCGCGGACCTTCCCGGCGGAAGCGAAATTGCGCAAAGTCTTATCGATGATTATTAC
The DNA here is from genome assembly GCA_041753395.1 of Spirochaetota bacterium. Taxonomy (GTDB): domain Bacteria; phylum Spirochaetota; class UBA4802; order UBA4802; family UBA5550; genus RBG-16-49-21. The sequence goes on from JBGSUQ010000010.1 coordinate 173,287, forward strand.
AGCGCCATCACGGAGCGGGACACACCGCCAACCCTTGACGCATACTGCGAGCTTTTCCGCAAACAGCTGGCCACGGGTCTCATTATGCCCCTTCTGGCTGCCCGGAAGACAGGCGGCAATGATGGATTCCTGTTTGATCTGCGAAGGGCCAGCGAATCCTTCGGCATAGCCTGGCGGCTTCTTGACGATATCCAGGACCTGGAAGCGGACATGGCAGACGGCACGCAGAGCGCGGTGTATGTGTGCCTTGGCGATAAGGGGCGCGTTTTGTGGGATGCCAGGGGTCAGAGCAAGGGACGGAGTGCAGATAAAACATCGGAAAAGATTTGCGCCCTGATCAGGGACGCGTCAATCCTTGAGACGATTGCAGGGCGCATCGTGATGGAGCTCTATAATGCGGCGGCATTGGCGGAAGGAATTGGGCTTCCCGGGCTGGCTGAGGAATACATGGTACTGGCAAGACCGGTGAAGGAATAGATTGGTAATTACCGATAACTATCGGTGGAGTGTGCGGCTTCTGTTAGCCTGGGGTTTAAACCCCAGGCTAACAGAAGCCGGATAAAAATTTGTATTATTATCCCGCCTGTCCGTTTACTGTATAGCTGGAAGCAGTTGCAGGCCTTTTTTATCATAATGCATCTTTTTTCCTTGACGGGAATTTATTATATGACCATAATTATAGTCAAGTTATGAAAAAAATAAAATATCAATTGTTTTATTCCGATGAAGTATATTCGCATTTATCATCTATTGATAAAAAATACTGGCCCCTGATAAAAAAGAAAATCGAGGAACAACTAATTGATGGACCGGATTCTGAAACAAAAAATCGTAAACCTTTATCAAATCCCCCGATAGATGATCGATGGGAGTTGAGATTCGGACCACAGAACTGTTTCAGGGTGTTTTATAAAATAGATTATGTGCATAATGAAGTGATAATATTGGCAATAGGAACAAAAATTAAAGAAAAACTATATATAGGGCAAAAGGAAATAAAACTATGAAAATAGCTTCAGTTGCTGAAATTAAATCAAAATTTAGCGAATATATTAATGAATCAAAAAAAGGTGCCGTTGTAATAACAAAAAACGGAAGGGCCACCGCTGTATTAATTTCTGTTACCAGCGATGATCAATTAGAGCAACTATTATTATCGCAATCGCTAATGTTGAAAAAAATATTGGATAAATCTGAAAAGCAAGTCGCTTCAGGTCATAAAATCAGGCATAAAGAATTTTGGGAAGAAATTGATAAGAGAAAATAAACAGCGAACTGCTTCAATCCTGGAAAGGTGCGCGACCATCAGGTTCGGCGGCATAGAAGCCGGTGAAAGAGCCGGATTCTACCGCCGTGTCAACGGCCAGGTGTCTGACCTGTGCCGCTCCCTTCCCAAAAGCATGCAGGCGGGGGGGCTGATGTTTCTCATGGAATATTTCCGCATTCAGGTAGGGGAACCCCTCGACTTCTTTAAGCATTATTATGCTCCTGCGTGGTCGGCAATCTATTGGATGACTGCCGCGCAGCGCTCGGAAGGTACAGTTTCAGAAAAGAACATAGATGACGCGCTCTGCGCACAGGCCATGGCCATGTGCCTCCATTCCTTTGACGACCACCTGGTGGAAGGCGGCATTCCGGTGTCACACCTGACGCTCCTGATACGCTCCCAGGCATGGCGCCGCATGAATGAAGCCATTGACAACTTCTGCGCGGACCTTCCCGGCGGGAACGATATCGCTCTGGGTCTCATCAACGATTATTACACCGGTATCACGGAGCAGGATACGCCGCCAACCCTTGACGCTTACTGCGAGCTCTTCAGGAAGCAGATGGCCACCTGGGTGGTCATGCCGGTATTGACTGCCCGGAAGATCGGCGGCAGCGAGGAATTCATTGCTGACCTTCGAAGGGCCTATGAATCCTTCGGCATTGCCTGGCGGCTTCTTGACGACATCCAGGACTTGGCGGCGGACGTGGGAGACGGCACGCGAAGCGCAGTGTACGTGTGTCTTGGCGATAAGGGGCGTGCCCTTTGGGATTCCCGGGTTCAGAAAAAGGGGCGTGAAGCCGCTAAGGTTTCAGAAAAGATTTGCGTCATGATCCGGGACGAGTCGGTCCTTGAGACGATTGCAGGGCGGATTGTAATGGAGCTCGATAATGCTGCAGCGCTGGCGGAAAGAATAGGACTTCCTGGCCTTGCGGAGGAATATCGGGTCCTGGCCGTGCCGATAAAGGATTGTAACCGATAACAATCGGTCACAGGGTTAGAGAAAAAACCGTTTTTCGGATAAATATTTTTATAATCATCCTCCCTGTTCGTTAATTAAAGCAGTGAGTAATGTTAATCAGAATGTAATTGATTATACTGATGTGGAATTATTTTCTTGACAACTTGTCAACTTGTAGATATCTTAATAGTATGAAAAATCTGCAGGTCGGTGAATTCAAATCTAAATTTTCCAAGGTCCTTGAGGATATTAAAAAAGGAGAGGAAATAACCATATCATTCGGCAAGAAGAAAGAAAAAATCGCCGTTATTGTGCCCTATTCCAAATATAAAAAAACCATACATAGAAAACTGGGGATTCTCGAGAACAAGGCATCTTTTGACCTAAAAGAAGATTTCTCCATATCTGACGATGATCTTATACATTCATGAATTATCTCCTGGATACGCATACTTTTTTATGGGCATTATTTGATCCTGAAAAGCTGTCAGGCACCGCGGCTTCTGTCATTGTAAATACAGATAATGAAATATTTGTCAGTGTCATAAGTTTCTGGGAAATAGCGTTAAAATTCAATATCGGGAAACTATCATTACAGGGAGTGAACCCTGAGGAATTGCCCCTATATGCCGGGAAAGCAGGTTTTGAGATTTTAGGCATTACACCCGACGAAGCTTCCTCGTTCTATAAACTTCCAAAGCTGAAACATAGTGATCCCTTTGACCGGTTGATCATATGGCAATGCATTCAGAATGGCATCTGTCTGGTTTCAAAAGATAATGTAATCTGTGATTATGCTCAATATGGCTTGAAAATAATCTGGTGACCGCAGGCCGATACTCAGTAACAGGGAAATCATTTACCATGGAACAAGTCATCATCGTCGATGAAAACGACAACGAACTGGAGATAATGGAAAAAATGGAGGCCCATGCATCCGGTAAATTGCACCGGGCCTTTTCCATATTTGTTTTTAATTCCCGTGGTCAAATTCTTATTCAAAAAAGGGCTGACAGCAAATATCATTCCGGCGGACTCTGGTCAAATACCTGCTGCAGCCACCAGAGGCCTGGCGAGAGTTTGGAAGTTTCGGTACATAGAAGATTGGCGGAAGAAATGGGGTTTGACTGTGAATTGAAAAAACTTTTTACCATACAATACCGGGCCGTGCTGGATAATAATATCATCGAACATGAAATTGACCACATCTTTGCCGGGGTATATGATGACGATCCTGATCCCGATCCCGCTGAAGTTGCCGCGTATTCGTGGTTTGACCGGCATGTACTTGTTGAGGATGTGAGAAGTAATCCTGAACGATACAGTTACTGGTTAAAGCTAATTTTGGAAAAGGTGATAAACGCCATATCTGACACGCCGGCTGGCGAGGTGAACTAAGCACCGATAACTATTGGTAAATCGCGGGTAAAAAAATACCCGGTTGTCGAAATATTATTTATATATCTCCCTACCTGTTCGTATACTGCATTGTGGACACTAATCGAATATTTTTTTGTTGACTGAGTATATACCATGATATATATTATATGAAGAGGTATATCATGCAGACGGCAAAATTATTCATAAACGGAAGAAGCCAGGCGGTCAGGCTGCCGAAAGAATTTCAATTCAAAGGCGATGATGTGTTGATACAAAAAGTCGGTGATGCAGTTATACTCGTGCCTCATGAAAAATCGTGGGAGGTTTTCCTCCATGCCCTTGATAATTTTTCCGATGACTTCATGGAAGGCGGACGTAATCAGGGGGCTGCTCAAAAACGGGAAAGCTTATAATGTATCTGCTGGATACCAATATCTGCATCTATATTATTAAAAATAAACCTCCTCGCGTTTTATCTGTACTGCGTAAAAAACCAAAAAAAGACATATGTTTATCATCAATTTCTGTCGCTGAACTGCAGTATGGCGTTGAAAAAAGCAAATTTATTGAAAAAAATAGAGTGGCCCTTCTGGAGTTCCTGTCAATATTCAACATTATCAATTTTGATGATAGGGATGCTGTTGAATTCGGCAGGATAAAAGCAAATTTGGAAAAAAATGGCAGAATTATCGGCCCGATGGATTTATTATTATCCGCACAGGCTATTTCAAGGAATTTTACATTAGTGACAAATAATATAAAAGAATTTGAAAGAATTGATGGTTTGCAAATAGAGAATTGGGCAAACTAAAGGTCTATTTTCCGATGGAAAAGAAATAATAACCGCCATTGTAATACTCTCTTTCCCGTACATCGCCGTGCTTTTTATCCCATGTTCCGTTTTGAAGATCTGCACCTAGTTTTTTTACCGCAGAATCTGTGGGATCACCGTCGCATATGGCAAAACATGATATTCCTTTTCTGAATTCATCCTGTAAATATTTTTCCGGATAGCGCCACGCGGAATAAAAGAACCCGTCCTTCAGGTCGTGGGGCAGGGGGAACCGGCTGATAGTGACATTAGCACAGAATATGGATTCCGCCATGGCAATAACCCGGTCGCGTTCCGGCTGAACGTCGCAGGCCAGCTTGAACTGCGGGCTGAAATACTCCTTCAACCAGCAGTCATCATCAACCTCTCGCGGGTCAGCGGTGAAAACTACCAGGCGGCCGCGGGGCGCGAGTATCCTGCGCATTTCCGAAAAAGCGTCCTCAAGTGAGGAAAAGTGATGGGTCGCCATGGTGCATATAACGCCATCGTAGCAGTCGCTGGCGAAGGGCATGGCTTCGGCAAAGCCGCCGTGCCACGTGAGATTCGGATGCTCCAGTTTCTGCTCCAGCATCTTTTCTGATGGCTCAAGCGCATGGACGAGATACCCCAGCTTCGCCAGCTCATACGAATAATTCCCGGTACCGGCCCCGATGTCCGCTATTAATGCTCCTACAGGAAGGTTCAGTAGCCGGAGTAGACTGCTGAGAATCCTTTCATCGGCGCAGCGGGTCCTGTTGTAATTGTTCCCGATATTGTTATAAATTATTTTCATTATTCATCTCACGGCTGCCTGCGAATAGCCCCATAAATAATTCGATAAAAACAAAGGGCGCACAATACAGGTTGGAGTTATTTGTGTCCAGAAGAAAAGTACCCTTTCATCTGCATTTGTTCGTCAGCACCCGAACGCACTTCAAACCGGCACAATCCGTCACCTTCTGAAAAACTGTGAATCAGGTCAACCTGCGATGGCAGATACACGGGCCGCTTGTATTCAACGCTTAATTCCTTTATGCTGAATGAAAGCGATTCTTCCAGAGCGGCGTTGATAAGGGCGAGCATGTATATCCCATGGGCGATGGGCCGCCTGAAACCGAAAGCCCGCGCTGTCAGGGTATGGAGATGGATCGGGTTGTAATCGCCCGATACCTTTGCATAACGGCGGCCCGCATTCGCCGGCAGAAAGATAGTCTTTTTGTCTCCTTCAAGGAACGGTTCCGGCAGTTTATGATTTTTCCCTGAGGAATGGCCCCGGTTTCTATGCAGAAAGCGGCTGCGGCACTCGAGCGCCCTGTTTTCATTTATAAAGAAGCCGGTTACGATCTCAATCATCCTTCCAGCCGGCGTGCCGGTGTCACCCTCAACATGGCATCGCAGATCGAAGACGTCATTGGCCGATGCTTCTGCGTATTGCGTAAAGGTATTTTCAATGTGGACCAGGCCGGGTATGCCGAGGGGAAAGGCCGGATCGGTAAGCAGTGTCAGCTGGATCCGCTGCGCCAGTGCATAATAGTAGGGAAGGGGGATATGTCCGCTGTCCTTGAACCCGCATATGTTGTTAAATGCGGCAAGGGCATCAGGCTGGATGCTGACCCCTGTTATCGAGCGTTCGATCCGTGCAAGGGGCATGGTTTCTTTCAGGCCTGGTTTGCGGGAAATCGCCGCCTTAATGAGCAATAAGCCCAGGGTGGGTATTTGCGAGTATGGGATGCCGGGTGAAGTATTCATTTTTCATCTCCTTGGTTCCAGCGATTATCAGTGTTGATCCGGTATTCTCAGGAAAAATAATCATGTAATTTTTCCGGTAAGACGGCTTTGTTGACCTCAAACAGTTCTATGAGCACGTCGTCGGGAGCCGGTACCATGATGTATTTCATGTAGCCGAGCTGCGTTACGGTTTTCCTGAATGCGACCCCTGCCGATTGCAGGCGCTGGAAGTCCCCGTCGACATCGCCCGTCTGGATTCCGAAATGATGGATGCTTCCCGGCCCGGATATTCTGGGAGGCTGGTCGTAAAAATGGATCCTCCCCGTTCCCACTTTCATGAAAACGTTGCGGGCCCCGGCTACCTCCATGTCGAGAATGATCTCCCCTCCAAAAAAGCTCTGGTAAAACTCCAGGCTTTTTTTGATGTCAGAGGCAAAGAGATGGACATGATGAACACTGTGCAGCATAGATCCTCCCTTGAGTTTTTTATTTTTTATTCCGTGCCGATTTGTCTCTGGCTTTAGAATGCCCGTCCTTCTGGCCCATGTTCATGCGCGATGCCCATCGTTTGGACCAGTCATTCAGCTGCAGGATGATGGCGCCCAGGGCCCTGCCTTCACCGGTAATGACATACCCTTCCTTTTCCATAAGCTTGATGATGCCGGCCTCACGCAGTTCCGACAGCCGCGAGTTAAGAACAGTGGGGGATATGTCCCCGCACAGCTTTTGGAGGGTCCTGAAGGTGCAGGGGGCGTTCTGGTAAAGCTCCCATAAGACACGCAGCGCCCATCTTCTGCCTAAAAGGTCGAGGGCCGCCATTATGGGGCGTCCGGTCTCTGAATTTTTTGGTTTTTTGCCTGGTTTTGGTGTTGACATCATTCTCCCGTGTATGCTACTAATTATGTAGCGCTACAGATAATGTAGCGTATTGTTGTAAAAACGTCAAGTTGAAATATCGATTTTTTAAAATTTTACACGGGATACCGCACGGCAAAAAGTAGTGGACAGGCCCCCTGTATCCGCTATTGGTTTGGATGAAATGAACAGCGCAGTCCCGGATTATATACAGGCTTTAATCAAAAAGGATTCACTCAGCATCGAGGTGACCACCCGGTGCAATAGCTCCTGCGGCCACTGCTTTGCCCGGGCAGGCAGGGACACGGCCCATCACATGGTGCTTCCGACTGCTTTGTCCATTGCCGGCGAGGGGGTGTCCCTGGGATATCCGAACCTGCACATAACAGGGGGTGAGCCGCTGATGTGGCCGCATCTCTTTAATCTCATAGAACAAGCTTTAACGATGGGTTATGATTCGGTATTCATCAACACCAACGGCACGCTTCTCACCGCGGACGCGGCAAAGCGCCTGGCCGGCTTTGACGGCCGCGTCACCCTGTCCATCAGCCTCCAGGGGCCGGAAGAGCTCCATGACAGGGTGCGGGGAGACTCCTTCACGGCTGCCATTGCCGGGCTCGGGGAGGCACTCGCAGCCGGGATCGGCGTGTGCGTATTCACCTCCGTAGGGAAAAGCCTCATCCCGGAACTTCCCTGCTTCGCGGAATTCCTCTTTGATACCTATCCCGCGATCAAAGAGCTGACGCTTATCCAGCTTATCCGCGTGCATGGCGACGTCATCGACCTGTCCGGGGAGCTTCTTTCCCCAGGGGAGTTTCTTTCAATGGTGCGCATGACGGCACTCCTGAACCTGTACGGCTACCGGGTCACGGTGCTCCAGAATCCCCTGGCCACGGTTGCGTCCCGCGCCATGGCCATGCCCTGGGTGGCGTCGGCTCTCCCCCTGCACCGGGGCGGCGGGATCATTGTCATGGCTGACGGAAACATCACCCTGGCACATTCCACGAGGGATTCTTTTGGAAGCTATGAGACGGGCATGCTGGGAAAGGTGCTGGGGTCTGGCGAATACCAGAGAGCGGTGGGGCCCGATGACGCAGCGTGCGGCGGGTGCCGCTTCATGGCGATCTGCCGGGAGCATGGCATGATGCGTCCCTCGGAGTGGTTCCGGTCCATGGGGCGGCCCGGGCAGTTCTGTCGCGACGTCCTATCGCTGGCCGTTCCCGGGACTGAGTAACCAGCTGCCGATAACTATCTGCAACGATATAAAAATCAATTTATTGCATTTTCAGATGCCGGATGACCTCTTCAATGTCCGGTATTTCCGATATTTCGTATATATGGTACCATTCGATGTTTCCTTTCTCGTCGATGAGTATGTTGGCCCTGCCGGATATTCCCGCCTTCTCTATGAAGAGGTCGTACTTCTGCGCTACTTCGCCGTGGGGCCAGAAATCGGCAAGGATGTCGGTTTGTTCCAGTTCGAGATAGTCTGCCCACTCCTTCTTGCTCGGCACAGCGTCTACGCTCATGCCCAGGGCCACGGTATTGAGCTTAGAAAGCTCATTCTGTTTTATGTCGAGGCTCTTCATCTGAACAGCGCACACGCCGGTCCATGCCAGGGGGTGGAATGACAGGAGCACTTTTTTGCCTTTGAACGATGATAGGGATATTTCCTGGCCGTCCTGGTTCTTCAAAGTGAAGTCCGGTGCCATGTCTCCGATTTTAAGCTTTATTTCTCTCATTGTTAGTCCTCCCGTTGTATGGATAATATCAATAGACTTGTTGCAAAACTACTTATCATTACATATATTTGCCTCCGCCCCGTTCGGCTGCGGAGGCAAATATAATTGATTATTGAGTTATGCAACAAGTCTAATATTAAACAATTATACAATATTTTTATCTGAATGACAATAAAAAATTAGAAATTTAGTAAATATTAAAATATTATTCCTGTCATTCCGCTGATGGAGGCCGCAGGTTGATGAGGGCCGTATCCTGTTCTGCTGTGATTATCCATGTGGCGCATGAGAGTTTCGATTGCGCGCGGCTAGTGCGCGCTGATAATTTGCCGCCCCGGTGATTTTTATACTTGCGCTTTCCATGCTCGGGTGCCATTATCCATCATCCCTTCAACGGGGATGAAGGTCGCCATCAAACAATAAGTGAGGGACCGGCATGGCAGGCAAAGAGAAGTATATCCTGGCGATCGACCTGGGAACTTCAGGGCCGAAATCCGCTATCGTTTCAACTAACGGCGAGGTGATCGACTCCGAGTTTGTTGACGTGCCCCTCTACCTCTTCCCCGGGGGCGGAGCCGAGCAGGACCCGGAGGACTGGTGGAACGGCATCATGTCCACGGCCAAAAAGGTGCTGGCCAGGAGGCTGGTGCCGGTTGAGGACATCGTGGCGGTATCGTGCACCACCCAGTGGTCCGGCACGGTGGCGGTGGACGAGAACGGCCATCACCTGATGAACGCCATTATCTGGCTCGATACCCGCGGCATAAACCATGTGCGGCGCATTACAAAAGGCATTATCAACGTCGAGGGGTTCGGCCTCATGAAGGCACTCCGTTGGATGTGGCTCACCGGCGGGGTCCCCGCGCCGTCCGGTAAGGACCCCTTTTGCCATATCATCTATCTGCGCAACGAAAAGCCGGAAATATACAAGCGCGCCTATAAGTTCCTGGAACCTAAAGATTATATCAATCTCCGGTTCACCGGAAACTTTTTCGCCTCCTACGATTCCATCGCCATGCACTGGGTAACCAATAACCGTGACATCAACAACGTCTTTTACGGCAAGAAGCTGATCCAGTGGTCCACGATCGACCCGGCAAAACTCCCCGTTCTAAAGAAGGCCGTGGAATTCTGCGGCACCATCAAGCCGGAGGTGGCCGACGAACTGGGCCTTTCCCGCGACGTGGTGGTGGGCATGGGGTGCCCGGACCTCCACTCCGCGGCCATTGGCTCCGGCGCGGTCAGGGATTATGAGGGCCACATCTATATCGGCACGTCCTCATGGCTCATCTGCCATGTCCCATACAAAAAGACCGATATCTTCCATAATTTTGCGTCCATGCCATCATCCCTTCCCGGGCGCTACCTGGTACTGGACGAACAGGAGACCGCGGGCAAGTGTCTCATGTTTTTGCGGGACAACCTTTTCTGTTGTAAAGACAAGTTATTCAACAACGAGATCCCCCCGGACGTGTACAAGCGCTTCGACGCGGCCGTAGAGGAGGTCCCCGCCGGGAGCAATAAGGTCATTTTCACGCCCTGGCTCTATGGTGAGCGCACCCCTGTTGAAAACGACACCGTCAGGGCCGCCTTCCTTAACATCTCGCTGGAAACCACGCGGGCCAGCATGATCCGCGCGGTGTACGAGGGGGTGGGCTACAACCTGCGCTGGCTCATGGGATACGTCGAGAAGTTCAACAAGCGGGAGTTCCCGTACCTCAACTTCATCGGCGGCGGCGCCAACTCCGACGTCTGGAGCCAGATCCTGGCCGATATACTGGGCAGGAAGATCCGTCAGGTGAAGGACCCGATCACTGCCAACGCACGGGGAGCGGCTTTCCTGGCCTCCATCGCCCTGGGGTACCTCACCATTGACCAGGTGTCGGAGCGGATAGCCATCAAGAGGGAGTACAAGCCGAACCCGGACAACAGGAAGATTTATGATGAGCTCTTCCGGGAATTCGTCGCGTTCTATGAATTGTCAAAGAAGATGTACCGTCGGTTGAATAAAAGGGAAGAGTAATAACTCCTCCCCCTTGATGGGGGAGGTCAGGGTGGGGGTGAATAAGAATATAATTCACCCTCCCCTATCCCCTCCCATCAAGGGAGGGGGACAAACGCTGGATAAAATTTTTATCGATCAGCTAGAATCTAATTACCGGTGCACTACCATGAACATCAAGATTACCACTATCGAACGTATCATGAAGCGCTTTGACCCGCGCCTGGTCGAGTCCTTCATGAAGCTGTTAAAGTCGATTCCCTTTACCAGGAAGATAATTAAGTCCCTTGTCCGGAAGGAAGGGACTGCCCTGATGAAAGAGATAGAAGGCTCCCTGAAGCCGTACCGGGGCTCCGTCGCCGGCTACGCGGTCCTGCCGGAGAAGGGAAGGCCCCGAAACGAGATACTGGGGCTGATGCGGGACCTCAGGAAGCGCGAGGAGTCGAAGTGGAAAAGCGGGATGGTGTCCGGCGCGGTGTACAATGGCGACACGGCGCATATCGACTTCCTGAACCAGGTCTATGCCATTAACTCGCAGTCAAACCCCCTTCACATGGACGTGTGGCCCAGCATCACCAAGTTCGAAGCTGAGATCGTGTCCATGACCGCAACCATGCTTGGATCGAGCGGTCCCGGCGCCGGGGAGGTCTGCGGCTCCATGACCTCGGGCGGAACGGAAAGCATCCTCATGGCAATGAAGTCGTACCGGGACCGCGCCAGGATGGAGCACGGCATCAGGAAGCCGGAGATGATCGTGCCGGTCACGGCCCACGCCGCCTTCGACAAGGCGGCCCAGTATTTCAGCATCAGGATCAAAAAAATCCCGGTTGACGACCAGTGCCGGGCGGACGTCGCTGCGGTGAAGAAGGCGATATCGCGGCGCACCATAGTCATCGTCGGCTCGGCTCCTTCGTTCCCACACGGCATGATTGACCCTATTGCGGAGCTGTCGGAACTGGCACGCAAAAAAAATATCGGCTTCCATACCGACGCGTGCCTGGGCGGGTTTCTCCTTCCCTGGGTGGAAAAGCTCGGGTACAAGGTGCCGCCTTTTGACTTCCGTCTGCCCGGCGTCACCTCCATGTCGGCGGACACACACAAGTACGGGTATGCGGCAAAGGGGACTTCGGTCGTGCTCTACCGCGACCCGGACCTGCGGCACTACCAGTTCTTCAAGACCCCGGACTGGCCCGGGGGACTCTATTTTTCCCCGACCATCGCCGGGAGCCGTCCCGGGGGGCTCTCCGCCGCATGCTGGGCCTCCATGGTATCCATGGGCGAGAAGGGCTACCTGGACGCTGCGAAGAAAATCATGAAAACCGCTGACGCCATCAAGAGGGGCATCCATTCGATCCATGAACTCTACATACTGGGTGATCCGCTCTGGGTCATCGCCTTCGCTTCAAAGGACCTCAATATCTACGGCGTCATGGATTACATGACGCGCCGTGGGTGGAGCCTGAACGGCCTGCACAAGCCCTCCTGCGTCCATATCTGCGTAACCCTGCGCCACACCCAGCCCGGCCTGGCGGAGCGCTTCATTAGCGATTTAAAGAAAGCTGTCAGATATGTCCTTAAGAACCCGGACGAGAAGGGCGACATGGCTCCCATGTACGGCATGGCGGCTTCCTTCCCGGACCGCGGCCTGGTTACGGACGTGATGGATATTTATATGGACACCCTGTACAAGGTCTGATACAGGACTATGTGATTACACTATTCCGTAATTCTCATTGTGTTCTGTGATTTGTTCAGATCATGGGGCTTTCCCTGATGATAAGGGTCACCGCTTGTGCTGCTGATAGTAGGTCCTGTACCTGTCCATCCACTCCGCGGCTGAACGGGCATGGAAGTCTTCGCGTATTATTTTATCCAGTTTTTTCTGCGCCTTTATAACCGTGTTGCTTACCATCGTGCTTTGTATGCACTCGTCCTCCTGAAGCCCCATGCTTCCCATAAGTTTCACTATATTCCCGCGGAAGAGCTGAAACAGCGTATCATCAAGGGAATTCATGAAGCAGACCTGCGCGGGTTTATTGCTGGAAAGCAGGTCCGCTTCTCGGGTGTATACAGGATAGTGCTCCAGAAAAACTGCGGTCTTATTGTTGAGGTCATATAACCTCAGAGATTCGGCCGTCCTGATTTCGATATTCATGCGGTTCTGGTCATTCAAGGTGCGGTTAAATGCCTGGCGTGTCTCCTCGAACCATGCAACGCACAGGTCTGTCCTGTTGCCTGCCAGATAATCAAGGGTCCCTTTAAGCTTTGCGGCGGATGTGAGCCAGACAAGGTCAGTTCGCGGTGTAATTGAATCTTTATTAAACAGGTTGAATATTCCCATGGTTCGTTATTCTCCTCTAAAAAGGATTAGATAGAAATAACAAAATTTATATATATAATAGACTTGTTGCATAACTACTTATAATTACATATATTTGCCTCCGCTGTCTTCGGCGGCGGAGGCAAATATAGTGGATTCTTGAGTTTCGCTACAAGTCTATTATATATTTACAGGTTAATTGTGAATTATTTTTAAAAATGTAAAATTTTTTTATTGACTTTTTAATTTAATACCGTTAAATTAACGTATATAAATCATAAATGTGATTAATCTGCATAATTACTAAAAGGATACCTATAATGCCTAAGGCTACCCGCAGTCTTGAAGAAGTTGAAGTGGTCCGTGAAAAGATCCTCGAGCGTGCCTTTGAGATCCTTATTAAAGAAGGATACGAGAACCTGTCGATGGGCAAGCTCGGCGCCAAGATGAAAATGACCGGTGCCAACCTCTATAATTATTACGCCAATAAGGACGAACTGCTCATCGCAATACATAAAAAAGCGTTCCAGATGATCCAGGATAAAATCCGCAATGCCGTAAACAAGGTCCATTCTCCACATGATCGCATAACTGAGCTGGCCAGGGCCTTTGTGGAATTCGGCATAGAGAATGTAAGTATTTACGACCTGATGTTCAACAGGCCAATCCGGCAGTACAGCGATTATATCGGGACGCCCCAGGAAAAATTATCATACGAAGAATACCATAACTCGATCAAGGCGCTGGTCTTTGCCGTCACGGTGGTCAGGGATTATATAGAAATAAGGCCGGAGCTGGCAAAGAGCGACCCGAAGTTTTTAACAATAAAATTCCTGAGCGCCCTTCACGGGATAGTTTCCCTTCACAACAGCGGTATCCTGAAGGAAATGGATGATAATCCCGACCTGGTCATGAACGCTATAATTGAAAGTACGATCCGTTCAATAACGGAATAACGGACAAATAAGATTTTGATCGTGTAGAATATATCTGCACATCATAAGGAGATGAAGAAAATGAAGATAACACAAATCATGAAGATGTTCTTCCTTTTATTATCAAAGATGCTCTCGAATATGCTATACGAGATAAAGTTGAAGAACAGCAATAAGTTCGCTCATATCTAACATAACTATATTATAAACGGTGCTAATATGCCAGGAAGAATGAAGTATGTCCTTGCGGTCGATCTGGGGACGTCAGGTCCGAAAACAGCCCTGGTGTCGATTCACGGCGACGTGGTGACGGACGCCTTTGAGGAAACGCCGGTCATTCTGCTCCCCGGCGGGGGGGCGGAGCAGGACCCGCAGGGATGGTGGATGGCCATCATGTCAACGGCGAAGCAGGTCCTTGCCAGGAGACTGGTGCCGGTTGACGACATCATCGCGGTGAGCGTAACCACCCAGTGGTCCGGCACCGTGGCGGTGGATGAAAACGGGCATCACCTGATGAACGCGATCATATGGATGGATTCCCGCGGCGCGGAACCTCTCAAGGAGAAGCTGTCCGGTTTTCCCAAATTTGAAGGATATCCTCTCATGCAGGTCCTGACCTGGCTGCGGCTGACGGGGGGCGCGCCGGCCCTGTCCGGCAAGGACTCCATCAGCCATATCGTGTGGATCCAGAAGAACTGCCCGGACATATACCGCAATACATACAAGTTTCTCGAGCCGAAGGATTACATCAACATGCGCCTGACGGGCAGGTTCGCCGCGACCTTTGATTCGATCCTGCTTCACTGGGTCAGCGACAACCGTGATCCGGATAATGTCGTGTACAACGACAAGCTGATACGGATGATCGGCATAGACCGGGACAAGCTTCCCGACCTGATACGGGCGGTGGACGTCCTCGGTCCCCTCAGAAAGGACGTGGCCTTGGAGCTGGGGCTCAAGGCCGGGACCCCGGTCATCGGCGGAACGCCGGACGTGCAGTCGGCCTGCGTCGGGTCCGGGGCCGTGCGGGACTACGAGGGGCATTTGTATATCGGCACTTCGTCCTGGATAACGGCACACGTTCCCTTCAAGAGGACCGATCTTCTCCACAGCATGGGTTCATTCCCGAGCCCCATACCGGGACGGTACCTCATACTCACGGAGCAGGAATGTGCCGGCAAGTGCCTCATGTGGCTCAGGGACAACGTCCTTTATCACAAGGACGAACTCCTCCAGAATGAAAAGGCCCCGGACATATACAAGGTAATGGACCGGATCGTTTCCCGCATCCCGGCGGGGGCCAATAACGTGATCTTCACCCCCTGGCTCTACGGCGAGCGCACCCCGGTTGAGGACCGGCACATCCGGTCTTCCCTCTTCAACCTTTCCCTGGAGAACACCCGGGAGGACATCGCCCGCGCCGTGTTCGAAGGCGTGGCCCTGAACCAGAAATGGCTCCTCACCTACGTGGAGAAATTCATGAAGAGGCCTTTCCAGTCCCTCAATTTTATCGGCGGCGGCGCCAATTCCGATGTCTGGTCGCAGATACTCGCCGACGTGATGAACACCACCATCCGCCAGGTCAGGGACCCGATATTCTCCAACGCCCGTGGCGTCGCCTTCCTGGCGGCAATAGCGCTGGGGCACATAACCGTGGAGGACATCCCCCGGCATATCAAGATAAAGGCTGAATACAAGCCGAATCCTGATCACCGGAAAATATACGACAACCTGTTCCGCGAATATGTAAACCTGTACAAATCCCAGAAGAAAGCGTGCGCGCGGATCAATTCAGTCAAGGCGGCCGGCGCCTGCACGCCGGTTCCGCAATTTCAGTAAAGAACAAGGAGAACATTCGAACATGGAATACAATGAAATAATTGCGAGACAAAAAGAAGTACTTTCCCGTCAGCCAAAGCCGGTGCCGGAAGACAAAATGACAGCCGCCCGCGAGCTGTACACGAAACGGAACAAAAAGTCACTGGAGCTGTTCGAGAAGGCCAAGTCGGTCATCCCGGGCGGAGTGGAGCACAACCTGAGCCAGAACAATCCTTTCCCGCTGGCAATGGACCGGGGCAAGGGCTACAAGGTGTGGGACATCGACGGCAACGAGTACACCGACTACCTGATGTGCGGCGCGCCGATCATGCTGGGTCACAGCTTCAGCCCGCTGGACGATAAAATCATCGACATCATAAAAACAAAGGGACCGGCAACGGGTCTGACTTCCGAGTACGAGCTTCTGGCGGCAGAGGAGATCGTGAAGAACCTGCCGGGAGTTGACATGGTCCGGTTCCTCCAGTCCGGGACCGAGGCCGATATGGCAGCGCTCCGTATCGCCCGTGCCTATACCGGGAAGAAGAAGGTTATCAAGATCGGCGGTAGCTACCACGGCTGGTCGGACCAGATGGTTTACTCCCTTCACATTCCCGGCTCCGGTCCCCTCTACTCGAAGGGGATTACCCCGGAAAGCTACGCACACATCATCGACGTGAAGCCGAACGACTTCGATGCCCTGGAAAAGGCCTTTACGGACAACGCGGACGACCTTGCGGCGGCTATCGTCGAGCCGGTCGGCGGCGAGTCCGGTGCGCACCCGGTCCATCCGGACTGGAACAGGACCATGCGCGAGCTGTGCGACAAATACAAGGCCCTCCTCATCTTCGACGAGGTGGTAACCGCCTTCAGGCTCGACATGGGCGGGGCGCAGAAATATCTCAACATCATGCCGGACATCACGGTCCTGGGCAAGATCATCGGGCACGGGTATCCGTCATGCGGCGCGGTGGCCGGCCGCAGGGAAGTGATGAATGTCTGTCACGGCAGCCTGGGCAACAAAATCTATGTCGGCGGCACCCTGGCGGCGAACCCGATCACCACGGCGGCCTGCTACTACACGCTGAAGTTGATGGCCGAGCATGACGCGGTGAAAAAGGCCACCGATTATGCCAACCTCCTCACGAAAGCCATGAACGATCTTTTCGCCACGCGCCAGGACCTGGGATTTTTTGTCTACAATTTCGGGCCGATCATGCAGTACGTGACAACGGGATTCTTCGCGGTGGATGTGTCCGCCCCCGATGCGCTCAAGCAGGTCCTCATCCGCAAGGCGGTCGCGGACAATTATCAGATCGTGACGGCTGCGCAGGGTCTCTGCTCCCTGGCAGGCACCAGGATGTACACCTGCATGCAGCATGACGATGAGGCGATGAAACAGACCCTGACGGTATGGGAGCATCTACTCTCATTGATACCGAAGGGTTGAAATATTGACTATTACTATTTATTTTTAGGAGGCTTATATGAAGAAGGAAAAGAATGTGTGCGAACCGATAGATCTCTATGCCGACAAGCCTATCGCAATAGCCGAAGGCATCGACATGGAAACCCATGTGATCGCCACCTACTGGATCCAGGCTGATAAAGGCATGGACATGTCGGTAATCGGCCAGGTGCTTGCCATTGAGCAGACCACCGGAACCTGGACCCCGGTGCCGGGAGAGACCCCGGCGATACGAGCGAAGCATGTCGCGAAGGTTCTCGGCGTGTACGAGGCGCCCTACTACGAATATGCCGTGCCGGCGGACGTCACCACCCGGCAGTATATTCTCCAGATCGCCTTCCCCGCTGCCAACGTCGAGGACCAGCTCCCGATGCTGCTGACGGCCGTTATCGGCAATATCTCCATGGTGCCCAATTTTAAGCTTCTGGACATCAGGTTCCCCAGGGAAACGCTGGACCAGTACAACGGACCGCGGTTCGGAATCGACGGCTGGTGGAACGCCCTGGGAGTGCAGAAGGGACGTCCCCTCCTCAACAACATGATCAAGCCCTGCAGCGGTTATCCGCTGGAAGTGGGCGCCGAGCTCTTCAGGCAGGCGGCGCTGGGCGGCTGTGACGTCATCAAGGACGACGAGCTTATCGCAAACATGCGCTACAACGACGCGGTCGAGCGGGTCAAGCTGTATATGAAGATAGAAAAGGAAGTGTTCGAGGAGACCGGCGAGCACACCCTCTACACGGTGAACGTTACCGATCGGTTGCCGCGTATGTTCGACCTGGCGAAGCGGTGCATTGACGCAGGCGCCAACGCCATGATGGTCAACTACCTTGCCGTCGGTCCCGAGGCAATGCGCGCCCTGGCCGACGACCCGGCGATCAACGTGCCGATACTGGCGCACATGGACGTGGCGGGCGCGTACTACATGTCGCCCAACCAGGGGATTTCCTCGCCCATCATTTTGGGTAAATTTGCGCGGCTCTGCGGCGCGGACTCGATCGTGCTTCCCTTCTCCATGGGAGGCAAAGCCTTCTACATGCACGACCGGTTCATGACCACGACGCGGAACCTGACGTATCCCATGGGGAACCTGAAACCCACCATGCCGATGCCGTCCGGCGGTATCACGCCGCAAAACGTGCAGGACATCGTCAACGCGCTGGGCAAGGACATCATGATCGGATCAGGTGGCGGAATCCACGCTCATCCGATGGGACCACGGGCCGGCGCCCGCGCCCTTCGCCAGGCCATCGACGCAGCCATGATGTGCATCAAGCTGGAAGATTACGCCAAGGATCATGAGGAACTGGGCAGAGCCCTAGGCGTATGGGGAAAGAAAACAGATTTCAAACTTTAATAGAGTTTTATTGCCGACGCGGGACCCTGTCCCGCGCCGGCTTCTATATGCTATTCAGTCGATTTTCGTCCAGTCGATAGATTCCCCGATGCTTGCCGCCATTTTTTCCACGCTTTCGTCGGTGTGGTGCTTGAGTCCCGCCTTTTCGATTTTTACGGCGCCCTTTTCCCTGATGTAGTAGTTTCCCGCATGGTGGCTCGCCGATACCAGTTTCTCTCTGGTATCTTCAGCGGATTTCGAGAAGATGCCGCCTCCCGCCTGCGGCTTGAAATGTATCCTGCCGTTGCAGACGCACGTATAGGTTTTTTCATTGTTTTCGGCGGTCAGGCAGAAAACCGTGCCCCGTATTGCCGCGATAACTGTCGGCGTTATAATGTTGATGTCGCCGGTGGCGTCCCTGTTCCTTAGGAGGGCGCCGAGGCCGCCCTGCGAAAGTTCGCAATTGCTCCCGCGTGTCGTGAAGCGGTAGAGGAACCTGGTGCCGGGCCACAGGGCGATGAGGTTCCTTTCGCCGATGGTTATATGGCATGATGATTGTTTCCCGGTTTCTATCACGTCACCGAACCGGATTGTGTCCCCCAGCGCCGTCGGCTTGCCGTTCAAGGTGACGCTCCCCACGATGAATTTTACTTTCCCGTCAGTGTTCTTACCCGGCATGAATTGGTTACATGACTCGGTGAGAACCATCGATGCTACAAGGATGAGGATTGTCAGCAGTTTATGTGCCATGGGGGGCCTCCAGTTTGGATATGTCTTATAATATAGATGTTTTCTCTCCGGGAGTCAATTAATAATTACAGGTGACACGGCTGATAAAAAATTGTTGCTTAATAGCCTGTACTTTCTATACATGCCTATCCCTCGGCTGTCAATAGCCGACGATCGATGTATAGTGGAAGGAGATTAATGTGAAAGTTGGAATCATGGGCCTGCCCCAGTCCGGCAGGCGTACCTTATACGCCCTTCTCACCGGGGACAAAGCCGAATCGATTAACCCCGACGGGAAGGACTCCGTGGTGGGCATAGCGCCGGTGCTGGACCCTCGCTTCGATGAACTGGTCGGCATGTACCGCCCCAAAAAGGAGACCTGTGCCCGGATCACCGTGGAACTGATCCCCGCCCTGGAAGAGAACGCCGTCAAGGAAGGTGCCGTGTTCAGGGACATAGCCGGCACTGACGCACTGTGCCTGGTGGCGCGTGACTTCAAAGACGACCGGGTATATCATGCAAAAGGGAGCGTCAATGCCTTGCGGGACATCGACGCTGTCATGTCCGAGTTGGTCCTTCACGACCTTATTTTAATAGAGAAACGCCTGGAGCGGATCGCCGAAGGGAAGAAGCGCTCCAAGGACGAGCAGGGTCAGAAGGAAGAGCCCGTATTTATCAAAATGAAGGAACACCTGGAGCGGGAACTGCCGCTCCGCACCATGACCCTGAGCGCGGAGGAAAAAAAGCTCCTTACCGGCTATTCCTTCATAACCATGAAGCAAATGATCATCGCCCTGAATGTGGGTGAAGCGGACATAGCCGGTACCTCCCTCACGGAAAAAATAAAAGAAAAATACCGGGAACAGGACGTGGTCCCGGTGCAGATATCGGCGCGCCTTGAGGCGGAGATCGCAGCCCTGGAGACAGCTGAGGAACGGGATGCCTTCATGAAAGACGCCGGGATCGCCGAACCGGCGCTCGCATTGCTGACCCGCGCCTGCATGGCGTCCCTGGGCCTCATCTCGTATTTCACCGTGGGCGAGGACGAAGTGCGGCAGTGGATGGTGCGCAGCGGCGCTTGCGCTCCCGAGGCGGCCGGCGTTATCCACAGCGATATCCAGCGCGGCTTTATCCGCGCCGAGGTCATCAAGTACGCCGACCTGGTTTCCCTGGGGTCGGAGGACGCGTTGAAGAAGGCGGGTAAGCAGTACGTCATGGGCAAGGACTACCTTGTCGAGGACGGCGATATTATGAACTTCCGGTTTAACGTGTGACGGCGCCCTGCGTAAAATGTTTATGATCATCCCGACAAGGCCGACGGATGACCCGGCGGTCTTCTATGGCTCATAATACCAATATGCATTCACTGCGTGGCAAATATTCATCGGTTTAGAAGTCATACCTCTGTCTGTGAGCGGTCCACTACAGTCCTTTTATAATCCTAACAGATTTAGAATTGTGAATCTGGTATAATGAAATGCGGTTCTGTGCTGACTGCTTAGTTGCGAATTAATAGTAGCATTCCAAATTATTTATAAATGTTGAATAATTCTTGGATTAGGATTCATGGACTTTGTATATTATTATAACAGCCAACTGGAGCTGCTGCACTAGTACAGTGAAGACAAAAGGTAATTATAATGTTCAATAATTCAGCCAAAGTAAAAAGCGATAAAAAAGGGGATCGGAAAGAATTGTACCCCCCCAAAAAAAGACCGGTGATCAGCCAGATAAGCATTGGGGAAGTGCTCCCGTCAGGTAGTATCTTCACGTCCTTCATGTTTTTCAACGAGCGGGTCGACGACGATTGTGTCGGGACCTTCATGGCAATACCCACGGCCCTGCAGATGGCCCTGAAGGATTTTAGCATTAAAAAAGCATACTGGTAGGATTATGGTGTTGCTGAAATTTTTTGCTTATTGGAATAAAACATGGCACAATTTGTATTTCTAACCACTGGAATCAGCTTTCTCATCCTGCTCTTATCGATGGCGGGATTAATATCGATTATCAGATTCATTAGAAAAGACACAAATTTGAATCCGAAGATGGCTCTCGCGTGGGCCATCCCCCTTGTTGTCATTTCATTTATAGATGTCCTCATTTGTGTGTCTATAATCATGATGCTGCCCGGGGTCCCTTCAAAAGTCGACGCGACTGATGGGAAATTCAAGGATCGGATCATTGTACAGTGGAATCCTGTCGCGGGCGCCAGGTCGTATCACCTGTTACGGGCAACAGCACCCGATGGCAGCTATGTCGTAATTACGGGCTCTATCTCCCGGACATCCTTTATTGACACGTCAGTAAAGCCGGGCAAATATTATTACAAGGTGGTTGCAACCAACGATATCGGTAGCAGCATACAGAGCAAACCTGATCCCGGGCACCGTCTGATAACTGATATTGAATTTCTAAGGATGTACGCGATTACCGAGAAGGCCGGCTTCGGAAAATTGAAAAAGCTCGGCGGCCTTGGACAGGAGACCGAGGCGGGATCGGTCAGCGGAACCATCAGCTATGACGCTAAATTCGACGGAAGGGCCCACGTGGTATCCCTGTACGCCAACTACTCCGATTTTAGCACGGACCAGGGGAACCACATGGTCCTGAACGGGCCCATGAACACGGAGACCGACATGCTTGGCAACGGTTCACTCGTGGGAAAGGTCAATGTGACCGGCCATTACAACGGATACGTGAGGTATAACCTGGTCATCGGATATAAAAAGAAATCAGGCGGCTATTACGCGGTAAGTCAGGACGGGGGAAAGACCGAGAGCGCGATCCCATGGAATTATCAATGATGGGGCGGTTCGGGACTTATTCATCCTTCTTTTCTTCCTTATCCTTGTAGCAGTATCTGCACCCGTGAATTAAAATCTTCTTTTTACCCTGTTCTTCAACCTCTGACGCGTAAAGGGCCTCGTACTTGGTGAGCTCCTTGCCGCAGAGGGGGCAGAGCCTTGTGCCGGGAGCGCGGGGAATGTTGAAGTAGTCGACCCGTTCCGGGTTCACCGTCGGCTCAGGAGGATTTTTCTTCTCCCGTATCTCCTGCAGCTTTTCCTTGCCTGACTGGTAGGAAGAATAGAGGTAGATAAATACCGTGGCGCCGATTATGAGGCCGATTAGATAGAGGAGTTCCGACATCACGCCTTCCTTGTAATGAAATTAACCATGATGGTGTTGTCCCGGGGCGGGTCCACGGTATAGTCGCCGCAGATGTCGAGAATCCTGAATCCGCCCTTCTCGACAAGGCCTTTCATTTCGTCGACCATGTAGATGCGCTGGAGGTGTTCCTCTTCCGAGATTTTGCCGTGCCGGTGGAACCGCAGCGTCGAACTGACCAGCCGTGTCGCTGCGTCATAGCTGTTGCCCCACTCCACGGAGCCGTTCCGGAGCGGGTACCGCGAGATCTTGCCGTCGAAGTTCTCATATATGTTGTGCTCGGTGGTGATATCGAACATGAATACGCTCCCGTCATGCATGATCTCCCGCACGCAGCGGAACATGTTCAATATATCGGCAGGTTCCAGCAGATAGTTCACGGTGTCGTGGACGGAAAAAATGAAGTCCATTTTTTTTGCCAGGTAAAAGCCGGTTATGTCGGCGCAGAGAATGCGGAAGTTCAAAAAGGCCCTGGTCCTGGCGACGCGGAGCATGTCAATAGACTTGTCAATGCCGAAGATGGTATACCCCTCGTTGGAGAACTTCGAACCGAACCGTCCGGTGCCGCATCCCAGCTCCAGGATGAGCTCAGGCTTTTCAACGTAATACTTCATGATGGAAACAATGTATTCGTACCATTGCTGGTAGTCCACGTGTCGCAGGAGATAATCGTAAACTGGGGCGATGTCTGTATAGGGTTCCATGGGGCGTGAAATGGTCTCATGTAATAATAATGAATGAATTGTTACCTGTTTGCCGGCCGTTGCCGGCAAACGCGGGTCACCTGTCTACAGGGCGAATTCAAGTATATACTGGTTGGGGAGAAAATCATGCTTTTCCATGAGCCTCAACCCGGCCTGTTTAAATTCTTCAATCACCCGGCCCTCCTCCAGTTTGAAAGCGGCGGGTGGACCACCTTTGGATGCCTTGCGGTAATCGACGATTACCATGCGGCCGTTTTTCTTTAGTGCCGGTTTCAGAAGTTTCAGATAACCGACACGGTTTTGCATGTGGTGGTAGGTGTTACAGATAAAAATCATGTCAAAGGAGGCCTTATTCAACTGCGGGCGATCAGGGCTTATAAGGGAGGCGCGGTAGTTGTCGATGCTGTTCTTGAGCGCGTCTTCCTTCATAAAGGTGACCATGCCGGGGTCCACGTCATAGCCAATGGCCTCTCCTTTGGGAGCGACGGCCCTGGCGAACCTTCGCGTGAAATACCCGCTACCCGCCCCGATGTCGGCGATGTGCTGGCCATTTTTCAGGTTAAGCGCCTTTATTACAGCTTCAGGTTTTTGCCACTGTGCCCGGTCTGGCGCTTCGAAAAGTCGTATATAATACGCGGAATCCTTTTTCGTGCCATGTTTTTCATCCTCCACCATCGAGTCTCTTCCATAAGCGCCGGGTAATGCAAGAATGGAGATGAATATAAGGGCGAGTATGATCCGCATGGGGGCCTCCCGTTCTGGTAACTAAATGCATGAAGCTGTTATTGCTGCCGGATGATTGTCTGTCATCCGGCGTTGTAGTGTCAATGAAGAATTTTTTTTCCGCTGATGCGTCTGCGAGATACTGAACTGTAACAATTTCAGGCTGGTCCGGATGCCCACAGTGGTGATTATAATTTTTTTCTTGATTAATATCATATGTTGATTACCTTGAATAGAGCAATGACGGCATGGGAATCCGCCGTTTGCAATATCTAATGAATATACAGAGGGAGGAATCCATAGTGAAAAAAATATCAATCCGGCTGGCAATTATCATGGTCGCAATCATGGCGGCCACGGGCTGCGGATACAACGTCATGCAGCAGCAGGAGGAAGAGGTGTTCAAGGCCTGGGGCGACCTGGAATCGGCCCTCCAGCGCAGGGCGGACCTGATCCCGAACCTGGTTCAGACCGTGAAGGGGTATGCCAAACATGAGAAAGACACTCTCACGGCGGTCATCGAGGCCCGGGCGAAGGCCACGTCGGTCCAGATCAACGCCAAGGACCTTGGCAACATGCAGGCGATCCAGAAGTTCCAGCAGGCGCAGGGTGAGATCTCCTCGGCCCTGGGGCGGCTTATGGTAGTGGTCGAAAAATATCCTGACCTCAAGGCGAATGAAAATTTCCGGGACCTTATGCACCAGCTTGAAGGGACCGAGAACAGGATCAACGTCGCGCGCACGCGCTACAACGAGGCGGTTAAAACATTCAACTATTCGATCCGGAGTTTCCCCAACAGCATTACCAACTCGATTATACTCCACCTCGAAAAGAAGGAATATTTCAAGGCTGATGAGGCGGCCCGGAAGGTGCCGGAAGTAAAATTTGATTAGGGCAGGACGCTGACAATGAACCAACTTGTTGCCCGGTTTACGTTGCTGATCGGCGTGCTCGCCCTTCCACTCATGGCCCTTGATGTGCCGGTCCTGAAAGGCCGCGTAAACGATTACGCGATTATGCTCTCGCCGGCGACGGTAATGTCCCTTGAGACAAGGCTTGCGGAATTTGAAAAAACCGATTCGACGCAGATAGTCGTACTTACCATCCCTTCGCTCCAGGGGGAGGTCCTCGAGGAGTTTTCCATCAAGGTGGCCGAGCGGTGGAAAATCGGCCAGAAGAAAACCGACAACGGCGTGATTCTGCTCATCGCCAAAGAGGACCGGAAGCTGCGAATCGAGGTCGGGTACGGCCTTGAAGGAAAGCTCACCGACCTCCGCGCCGGCAGGATCATTGATACTATTATCAAGCCCTCCTTCAAGGCGGGTGATTATGATAAAGGGGTTTCCGACGGCATTGATGCCATCATACAGACCGTGAAGGGCGAATACGCGGCCGTCGACGCACAGGCAGCGGAGAAAAAGGACCCCGGTTCTTCTTCATTGATCACTCCCATGATTTTCGTCTTTTTCTTTATCGGCATCATCGGCAGGATAAAGAGGGTACTGGGAGGAATCGCCGGTGCGGTAATCATACCGATCGTCGCCAGTGTCGTCTTCGGATTCAAGTTCCTTATACTGCTCCTGATCCCCGGCGGATTTATTCTCGGACTGATCTTACCGACACTCATGAACCTTTTTTTCCTGGGTGGAGGCGGCAGGTCCGGCGGAGGATGGGGCGGAGGTTCCGGCGGCGGCTTCAGCGGGGGAGGGGGGAGCTTTGGCGGCGGTGGCGCATCCGGCAGCTGGTAGGCGCAGACCTGTTTCAGAGGTGGATGTTGTGAAACGAGCGATTATCTTCTTTGTTATTTTATTCGGTTTCATCACCATGCCGCTCCACGCCCATGATGTGCCGCCCCTCAGGGGACACGTCAACGATTACGCGAACATGCTCACGCCGGTGCTGGTCCAGTCCCTCGAAAGAGAGCTTGCCGGATTCGAAAAAAAGGAATCGACCCAGATCGTTGTTCTCACCATCCCGTCCCTCAGTGGAGAGGTTCTTGAGGAATACTCCATCAAGGTCGCCCAAAAATGGAAGATCGGCCAGAAGAAGCTGGACAACGGCGTAATCCTTTTAGTCGCCAAACAGGAGCGCAAGATCCGCATTGAGGTCGGATACGGCCTCGAAGGAAGGCTCACGGACCTGTTGGCCGGCAGGATCATTGACAATGAAATAAAACCGTGGTTCAAAAAAGGCGAGTACAGCGTCGGGGTCAAAAACGGCGCGTCCGCCATAATGCAGGCTGTAAAGGGTGAATACTCCGCGGCTGACGCGCCGGTACAGGAGGTAAAAAATAGCCTCTGGAAAACATCATGGTTCCAGCAACTGGCCATGATTGTCGGCGTGGCTCTGTTTATGGGTTTAATAGTTCTCATCATGTTCATATTTGCTAAAAGGGGATATGGCGGGGAAAGCGGTGGTTCAAGCTCCAGCAGCTACGGTAGCTTAAGCGGCAGTTCGAGCAGCTCAAGCAGCGGCGGTTCCAGCGGCAGTTATAGCGGCGGCGGCGGGAGTTTCGGAGGCGGCGGCGCTTCCGGGGACTGGTAGGAGGAGCGGTTTTAAACGGTGACCGTAAAACACCTATTAGATGTCTGAAAGACACACAAAAACTTAATATAGAGGGGATGCAATGAAAAATCTGGTGAATAGATTTCTTACCGAAGATGACAGGGCAAGAATAACCGATGCAGTACAAAAAGTTGAAAAAGCGACATCCGGCGAGATCGTTCCCATGGTCATGTCGTCGAGCGGAATGTATCCTCTCTCCGGCGTCATCGGCGCGCTGGCGTTATCCATCCCTCTTGCGCTGCCGGGCGCATATCTCCTCGGCCCCCTGTTGGGAATGGGAATGCACGACATGTGGGTGTTTCTCGGCATCGAGACCATGCTTTTCCTCATCGGGTATCTCCTGGTCAACAACGTGCTGCGGCTTAAGAGGTTGTTCGTTTCACGGCAGGAGATGCAGGATGAAGTGCGCACGGCGGCCATGGCGGGCTTTTACCAGAAGGGCCTCCACCGCACCCGGGACGAAACCGGCGTGTTGATATACATATCCATTTTCGAACGGATGGTATGGGTCCTCGGCGATCGCGGCATTAATGATAAAGTCGTCCAGGACTCATGGAAGGAGATCGTGTCCATCATCACGGACGGGATCAGGAATAAAAAGCAGGGAGACGCCATATGCAGGGCGGTGGAACGGGCCGGCGGGATCCTGGCCGCTCATTTCCCCATAAAGCCACGGGACAGGGACGAACTGCCGAACCTGATCGAGGGGAAATGACCGCTTTTGCTCCTAAAAAACATCAGGGATAATTATAGTATTTGACATTGTATTTTTTATTTATATGCTGTAGCAGCATTTTATTAATAATGGAGGTAGCAGATGGGTTGGAATTGGTATGGTTGGATTTTTCTGGCTTCTCTTATCTTGGGGGGATTATACGCTCTCTCGGACCTTATCAAGAGTAAAAACGAAAATGCGGGCAAGCTCATTGAACAGCTTACCCCGTATCAGGGTTATGTTGGAATTGGATTGATAGTTATTTCGGCATTTAACCTGTTCTGGGTACTTCCTGTTTTCAAGGCAATGATGGCTGTCAGGCCAGTAACAAGCGCAATCTTCATAGCATCGCTGATCATCGGTATCATCCTAGGTTTTCTCGACAGCCTTGATATTCTGGAATCAAAGGATATCATAAAGGCCGATCTTGCCAAGAAGTTAAAACAAATTGAGGTTCCGGTAGGGATTCTCGCTATTATTGTGGCCCTTTACCTCGTCCCCAGCTTTTTTTTCCCGTTCTGATTAATTGAAGCACTGATTGTTTTGAATAATCAATCCCTGCATTAATTTTCAGGCATAGGTACGGACAATACAGTAAGGTCGCACGGTGTAACTATCGTGCGATCTTTTTTAGTATAGACACATCCTTTCCCGGCATCGCCGGTACAGGCGGCCCGTTTCGCAGGCATCGGCACCCGTTTT
The DNA here is from genome assembly GCA_041753395.1 of Spirochaetota bacterium. Classification (GTDB taxonomy): domain Bacteria; phylum Spirochaetota; class UBA4802; order UBA4802; family UBA5550; genus RBG-16-49-21. The sequence continues at coordinate 201,210 of JBGSUQ010000010.1, forward strand.
AATGATAGACTGTTTCTTGTCAGTGCCGGCAATCATATATCCGCTTCTCGTAGCGAGGATTTATTATTGACATATTATCGCCCTCAGCAATCTATTCATTGGTCAATAGAAAGGTTTGGGCCAATGAACTGCAAATCAGCATCAATATCTGTTCCGGTAGTGCTCCTCCTGATTACCCTGATCCTGGGCGTCGCCAGCAACGCACACGGGGCCGTCATCAGGGAATACCGCAATTTTTCAGCGGAGCTGTACACGAAGGAAAAAAAGTTCTCCCGCATCGCCCTGCGGAAATTCCGCATGAACGGGATCGAATGCTACCTGGCCGTTAATCCAGCGACACTTCAGACAGAAATTGCTCCTGTGGGTAAATATCTCATCCTGAAAAAAACCTTAACAGAAATCGCTGCGAGGCGGAAGGATGCAGCCTATTGTAAGGCTATCCGTTTTGCCGGAAAAAACTCATGGCGCCTGCAGAACGCGGGGATAACCCATGTACCCGGCAATGACCGTGATGTGTATCTTAGTGCGGACCTCTGCCCCACGAAGCTTTCCCTCGACCGGACTATGTTTAAACAGCTTGTCAGGGAATACGGGGTTTACCGAAGGCCGGCGCCGGTGGCCATTGCGGTAAGCGGCAAATGGATTGAAAAGCACCCGGAAGATCTGAAGTGGATTATGGACCTTGTAAAAAACAGGGACCTGGCCGTGACCTGGATAAACCACACTTATAATCACCGCTATAAAAAACGGGTACCCCTCTGGAAGAATTTTCTACTCGCTATTGGCAGCAACCTGACTGATGAGGTCATGCACAACGAGGTGACAATGCTCGAAGCGGGCCTTGTGCCGTCGGTATTTTTTCGCTTTCCCGGCCTGGTTTCGAACAGGGCTCTCTATACCGGTGTTACCGGCTTTGGTCTGATCCCCCTTGGGAGCAACGCCTGGCTCGGCAAAAAGCAGTGGCCCGTTGCCGGGAGCATCATCCTGGTCCACGTCAACGGCCAGGAGCCGGTGGGTATCAAGCGCTTTCTCTGGATTCTCGGGAGTTGGATGAAGGATATTGCCGAGGGCCGGCGGGTCTTTGGCGATCTCTCCGAGGGTCTCCGGCAGGCCATGAAAATGTATTGACACACCGCTATAGTATTTCGTCCAATTTACATTGGATTAGGTGCAAATCTGGCTTCCTGATGCCCCCCGTCCCCCGGGAGGGGGCGCGAGATCAACGGTTCTAGCAGTATTGCTAGAGAATTCCCCATCAGGGGGATTTAGGGGGGGGTTGAGTCGCAACCCTTTATATTTGAATATATGGATTAAACCAATGGAACTCCCATCATCATACGATCCGAAACAGGCCGAAGATAAGTGGTATCGCCTCTGGGAACAGGGTAATTATTTTCACGCCGGTGAGGATGACGGAAAAGAACCTTACTGCATTGTCATACCGCCGCCCAATGTAACGGGCACCCTCCACATTGGCCACGCCCTGAACAATACCCTTCAGGATATCCTTACCCGGTGGCAGCGTATGATGGGCAAATCGGCCCTCTGGATGCCCGGCATGGATCATGCCGGCATCGCCACGCAGAACGTGGTGGAGCGCCTTTTAAAGGAAGAGGGAAAGAGCAAGGACGACCTGGGCCGCGAGGCCTTCGAAAAAAGGGTCTGGGAATGGAAAGAGCATTCCGGCGGGCAGATACAGAACCAGCTGCGCAGGCTCGGCTCCTCCTGCGACTGGGAGCGGGAACGCTTTACCCTGGACAAGGGGCTTTCCCGTGCCGTGCACACGGTCTTTGCATCACTCTACAAAGAAGGCCTTATCTATCAGGGATACCGCATCATAAACTGGTGCCCGCGCTGCGAGACAGCCCTGTCCGATATCGAAACCGAATACCAGGACCTGGAAGGACACCTGTGGCACATCAGGTATCCCCTTGCCGGCTCAAAGGACTCCATCGTTGTGGCCACTACCCGGCCCGAAACCATGCTGGGTGATACCGGTGTGGCGGTGAATCCGGATGACGAGCGCTACAAGGACATCGTGGGGAAGATGGTAATCCTTCCCCTGATGAACAGGCAGATACCCATTTTTGCCGACCACTTCGTCGACAAGGAATTCGGCACCGGTCTGGTGAAGGTGACGCCGGCGCACGATCCGAACGACTTTGACATGGGCAAGCGCCACGGCCTGGAGGAGATCAACATCCTTCATAAAAACGGGTTCATCAATGAAAACGGAGGTCCTTATAAGAACCTGTCCCGTTTCGACGCGCGCAAGAAAGTAGTGGAGGACCTGGAAAAGCTGGGTCTCCTCGTCAAAATAGAAAAGCACCAGCATGCAGTGGGGCACTGCTACCGCTGCCGCACCATCATCGAACCATATCTGTCCAAACAGTGGTTCGTGAAGATCCAGCCCCTGGCCGATGCCGCCATCCAGGCCGTCGAGGTCGGGAAGATCCGCTTCGTCCCGAAGAGCTGGGAAAAAACCTATTTCGAATGGATGCGCAACATCAGGGACTGGTGCATATCGCGCCAGCTCTGGTGGGGGCACCGGATACCGGCCTTCTACTGCGATGATTGCGGCCATATCACCGTGCAGGTGGAGGACCCGATGGAATGCGAGAAGTGCAAATCGAAGAATATCAGGCAGGACAATGACGTCCTTGACACCTGGTTCTCCTCGGGGCTCTGGCCCTTTTCCACGCTGGGATGGCCGGACAAAACCCCGGCACTTGACAAGTATTATCCCACGAGCGTCCTGGTGACCGCCTTCGATATCATCTTTTTCTGGGTTGCGCGGATGATCATGTTGGGCCTCAAGTTCATGGGGGACGTCCCCTTCCGTGACGTCTATATTCACGCCCTTATCCGGGACGAGCAGGGCGCCAAGATGAGCAAGTCAAAGGGGAATGTCATTGACCCGCTGATCATGATGGAACAGTACGGGACTGACGCCCTGCGCTTTACCCTGGCCATGCTGGCGGCGCAAGGGCGGGACATCATCCTCTCGGAAAAGCGGATCGAGGGCTACCGGACCTTCTGTAACAAGATCTGGAACGCAACGCGCTTCATCCTGATGAACCTGGGGGATGATTTTACACACCGGGAGCTGGTCCCGGACGAGCTCGAGGTCTTTGACCGGTGGATACTCCATCGCCTGAACGAGACGATCCGCGATGTCCAGCGCGGCTTCGAGGAATACAAGTTCAACGATTCCGCCCACGCCATGTATACATTCTGGTGGCACGAGTTCTGCGACTGGTATATCGAGCTTACCAAGCAGCGACTCTATGCCAAAGACGCCGAAAATGCCCGGAGCTCTGAAACCGCGAAGCAGGTCCTGTTCCACATACTCAGGAAATCGATCCAGCTCCTCCATCCCTTTATGCCCTTCATAACCGAGGAGATATGGGATAAGATCAAGGACAGGAACGAAGATTTGGTTCTTGTGTCAAAATGGCCCGCGCCGCGCGGTGAGTTTGATTTTGTAAAAGAATCAGAGGAAACCGCGCTGTTCCAGGAGTTCGTGTACCGGATCAGGAATATCCGGGGTGAGATGAATATCCCCCCCGATAAAAAGGCCGCGGTCGTGTTCAAGACCGGCAGTGAGAAGCTCGCAGCGATTATACAGCGTGAAGAGGTGCACATCAAGGCCCTGGCCAAGGTTGATACCATAGCCATCGACGCGAATTACACGCCGGCTAGTACCGATGCGTCAGCCGTTATAAACGATGTGGAGATTTTCATTCCCCTGAAAGGCCTCATCGATTTCGACAAGGAGCGCGCCCGCATCGACAAGGAGATTGTCAGGGCCCGCGCCGAACTCGAAAAGGTTGAGAAGAAGCTGTCCAATGAGAATTTCACCGGGAAGGCTCCCGCGGATGTCATCGAGAACGAAAAAACAAAGCTGAGCGATTACACGGAAATGCTCCAGAAACTTGAGCAGAGCCGGGCCAAGTTCAACTGACCGCCGCTACGGCTTGCACACATCTTTCTGCTTTTCCGCGATGCGCTCGGCGATGCGCCTCTTTCTCCGTTCCTGGGCCTCGCAGTTGCGCCTCTTTTCGTCCTCGGATGAAAAATCAATTGGCTGCACCTCCATAGGCTTCCCGTGTTCGTCAAGAGGGACGAAGGTGAGATAGGCCGAAGCCGTGTGACGGACTTCGCCGGTCATGAAGTTTTCCGCCTCAATGCGCACGCCGACTTCCATGGACTTCTTCCCCACGTAATTGATGCTGGCGGTCATCCGCAGCAGGTCTCCCACAAAGACCGGGCTGTGAAAATCGAGGCGGTCGAGTGAGGCGGTAACTACGTTCCTCCCCGTATGACGCGCAGCGACGATACCTGCGGTGTTGTCTATGAGCTTCATGATGCATCCGCCGTGGACGTTTCCGGCAAGGTTCGCGTCCTGGTGGGTCATGTGCTGCACTATGGTGATGCCTGATTCACTTACTTTCTTCATTATTATCCCTCCTTACCGGCAGCACGTACCCGAATCGGAGCATATCCTGGTGTTCTCGACCTGGAGGGTTGTGTGCCGTATTCCGTACTTTTGTTCCAGCATGGTGTTGACATTTCGTATTATCACATCGGTATCGCTCGTGCCGGGCGTGCCTTCCGCGCAGATGTGGCACGACAGGAAGACTTCCGTTGAATTGATTGACCAGATATGGAGACCGTGCACGCTCGCAACATTGGCAATCCTTTCGATGTTCCGGAACACATCATCCGCGTCGATATGGGCCGGGGTGCCCTGCAGTAATATCCTCATCGAGTCCCGTATGATCGACAGAGAACTTCCGGCGATCATGAACACGATCATCAGGCTGATGACAAGGTCCACCAGGACCAGGCCGGTGAAGTAGAGCACGATGGCGGCGCCGATGACCGCCACCGACGAGATGGTGTCGTACAGGAGGTGCAGGAAGGCTGCCTTCATGTTCAGGGTACGGTGACGCTCCCGCATTAGCAGGAGCATGGAGAAGAGGTTGCCCGTCAGGCCGATAAAGGCAACCGGTACCATGACCTTCAGGTCAATGTGCACCGGGTGGAGATAGCGCGCCACTGCTTCATACACAATGTAGAATCCTATGCCGATGAGCGACAGGGCATTCACCAGCGCCACGGCCACTTCGAAGCGCTTGAGGCCGAAGGTGAATTTCTTGTCGGGCCTTTTCTCTGATACCTTTTCACCGGCGTATCCCATGATCAGGGAGAGTACGTCGGAGAGATTATGCCCCGCATCGGATATCAGGGCCAGGCTTCCTGACAGGAGACCGCCGATGTATTCGGCAACGGTGATCACCATGTTGAAAAATATCACCAGGACCAGCCTGCTTCTTTTCACCGGATGGTGGTGATCATGGCTGTGGCCGTTATGGCTATGATCGGTATGGTTGCATTCAGTGTTCGCTCCCATCATCGGTTCCTTCTGTCATTCATTGATATGCTCGAATCCCTGGTTGAAGATCTGCTTCACATGGTCATCGTCAAGGGAATAGCAGATGGACCTGCCGTTCCGCTTATACCTGACCAGACGCGCCTGCTTCAGGATGCGCAGCTGGTGGGATATTGCTGACTGGTTCATCTCAAGGAGCGAGGTGATGTCATGCACGCACAGGTCCGACCGGGAGAGCAGGTAGAGTATCCTGATCCTGGTCACGTCGCCGAAAACCTTGAAGAATTCCGAAAGTGTGAGAAGGCTCTCTTTGTCCGGGATGGCCTCCTTGAGCTTTTTTTCATCAAGCTGCTTTGGGATGTGCACCCCGTCTGCCGCTTTGTGTCGTATCTTGTTCATGCCACCCTGCCTAATAAAGACATATATGAACATATAATCATATAATCATATTTTGTCAAGCGGAAAATAACGGTTTTTCTCCTCATCTCAAGGACAATTAAAAATTGATGTAAATCCTGTCTTATTACTATTCACCGGTAGCAGGCGGACGTCTCGTCCACCCGGAACGGAAAAAGGAAGGATGGTTTACGCTACTGCACGCCATCCTTGTAAATATTCATAAAAGTATTGCTAATCCCCGGCACCTTTTATAGATTGTCACCCCATACAATCCTGTAAGTTATATGAAAAGAAAATTGGTATATATACTCATGGCAGTGCCCATGATGCTGATTATTGGCATGAGTGCTTTTGCCAGGCCGAAAATGCGTCCCCCGGCAAAACCGCGGAACCCGGTAGCCGTCATCAAGAGCAGGTATGACGATGTGGACAAGGTTCTGACGGCTTTCCGAATACCCCATGATGTCCTATCCTACCGTGACCTGGAGTCACCGGAGAAAATTGACCGTTACCGGTCGCTCTTCGTGCCCAGTGGCGTCGATTATCCTATCGAAGAGATGCTGGATGTGAACGCGAATAATTTCAGGTTCAAGTCCGTGGCCCTCAAGCCTGATTTTTATGAAATAGACAAGGACAAGGTCGCCAGAACACTCAGGCGTTTCGTGAAAAATGGTGGCTCTGTGTATTTTTCCGGATACACCTACGAGTTTTTGCAGAAGGCCTTTGACATGCTTAAATTTTTCAACAACTTCCCTTACATGGGCATGCCGGCGCGGATTGAAGCGTCGGTGTACAACGATCTCTCGCGCTACAGCGCGAAGAAACGAATGGCGGTGTACATGGATCATCCTGGCTGGATAGCGATACAGGAAGCCAATAACGCCGAAGTAATTGCGTATGCCACGTTCGACACGCCTCGGGGCGTCCGATCAGGTCCCATCAGTTTCCTGGCCCGCCGGGGCAGTGGCGAGCTCCTCTATACCAGCTATGACAGCACCGTGTTCAGCGATTTCCGCCGCTTCAATATCTACCGGATCGCCGGGGCCCCTATCATGAAGAGGCTTGAAGAGGAGGCGGGCCGGTGGTGCCAGACTGTCACCGGCAGGATCGTCAACGCGATTCATGAGGGAGAATTCGCCGAAATGCACCGGATCGACCTGGTGAAGGGGAACAACACGATATATTTTTTCTCGGAAAAGGAATTCTATCAGATTGATATCGTCGACCGCAACCTGTCGCTGATCGAGTCACGCGACCTGCTGCAGAGGGAACAGCTCTTCACGGTTAAGTCGGCGGATGACAATTTTTGCTACATCAGGCTGTACCCGTACATGAACGAACGCTTCGGCATGTATGGCGTCGTTTCCGCCTCGGGCAGGAGGATCATACCCTATCTGAATTATATTCTTGTGGTCCTGGGCACGGCGGCGGCCGCGGGCCTTGCCTTTGTCGTGTACCGGCTCTTTTTCACCAGGGGCTATTCAGGACACAGCCGGTTATAGACCGTCACTTTTTGCCGATATCATGGATGAAGGTGATGAACTGGCGGTAGAATTCCTGGAACTCGTCATTTTTCCGGAGCTCCCGAAGATTGGGCTTTCTGCCGCTCATGATGTCAGTCATGTGCTGCGTCAGGACATAGAGCGGGCCTGACATCCGGCTCGTGAGCCGTATCAGGTACAGGAAGAGTCCCAGGCCGAGAACGATGCCGGTTATGATCATCACTGTGAAAAGGACCCTGTTCAGGTTCAGTATCCTCTTCAGCTGCTCCACGTTGGTGTGCATCAGCGCTATGGTCTCCAGATGTTCTTCAATTATCCGGTCATGGTCGCGGTCCGCCATGGTATTGCGCTTCAGGGCCGCGGATGCCATGAGCGTTTCAATGGTCTTCTTGTTCTTTTCTATCGACCTGTTGAGATCGGCGATGGTGGCGGAAATCTGCCGGTTGTTGTCCGTGGATATAATCCCGGTAACCGCTATAATGAGGATGAAGGCTATAATAATTATTCCGATTATACGGAAGGTGGTTTTCAGCTGGAAATTTTTATCAACGAGGGTTATCCGTCTTGCCATGGCGTCACCAGCCCCTGTAAAGATAATGCCTGTCCAGGACCCGCTGAGATCGGGGGCCCGGGTTTCGATCGGCAGTTAACCGTATGAGTCTGTGACTCGTTGCGGTGACCTGTCAAGCAGAAATAGTTTACAGGTATCCCAAGAAAAGTAGTTGCATTCAGGCCGGATTTTTAAAAAAGTAATACAATTATTCGGAGTCATTGCATGGGAAGAGTGATATCGGTCTCCAACCAGAAGGGGGGAGTGGGAAAAACAACCACCACGGTCAATGTCGCGTCTTTTGTCGCGGATAGGGGGCGGCGCGTCCTGATCATCGATATTGACCCCCAGGCCAATGCCGGTTACGGCGTCGGCATCAATGCCAGCGAGATCGAAAGGACTGTATACGAGGTGCTCATTGGAACGGTGCCTATCAGGGATGCCATAATGACAACCGGCATTCCCAATCTGCACCTGATCCCATCGAACATCCACCTTGCCGGGGCTCAGATGGACCTCATGGACGTGGAAGGGAAGGAATTCATACTCCGCAGGGCCATGCAGGACATCCGCGGTGAGTACGATTACGTGTTTATAGATTGCCCGCCTTCCCTGGGCATACTGACGCTGAACAGCCTTGTGGCTGCCGATTCGGTGATGATACCGCTGCAGTGCGAGTACTACGCCCTGGAGGGCTTGAGCCAGCTCCTCAGGATCGTCGCCATGGTGCAGGAGAACCTGAACCGCAGCCTTTCCATCGAGGGCGTCGTCCTTACCATGTACGATTCGCGGACTAACCTGTCACAGCAGGTCGTGTCCGACGTGCGGGAATATTTTTCGAACAAGGTTTTTAAAACGATAATACCGAGGAACGTGCGTCTTTCCGAGGCGCCCTCCTTTGGAAAACCGATAGGGCTCTATGACAGGGGAAGCATCGGAAGCGTCACCTATGAGAATTTGGCAGAAGAGGTTTTAAAGCATGGCTAAGAAGGTCCTGGGAAAAGGTCTGTCCGCGATCATCACGTCGTCACCCACGCCGGTGGAGGCCCTGGAAAAGGGTATCGTCCAGAACGCGGACCTCATCGTCGAGCTGAATGTGGAGTCGGTGCTGCCCAATCCGGACCAGCCCCGGATGAACTTCGATGAGCTGGAAATCAAGGGCCTTGCCGCGTCCATCCAGGCGGTGGGCCTCCTTCAGCCGATCATCGTCCGCCGCGCCGATAATAACTATTACGTGGTGGCCGGCGAACGGCGCCTCAGGGCCGTGAAGCACGCCGGCATGAAGAAGATCAGGGCCATCGTCATCGAGGCCGATGAGGTTAAAAATCTGACCCTCGCCCTCATTGAAAACATCCAGCGCACCAACCTGAATCCCATCGAGGAGGCGGAGGCGTACAAGGTCCTCATCAACCGGTTTAGCCTGAAGCAGCAGGACATAGCGGCCCAGGTCGGCAAGGAGCGGGCCACCATAGCGAACACGCTGCGGCTGCTGCAGCTTCCCGCGGAGATCCAGGAGGCCCTGTCGTCCGGCGATATCAGCACGGGCCACGCGAAGGTCCTCCTGTCTGTGAGCGGCGGCCGCCAGATGGAGCTCTTCCGGGACATAATCAATAAATCGGTTTCGGTCCGGGCCCTTGAACAGCTGGTCCAGGAAGGAGAAAAAAAGCAGAAGCAGGGCAAGAAAAAGCCGGGCAAAGACGCCCATATCAGGAAAATGGAAGAGGAACTGGTATCGATCTTCGGCACCAAGGTCGAGATAAAATACGCCTCCGGAAGGGGAAAAATTGAGATCAGCTACTATTCGCTGGATGATTTTGACCGAATCGTCGATCTGATGAAGAAATAATCTTGACTCCGGCGCTGTACGCCGGGTATTTTTATGTATACAGTAACAGTGGGGTTTGTGCCATGAACCGAGAGGATGGGGCACGGCAGTATTTTGAAAAACTGAAAATAATCGAGAAGTTCTGTTCCGGCGACACCGAGACCGCTAAAAAGATTTTGAAGGGCGAATTCGCGGATATTGTCGTTATCAAGGGGCGGTTCAAGGACGACGATGATGAGAACTTCGGGCTGTTCATTGTTATGATCAGCCGCATAACCCATGCCGTGGTGCTGGTGCGGTCGGTGGTGTCACGCACCGCTTCGGTGTTTCATCATAAGCCCTTTGATACATGGAAGGGCTTTTTCGCCAAGCTGGAAAAGGAGATCAGCGAGGCCGACATTGACACCGAAAAAATGCAGACCATCAACGGTGTCCTCGAGCGGCTGACGGAGCTCAGGTTTTTCCCCAACATCTTCGAGTGGATCGACACCAACGATATCATGAACCTTACGGAAAAATTCCAGAAGATCATCAACAATGTTCTCGAAATCGAAGACTCCCGCGTGGTCCTCGATTTCGAAAATATCACGTCTCTCATTCTGTATGAGGAGCGGGGGATCAAGCCGGTGTGATGCAGCCGCTCCATCCCCGGTGTGAGAGGATGGAGGGTGTGTGCCGGCGCCGGCGGTCCTACCGAACCTGGAAACGGAACCTCTTGTCGACCGAGCTGCTTCTGCCGAAATGGGCGCGAACTTCGTAAACTCCAGGCTCCAGGTTCATCCCGGCAAAGGTCAACCGGCCGTCTTTAGCGCTATGGGTCCACTGGTATGAGCGGTATCTTCCGTCTCCGTCAGCGGCTTTTGAAATGTCAATCCAGCAGGTGCGGTACTCCGGCATATTCTTGTAGTTCACGATGATGGTGTCGGCCGGGCTGTATACGCCTTTGCTGGTCCAGAGGATGGTTTTTTTTGCTGCATCGTCTTCTGCCGGTTTAGCTTTGGCCGAAGCATTGTCGTCGTCTTTTTTTTCCTTGCCTGTATCTTTGTTGTCTTTCTTCTTGTCGATTTCAACGGCTTTATCTTTATTCTTCAGATAATCGTCTTCCATCTGCTTGAGGTCCGCTTCGCTCTTGCTGTCCAGGTCCTCGATGGGGGTGATCCTGGCGAAGCGGTTGAATTCCTTTTTCTCTTCATCGTTTACCGGCCGGGTCTTGATGGAGTCATTTACATCGGCAGCCTTACCGGTTTCGATGGCCTGTTCCTCTTTTATTTCTTTTCCGGCAGTTATCTTCCGGACCGCCACGGAACCGTCGTTCACAGCAACAACGGATACGTTTTTCTGATAGGTCACGCTGAATTCGGTGCCCCGCACGGCGGCCAGGGAGGTTTTAGTGTATACCTTGAAGGATGATTCCTTGCTGAGGTTGTGCACCCTGCTGAACATCCTTCCCTGATTGACATAGAATTGTGCATTCCCCTTGTCCATGAAAAGGGCCATGCTCACGGTGGTGCCGGATTCTATCTTGATGACCGAGTCCTCGCCGATCTGGATGACCAGCAGGGAATCAGGTCCGGTTTTAACAACGTCACCGTGCCTCAGTTCCTCCTTGTGCATGAGGGCTCTGGCCGGTTCGCCGGCCCGATCAAGGGTGACCTTGCCAATAACAAAGGTAGCCATGGCACGGAGCGGGGCCTGTGCGGCTTCCTTTTTTATGCAGGCGGAAAAGAAGGCGCCGGTCAGTACCAAGGCCATGCTTACATATATAGATATACCCCGTGTGACTATATGTGATTTCATCAGGTTTCTCCTTAAATCGTGGTGATAGGGGATAATGTAAGTATATCGTGATAAATAATCAAGATGAATTTTGCCGGATACTATAATTGGATTATTAATGCTGTCAATTGCCCTGTTCTTTGCCGTGTCCATGAGGCCGGGCATAACAACGGCGACCTTTATTCTGAGGAGCTTCCCGTCGAGGGCAGAGGCCGAGGTGATCGGGGAGAACCGTACCAAGATAATCCTCAACGGCATCATGCGGGACTCCCTCACTGATTACAGCGTGCATCTCTACCGGATAACCTGCAGGTAACTGGAGCGGCCGTGCGATGCGCCGGGTGTGACGCCTGGAGGGTTGGACACCGGTCCGGTCCCTCCGGCAGCAGCATCGGAGGCTATGCTATTTCATAGCAGGTCTTGATGTCCATGCCCGGCTCCAGCAGGGGGAACAGTTTTTCCATCGTCTTTGCCAGATTGCCCGAATGGATTTTCAGGGCTTCCTTGTCCTGGTATTTTTCGTAAAACAGGATCGAGTTTTCTTCTCCGCGGACCGTGTGGGGTATGTATTCAAGGCATCCCGGCTCATTCTCCTTCACCCTGGGAACGATTTCCTTCAGTATCCCTATGGCCTCCTCCATTTTTCCTTCTTTGACTTTCAATTGCGCGATAAGTGTGATCATGCTCTTCTCCTTGATGCAAGTGTTATATGATGCTGTGCGGCACGTTGCGGTACCATTCTCACAGGGCCGCCGCCGCCATGCCGGCGCAGTACCCGGTGCTCCAGCATACCTGGAGGTTGTAGCCGCCGGTGGGGCCGTCGATATCGATTATCTCGCCGGCGAAGTAGAGGTTGTCGATGATGCGGGAGCGCATGGTGCGCATATCGATCTCGTCAAGGGAAACGCCGCCGGCCGTTATGATGGCCTTGTCGAAGCCCTCGATGCCGCTGACCGTGGTGCGCAGATCTTTTAAAAGATGGACAAGCCCGGTCCGTTCCTCACGCGTGATGTGGCTCACGGTTTTCTGGGGGTCCTGTCCGGAAAGGCGCACGATGATAGGGATGAGGGACGCGGGCAGGAGCCTCCCGAGGCTGTTCTTGAACAGGCGCGTGGGATTCTCCCCGAAGTCCCGCCGGATGCGCTCGTCCAGGGCCTTGTGGTCCAGGGCCGGCTTCAGGTCGATGGAAAGCTCAAGCCGGGCCGGCAGCATCCCGCCGATTGTTTTGCTGAGGTCAATGATGACAGGACCGCTCATGCCGTTTGACGTGAACAGGGCCTCGCCGAATTCTTCGCCGGCGGTCTTCCCGTCATGGAGCAGGCGGACCGACACGTTCCGGAGACTCAGGCCTTCGAGTTCCCCTATCCACTTTTCCTTGAGGATCACCGGCACCAGGGAAGGCCGGGGCTTCACCACCGTGTGTCCCAGGTCCCGGGAAAAAGCGAGGCCGGCGCCGGTGGAACCGGTAGCCGGATAACTGAGGCCGCCGGTGCAAAGGATGAACTGCCGCGCCTCTATGTCGCCGCCGACAGACGTGATTTTCACTATATGGTTGTTGTCCCGTACCATGCCGCGTATATCACAGCCGGAATGGAGCCGCACCCCGTTTTCCTTCATGTACTCCTGGAGGACCCGCAGCACGTCGGCGGCGCTGTCCGACTCGGGGAAGACCCGGTTCCCCCGCTCGACCTTGACCGGGCAGCCGCGGTCTGTGAAGAAGCTGATAGCGTCCTCGATGCTGAGAGCGTGGAGCAGGGAATGAAGGTATTTTCCCTTCTTTCCGAATTGCTCGAGAAAGCCCCGGATATCCGGCGCGGCATTGGTGATGTTGCACCGCCCCTTGCCGGTGAGAAGAAGCTTCCTTCCCGGGCGGCGGTTCTTTTCTATGAGGACCACGTCAGCGCCATGGGCCGCAGCTGTGCCGGCCGCCATCATGCCGGCGGGTCCTCCGCCGATCACGGCGATATCGCAGGTGAGTGTTTGTGCGGCTGGGCTCATCGGTATGGTAGACCCCTCTGTCCCCCTGAGGGGGCATTTATCATGTCAACTCGCTGGCTAACTAATTCACCACCGGGATGTTAATAAAAATGTATATATGTTTCAATCATTATTTCTATATGCCCACAGTATTCACATACGCTTATTCGGCATTTATCCATTGTGAACTCATTAGCGTCCGGCCCTCCTCATAAAAAAAAATGCGCCATCTTGCTCAATGTTCTTGGGAGCATGTCACCCCTGCCGGGCCCTTTTTCATTATTTCGTCTGATGAATAGTTTTCATACTATCCTTTCCCCGTTCGTTATCTTTTCATGTACCTGCGAACGAGCGACATCGCGCCGCCCTACCGTCCGGGCATGGACCGGAAATCCGCGTATAAAAGCGTGTGGCAGAGGCATTGGCGCTACTTCCGGGAGATATATCCCGAACGCTTCGCACCTATCTATGGCAGGCTGTCAGACGACAAGATATCCGAGGTAATGAAGCTTCTGTCATGCGGTGACTATCGTAACGGGTTCCGGAAGCATGCCTGCCCGGAGTGCGGCACGGTCCTCATGGTGCTCTTTACCTGCAAATCGCGGCTCTGTCTCTCCTGCTACCGGAAAAAGCTGTACGGCTGGTCCATGAACCTCTCGATCATCATGAACACATCGCTTTCCCATTTTCACGTCACCTTGACCTTTCCGGGCCCGGTGATCCGGGCACTGTTCGAACACCGCTTTCAGTGTGAAGACCTTATCAACATTGCCGCGGGAGTATACTGGAAGGAACTCTTAAAAAGTGCAGGCAATCCTGGCAGGGAATGGAAGTCCGGCAGCATTGCCACGCTCCACAAATGCGGCAATGCCCTGAACTACAACCCGCATGTGCACCTTATCGGCTCACGGGAGCTTGTCAATACCGAGACCGGCGAGATACTGCGCTCACCGCTCCTTAATTACCGAAGAATACGCTTTTCATGGATGAATGCGGTGTTTCGCTTATTCAGAAAATACGGTATTTTTACTGAAGAAGAAATTCGTGATATCAGGGAGCGATATAAAAACGGCTTTCACGTCCACCTACAGCCCGTTATTGGCACTAATAACGAAGCGCACCGCGGAGTATCTCGCTGCCGGTTACTTCCATAATAGCATGATTACAGCAGTGGTCCATGATAAAGCGAAGATAACCTTCAGATACAAAAGCTGGGTTGACCGTAATATGAAGGAAAAAACCTACTCAGAAATGACTCTGGACATATACGAGTTCATGGCCCGGATGCTCTTTTATCATCCCGAAAAAGCTGAAGCATGGATGCCGAAGTCCCGGCATGCGGCAGGATGCCGCAATTACGCCGGGAAAAAGCGATTCGATATTACGGGATATACGCGCACGGAATTAAAAACAAGCTTGATCAGATAACACGAAAGAGCTGGGCTAAAGCGATTGAAAGCTCGTTTGAGGCAAATCCTGAGATCTGTCCCGATTGCGGTGCGGAAATGATCGGATCAGCGGTCTTTACATATAATGCGGACAGTGAATGGAGGAAACTCTGGAAGACCCATCTTCTTGTCGGCGGTTATTTCAGGATGAAGCGTGGGCCGTGACGCTTTGTTCCCGCCAATTTTCCTAAAATCCAGTTTTTTCTTGCTATTATTTCTAACCGTTGTTTTATTTTATGCTCATCGGGCGGCGATTATTTACACTACAATTGCAATTTTTCTCGATTTCGGCCCGGCGCGCGAAATTTTAAGGCCTCTGTCCAGTAATTTCCCTGTTGACATGTGCCCGGAATTGCTTCAGATAAACGTCATCGTGTCCCGTGGACATCAGCCAATGAGAGATTAAATTCCTGGATAATGACGATATGTATAAAACAGTACCACCCGATCCAGCGAAATAAAAATCGAAATACCGGTCCTGCTTTCATGCGAATATTATTACGACATTTTCCCTTTCGAGCAATAATAATATTTAATCCTTACGGGAAAGTTTTTTCCGTCTTGTTGCCAGGTAAGTGACGGGCGCTATTTATTCTTTTCAATCAACGATCTGGTTCTCACGAAGGTAATGGACCTGCTCATCCTGCGGTATCTCGAAATGCCGATGACGCCGGTGATTACCGCTGTTGGAACACAGCATGCGCCGGTTATGAAAAACCAGCCTTCCTGCGAAAAATGCATGATGGATGCTCCCGCGATCAGCAGCGCCACCGCCGCGCGAAGATACGCCAGCAGCGTCCGTTCGTTCGCCAGGAGGGTGCGGTCAATCGCGAGCTGGTCCCTCAGTATCAGTTCCGATTTGTCAAATTTGGAGTAAACTGGATTCGCCATGTCTGTTTTCCGGCCGGGCCATTTTGTTGCCCGCTGCATAATGTAGCGGGCAGGCGGGTTGCTGGCAAGGAGTTTTTTTCCCGTATCGAGTCGTTTTAGCTGTCGATTGCGGGCATGAAGATCATGAGTATGATATAGACGATGAACCCGGGAAACGCGGCGGATATGATCGAAACCAGGACGCAGATGATGCGCACCAGTGTTGCATTCCACCTGACCCGCCCGGTGATGCCGCCGCACACGCTCGCCATGATCTTGTTTCTCTGTTTTTTAAGGGCCATATCGTTACTCTTCATAGACTCGCATGATTTTTCACGTCGGCCGGATTATGCCCCGGCGGATTCACTCTGTTAATACAATATAGTATAATGATGGGTTATGAAATCCGCAAAGGGGTGTTCAACCGTCTCATCCCGTATGCAATCAATTCCGCGCCGTTTAGCAGTAAAATCAGTGAAAGGGGTACGACGTGCCATCTCACCCGCGTCAGGTAGGTGCGATAGTCATCGGGGCTCCCGCTATAAGCGTTATCAAACCACAGGGTCAGAGGATCGGTGCCGGTAACCATGCCGAAGGGTCACGGTGTACTCGATGCTGTCGCGGGTGAGCAGGAGCGGGCAGTGGTATTGTTTTCGGGTTTGCCAGCTGACGCTGTCCATCTCCTGTTTCTCCTCGCAGGCCACCACCAAGTTGCGGAACAGCAGCGGGTTCATGTCGCTGATGGAGGCGGTGAGGAGGATTTTTTGCCCGATGCGGAGTCCCGGAGCCTGCGTCGGTTCGAAAGGTGCCAGGGTATCAAGCCGCTCAAGCTCGGTACCGAACATAAAAAATACGCAGCGGAAAGCCGCGAACCCGATTTCTCATCCGGACGTTGGATCGCATTGGGCGTGTCTCTTCCGGACGGTGCGAGATTTTCGCCAGCATCGCAGAATTTGTTCTTGCCATTTGCCCCGAATGCTGTTGTATTATACAGGTGCGGTGAGTATCCGGTCGTTGCTTCCTGCCGCAATCCGCAGGTCGCACGGTACTGGATGTAATTGCTTCAGATAAACGTCATTGTGTCACATCCTCCTTGTTGGAGCAATGACCTTTTTCCTAGATAATCATTCAATATTTCTTACGTGCCCCCTCAGGGGGACAGGGGTCTCCCCCTTATGTCATTGTATCCGCTTCGACCTTCACAATAAATGAGAAGAGCACGGTCGACGCCCCGAGGAACAAAAACGCCACCGGTAGGGAATCGTCCGCGAGGAGGCCCGTTACCGGAAACATGACCATTATGATGACCCGCTCGATCATGGATACTCCGGAGAGGACCGTCGCCCTGTTCCCGCTCCCGATATGGCGGTTCATGTAATCGGACAGGAGGGGCGACCGCATCTGCCTGAGGCCGGTTACCAGGAGAATGGCGCACAGGGCATAGGCGGCATGGGCCTTGAAAAAGAGGCTGCAGTAGAGGACCCCGGGAATAAAGGCGGTCAGGAAGAGTAGCCGGTTGATGCCGATCCTGTCTTCTATCCTGCCGATGCTGTTCATCAATACAATGCTGAAGATATTGAAGGCGGCACCGACGATGCCATAATAGAGCAGACCGATGCCGGCGGATTTCAGCAGCGGCTGGTAGAGCCAGAACATGAAAAAGGTCGTGGCTGAAATAAAGGTATAGTTAAACGAGAAAGCGCGGAGGCGGCTGTTCTGAAAAATATACCGGAACCCGTTGATCCCCTGGCGGATGAATTTCTCGCCGATTTTTTTCCTGGCCGGCTCCCGCAGCGTCACGGCAATGATGAATACCGGCAGCAACACGGCCCCGGACAGGATGAAGGTCAGGGGAAGCCCCGAGGGGTAGGGAAGGCACGGAGCGTCCGCTATGATCGATCCGCCGATAAGGCCTAAGATGATGCCGATGAGCCCCGCGGTCTCATACCGTGAAAAATAGCGCGCACCCTGCGCTTCCTCGCCGATGGCAATGAGCGTGTCGTAGAGCAGGGCCTTGTCCGCTCCCGAAAGGAGCGTTATGCCGATGGCGCAGATAAAATCAGCCAGGAAAAAGACCCAGTAGTTGTTGACTAGGCCAAATAGTATGAAGGAAGCGGCCGAGAAGACTCCTCCCAGGGCGAGGGAATATTTTCTCCCGTATTTATCGGCGATGATCCCGGTCGGTATCTCGAGGATGAACATGCTGAAGGAGAAGCTGGCCTCCAGGATGAATATCCTGGTGTAGTCGATCCTGGCCCAGTCAAGAAAAAAGGGTACGGTGACGGCGCTGAAAAACATCATGTTTTTCACCAGGTTGATAATATACATTTTATATATATTCGATTTCATGGCGTTTCTTCATATAAAGTCCGGTGTATAGTCCTCGCACGATCCCACTTCCTGGACAAAGCCGTTTTCGAAGCCGAATTCATCAAGATAACCGAGGCACTCTTCGTATTCCGCCCCGGTGACAGGCCGGTTGATCTCAGGGAATTCGCAGGAGCGGTGGACCGGGTAATACTGGCCCATGAGGCTGATCCAGGTTTCCGGCCCCAGGGCGCCGTGTATCCATGCGAGGATGTCCCTCACCGATTTATGAAGACCAGGAATTACCAGCAGGCGTATGATGATGCCCCTTACGGCAATATCATCCCTGACTGACAGGTGGCCCATCTGGCGGTGCATTTCGAGGATCGCCTCCTTCGCCCGCCCGGGATAGCCCGGTGCGTCGGAATAGAGCTCAGCAGTTTTTGAATCGAAGTACCTGAAGTCGGGAAGGTAAATGTCCACCAGCCCCTCCAGGAGCCGCAGTGTCTCCGGCTTTTCGTAGGCGTTGCTGTTCCACACGACGGGGACCCGCAGGCCCCGCTCCCGTGCCAGGCGGATCGCTTCCGCTGCCTGCGGCGTATAGTGGCTCGGCGTCACCAGGTTCACGTTGTGCGCGCCGGCGTTTTGCAATTCCAGCATCATGGCGGCGAGTTCCTTGGCGGACCGCTCCGTGCCCCGGCCTTCGTGGCTGATCCGGTAATTCTGGCAGTAGACGCACCGCATGGTGCAGTGGGAAAAGAAGATGGTCCCGCTGCCCCGGGTCCCGGAAAGCACCGGCTCCTCCCAGAAGTGGAGGCGGTGAAGGTTTACCCGCGCGGTTGCGCCGCCCCCGCAGTAGCCCGCGGCGGAAAAACGGTTAACGCCGCATTCGCGGGGGCAGAGGGTGCATGCTGTCATTAGGGTTTCGGTGTCGATGCTCATGAAGGCCTTGTAGTATAAAGAGCGGTGCCTCGTCAACCGTAAAAGGGCGCGCGGCGTTGATGAGCGGATGACTGTTATGTTCTTGACAGGGAAGCTGGTTGGATGGTTAATCAATATGTTATCGCGTGTGAATTCCCCGATAAACTCAGGACTGATGACGTGACGGAATCCCTATTGCATCGGTCCCGCAAATAATTGCAGTTAATTTTTTTTCTTCATTAGAGATAATCTCAAAAATGAATATTTGTTCAACTTGTCATTGCGAGGAGCATTGCGGCGAAGCAATCTTAGTATAATTGCCAGTACTATTCATGAAAATCATTTCTTATGTCATATCTACAAGTCATAAATAAGATCGCTTCGCTTTGCTCGCGATGACATAGGCGATACTATTATTCAATTTTTTAAGGTAACTCAATGGGTTTCTTAACAATCCACGGGAGGAATTATTTGTGATGATTATGAAAAGAGTGATGATGATATGCGTTGCCTCGCTAATGGCCTTGTTATTCGCCGCCTGTGGATCGAAGCCGGAGCCGGTCATCTACGGCCTGGAAAAACGCCATTTTGATAAGCTGAAGATGGGCCTGCGGCCCGCTCTCTGGGAGGATGGTTTCCGCACCGACCTTGAGCCGGGGAAGTATGAATGGTGGTATTTTGACGCGCACCTGGATGACGGGACCGTCGTGGTCATCGTGTTCATGAGCAGGCCCTATGTTGATATCAAAGGAGAAGCCGTGCCCGTGGTCAACGTGAGGGTTACCACGCCTGACGGGATTGAGCACAAGAGCACCGTGAAGATACCGAAAGACTCCTTCCGGGCATCGCGCGACCGGTGCGACGTGAAGATTGGAAAGTCGTGGATGACCGGCGATCTGAAGCGATACCGGATCCATGTGGAAACAAAGAGGATCGGTGCCGATATCCTTCTTGAAGGAGTGACCCCGGCCTGGCGGCCCGCAACGGGATACTGTTTCTTCGGCAAAGAAGAAGAGAAATATTTTGCCTGGCTGGCGGCGGTCCCCTATGGCAGGGTCACCGGGGAGCTTTCGGTCAACGGCGCCCGGCGCACAATAAGGGGATCCGGATACCACGACCACAACTGGGGCAACATCGAGCTCGTGAAGATAATGAACAACTGGTGGTGGTCCCGCGCGCAGTTCGGCGATTACACCATCATTACCTCTGAAATGACCGCCACGGAGCGATACGGCCGCCTCAGGATCCCGGTGTTTTTGCTCGCCAACAGGGGAACAATCATCCTGGAAGACAGCCGTAACATGAAGCTCCTCCGCTATGGAGCCGCTCTGCACCCGGTTTCAGGAAAACCTGTGGAAAATAGACTTTCCTTCGTCTACGCCGACCCCGGCAACGGCGTGACGGCGGACTACACCCTTGAACGGAAGAAGGACATCCTGGTCTTCGATCTCCTGAGGATGGTGCCGTCATGGAAGGCTTTCGCGGCGCGCTGTATCGGCGTCAGGCCGTGGTACCACCGGATACAGGGGGACGCGACCCTGGATCTTGATATAAAGGGAAAAAAGGAGAGCATGAAGGCCGGGACCGTGTATGAACTCATGTACCTGGGGAAAGCCGTCATGGCCGGAGACTGACGCGCTGCCGGAAAAGAGCGGGAGCAAATGCCGTTTTTCTCAATTCTCTATGATGATCTTGTTGAGGATTGCAATGCGGTGTGACAGGGTCTCGGAAATCTCCACCACTTCCTGCGAGCTCTGTATTATCTTGAACATGATGTTGTTCAGGAGGTTGACCGTTTTCGTGACCTCGTCCATGCCGCTT
Organism: Spirochaetota bacterium; assembly: GCA_041753395.1. GTDB lineage: Bacteria > Spirochaetota > UBA4802 > UBA4802 > UBA5550 > RBG-16-49-21. Next base: position 222,001 of record JBGSUQ010000010.1, read on the forward strand.
TTCTGCTCCGCCGTGGCGTTGGTGATGCGCGCCGATCCTTCCAGGATATTGTTCATGTAGTCGTGGACCTCGCGGGTCAGCTTTTCCTGGTTCACGCAGAGCTTCACGATGGCCTCGCTTGCCGTGCTGAGGTTGTTCACCGACGCGTTGATATCCGTGATCGATTGAGACGACTCGATAATGAGGTTGGTCTTTCCTTCTATGTCGGAAACGATCTCCTTTACGATATTCTGGATCGATTTTGCTTGTCTCACGGAGCTGTCCGCGAGCTTCCCGATTTCGTCCGCGACCACGGCGAAACCCCGGCCGTGCTGTCCGGCCCTGGCCGCCTCGATGGCAGCGTTTAGGGAGAGGAGGTTCGTTTTTTCCGCGATCTCGTTTATGATCGTGGCGATCTTCTCTATCGACGACGACGAATCCTTGAGCCTGATCATCCCCTCCTTGATTTCGTCGAGACGGACAGTGATCTTATTGGTGTCTTCCCGGTTGCGCTCGCCCAGTGCAACGGCGTACTGGGCGGACTCGGTGATGTACTGGAGTGACGACATGTTCTTGTTCAGGAGATCGCCACACTTCCGTATGATCTCGTCATGCTCCACGGCCCGCGACGCTACCGAATCGATGGATCCGGATATTTCCTCTATGGCCGCCGATGTCTCTTCGAGGCTGGCCCCCTGCTGGTCCATCTCGGTCTTAAGGGTGGACGAGGTCTTCTCCACGGTCATCGAAATCTTGATGAGCTCGTCAGTCGAATCCACGACCTTTTCGAGGACGCTGCCCAGCCTGGCGTTCTTTTCCTCTATGAGCCTGGTCGATACCGCCAGATCCTTCCCCATGGCGGTTACCCTGCGAACGATCATGATGGCGAAGGAGATGAAAAACCCCGGGTAGCCGAAATTGATCATGAAGTTGTCTGACATAATAAGGCGGTTCATCATCAACGCGTCATGGATCATGGCGGACATAAATATTATGTAGCCGATCAGCATGATGCCGGCGTCCTTCTTTTTCCGTATGATGCCCAGGACCAGCAGGAAGCCCCAGATCACCTGCCCGATAACACCCAGAGGCCCGATGATGTTAAAGCGCCACCCGGTGATGGGGTCCATCTCCGAAGCGGTCACAGCCAGGCCGATGCACAGGACCAAGCAGGACGCTATCACAATCCTGGTCCACTTTATTCTGATATCGAGCGATTTTTCCAGAAATATGTATATCCAGAGCATCATCAGGGAGGAAAGGATGTAGAAGGTCTGGTCCTGCACATTCCAGGGAATGCTGCCAAAATAGGGGAGCCAGAAATGCGTCGAAAGAACCAGCCACAGTACCGATATCCCCCCGATGTGGAGGAGGAGTCTGTTTTTCCTGCCCGTTGTGAAAAAGACGGATATGATGCCGATGCCAAGGAAAAAGGTGAGGACGCCGAAGGCCATGGGGAGGTATTCGGCGATCAAGCGCTTCCAGAATGTGTAGACACGTACCTCGAAGGCGCGGCCGATGAAGGGGGCGCCGTTGAAATTAGCCTGTTGGTTGGTGAACTGGCGCACTGCCAGCACGTTCGGTTTGCCGTACCGGATAAGGCCGTCGGGAAGAAAGTGGTACGCGGCGATATTCCAGTCCGAATGAAAATCCGGATATTCCCTGCCGTGGGAGCCGATCTTGACGCCGTTCAGGTATGTCGATTCCTGGTCCCAGACCCGGCCCAGGTACAGTGCGAGGTCCTCGGTCCGGTGCGATTCGGGAATGATGAAGGTCTTGCGGAGCCAGATTACGTTTTTTTTGCGCTCCATGGTGATGGCAGCGGGCAGGGAAGGGAGCACACGCCATTCGTTGTCGTCGAAATTGATGGCCGCCGGTTCCCGTGCGGGAGGTGTCCCCGGTTCCCATTCGGTTATTGAATATTTCCATTGTTTGGAAAGATCTATTGCGACATCCCGGGAGCATCCGGAGAAGGCCAATGACAGGATTGAAATGGTGAAAAGTATTTTTTTTAACACGTCAGTATTTAACCACCTTAAGGTCACGTTAAAATTATTTGGATATTAATCAACAGTTTTTTATCAGCATTGAATCATGTCTGTTTTTTAAATTATGCTTGCCTAAAAACAGGCAGGTTATAATTCTCTGTGCCCAATAGGCCGGCGACGGCTATTCCTGATTTTATCCGGTTGGAGGCTCCGATGATACGGGTCAACGAACATTACCTGAAGTTAAAGGCGTCATACCTTTTTTCCGACATTGCGAAAAGGGTCGCCGATTTCTCTAAAAACAACCCTGCCATGGAGATCATCCGCCTGGGGATCGGCGATGTGACGCTGCCACTCCCGCCGGCCTGCATTGCGGCGCTGCACCGGGCCGTTGACGACATGGCGTCGGCAAAGACTTTCCGCGGCTATGGCCCTGAGCAGGGCTATGACTTCATCCGCGAGAAGATCGCCGAGTTCGATTTCCGCTCCCGCGGCGCTACCATATCTCCGGACGAGATATTCGTGAGCGACGGAGCAAAGTGCGACACGGGCAACTTTCAGGAGCTGTTCGCCGGGGACATCGCCATAGCCGTGCCCGATCCGGTCTACCCGGTATATGTCGACACCAATGTCATGGGGGGCAGGACCGGTGCTAACCGCGACGGCCGCTACGAGGGGCTCATCTACCTCGAGTCGACCGAAGCCAATGGTTTCGTTCCCGATATTCCGATGAGGAAGGTCGATCTCATCTACCTCTGCTTTCCCAATAACCCCACGGGGGCGACGGCGACGAAGGAGCAGCTGGCCAAATGGGTTAAGTATGCACGGGAGAACCGGGCCCTTATCCTCTTCGACGCCGCCTACGAGAGTTTCATACGCGATGAAACTCTTCCCCACAGCATCTACGAGATCGAGGGCGCCGATGAAGTGGCAGTGGAGTTCCGCAGCTACTCGAAGACGGCCGGCTTCACCGGCACCCGCTGCGCCTACACGGTGGTGCCGAAGAACTGCCGCGCCTATACCGTAAAGGATGAATCGGTGTTTCTCCACCCGCTGTGGCTCAGGCGGCAGACCACCAAGTTTAACGGCGTTTCATATCCGGTACAGCGGGCGGCCGAGGCGGTCTACACCGAGGAGGGCCGCCGCCAGGTGCGCGGGATGGGGGATTATTATCTGAAGAACGCGGCCATGATCATCGAGCGCATGGGATCAATTGGTTTCTCCTGCACCGGCGGCGTTAATGCTCCCTATATATGGGTGAAAGGCGACCGCGATTCGTGGGCCTTCTTTGACCTGCTCCTGGAAAAGGCCGGGGTGGTGGTCACGCCCGGGGCGGGGTTCGGCACCTGCGGCGAGGGCTACATCCGTATCAGCGCCTTCAATTCCCATGAGAACGTGGAGCGGGCGCTGGACAAAATTGCAAAGGCTTTGAAATAGTTATTAAACGTTTGCGCCCCAACCCGGGGCAGGAGATGTGACCCGGTGCGGGCCGTGCAGTATTGCGAGAGTGAAGGCCTTCCCGGCCTCCCCTCTCGCGCTCTCCCCTCCGGCCAGGGGCTCCGCCCCTGAACCCCGTTGGGCGTAACTCATCGAACCGGCTTCGCCGGATTCGATTTCAGACAAACGCCTTATAGGTGTCCGCCCTGCGGGCGGACGTTTTGAGGACTGGTCAGATAAAAACACACTCCCTTATAACAACTATCGTATGCAGCTTTAAATAACGAACGCCTCCAAGCGGCATCCATGCCGCTTGGCACTGTAGTATCCTGTGAGGAGCATTACACGTGTCTGGTATGTCAGTCTGCGGTGAATGTTTTGAGGACGATAACCTAAGAAATTCGTTTAAAAAGAAGCGGGGAATAATTCCTCGCTTCTTTGTTATGCGGGTTCCCGGCTCAGTCAATGCCCGATTGGTTGGTTCATTTGAATGATAGATACATATATATTATTGGATTGACAAAACTATTTTTTGAGTAAATAAATATTATTCATTTCTGTACTTTTTTAGTTAGTGGAAGTTAATCGAGATCCGGTAAAATTAGTTGTGCGAAACGGCAATAGTAGATTCTTTAAGGATGTAATAAATGAAATTTATTAAAAAAATCATTTTAACTATTACCATTATTGGTATTGTAATTGTCCTTGCTTTAATTGCAATTAATATAACCCTATTTAAACCATCTCTGGGAAGTCGTATTGCTCGCATGGTTACTATTTATACATCAAAACAAATGTTTTCAGGTAAAAATATAGTACAATCTATGCGTAAAGTATCTGATTCTATTTTTATTCCACCTCTTCCATACGGTATTGAAATTGAAAATATAAAAATAGCCCATATAAATGCCGCATGGGTACGCGCAGCAAATAGCAAAGACAAAAAAAATAAAGCAATATTATACTTACATGGTGGCGGATTTGTTATAGGTTCTTGCAGGACCACACATCGTGATTTAATTGCTCGAATTTCAGAGTCAACAGGAATACCTGTCCTGGCAATAGATTATAGATTGGCGCCGGAATATCAATATGTATCTATGCTTGAGGATTGTATAACTGCATATCGATGGCTTCTAACAAAAGGATTTGATCCCAAGAATATTGCATTTGGTGGAGACTCTGCAGGCGGATGTCTCGTTTTAATGACCCTTATTATACTTCGTGATGCGAAACAAAAACTTCCTTCATCGGTATTTTTATTATCTCCATTGACTGATGCCATTAATTTAGATGGTGAATCTTTTACAACCAGAGCTAATGTTGATCCAATGAATAAAAAGAAATATTGGGATGTAATTATACCATTAGTAACAGGAAATATGAAAATACAGCCTGCTATTTTATCTCCACTGAGACAGAATCTGAAAGATTTTCCTCCTATGCTAATACAGGTCGGTAATGATGAAATCTTATTGAGTGATTCTACTCGATTAGCAGAACGAGCAAAAAATAGTGGAGTTAATGTTACTATCCAGATTTGGGATCATATGTGGCATGTTTTTCAACAATCAGCAGGAATCAATCCTGAAGGAAGACAGGCTATTGGAGACATAGGAAAATTTATAAAAAATTATCTATAGAATATAATTGTTATTGCTGCTTCGCTCTTCGGCCCGGCTCGGGCGGGCCTGCGGTGCGCTGATCAGGATGATCGAGTGCCGAGCCGCAACAGGTGGTTGCGAAAAGACTCGACCTCGGCATCCATCCTGAGGCCAGGTTCGGCTATGCTTGAGACGTCTATGAAAGTTGTGTTTTTTTTAGAATCTAAGTGCCAAAGATATATAATAGTTATCATAATCAGAAAATAATCTATTATCATTCTCAATTCCTTTAGACATTGATAAATCTAAAGAAATATTATCTTTAAAATTAATTAATCCATACATATGTTCGTCATTATATTTTTTTATCCACAAACCTGAAAATATCATATCTCCGATAGTAAGGAGAAACCATGCGCCGAATGAGATGAAACATGCTTTTCTCCATTTATGATTATAATTGCTGCTATTAATATTCATAAACCCTTTACTTTTATTATTTTCATTTACATCTAAAAATAAAAAAACATATGATGTAATAAATGTGGGTGACTTTAACAATACAAAGGTTAATCCACCAGGATTATAACCTGTACGGAAACTGCCGCTCCAGACTGGGAATACTGACATCCATGCAGCTGCTCCGGCAGAATACGGTTCAAATTTATCACTATTTACATCATTTTTATTATCTAAATCATCACTTATTCTGATTGTTTTTATATTTCTTCTTTGCAGTTTTATTATATTATCATTAAATTTCAACACGACTTCTGAATTGTTTGTACTAATTATTTTGCCTTTCATAACTGATCCATCATCTAAATAAACTGTATCTGCACTTGCTTTTATTGGAATAAAAAATAATATTGCAATGTAATGTCAACGCCGGTTTAAAATTGCCGGAAATCACCGGTTAGAATTTTCCGCTTAATTTGTATATAAAAGGGGGCTCAACCCCGAAGATGGTTGCACCAACAATCATCAATCAGGGAGAACCCCCACAATGTACAAGGAGCA
>JBGSUQ010000011.1:0-350319 GCA_041753395.1 Spirochaetota bacterium
AGCCGTCTTATTTGCCGCCGTAATCGGCGTATCGGATGAGATCTTTCAGGAGGTCGGCTGGGCTTTTGTAATGCCAAAGCCGGGTCAGAGCGTCACAGAGGAGGAATTACATGGCTTGTGTAAATCCTCATTGGCCAATTTAAATTTTAAGGCCCCTGTCCAGAACTTTTTGTGCAAAAGGGGCCACATGTGGCCCATGGCAATTGCTGATAAAACGCATTGTGTCCCTTGGGCCTTTACTGGAGAGGACGCAATTTCTTAGATAGTCATGAACCCCCTGCGCGTAAAGCAACAACAAATGAGAAGGCACTAGCTTCGTTTATATTTCCCCATGAGCTGGCCCTGGGCCAGCACATGGCCTTCCATGGCCTTGAGCAGCTCGCCCTTGGTCGATCCTTCCTTCAGGGTGAGAAGAGTATCAAGCGCATAAACCTTGAAAAAATACCGGTGCGTTCCTCCCGGCGGGCAGGGCCCGCCGTATGGGAGCTTGCGAAAATCGTTGATACCCTGTTTTGCCCCGGCCGGAAGCGCCGATATACCTTCACCCAGCTCCTTCACCGTCGCGGGTATGTTGAAGACAACCCAGTGGACCCAGGTGCCTGCCGGCGCGTCAGGATCATCGCAGATCAGGGCTATGCTCCTGGCCCCGGCCGGGATGCCGGTCCAGGCGATCTGCGGGGAGAGATCCCGATCATCGCAGGTGTACTTCCGGGGAATCATTCCGCCTTCCTTGAATGCCGTACTGGAAACCATGATAGAACCCATAGTCGTGCCTCCCCGATCTTTTGAATTTCCCTCTTTGTTGCACTGAAAAACCAGGATAATTAAAAACAGCGAGACTGCCAGATAGAGTGGTTTATTGTACATGAATCACCTCCCGAGAAGAAGTAATGTATCATGCAGGTTCAGGGTTCACGCCGTATTTTCACCCGGACACAGCGTTTGACGGATTGCGCATGAATGAATACGGTGCCTGTCACGCCTGTTATTAGCGGGAATCAAACAGCTCACGGGCCTCCTGTTCCGCCTCGGCCAGCACGTTCGGACCGAACGTATTAAGTATAATTTTATCCATCTCGTTACTGTAGCATTTGCTCCGTTCCCGGCTCCCGGTACCGAAGACAACAAGCTCAATGCCGTGCCTGGTTTTCAGGTATTCTCCCAGGAAACGGGAAAACTTTTCATCATACCGGTCCGCGCCAAAGACATACATTCGGTATGATCCGTTTCTGGCGTCCACCCTGGCCCGTTTGATCGCCCTCAGGCATTCATCCCGCGATTCATCGTCCAATACTGACATCCGGGCCGGTTGCCGCGTAACAGCCGCTTCCTTCTTTTTATTTCCGGCACAACCGGACCAGGCAAAGGCAAGGGCGACTATCAACATGTATGCTGCATACTTCATAGGGGTATACCTCAAATGTATATAGGAATAATAAAAATAGCAAGGAAATTTCCCGCCACGATTGTGCTTGCTTTTTCAACCTCCCGTTATATCATAAACAGCACAATAGACGGCAGACAAAAGGCACGGCTACCATGGAACGAAGGATATTTACACGGATACCTTTTACCATTGAATCGAACATTCGTTTCAATGACAGGCTTATCAGGGGCACCGTCCTCAACATCAGCCTTCAGGGAATGTTCATCGACATCCCGGAGGCCCTGCCGGACCAGGCCCTGGTTGGTGTGGAAATCCTCCTGGACAGCCCCGGCTCTCATAAAACATTTCTTCTGCCGGGACAGGTGGTCCGCTCCGGATCGGGCGGGACCGCGATCAGGCTTATGAAACTTGACCTGGATTCATACATCCTTGTCAGAAACCTCATGATGGACAATTCCGGAAAGCCGGAGGTCATCATGGATGAATTCTGCAGATTCATCGCGGATAACCCGGCCAGCCGCCTCTGATCATTCCACTTTGATACGCGAACCCTCCGAATGGGAGGTAAACTCCGGCGCGTACATGCACTGGATGGTGGTTATGCCGGCAGAGAAATCCCCTTTCAGGTTCACCACCAGGGGATACTCGAACACATGGGTGCCCTTCGGGAGCCGCTCTATGAAAAAGTGCGCGGCCGTGTCCTTCGTGCTTTCATAATACCAGAGGCCGTCCTGGTACCGGTGACGGGACAGGACATTCTCCGGCTCGGTACCGGCGGCGCGAAGGTCCTTCATGTGCACATAGTCCATGTCGCGGTCTACCCTCAATATAATGCGCACCTTCAATTTATCACCGGGCTTGAGGGCCCTGTTCCCGGTAACCGGTTCCAGCACCGGTCCCTTATCGGTAGAGGTCACGAGGAAGAATTTTTTCTCAAGCTTCAGGGGCGTTTCATGGGGCGTGATCTTATCCATCTGTTCGAAATACTGCCAGTAGAGGGCGCCCCAGGCAGGGTTGCTGTTTGGATTAACCACCTTCACCTTCCCCATTTCCGGCACTATCTCATTCTTGTTCCATCTGACCTTGAAATAGCCGGTGCCCGCCTCGGTTGCTGCTCCCATGGCAGCCGGGTCAACCCTGCGGTCATTGAGCAGTATCTCCGCCAGCTTATCGTTCACCAGCCAGTCCGATCCTCCCATGAGCAGGGCATAGCAGGCGTCCGTTGTCGCCTTGGTGGTGCTCCAGTGTTGGACCTGCTTCATCTTGACGAGCCAGGTCCGCATGTCGTCAACCGCCTTTCGGTCCCGGACCACTTCGCTGAAGGCCTCGATCAGGAGAGCCTGGGTTTCTATGGGCGCCTGGTACCACCAGTAGCCGCCTACGTTTTCCTTCCAGTACATCCCCATCTCATCATTATAGATAGCGTTTTCCTTCAGGGACTCCATGATCTCCCGGGCAGATTTATCATCACCAAAGCGGTGCAGTGCGATGGCTGCCAGCCCCTTGGCATAGGGACCTTCCTTCGGCCAGTATTTCACCGCCTGGCCCTTCCAATAATTGAAGGCTTCCCGGCACGATTTGGGCACTGCCGTTTCTTTAAAAAAACTGCGGGTATACAGATAATGATATTGTATATAGCCGATATTCTTCTGCTTAAGATTTACTTTATACCTTAGCAGGTAATCATAGTCGCGCTTCATTTCCGCGTCGATGAAGGTCACAGCCTTAGCTGTCATTACGGATATTTTTTCCTTCGAAGCGCTCCCGGCACCCAGGGCATTGAGCTTGGCAAGGCCGGCCAGGATATGCTGCGTGATATACCAGCTCTCGGGAAGCCCGGTGAACCAGGGCCATCCGCCGTTGCTCCCCTGCATCTGTCTGAGCTTGGAACAGGCTCTGTCCAGCTCCTGCGCCATCCGGTTCAGGTCGAAGAGGAGGGCGACGCGCTTCTTGTTCTGCTCCTCGCTCTGCCCGTTAAGGAGCCACGGCGTTTCCTGTAAAACGACCGACTTTAGCTCTTCATTCTTCTGTAAATTTGACAGGAGGGCGTCGCTATTTTTCCACCTGCCGAAGACAGCCTTTATTTTCGGGCTGGCATTGACAATATGAGACGCCAGGCTGTTGGAATAGAAGCGGCTGAAAACCTGCTCCGAGCATTCATGGGGGTATTCCATCAGATAGGGCAATGCCTGCACCGCGTACCAGGCCGGGTTCGACGTGAACTCCAGGGTCAGCCGGTAATGGGAAAGGGTCTTTGACTCTTTCGACTTGATGAGGTTTGTGAAATTAAAATTCTTTGTCTGATTCCCCCGTACCGGGAGCGGCAGCGATTCCGTCACCATCATCCGGTTCGAAAGGACCGGCAGGGTCGATTCCTCGCCGTCGCTGAAGTTTCCCGCCCGGGCTACGATCCGCCAGGTCACGGCCTCAATCGATTCCGGTATCCTTATTTGCCAGGTCACCACGGCGTTACCCTTTTCCGCCACGGTAAAGCCGGCCGATCTGCCGTCATTCGAAAGCTCCCGGTCCAATGGCTTCATGGTCACCGCGTCGAAAAGCATGAGCTCCGCAGTGCCGGCAAGCTTTTTATCGGTCATGTTGGATATCTTCGAGCTTATGAAAACCGTGTCCCCTTCCCGGAGGAAACGCGGCACATTGGGCGTCACCATAAGCTCTTTCTGGGTCACCAGCTCATTGGTAAAAACGACAGATTTCAGGTCCCTGGTATGGGCAAATCCCAGGACCTTCCACCGGGTCAGAGCCTCCGGCGCGGTGAAAGATATAATCACTTCCCCTTTTTCATTGGTCATCAGGTGGGGATAGAAGAAGGCTGTCTCATTCAGGTTCTTCCGTATCTGCACCGCCCCCTCGCCCTTCCCCTGTTTTTCATCCTTGCCGGCGAGCTGGTCCTTTTCCTGGCCGGGCTCCGGAGCCGGCTCGGCCTTTCGCTTGGCAGATTCAGGCGGTGCCGCTTTTTTATCGGAAATCCCTTCCTCCATCTCATCAGCAGCGATTGAATAATCAGCGTCCTTTTTAGCGCCTCCCTTGTAATACCGGTACCCCCTCCCCCTGCTGTAAAAATAAACCCCGAAGAGGTTGAGATAATCATGGTACCGGTTGTAGGAAGAGTAATACTCATTCCAGTCATTGGCGGCCAGACGCGATTGTTCCGTCGCAAAGGTCGAATTGCTATGCCAGTATTCATAATTGTAAAAATAGGGATTCACGTTGAATGACCAGTGATGGGGATACAGGGCATCGAGGGAAGCGTCATACATTGAGGCAGCCAGTTCTGCCGCAGCCATCTCTCCCTTTGGGCCGGTGATCCTGATACGCCATTCATCCTTTTCACCCGGGTTCAGCCTGTTTCGGAAGGTCATGAATTCCGCCTTGAGATTCTTATTGGTCCAGGGCACATTAATTGTCCCGGTTCCGGTGAAGAGACGGTTATCCCTTACAAAGGCATAGCGGTAATGGACATTGCTCCGGTCTTCTTCCCTGACCGGAAAGGCGATAAGCTTTTTGCTCCCGTCCAGCTTCACCATTTTCTCTTCGGTTCCGGAGCCCTGCCGCACGATATCAAACAGCAGATACGCATCGTCCGCCGCCGAGGCCAATAAAAAGGTGCAGTCACCCCCAGGCTCTACGGTGTTCGCGAGAGGCATTATTGAAATGTATGCCTTTCGGGAAAAGGCGCCATTTTTTGGTTCATACACGGCTATCTGCCTCTGGTACTGTATCTTTTCTCCGTATGCGTCAGTTGTTTCAATTTCCACCCTGTATTCGCCATCAGGCCATGTGCTGATGCCGCCGATGGTGATATTCTTTTCCTTTCCTGTGTCAAAGGGTGTGCTGAAATACTTTTTTTCAACTCCCCGGGCCTGCGCGTCGTCTTCATCCCTGTATATATCATTGGGAAAGTTTTTAACATATTCCTCCTTAGTCATGACAAAACGGTCCGGCCGCTCCCATAGTCTGGAACGGAGGAGCCGCTCCGGCTCCTTCATCCGGTAGATGGAAAGGGTGCCTTTGGCTGAAACCGGTTCGCCGCTGAAATTAACAGTGCTCAGCGCCAGCTCAAGCTTTCCGGTCGTATCAACGCCGCCGGGGAGGTTCGGAATGTCGACGATAAGGGCCGTATAGCCGGCCCTGACGCTGGCCCCGGCTCCGTGGGTTTCGCCGTTGATATCGGTCACATCAGCATGCACTTCGTAGTAAAAGGCGGGCTGCTCCGACCGCGGGATCCTTTTATCGGGCATTGCTTCGAAATCAATTGCGAAGCCGCCCCCGGCGTCTGTTTTTATCTCACCCTTCTTTATCACCGTTTCCTTGCCATTGTAATGCCAGTAATACCATCCCCACCACCGGTACATGAACCAGACCTTGCGCACGACAGTAAATTTTACCGCCGCGTCCGAGAGGGGCGCCCCCGAATAGGAGCGGGCGAATCCCTTCACTTTGACTTTTTCACCCAGGCGGTAATTACCCTTCACCGGTTCGAAGCCGGCCTCGAATTTCGGGCGCTTGTATTCCTCGACCCTGATGGCCGTCGCGCCGGAACCATTCCTGATTGTCATCTGGCCGGTAAGAATGCCCGACGGCGCGGTGAAGCTTCCGCTCAACGTGCCGTACTGGTTCGACCGGAGGCTTACGCTGCCGACCTTCTGGTTGTTGTAATCAAACAGCTCTACCGTGGTGTCCTGGTCCGGCATGATCCTGTAATGACGGTCGGCATCCAGCTGCAGCAGTATTCCTTTAAAATAGATTTTCTGCCCGGGCCGATAGATCGAGCGGTCGGTAAAAAAATAGCTCTGCAGGGTATTCCTGCTGCTCTGGCCGTAGGCGTAGCTGTAAAATTCGGAGCTCAAGCGGTCATTCTCTTTTTGGAGAATAATGCCCAGAGTGCTGTAATACCGATCCTTGCTGTTCATGGGAAAAACAACTCTTCCATTTTTATCTGACAACAGATTCGCCACAACGCTCGTTACATACTTGCTTTTTGAATTATCATATTTACGCTCGGTAATGGCGGCCTTCACATCCCGGACGGGCTCGCCGGCAGCGCGGTTAAAAATGTAAAATACCGCACCTTCATTCATTGACACGCGATGTACAAAGCTCAGGTTTGACACCGCAGTCGCCATGTAAGCCGCTGCGTTTTTATTGTACGAAAAAGTTTTATCAGTTCCAGCCAGAACCGCGTAGTAACCCTCTGTCAGGGGTGGCACCCGCACCTCAACAGCATGATCGCGCAGGTCGCCGTCGTCTGGAAGGGCTGTATCCCATTCATGGAGGGCCTTCATTTTGAGGAGCTTGTCCAGCTTAACATTCGTCGCTTCATAACTTGTATTGAGGTATTCATATTCTTCCTCTGTCAGCCGCACAGCCCTCAAATAGATTCGGTTCAAATTCCTGTATTTTACCAGGGCCCGGAAGGGCCGGCGCGGCACATTGACTTTTTCTGTCATGAGGGAAAGGTTTTTATCAATGATTGTCAGGGGTTTGCACAACAGTGCGCCTTCCGACCGCGGAAAGCGCTTGATAACATCCTTCGCGATGTCGACGGACTTTGTTATTGACCATTGATGGTCTGACGGGTCCCCCTCCTTCCACTCCTGCCCCATGGCCCGGTACCACCGGGCGATCTCATATGACACAAGAGCCGATGACGGGTGGTTGACGAATCTTTTCTCGAGAGCCTTGAGCGCCCTGAAATAAAGAGTGTCTTTTTCAGGGATGACGGATTTATCCCGCACGAACTGCAGCCGCTTCAACTCCACATCAACCAGCGCTGACGGTTCCGACGGCAGGTCTTTCAGGTGAAACCGGGTGAGGTCCTGGAGGATAATCATGGCATTGTACCGGAGGGACGTGGTATCCTTCGCAGTTACTTTAATCCGGACGAAATCTTCTGCCGTTCCGAAATAATCGGCGGTATCGATCTCATAATCATAGGCGGGCCTGGTGAGCTGATTTTCGTCAATCATGAAAAAATCACCGGCCCGATGGGCCAGAAAATCGTACAGGGTGGGGCGATATTCCCGCGGGGCGCTCCCCCTGACCAGGATGTCATCCATGAGGCCCAGTGGGATTTTTTTCAGATCTTCCGGGCCTTCGAGGGCCCCCCGGTGCAGGTCAATGATGCGCCCCATGATTTTGCCGAGGCTCCAGGTGGCAACATCATCCTCCTTAATGCCCGCTGTTTCCGTCCTGTTGTAAAAGGTCCAGCGGTGCGCGGAAAAATAATTCCAGTAGGCTTCAGCTATTATCGACCTGAGAATCTGCTTCTCCGGAAAGGCGGCGGATGACATTTCCTTTTCAAGCATGCGGAGGATGTCCGGGTGCTCCTTTTCACCGATGGCCATGATGTACTTGACCCGGTGTATCTGCGCCTTGACTATCTGCGGGACATTATGCTCCTTTTTGGCCCGGGCAAGAATCCTATCCACTCCTTCCATGGCGGAACGGGGCTTGCTCTTCTCGTCATATCCTTTCACCGTGCCCCACGCTTCAGTATAGGAATCGAACTGCCCGGGAACCGAGTATGATGTCCCCCTCGATGAGGTGTCTTTCGCCAGGGGACCGGCCGGTGAAAGGGGATCGTAAAACGGCAGCATGACAGCGACAGATAGAATAAAAGCGGCGCGTTTCAGCTTTTTCATCAGGCACCTCGTACTGGTAGGATTTGATTTATAGACTGACTGCTGGGTTAAAAGGTTCTCGATATATTTCCCGGGGTGCCGCCTCCGGTATCAATCGTTGTAAATGAAAAATCCCCTCCCCGACTTTTTCCCCAGGTATCCCGCGGCCACGTATTTCTTGAGGAGGGGGCAGGGGCGGTACTTTGAATCCGAATAGCCCCGGTGCATCTCCTCGATGACGGCAAGAAGGACATCGAGGCCGATCATATCGGCAAGGGCGAGGGGCCCCATGGGAAAGTTGAGACCCGCCTTCATGACCCGGTCGATCGAATCAGCAGTACCGGCACCCTCGTACAGAAGGTAGATGGCCTCATTGATGAGGGGTACCAGCATCCGGTTGAGTAAAAAACCAGGGTAATCCTTCGATTCAACATGGATCTTCCCCAGCTTCTTCACAAAGGTCTTGGCCGTTTCCACCGTTTCCCGTGTTGTGGCTATGCCGGGTATAATCTCGACCAGCTTCATCACGTGCGCCGGATTGAGAAAGTGCAGGCCGATGACCGATTCTGGCCGTTTCGTGGAGGAAGCTATTTCTGTTATTGATATGGATGACGTGTTGGAAGCAAGCACCGCATCGGCCCGGCAGATCCTGTCAAGGTCGCTGAATATCAGCTGTTTTACATGAATATCTTCAAAGGCGCATTCAATCACTATCAACGCATCTTTCACCTCTTCAATACTGTCACACACGGAAAATTGATTCATGATGGAATCGGCTTTGTCTTGTTCCATCCTGCCCGTACTTGTGTACCGCTTGAACCGGTCCTTCAGGCGTCCCAGGGCCTTCTTCGTTCGTTCTTTATCACTGTCATAGAGCAATACCTCGAAACCGGCATTGGCTGATGTGCAGGCTATATCGGTCCCCATGAGGCCGGTACCAATGATCGCGATAGTTTTCATAACAACCTCACCAAGAATGTAATCCCGGTGCCATGGGTTCATATCTTTCAGTCATAATTCCGCATGGGAAATGACAGACGGTAAAATCACCCGTGTCCGAGAGATAGATTCATAACAGCTTTAATTGATAAAGATATCGGTTATATGAATTATGCAAGAAAAAATTAATAAATATTGACGTGTGGATATCTTCATGGCGTTATCAGATGGTTCCGCCCTATCCGGCGGATCATCAACTTACCTGACCGGAAATCATCGTGAATGACGTATCATTGCAGCGCCTGCTGGATCTCTCCGTCATATCTGAATCGGACCCCCCCGAGTTAAAATCGATATACCGGGCGGCGATTGAAGAGCTGGACATCCTTGCCATCGACTACCAGACCATCCGTGACTTGGTACGTCTGTCAGGATCCGCGGACATCACCCTCCACCTTATTCTAATCGCCCTGTTCACGTCCCTCGCGGAGGGAAGCGTATGCCTGAAGCTGACGCAGGAGTCATTGAAAATGAAACTAGCGCCGCTCTGCGGCGGTAAAACCGCTGCCTGGAGCAAGGCCATTATCGGCACCATCGGCACCTATCCTTCCCTGATTCATGTCAGCGACGAATCCACGCCGGCCCTCTTCGAGGACCCCCATGAGGCCTTTAAGCCTCTGATCTTGGTAATTGCAGGCGGCGGGCAATTTCTATATTTTCACAAATACTATACGGCAGAGAAGGCCGCCAGTGACGCCCTCTCAGCGCTTCTTTCCCGTGAATCGAGGTTTCAGGCTGAACCGGGCTCCCTGGCATCGTCACTCAAGGAGGTCCTGCATGAAAGGCCGGTACGCCTTAATGGCGCGCCTGCCCTTCTCAACAGCGGTCAGAAACTGGGAGTGGTCCTTCCTGCCATGAAGAATTTCGTAGTTATTTCAGGCGGCCCTGGAACGGGAAAAACATTCATCGTCCTCACCCTTCTCCGTGTCGCGGTGCGCCTCGGTGTTGCGCCGGACCGGATACGGATCGCGGCACCCACGGGCCGCGCCGCCCAGAAACTGACCGATTCTATCCAGAGGGGGATCGCCTCGATATCAGAACGGGATATCCGCGACGATTCCCTCGCACTTCTACAGGGCGCAACTTTGCACCGTCTCCTCCGGTACAGTCCCTCCCGTGATGACTACCTGCACAACAGCTATAATCCGGTGCCGGCCGATCTTATCGTCATTGATGAAGCTTCCATGATAGACATCGTTCTCATGGGAAGGCTCTTTGAAGCGCTGGATGAAGGAGCCTGCCTGGTAATGCTTGGAGACCGCAACCAGCTCCCCTCCATAGAAGCCGGCGCTGTTATGGCTGATCTTATCACCAACGATCGGTCCATGTTTTTTTCAAGTCCCGCAGCGGAAACGGTGCGGAAGATCTTTCCGGACGCAGACCCTGTGACAACCGCGGAACTCCACAGGGATACCGGCGGACCCCACAGTCTCACCGACAGGGTGGTCCTCCTCCAAGAAAGCTATCGATCCGAAGAAAGCATCAAGGCTATAGCCGAAGGGATCAACAGGCAGGACCAGACCATACTGGACCGGATACCTGAATGGGACCGGCGCGAATCCCTGCCTAAACAGGGGGTCTGGCTGACAAATCCGCCCACGGGAGGGGAGACCGGCATCTGCGAACTTCGAGGTTTACTTTCTTCCTGGGCAGCCCGGCATTATGAATCGGTGCAGGTGGATGGCACCTCATATCGGTCTCTCATAGATGAGATTTCGGAAAGCGGTCTTAACACGGAAGACCCGACAACGGTAGGGAGCATAAAAAAGATCCTGGCCCGGCTCGATGAAGCGCGGATACTCTCCCCACTCAGGTCCGGCCTTTCCGGAACGGCCGGCATTAACGGCTATCTTATGGAAAAACTGGGCTGGTCCTTTGATCGTTCCGGCAGGGGCAGCGTCTTTTCCGGGGCACCGGTCATTATAACAAAAAACGATTATGATAAAGAGCTTTTTAACGGAGACGTGGGAGTGGTACTAAAGGATAGCGGGGGACGTTATTTCGGCGCCTTTGCCAGGATGGACGGGATCAAGCTTTATCCAGTGGAATCCCTTCCACCCTTCGAGCCTTCCTTCGCCATCACCGTGCATAAGAGCCAGGGCTCGGAATATGGCAGCGTGCTTCTGGTCATTCCCGAGGGGGCGCCGGAGAGGCTCCTTACCACGGAAATACTCTATACGGCACTGACCAGGGCAAAAAAACTTGTTGTCATCCACGCCACACGTCCGTTACTATTGCAGACCATCAGGAACAGGACCGAACGGGTATCGAGGATATTGTTCAAATAACGACCTATGGAGAAAATATGCGTAACATCAAAATTATTATCACCGCTGCGCTGGCGTTTTTCATTTCGTGCAATACCGCCGATCTGGTCCGCCTCTTCAAGAACGTAAATCTTGAAAAAAAGGGGATACATTTAAATCTTACCGGGGTGCCGCAGGGGCTATATCAGAAACCGTTTATCATATCCTTCGATAAAATGCTGCAGGATGTTTCGGACGATGCTGTCCGGATAAAGGCATTTAACGTGTTTACCGTGGGGAATTACGACAAGCTGCCGCCGCATTCGATCAAAGACGTGACGAATTTTCTTGATCCCACCTGCAAGTTCAAGGACACCTGGTTCGGGGTCTATATCATTATGGATGACGAGGAGGCCCTGGGAAAAAAATTTATTTTAAAAGATCCCGCGGGAAAGCCGGACGACATTAAGAACCTGAAAGATAGCTCCCTCCTCATGCTCCCGGAACTGGACCAGAAGATAATTTTTTGGTCTAGCCATCAACACCAGGATGGCTATACCTGGAAACAGTGCAAGCGGGATTTCCATTTTGATGTTCGCAAGGGAACACGGCTTACAAACGAGATCATTGCCGACAAACAGGGCAGGGCATGGTACAAGATTACCGGCACCTTTAACACCCTCGCGGCCCTGACCGACACCTCGAAGTCTAACATGTCATTGCTCACTTCCATACGATCATATATCGGGCTGCCCAATGAAGAAGTATATAAGCGCGTTACGCCGTGGCACAACCTCATCATCAAGGGCTCTATTGCAGCCCGCTATTTCAAGTGCGGCAACACGGCCTTCTGGGCTGTGGCATACTACAACGGGGGCGCTTATTATGACAGGAAGGGCGCCCTGGTGGACAACTGGGAACAAACAGATCTGCGGGTCGTCCTGGACAAGATGTTCGACGACCTCGAGATCGGTTGCGTAAAAGAATAAACCTCCAGATCATCCCGCTGCTTCTATCGGGCGGCGGGATGATCCAAAAAAAACATTGACAAAACCACTCCCTGATTATGTTTCTGATTATTATTTTAATGTAATATATGATCTGCCGATTCCCTTTTTCTTCGGAGTCACAGTATAACTCAGAGGGCATAATGGATTATTCAAAGACCGTCAACCTGCCAACCACTGATTTTCCCATGAAGGCAAACCTGCCGCAGCGGGAGCCGGAAATTCTCAAACTCTGGGAAAAAGAAAACATCTATAACCGGATACTCGAGTCCCGTCAAAACGATACGCTTTATATACTCCATGACGGGCCTCCCTATGCCAACGGCCATATCCACCTGGGCCATGCCCTGAACAAGATTCTGAAAGATATCATCGTGAAGCATAAAACCATGATGGGCTTCAAGTCGCCCTATGTCCCGGGATGGGACTGCCATGGTCTTCCCATTGAGCACAATGTCATGAGAGAACTTGGTGTAAAAGCGGAAAGCATGCCCAAGGAAAAGATACGGGACCTGTGCCGTAATTTCGCGGATAAATTTGTGAAGATCCAGATGGAAGAATTCAAGCGCCTCGGAGTGTTTGGGGATTATGAAAATCCTTATAAGACCATGACCCCCGATTATGAAGCAACAATCGTAGAGACTTTCGGGAAGATACTGGAGCAGGGGTATATATACCGGAGTAAAAAGCCCATTTACTGGTGCCCCACCTGTGTGACCGCTTTGGCCGAGGCAGAGGTGGAATACGCCGATCATACATCACCGGCAATCTACGTGAAATTCAAGGTTGACCCGTCAACAATGAAGGTGCCGGGTGTGGACCCGGACAAGACCTTTGTCGTAATATGGACCACGACCCCGTGGACCCTGCCTGCCAACCTGGCGGTGAGCTTTCATCCTGAATACCAGTACTCGGCAGTCAGGTTCGGAGATGAGTACTACATCGTTGCAAAGGGACTGATATTCCAGATCGAATCAGCTATTGGCAAGCAGAAAGAAGACGAGATCGCCATACCGGCGGAGGATATCAGAAAGCTCAAGGTCTATCACCCCTTTATTGACCGTGAATCCAAGGTCATCTACGGGACCCACGTCACCCTTGACGCCGGCACCGGCATCGTCCATACAGCCCCCGGCCATGGCCACGAGGACTACATCGTGGGACTTGAGTACGGCCTCGAAGTGTACTGCCCTGTCGATGAAAAGGGGCGTTTTACCGATGACTATCCGGAGATGAAAGGCGTCAATGTCTTTGACGCGAATGATCCTATTGTGGAGATCCTGAAAGAAAAGAAGGTGCTGATCAAGACCGAAAAGATCGAGCACTCCTATCCCCACTGCTGGCGGTGCAAGAAACCGCTGATTTACCGCGCCACCGAGCAGTGGTTCCTGAGCATAGATCATAACGATCTCCGGAAAAAGGGGATCGAGAACGTGAACAAGACCGAGTGGATCCCAGCGTGGGGCCAGTCGCGGTTCCTGGGCATGGTGGAAACCAGGCCTGACTGGTGCCTTTCGCGCCAGCGCTCCTGGGGCGTTCCCATCCCATCTTTCCGTTGCGAGAAGTGCGGTGAAAACCTGATGAGCGCCGAAAGCGTGAAGCTCTTTGCCGAAATATCCCGCAAGAAAGGGATCGACGCCTGGTTTACCGACCCAATCAAGGACCTCATTCCTGCGGGAACAAAATGCAAATGCGGATGCGAATCCTTCGTGAAGGAATATGACATCCTGGACGTCTGGTTCGACTCCGGCGTTTCCCATTTCGCCGTTCTGGACGTGTGGAAAAACCACCGGTGGCCGGCGGACCTCTACCTCGAGGGGAGCGACCAGCACCGCGGATGGTTCCAATCCTCTTTCTGGCCGGCCATGGCGCTCCGCGGCCGCGCGCCGTACAATACCGTCCTTACCCACGGCTTCATGCTCGACGAGCAGGGGAAAGCGATGAGCAAGACACAGGGGAATGTCATCGCCCCGGAAAAACTGATCAAGGAATACGGTGCCGACATCATACGGATGTGGGTCTCCTCAGAGGACTATCGCAACGACGTCAGCATCGGCATGCAGATGATGAAGCAGATCGCCGATTCATACAGGCGTTTTCGCAACACCTTCAAGTTCATAATCGGCAACCTGTCTGATTTCACCCCGGACAAGGCAGTCCCCTACGAAGAGCTTTCGGACCTGGACAAGTGGCTCCTGCACAAGCTGTATGCGCTTTCCGCCAGGATCATCGAACACTATGAAAAGTTCGAGTTCCACCTGGTGTACCGGAAATTGCTCAACTTCTGCGCTGTGGAGCTTTCCTCGATATATTTTGACATATCAAAAGACATCCTCTACGTGGAGCTGCCCGATTCTAAAAAACGGCGGGCAAACCAGACGGTGCAGAACGAGCTCCTCAATTCGCTCTCCCGCCTCATGGCGCCGATCCTTTGTTTTACCATGGAAGAAATCTGGCAGTTTATCAAGAAACCCGACTCGATTCACATGGAGCGCTATTACAAGCTCGATGACCGGTTCAACAATCCGGAAATAGAGCAGAAGATAGAAGGACTGGTCAACATCAAGAACGATGTTTTAAAAGAACTCGAAGTCTGCCGCAGGGACAAGATGTTAAAATCATCCCTTGAGGCGGACATAACCATCTTTATTAAAGATGAGGCAGCAAAAAAAATGATGGCCGACATGGGACTGGAACTCACCCGGTTTTTCCAGGCTGCCTCTGTGACCATGGCTCCCGGGAAGAAGGCCGACATGAGAGACTACGACAACGCATCCGTATCGGTACAAAAAACCGGGGGTAAAAAATGCGTCCGCTGCTGGAACTATTTTGAAACCATCGGTTCTGATCCGGCGCATCCGGAGCTTTGCGGGCGCTGCACTGACATTATAAAGGCGATGAAATAACATGAAACGAGAACAATTACAGACATATCTACTGCCCCTGGGGCTCATAACGGCAATCCTTTCGCTGGACGTCGTGACAAAATACTTCATTGTGCTGAAATATGGATTCGGTGACCGAACCGATTTCCTGAAAGGGTTTCTGAGGATAGCCCTCGTTTACAACGAGGGTGGCGTATTCGGGATACTGCAGGGGCATAAAAACCTGTTCCTCATCGTGTCAATCATCGTACTGGCCCTGATGATCATCTATTATTTTTTCGAAAAGAACAAATCGGTCCTGTTCAACACGTCAATGGCACTGATAGTATCGGGCGCCATCGGCAATATCATTGATCGCCTTGTTCCGGGACGTCCGGGCGTGGTCGATTTCATTTCTGTCGGCGTTGACGGCGTCTACCGCTGGCCTTCGTTCAATGTGGCCGATTCATCCATCGTGGTGGGAGCTTTTCTGCTTATCCTGGTTTTTTACAGGGAAGAGATGAAACGGAAAAAACAGGCTGACGCGGATAATTAGGCGGGGCAACTCAGCGTTCTTCGATCGCAATCTCCGCGCTGCCGATAGTGGTGTCTCTCTTAAAGGCCTTAACAATGTAGGCGCCGCTTGTATAAAAGGAAAGATTCACCCAGGCGGTCTGCCTGTCCGGCTTCACGTCAACAGTGAGGGCGTCTATCTTCTCTGTTTTCTTTTCCTTCTTTTCAAATACCTGCACCGTTATTGATTTCACGCCAAAGGGCTCTTCGCTGTTGATGACGGCCGTGAGTTCGCCGTCCTCAAATTTCGTACCGCAGTTGACCCCTTCACCCTCGGGTGATACGCCCTCGCAGAATTGTATGGCCTTCGACTTTGAACAGCCGGCCATCAATGATAGTATGACGCAAAGCAACAGGACGTTTTTCATGGGTATCTGCACCGTTGATATAAAATCGCCGGATAGCAATGATTGCATATCCGGCGCCTAGTATCATACACCTTCTATTTTCTTACAATCAAAAAATCATTTTGTATAATCTCTAAAAAGGTCAGGCTTATACAGTGGATGGTGTATATCGCACTGACAGTTGGGAAAAAGTAAAAGATCTGCCGGATATGAAAATATTAATGCTGGTGGTTTCAAACCATCACATCGGGATATTTATCATTATAACGATGATGCGCAAAGTATTTAGTGTCTGTCGATTAAGGTGATTTCATGAGACGTTGCAGATGGGGAAGAAAAGTTTCGACCAGTGTCGTTTTTACCCATTCCCGGTATTTAATACCAGTGTGCTTCAGCCCCAGTATACGCGCCTGGCAGTACCCGGCTCCGAGCAGAAGCATAAGAAGATTATTTAAACCGGAGAGAAAACGTTCCACCTCTTCATCAGAGGCAATGACAGGGCTCTTTTCCTGGAAAGTCCTCCTTGTATTGGCCAGCATTTCCGGAATGAAATGGTAACCGGGAATGCTCTCAGGCTCATCTGTTATTACCATGTTCAGAACGATAATGCGCAGCGCTTCAGGGTTCCGGTAGTGATGATCCAGAAAACGGTCCAGGTACCGGGGGAACCCCTCCGCGGGCTCCACTTTTTCAAGACCATCCATAAATGAAATGTTGGAATGATAGAAATCATCACAGATGTCACGCATGATAGTTTCAAAAAGTTTGGCCTTATTGGGGAAATGATACCGAATGAGTTCGTGATTGAACATCCCTTCTTTTCCTATCATGCGCATGCTGGCGGCATGGTAGGGAAGCCGGGCGAACACTTTTTTCGCGGCGTTTATTATCCTGCCCCGGGTTATTTCTGATTTACTGTACGGTCTTTGTTTGAGGGTTTTATCACTACTCTGTTTCATATTCTCTATCATCGGTATTATCAGTATTTCTTCTTCTGCTCTGAATCGACCACTGAATCTCTTTCGAATGATATCGGTCTTATCCTCACTTTATTTAAAATGACTGTTATTCATTCTGAAGTGGTTGTCAATAATTATTTTCACGTTTGTGAAAATAATTATTGACAATTTTATGCTGCATTTCAATATATTTCACGATCGTGAAATATATTGTGTTACCGTGCCAGAGGATAACTCTACAAAATGTCATGGTCATTCCGGATAATAGAATAAAGGGGGATGCATTATGAATGGTATTGAAGACAAAATCAGAAATTTTTTATCCGATCAGAAAATAAACGTAATGGGCCTTGCCGGACCGGAGCGGCTGAATGGACCTCCCTCCCTTGACCCGGCCTATACCATGAAAGGCGCGAAATCAATAATATCCTTCGCCATGCCCATGAATGTGAATGCCATATATGATTTTTTGTCTAAAAAGACACCCGTCACACATAATATCGACCAGCTGATTTTTAACCAGAAAATACATCACATTGCAAAACGTGTAGAGCACTACATTCGTTCACTGGGTTATAGGGCCCGGGCTGTGCCTACCAATAACAGTTACCGGCGATCACTGGATGTTTTATCAACGCGTCCCAGTTTTTCACACCGTTTCGGAGCCATTGTCAGCGGCATTGCCGGACAGGGCATGTCCGGGAATGTCATGACGAAAGAATACGGCGCTGCGATATATCTGTCGACCGTTGTGACTGATGCTGTAATGGAGAGCGACCCAATGCTTCCGGCGCGCTATTTTATCGATAATTACTGCAAAAAGTGCCTCATATGCGACAGGGCCTGCCCGGCAAAAATGTTTGAAATGGACCAGGAAGAGTACGTGCTTCTCAATGGCGAGCTACATCCCCGGGGTAAGCGCCGTAGCATAGACCTGTGCAACGCCTCCTGCTTCGGCCTCCACAGCTTGTCGCCGGATAAAAAATTTTCCAGCTGGGGATACCACTGGATCAGCAGCTGGATCGGAAAGGAACCTGATCCGGCCAATGAAAATATCAGACGCAGGCTCCAGAAAAAAGGAGGTTCGGTCGGAGATTCTACCGTCAGATACAGGCTCATCCGCAGCCTCGGGTACAAGCTGCACCCCGAGGAGTGGATCGATGATTGGAAGATGGTGCCGCGCTATGAAAACCTTCCAGAAGACGAACTGGAGCAGCGGAAGATACAGTCCGGCCTTATACAGAAGTATCTGGGTATTAACATCGAAAACACCAATGTCCTGACCTGCGGGCAATGCGCCCTGGTGTGCGGTCCTGATATTCATGAATCCGCGAAACGTCTGAAGCTGCTTCGTGAAGGTGGTATTGTCGTTTCCGGAAAGGACGGGAGAACTATCGTGGTCAAAACCTTTGAAGATGCCAAAAAGATCCGTGAAGAAAATCCCTTCAGAATATCACGATCCCGCATGCTCCTAGACAGTCTCCAATCGGTCATGATGTGGGTATGGTATTATTTTGGTATTGAACCTCGATCGATAATAAAAAACCTGGTTTACCAGAGGAAACTGAAGCGCGCAGTTAATGATAGAGGCCTTACCGGAAGGAGTTTTCTATCGTGAAGATCAATGCCCGCACTATTAAGAAGCTGCTCCATGAAGAGGGGATTGACATGGTTGGCATAGCTGATGCGGCACAGCTTATCTGCGCACAGCCGCCCCGGCCGGCCACCGCGCTCATGCCCACGGCGCGGAGCGTCATCGTTCTGGCGGTGGCTCACAGCATGGGTGCAATCTGTGCTCCCCCTATCAAACTCTGGACCAGGAACAAGATGCAGACTTCGCGCCTGCTGGACAGCGTGGGTGAAAAACTATCGCGGCTTCTTGAGAGAAACGGCTACCTGTCGCTCCCTGTTTCTGCGGACAAACCGGTGGAAATTCACAGGACAGATCCCGCCACCGGGAAAAAGCTCACCTATACCAGGGTTATCGGCCACCTGTCGCTCAAACACGCGGCAGTGAGCGCGGGAATGGGTCAGATCGGCAGGTCAAACCTGTTTCTCACCGAGCGGTTTGGGCCGCATCAGCGTCTGGGCGGGATCATTACCGAAGCTAAACTCGAGCCGGATCCATTCCGGGATCTCACCATTTGCATTGATTCATGTAAAAAATGCGAAACAGCCTGCCCGGTAGGCGCCCTCAGAAATGGTGTATATTCCGCCGATCCCTGTTTTAATCATTGGTCATATGGTTTAAACCGGCTCCCTCCCCGACGGGTCAGGGAATGGCCCGGCTATATAAGAATGATGATGCAGCAGCGGAAACACCGCGCCCTTTTTGTCGAATACAGCCAGACCATGATAACCGATGTGGATTTCTGCATCGAATGCATGAAGGCGTGCCCCATCGGCAGCGAATGGAAAAAAATCCGGCCGTCAATTAAGGAATAATCAGGAGGACTCAATGAATTCAAAAGATTATCAGACAATCGGGAAAAAACTGTATGATTCACTGCGCCTTAATACCTATCCGGTAGCGGTAAAATTTATTAAGTCCCTGGATGCTATTCCGGAAGGTTTTATGCGTCCGACCCAGTTCAGGCAAAAGTGGAGCCTCTGCCAGGCCATCACGTATGCACGGCGCGGCGGGGTCCGCATCGCCATGACCGCGGACGATAATTTCTGCGTGCCGGCCTCATATGGCCAGGGATGGCTCCCGTTTCTTTCTTATAATGATCTTATTGAAAGCCAGCGCCTCAACAAGTGGCGGGAAACGCTCGAGTCCGAGAAACATGTCCAGGCCGAATTCGCAGCAGAAATAGTGTCCCATGAGGGTTACCATAAAGTAAAGGGCAACATCGGGTTTTTACTCGCACCGCTGATCGAGACTCCCTTTGTCCCGGATTCGATCCTTTTCTACGGCTCTCCCGGTCAGATGACGCACATTATTCAGGCCCTCGCCTATGAAGGGAAACATATCGTGAAATCCTCTTTCATAGGTTTTGCTGAATCATGCATGAAGGGCGCCCTGTTCCCCTACGTGACCGGGAAACCGCAATACGTATCGCCCGGAGCGGGAGACCAGAGCTTTTCCGGGACAAATGAGTATGAGGTGGCAATTGGAATTCCGGGAGAACTCCTTTTCTACATCATGGATAAACTATTCAAGACCGGCGGGCCCTCCAACAAGGGCATGCCCCAGCGGACAATACTTGCCGGGCAGTTGAGTGAAAAGCTTCTTCCCGGCTGGTCATTCCTTCGGGGGAAAATAGATGAAGAGAAGTATAAATGAAAACATCCATGCTCCAGTTGAAGCAGATTGGAAAAAACAGGCGTTGCAGGCACTGGTTGTTTTTTTGCTGACGTATATCAGCGCCGCGATAATCCTTGGATTGAACAAGGGGGGCAATGTCTTTACACTGGCGCTCCTGCCAACACTCGCCACATTGTATTCCAACATCGGGCTCATCAGGAAAATAGTACACAAAATAATAAGGCGGTAAATTAATACCGCCTTTTTGACTTAACAACGTTCGCAGTATCGCCCGCTATGAAACGACAAGATTCTCGCAAACAAGCTCGGTAAGGTACTTGACCTCCACGTTCAGTCCATAACCGCTGTTAATCGTCTTCAATTGTGACACGCAGTTCTCACAGGCCGTTACCACAATTTTAGCCCCTGTTGCAACGATTTGTTCCTTTTTGGGCTTCCCGGTTTTTATCCTGAATTCCTCGTTATCCAGAGCCACCAGGCCACCGCCGCCGCCGCAGCACCAGTTCTGTTCTTTCGTAGGCGTCATTTCCCGGTAATCGGTGACGATCTTCTGTATTATTTCACGCGGCTCATCGTAGACGCCGCCGTTTCTCCCCAGCTGGCACGGGTCATGATAGGTGACAGCCTCGGAAACAGCACCTTCCGTTATCCGTATCCGTCCCTCCTCCAGGTACCGGTGCATCACCTCGACAATACTCGAAACCTTGAAGGGAAGCTTCCCCATGAGGGCCCTCATGATCCTGAAGGCGGTGCCACACTCAACGATGACCACCTCCTTCACGTTCAGCGAAACTGCTTCCTTGATGACGCGCTGGGCGATAAAATTCGCCTTCTCGGGATCGCCGGCAAAGAATCCGAAATTGACCGCCTCGAAGAAGCTCAGGGTCCAGTTTTCCTTTGCCGCGTTGAAAATAATCGCCGGGTTCACGATGGAATGGGCGCCGGCCAGGCCGACGTACAATATGTTCGCGTCCTTTTTATCCATGGGAATCAGTCCGTCCGAGAACGGGAGATTGAGCTTTTTCTGCACATCCTTTTCAAGGTCGCGGATGACATTCCGGTATCCCTCTTTGAACTGGTCTATGCTTTTCCCTTTTTCCACAGCCGCGTCGGCGAGCATGACCATCTCCTCCGGGGCAGTGCCGTTGGTAATAAGAAGATGCTTTGCCACGCCCATTATCTGTCCGGTATCGATGCCGAAGGGACAGTTGACCATGCATCGCCGGCACCCGGTGCAGGACCATGCGGCCTCCCGCAGCTGATCCATTACGGTATCGTCAAATTTCGTCGCATCACCCCAGTAGGGGAAAAGGAATCCACTGGGCCGCGTATATTTCTTGTAGAGTTTACGAACCACTTCTGCCCGTCCCACCGGAGAATATTCCTTTTTGGGTATGCCGTTGAAGGCATGGCAGGTGTCATAGCAGAGGCCGCACCGGGTGCAGGTGTCCATGTAATACCGAAGGGGCCTGTTCAACCGCGACTTGAGTATCTTCTTCAGTTCGATCGTTTTTTCTTTTTCCATGGCTTACTTCCTCTTGAGGTTCAATGAAAAAAACGCAAAAACCATGTGCACCACTTTCGTGAAAGGAATCATCATGAGCACCAGATTGGCAAGAAAAACATGGAGCACCACCAGAACATAATGGGGCGAGTCGGCAATTCCCGGAGGCACGACCGGCTTGAAAGCGACAAGGCTCGACAGGTATTCCCGGTACGCTTCCACCGGTATGTCAAAAGCTCCCCCCCCGGCGTAGAGCCGGGCTGACAGGTGCAGGTGACTGCCGAGAAACATTGTCAGGAAAAGGAGTATCAGAAAGAGAAAGTCCTCCGGCACCGATATTTCACGCCAGGGCGACTTGAATCTGCGGAATAAAAAATACAGGACAGTGATCATCAGGATAATACCGACTGATCCGGCCCCCAGGAATACCTGGTGAGGGATTATCTGCAATACCTTGAATTCCTGGATAAGCTCGAGATGACCGACAAAAAGCAGGAAAAAGGCGACGTGATAAGCACTAATAAAGGTCCAGAAGACCTTGTCCTTCCTCCATGCGGCCGGCACCGCAAAGGCCTCAGCAGCGACCCCTATCGGCCTCGGTAGACGCTTTGGATAGGTTGCCAGGGAACCTTTGAATTTATTTGAAAAAAATACCATCGCCAGCTTGAATAGCAGGCCGCCAGCTAACACGGCAAACGCCGCGTATACCATGGGCACCATGGCAAAATAAAAGATCTTGCTCCACATGTTGCGTTCCTCGGTTATTTGTAATGTGAACGGGATGCGGGATTACCGCATCCCGGTGTTAATTGACTGCTATTTTAGTTTTTTGATGTAAAAAGTGGTAACGGTTTCTTTCTTATCGGTACTGACGATTTCATTGCCCGTGCTCTTTGCCCAGGCGGGGAAATCCGCATGCGCCCCGGGGTCGGTGGTCTCGGCTGCAAGGACCTGGCCGATCTGCATCTTCTTGATCTGCTGGCTTACTTTCACCACCGGCATGGGGCATGCCAGTCCTTTCAGATCCATCGTGATATCAGGTTTGATCGCGTCGCTCATAAGATTCTCCTTCATTTTTTACTATAGGTATCGAATTAATACAACTGATTTTTTTTACATTCCCGGCAAACGACGCCGGATAGGTAATAATCTGTGCGTTATATGAATAACTGGATTTTACTGTCCCCCGCTTCTTCAAGGAACTTGGCGACCCCGACGAATTCCCTGCCTGGATAGTCAATCATTTCCTCCTGCTTGAATCCCATCAGGTCCATAGACATTTCACAGATGTACAACCGCACTTCCATTTCAGCGGCCAGGTTGATCAATTCCGGTAATGAAGCGACTTTCTTCTTTTTCATGAGATACTGCATCATCGCGGTCCCCATGCCACCCATATTCATATTAGAAAGCTTGACCTTGCTGGCCCCCCTGGGAAGCATGAAACCGAACATCTTACCGAAGAGGTCCTTCCCTTTGCCTTTCTTTTTCTTATCCCTCAGGGCCGGTGTTGCCCAGAAAGTGAAAAACATGACTACTTCCAGGCCCATGGCAGCGGCACCGGTAGCAATAATAAAAGCTGCAAGGAGCTTGTCTAAATCCCCGCTGAAAACTACCATCGACAGCTTGTTTTTGCGCTCCTCGCGCATATGCCCTATTTCATTTTTCAATGAATCTAATGTTTGTTGGATATCCATTACCTACCTCGTTCATAATGCCTTATGATATTATAATATAATGTTATTTTTAAAATAAGTAAAGATGTCTGTCAATAAATTTATTTAAAATATTATAAAATCCTTAAATACTAAACATCTGACGGCGTTCATCAAGCAAAAATCCATGATTTGTTTAGTATTATAAGAGTGATCCCTGCAGATCATCCTCGTTTTTAATCTCTCCTGATGAGGCATCTATGTCCACCTCTTTCCGTTTGACATGGCCATCAGCGCCTTTTTGTAATATCTCGATCTTTCGCTCCGCCTCATCAAGCTTTTCCCGGCAGAATTTTGCAAGACGCATGCCCTTTTCAAACTGGCTGATCGATTCATCCAGGCCCAGGTCACCATCCTCCAGCTTTTCCGCAATTTCTTCAAGCTGCTGCAGGGCCTTTTCAAAATCTATTTTGTCTGTTTTATCAGTACTGCTTTTAGCTGTCTTTTTCTTTTCCATCACTTCCTCCCCGCTTGATAGAATTTACCCTGCACTGCAATGAGCCGTCGGCCAACAACAGCCGGATCAGGCTGTCTACCCCGGTGTCACTGACGGATCGTATGACTGAGCCTTCATCATCCATGGCAATAGCGTACCCCCGCTGCAGCACAGCCATGGGAGAAAGCTGCTCCATCGCTTTGAGCGCCATTATATAAGAGTGCTTCTTGGTATTGATCAGGTTTTTAATAATCATCCGTATATCGGGTATTGACAGGAGCCGGCTTTTCCCTGAAGAGACTGTGTCTTTCAGGCTTGAGAGCATCTGATTCAGCATATCAGCCAGTACCTGCTCCTTTCTATTAACGATTTCAAAAGGATCCCGGAAAATACGACGGGAGCGTATCCCTTCGACCCGCGTGTTCAGGTCTCGGAGGAGTGAGCCCACTGCATTTGTTGTACGGATCACGAGGTACTCGATCTCGCCGGTAAGATCCTCCTTGAGGGGCACGACAAGCTCCGCCGCAGCCGAAGGTGTCGGCACGAACATATCCGCCGCGTCGTCGCACAGGGGATGGTCAATCTGGTGGCCCACGGCCGAAATGATGGGAACCCGTGAATTGTAAAATGCCCTGACTACTATCTCTTCGTTGAAAGGCATCAAGTCTTCGAAGGAGCCGCCGCCCCTCCCCGCTATGATGCAGTCAATGCCGTATTCAGGCCTGTTCAGCTCTTCAATGGCCCGGGCAATGGATACAGGCGCCTCATCGCCCTGAACAACAGCCGGAGCGATGACAATTTCGATAGTGGGATATCGCCTCAGGGCAACCTTGATTATGTCCTGAACTGCGGCGCCCGTCGGCGACGTGGCAACTCCCAACCGCCGGGGGAGGAATGGGATCGGTCTTTTTCTTTCCGGGCTGAATACTCCTTCCGCCGCAAGCTTCTGTTTCAGCATCTCGATCCGTTTCTGCAGATCTCCGAGCCCTTCCTGCTTAACCATGGCCACGTTGATCTGGTAGCTTCCCCGTTTCTCATACACGGTTATGCTGCCGAGGGCGAGGATATTCATCCCTTCCTTCAGCTTGAAGTTGAGGTTCCGGTTGGTGTGCCTGAAAAAAACAGCGGAAATGACGGCATCGTTGTCCCTGAGGCTGAAGTATATGTGGCCGGATGAATGAACGGTCAGGTTGAAAATTTCACCCTTGACCCACAGATTAATAAAATCGGCCCTTCCCTCCAGGGTCCGCTTAATGCTGCGGGTCAGCTCCGCTACGGTGTATACCCTTTGCTGCGATGAATTGCCATTCATGATCCTCCCATTAACTCCAGCAGGGATAATAAATCAATGAAAAAATTCTCCTAATTTTTTTCCGTAACCGGCATGCTTGAACCGTTATTCCTGATATTGCTGAAAGCATCATGGATACCAAGGAAAATATCCACAATACCCGGATCGAACTGTGTCCCTGAGCAGCGCACAATTTCTTTCAGCGTAT
The DNA here is from genome assembly GCA_041753395.1 of Spirochaetota bacterium. GTDB lineage: Bacteria > Spirochaetota > UBA4802 > UBA4802 > UBA5550 > RBG-16-49-21. Next base: position 25,446 of record JBGSUQ010000011.1, read on the forward strand.
AGTTATGGGACAAGGCGGTCCGGTAGGGCCGCGCCGATGTCATGGCATCATAAGCATCGGCAATGGCCATGACGCGGGCCCCCAAGGGGATGTCATCCTTGTAGAGTGAGTAAGGATATCCTTTCCCGTTGTAATGCTCATGATGCGCAATGATAATCGATGCGACACTGTTGAATTCCGATATCGGTTTTATAATAAGGGCGCCATTTACCGGATGATTTTTGATCTGGTCAAATTCGTAATCGGTCAGTTTTTTAGTATTGTGAAGGATCTCCTCAGGAACGGCGATTTTACCCACGTCATGAAGGAGCGCTGCCAGCTCCAGGTCTTTCAGCTCATGGTCGGCAAAACCCATCTTCTGCGCGATGGCCAGGGAATACCTGCTCACGCGAAGGGAATGGTCCTTGGTATAGTTGTCCTTTGCTTCAATCGTTGAAACGAGAGACTTAACCATAGCAAGGAGGAGCGTGCGCTGCCGATCCATAAGGTCATCGGTCCGTATTTTCAGGTTATGGTTTGCAAGGGCGAGGGCTTCTTCCACCGTCCGTGTCCTCAGTAGCGACCGGACCCGCGCCTTGAGTTCATCCACATCAAAAGGCTTTGCCAGGTAGTCATTGGCCCCGGAATCGATGCCGGTGACCAGCATCTCGGATCCGGCACGGGCGGTCACCAGGATTATCGGGATATGCTTAAACGAGGGATCGGCCTTCACTTCGCGGCAGAAGGAGTAGCCGTCCATTTCCGGCATCATCACGTCGCAGATCACCAGGTCCGGAATGTTTTCGCGGAGAAGGTCCAGCCCCTTCTGTCCGGAACTGCAGAGGATGAGGTCGAATTCATCATGGAGAAGAAAATGCATCAGCTTTAGGATGTCCGGATTGTCGTCAATCACCAGTATCGTATAGTCATGGATCCCGCTCCGGTGGTCATGCGTCTCAAGGTCAAACCGCTGTTCGAGGTCGATAAGCTGCAACTCTCGGTAATTGCTTACCACATCGCTGACCTTGAGCCCCTCGACATCACTGGCACGCTTCTTGTACTGCACTGGCTGTTCGATTTTACGCCGCTCGCGTATATTGTCATCAATATGGAGCTCACCCTTCATGATCTGCACGATAAAACGCGATCCCATTCCCGGTGTGCTGACCACCCGAATCGATCCGCCGTGAAGCTCGACTATTTCCCGGGCGAGAGAAAGGCCCAGCCCGGTCCCCTCGCGGCTTCTGGTTGAGGATCCATCCACCTGGGCAAAACGGTCAAATATTGTTTCCAGCATATCCTCGGGGATGCCTTCTCCCGTGTCCTCGACAACAAGCTCAACATCATGATCATGGTCATCAATGCACAGGGTTATGCGCCCGCCTGTACCGGTGAACTTGATGGCGTTATGGAGAAGATTGATGACCACCTTCTCGAACTGCTCGGTATCAATCATGACCCGCATCCCGTCTTCCATCTGGTACTGAAAATAAAGCTTCAGTCCCCGACTCGCCGCCATGTGCTGTACTGTCGCTACGATATCCTCGCAGAACTTTATCAGGTCAACCTCCTCAAACTTAAGCCGCATCCTTCCTGCTTCAAGCTTGGCGAAATCAAGGAGGTTATTGATCTGCTTCAGGAGTCTGAGGCCGTTGTTCTGCATAATGGACAGGGTGTTCCGGATAGTGGCCGGGATATTATCCTCCCGTTCGTGAATAAGGGTGTTAAGGGGCGCCAGTATCAGGGTTAGGGGCGTCCTCAATTCATGGCTCACGTTGGTGAAAAATTCGGTCTTCAGCTTGTCGTGCGTGAGGAGTTTCTGGTTGGTCTCTTCGAGTTCATCAGTAATCCTTTTAAGGTCCTCGTTGGCTATCTGCATTTCAAACCGCGATTTGAATTCATTGAACCGAATATCATTATAGAATTTTAAAGAACTCACCGATAGAAAAAAAATAAAAACAGTGAAATAGTTATTGTTTATGTAAATTGACCAGTCCTTAACACTATTGGTGACAAGAAATGGCATGTTATACATTAGAAATATCGTTACTGCCGATATAACTCCCAGTTTAAAAGTAATCGGCAGCCATATGCACAGAGCAAACAGGACTATCAACAAACCGGCATAATAGGGACTGGAAGACCCGCCCGTCATATGTATAAGAATGGTTATCGAGAATGAAGTTATAATCGCTATAGATACCGCTAAATACATAGAATATTTATAGCCGAATCTTGTTTTTGACAATAAAAAGATGATGAACATAACTACACTGAGAGGTGATCTCACTATAATGAATTGAATTATTCTTTCACTATCCATTAAATAATCCAATATCCAGAAGAATGGATTTCCAAATAGTACAAACAATGAAACAAAAGAAACCATTCGGTTGCATCTATTCAAAGTTTCTGCTTGATACTGCTCTAATAAACTTGAATTCACCATCATAGTATCCCAATAATCCAAAGAATGAATAATATATTCAATAATTTATATAAACCGGCAGATTTCAATTTAAATTAATTTCCTTAAAAATTTTTTTAAAATGTCTCGATACAATATTCCGCACTTCTTTACTGTAGACTTTTTCATATATTTCATAAAGGCTATTCTTTAATTCTACTGGCGAGATATTTTTAGGGACATAACTTACTTCTGTAAATGTATAATGGCTCCACGGAATATTCATAAGACGCCCTTCCTTTTCAAGGCGTTCAAACAGCCTGGTGCCGGGAAGGGGGGTTAAAATTGTTATCTGTGGTGTATAAATGTGATTATTGATGATAAAGTCAATAAGGATGTTGAATGTGTCCTTTGTATCTCCATCCAGACCAATTATAAACGCACCAACGACGCCGATCCCTTTCGACTGAACTTGTTCTATCGCTTTTGAATAGTCAGCCAGCTGCCTTAATTTCCATTTGTTTTTATTGATAGTGCTCAGACTGGATTCCGATATACTTTCAAAACCGATGAAGAGTGTCGTACAACCCGCGTCTTTCAATGTCTTAAGAAATTCCTCATCATTAGCAATAGAGATATCCGATTGAGCAAACCACCTAAAATTTAGCTTTTTCAATTCCCGGAATAATTCTTTGGAAAATGACCTATCAACCAATAAATTATCATCTGCAAAATTAATACGTGCATCCGGCCATATGGCATGTATTGCATTCAATTCATCAATTACCTGATGTATTGTTTTATGCCTGTATTTATATCCGTATACCCGTGATGAACCGCAAAATTCGCAATCATGCGGACACCCCCTGCTTGTCTGCATCCATATTACTTTATACCGTTCCTTTTGTAATAAGCCATAACTGGGTATCGGGGTTAGCGACATGTCGATGAGACGTTCCGATTTGTAGAATTCCAATGGATTACCATTTATAAAATCCTGAATAAACACAGGCCATGTTTCTTCAGCCTCGCCGATGAATACGAAATCACAATGTTTCTTTGCTTCATCCGGCAATACCGTTGCGTGTATTCCTCCAATAGCAACCTGAATGCCCCGCCTCCTGAACTCGTCAGCGATTTCATAAGCCCGTGTTGCCTGATGAGTCATCGCAGAAATGCCAATCAAACCGAAATCTTCATCATAATCGATATTATCAAAATTTTCATCAATTAATGTAATCTCAATATCTTTCGGGGTCAAAGAAGCAATAACCAATAAGCCGGAACTGATAGCACGGGTAAAAGATTGAATATAATTTTTCAGGTCTCTATTCTCATTAAAAATATGACCCAAATTTTCATCACCAGTGGTAACCCCTGCCGGGCTGATTAAACCAATTTTCAAAATATCCTCTTATTGCTGGTATCTATTTTTTATTTATAATATTGACAACATAATCAATAAACTCACCTACTGTGGCGATAGTCAGTGTATCCTGTTCATTAATTTGAATCTGATAATGCTTCTCAATATTTGCTATTATTTCCAATGACATTATCGAATCTATTCCTAATTCTTCTTTTATCAAGACGGTATCGCTTATTTCTTTTTCATTAATTCGAGCTATGACCGCCAATGTCTTTATTATATTCTTGCGCAGATTATTGTTTTCAGCAATTATCATGTTACTGTTATTCATATTACACACTCATTCATAATATTTTCATCGTAATGTATCATTGTAAATAACCGCCCGGGGAATCTTTTCAAAACCATCTTCCCATCTTTATAATCGTGAAAAAATCTTCGGTATTTTGTAACTGGCGATTCTATCCTCGAGTGACTTCTTTATATTCAAAACCTCATAATCAAAACTCGCAGCCGAGTCAATTGCAATCTGAGCAGAAATAGTATTCTCATGGTAATCCAAAACCGCTACCTTCAGGTTCGGATATGTCAGGAGAGCCTTTTTCACCTCCTCAAGGTCCACCATGCTCCCCTTCACTTTTCTGGTTCTTTTTTTTTCCCCGGTGAAAAACAGATGCCCGTCTTCGAACCTGCCTGTATCGCCAGTTTTAAACCAGCCCTCTGCGAAGGCCTCCTTGGTTTCGGCTGGTCTCCGGTGATACGCCTTCGTCATGTGATCAGTCTGTATGCATATTTCGCCCGATCCAGAGCCATCAGGATAGGCTATTCTGCACTCAACGCCCTGGCTCACCGTTCCTATGGATCCCGGCTTAATGCTGCCCCGGATGTTTCTGCTTACCGGTGTGAATTCGGTCAGGCCGTACCCGTGTATCAGGTCAACATTGAATAGCACCCCCAGGCTCCGGTACTGTTCAACCGGCATAATACTTCCACCCGAAAGAAACGCTTTAAGCGATGAAATATCCCCTGCATCATCACGGAATTTTATCAACAAATCGAAAAGCTCCGGCACGGCAAGGACATTGTCCACGCGGTACCTGTGGATATAATCCAGCAGCTGTATCGGATTCCTTTTGTGCGCTATTATCAGTGTTATCCCATGGAGCAGTGGATGAAACAGGCATCCGATCAGTGTGAAAATATTCACCATGGGAAGAACAATGAGGATATTCTCCCCCCGGTTCAGTTGAACCCCCTCCTGTAAAACCTTCGCGCCCGTGTAATACTGCCGGAGCGGCACCAGAGCTCCCAGTGGATATCCGTAACCGCGATAGGTATAATTGATAGAAGCTATATCGCTTCCGATATCCACTGAATCGTTTTTTTTCATTTCCTCATCAGGCTGGTGACATGCCCACGTATCTCCATGTCGTTCTATCACGACACGTCCCCTTGAAAAGGGCTGCACCAAGGGCACATGACCTGATTCCACAATGATAGCATGTGGATCAGCATTCGACATAATTTCATCCAGTTCAATCTTCCGGTATGCCAGATTGACAGGTACCGGCTTTGCACCTAAATCAATCAACGCCAGAAATACCGCGGCATAGTCTGCTGAATTTTCTAGGAAAAGTGCGACACGATCATTGTTCCTGATTCCAGTCTTTCCCAGCAGCGCCTTTATATCATCGATCCTCTGCATAAAATCCAGCGCTGACAAGGATATGACACTCCCGTCGGGCTTCAATTCGATACAGACAGGGTTAGTACCCCACCGGCCCAAAGATTCATATATCGGTTCACAGTAATTCATATTGGCCTTTCAATCAGCTGGTGCCGGGTTTTATTCCGGTAACTATTGCCACCTGTGGAGGATTCCCCAGTGATTCCGTTTCGGCAATATCAACAAATCCGGCCTTGCATAGCATATCTGCAAGTTCATCACCTGAATAAAACCTGAAATGCCCGTCTTCTTCAAGTTCCATCAGGGATGCAGCCTCATTAAGCATGGTCCGCGCGCCCATAAGATTTTTTTCTCTGTCTTCTTCGGTCATATTGGCTGAAAATTCTTTCCATACCTTGTCGATATAATTGGTGAAGATGAGTGATATATCACTATCAGGACGCATCGATGAAACCAGCAACCGTCCATCCGGTCTAAGTATCCGATAAAATTCATTCACGATTTCATCGGGGTTAAACAGGTAGCTGATCAGAAGACTCGCTGCGATTTTATTGAACATATTATCTCTGAATGAAAGATTCAGGGCCGCTCCTTTATGGCCAAACTTTAAATCAGAAAAACTGATTTCATCAGTCATTAATCTATTGTATGCAGATTTTTGTAACGGTCTATCACAGTCTGACGCATAACCGGCAAGATCTTGTCGGACAAGATCTTTCGATAAGAATCGCGCAGCACGATTAACATCGATTATTGCCCGATAATCATCTTCGTTAAAACTGTTCTTAAGAAACAGCAGCTCCGATTCTCCAATGTGGGCACCGCGCATAATAGATCGAAGCTGATCAGAATCTCTCGCCATCAGGCTATCAATGGTCGCATTTTTCAGACCCTCGATGCGATTCTTCAAGTAATCGTAATTCAATGCTGGGTTATCTAAAAATCGCCTTACCGGAAGGAGGCGGTTCGGTTCCAGGTCCATCTGGATAAAATCAACCGTACGAGGGACCGCCGATCCATAGATCCTTTGTATAAGAGAATATTTTTCGCGGGTTCTTGCAAGAGCTTCGGAGACCAGGTCGACCTGAACCAACCGTGCTTGGGAAAGATCAATACCCTGTTCTGCCCGGTCAATCAGCATCCGTTCCATAAAGATTCCGGTACCGCATCCCATGTCAGCCATGACCTCTCCATTTTGCAGATCCACGAGAGCGCCCTGCACGGATAAAAATTCCCGAAACTCGTCAAAGTTTTTGTAGAAATCATAGCCGACACTGTTCCTATTCTCCCCAATAAGATAATCTTTCCAGTATTCCCGGATGTTCACATCTTCCGGCTGATAGAGTCTCTCTCGCTCAAAGGTAATCAGGTTCACCAGTCTGGTCCGGTCAGGTTCAGCAGGCCGTATATTCTTGCAATGAAGATTCCTGAATATCATCCTCGTCACGATTTTAAATGTTTTAATTGCGTCTTCGCTGGAGCGGAGGTTGTGGCCAGTGGGTATCTCGATCACTTCGCGATGGCCCTTTGCCCTGACGCTCATGAGGTCCTTGATTTCTCTATCGATGACCCAGCGGTCATATTTTCCATAAATCCAGGAAACCGGTATGGTGATTCGCGACATGTCGTGCCTGGCATCGGCAAGGTAGGCATACCTTTTGTGAATAAGATCCTTCGCTACGATGTCAAGATCAAGGATATGGCCCATAACGCCGGACAGGCCGTTCTGAATCCCGTTGCGGGCATTATCGATGATATCGACGCCGCCGGTTATAATGCTAAAGGAACTCCTGGCACAAGTAACGCCCATGACATTGACCAGGTAACTGACCCGTTTATCCTTTACAGCAAGTTTTCGTGCATCCAGCGCAGACATGCTGAAGGCAACAACAATAACAGCTGAAGGTTTAAAAACAGCATTATTATAGATGTATTCCATGGTCGCTTCAAGATCATCAAGGCCATGACTGATACGGTAGTGAAGCATCTCATAGCCCCGTTTCGGACACATCTCGTCCTTATAACTTTCTCCCGGCCGGTTGATTCCGTCATACCTGATTGTCACCAGGTCCTTGCCAAAACGCCCGAAGTTTTCCAGCAGGGTCACCACGAGGGGTGACAGTGTTTCCTTTTTTTTACCAAATGCAGGCGGCAGAATAATAACGGGGACTCTATCATTTACACCGGTACGATTAAGAAGGGCAACGATTTCTTTCCCATGCCTGTTTTTATATCGAACGACATCAGACATAATTGCCGTGCCGTTACTTGCCGACTTATTTATCTGCGCGCCATTGCCCTTGTTCCAGCGCGCCTGGCCATATCGTTTAAATACGTTATCCTTGCGTCTGATCCCGGCTTCAATGCCCAGCTGCAACAGGGTCTTTCCGTCAGCCGTTCTGTCTTTCTTGATGTGACGTATCTCGCCAAAGGTATCGAGACCCATGTCCCTGTTAAAAAAATACGATACCGACTGGCCCAGTTTTAACAGGTCCTGTTCCGGAGTCTTCAGCATCACATTGCACAAGAAACCACGACGGCTCACGTTCACCACCTTCCCCTGGAACTTCGCTGAAGGCAATTCATCCAATTCAAGGGACACGTCAATTCCCTCGCTGAGATATTTTCGCTCGTACGATCTCTTGTCTGACTGGTGCAGAAATTCCGGGAACGAAAAAATGAGACGTGTGTCAGCCGCCTCCACGATATAGCTGATAAAAAAATAGCTCGACCCATGCAGATAAAAGGAAAAATAAACAGTGTGGTGCTTTTTCAAATCCAGATCGTTGATATCTTTTTGCGATGACGTGGAAAAGGAAGTGTATCGGGCATCGATATTTTTCATTGCAAGGACATACATTATAATGCTTTTTGCAAAAAGAACATTGATGCTTCTGCTTTCTTTTTTAAGGAGTCTGAAAAGGCCTGCGATCTTCTCCGGGTCACGTATCAGGTTTTCATTCCCCGTCAGGTTTTCATTCCTTCTTTCATGGATGGTTTTGATGGCATCGCTGGCGGCCGATTTCATTATGAAATTCCGTATCCTGATAGAGTCAATATCGGAAATACCGCTGAAAAATATTCCGGCCCTGTTCATGCCACCATAATAATTGTATATGACGTAGGTAATGGTGCCGGTGGCGGCAATTCTTCGCCTGTCCCCCGGCAGGGTTATGGAAAGGGCAATAACATCATGGGCATTGAGTGAGCCTTCATAACTGATCAGACAGCCTTCGGTTGATATATTGTCTATGGACGCAATGGAAACACCGCTATTTTCACATGAAATGCCGGTCAGATTGCATGAAATGCGCGGAATGGCTCTCAATTCTGATGATTCACTTTCATTCTTTATAAGAATATTTTTCATATTCCTGATAAAGTTATCAATAAGGATCATCTGGGTCTCAGTCTGGTAGGAAAATTCGATACCCAGCACATGCTCATCATCTTCCGATTCTGATTTATTACTCCTTACGATTTTACATGGTATATGAACAGCATCAGAAGTCAGGGGCAGCATAAACGCTATTTTATGAACCGCCAGATGCGATATCGGGACATTTACGATTACCCGGATGCCGCTGTTGCTGATATCAATGGCTTTTCCAACAAGGGTCTGCCCGTCAGCAATGAGCTCTACCTGTTTTTCATAGGAGACCCGGACATGTTTTCTGTTGTTCGTCATATGATACCTGTGCGGACATATTGTAAACAAGCACAGAGAAATTCCCCTCTTCCGAAATCGTATCCTACAGAAGCATTACATAGTCTTGCCATGAATTGTCCAGTGATCAGCCTGATTATCTAATAATACAACGATATACTCCAAAGCTGGCTTTCAGGGTGCTATTATTGTTTCGGTTTACCAAATGTGAAAATGTAAATTTTTTTACAAGGAATGTAGATTAAATTGATAGCAATTACTGTTGTATACAATCATCTGTCAGTAGCGAGATCAACTGATCATGTATCTTGCCATTTGAAGCCACTATCTCTGGAAATTCAGGATCAAAGGGCCCGCCATTGTATGTTGTAACCCTGCCACCAGCCTCCTCTACAATCAGGCTGCCCGCAGCCATGTCCCAGGATTTAAGCTTCCCTTCCCAGTACCCGTCAATTCTGCCGCAGGCCACATATGAAAGATCAATGGCGGCAGATCCCATCCGCCGTATGCCCTGTATGCGTAGAATGATGCGGTTGAATTCTCTCAGATTGTTGTTGTCGGATAGTGCCTTGTCATAGGGAAATCCCGTGGAAACCAGAGAAACACCAATGTCATCCAGCAGAGAGACTCGCATCGGCTTATTATTGAGAAATGCTCCCCCGCCCCGGACAGCAGTAAACAATTCATCCAGAAAAGGGTTGTACACAACCCCTGCCACAACCTTTTTCAGTTTGATGGAAAAAACACCAATGGATACACAGAAAAAAGGAAGGCCGTGGGCGTAATTATTCGTGCCGTCAAGTGGGTCCACATACCATATATAATCCCCGGGCGCATCCTTCCGGCTTCCCTCCTCTGCAATTATTGTATGGTCAGGGAAGCGGGCTGAAATCCTTTCAACCAGGTATTTTTCCGATGCCCGGTCAACATCAGTCACCAGGTCTGTTTTGCTTTTGTACGAAATGACGGTTTTTCTCGACCTGAAGCCTTTAAGAAGAATAGTTCCGGCTTCAAAGGAAATTTCCCGTGCAAAATCTGCAAAGTCATGTGTCATATATCAGAACTTGACTCCCATGCCTATCTGCAGGTCAAACTCATGGTGCTCCGAGTCCTGATCTGCAAGCTCAGCGATGACCTTCTGGTACATGAAAAAATTGCGCGATACTTGCTCATCAAGGCGCAGGCTCAGGACCTGGGAAAGGGCCCGAAACCCGGGGAACGGCTTCCCCTTGGTGAAGCGGTACACATCCAGACCGAACCATCCCTGTCCGTTCGGCGCCAGGGTGTAGGGATGTCGATTATTCAGATTCTGGAGATAAAACCTCTCGAGCCATTCAAAGGTTACGGAGAAGAGTTCCGATCCATCGGCATGTTTCACCAGGTTGTTGAAGGTAATGCCCATGCCCATGTCATAGATGCCCCAGTAACTGGCCAGGTGATGGTAATACCGCATGAAACTCGCGAGAAAAACACGCCAGTCAGCGGAATGGCAGAACACGTAGTAGTCGCGGAAATTGAACAGGAGGTGTAGTTTTATATCTGGAAACAGCTGATACGTGTAATCGAGGCGGATGGACCCCACATCGTAGGTTTTTCCCGTTGAAGAGCGCGGGTCCATGATAAGCATCCTTGGATACCAGGTGATTTTCGTTTCCATCTGATCTTTTTTGTAGCCGAGGATGAATCCCACCTTCACGTCAGTTAGCTTGTATCTCCGGTAAAATGCCATGCTCGAGTCATAGTGATTCACCATTACGCCGGCGCCGAACAGTACATTTTTTATATGGAAGAGCAATTCTACTTTCTCTGACTGCACCACCAGCCCCGGGGGCGCCAGAGCTCCCAGCCATGGGTTTTCCATTGTAGCATCGATCTGGATGAGTGGAATCGGGGTAATCCTCATGAAAAGAGTATAGGGGGCGCTGACAATGAGGCCGTCGTCGGGTACATAACGAAACCCATGGGGCGATGTATAATACAATCCTCCGTAATGGGCCTTGCTGCCATAGAAGATACCCATCCTGAGGAGACCATCAAGGGTCATGTAGAATACCTGTGGTTTTTCTGCCCCTTCCTTCTTATCAGGCTCTCTCTTTTTACCGCCGCGTTTCTTATATGCATCGGCAAGCCAAGGCGGCACCTGCTTGTTGGCAGGGTCTATTTTCATCACCGCTTCACCGACCTGGATTGCCCTGTCGTAATCTTCCGATTTGTAATAGCCGTACCCGAGGCGCTCTCCGGTAACAACCTGCCGGGGATTTCGCTTCCATGCTTCCTCGTAGTTCTTTATTGCCTGGGGCATGTCGCCTTTTTTTTCCAGTGCGTATCCCTTGTTGTGATACGCTTTCGCGGTCGCCTTGTCGCGCATAGTAATGGCTTTGTCGAATTCCTTTATTGCTTCATCAAGTCGATTTGATTCACCGAACTGGACTCCGCGGTTGTTTATTATGATATCATTAATTGTTTCCTGCGGGAACAGGGTATGAACGCTCGCAACAATAATCATCGTGCAGATCGGGATTAGAACAAAAGGGTTCGATATTTTCATGCCGTATACCTTATTTCATAATAAAAAAAGAAGACCGCAATGTCAACTTCTTGTTGCAAGATGCCATGTTAATATATTTTCGGCATATAAACTATCATTCACGTGTAGTTTTAATTGCCACCCCATAGGGAAGGCTATAATTTTTCACATCAGCCCGTCAATTCGTGTTAACCCGCAAGCACGGGCATGCTCTACAGCAACATCATATTCCTTCAATGTGATCCTCCGTTTCAGGTCAAAACATTCATTGGCACGGTATTCCGGACGATATTGATTCATTATATTAATATAGGTATCGCGAGAGAGATTAGCAATAAAATTTATAACACGGTCAGTTGCTGCTCTATTATTCGGAAGCACCAGGTGCCGCACCAGGAGGCCCCGCCGGGCGATGCCGCTACGGTCCAGCACGAGATTGCCCACCTGGCGGTGCATTTCAGTAACTGCCGCCATGGCCGCATCCGGATAATCCAGCGCTCCACTCAGCCGGCCGGCCGTTTCCGGATCCATATACTTAAAATCGGGCATGTAAATATCATAAACTCCGTCAAGGATCGATATAACATCGGCCGCATCGTATCCTCCGGAGTTGTAGACCAGGGGTACCTTGAGACCCATAGGCACCGCCTCCAGGAGCGCTCTCACAATAGCATAGTTCATATGAGTCGGAGTGACGAAATTAATATTGTGACACCCCCTGTCCTGGAGAGAGAGCATCATCTCAGCCAGTCTTTGATATGACACCTCTTCGCCTCTTCCCAGTTGGGATATGTCATAATTCTGGCAGAATATGCATCCCAGATTGCAGTGAGTAAAAAAAATAGTCCCGGAGCCACAGCGGCCCACGAGGGGGGCCTCTTCCCCAAAGTGGGCATTACAGGACGACACCGTCGGCTTGACGCCGCTTTTGCACCGGCCCTGCTCTCCCTCCACCCTGTTAACCCGGCATTGATGCGGACACATGGTGCACTGGAGCAGCCTCTCATGGATTTTATCAGCGCACTGTGAAAGTCTTCCGTTGTTGTATAAATCAACATATGATGCTTGCATATACACATGACCATATCACGAAATGAATATTCTATCAAACAAAAAACCATTATGATGATGTAGCCAAAACAATAGCTACTAAGTATTAAACTGTTGTAAATTTGCTCATGTCAAGCATCCAATCTTATAATAACTGGAATAAATTGCTTGATTATTCATGCCAGTATTGCACTATTATTAATACCAAAAATAAAATATCATTCATATAGTGAAAATGAAACTATCGGCAAAAAGTGAATATGCATGCCTGGCCCTCATTGATCTGGCTGAAAAATTCGATAAAGGTCTTATAAAAAGTCGAGATATTTCCCGGCGAAAAAAAATACCCAAGAAATTCCTGGACCAGATCTTATTTATTCTGAAGAATGCCGGATTTGTAAAAAGCAAACGTGGATCTGACGGTGGATACTGCCTGGCCCGGCTGCCTTCACAGATCACCATAGCAGAAATTGTACGGCTTATGGATGGAGCTCTGGCCCCGGTTAATTCAGTGAGTATTTATTATTATAATAAAACCCCCATAGAACAAAATAAAAAAATGATGAAAATCCTTAAAGAAATCCGTAATTTTATTTCAGATCGCCTTGAAAAAACAACCTTAGATGATGTGATATAAGGTTCCAGGGAATTCAGCTTGTAATGACATAACCACTCTTAATGAGTTGACGTGTAACGCATTGATGATGTATTATTTAAATATTATTTGATTCTTTACTATTTCTATCAACTTTATAATAAATCCTATTAATTATTCAGGTTTTTGCACATTGCAAGATTTACTTATTATAATTACGAGAGTATTACATATGAAAAAATTTCTTTGTATAATCTGTAGCATCGCATTCTTCTATTGCTGTTCAAATGATAAACAATTAACTGGTACAACAACATCAGGCAGGATAACAATATCCGGAGCATGGGCTCTGTACCCTATGGTAGTAAAATGGGCGGAAACATATCAGAAAAAATATCCTGATATCGTTATTGACATCTCTGCCGGCGGTGCCGGCAAAGGCATGGCCGATGTCCTGTCAGGTATAGTTGACCTTGGCATGGTTTCCCGTGATGTGAATAAAGCAGAAATCGACAAAGGGGCATGGTGGATCAGTGTGGTGAAAGATGCGGTTATACCGATGATCAACAGTTCAAATCCTCTTCGCATGGAACTTCTCAAGAGGGGAATTACACAAAAAGAATTTGCACAGATCTGGATATCCGGGAAGATAACCAAATGGAACCGTTTCATTGCCATTGACAAAGCCTATCCCATCCATGTATACACCCGTTCCGACGCATGCGGCGCTTCTGAAACTTGGGCTAAATATGTCGGTGGCGCACAGGAAAATCTTAAAGGCATTGGTGTTTATGGCGACCCCGGCCTTGCTGATGCGGTAAAAAATGATTCTCTAGCAATCGGATACAACAATGTGAATTTTGCTTATGACGCGAAAACAAAAAAACCAATAGAAGGCATACAGCCTATCCCGCTGGATATCAGCGGCAACGGTAAAATCGATGCGGATGAAAGCTTTTATGCTGATCGCGATTCCCTAATGAAAGCGATTGCCGCTAATAAATATCCATCTCCCCCTGCCCGGAATCTGCATCTGGTAAGCCGCAGTATTCCGGAAAAAGATCAGGTAAAACAGTTCCTCTTGTGGGTCCTCTCTGATGGACAGCAGTATGTTCCGGAGGCAGGGTATATTAATATCCCCAAAGAGCTATTGCAAAAACAGACTGTTATGCTACTGAAAAAATAAAAGAATAGATCTGGTTACGGTCCGCATACGCATGATGATCAACAAACGAATAATAAAAGACATGGTAGCCCAAAAAGCAATGCTCCTTGCAACTCTGGGATGCGGCTTTCTGGTGTTGCTTATGGTACTGGGGCTGCTGATAAAAGCATGGCCCATACTGGAGAACAAACCTCTTGATGAACTCCTTTTTTCCACCTCATGGCAGCCGCTGAAGGGCTCCTTCGGCTTTTTGCCTTTCATTGCCGGGACTCTCTGGGTTACCGGGATAGCTATTATTATTGCAGTTCCCATTTCTCTTTTAACAGCCATCTATCTATCTGAATATGCACCCTCCTGGATAAAAAACTTCTCCAAACCTTTTATCGATCTCCTGGCAGGAATACCATCTGTTATATACGGCGTCTGGGGGATATTGATCGTTGTTCCTCTGGTAAAAAATCACATCGCTCCTTTTTTTGGCGCCTATTCCTCCGGTTATTCTGTTCTTACAGCCGGAATTGTCCTTTCTATCATGATTTTCCCGATCATCATTCACATAACAATTGAAGTGCTTAATTCAATACCGCATGAGCTTCGCGAGGCTTCACTATCACTGGGGGCAACCCGATGGCAAACAGTTAAACATGTCCTTCTGCGGAAGGCACTGCCGGGCATTTTCGCAGCGAATGTACTCGGTTTCTCACGCGCCTTCGGGGAGACTATGGCAGTCCTTATGGTGGCCGGCAATATCGCGGTAATCCCGCGTTCGGTATTCGATCCTGGATACCCCCTCCCGGCTCTGATTGCCAACAATTACGGCGAAATGCTTTCCATTCCCCTCTACGATTCGGCCCTTCTCATGGCAGCGCTGGTGCTTTTCATGGTAGTGATCTTTTTTAACGTGGTTTCACGATACATTCTGTCTAAAATTAATATGCGGGTCAGCTGACAATGATAAAAGGAAAGAGATGGAAAAATATTGAGGAAATGATATTCAAAGCATTGATGATAGGATGCGCGATTATTGTCTTCGGCTGCCTGATACTCATAATCGGAACGATCTTTGTTAAAGGGATCGGTTCGGTTAATCTCGACATGATAACAAAGACTCCCACTGGCGGTTATTATCTTGGCAAAGAAGGAGGCATTCTCAATGCCATCGTTGGCTCTTTTATACTTACCCTTTCAGCAACCGTTATTGCATTTTCAATAAGTCTTCCAGTTGTTCTTTATGTTAACATCTATGCTAAAAGAAAATCCCCCCTCGCAGAAATAATCAGGCTTGCACTTGATTTTCTCTGGGGTGTTCCCTCCATTGTATATGGAGCTTTTGGTTTTACTATCTTGATCTTTTTTGGAATCAGTGCATCCCTCCTGGGGGGTATTATTACTGTATCTCTTTTTATCCTGCCAATTATGGCCCGCTCAATGGACGAAGTTGTTTCTCTGGTTCCCCACGAACTCATTGAAGCCTCTTTCAGCCTGGGAGCAACGCGATTGGAAACAGCAATGAAAATCGTCACCCGTCAGACACTACCGGGAATTGTCAGCGCCGTTCTTATTGCCTTCGGCCGCGGCATCGGTGATGCTGCATCGGTCCTTTTCACCGCAGGCTTTTCAGATCGAGTGCCCCTGTCACTGCTACAGCCGGCAGCCACACTGCCCCTGGCGATATTCTTCCAGCTGGGGACCCCCTTCCCTGAAGTGCGGGAACGGGCCTACGCGAGCGCGTTTATCCTGACCATAGTTATCCTCGCTATCAGCATCACGGCTCGATTTTTAACATCCCGATTCAAACGGCATATTATCCGATAGGAGACAGGCTGCATGGATATAAAACCTCATTTGCAAATAAAGAACCTGAATGTATCATACGGTTCGGTATTAGCCCTGAATAATATTAATGTCAACATTCCGGATAATAAAATCACCGCCATCATCGGTCCTTCCGGGTGCGGTAAATCAACCCTGCTCAGGTCCATGAACCGCCTCCTTGAGGACGGCGACGGAGTCACCATTTCCGGAAAGGTGCTGGTTAACAACGAGGATATTTATGATACGCACCACGACATCACGCAGATACGTAAAAAAATGGGGCTGCTTTCGCAAAAACCGTATCCCCTCCCTATGTCAATATTTGAAAATGTGGCTTTTGGTCCACGGATCCATGGCCTGACAAAGAAAAAAGACCTGGAAAAAACAGTGCGGCATTATCTTGTCGTATCCGGCCTCTGGGAGGAAGTTAAGGATCGCCTTAACGAGCCGGCATCCCGGCTTTCCATAGGTCAACAACAGCGTCTCTGTCTGGCCAGGGGGCTTGCGGTTGAACCGGAGATAATTCTTGCGGATGAACCGACGTCGGCCCTTGACCCCAGATCAAGCCAGACTATCGAGGCTGAATTTAAAAAACTGAAGGACCGCTACACCATTATCATCGTCACACATATTCTCCGGCAGGCGCGGCGACTTGCGGACTATGTACTCTTTATGTATCTGGGGGAATTGATAGAACATGGCCCTGCTGAAGAGATCTTCGTACGGCCACACCATGAAATGACCAGGGAATATATACAGGGCATCATCAGCTAGGAGTGAAATATCGGGATCGGAGGCCGGATTTAAGGGGCGGTGGGGGCTCCCCCCTTCATGGCTTTGCGAAAGGAAAAGTAGCTTTTCAGTATGATGGCGAGGCTTAACACGACAAGGGCCCATTTCATTGAGGAGAGGATAGAAGAGGCCATTATCAGTTCTTCCTTCAGTGATCTCCCCGTAAAAAGCAGGTACAACATGGTATTCGAAATCCAGTCAAATAATGCAGCTGCAAAAGGGAGAACTACAGTTACCAGATCGAACCGGCTAATCAGCGCCGGTATAAGTTTTCTTCTTGCCGCTGAAAAGAATGCCATGGCAGACGCGAACAGGACCGCGTATGATACTGCATAGATATAGTTAAGCCATATCAGGCCGATCAGCAGATCAACCCCGCCGCTCCGCCAGGACGACAGGACTTCCATGAAGTTGCTCTTAGTGAAGGCAACCTGGAGATAGAAGGCGCCTTTTCCTCCGAAACCGGCCAGGTATGCGTCGATTCTCATCAGGACCATCGTGATAATGACTGTGATAAAAAGCGATATGAGGGAGATGTTCGTTCCAGAAAGCAGCTTGTGCAGTTTTTCCAAAATAGAGCTTTTCATGGTTGTTTAGCCCGAATTTTATTTTTTTTCTTCATTGGGGATCTGCGGCTTGCTGTTCTGAGGCTGCACACCCTGCGTGGTGCCGTCACTATTTTTATCGGTTTTTATTTCCTCTCCAGTAACCGGATCTATCATGGGAAGAGACATGTCATCATCTTTGAGCCTGACATCATAGGCTCCCTTGCTTACCGGCAGAGGCATTTCCGCATCCTGTTCTACATCGGACTCATTTTTCTGCTCAGGTGTTTCCCACTTTTTACTGTCCTTGTTTATCTGCAGACGCACTTCTTCGAGTCGGGCTTTGATATCCGTATCATTAGGATCAGCGGCGATCGCTCTGGCATAATTCTGTTCTGCTTCATAGAAGTTCCCCATTTTTTCATGGCACATGCCGAGATACCGGTAGATCTGCGGCGTCTTATCATCCTGCTGGAGGGCCTTGTTGAAGTACTCGATGGCCTCCTCTGTTTTTCCGCTGGAAAAATAGAGAACGCCCATCTGCATGAGCACTTTCGGGTGGTCTTTGTTTATGCGCATTGCCTGTTGAAGGTAGCTGAATGATCCCTCGATGTCCTGGAGCGTTATGCATAATATCGCCATCCGATAATGGGCGTTAAAATTGTCCGGATTAATAATCAGTACCGCACGGTAGAGGTTCTGCGCTTCCGACCATTTTTTATTTTTTTCGAGATTAATTGCTATGTGATAGTAATATTTTTCCTTGTAACTGAGCATTTTAAGGACATAGTTCTGAAGCGTGATTTTAAACTCGGCCTGCTTTTTTAAATCAAAGAGCAATTGTGTCTCTTGCCGATAGTCCTGCCGCGCTTCAGCCAACTCGGTCTTTTTAAGGAGGCTCAAGACCACATCATCGTTCTGAAACGATGTCACCATCGTTTGAATAAATGCCTGCTCATCAGAGGACCTGTCTATATGTTCAACCATTCTTTTATTTTTCGCAATATAATCATCAAGAAATGATTTCTTTAAACGGAATCTGCCCGGTTCGGTGAGATACAGGGCAGGAAAAAACTGGATCAGTGGGATTTCAGGGAGCAAATCATTAAGCCGGGCAGTAACGAGATGAGCGCATACATGAGGCTCGTTCATAAATAGCCGGTTCAACTCCTCGTGTGAATTGAAAAACTTGATGAGCTGTTCATATTTATCCTGATTGATCGTCAACGCTTTTGCATCATCCGAAGCGAATATGATCAATATATTAGAAAAATAGAAAACTGCATGGTTTTTAAATGAGTGCCGCAGATTTATAATTGCCTGTCCCAGGAGCTCGGGCCTGGATCCGGGTATATTGAATACCTGAGCGAAGATGCCCCTCCGGTCCATATTCTTTTTAACGATATCATAATACTCGCATGAAAACCTGAAGGCATTCATGTTCTGATCCAGCAGGTTCGGGATATCAATAACTGAAAAGAAAATTGTCCTGTTCTTTTCGATAAATCCTAGAAAAGGGCCGTTGTCGGGTATGTATTTCTGCGTTCCCGAAATGGGAAGCTTGTTGTAATCTACATCACGGTCCGAGAGTTCATCAAGGCAGAGTGAATACTTGAAATATCCGATGATCGGGTTTCTGAAAAATCTCTGGTTTCCGTCAATGAAAAGAATCTTTCTGCCTTCGGGAATATACAGAGCCACCGGGACCAGAGCACGCTTATAATTCCTCACCACGCTATCTGATATGGCAAATACCGGATGACTGTTCATTGTCACAATTGCCTGATTTCGTATGTAATCGGCATTGTAATTAACTGTTCGCAATTCTTCGAAATTATTCACCCTGGTGACATAGATGTTATTATCCAGCGATATCCTGAAAAACAATATTATGAAGATGAACATGGGGAGAAAAAAAAGTGATAAAAAGAAATAGAGTCCCTTCTTGTACCCATTGATATTCGTATTGATGATACTGATAGCCGGGACAATTACATTAATAATCATCACGATGCAAATGATACTATAAAACCATAAATTGGTAAGATTGATCAGGCAAAGAGATATAACAACAGGCGCGGGCAATATAAGTATTGAAAACTCTACTACAGTTGCCCTTTTAGCAGCATTGTATTGTTTTATAATTGCGTTGATAGAATGAAAGAGAAGGACTCCGAGCAGGAGAGCCATGGGTGCAAAAAGCATTATTCCAAAAATAAATTCCAAATGCCTGTAAAAACTCATAAGGAGAATGAGAAAAAGAAGAAAAGCGATGGGGAAAAATGATTCACCGTAGATATATAGATTGGACACATTGATAAACCGGCCGAATCCATATCCTATAAGCATACAAATGAAAAGCAGAAGCATAAAGGCCTGGGTGACATATATTAAATCACCGTAATACTTGCTGATACTGGATAAGCCCAGATAGGCATAGACAATTGTGCACAAAAAAAGGAGGTAGGTGAATAATGCCGCGTCACTCCCCTTCTCCTTTTGAGATGGAGAATCCTGATCTTGATCCTCTTCGATCACCCTGGAATAAATTGAAGCCTGATTGTATGGAAGATTCAGCAGAAAAGCCGGCGGTGCCATCAATATTGCCAAAGGTATAGTGTACAGCAGGGGAATATTGAAGGAATACAGCAATGTGCACAACATGATGCCGGCTGAAATACCTGCAAGCATGAAACCGATCAACCTGTCTAGTTCCTGCCTTTTATCGATGGAGTCACCGCATGAAACTCTAATGGAATAATTAAGAATAATGCCAAAAAATAACATTATCACAAAGAGCAATAACGGGATTGAATACTTGCATGAGAAAAATAGCGTTATTAAAAATTCATTTGATTCCGGCATGAGAAGATTTCTGATTGCGTATAACAGGTAAAAAAGGATACATGCGATTTCCGAAAAAATAATTATAAACCGGTAATTCTCTTGTCTTGAAAAAAGTAATTTGCCCAGCAGATTACCAGAAAATAGACCGCTTATGCCAACAATCATGATTATTTTAAAAGCAGGAGAATAAAAGGAATAGAATTTCAGTAAAAAATATACATCACTAACCAGAATGCTCAGTAACATTAAGGAAAGAAAAGTATTATACTCAATTATCTTTCTTTGAGAAATATTTAAAAAATGAAATTCTTTCAACAAACCCATGCTTATCAATCTACCTCAATTGGCAATGATAGAGTATCAGTATAAAATCGGTAATTTACAAGAATTTTTCAACCAGTATACTTAAAAATAAAGAGACGATATATAATATTTGTTCATTTTCAAGTTTTTTTCCTAGGGTTAGGGAGCTAATAAAGAAATTTTATTTTTAATTAAATTAAGTTATAAGAAATGCTATAAATAATGATATTTTTAATATAAAACAATAAATTCGAAAAAAATTTAAAAAATACTAACATAAAAATTTCATTTTCCGACAATTTGATTAGGTAAAAAATGCAAAAAAAACATAAACATGGTACATTACAGTAATATATTTTAATAAACGACTTTAAATGCCTTTAATCGTCTATAACATCCAATAATTGACATCAATTTATTTCTTACCTGAACCGAATTAAAACATGAGAGGTGAAAGCCGATCAGGTTGGCATGGAGGCCAACCTCGGGAAGATTCAGGGAGGAATCTTAATGATCATCAATCACAACCTAGCTGCCATTAATGCCAACCGTGCCCTGAAATTTCAGCATTGGAATGTAGATCATTCTATGGAAAAGCTTTCCTCCGGCATGAGGATCAACCGGGCCGGTGATGACGCTTCCGGTCTTGCCGTTTCCGAAAAAATGAGATCGCAGATAATGGGACTTCGTCAAGCGGAACGAAACACCGAAGACGGCATGTCACTCATTCAGACAACCGAAGGATACCTCCAGGAAGTAACTAATATAATTCAGCGGATGCGGGTCCTTGCGGTACAATCTTCCCACGGCATCTACACGCAGGAGGACAGGCAGTACATTCAGGTGGAAATTTCAGAACTGGTCGATGAAGTCGACCGGATTGCTTCCCAGGCGGAATTTAATAAAATGAATCTTCTGCTGGGCGATTTTTCGAGGATTAACCCGAAAGCCTCCATGTGGTTCCACATGGGCCCCAACATGCATCAGCGCGAGCGCGTTTTCATACAGACCATGTCCGCCATCAGCCTTGGCGTGCGGGATTTCATCGGCAGACCCATCAGCCTTTCGACGGCAGATTTCGCAAACCGTAGTATCGGCATCTTTGACGAGGCTATTCACATCATTTCGAAACAGAGGGCGGACCTCGGCGCCTATTACAACCGCCTTGAACATGCGGCGAAGGGCCTCATGAACGCTTATGAAAACACCCAGGCGTCGGAGAGCCGGATCCGTGACGCCGATATGGCGGAGACCACGGTCGATTTCACGAAGTATATGATTCTGGTCCAGACCGGGACGGCCATGCTGGCCCAGGCCAATAACAAGTCTCAGACCATTCTGGAACTATTGCGTTAGGATTATAGTGGTTTATAATCATATTATGTTCCGCCGGCCGTAGTGCCGGCGGGACAAGCTCTTTGAAAACTCTGGAACATCAAATACCGACATTGCCGCAAGCATGTTTGTCTAACCTTAGATACTCATGGTTGCAGCAATGCAACAACAGGTATTCCCTGCAAAAAAAAACAATAACCTGGTAATTAAAAATCCTGATACGGAGATCAGGAAAAAGTCAACAAAGGAGTGTTAGACTATGATAATCAATCACAACATGAGTGCGATTAACTCCAACAGAGCGTTGAAGTTCAAGCACTGGGACGTTAACAAATCAATGGAGAAGCTGTCATCCGGAATGCGGATCAACCGGGCCGGTGATGATGCTTCCGGCCTCGCGGTATCTGAAAAAATGAGAACTCAGATACAGGGCCTGCGGCAGGCGGAACGGAACACCGAAGACGGTATGTCCTTCATTCAAACTGCCGAAGGGTATCTCGACAACACATCGGCTCTGCTTCAGCGGATCAGGGTGCTGGCCATACAGTCTTCCAACGGTATCTATACACAGGAAGACCGGCAGCTCATCCAGGTCGAAGTATCAGCCCTCGTTGATGAGGTCGACCGGATCGCTTCTCAAGCTGAGTTCAACAAGTTCAAGCTTCTGCTCGGCGATTATGCTCGGACCAATCCAAAAGCGTCAATGTGGTTCCATATGGGCCCCAACATGCACCAGCGTGAACGTGTCTATATCGGCACCATGACAGCCGAAGGGTTGAACCTGAGAGAAAGGACCGGCAGATTCTTGGTGAATCTCAGCACCGCAGACGGCTCGAACAAGTCAATTGGCGTCATCGATGACTCTCTGCACAAGATTGCCAAACAGAGAGCCGACATGGGCGCCTATTACAACCGTCTCGAGTTTGCTGCGAAAGGACTAATGAACGCCTATGAAAATATACAAGCATCTGAAAGCCGCATTAGGGATGCTGACATGGCGGAACAAATGGTCGATCTGTCCAAAGATCAGATACTCGTACAGAGTGGTACTGCAATGCTGGCTCAGGCGAATCTGAAAACAAGGACGATTTTACAACTTCTCGGTGGATAATAAACAAATTAGCTAAACTGTATAAGGGAATACCGCCTGCACAAACCCGCTCGAAAGAGCGGGTTTTTTTATTGCCCGTGTAAATGCTCCTACATAAAAATGCAGACTCCTTACATTGCATGCCGTAGTCATAAAAAACGCTTACCTGCGATCTGAATCAGGCTATGGCGTCGAAGAAAGAACCCGGATGAATACCGAGCGAGGATCTGCAGTATTTTCCGGCCGGGGAATATTCCCGGAGGGAATTTTCATTCACCAAGGCCAGCAGCCTGTCTCGGTCTTCCGGGAAAGGCTTAGTATAGGTAATATTGGATTCAGTCCTTCGTGTGACGCCATGGATATCATTTACCCGTCCGGCGTTATATTGTGGCCAGACAAAAAACTTTTCTGAGGAAATCCTGCTATTCAGGAGGTTCCCGTAACCGATTTCGACCATGCCTGAAGAGATTCTCATAGATTTTATTTCGGCAATTGATGTACGATTCTTTAGTAAATCCTCACCCCTGACCCCTTCTCACACAGGGAGGGGGGAAGTCCAAGGAATTACCATCACCATCTAGGAATTTACCTCTATTCAGCTTAACTCAATGAGACTGATTGCCTTTTATCTGTACCAGCCCTGGGTCTCTTAAAGCCTCTTGAAACGCAAAAAGCATTGGACAGGGGCCTTAAAATTTCGCGCGCCGGGCCATAATCAAGAAAAAATACGATTGTTGTGTATGGAATCACCGCCCGATGAATAATAAAACAACGGTTTGAACTAATTGCAAAAAAAACTGAATCATTGAGAATTATTTGGCACAAACAGAGAGTCACGGCCCCCGCTTCATACGGAAATAGCCGCCGACTAGAAGATGGGTTTTCCAGTGTTTCCGCCATTGATCATCGGCATTAAAAGAAAAGACCGATAATCCGATCATTTCTGCGCCACAGTCGGGACAGAGTTCCGGGTTTGCGTCAAAGGAGCTTAGAATTGCTTTCGCCCAGGTCTTCCGTGTTATCTGATCGAGCTTATTTTTAATTCCGTGCGCGTATATCCCGTAATAGCGTATCGCTTTATCCCGGCGTAATTGCGGCATCCTGCCGCACGACGGGACTTCGGCATCCATGCTTCAGCTTTTTCGGGATGATAAAAGAGCATCCGGGCCATGAACTCGTAAATGTCCAGGGTCATTTCAGAATACGACTTTTCCTTCATGTTACGGTCAACCCAGCTTTTATATCTGAAGGCTATTTTCGCTTTATTGTGTTCCACGGCCGTTATCATGCTGTTGTGGAAATAAACTGCGGCGAGGTATTCCGCGGTGCGGAATAATACTTCATTATTTGTTCCTATAATCGGCTGCAGATGAACATGAAAGCCGTTTTTATACCGCTCCTTGATGTCGCGAATCTCGTCTTCGGTAAATATGCCTTTTATTCTGAATAAGCGAAGTGCGGCATTCATCCAGGAAAATCGCAATCTCCGATAATTCAGAAATAGGGAGTATAGTATCTCGCCGGTTGTAGTATTGACAAGCTCTTTGGTCCCGATCAGATGGACGTGAGGGTTGTAGTTTAGTGCATTGTCGCATTTGTGGGATTAGCGACGGGTTTAAACCCGTCGCTAATCCCGGATTGCCATTTTTTTCCGGGATTTCCGGCGCTTTTCAGTAGCTCCTTCCAGTATACGCCCGCTGCGGCCGCGATCAGGTCTTCACAGAAAAAGCGTTTATCAAACAGTATCCGGGTCACCAGGCCAGGGAGGGTGAAGGTGACATGAAAATGGGATAGCCCGGTGTTCATGATATGAGACAGGTTCATTGACCAGCCGTATAGCTTTTTCCGGTAACAAGAGAGGCAGAGCCGAGACTTGCAGGTGAAGGGCACCATGAGGACCGTGCCGCAATCAGGGCACACGTGCTTCCGGAACCCGTTGCGGTAATCGCTGCATGACAGGAGCTTTGAGACCTCTAATGCTTTTTCCCCGGGTAGCCCGCCGTAGACGGGCTCAAACTGTTCCGAGTATAGTACCCTGAAACCGTGCCAGTACTTCTGCCACACGCTTTTGTAATCCGATTTCCGGTCCATGCCGGGCCGATAGGGCGGCGACCTCGACTTGTGTTGAGGCATGGATGCCGAAACCCCGACTGCGGCAGGAGGCCGCGAAAAAGTCGGGGTTCGAAGGTACATGAAGGGTTAACGAATGAGGAAGGTGGATGATAAAAACCAACAGTGAGTTTATATACACGCCCCCTGCGGGGGACGGGGGGGGGTATTACTGACTGTAGGTAATAGTGCAGGCGCGATCTCAAGACCGCGCCTGCTGTTTCACGATCTGAGATAGTATCAAAAAAGTACTTGAAAAGAAACAACGCCAAAATCAACTGGATAACATTCTATTCTATAATTAGAAAAACAAACAGGCGGCACCATGGGACATTCAGTTTTTTTCAAGATTCTCAACGACCATATTGTTGAAGGGACCCTTGTTCCCGGGAATGAAATCGGCATCCGCATTGACCAGACCCTCACTCAGGACGCCACCGGGACCATGGCCTATCTGCAGTTTGAGGCTCTGGGAATTCCCAAGGTCAAAACAGAGGTGTCCGTATCCTATGTAGACCATAACACCATACAGATGGGTTTTGAGAACGCCGACGACCACCTCTATCTCCAGACCATGAACGCCGGCTACGGCATTTATCATTCAAAGGCCGGCAACGGCATCTGCCACCAGGTCCATCTGGAGCGTTTTGGCAGGCCGGGCGCCACACTGCTGGGCTCTGACAGCCATACTCCCACCGGCGGCGGTCTCGGCATGATAGCGATCGGCGCCGGCGGGCTTGACGTTGCCGTTGCCATGGGTGGCGGCCCCTTCTATCTGACAGCACCGCGGGTCATCAACGTCTGTCTTGCCGGGAAGCTGCGGCCCTGGGTTTCAGCTAAGGATGTGATTCTCACCGTCCTGGGCATCCTTACCACCAAGGGAAACGTGGGCACGGTGCTGGAATACACCGGCGAGGGCATAACGACGCTGACCGTCCCGGAACGCGCCACCATAACTAACATGGGTGCCGAGCTGGGCGTGACCACCTCCCTGTTCCCCAGCGACGATATAACGAGACAGTTCCTGAAGGCCCAGGCCAGGGAAGACTCGTGGCGCCAGATTCTGCCGGACCCTGATGCCCGGTATGACCGCGTGATTGATATCAATCTCTCTGCAGTAGAACCGATGGCGGCCTGTCCTCATTCCCCCGACAGCATAAAGAAAATGTCGGAACTGAAAGGTCTCCCGGTGCAGCAGGTGGCCATTGGCAGCTGCACCAATTCATCATACAAAGACCTCATGACCGTGGCCAGAATTCTGAAAGATAAAAAGGTCTCATCCGGCACGAGTTTTATCGTCGCCCCTGGATCGCGGCAGGTATTTGAAATGATCGCCCGGAATGGTGCTCTCGCAGATATTATCTCCAGCGGCGCCCGCATCATGGAATCCTCCTGCGGATTTTGCATCGGAGCGGGGCAGGCTCCGCCGACCAATGGCGTTTCTCTCAGAACCAACAACCGCAATTTCGAAGGGAGGTCAGGTACGGTATCGGGGCAGATATATCTTGTGAGCCCCGAGACTGCGGCACTGTCAGCAATAGCCGGGGTTATGGTCAATCCCCTCGAGTATTCCGTGCAGGATTTTCCTTTCGTATCAATGCCGGACCAGTTCCACATCGACGATTCAATGATTCTCCCCCCGGCCGATGCGCCGGTGAAAATAATCCGCGGCCCCAACATCGGCGAGCCACCCTATACATCCCCTCTCCTTGATGAAATTCAGTGCATCATCGGTCTGAAAGTAGGGGACAAGATAACCACAGATCATATAATGCCGGCGGGGCCGCGCCTGAAATACCGCTCCAACATCCCTGCCTATGCCCAGTTTGTCTTTGAAAATGTCGATCCGGAATTCTCAATCCGGGCGCTGAAGGAAAAGGAAAAGGGAGTTTTCACAGCCATAGTCGGCGGAATGAGCTATGGCCAAGGGTCTAGCCGCGAGCATGCCGCCATCTGCCCCATGTACCTGGGGGTCCGCCTGGTCCTGGCAAAATCATTCGAGCGCATACATTCAGCCAACCTTATCAATTTCGGCATTATCCCGCTCGTTTTCAAGAACGCCGATACCTACGACAGAATAATGACCGGAGGCAGCCTTATCATACGGAATCTGCGGACATTAATCATGGAAGCAGAGACCATCCCGGTCACCATAGCAGGTTCGGAGTATGAATTTACACTGGCCCTGTCGCAGCGCCAGCGGGCCATACTCCTTGAAGGCGGGCTTCTAAACTATACGAAAAAAAAATTCGGGGCTTACTGATAATCCAGGCAATGTAGCCGTGTCCCTTTATTGAAAAACAGATCCGACAATCGTCCCTGATGCCGCTGCCGGCAAATGGTATCCTTATGAATTACTACGAAACAATAATACTCTGCCAGCCCGACGGAACAAAAAGCTGTTCCGCCTGCTGCGGCCTGTTTAACTTTTCCGACATATCGAGGGAAAACCTGTCGCAATTTCTCTCCCGTGGCGCGGCACGTTCATCATCATTTTTGTCGGCCAGTGACATCACCGACCAAGGTGACGGTCGCAAAATACGTGACACGACATCATACATATGCCCCCACCAGGGGCTCGTTTTCAACAAGCGGCCCGGCTGCCTCCTGCACCCGCAGTACCGAAACTCCACAATGCGGAATAATTCTTTCTTTGGCGAGAAGATCTGCAGCGGCTTTCTCTGCCCTGCCCATTCAATTTTTTCCGCGGAGCATAAAAAAATCATCATAAAGCTGGTTGACGACTGGTACCTGTACAGCATAGCCGTCATAGATCCTGAATCAACGACATGGATACTGGATCTTCTCCAGAAGCGCTTCCCTCTTTTTTCCCAGAGGGAAGATATCGTAAAAAAAATTCTTAATGAAGCACTGATGATCCACGCGCGGCATCTGAATAATTACCCGGGCCCCATCTTTTTTTATTCTGTATCGGAATATGAAATCGGAAAGAAGAACTTTTCCATCGCTTGTAATAACGAAGACAACGGAAGTCAGTCACAGGAGTTAATCGAAGTCATCGAGGGCAATCTCTGATCATGTATATTTATTTCTTTTCAGAAAATTAACCGCCTTATCAGGGAAATCAGTGAAAATCCCGTCTACATTCATTTTAATCAAGAAAAACTCCAGCAAATCATCGAAGTTTGACACATATGATGGCATCGCATCAGCACGAAATGTATAGGGATGGACCTCCAGATTGCGCTCATGGGCCCATTCGACCAGGCTTGTACAATCAGGTTTGTTCCCTTTCCCATTATCAACTATGACCTGGTTCATCCAGGGACCGATAAGATCTGCATACAGAGCTACTTCATCGAGCCCTGCCGGAGTCAGCATCCGGTCATAAGCCACCCCGGGAGTCTCCTCCCAGGTTATATCGCCAATCAACTGCACCATTTTCAGATCGCTCTTTAGGGTATCCCGCATATAGCGGATGGTGTCAGGTTCAAAGCTCTGAATATAGCATTTCGAATCTCTGGTCCGGTACCCGAACCGATGAAAAATTTCAATGACGGCCTTCCCGATATCCTTGCCTTCATTTCTATGGTAGGCAGGGCCCTTCGGCTCGATATAAATCCCCATATCCATGCCCAGGCTTCTGTTAAGTCCCTGGATAAAATCGATCTCTTCTTCCAGCGTTGGAATTTCAAAATGAGTTATTGATTCCGCCGGGAACCTGCCCGGATGTGTTTCTATCCCGGTTTCAAGGTCCAACCGTTCATGTAGTCGGAGCCTCTTTATCTCTTCAAGGGTAAAATCGACTGCGTAATGCCTGTTGTCACTGCGCTTCCTTCCGGGGAACAGTTCCGCAACATTAGTCATGGCATCCAGGTAGTGATCATGAAACACGATGGGGACATCATCCCTGGTAAGGATTGCGTCCAGTTCCACATAATCGGCCCCCATGCCAAAGGCCAGGGCCTTGCCCGCGAGGCAATGTTCCGGCAGGTACCCGCTTGCCCCCCGGTGTGCTATGACTAATGGTTTTTTTTTCATGTCTGATGATCCAATACTTGCATTAAGATTTTCATTCTGCCGTTACGGTCAATCAAAGAGCCTGACAATTGCTTCCTGAACCGTGCGGATGCCGATGACCGTGCCGTCAAAGCCGATGGCCTTTGCTTCATTGACTTCGGCCTCAGGCAGGACCAGGATGTTGAACCCGGAATACTTGAATTCCTGGATTCTCCTTCCGCAGAGGGATACCGGACGTATCTCGCCGGAAAGAGATATCTCGCCCAGGATCCCGACTCCGTGAGGGACCGCCCTGTTCTTGAAACTCGATGCTATCGACACAGCTACCGCCAGGTCCGCGGCTGTATCATTGATCTGGAAACCGCCGGAAACATTGATAAACACATCGAAAGCGGCGACTTTCAGCCCCGCATGCTTTTCCAGCACTGCGGTGATGAGTATCAGCCGGTTCAAATCGAAACCGTCCGCCATGCGGCGCGGATTAGGGAACGCCGAGGCGGTTACCAGCGACTGTACTTCGAAAAGAATGATCCTGCTTCCTTCCACCGCGGCAGATACGGAGTTCCCGGGTGCCTGTGAGAGATATGGATTCAGGAATATCTTATTCTTGTCTTTCACTTCGACAAGGCCGCGCTCTTCCATGCGGAAAAGTCCTATCTCGTTCACCGAGCCGTAGCGGTTTTTAAAAGCGCGGAGAACGCGGTAGTCTTTTGAAAAATTCCCCTCGAAATAGAGGACCGTGTCAACCAGGTGTTCCAGAAGCTTCGGCCCCGCGATTACCCCCTCCTTGGTAATGTGCCCGATAAGTATCATCACGGTATTCAGCCGTTTTGCCGCATCCGCCAGGCGGGACGCCGACTCCCTGATTTGGCTTACGGAGCCCTTGAGCCCGGGAATGTCTGACGAATACAGGGTTTGAATCGAGTCAACGATGATGCATTGCGGCCTTTCCGATTCGGCAAGTCCGATGATCTGCTCAACGCAGCAGGAAGTGGAGAGCTTGATGGTGCCCATGGGGCACCCGAGTCGTTCCGCCCTGAGTCGTATCTGCACTGGCGATTCTTCCCCGGAAATATAGATGGTCTTGAAGTAGCCTGCAATCTGCAGCGCGAGCGTCGATTTCCCGATCCCCGGCTCACCGCCGATGAGGATGACCGATCCGGGCACGACACCGCCGCCGCACACGATATTGAATTCTTCGATGCCGGTCAGGATCCGGTAGACAGGACTGAATTCAACACTGCCAAGGTCGATGATATCGCCCGACGGCGCCGCTTTTTTTTCGGCAACAGGGGCCTCGGCTTCAACAATGGTATTCCATTCGCTGCATACCGTACACTTTCCCTGCCACTTGGGGAAATCGGACCCGCAGGCAGAGCAAAAAAAATATTTCTTGGTCCGCGCCATTGTCACTTCTGGGTCCGGAAGAATAATTTCGACGGGTCCTGCTTGAGCTGGCGGAAGAGATCCTTTGCTGCAATGGAAGCGTCCTTCAGATTAATGTATATGTCCTCCTCGTTCAGAAGCCGTCCCAGGGTGCCACGTCCTTTCTCGATTCTGAAGACTATCTTGTTCAGGTTCGTGGAGGTTTCCGACAGATTTCTGAGAGTAATGTTGATATCGTCCTTGTTCTTCGATGACAGGTCAGCCATATCTTTTGAGAACCTGTTGATATTGGCCATCATGATTTTGGACTGGAAATTCAGGTTCGCAATCGTTTCCTTTGCGGAAACAATAGACTGCCTGATGTCGTACCTGTTTTCATCAGCTATATTGTTGAGATTTCCCACGAATTTTTTTGAATTCTGAAAAATCTCTGCCAGGACCTGCCCCCCGCTCTCGTCCTGCATGAAGCTCTGGAAAGTCATCATCATCTGGTCAAAGCTGGCGGGATCCAGACCGTAGACCTTATCGCCGTCCATGAGGAACTCCTCCACATCGCTTGCAGGGGGAACAAATACGTTGATGTACTTTTCCCCGATTAAGCCGGACGTAAATATTGCAAATTTAGTGTTTTTTACCAGTGAGTATTTTTTTTCTATCCAGAGGGTGACCTCCGTTTTTTCGCCTGATTGCTTGATTGATTCGACATATCCGATCTTTATTCCCCCGGCGATTTTAACCGGGGCGCTGATGCGGAGGTCGTTCAGAAAGCTGAAGTAAACCCTCAGGGTATAGCCGGACCGGGAGATGTTGATTTTCGCGAGAAGCGCCACCAGTATAATGAAGAGAGTAAAACTGATGGTTATCATCAGCCCTACTTTTGCTTCATTGTTAAGTTTCATACGCTTCCTCCGGTGGACCCAAGGTCGTGAATGGTATCCCTACTCATCCATTAATCCAAGAAATTTGCAACTATAATTCATGAAATGCCAGACTTGTTGTATAGCACAATAATAATTTTTCTATCCCGCCGCCTAAGCCGGTGGTGAAAATAATTAAAATAAAATCATATGTAACAAGTCAGCTGATTGTGGTGGGATAGAGGCATACATCCGGCTGAACTGCTGCTTCTTTGTCATTCCTCATTTTTCAGTTGACAAAGATCAGTAATAAAATTAATTGATAACAAATTTGGAGGTATTCCGTGGGAAAGCAATATAACGCCAGAGAAAAACGCCAGAGGGCGAAGAAACAAATCAAGAGAAAGAAAAAGATTCTGAAGGAAAAACTGTCAAAAAAGGGTTAATTACCGCTGTTCGGTGAGACGGTCATTTCTTAATTAATATTACCGTTTCATTCTCTATTCTTTTTAATTCCAGACAAAAATTTACGAATTCATTGTAGTCAATGGGCTCGATAACCATTGCATTGATATGTATTTCTTTGTTCACTTCAAGTACCGACGACCCGCTATTTTTTGTAATAATGACCCTGCAGCTGCCGAATCTTTTTTTCAGCGTCAGTGTCCTTTTTATTTCCTGTTTCTCGTAATGAGGAGGCAGCGTATACCGGTATGTTTCTTTCTCATCAATTATTTTCTCTATTACAAGGGGATGGTCCCGCACCGGCAAGGCAATATAGTCGTATACTTCACATTTATTCATTACCGGTTGAAGGATCATCCGGGTTGAATCTGATATTGAAAGACCAGTACCGGCGCCTTTAGCCGCAATGATAAAAGGACTTTCGCTTTCCTTGAAATTTTGAACCCTAAAACTATCCATGGAGAACCCCGGGACACTTCTACTGAACAACCGGTACACCGACTCTTCCCGCTGCAGGGGATTGCTGAAATAGCTACGCATCTCACCCTTTGTATCAATAAACGCAGCCTCTATATCGCAGATGGCGCTCCCGTCATCATCCAAGACTATATTGTACCTGCAAATCGTTGACCGTTCATCAAGGCTCGGGACCCTCCGTAACTGGAACGAATTATGGAGAAGCACGAGCGCATTGGCACCGGCTACGGCGCATGCCGTAACCCCACACCTGAGATAACGGCTGGAGAAATCGAGCCACAGGGCGTTATTCACATCCAGAGGCACGCACAGAAGCATATGTGTAAAATATTCCGGGTATACACATGTTCCACCTCCCGGGAGAAACCTGTTCCTCGCAAAGGCTATGTATGAACTGATCCCTAGCCGTGTTAATAGATTTTGCGCGAGGATCACCTTGTCTTCAGGTGTGCCTGATTTTCTAAATAGCGTGTTTTCTGCAGAATCGGGAAGATACATCACATTCTTCTGGGGCTCAATTTCCCGGGACACGAAATTATAAACAGCATCTATGGTTTTTTCAAGAGTATCCTTTTTAAAACGCGATGCCGGCAATCTATGAGGGGCCTCCTTTCTCATTAAAAGACCCCGATACCAGGAAGTAAAATCAGAAAAACCATCCATCGTTGAAAAAGAAAAATAATGCAGGCAATTCTGCCGGCCCCCGGAAAAAGGCTCTTTCTTTATCGCGGGAATATTTTCAATAATGGCTTCATGCACCTGGTGCCCTTCAATGGAATTTATTTTTATCACAACCTTGTTTTTAAAAAGAAAATTTACCATCATTCCATCCGGAGCGATTACTTTTATAGAAACACGGTGAACCGGTTCATCATGGTGGTGGAGATATTCAAGAGGCAGTGAAAAAAAACTGCTCCCAGAGTAAGTCGTGATAGGATTATCCACTATGTATGACAGGTGGATGATGGAATTTTTCTCAAGGGGGTTGATGCTCACATACTGGTTGCCGCGAACATTCTGCATTGTATACAAATCCATTCGCTTTCCCTTATCATCATATACACTCATGTGAACGGGCCTGATCCGTCCCTGATAAGGAATCCTGATGTCACCCCACCGTCTGACTCCCTCTTCATTCCCGACATGAACGATGTCCTCGCAATAAACCCTGCTGCTCCCGTCTTTCTTCAGCAGGAATATCCTCCCCCGGTACAATATTGTTGAAGGCGTCCGTCCGAAATCTTTGTTAAGCAATGAAGCTCCTATTGGCTCCATTCGGTCCAGAAACTGCCTGAAGGGATTTTCAAGGCCATTGTTTTCAAGATAATTAGTATAATCTGAAATTGGAAAAAAGGAAGGCTGTAACTGAATCAGTTTCTGCAGATACATTGCAGGATCTTCATCCTGCAGCATGTCTATCAGGCCCAGAGAATAATAGAAGGAGGGGCTTTCATGAACCACGAGCAGTTTAAGGAGAAGGCTTCGAGCCGCTTTGAGATCACCCATTTTTATCAGAACCTCGACGAGTTCCCCGTTAAAATCATTGTTGAAATTATATGTATGGATCAGATTTTGCGCCTGCTGGTACTCCCCCCGGGAAATGTGCTCTCTGAGCAGGCACCGCACCCTCGGCCCGGAAAAATCCCGTTTTACCAGTTCTTGGGATGAGCTGATGAATTTCCTGCGGTCCCTTTTCTTGTTGTATTCCGCTTCAGCTTCAATCACTTGCACGAAATCGGGAAACTCTTTCCTTGCCAGGGCAACGGTTTCTTCGAATTCCTTTTCATAACCGAGGGCATTGAGACTGACGAGATATACAGCAAGGGAATAAGGATTCTTCGGCTTTGTTGACACCAGCCGCCTACCTTCCTTGTACGCCTGCAGGAAATCCCCAGTCCTGATGTAGTGCTCAACTTTTTTCTGCCGTGCCGGGACAAAATACATCTGCTGATCTATGAGATCATTGATGATGGTCAGGCCCTGGTTGTAGCCTGCCGATCCACGGTCTCCTCTGAAACGGTCCAGAAGGGAGTTGGCCAGAAGAAATATTGTAAATTTGTTTTTATGTTTTGACACCGATCGTTTATAATACCTAGCGGCTTCCTCGCTCTCGAGTTCATCAAAAAACTGACCAAGATGCCTGTTCCCCAGTTCCGGATTAATTGATGCTTCTTTTTTAAGCGCATCAAAGGGATAATCGAGCTCTTCAATCGCATCGCATTCATCCCTGAAAAAGGACCCTGAAAGAATCTCCGGTTCAATAATCTCATTATGCTCGTCAGTGACCAGCATGCGCATTCTTTCGAAAGTCGAACCGATCATCTTGACAGTAACGGTGATATCACGTCTGCTGCGTACCCGGATCATGCGCATGTTCCGTCTTCCATGATAAACGTTCCGAATGACATCCCGCCCATTGATAAAAACCTTATAGGATGAGTTGCAATACAGCCGAATTCTTACCGGCCTGCGCGTTCTGAACGAAACTAAAGCATACGCGACACCATGATCGGGGAAGAGATATTTCCCGGGATCAAGCCAGCCGTCGCTCTCAGTAATTGTAACTCTTTTCTGCGGTGATATCTCCCTGTTTGAAGCCAACAGTTCCGGTTGGAACTGAAAATCAATATCAGCCGCCCCATACCCGTGATAGGGGCCATAGAGAGTCCACTTCCGTACGGGTTTCAATTCATCCGTTATCAATGCTCCGCGGGCACCCTTTGTCCGATACAGCATCCGTTCCAGTTCGCAATTGAGTTTCACAAGGCATGAACCCGCATCATCACCGGAGCTGTTGCGGAGCTTTTCTTTTACTGTAAAAGCCGTTTTCTCTATCAGACCGGGTCCGAAGAGCTCCGCCATCCGGACTAGCGTGCCGTAATGAAGCACCGATATCGGTTCAAGTGGATGTTCGGTTATCATTGATTCAAGAGAATCGGCAAGGGCCTTATAATCTCCCCTGCTGAAGCTTGTGACAACCGCATCCTCATGCGATTCTATGGAGGCAGCTGAGACACGAATGCCAGGGTAAACCATGAGGAAAATCAGCGATGCGTAAATAGTGACGGCTGTATCATTCAATGATCACTGCACCCTTTTCAAACAGGATATCCAGTATATAGGCATCCCGTCTCGAACTAGTTGGTGTATAGCCAATCAACTGGCCTGAGAATTCAAGATTTTTATTCTCCTGCAGCATTGATATTGTCACCATGCTATCGATATAGACATGATAGATGATCCTGATATTCAAGCGTTCCGCTTCGGGATCGCTCAGGATAACGCGATATTTTTTTTTCAACCGTATATTTTTTTCTATCGATGTTACCAGGCCCCGCGCAAGCACGACACGGTTCAACCTGTTCTCAATAAAATCATCGCGCAGAATCAGCGGGGTGCGGATCAATTCAGTAAAGAATTTTTTATCCAGAAGATGGGTGTTCTGTTTAACCGTTTTTTCTTCCGGGAAAAGCCGCGCCGGGAAAAAAGCCAGTGCCGCTATGGCAATTATCAACAGTATTGATCTGACAGACATATCGTACCGCCATTATTCATTGAATTGTATATCAAACACACGGGAGTCCCTCTTCACGGTCATGCTGCTTATGCGTGAACCGCTCTGGTCAAAAATTCTTATGAATGAATCGAGCGAATTAACCTTTTTTCCGTCAACCGACAGAATGATGTCCCCTTTTTTCATATTATAGACGATGCTCTTTGGCGAAACATCAGAAATGATAACACCGCCGGTCTGAGAGTTCTCATCTATCTCAATACCGTACAGCATGAACAGCCTGTTCATCCCCTTCCGGATTTTTTTATAAACCGTCCGTTCCCGCAGCACAAGGCTGGCATGTTCAATATGTCCGTCCCGTGATAGTATAATACTCATGGATGTGCCAACCGCTTTGTTCCCTACCGATCTAATGAGGCTCCCCAGTGTCGTTATTTTCTCTCCATCAACTTTTCGGATAATATCGCCGGTCAGAAGGCCGGCAGATTCAGCCGGTGAATTCTTAATCACCGAAATTATTTTCAGATAACTCCCCTCTTTCCCCAAGCTGTTCCGCTCTTCTTTAACCAGGAACCCGATCCATCCGCGCCGTACTCTTCCATGGCGGACAAGCTCGCGGCATACCTGTTTTACGAGATTGGAAGGGATCGCAAAACTGATTCCCTGAAATCCGCCTGAATCGGAGCGTATTGCCGTATTAATTCCAACGAGTTTGCCTTCCAGATTTATGAGAGGTCCGCCGGAATTGCCCGGGTTGATTGACACATCAGTCTGAATAAAATCCTCTATATCGACAAAACCGATATTGTCCCTCCCCTTTGATGATACTATGCCGCTGGTAATGGTCTGCCTCAGGCCGTAAGGATTACCGATGGCCAGGACCCATTCCCCCCCTGCAAGCAGGTTTGAATCAGCGAACATCACCGGCCGTAAGGACGCATTATCAGTAGCGCGAATCTTCAAAAGAGCTATATCAGTTTTCTGATCGGCAAGATAATATTTACCATTTTTGAACTTTTCCAGTTCAAGCTGAACGCCGTCATTAAAAAGGACCTGGAAGTAATCGCCCTTCATGACCACATGATAGTTGGTGACCACATAGCCATCCTCTATTATTGTCCCTGACCCGTAAGCAACCTTACGGTAATTGGCGTTCTTACCCCCTTCTTTTCTCTCATAAATGGATATGCTGACCACCGAATTCCTGACCGAATCCGCCGCATTAATAAATGCCGAGTTGAAATCGTCCGCACCCGCGAATGTCGCAACTGCAAAAAACATTATTGCAACGAGGCTAATTGCCGGTAACATCGTCAAAATAGCTTTTATTGTCCGACATTCTGTATTTACTGTAATCAATTCCTTTTCCCCTCGGGGCATGCTTGTATTTCGATTCTCTCGGAGACAGTCCGGTCAGAAGTGAAAAAATTCCAACCGCGATCCCCTCCGCAATTTCATTCTGTTTCTTGGTCAGTAACATCCTGTCCCTGCTCCGGTTCAGGTATCCCAGTTCAATAAAAGCATTGATAGCATTCACGTGAAGCGGCATGATCCAGACGGATATATAGCTTTTGCCCGGCTTCTGCAACCTATTGTCATCGCCATGGAGATACAGGGAATAGCATATATAACGAATGATCTCGTATGACGCATAGGCATTATCGCCGCCAAAGCCTTCCTCACCGCCGTCCCGCCTGAATCGCTCATAGGGCGATCTCTCCCTATCCCAGAACCTGCCTTCCGGGACAATACTTTTATACGTCGGGGCGTAACGGCTGGATGAAATCCGATACCGCGCTGCATGCTCCCATCCCGGGCTGTCAGCATAGGACCACCCGACCATGTTGTAGCGGTATCCTTTAAAGCGGGACCGGTCTGATTCCAGATTCTTCCTCAGCGGATAGCCGGTAAAATAAATTGATGTGTCGTTCAGGAACCAGTCAAAATCCGAGCGCGTGGTCTCTTCGATGAACCATTCCCGGTAGGGACTTTTAGTGTAAAACTTTTTCCCCTCACGTTCACCCTTCAGGTAGGCAAGACCCTCTCGAAGAAAGGAATAAGGTGGGGTGATGACCGGATTCATCCCCTCAAAATCCCGCGGGGCGTCTTTCGCCAGGTGGAGCGAAACGACCAGATGCGGCTTTACCGAATTTATGCGGGATATGCGCCCCGGCTGCATTTCACCAAAAGAATCGGGATAATCGAACAACCTGAAAGGAGCATTCGGGTCATCAAGATTATCGGCCTCATCGTTGGAAACTGACCGCCCCCTGCTCATGTAGGTATGAATGGTCACTTTCTGCGGGGACCCGTCTGCGTATCGTTCCAGCAATCGATAAAATTTTTCGCTGTTGCCTCCCGGGGCAAGGAGTTTCAATAGTTTCTCGGTCTTTTTTGCTATGCTGTATACTATTTCACGCTCCTCCAGCCCTTTCCGCGACGCGCCCTCCTTGAAATGATCAAGATATCTCCTGTAGATGGTATCATATCTGTCCCCATGCACTGACATGAGATTCCTTCCTGCACCGCCATGGCCCGGATCTATAACCACCCTGAAGGTTGGGAATTCCTGAATGCTTGTCATGGACGGCATCAGCAGAAAAAAAACAACAGCAATAGGGATCAGTATCCAGGGCTTGAGCAGGAAGTTTACGGCGAAAAAGTAGCATTCAATTGCGTGATACTTGAAGACTTCTAATTTTTTATCGGACACAGGCATGCGTAATTATAGCTCATAATGACAGCTAATAGTGCAACTATTATACTTGTTCTATATTAATTCTATTAAAATTTTACTCACTTTATTTTTTATTTTACGGGAGTATACATGACGGCATCTAGGACAGTGGCGGACAACATGTCAGAAATAAATTTCAATCCTGCTAATAAAAAAGGGGGATGTCTCCCCCTTTATATTCTCATGTAAATTTGTAAACTCTAATTACTTTTTGGTTTCTTCTTTCTTCTCGGCATACAGCCTGTTCTGGTTGTCGGCCTTGGCAACCTTGTATTTGTCATGAATGCTCTTTCTTTCGTTTTCATCCTTCGCGAGGGCTTCCAGGATCGAAATGCCATAAGCCCGGGATACGCGCAGGTGATATATAGACCCTGAATAGTATTTGTTCTGAGCTGCGTAGATGGCATCGTCAATCTGGCCATAGGCCACTTTTAATCTCAGGTGATTATTGGTAAGCTGTTCCGCCTTGTCAGGATCGATGCGGGAGCTGACATCCAGGTGCAGGAGCAAAACCTTGCCGGCACATTCATTCAACAACTCTTCATCCTGTTTCTGGTATTCCTCAATAATTGACTTGTAGAGCTCACGAATTGCGGCCAGGTTTTTTACAAGTTTATCTTTGGAATAAATCATGTTGCGTTTATAGTAGAACTCCAGGCCCTCTTTGTAACTGGTATAAATTTCCTGGTATTTTGAGTCCCATCCTTTACCGGAATTGTTCTTTATGAGGACATTCAGGAGAAATATATCTTCGAGGTTTCTCTTCATTAATTTTTCAACAACTTCATTGGCGTGAAATTTGGCAAGATAGTCGTCTTCAGGCCTGGTCGACTCATCATAATCCTTGCTTCTGTATGAGCCATCGGGCATTTTTTTTACGCCGTCATCTTTCTTCTCCGCTTTCTCCTGAGCGAATGCAAGAGAAAAAGCAAAAACGCTTAAGATAATAAGCGACATAACTTTACAATACCTTCTCATCGTCATGATATTTCTCCTCGTAAAACTATATTTATTCATTTTTAAAATATTAGGCACCGTTAATGGTTCTAAATAGTAATGGTAAATTAATTAATAAATTATAAATTATCAACCATTTTTTTTATATATCGTATTATTTTGCATTCTCCTTAATTCATTTATTTTAAAAACAACAAATAAAATTATGTCACGACACCAGCATAATCCTCACATCCATAGTATTGGTCTTAGTCGGTCCGGTTATGATCAGATTCCCCAGTTTCTCATGAAAATGATACGAATCATTGGACCTGATGTATTCTTGTGTATCCATTCCCAATTCCCGCGCCGCCTTCAGGGTACATCCATCGGCAACGGCCCCTGCAGCGTCCGTGGGCCCGTCGCTCCCGTCAGTTCCAATGCTTGCCATGGTTATGTGTTCCAATCCATCGATGTGCAATGCGGCGTGCATGGCATATTCCATGTTTCTTCCGCCCAGACCCTCACCGGTGACCACGACCGTGGTTTCACCGCCGCTCACAATGCAAGCCGGCGCCGGTATCGGATTCGAAGAAGCGATTATCTCGCGGGCTATGCGGGCATGCCATAAAGCCGCATCTTTCGTGTCGCCTTCTATCATCGAAGACAGGATGATGCTATTATATCCCCGTTCGACCGCTTCATTCTTTGCCGCCTGAAGCGCAATGATATTCGAAGCCACGATCAGATTCGTTATCCTTTTAAAAACAGGATTGTCCGGACCCGGATTTTCTTCGATATCACCGTGTGAACCCGCCCTGATCCGCCCGGCTACCGACGCCGGAACCCTGCCTTCCAGATGATATTTTTCAAGAATGTCCCGTGCATCGCGGAAGGTCGACCGGTCCGGCACAAAAGGCCCCGAGGCGATAACATCCATGTTGTCCCCAACCACGTCCGATATCATGAGGTTTATCACCGTGGCCCGGCCTGCGGCCCTTGCCATGTTGCCGCCTTTTACGAGGGAGAGGTGCTTCCGTACCGTGTTTATTTCATGAATGCTTGCACCGCTTTTCAGAAGGAGCGAGGTCGTTTCCCGCTTATCTTCAAGGCTTATGGATTCCGGCGGAAGAGGCAGGAGCGCAGAACCGCCGCCTGATATCAATGATATGACCAGGTCATCGCCGCCGGCGCTGTTCAGCAGCTCCATTATTTTTTTTGCACCGGCAATACCGCTGGCATCAGGCACGGGATGGGCCGCTTGAATTAAATTTATTTTTGTCAGCGTGTCAGTATACCCGTACTTCACGCATATCAGTCCGGTTTCAATGCGGTCGCCGAGAAGCACCTCCACGGCCCGGGCCATGGGGGCTGTTGCTTTTCCCGCACCAACCACGATTATGCGTGAGTAATTACCGAGATTGTACTCTTTATAGCTCTGCCCGCTGGAGAATAATTGGAGGATATTATCCTTTCGTTTGACGTGGGTTTCAACGGCGGTTATAGGATTTACCGCGACAATGGCTGCCGTGTATATAGCTTCCAGATCATCCCTGACCTTTGACATGCAGTCACCCCGATGGGCCCCATGAAAGGGGAAAGAAACGTATAATCATTAATGATACAGCATCATGCCTGAAAAGTCAATATAATAGATCCCGTCAGGATATTATGAAATCCCCTTTTTATCTTTCAAGCGATGGGCCAGGATGATGAAGAGAATAACTGCTGTAATTAACAGAACCATGCCCTGGTAATAATAATGAAAAATCAGTTTCCCAATGGAAAAGAGGGAGGTATAGACCAGAGCAATCCCCAGGAGCCAGTCTACCAGCAGCGGCGCCAGTGTTTCTCCCTTATCCTCACCGGACGGGTTTGTTTCACGGAATTTACTCCAACCCGGACCTCCGGGCCTTACCCGCTGGTAGAAAATAATCAGCTGCTCCCGGGTAACCGGCTTCGTAATCAGGGTAATTACTAGCCATGAAATCGTGGTCACGCCTGCAATAAAAAAGAGGCTCTCGGGAAATTGTATATAGGGGACGTAGGTTTCGTCAGGATGAAGTATGCGAGCCGCCAGCAAGGGAGCACCGTAGACTAGAATCGGCACAACCATGGCTACAATTTCCGACCATGCATTGAGTCGCCACCAGTACCACCTGAGAATGAGCACCAAACCGAGGCCGGCGCCGCACTCTATGATAAACTCCCAGGAGCCTGATATGCTGTTCATGACCTTGATCATGAGGCTTGAAAGAACCACCAGCATGAGCGTAACGATCCTTGAAACCATAACATAATGCTTTTCATCAGCGCTTTTATTTACAAATCGCTTGTATAGATCGTTTATGATATAGGAACTTCCCCAGTTTAGGTGCGTTGCTATGGTGGACATATAGGCTGCCAGGAACGCCGCCACCAGGAACCCGAGGAGCCCCGGAGGCAGGTGGTCACGCATGGCCATGATGTAACCTTCCCGGGGATACTTTAGATCGGGATACAGCACGAGCGATGCCAGTGCCACAATGATCCAGGGCCATGGCCTCAGGGCGTAATGTGCAATGGCAAACCAGAGGGTTGCCAGAAGGGAATGGCGCTCGTCCTTTGCGGACATCATCCGCTGGGCTATATACCCTCCGCCGCCCGGTTCGTTGCCCGGATACCATGATGACCACCACTGAACTGCGATATGGGCTATGAAGGCCGAGGCGGATATCGTCATAATGCCGGTGGCGGTCCCGATTGTGCTGAATGATACCGAGGGAAAAAAATTA
This sequence comes from Spirochaetota bacterium, assembly GCA_041753395.1. Classification (GTDB taxonomy): domain Bacteria; phylum Spirochaetota; class UBA4802; order UBA4802; family UBA5550; genus RBG-16-49-21. The sequence continues at coordinate 67,855 of JBGSUQ010000011.1, forward strand.
AAGACATGCGACGGGAGAGAATTCATGAGTCCTTTCACACCACCGATCTCAGGCAGATCGATGATAACGAAGGCCAGCACAATGCATCCCGCCATGGCTATGATGAACTGGAACATGTCAGTAATGGCAACGCCCCACAGGCCGGAAATCGCTGAATATATTCCAACGATAATCATGGCCCCGATGATATAGAGAAGCACCGAATCCTCGTCTATGCCGAATATAACCTTGAGAATTGACGCCATAGCAAGGTTGACCCACCCCATGATGATGATGTTCATGAATATACCGAGGTAGACGGCCTTGAATCCGCGTAGAAAAGCAGCCGATTTCCCGGAATAGCGGAGCTCGATGAATTCTACGTCCGTAAGTATGCCGGCCCGCCGCCACAGCCTGGCGAAAAAGAAAACGGTGAGAATGGTGCCGGCCACCATGTTCCACCAGAGCCAGTTGCCGGCAATGCCGTTCTTCGCCACCAGTTCCGTGACGGCCAGGGGCGTGTCCGCGGCAAAGGTCGTGGCCACCATGGTTGTCCCGGCCAGCCACCAAGGCATTTTCCTTCCTGAAAGAAAAAAATCCTCAGTGCTTTTTCCCGCCCTCTTCCGGAAAAAAAGGGCGATCGCGATACTAGCCATGAAATAGATTGCTATGAGAATGATATCAATGGCGGTCATATTCCCGTCCCTAATTATTCATTAATACTCGGCGGCTTCATCAGCGAGCAAGCGACATGGATGTCGCTGGTTCCGCCGAGTCATCAGTGGGCGCCGGCCAGGATGGACTAGTGCAAAGCCGCGACAGGAGGTCGCATTTGGCTCTGCTTATACGAGGCGGACAAGCGATGAACCCCCGCGCTTACTAAGCGAGACAGAACTACACTCAAATGGAGGTATTACTGCACTTCTTTAAAATAAAAATCGATATCAAAGCCCCCGAATCTCGAGCTGAAAGAGAGGTTGATATTCTCATAGAGTGTTTTTATCGAAATCGGATCATCGTTGAATTCCGGCGCGTTAAGCTTGATATTGTGCTTGAGAAACTGCATCTGGTTGGCAAAGGTACCGGTGATAAGGTTTGCCAGTTCGCCGGCGACATCACCATGGTACTTGCGGATTGTTTTCACATCGCTGGAATTGACGAATTTCATGGTGATACCATCAAGCGTCTTCTTCGGGAGGTTGATGATAATTTCCCCCTTCATGGTGCCGTTGATCTCGACAACCACCAGAGGGTCCTTTGACCCTGACTGGGTCTCGTACACTTCCTCCACCGATGCATCATCGAGGAAATGCTTGAATATGTGATTAACGGACCGCACCAGATATCTGGAGTATCTATCTGTATCAATCATTCACATACCTCATCGGTAGACAGAGAGTAAAAATATATCGCGTTTCTGCGTCAATTTCAGCATACTTTATAGTGAAACAATTACTATTGGAAATTTTTCCTGTCAATACCTTTTACAGGTTATGTCACATAAAATGTGCCGTTTAAAAAAGCGCGACCCCGGGACCACGCTTTCCTTTTTTCATACGGACCGCCACAAACCATCACTTCTTGCTTACCATGTCACGGGCAATGTCGACCGCTTTGGCTATCGCGTCACCGAGGCCTTCCGGTGACTTGCCCCCGGCCTGGGCCATGTCCTTGCGTCCTCCCCCTCCTCCTCCGACAAGCTTTGCGGCATCCTTGATGATCCTTCCGCAATCAATCCCGATTTTCACCGCGTTGTTCGTTGCGGCGAAAAGAAGGAGGGCCTTGTCGTCAATGGTTGATCCGAACAGGACAACCGCGTTCTGGTACTTTTCCCTGATCGCGTCCGACAGGTCCCGGAGCTCATCAGACCCCATACCGTTGAATGTATGGGACACAATTGTCACACCGCCGGCAATCTCCGCGCCGGTGAGTATTGAATCCAGGCCCGTCGACAGGGTATCCTTTTTCAGTTTTTCCAGTTCCTTCTCCATCATCCGGCTGCGTTTCAGCAACTCCTCGACCTTTTTAACAAGAGTCGATTCGCTAACGTTTACCATATCCACCAGCGCGGATACCGTTTTCTCATGACTGTTGTAGCGCTCGAGCACTCCCCTGAGGGTCGCTGCTTCGATCCTCCTCATGCCTGCCCCCGGCGAGGCTTCTCGCAGGATCTTGAAAAGGCCGATCTGCCCGGTGCCGGCGGCGTGGGTACCGCCACAAAGCTCTTTGCTGTAATCGCCTACGGACACGACTCTGACCGTGTCTTCATACTTCTCATCGAATACCGCCATGGCGCCGGTCTTGACCGCGTCCTGATATTTCATAACAGTGGTTGTCACCGGTATGTTTTCCCAGATTTTCCTGTTTACCATTTCTTCAACTTCTTTTATTTCGCCGGCGCTCAGGGAGTTGAAGTGACTGAAGTCGAAGCGCATCCGGTCAGGGGCGACCAGCGAGCCAGCCTGCTTCACATGTGCCCCCAGTACTGAGCGAAGAGCAGCATGGAGAAGGTGCGTAACCGTGTGGTTGGCCCGAATCAGGTTCCTGTTTACCACATCAATGGCGGCCCGAACCGAATCTCCCTTTTTGAACTCTCCCCGAGTAACCTCGCCAATGTGAATGATCGTTTTATTGTTTTTCCTGGTGTCTTCCACCCTGAACATGGCGCCGGTGGAAGAGGTAATGAGGCCAATATCCCCCACCTGTCCGCCTGATTCGCCGTAGAAGGGTGTCTCCCGCAGAACCACAAGCCCCTTCGAGCCTTTGGCAAGACAGTCAGCGACAGCATCGCCATCATGGAGAAGTTCCACTGTCGTGGCCACTGACTCCACTTCATATCCTCTGAATACTGTGTCAGTCGAGGTTTTTCCTATCTCTTCGCAGTAATCATCAAGGCTGCCGGATACAGCCTTCCAGCTCTGCTTACCCCGTTCCCGCTGTTTCTCCATTTCTTCTTCATAGCCTTTGATATCTACGTCAAGGCCCCGCTCCAGGGCAATCTCCCGCGTCATCTCCAGCGGGAACCCGAACGTGTCATGCAGGAGAAAGGCATCGTTCCCGGAGATGAATTTCCCCTTGCTCTTCGAGCTCTCTTTCATGATTTCTTCGAGACGGTCCATGCCGTTTTCGAGGGTTTCAAGAAATCGCTTCTCCTCAGACTCTATGACCTTCTTCACGTTTACAGAAGATTCTTTGATTTCAGGATAAAAGTCTCCCATGATGCCGGCAATCTGGTCAACCACAGCATAGATGAAAGGCTCTGCTATGCCAAGCTGGCGGGTGAACCGCATGGCGCGCCGGAGGATGCGCCGCAGCACGTAGCCCCTGCCGTCATTGGAGGGATATACGCCGTCTGACACAGCGAAGGTGATAGCCCGGGCATGCTCCGCAATAATGTTCACCGGGACTTTTTTATCATCCTTGTACTCTATCTTCGCGCGTTCGCACACGAACTTGATGATGCTGATGAACTCGTCGGTCTCGAATACCGAATCCACATTCTGCACCAGCGCAGCCAGCCGTTCCAGGCCCATGCCGGTATCTATGCCGGGGCGGGGAAGGGGATTGAGCTTGCCCGCAGCGTCCTGGTTGTACTGGTTGAATACCAGGTTCCAGTATTCCAGGAACCGCTCGCATTCGCATCCCGGCTTGCAGTCGGGTTTCCCGCAACCGTATTCCTCACCCCTGTCGATGTAGAGCTCGGAGCAGGGACCACAGGCCCCGGTATCGCCGGCCGGCCCCCAGAAATTGTCAGCCTTCCCGAGGCGTACGATTTTTTTCTCCGGAATACCGATGTTTTTGTTCCACAGGGCAAAGGCTTCGTCGTCATCCTGATAGATTGATACCCATATTTTTTCAGCGGGAAAGCCGATTACCTTCGAGGAAAAGTCCCAGGCAAAATCGATGGCTTCTTTCTTGAAGTAATCGCCGAAAGAAAAATTCCCAAGCATCTCAAAAAAGGTCAGGTGACGCTTGGTTTTTCCAACATTCTCAAGGTCGCTGGTGCGGAGGCACTTCTGCACTGACGAGGCCCTGGTGTATTCCAGGTTTACCGTGCCCGCGAACATCGGCTTGAACTGGACCATGCCGGCCGTGGTAAAAAGAAGTGTCGGATCATCCTTGGGGATGAGGGAACTGGAAGAAACAATACGATGGTCCCGTTCCCGGAAAAACTCTATAAAGGACTTACGTAAATCCATTACTTTAAGCATGTGGCACCGCCTGTAAAGATCCTCATACATGAGGTATTGAAGCAATTTCTAGGTACCCTGCCTTATTTTTCAAGGAAATTAATACTCCGGGCACAATCATGGTAAAGTCATAGTTTTTACCAGGGATCGGGAGCTATCCCGGCAATTAGGCGACATGGATGCCACCGATACCGCCGAGTCATCAGAGGGCGCTAGCCAGGACGGACTAGTGCAGAGCAGCGACAGGAGGTCGCATATGTCTCTGCTTATACGAGGCAGACGAGCTAAATAGCTCCCGATCTCCAAATTGTATCTGTTAATCTCGAGAAAAGTTTCTTTGGTTATCCTCAGAAAGTAACTTTACAAATTAAAGGATATAGAAATCATATCTGACATGCACCTGGAACGAATAACATTAAAATCTGACACCTATCCAACTACTGATCAGTATCCATTTAATTTACAGATATTCAGGATCACTGAATCGGTTCATTTTTCACAACCTGTTGTGTTTTTTGTCGGCGAGAACGGCAGCGGTAAATCAACGCTTCTGAGGGCCATAGCCACAAAATGCGGTATTCATATATGGGAGGGGATTGAGCGTACCAGGGCACATTACAACCGGTATGAAAAGGAGCTTTTTAAATATATCGCTGCTGAATGGACGGATAAGCCGGTGCCGGGATCATTTTTTGCTTCCGAGATCTTCCGCAATTTTGCCGTGAACCTGGACGAATGGGCTTCCATGTCACCGGGGACTCTTGAATATTTCGGAGGGAAATCACTCCTCGAGCAGTCCCACGGTCAATGCCATATGTCCTTTTTCAAGAACCGATTCAAGATCAAGGGATTATACCTTCTGGACGAACCGGAAAACGCCCTGTCCCCGAAACGCCAGATCGAGCTGTTGCAGCTTCTTGATCAGATGGGGCAGGCGGGCCACGCACAGTTTATAATTGCAACCCATTCGCCGATCCTCATGGCCCTTCCCCGATCCGAGATATTCAGTTTCGACAGGGCTCCCATAGAAAAAGTAGAGTATGAAGATACAGACCACTACCGCATCTACAAATCCCTTTTAAATGACAGGAATGCCCTTTTATTCTAACTATTCCATTTCATTTTTTTCTTCTCTGAGGATCCTTTGTATCACACTGCTTACCACCTCTGTGTCAAAGCCCCTGCTGTGAAGAAAATAGGATAGTTTGGCAACGCTGTTTTTTTTGTGTTTTATGGAATTGTACTTTTTTTGCGCGATTATATACAATGCATCAGGATCACTATGAAGCGACTTCGACTCCTTCAGCGCCTGATTGATAATCGCCCGAGGGATCCCTTTTTTCTGCAATTCAAGCAGAAGCAGCTGTTTACCGACCAGTTTTTTGTTCAGTCTATTGCTTATATACCGTGCGGCATAATCCGCGTCATCAATATAGCCCGCGCCCCTGAGACCGGCAACGATCTCGTAAATATGGTTGGCATCAAATCTCTTTTTACCGAGATACCGCTCCATCTCGGCTGCCGACCGGGGGCATATGGCCAGGTAATTAAGCGCCATAGCTTTACACCGGTAGCGCTGGGATTCTTCTTTTAGCTGCGCGTATACCATCGCGTCGATGTTCTGTCCTGCTTCAAGCCGGAAAGGTCCTGTCACCTGATAGGGTATTTTCAACTCTTCGCCGTTATCAAGATCAACGGTGATACAGTTATTGCCATGTTTGATTTTTACGATTGTGATCATAGGTAAACAGGCGCAAATAAAAAGAGGATGCATACCTGCATCCTCTTTTTTTCGGTATATATGATGTTATTAACGTTTCGAGAACTGGAACCGTTTCCGCGCTTTTTTCTGTCCAGGTTTCTTCCGCTCAACTTTTCGGGGATCCCGTGTGAGAAATCCGCCTTCCCGGAGCTGCTTCCGCAGTTTCTCATCAGTCTGGACGAGGCACCGGGCTATGCCCATTTTGACGGCTCCGGCCTGACCTGACCACCCGCCGCCATCAACAATGGCAAGCACGTCGTATTTCCCGAGCATTCCCACATGCTCAAGGGGCTGACGCACGATAAGCTCCAGCGTTTTCCGTCTGAAATACTCGTCTATTGGTTGTTTGTTGATTATCATGTTCCCCGAGCCTGGCGCAAGCCATACCCTGGCAACGGATGTCTTTCTTCTTCCAGTAGCATAATAACGGTTAGACATAACAGCTCCTCTATATATCAAGTGGTTCCGGCTTCTGAGCCTGATGCGGATGCTCGGCGCCGGTATAAACTTTCAGGTTCCCGAAAATTTTTCTTCCAAGCCTGGTTTTCGGAAGCATCAGCCTGACAGCATGTTCAATGACGAATTCCGGCTGTTCCTTCCGGATCTTCTTGATGTTCACGAATTTAATGCCGCCCGGATACTGGGAATGCCTGAAGTATTCCTTGTCATCTCCCTTTTTGCCGGTCAGGAGGACCTTCTCGGCATTGATGATAATGACATTGTCTCCCATGTCGAGATGGGGCGTAAAAGTCGGCTTATTCTTCCCCCGAATTATCTTGGCAACCTCGGACGCAAGCCTTCCCAGGACTTTTCCATCGGCATCAACAATAAACCATTTCTTGTCTATTTCGGATGCCTTCATTGAATATGTTTTTTGAATCCCTTTCATGTTTCTCTCGTACTTTTATAGAAATATAATAAATTTCCGAAATCAGCAAAAATTAACCGGAAGGTTTAAAATATATAGGCCCCCTTTTCTGTCAATAAAAATTATTATTAATTTTGATATTAATTTGCATAGTTTTCGTTTTTTTCATATTAAAAATCATTTATAGACATAGTTATATTTATGATATAATTAATAGTGTAATCTACCAGAATCAAATCTTTCTATTATTTTTCTACCCGACTGTGCTGGTAAATCATTCTCAATAAACGTATAATATTTTTGCAGACCCGGGTCTGTCTAAAATTAATTTGACTAATAGAAGAAATGATTATTATATTACCCGTTGCAACATAACTATGAAAAAAGGAGTAACCCCGATGAAAAAGGCGATTGTACTCTTATCCTGCTTCATGTTCCTGGCCGGGTTGGCCTCCTGCGGAGGCGGGAAAAACATAAAAGATAAAAATTCCGGTGACTTTTCCCTTGATGAAAAATATGACAGGAAAGGCTCCAACACCGGAAGGGCCGAAGGGGTAGCGGCAATATTTGACAATGACAAGGCATTGGCCCGTGACCGCGCAATCAATGACGCCCGCAACAAGCTGGTTGAGAAAGTTTTAGGTTCCACGGTCTCCGGAGAGAGCGTCATGAAAGACTATGAACTTGTAAAAATGCTGGTCCAGTCAAAATCGTACGGATTGATCAAGAAAGAGAAGGTCGTCAGCGAAAAATCAGACAGTGACCTGTACCGGGTAGAGCTTGAAGGAACGGTCGAGCCGGCAGTGGTCGAGGATGCCATAGAAGACGCCCTGAACCGTTACGGCAAACCGAAATTCATGATACTAATTAGCGAAACATTTGAGGGCAGAATGAACAGGCCCGGTTTCACCGAAACTGAAATGCAGATGCAGGAGCGTATGGGCGGCGCCGGCTTTCAATTCGTCGATATGCAGATAGTTCAGGACTTGATGAAGCGCCAGTACGGGCGCATGTCCAAAGCCATGACCGGCCAGGTCACAGAAGATGTCCAGAACATGCTCCTGAACGATGTCGGTGCAGAAGTTCTCATCATTGGCACGGCCCAGACCCAAGACCAGTCAAATGTGCTGCGCTCCTATTCGGCCAACATGAAGTCCAAGTCCGCCATCGTACGCCTGAAAGCGATTGACGTATATTCAGGAAGGATACTTGCCACGACCAGCAAGGACGCTCCCGGCGTTCACATCCAATCCGATACCGCGTCCAAGCGGGCCATCGAGGCGGTGGTAAAGAAAATCCTCGGCGGCAAGGATGAAAGCACCGGCGCGTCAAAGCCCGGTCCCTTCATGGAAGAAATCATCAAACAGTTCGTCAAATCCGCGACGCACCGCCAAATCAACCTGTTCATATCAGGGCTGGATTACAATGGAATGAAAAAATTCAGGGAAGAGATTGAGAACAGGATACGCGGGGTCCAGCAGGTACTGGAAAAAGGCCGCGTCGGAAAAGCTGCCCGTGTAGAAATCTATTTCGCAGGCACTACCGCTGAATTTGTTGACGAGTTGAAAGCCAAGGCGGACAAGCTCGGTTTTGATTTTGAGATCCCCGACACCTTCCCGAACAGGGTCACCATCCAGGCGAAGGTGCTGGGAAAATAATTATCCCCGCCATAAAATCAAAAAAAGGCTGTCATATCGACAGTCTTTTTTATTATCCAGGAATTTCCAGCACACCGCGACCGTTCGAAAGGACATAAAGCATTTTATCAGCACCTGCATCCTCTCAAATGAAGCTTCCTCTTACACAAAAAGCGCTGGAGGGAGGTCTTAAAATTTATATCATCCCGTTATTTTATAAATAAGTTGCGTTCTTTTTTTATTCATGCTTTATTATGCATGCTGATCCAGTAAACAGCGGGAATCATTTATTATTACCATTGATGCATTAAAAATATGATATACGGTAAGATGATCATATCCATCACTTTTACTTCCGGAGGACTTTCAAATCATGAAAAAACTTGTCACCGGCGCAACGGGATTCATGGGTTCGTCAATCGTGAGAGAGCTCCTCAGGGACGGCGAAGAGGTCAAAGTCCTTGTCAGGAAAACAAGCGACACGCGGAACATCGACGGACTTGATGTGGAACGGGCCTTCGGGGACATCCGCGACGAGGACTCCATGAGAAATGCCCTCAAGGGATGCGACACGCTCTATTATACCGCCGCATTTTTTGCCCACTGGGTGCCCGATACAAAACTGCCGTACGAGGTAAACGTCGAGGGCACGAAAACATCGATGAAGGCGGCCCTGGACGCCGGGGTGCAGAAGGTCGTCTACACCAGCACCAATAACACGATAGGCGCCCATGGCCCGGTCCCCGTGGACGAGAACGCGGAGTTCAACCACTGGAAAAGCGGGGACCATTATTCAATATCCAAGTATCTTGCCGAGGTCGAGGCGAGAAAATTTGTCCCCCTGGGGCTGCCGATCGTCATCGTCAATCCCACCCTGGTCATCGGCGTGCGCGATATCAAGCCGACGCCGTCGGGGCAGATGATAATTGACATAGCAACCAGACAAATGCCCGGATATATCGAAGGCGGGACCAACGTCATCGATGTCGAGGACGTAGCGCGGGGCCATATACTCGCCGCAAAAAAAGGCAGGGTGGGTGAACGGTATCTCTTCGGCAATGAGAACATAACCGTGTCGGACTATTTCAAGCTGATAGCGGAAATCGCGGGAGTTAAGCCGCCGCGGATAAAGATCCCCTTTCATTTCGCCGTCGCCCTGGGTTACCTGTTCGAACTTGGCGCTTTTATTGCGAAGAAGCCGCCCGTGGTCACGGCGTCAGAAGTGAGGATCGGCAAACTACAGGAATGGTATGATTGTTCAAAAGCAGTGAATGAACTGGGTTTGCCCCAGACGCCCATACGGGAGTCAATCAGGAAGGCCCTCAACTGGTTCATCGAGAACGGCTATATAATAAATAAACGGTATATCGCCCGGTCCAGAGCGTCTTATCCCAAAGAATGAAATTCCTCCGGAATAACGGGAAGCCTGTTTTGAGCTCTCGTTTTATTTTTTATACGATATGGTCTGGTCCTTTTTTACGCCAAAGGCATACACTTCCCTGTGCGATCCGAGAAGTATATTGATCGTGTTCCCTTTTATGCTACTACCGGTATCGGCAACGACATATTCCTTACCGTCATAGGTCACGGTTGACCCCATGGGTATCACCGTCGGGTCGGCGGCGCAGATGTTCTTTCCTTCGGCCAGGAGCTTTTTCATCCTTTGACCGGTTGACACCCTGCCCTTCCATTTTTGTGTATTGCACCTGGCACAGGGGCAATAGGCGTATACCGTAACAGTCAATATGCCTTCGGATTTTCCAAAAAACCCGTCCTTGATACCTTTCCCATCCTTTGAGCAGCCGGAGCACCCGGAACAACCGGATATTCCCGCCGCGAAAAGTATAAAACCGGCCAGGAACATACATACCGGCAGGATAGTTTTTCGTTTTCGCTTCATGCTGCTCTCCTCTCTTTACAAAACATATCAGCCTCCATGTAATTGTACATCATTATTTTATTCAAGACGGTCATTTTCCGAACAGACCCGGTGGCGGCATTGCAGGCGGTACAATGGTAAAAAAATCATGACCATCAGTAACTAAAACATTCCGGTGACATCTATTAATATATATCCCCGATGGAAAAATCAGCCCATAACGAGTTAACAGAACTCACACCATACATCATTTCTCTTTCTATACATTTATTATTGTTGTTGCTGATATTTTCAATTTCGTATATTAATTATCATTTTTTAAAAACAAAATCCATGACACAATCCGCCCGTGATATCGATATTGAATCAATTGCCGTATCGCCGGATACCGGCAGCCTGATGACCGGATCTGAAAGCGGCGCCGGCCCTTACGGGTTAAACGATTCAGCAGGCAGGGAACTGCTGGAAACCGCCAGGTCCGGAATCAGCATCACACCGGACAACTTTCTCGAGTACGCGAAAACAAGGAATCTGAGAAAGGGCCTCAATGTCAAACCAAGAGAAGACGTCTTTGAAAAATATCCTTTTCTTACCGGTACCAGCCAGTTTCAATCAGGTATCGGTAAAAAATTAAAAGCGGACTTCCATGAGTGCTATGAGGATGTTTGCAGCATGATCAACTTCAACAAAAAGGACCGGGCGTCACCGGAAGATGAACCGGATAGGTTTACCACTGCCGTTCTGGATTATCTTGACGGCAAAAGGATTGTCCGGACATGGCGCACCCTCTGGATGGTCCCACAACCGGCGACGATAGAGGACAAGATTGAGATGGTGCGATTGGTGCGACGCCTTCATAATTACGGCATTGAAGGCGAAAACGCAGGCTATGAACACATGAGGATAAGCCTTAAATCCCTGATAGACCTCATCCCGGATGAATTGAAATATCCGGCAATCCGAAAACAATGAATACCCATATATCATTATTATCCAAGAATTTCCACCACACCGCGGCCGTTCGAAGGAACATATATGACGTTTATGTGAACCAAAACCAGGCCCTGTCAACAGGAAAAATACTGGACAGGGTCCTTAAAATTTATACACTGATAGTTTAGATTTGCGGAGGATCAGTCTCATGCTGATTCTCGGAAGAGCATGACCCCCCTCTCCGTACCCTTGGCTTTATACATCGCCCGATCTGCATTTTTAAACAAGATGCCGGCCGTTTCTCCATCCGCGGGATAAAAAGCAATTCCGATGCTGGCTCTTACGGAAAGAATGATCCCATTAAGCTCACAAGACTCTGCAATCCGATTTACGATCTCCACGGCAAGGCGCGTCACGTCGTCTTCCTGTTTGACTTCCAACAACAGGCACATAAACTCGTCGCCTCCCCAGCGACTTACCGTGTCTTCCGCGCGAACGGAAGACTGCAGATGTTTTGCCACCATAAGAAGCACATCGTCCCCCAGGTCATGACCATGCGAGTCATTGATAATTTTGAATTTATCGATATCAATAAACAGAACGGCGAGACCCCAGCCATTCCGCTTTGCCTGCATCAACCCATGGTCAAGAGCCTGTTCAAATATCACACGGTTCGGGAGACCGGTGAGGGCGTCCTTGAACGCAATTTGCCGCGATTCTTCCTCCCTAGCACGGGATGTCGAGAGATCCTCGCGCGCTTCTGCCAGGTCGATCTTCATGCCGGCGAGTTCGGATTCGATGACTATTCGTTCAGTTACGCCTTCAGCGCGGGATTTTGTAAGATCCTCGCGCGCTTCAGCCAGATCGATCTTCATACCGGCAAGTTCTGATTCGATGACTGTTCGTTCAACGACTTCTTGTGCGAGTTTCGTGCTAACCTGAACTAGATCATCCGAGGCTTTTTCCACCTGGGTCTCGGCTTCTTCATTTTGAACAAGAGCTTCATCAAGAGTTTGAGCAGAAACGCTGACTTCTTTTTCTATCTGTAAAATCTCATTTACCGTGGAAAGGTTACCGGCAACTTCCTCGAGATTATCTTTGATTTCGACGGTTTGGCCGAGAACATGTCCGAGCGAAAAGCTACTGGCGGGTACCGGGTTATCGATATTTTTTGAATTTGATTTCATAAAGGTCTCTTCGACCGCATAACTATTTAAATGTCTTCTCAGCAACCACTACAGAAAATCGCACATTCATCGGCAACCTGCCAGAAGATTTTTTTGCAGTGTGCGCTGCCCTCAAGCTATATCACACCGCCGTTCTGCATACAGAGATTCTTAATCACCATTTACTACTACACTGTTTGTAATATAGGCACAACAGTGCCTCCTGACAATTATCCTTTTTATGACAATTATATTCGCGGGATTTGATTAGCTATCCATACTGTGATCAGGTTCATCTTTACATCGGATTATATGGCTATTACTCCCGTTGTCGTTACATGGGCGTCACGGTTCACGGTATGATCTCGGCATATGGATGCCATGGAATGTTTACCTGTCAAGATACCAACCAAAGCGGTGAAGGATCTCGCTGTCTCGACGGGAATCATGCAATGATTTTCTCGGTCGAACTTCGCCCCACTTATACGGTCTACCCAGCTCTTATATCTCAAGGTTTTCATCTGCCGCAGCTATCAATTTACTCGATGTTTGGATCAACAAAACCTTCATGTCGACAGCCTTTTTACGCCCTTGGACAATCATTTGTATTTGACAAAATTTATAGATGCCCATCCTTTCAAGGCATAGTGAATACCTTGTGCTGTCACTGACATGAACAAGACAGAAAAGATGAATACTGCACCATACACAATTACCGGGGAGGGCCTTGCCAGAAAATTCGGCAGGAACACTCTTTTCAAGGATATCTGCCTGTCGCTATCCACCGGCGAGTCATTATCCATCACTGGCCCCAACGGCTCAGGGAAGTCGACCCTGCTGAAGATCCTCGCGGGGCTCCAGAATCCAACCGCCGGCAACATCGGCCTTGCTTCAAACGGCCCTATTGCCAGAATGGAATGGCACGCCCATATCGGCTACACCGGCCCCCTGGTCAATCCCTACGACGACCTGACCGGCTGGGAGAATATATCCTTTGCAGCCAGGCGCGCCGATGCCGCGACGCGGGCCGTTCTCCTGCTGGACAGGTTCAATCTGGACCGGCACCGCGACAAAAAGGTAAAGCACTATTCATCCGGCATGAAGCAGCGCCTCAGGCTGATCCTCGCGGTCCTGAATGATCCGCCGATCCTGATGCTGGACGAAGCTGGGACGAATCTGGACACCGGCGGCACCGCACTCCTCCATTCATACCTGGAATCGGTCCAGGAAGAAAAAATCATCATCCTTGCCACGAACGATACGCAAGAGGAAAAACTGTGCAGAGAGGTGATCAGACTTGGGTAGGGATATTCTGCGCAATATACAGAAAGATTTCCTGGTTGAGTTCAGGAGCAGGTTCGCCCTCAATGTTTCTGCCTCCTTTGCCGCCATCGTTACCATAGCCATCAGCCTTACGGCCGGGGGTGTGCCCTTTCCGGTCCCGGTGCAGTCAATCCTCCTCTGGATTGTTATTTTTTTCAGCGCCATGAACGGTCTTTCCCATATTTTTGTCCGTGAAGAAGACCAGGCTACGGCGCTTTTCCTCCGGATCAGCGTTTCAGTTGACTCGATTTTCATATCCAAATTCATTTTCAACCAGGTTTTCATGGTGATAATCCTGGCGGTGGTTACACCTCTGTTCCTTTTCTTTTTACAGGTGCAGGTACAGCATGTCGCCTATTTTATCTTTTCCATCATGGCAGGCGGTTTTTCCATTGCCGCGGCGACGACTATACTGGCGGCCATGGTTGCAAAGGCTGGCGGCAAAGGTTCACTTTTTACAATAATTTCATTTCCCATACTGTTGCCGGTGCTCTGGATATCCATTTCATCAACCTCCGCTGCGCTGAGCACGCCGCCTCCCACAGGGGGAAATCTCCTTTTTTTGCTTGCTTTTTCCGGTTTTATTTCAGTTATATCCTTTCTACTATTCAGATTCGTCTGGCTTGATGATTGACAGTATCTGCGGCTGGTAAGTCCCTTGCGCAGGGCGGGCCGCCTGGAACTATACCCATGAAAGTAATACCCACAGCTTTAAAAAGCGTTTACCTTCTGGTCCCGGTAGCCATTATTATGGCCTTCCTGTGGGCCCCGCCCGCCCAGGTCCTTGGTGATGCCAGCCGGATCCTGTATTTTCACGTACCCCTCGCCTGGGTATCAATACTCGCATTTATCGTTGCAGGTATTTTTTCGATAGCCTATCTGGTAGACAAGAAGCATACATTCACCGGGCTCGATGAAAAGGCGTATAATTCAGCAGCACTGGGCCTGGCTTTCACAATCCTGACCGTTATTGCAGGATCAATATGGGCTAAAATAAGCTGGGGTGTATTCTGGAATTGGGACCCGCGGGAAACTTCCATCGTGATAATCCTGCTTATTTACATAGCCTATTTCAGCATCCAGGGGGCGATGGCCAGCAGCGAGAACCGCGGAATGGTAGGATCAGCGTACCTGATCCTGGCGATGGTCACTCTCCCCTTTTTCGCCTTCCTTGTCCCGAGAATCTACCCGTCGCTGCATCCCGATCCGATAATCAACGCGGATCGTAAAATCTTCCTTGATGACCAAATGCGCTCGACCCTGGCTGTGGCTATTGTCTCCTTCACCATGCTCTATTGTTATATCCTTCACATTATGAACCGTATGATGAAATTAAAGAAACATATTGAGGAAATCTATCATGACGCTGATTAAAACCAGAGTTATTCTGCCCTTCATCGTTCTGCTGCTTTTTACGGCCGGTGCCGGCATTCCTGCCGATACAGCCGGGGGTCAATCCATTACCATGCTGGCAGCAACGGATCTTCACGCTCAGGAAATACAAAAGCCTGATCAGACCGTTTCTCACGATCAGGAAAAGAAGCCGGAACCGTCAAAGACACTCTACCAAGTCATGGGCGTTGTTTTGATCATATGGGCGGGCATTGCTTTTTTTCTGTTCAGGCTCGACCGCAGGGTTGCGAAGCTGGAAAACCAGGTAAAAATCAAATAACAACCATCATGCATAGAGAGAAATAATGAAGTATCGCAATATACTTATATTCACGATAGGTCTGGCGTTCCTGATCGCCGGGGTATTCTTCGCCAGCGATGACATCCTGTCTCCCTATGTCCCTTTCAAGGAGGCAAAAATTAGCGCCGGCAAATATGTCCAGATCATCGGTAAACTTGATAAATCAGACCCGGTGACTCACCATGAAGGTGAATTTACCTTTACAGCCATGGATAAAGATGGTACAAGACTCCGGATCCTCCACCGGGGAACCAAACCGCAGAACTTCGAGCACACGGACCAGGTGGTCATGCTCGGAAAATACAAGCCCGACGGGGATATCTTCGAAGCTGACAAGGTCCTGGTTAAATGCCCCTCGAAATACAGGAGACAGGAATAATATGAACATCAGCACCAGCATGGGAAACATACTCGTCATCGCATCGCTGATTATCTCAATGGCCGCCGCTGCCTGCGTGATCCTCTCCGTAGCAGGAAAAGACCGCTTCTTGCCGCGGGGACGCGTTCTTTATCGGATCTCAGGGTCCTTAATTGCCATGGCCGTACTCCTCCTTTTCTATTACTTCATCGACTGCGACTATCGCTTTGTCTATGTATACGAAAATTCATCCAGGGACCTGGCCCCCGCCTACCGCATCGCAGCCTTCTGGGCCGGCAAGGAGGGGAGCTTTCTCCTGTGGCTCTTTTTTATCAACATCTTCGGTTTCATCATCAAAGGGAACACTGATGGAAGTGACGGCATTGTGACATCAGTGATTCTACTTTCTCAAATTTTTATTCTCGTCCTTCTCATAGTGGAAAGCCCTTTCACGTATACGTGGGACAAATTTCCGGAGAATTTCAGCCCCGGTCTGGTTCCCGGCGACGGTGCCGGGCTGAATCCTCTTCTCAAAGACCCGTGGATGGTGGCGCACCCGCCAGTCCTGTTTCTCGGTTACGCATCATCGTCTGTCATCTTCGCTTATGCCATAGCCGCTCTTGTAAAAAAGGATTATCGGGAATGGGCCACCAAGGCCTACCCGTGGCTTCTGTTCAGCATGGTTACCCTGGGCATCGGCATCTTCCTCGGCGGCTACTGGGCCTACACGGTCCTCGGCTGGGGCGGGTACTGGGGCTGGGACCCTGTTGAAAATTCATCCCTGATCCCGTGGCTGATTTCCATTTCCCTGGTGCACGGCTTTATCCTCCAGCGGAGAGGCGGGTCACTGGTGAGAACGAATATTCTCCTCGCTTTGCTCTACTTTTTGACAGTCTTCTACAGCACCTGGCTTACAAGAAGCGGGGTACTCTCGAATTTTTCAGTGCATTCTTTCGCAGCTTCCGATGTCGCAAAATTTCTCCTGGCCTTTCTGCTGATTTATACAGCATCGGCATCCATCCTTTTCGCACTCCGGTTCAGGGGAATAACCGGCAATAAAGTGGACGCTCCTGTCCTTGATTGGAAAACCCTTACCGTTTACGGTATAATCGTGCTTATGCTCTATGCCATATTGATCCTGGCAGGAACTTCGATGCCCCTTCTGTCACAACTCTTCATGGCGCGCCCCACCAATGTAACGGCGTCCTTTTATAACAACTTCTCCCTGCCCCTGGGAATAATCATCCTTGCATTGATGGTAGTCGCCACAACCGTTATCATTACAAAAAAGAATAATTTGCCGGGCAGGGAATCTATATTCGCACTGACCGCTGCCTTCATTCTGGGAATTGCCGTTAACTGGGGCTTCACCGGGAGTATACCGGCATATCTTTTTTCAATACTGGCAGTTTTCCTAATCCTCCGGGCCATCCTGGATATATGCAAAGCCAGATCAGTTGCAATTCTTCCGTCGCGTTTTACCCACATTGGTGTCGCTTTCCTGGTGCTTGGTATCATAACCTCAAATTTCCATACCACCTCAATCCAGAAAAAGCTGGAGCAGGGAAAAACCGCAACTCTCGGCAACATGGCAATAACCTTCGCAGGTTTCAAGGAAGGCAAAGAATCATATCTTCGTTTTACCATAAAGAGTGATCAAAAAGCTGATAGTATAAAAACTGCCTATTATTTTGATGAAAAAACACAATCAATATACAAAGAACCCTATATACGCACCGGATTTCTCAATGATACCTACATCACACCGGAGAATTATGAAAGCGGCTTAGAATCGGTCACCAATCTGATACTTGGAAAAGGCGAAGAAAAAGTCTTCAGCGGTTTGACTGTTCGTTTTACAGGATTCAGAACTGAACACATGACCTCAGGAGAGCCGTCAACCTATGCGGACATAAAAGTAAACGGGATGGCGCTATCACCCGGCGTTACCTTCAACCGCGGCGCCATGCGCTCCAGGGACCAGGCCATCCCCGGAACTGATCGTTCCGTGTCACTCCGGGACATTGACGCGACCAGTAAAAAAATAGTGCTCCACATAACCCCGGGAAAAAACATCGTGGTTCCGGCAGATTCAGTTATTGTCTCCGTAACGAGTAAAAGACTTATCTGGATGGTCTGGCTGGGTACCCTGCTGATCGCTTTCGGCGGAACCAGCGCCTTTTGGTTAACATTGCATCGTAAAAAATAAGTGCTGAGGACACGGGCAAGGGTCAGAGACTATTTTCATCGATTATCAACTGCAGCGCTTTTCTCATGTTTTCAACCTCCGCCATGAGCTTATTAAAGGCAACTTCCGCTTTTTCAAGCTCTTGGTTTTTCCCGATTTTTTCCAGTTCAAGGGCCGCATTAAAAGCCTTTTCCGCGGAAAAATTTGCAACAGCACCTTTAATGGTATGGGAGGACTTTCCTATCTTCTCACTGTTTCTATTTTTTATGGCTTCTTCAATGGCGGAGATCAGTTTCGGTGAATCGGATAAGAACAACTGCGCCAATTCCTTAAAAAGGTCAAAATCTCCATCCAGACGCTCGCTCAAGGCTTTTTTATTGATGTAATCTTCCGCTTTCATCGGTCAAATTCCCTCCGGCGCATCTTAAGCAGTTTCGATGCAACTCTATATGCGGTAACATTATGCGTTTAATGGATATTGTCAAGATTTAAATAACATGCTTTATATCAAGCACAATTGAAAACTTTTGTTACATACCCGCCCTTATTCGTATATAGGCGGTTACCGGTTAAATTGAAAAACACCGGTTTCTTTTTTAATTGACGGTCATAACCGGGACCGATATAGTAACACGATCAACGGTACAGGCAATGATACAGACAGCATCAATAAATTTCCGTCCGGACGATGAAAGCTCCATACCACTTCTCGGGAATCTCATCGAATTCCTGGAAAAAAACCATATCAGGGTTCATCTGCCTGAATATGACATCATCCGCGGAGAGGCGTTCTACCGCCTGGCTGTACCGCACGAACAATTTGTCAACGAAGCCGATTTAATCATTGTTATCGGCGGTGATGGGACCTTTCTCCGTACCGCAAGGCTCTTTTGCGGCACGGGAAAACCGATCTTCGGGATAAACAGGGGAAGACTCGGCTTTCTGACCGAATTCAGTCCTGTGGAATACCCGGTCTATCTGGAACAGGTTCTAAAGGGCCACTATTCCACGGTAGAGCGGCTGGTCCTGGAAGTCGCCCTGCGCCGCGATGGAAAGGAAATAGTGAGCCAGTGCTTTCTTAACGATGCAGTCCTTCACAAGGGGTCCTTTTCCCGCCCCATCCGGCTTGATCTTGAAATCAACGGTAATTTTTTCAGCTCCTACACCGGTGACGGCCTTATTATTTCTACTCCCACCGGATCAACCGCCTACGCGCTATCCGCCGGCGGCCCCATCATAACCCCTACCGAAGCGCAAATCATGCTGCTGAGCCCCATCTGTCCCCATAGCCTTGCCATGCGTCCAATGATCATACCGGCATCATCCGATTTCCGCGCGCGCATTGCGACGGACTATAAGAATTTATTATTGACAATAGACGGTCAGGAGGTAATTGGAATCGACGGAAAGGACGAGATTTTAATCCGGCAGTCCAATAAAAACATTAACCTGATAACACATCCGGAAAAAAATTACTACGCCATCCTCCGCGAAAAGCTCGGATGGGGATAAGGCAGCCAGGACCACGACAATGCTCCTTGAGATAAGAATAAAAAACTTTGTTATAATAGAAGACCTGTCCATCTCATTTGGGAAGGGACTCAATATACTGACGGGAGAAACCGGAGCCGGAAAATCAATTCTCATTGATGCCTTATCCGGGGTGCTTGGCGAAAAAATGACTATTGACATGATCAGGACCGGCTTTGAAAAAGCCACCCTCGAAGCCGTTTTTGATATCAGCGGCTCCGCTCAGGTCAGGCAGGTCCTCGAGAAATCAGGCATTGACTGTGACGATGATACCCTCATCCTCCGCAGGGAGCTCTATTCCAGCGGTAAAGGGCGCTCCTTTGCCAATGCCGTCCAGATTCCCGCCTCCAAGCTCAAAGAACTCTCCGAATATCTGATCGACATCCATGGCCAGAACGAGCACCAGAACATCGTCAAGGTATCGCGACACCGCGAGCTCCTGGACAGCTTTGGCGGCCTTGACGGCGATGTTTCTAAGATGCGGGCCATTCACGAGCGCCTGCAGAACCTGAAAGACCGTCTCAATTCATTCGAGATCGATGAGCGGGAAAAGGCCCGCCGCATAGAATACAATTCCTTTGCAATTCGCGAGATTGAGTCGGCAGGATTGAAAACAGGGGAGGATGAAGAGCTAAAAAACGAATCATTGCTCCTGGCCAATTCGGAAAAACTTTTCAAGGAAATCAACACCTCATCGCGCCTCATGAGCGGCGAAGCTGGCATACTTCAAAAGCTGAAGAGTGCTGATCAGAGCCTTTCAAAAATATCGGAATATGATCCGGAAATCGCGGGAATTCTAGACGCCATCAAGGAGGCACAGTATTCCCTCGAAGATGCTTCAATATATTTACGCGATTATGAAACCAATATGGATTTTTCCCCGGAGCGTATAAACCAGGTCGAGGAACGCCTCTCTCTGATCTCAACCCTTAAAAAGAAATACGGCGACACCATACAGGATATACTTAATTATGCAGATAAAGCTGGCAAGGAACTGGAAGCCATAAACTCGGGTGATGAAGAAAAAGAACGGCTCACAGCACAATACCGGCAGGCGGTGAAAGAGGCAAAGGAGATTGCGCTGAACTTATCGGATAAGCGAAAGGAGGTTTCCCGCCGCCTTGAAATCAGGGTAATGAAAGAGCTCGCGGACCTCGGCATGGCAGGAACGCAGTTCCGCGTTTCAATACAGCGTGAAGTGAATCCCCAGGGAGAAATTGAAGCAGACAACAAGCGCTACGTCCTCTATCCCCACGGCCTTGACCGTATTGAATTTCTCCTTTCCGCCAATGCCGGTGAAGACCTCCGCCAGCTTCGCAAGGTAGCTTCAGGCGGTGAAATGTCCCGCATCATGCTCGCCATTAAGAATGTTATTTTATCAGCGGATATTGTCGAGAGCCTGGTCTTCGACGAGGTTGACGCCGGCATCGGCGGAAAGGTTGCTGAAATAGTCGGCCGAAAGCTCAAATCCTTAGCGGGGAACCGCCAGGTCCTTGTTGTAACTCACCTGCCCCAGATAGCGGCCATGTCCGACAGCCATTATTCGGTGCAGAAGGGAAAAACAGGGGAACGCATCACCACCCTGGTAAAACAGCTATCTTCAAAAGAAAAGGTCAAGGAAGTCGCCCGGATGCTTGCCGGCGAAACTATAACCGATATATCGATGAAACATGCCGAAGAAATGGTTCGCAATGCAGAAAAAATCACCGCGCCCGGTCGATAGAATAGACTTGTCCCTGGAACTTACCGGTATAATAAAGGAAATTGTCACCCGCTGTACGACCCTCGCCCATATAGACGTAAACCGGGTCCTGGTTTGTGTTGGCTCAAACAGGAGCGGCCGGAACGGGGGATTATACGGTAAATTAATACCTCTCCGGTTCAAGGACGGATCATCAGTCCTCCAGTACCGCGGCAGGCTTTACGCGATCCCGGAAATATCCAATAACGGCCATCCCTGCCTCTATATTATCTATTTTTACATGCCGCGCTTTTTCGACCTCCCCTGGGAAGAAAAGCTCCGGGTCATATTTCATGAGCTCTACCATATAAATCCTTGTTTTGACGGAGACATACGGCGCATGGGCGCGGTTAAAAAAGCCCATGGTCATTCAAAAAAACATTTTGACTCGTTGTATGATCCGGAAATGCGTTTATTTATTCCGTACATAAGAGAGACTGCGCACATCGATTTTCTTTCAATGAACTCCCGGGACCTGTACGCCCGCTACAGCCGTGTCACCGCCATTAAGATGAAGCACCCGAAACCGGTAATCATTAATTGTTAATTTATGGTGAAAATTTCTTGACATGACACGCACCACAATGGTCTTGTTTCTATATATAGAATCGTTTCTATCTGTAGAAACTGCGAGGCATATGTTCACCAATAAATTGAAAGAAATAGCGTCCGTCCTTGCTATTACAGACGATAATGAGCAAATTGAAGCTTTTTTAAAAAGCATTCTCACAAAGAATGAGGTCGATGAAATATCAACCCGCTGGGAGTTGGTTAAACTCCTGGATAATGGCATGAGCCAGAGAAAAATCGCCGATCGCCTCAGCATCAGCTTGTGCAAAATAACCAGGGGGTCCCGCGAGCTTAAAAAGGTCCATTCCCCCTTCAGGGCGATGATAGAAAGACATAAAGAGATTATGAAACAACCGCCTGAAAAAAAACAGGCCAAATAACAGAAGGAGTATCGTATGCAGACAAAAATATTTCTCAATGAAAGCGAAATGCCCCGGAAATGGTACAATATCGCGGCTGATCTGCCGACCCCGCTTCAGCCGCCGCTGGGCCCTGACGGCAAGCCCGTCACCCCCGACATGCTTGCCCCGGTTTTTCCCATGAACCTGATCGAGCAGGAAGTGAGCCAGGAACGATGGATTGACATTCCCGAGGAAATCTTGCAACTGTTGTACCGGTGGAGACCATCGCCCCTACACCGTGCCTATCATCTTGAAAAAGCGCTGGGCACACCGGCGCGCATTTACTATAAGAATGAAAGCGTGTCCCCGGCCGGGAGTCACAAGCCAAACACCGCAGTCGCCCAGGCATGGTACAATAAGCAGTTCGGCATAAAGAAGCTGACCACGGAAACCGGCGCCGGCCAGTGGGGAAGCGCCCTTTCCTTTGCCTGCTCCCTCGTCGGCCTCGAGTGCAAGGTGTTCATGGTCCGCATCAGTTTTGAACAGAAACCGATGCGCAAGACCATGATGCAGACCTGGGGCGGCATCTGCATACCCAGTCCAAGCCCCGAGACAAAAGCCGGCCGTGACGTCCTTGCAAAGCATCCCGACACGCCGGGCAGCCTGGGGATAGCCATCAGCGAGGCTGTCGAAGCTGCTGTTTCCGACACTACCGGCCAAACCCGTTATGCCCTCGGCAGCGTGCTGAACCATGTTCTGCTGCATCAGACCATCATCGGGCAGGAAGCTAAGATGCAGCTTCAGAAAGCGGGCGAGAAAAAAGCCGATATTGTCATCGGCTGCGCCGGCGGTGGAAGTAATTTCGCCGGACTTGCGTTCCCCTTTGCCAGTGACAAGATAAACGGGGCACAGATCGAAATCATCCCTGTGGAACCGGCCTCCTGTCCAACACTCACCAAAGGCCCCTTCATCTACGACCATGGCGATATAGCGAAGATGACACCGCTCCTCCCAATGCATTCCCTGGGACACAGCTTCGTGCCTGATGCCATCCACGCAGGCGGTTTGCGCTACCATGGGATGGCGCCCCTTGTGTCAGCCGGTGTGGTCGAAGGGCTCTTCACCCCCATGGCGCTGCAGCAGATCGAATGCTACAAAGCGGCCATGCTCTTCGCCAGAACCGAAGGGATCATCATCGCTCCGGAGACAAGTCACGCCGTAGCAGCAACGATCCGCAAAGCCAAGGAAGCAAAGGAAGAAGGGAAGGAAAAAGTTATCATCTTCAACCTGAGCGGCCATGGATTGATGGACCTGTACGGATATGACCTCTTTCTACAGAACAAACTGGTTGACCATGAACTGCATCAGGATGAAGTGGACGAAGCCCTGGCGGAGTTGAAAAATATGCCGAAACCTTCTACAGCAAAAACAGGAAAATGGTAACATCAGCAGCGGGCTTATGCGCATGATTTTCATGAGTATAAGCCCGTTAGCTATTATAAAATGGCCGGGAAAAATAAATTACTCATACTGACAATTGTTATAGCACCCCTACTGGCAGCTATCCTGCTGTTATTCCTTCTTGAAATTTCATTGCGCATCTATCAAGTTTACGATCCAAACTTCCTGGTTGTGCCCGATACAACCTATCTGCAATACCGCGGCAGTCCCCATTCCAGCGAATTCAATGGATTCAAACTTAACTCCCGCGGATTCAAAGATATAGAATTCAGCAAAAAAAAGTCCACCGGCCGATTCAGGATTCTGGCTTTAGGCGATTCCCAAACCTATGGCGCTGTTCCGTATCCTGACTCTTATATGGCAATTGTTGAAAAAAAGCTGCGGCTTGCATACCCTCAATGCGAGTTATTGAACATGGGTGTTCCCTCTGCCGGGCCGGTTGATTATCTCTCTGTCCTTCTGAACGAAGGACTCGATTTGCATCCTGACATGATACTTCTACATTTTAACAACTATGACGATTTCAAAAACGGCGGGAAGCGGTTAAAATTCTATTCCTATTCGGTTGCCGCTTCTTTAATCAATCGCATCTTTGTCAACAGGTTCGAGCCCCAGGGAAAGGTCTTTGGTAGAGGCATGTATCGGGAAGGCTTTTTGCTCAGGAGTGATGAATCATACGCTCAGCTGGTTCTTGATGCCCATGGCAGCATTTTTTATAAAAAGAATGTGTCCTTCACCAGGGACTTCCAAAGCTCCTTCGGCTTTATAAAAAAAATACAGAAAGTGTGTGATAGAAAAAAAATTGCCTTGGTCGTTGTGATTATTCCGGCTGATTTGCAGCTGTATCCCGATCTACAAAAAAAAGTAATGATAATACTGCACAGCAGTGAGGAAAATTACGACTACCGGATACCCAACAGAATGCTCCACAGAGAATTACAAAGGCTTCGCATCCCGTACTTTGACATCCTGGATGCTTATCTGCAGAAGTATAGCAGTGACAGGAAAAGACTTACTCAGGGCAATGATCCTCATTGGAATATATATGGAAGCATGGTGGCTGCAGAGGCGGTGAGCCCCTGGCTGAAACGGCAGGTCGGCAAATACATCCACTTAAAACAGAATCAAAACTGATAATCTCCCGTCAGTGGGCCTGAATGGTCGGCTACGTCCACAGACACGATCTTCCCATAGAAGGTATAACCCTTCGGGTTGGTGGTAATGTCAGTAATAAATTGATTCACAAGGTCAGCATCGTCGGTTTTGAGAATTACTCTGACGGTTCCGTCAGACAGATTGGATGCAGTGCCGCGGATGTGCCGTTCCCGTGCGTATTGACTGCAGTAAGCACGGCAAAACACCCCCTGCACCCTTCCGTGGACAATAACTTTTTTTGCCATCTCACAGTACTCCGCTGTTACGCAAGTCCTCAATAATCATGGTGATTGGCAAATCATAAACCAAGACCTATAAGCAGGCAAGAACTATTCATGATCCAGATAAGTGTTCCCGATATGTCCCTGTAGCGCCCTTACCAGTCTATACTTTTCCGACAGCGAGTAAATCTTTTTCGATCTTACTGTTATGCCTCTTCATGTGCGCTATCTCTTTGAGATACTCCTTGTTGTTTTTCTTCCATCTTCGATTGATGATTCTCGCATAAATAGCTATCCCGGTGGCGATCCAGTTCTTCCTCGTTATTTTTTTTATAATTTCCACCGCGGAATAAAATTTCTCATGGCTGTATGTCTGGGCCCGCTGCAGGCTTTGCAGGGAAAAATGAAGCGGCCGGTATACGACATGATGAGCGTCATACATTGACCAGTCCTGAAAAACGATGCGCTTTGACACGTGGTTGTAAAATTCGGATCCGGGGAACGGCGTCAGCATGAGGAACTGGGCTGACGTTAATTTCATTTTTTTTGCATAGCTCACGGTCAATTTAACCGAATCCCACGTATCGCTGTCAAACCCATGGACAAACATGCCATGAATATTTATCTTATACGAATGTATAATCCTGACGGCATTTATGATATCTTCCACGGTCTGCTTTTTTTTCATTTCCTTCAGACTCTCTGGATTAAACGATTCAAAACCGATAAACAGGGTATGGCACCCGCTCTGCTTCATAAGCGCCATAAGCTCCAGATCGTTCACGATATCAGCACGAACCTGGGTGGACCACTTGAAGGTAAGGCCCTCATTTATCATGGCCCGCAGCAGTTCTTTTGCCCTCTTTTTATTCGCTGCAAAATGATCATCATAGAAGAAGATCATTTTCCCCGTGTCCTTGTAGCGCCTTAGCTCATCAAGAATATGTTCAGTGGAACGGAAACGATATTTTTTACCGAACATACCAGTAACGGAACAAAAAGAGCAGTCGTAGGGACATCCCCGGGATGTCTGAACCGGTATCACTTTAAGCCTGCCACGATCTTTCATCAGGGAAAAATCAGAGACGGGCAGCTGGTCAAGATTATCCTCAAAGCTTCGCATCGGATTATGGATGTATGTGTCTCCTTCTTTATAAGAAAGATTCGGTACCGCTTTATAATCGCGATCGGTCTCCCATGCATCGATAAAGCGCATGAGGGGAATTTCTCCTTCACCGCGTATCACAAAATCCGAATATTCAAGAGCCTCTTCAGGAAGGAACGTTACATGAGGCCCTCCCATGAGGACCGTTATGCCCATCCGTCGGATCGTATTGGCAACATGATATGAATTGATAGCAGTTGGAGTAATGGTAGATATTCCTACAATATTCGCATCGGACAGTTCTTTATAATCAATCGAAGTTATATCCTCGACTAATATTTGCACATCCCATCCGCGTTTTTTCATCATCGTGGCCAGAATATAAATTCCTATTCTCGGCAATGCAAATTGGGTGAATATATGTTCTCCAGGCGGTTTTGGCTCAATGAATACAATTTTTTTCATAATTATTCCTTTCAAAAAAGATCAACACATTATAGACACAGAAATAGTTTTATTGTTGCAAAATTATTTAATAAACAAAATTATTTGGTAATCTAGGACAGGCTTATCGCTTTACAGGATCAGTTCATTTTTCCCCATTGACTACAGCGTTGTGGAACAGTATAGATGATAATACACGAAAAAACAAGTCTATAAAAAAATTTTTTCAGAACAGTAATTGCGTTATGATAAGAAGTTCCTCAGTATGTATATTTGCTGCCGTTTTGTTCTCAATTATTCTCTCATGCTCTTCTCTGATTCCTGAAAAGGAATCATGGGAGGGTATTGATAATTATACGCTCAGGGTTTTTGTTCACTATGAGTACCCTGATTATTTTAACGGGAGAATAAATCCCGCTGCAAAAGAACTACTGCAAGAATCAAGCAGGTCAAGGGCTGAAATAGTATTGCTGAGTTATATACGAATGCATGTTACCGGAATTGATAGAGTCATCGCCTGTCAGCAGATGATCCCGTATATTATCACAAAAGGAACAATACGTTATTTTACGTGCAATACTCAGCACTGTACAGCATATATTGATTTTGACGTAGTGGCTTTTCTGAAAGCTGCTGCGCAATAGAACCTATCAACGAGGAAAAAACCAGAATTGGAAAATGCCCGCTACACCATTGTAAAAACCGGTGACGGTTCATATACCCTTTACCTCCATGATTATGATGAGCATATGCATTCACTCTCCGGCGCATACGAGGAAGCCCTTCTGAAGCATGTGCGCCCGTCCGGCATTATAGATAAAAAAAATTCCACACTGCATGTTCTTGATGTCGGTTTTGGCCTCGGGTATAATATTCTCGCCTTATTGGTTGAATTGGAACGGATCGGATACAGTGGCAATCTCCTTATTAGTTCCCTTGAAAAAGAGCGATCATTGCTCCCGGCACTTCGTTCGATACGATTCGATGATTACCGTGATAACCTATACTCCTTCATACAAAACGCTTACATCAACGGCTCCTGTGCTACCGGCAGAACGACAATCTACATGTTTTTCGGAGATGCCAGGGAACACATCCGGACATTGCCCGATAACACCTTTGATGCCGTTTTCTTTGATCCCTTTTCCCCTTCACGAAACCCGGAACTCTGGTCCGTGGATCTGTTCAAGAACGTATACCGGTCGATGAATGAAGCCGCTGTTCTTACCACGTATTCCAGCGCCCCGCAGATTCGCGCCGCGCTTCTTGAGTCTGGATTTATCATAGGCAGGGGGCCGTCTGTCGGTGGTAAACGTGAAGGAACCCTCGCTGCAAAAACCGGCATCATAGCAGCGCTTCCAGACGCGGACAGGGAACTGTTTCTCAGCAACAGACGTGCGATACCCTACCGCGACCCTCATCTCGCTTGCGGTCGGGAAACAATTCTCAAAGAACGAAGCGAAGAAATCAAACGGCTCCGGTCTGAAAAGAAAACATCTTGATGTCATTACATGATTGCTCGATCCGATAATACAGGGGCGTCAGATCATATCATCGAGTTCTTCAAGGACGGACTTGTCAGACTTTTTATCAGGGCTTTCCGTGCCAGTGGATTCCTGTTCTTTGGACTGGTCCTTCATCTGGTCCAGCTCTTCCTTTCTGAATTCAAGATTGCCTGAAAGATCTCCTTCCTGGCTCAATCTATATGCGAAAGCAATAGCATAGCAGTAAATGATAAACACCGCTTCGTAAATTTTTTTGCCGTTTACTTTTTTCTCACCTTCAATGGAAGGGTCAAAGACAAGCTCTTCCTGGGGATTCTCAATAAATATCTGGTGACTGTTCATATCATCCATCAGGACCTGCAGCTCCTGGACAATTTCCATCATGTAATCCCTTACGATGGACATTGCGTTTTTACCCAGGGTTTTCTTTTTAATCTCCAGGCCTTCCAGGCGCTTGGTAAACTCAATGTATTGGGAGCTGTTTGAAGGTTTCTCCCGCCTGGATTTTTCGTAGCTTGCGAGTTCCTCGGCATATTCACGAAGGCTATCGCTGCTCTTCCTCATTTTGTCGTAGAGATCATTCAGCTTGACCCTGAAATCAACTTTTGTGCGGGCCACAAAATCAGTCCTAAATTTTATTTTATTGGTGGTCAATATAAAAGAATATTCCCTGTCAAATTCACTAAATAGCAAGTAAGTAATAAAGACCTTGTCGCCATCGCTCACATTTTCAAAAAGCCGCTGCCGGTCATAATCTTTACGCAGCTGTGCAATATCCAGTGCCGCCATGATTTCAAGACCTATACGTATTGCCTTAAGCCGGTCTTTATCGGCCACGTCTTCTTCCTCTGACTCCACTTCAGGAGGCTTGTCGGCCTCTTCCTGTGACAAGGCCATATCATCAAAATATTTAGCCAGCTGACGATTGCCGGGCTTATCGGCTTCTCCAATACCGAGAGCAGCTTCAATGTCAGTATCGTACAACTGATAGTACCGCCATTGATACATACAGAAGAGGAGGTGAAGCCGGGGGAGAAACTTGTGGAATACTATGAAAATATTATTGCGAATTCTTCTCGTCATGGCGTAATGTGAGTCTCCGGCAGTGTCGCCTGCTTTTGCGTAATAATCAATGGCCCTTTCAAATGCAGCCTGTATTGAATTCTCAAAAGCGTTGAGAACATAGAGTTTTTCATAGATGTAAAGAATCTGTTCTTTTAATTCTAGTGTTTTTTTTGGCAATTGAGGGAAGTTTACATATTGTTCTATAATCTGATCAGCTATTATTTTATCGAAGAGATTTCCCGTCATTTCAACAAGTTCAACATATAAAGGCTTAATGTTGTCAAGTTTTTCGGTGATGTTTCTTCCCACTGCCGGATTTTTCCTGAATATTTCCAGGAACATTATCTGAATGTCCATCAGGGCCGGCTTGTACAAATTATTGAATTTCTTGAAGAACTTGTTGTTGAAATAATATCCGTTGAAACCGGTGATTCCGAAAAACTTCAATTTAAACCGGATTTTCATTCTGTCTATAAAAAGACCCATGGCGCCGACATCCTGCTCGGCAACGGTTTTTGTAAAGACCGCAGGCCTTGTCTCGGTAACTGAGGTTTTTTCTTTTTTGACTCTCTTATTGGCAGGACGGTTTTCGACCCGTTTTAAAAATTGCTTCTGCTTTTCACGGTCGATAGTAAGACGGCGTTTTAAAGACTTCTCCTCGACGACACGTCCCCCGCTTTCAACGAATTTCTCAAAGAGGTTTTTCCTTGTTTTCTCATCGAGCTTTGATACGCCGATATTATCTTTTGTCTTGTCGACTTTGCCTTTATCCATAATCATTAACCAAACTGGGCTTAATAGAACCGCCGAGAACTGCTCTATCTCTTATTAAAATGTCGAATATTATGCATTAATAAAGTAATAAAAAATATTTATCAATCAAAATTTCTTTTTAAATGTTCATCCTATAAATTGGTATATATTCTATGCACAATAGAATGCAGTATGTTCTCTGGTAAATACATGCATCCGCAAGGTCATTTTCCGATGCAAAATCTGCTAAATATGGAATCCAGAATGTCATCAGGGGTTATCTCTCCGGTTATATCCGCAAGAGTATCCATCAAAGACTGAAGTTCGAAGGCTACGATTTCGGCCGGAGAACGGGATTCAACGAGAACGCAAATCTTTTCTATTATCGAACTGGCATTTTTTAAAAGAACAATGATTCTCATATCAGCAATAAATGAGTTTTCAATCTGAACAAATTCATTTCTTATTCTCTGCTTCATGGCTTCTTTCAAGTCCTGAAGTCCGGCGCCGGTTAACGCTGAAAAAAGCACCGCATCTTCACCCAGGTTCCGCTGCATTTCCGCAATAGCATCGGGGTCTGCAATATCGATTTTGTTAATGAGAATAATTCGTTTTTTGTTTTTCGTTTTTTCCAGGATATGCTCGTCAGCATCATGTATCCCGGACCTGGCGTCAAGGACCATGATGATAAACGGCGATGATTCAATGTTGCGGTGGCTCAGGTCAATGCCGATTTTTTCAATCTCATCGCCCGGCTTACCAATACCGGCCGTGTCAACCAGGTTCACGTGCATGCCGCATATCTGGAATGGTTCGCGGATGATATCGCGGGTTGTTCCCGGAATGCTTGAAACAATGGCCCGTTCCTGATTTAAAAGAAGATTCAGCACACTCGATTTTCCGACATTTGGTTTGCCGGTAATGGTGATATCAATCCCGTGGCTCAACTGTTCTCCCATCGCACAGCAATTGAGAAGGTCCTCAATTGATTTCTGAATTCCTCGGGCCGCCAGCAGGGCCTGTTCCTGTGTTAGAAACTCGGCATCTTCATCTGAAAAATCAATACCCGCTTCAATATCCGCCTTGAATTCCGTTATGCTGTCCCTGATAGTCCTGATGACATTTCTGAGAGAGCCATGCATCTGTCGGAGAGATGTTTCAATTTCCCATTCGCTTTTCGCCATGATGATGTGATTAATGGCCTCGGCTTCCGTGAGATCAATTTTTCCGTTGAGAAAAGCCCGCCGGGTGAACTCTCCCGGTTCAGCCAGCCTCACGCCGAGGGCGTTAAGAAGCATGATGATCTTTTTGACAATAATCTGGTTTCCATGACAGAAGATCTCAGCCATTTCCTCACCGGTATAGCTGCGGGGAGCCGGATAATAGATCATTATCACATCATCAATCTGATCGTCCTTATCAAGGAGTGTGCCGTGATGAGCGTACCGGGGCTTCAAATCACCGCCGGAAATAAAATGAGAACTGATGGCCCTGCGGGTGTCAGGGCCACTTATTCGTATGATAGCAATCGAAGAATTTACGGAGGGGGTTGCGGGCGCGCAGATGGTGTCTTCAGTCATAGATCCCGATCATTGTTTCGGTATGATGGTCACTTTACGGTAAATGCCCTGCCCTTCACTCTTGGTGGTGACCCGGGTATCGTTCTGCAGGGTCAGGTGAATGAGGCGGCGCTCGAAGGGATTCATCGGCTCCAGGGTCCAGGGTTTTCCAGACTTGATGACCTTGAAGGCTATATCCTTGGACATTTTCCTGAGAGCCCGCTCCCGTTTTGCCCGGTACGATTCAATGTCCAGTATTATCTTTTTATCGCTCCCGGTCTTGTGGTTTACAATAAGGTTTACCATGAACTGCAGTGATTCCAGCGTTTTTCCCTTTCTGCCTATGACAAGGCCCGAGCTGTTCTTGCTTTCCAGTTCAATATAAACTTTTGATTCGCCTTCCTTAACGTCCGATATTCTGCAATCAAGCTCCATTTTTGCAAAGATGGTTCCTATCACTTCCCGGATTGTATCCGCGATGTCCTTGGTATCAATATTGTAGAAAAGCCTGATTTTTGCAGGCCTGGAAACGCCGAAACCGAAAATGCCGCTTTTGCCTTCATCGATAACTTCTATATTCACCTTTGACGAATCGGTAATGCCAAGTTCAGCTATGGCCTTTTTGGTCGCATCGTCAACGGTTCTTCCTTCCACTTCTATAACTTTCATTATTGGCCTCCTGATTAATAAGAACACTATACAGTTTCAGTCGTTACAGTAAAAATCCATACACTATCGCTTCACCACTTCCTGTCAGGATCGAGTGCCCGGACTTCATTAACTGGCCTGCTCTTTTTGCGTGCGCTTGTTGATGATCAGCTGGTGAGCGATCTGGAAAATATTCTGCAGAGCCCAGTACAGAACAAGACCGGAGGGCATGCTCCAGAATATGAAGATAAACACAAGCGGCATCATCATCATCATCATTTTCTGCTGCCCTCCGGTATCGACCGTGCTCAGCTTGGATTGCAAAAAGGTCGATGCCGTCATGATGATGGGCAGTATATTCAGATCGAATCCCGATATGGTGAGTACCGTATCAGGCATGGACAGGTCTTTCATCCAGAATATAAAGGGCGCGTGCCAGAGGTCGATGGAATCGATCAGGGCGCTGTACAGGGCGAAGAAAAAGGGCATTTGCAGCAACAGCGGCAAGCAGCCACCCATGGGATTGACTTTGTTTTCCTTATACAGCTTCATCATCTCCTTCTGCATGAGGTCCGGTTTGTCCTTGTACTTTGCCTTCAGCTCGTTCAGCTTGGGCGTCAACTGCTGCATCTTTTTCATGGATTCTGTTGACTTGATGGTCAACGGCATGAACACAACCTTTGACAGGATGGAAAAAATCACCAGCGCCCAGCCGAGATTTCCAATAAGCTTATTGATGGAGATAAGACACCAGATAACAAAATTCCGTATTGGCTCGATGAGCATGTTGACATCAGCCGCGTCAATGATCGAATTGTCGAAGGCCGCGAGTTTCTTTTTTTCTTTCTCCCCCAGGTATACCTTGAAGGATTTCTTAATCTCCTTCCCGGAGCCCAGATTGTTCATCGATACGTACATGCCGGTGCGAAATCCCGCATTTTTCCGGTTATCATAAATGATGCTTTTCGCGGCCGAACCTTCTGGTATCATGATAAGCAGAAAATACCTGCTCATGATCCCACCCCAGTTTATCGTGCCGCTCTCTTTTTTTACATCCTCCCCGTTTGACGATGAACCGCATCCAAGCAGAAAACCGCCGCCGCCCTTGTCAGCTTTTTTAAAACTGCCGCCGATCGAGTAAATGCTCATGAGGCGGTTGTAGGTGTTGTTGTAATCCAGTGTAGGCCCGAGGATCTCACCCGGCGAGAAAATTGCAGTGCCGTTTTTAAAAGCGATCTCCCTATTCCCGTTGTTTTTCAAACGGTACTCGACGTTAAATCCATACCCATTATCCTGGAAAAGATATATCTTCTCGACTCTGACCGGATTGCCGTCTATCTGGATATCGGTATAAAACGTTGTCCTGTTCCCCTCCTCGCGGAGCTGCCATATGGAATTATTAAGATTATTGCCATTAACAAACTCGTCATCATTGAAGTATAATGAAAAATCCAGTTCCCCCCTGGCATTATAGGGATTCTTGTTAACTATAAGATCAATATTTCTTTCCAGATAGTTGCATTTGGTTATGGCCGCTCCCTTAGTAGAAAGGGTTATCATGTATTTTTTTGTCTTTACGACTACATTTTTATCGACCCCTCCTTTACCAACCGGAACGATCTTTACCGCACCCTGGCTCTTGCCTGTATTTTCTCGTTCCTCTTTTTTGACGTCTTCTTTTTTAACGACATCAGGTTTTTTTGCTTTCTTGTCCGGCTGGAAAAAAATGAAATAGCCTCCCCAGATCACGGCTATCAGCATAATTGCGATAATATTTTTTTTATCCATGGCATTGTCCTTTGCTTTTTTCTATAGGTGTGTAGTAATGTACATGTGCAATACATATGCATCATTCCATCAATGGATGATGATACGGCATGTATTCTTCAAAGCGGGCTGGAAACTATTTAAAGAAGTGAAACGTGTCAGGGACCGGATCAAAGCCGCCTTCCTGGAAGGGGTGACAGCGAAGAATTCTCCGCGTCGACAGATACGAACCTTTGACCGGACCATGTTTTTTTACTGCATCGATTGCATAGGCAGAACAAGACGGATAGTATCTGCAAGATTTGGGAAGAATCGGGGATATTATAATACGATAAACATTAATAATGAGTATAATGAGATTTGAAAATATAATACTAACTTTGTTATACTGATTTATACGCATCACTGTTGAATAATCCCGCTTTGGCAAATAGTGATTTAATTATCTGTTTCTGCTCTTCAAATGTTAGATTTTTAAAACCACCATCAATCCTGACGATAATGCAAAACCCATCTTTCAATTCGCTGAATAAGCCGGTGCAGATCGCGCGTATTCTTCTCTTTGCCTTGTTCCTGATATGTGCTTTACCGAATGATTTTGTCAGTGCTATCGCGATTTTTATATTCTTTTTTCCCTGTAATACATTGCTTCCGTTATCAGGTTTCGCATTGTTGCTGTAAATTGATTTAAGAGTATATACCCGAATACCCGTTCCCTGTATCTTTCTGCCCTTGAGATAAACTTCCTTAAATAAAATCCTTCCTTTTAAAGAATAAATGCTTTTCACAATAAAAATTATTTCGGCAACCGCCGCTCATCGGATACTGTCAATTTATACCGCCCTTTGCTTCTTCTCCTGCTCAAAACTTTACGCCCCTCGGCGGTGCTCATGCGCGACCGGAATCCATGCTTCCTGTACTTTTTTACTGTGCTTGGCTGAAATGGCCTTTTCATGTGAATCACCTCATATATATAAACATCAGTTTCATTCTTATTTATAAGAAAATGGTCAGAAAATAGTGAATGTACTATTTTAAAAATAATCTCTTTTTGTCAATACTATTAATAAAAAAACTGCTCCCATGCTACTTCTGTTTAAAACCTGAAACAATGACCTTTTTCCATGGACGTTCCAGATAATCTCAACAACTTCAATGCAGATAAGTCAACAAACATCAGTCCTTTCTAATGTGACATAAAATTTTGATTGACAAATAATTTGCAGTGTATATTTTTTTTACAGATATATCCATCTATGTTTACATCGGAGTCAGCAACATGATAATAAACATCATAACCTGTGTGGTCTGCCTGGCCATGTTGATCCTTTTCAGGAAACTGGACAGGACAAACATCAAAATGGCAAAACTCCGGAGATATTCATCACGCCTCTTTGATGAATTCAGAACCCTGGCTGAAACAGAAAACCGCCGGTTTAACGATGCCACTATTGAAATGGATATAATGATAAAAAAATCCAACGCTCTCGCAAAAATTATTAATTCCTCGGTAAAGGATATTGAAGCAAAGCTCCAGGGTCTTGATATAGAGAAATCGAACCTGAAAAAAGTAGAGGATGATATCAGGGTCATATCGCAGTCGGCGCGGGATGTGAACAAGCAGATTGAATTCATCGCCGGGGCCAGGGAGGGATTCAATGAAATGTCCCTCAACATGAATTATCTGAAAGATTCGATCAAAGGCCTTAAAGGCGAAAGCGCTGAAATTCTTCAGAATTTCAGCGCCCGTCTCAAGGAACGTTCACGGGAGCTGACCGCCGAATTCACCGATCAGATGACCAAGCTTCGCGACTCCATTGAGAACAAGGAAGATATCCTCGTTAATAACAGCCGGCAGAAGCTCATTGACCTGACGGAAACCTATGAACGGGCTCTCTCCGATATGGACCAGCGGGTTACGGACACCGGCGAGATACTCCTCCAGAATTTCAAGGTGCGAATTGACGGCATCGCCAAATCCGTCGAAGGCGCATCCAATCTGCAAAACCAGATTGAAGTGCTGAAGATCAATCTTAACGACCTTGAAGGGAAGGTATTTTCTGACATTAAAGAACGCAGTTCAGTAGTTGAAAACGAGATCCAGAATTCCATCAATGCCCTCTACAACAAGGTCAATACTGTTGAAGCCAACATGAACGATTCGAAGTCAAAATTAATAAAATCCTTCGAGTCCGAAGTTGAAAAAGTACGCAGCGAACTGGACAACCTGAGCATCCATGCCATCACCAAGCGTGACGAAATCGTTCAGGCCTCCCGCCGCGAAGCTGAGGAAGTCAAGAAGGTGATAAACAATTTCGAAGAGCGCTTCATGGAATTCGAAACAAGGATTATCAATACCGCCGACGTCAAGAATAATGAAATACGCAAAAATGGTGAACAGCTTAAAGACGACTTTACCGCCATGGAGCAGCGGCTTGTCGAGATCAAATCGGAAATACTCAATTACGAGGACCAGAACAAGATCTTTACAAAGACCGAGACTCTCATGCGCGATGTTGACTCTGCCGTTGAAAAACTGAACCGCATGCTCCTGGAGTCGCAGAAGGAGGCCCAGTACTTGGAGAAATTCTTTACCGACATGGATAATGTTAAAGAGCTTTCAAAGGATTTCGACCGTGAAATAAGGGCCTACCAGAATAAAAAGGAAAAGCTTGCAGACATCGAAAGCGAAATCAGGACCCTGCAGGAAATGAGCGACAACGCCATGGAGAAAACCGCTGGCTTCCATGACCAGTTCGGCAAAATCGACGCGGTGAGTTCCCGCATTGACGCTCTGGTTGAAAGTTACGCCAGCCTTGAATCGAGGATACGGGAGCTCCATGAATACGAAGATGTCATAACGCAAAATCTCGATTCCGTGAACAAGGCCGACATCCTTATACAGTCCGTTGAAGGCAAGATCAACGCTTTCCAGAAAGTGGTGGACCGCTCTGAAAAACGGGTTGATAAAATCAACCAGAACATCCGCGGGGTCGAAGAGAACCTGCTGATACTTAAGACCCGCGAAAGCGATATCAAGGAGATCAAGGATAAATTCAACGAGCTGGATGGTCTCTCGGAAATCATGGAGGTCCGCGTAAAACAGATACAGGCTATGTTCACTAAGGTTGAAAAGCTTCGCGATGAAATAAGCTCAACCGATAACCACCTCCAGGAGCTTTTCACCGAGACTGATAAAAAAATGCGTCAATTTGCCGATTTTATTCAGGCCGTTGACAATAACAACCCGATCCTGAAACAGGTCAAAGGTGGCCAATCGACACCTAAAAATGTAAACGACAGTGTTATACGCACCGTCCGGGACCTGTCCAACAAGGGATGGACCTCTGATGAAATATCACGAAAACTAATGATGGATGAAAATTCCGTACGGTTGATAATCAACACATCGTCTCTCTGATCACTGCCGCTTTCATGTTTTACCTGTTGAATACCGGGGGAAAATAACAAGCCCGTCCTATACCGAGGGCGGACTTGTTGCATAATACCACTGTCTCCACTGAGAGAGTGATGCTATTTTTCTTCACCCATCATCTTTTTTTCCACTTCCCGGATAATCTGCGCATCGGTCTGTTTTTTCCTCAGAACGATACGGAATTTAATATACAGGTTGTTAGGCTGAATGGTTTTCCGTGGAAATTTAAAGGTCCACCGCTGGAGATCGTCCAGTATGAGATTATCAAGCTCTATGAGGTTCATTGGCTTGTAAGGCCGCACTTTCATCAGGGTGCCGCGATCGGGAAACAGCGATATGTGATACATCCCCTCCCGGGATTCATCAATTTTATCATACTTCCTTATTTCATCGCAGATATACTTGTCGCCGCCGGGGTCTTTTTCCCTTTCCATTGTATCCTGGTGGTCAGTCTGCACAACGGTGTACTTGTTGGACATAATAAGGACCCGGAATGTTTCCTTGTTATCCCCTTTTTCAAACGGCGCATCAAGAAACCGCTTGTTCGCTGAATCGATTCTCCTCTCATCAGTGGATGCACAGGAAAGCATGGCCATCAGCCCCGCTATAATCAGAAATATTATTACTCGATTCTTTTTCATGTATGCTGTCTCAATCCTTTATTAGATTTAAACGAGGCCAACCTTTACTATATGCATTGGAATGCAACAATTATTTTTACCAGCCATATTGCAAAACAGTTTAATTTGTCATCCCCGCCGCTGCAGCAGAAGATGTACTACAATACTGCATATAACGTTTTGCAATAAATAAATAGACATGTTGCATAACAACCCATAATTATAAATATTTCCCCCCACCGCCTCTGGCGGCGGGGGGAAATATAGGTGCTTATTGATTTTTTCAACAAATCCAATATATACAATTTTATTAACATTGTAAAATTAATTCATCACAAACGATAAAATTTTATCTTTACGTTTCAGCGCTATACTGGATTTATTGATCAGCAGATATTATGTGAACAGCTTTCGATTCAAGGATTATTATGAGGTGGCCCCATGACGTTCATCATCCTTGCCGTGCTGGTATTCCTTATCTTCATGGTTTTTAGAAAATATAAAACCATCGGATCAACCATTATTGGTATCATGCTGGCCCTGGGAATAACTACGGTCGTCCTGTTAGCCGGATGTATCGCCTTCTCAGAGAGTGATACCCTGATCTTTTTTAACAACGCCATAGGGCTCAATGATTTTCTTCATCTCATTGTGGCATGGTATGTCGCCGATGTTTTCTGCTCAATCCTAATTATCCGGAACCACATCGCCTATAAAAAAATTAACGCTGTCAGGAAAAATATTAACGCCTAAGGGATTATTCTCGCAAAGTTCTTCTTAAAGAAAGTCCACCGGAATTGGCACAAAGGTAATTATCAGGATGGCCATACACGACCATCCTATGACCTTCTCCATCCTTGTAAGGGGTTTATCCTCCGGTATTTCCGGGTGGGCAATCATGAGAAGTAATAACGTTAGCACTATCCAGACAATCCATCCCTGCCATATGAAGGACAGTATGCAGAGACCCGCCAGGGAGAGCCAGCCAAATATTTTCTGTTTTCTCCCGATCAGGGCATAGAGAATATGGCTTCCGTCAAGCTGCCCGATCGGCATCAGGTTCAGACTGGTAATGAGGAAACCGATCCATCCTGCCCAGGCGTAAGGTGAAAGGTATATATCATGACCCGCCGGTATGGTGCCATGTATCAGCTTAACAAAAAATGCAAACAATAATGAATCACCAAAAACCGGCATCATGAGATCACCTTTCACCACGGGAAGGGGTTTTATTTCGGATAGATAGATGCCTGCAACTACCGCGGCAAGGCTTATGATGAATCCAGGCAGCGGGCCCATGACGCCAATATAAAAAAGAGCCCTCCGATTGGGTATGGGAGTTCTTGTTTTTATGACCGCACCCATGGTTCCAATAATCGATGGGAATGGTATGAAATAGGGGAGCGTTGCATTCACACCGAACTTCCGCGCAGCGCAGTAGTGTCCGAATTCATGAACGAGAAGGATAAGGATGAGTGTGATTGAATAGGGAAGTCCGCTAACAAATGCGGCTATAATGGATTCACCTTCCGAAGCACCGGCAAAGGTGGTGCTTAGAAAGGTTATTAAAAAAAGCAGTATGTTGATTATTGGCCGGTTTTTAACTTCACGTTTTTCAGGCAGGAAGTCAGGAGGCCGGTTAAGGGGCCGGCTCCCCGTATTGAGCCGGGTTAGATAATTCCGCGCCCATCCCTGTATCGACTGTATCATCCTCATAGACTTCGCTGATCTATCCCGCTATTGCTTCATTAATTTCATGCTGGACGGCATGTTATTCCGCTATTTTGCTGTATGCCGATATTTTTTTCCGAATATATTCCGGCGAGTATTCATTGGCCAGATCTTTTTTAGTATCAAGAAGATTCCGGTACAGCGCCGTTATCTCTTTCGCCGTCTTGGCCAGTTCAATGTTCTTCTTTTTTACGGTGGCCATGCTGGTGAGAAACAGCTTTTTCAGATAGAGTGAGATGAAGCGGTTCCCGTCGGGCGAGAAGCTCACGTCTTCCCCTTCAAGGCCGATGGTAATTTTTTCAATCCTCCGGACGTCATAAACATGTATGACCTGGTCTTGTAAAAAGGAAATGATCTTCGGGAATACAGAAAACTGTATATTCGTATTGAGAGAATTGTTCAGCAACTCGGAGGTCTTCCGCGTCGCCGTGTTGTACAGGTGCACGGAAAAGTTCCCGGCATACCCCCTCCGATAGACCAGCAGGTTATTGTCAATCCAGAAGAATTCGCTCGCCGAGGTTATCCCCGGCAGTTGCCATGATTTTCCGGAAGCGATTATCTTTCCCTGGTACGAGCCACCGCTTCCGCTCACCACGACGATCTGCTTTCGATTGGGGGACTGATAGGCAATAACAGGGGCGCCGGGCTGCAGTATATCAGCGTATTCCTTCCTCTGCATCACCCTGGTTTTTCTCCCCGTATCCGGGAAATATTCAACAATGCCCTCTCTGTTTTCCATAAGAATTGAATTTCCGCCCGGCGCTACAGAGAAATCAAGAAATGGATAGCTTGATTCAAGTATCGTGGTTTTTTTTGAATAAACATCAAGGACCTGCGTTTCACCGCGGGGCATCGATCGATCTCCACCGATCAGGCGCTTGATAAAGAGGTACCTTCCGTTGGAGCTGCTTTTAACAGCCGTGATGGTTCCCGTTATCCTGTATAACTCCCGATAGCGCCGGGTTGATCTGTTGAAGGAATATATTACATTTATCCGCGGGGCTTCTTTCACGTAGTGGATGGTATTACCGTCGCCCCAGCATGCGAAGATAACATCGCGGTCTATGAACTGGGACCCCACGGCCTGGTAAGCCTCAATCTTTTTTTCCAGGAGTCTGCTGTAAAAACTGGATTCGGTGTTTATATACACGAAATCCAGATTGATATCACGCGCTTGCAGGGTCGGTGTCAGACATAGTGCCAGTAAACATACAGCATATGCGCAGAAAACTGTTCGTTTCACTAATTATTCTTTTATATCCTCTTCAGTAGTGTCCTTCGGTTTATCCTCAGACTCTTTTTTTTCCGGTTCTGTTGTTTCAGCACCTTCTGTTTCCGATATGGCTTTTATCTCGGGTACATCCGGAATCACAAACTTCTGCCCCGGGAATATGAGATCAGGGTCTTTGATCTGCTCTTTGTTGGCCATGTAGATCAGCGGCCAGAGCTTGGCGTTCCGGTACACCTTGTGTGCTATTCTCCAGAGACAATCACGCTTCTTTTTATTATAGATGACCTTGTAAACCATCTTACCTTCAAGTTTCTGTAAAAAGCCTTTATCCTTTAAACGATCCTTTTCTCCGGCTATGCCGAGGGAATAGAGAAACGATTCCGCCTCATTGAATTTCGAGAGACTGTCCCGGTATGATCCGCTCTCCATGAGCTTTTTACCATCGGCGATCATCTCCGCGGCCCTGTCTGTTTCATTCATATACTTGTTTGTCGTATCCGCTTTGCGCGCTTCCTCAAGGAGCTTTTCAACTGACCCGGCCTTGTCCTGGGCCAGCCCCTTAATTGTCTTTTCCTTTGCTATTGTCAGAGAGCTCTCTGCATCGGCGATTTTCTTGGTGGCCTCATCGGTCTTGTCCTGATCAAGAAGCGATTCCGCCTCGTTGAGGGTCGTGACGACAACCTCGATGTCTTCTCCGGCGAACTCCGATCCCCGCTCTTTTTTGAGAGCCTCCACTTCCCGCCGAAGCTGAGCAATTCGTTCCTTTGCCGATATTTTCTGAACAGCCAGTTTGATTCTGGTCACTGTCTTTTCCGATTCGGCGATGAAAGGCATTGCCTCCTTTACATTGCTCTGGGCAATGAGGGTACCGGCCTTGTCAATATTGGCTCCCGCCGCCGCCAGGTCCTGCTTCTGCTGGGCTGACAGATTCCGGGAATTCAGATCATCTATGTCTTTCTTCATCCTGACAATGTTCTCGTTTAACTGGGGGACTTTTGCCAGGCACAGCTCTTTTGTCTCCTTCCCTGCAGCCGCGGCTTCCCTGGCCTTCAGGTACGCGTCCCACATCTTCTGTTCTTCTTTCAGCTTTTCGGTTTCATTGATTGTGCTTTCCGTCAGAGAGTATTTTTCAGGAGCGAACTGTTCGGCATTCAGCGCTTCGGATTCTTTATAGAGAACCTTTGCTTCGGCAAGAGCATCATCAGTTGCCCGTGGAAGCGAGGTCTTGATGGCCAGCTCGGCGAAATTTGCAGACTCAACGGCTGCCTTTTTTGCGTTGCTCCCCTTTTTATTGACCGCTGCATCATGGCTTACCTTTAACTGCTCGATAGCTTTGGTGAAATTGTCAGGATCATATTTCTCGGCGTTGACCTGGCGGGCCTTTTCAATGGTGGTCCTGGCCTTTACCATCTCCTGTATGGGTACTTCAACGTCGCATGAAATATAGCTGATTGTCATACATGCCAAAAGGAATATAGTGCATTTATGTGCTGCCATAAAACCCTCTCAAAGATTTGAAGATGCTGACGTTATAATCAGGTTATTTACAACTGTCAATGCTTTTCTCTATGCCTCTTGATATATCAAAGCCGCCTTCTTAATCATACTAAAAATGATTATTGACAAATATAGATCACTATCCATTATGTGGAACATCATAATAGAAACAATTTATGCCTGTTCTATCACTATTACTGCTCAACAACAAACTCTTTTAGGGAAGCTAGCATATGTCAAAAACCGCATTTATCACTGGTATAACCGGTCAGGATGGCGCCTATCTTGGTGAACTTCTTCTTAATCAGGGATACAAGGTTTACGGAGGATACCGGCGGACCAGTTCGCCAAATTTCTGGAGAATTGAAGAGCTCAAGATACAAAACGACATTGAGCTTATGGAGGTCGACATACTTGACACCGGCAATCTGATCAGGACCTTTGACAAGGTCAAGCCCGACGAAGTATACAACCTTGCTGCTCAAAGTTTTGTGGCTGTATCGTTCGAAAAACCGGTATTGACAGGAGAAATAACCGCCATCGGTGTTACGAGGGTACTCGAGGCGATACGAATCGTAAACCCGAAAATCCGGTTCTATCAGGCCTCCAGTTCGGAAATGTTCGGGCTGGTGCAGGAAACACCCCAGAAAGAAAGCACCCCCTTTTATCCGAAAAGCCCCTATGCCACTGCTAAACTCTATGGTCATTGGCTTACGATAAACTACAGGGAATCATTTAATATCTTCGGGTGCTCAGGTATACTTTTCAACCACGAATCTCCCCTACGCGGAATTGAATTTGTGACAAGAAAAGTAAGCGATGCTGTTGCGCGCATTAAAATGGGCAAGCAGGAATTTTTCGAAATAGGCAACATGGATGCGAAACGTGATTGGGGATTTGCAAAAGAATTCGTCCGTGGAATGTGGCTGATGATGCAACAGCCAAAACCAAAAGACTATGTAATTGCCACAAATGAAAACCATTCCGTCCGAGAATTTATAGAGCATGCGTTCAACTATGTCGGCATCACTATACAGTGGAAAGGATCCGGCGTAGAGGAATCCGGTGTTGATAAAAAAACCGGGAAAACACTTGTGAAAATAAACCCGAAATACTTTCGGCCGGGAGAGGTTGACCAGCTGCTGGGAGATTATTCACTGGCAAAAAAAGAACTGGGCTGGGAACCGAAAGTCAAATTCAAGGAATTAGTGGAAATCATGGTCCAGAGTGATCTGGGACGTATTAAATGAATTAGGCCCATAACTATCGTTTAAGATAATTGCAAATCCGTCCATGAATAATAATATGAATGTCTTAATTA
The DNA here is from genome assembly GCA_041753395.1 of Spirochaetota bacterium. GTDB lineage: Bacteria > Spirochaetota > UBA4802 > UBA4802 > UBA5550 > RBG-16-49-21. The sequence continues at coordinate 111,532 of JBGSUQ010000011.1, forward strand.
CCGGCATAAATGGTTTTGTTGGAACAATACTTCGGCAATTGCTGGAGGAAAAAGGATATCAGGTTTACGGAATTGATGTTTCGAGCAATGACAGCCGAGTCCGCGTCGTTGACATCACCGACCAGACTGCCGTCATACAATGTCTCAGCGATCTGTCCCCTGATTTTATTTTTCATCTTGCAGCAATATCCAGAGTCGATTATACAAACCCATCACTTCTCTACGCTATCAACGTAACAGGCACCCTTAATCTTCTAACCGCTGCCGTTAATCTGACGAAAATGCCCAGATTCCTTCTGGTCAGCTCTGCACAAGTCTATGGTATCGTCGAAGATGCAAAGCAGCCGATCATAGAACAGACGCCGATTAAACCGGTCAATCATTACGGGGCCAGCAAATCTGCCGCTGAGCATCTTGTTCAGGTATTCCATTATGAACATGGGCTTCCGAGCACCATCGTCAGGCCCTTTAACCATATCGGACGAGGACAAAATTTCCATTTTGTTATTCCAAAAATTGTAAAATCAATAAAAGACAAGCAGAATGAGATTGAATTGGGTGACCTCTCTGTTATACGGGACTTTCTTGATGTGCGCGACGTGGGCGCTGCTTATATCATGCTTATGGAAAAATTTTGTGACGGTGGCATATTTAATATCGCCAGTGGAACCGGCCATACCTTATCAGAAATGGTTGATCTCATCCAGGAAATTGCTCATGTTACTTTAACCATTAAACATACTAATTCCTTATTCCGCAAAAATGAAATAGTCAGATCAATAGGCGACAGCTCGGCTTTTAAAAAGAAATTCAACTGGCAGCCGGCATACAGTATAAGAAACAGCCTTGAGTGGATTCTGTCGGAATAACCGTACATAATATTTTCTAAGCTTCCTGCAATTCATCTGCAGATAAAACATTCGTGTTTTTGTCTTGACTTCATTTTTAATACAGATGAAGGTTGCACCCCAACAGAATAACCGGAATAATATTCTTGACGATATTTAAAAAAATGATAATTTTGCATCTTTACAATAATAATTGACGATATAAAATATGCTCTTTAATTCAATTGATTTTTTTATATTCCTTCCTGTGGTGGTCTTGGTCTATTTTCTATTGCCTCATGTACGGCGATGGATATGGTTGCTTGCATCCAGCTGCTTTTTTTTCGGTTATTTTTATTATTCAACCTATGTTGCGGGCAAAACGCATTTCTATTATTACATCATCATTGCCCTTTCGATACTGTCCGTCATACTCGTTGATTATGTAATAGCCATTCTAATTGATAAGAGCAAATCTGAAGGTTCTAAAAACTCAAAGTTGTTTTTACTCATTGGTATTTTATTCCCTCTTGTCCTTCTTTTTATTTTTAAATATTTCAATTTTTTCAGTCAGACAATATCACAGATCGCGAGTTTCCTCAGGCTGAATTATCCAGCGCAGGTATTACATATAATCGTTCCCGTGGGAATTTCCTACTACACCTTTCACAGCATCAGCTATATCGTCGATGTATACCGGGGACAAAAACCTGAACACCATCTTGGCCTCTTTTCGCTCTATATACTTTTTTTTCCAAAAATAGTGGCCGGGCCGATCGAACGTTCAGGAAGGCTTATACCGCAGTTCAGGGAAGAACACACCTTTGATTATCAGCGTTTTACCGACGGACTCAAGCTTATGGCCTGGGGATTATTCAAAAAAATGGTCATAGCCGACAGGGCCGCCATAGTGGCAAACGAGGTATTCAACAATTCTCACGGCTACTCTGGCATCTATCTTATTATAGGTTGTTTCTGCTTCATATTCCAGGTATACTGCGATTTTTCAGGATACTCCGATATCGCTGTGGGCACCGCCCAGCTTATGGGTTTCAAATTGACAGACAACTTTAAGCGCCCCTATTTATCCATTTCGATTTCGGATCTTTGGCGGCGCTGGCATATTACGCTGATCTCCTGGCTGAGGGATTACATATACATTCCCCTGGGAGGAAAACGGGTCGCCCGGTGGCGCTGGCAATACAACATTATGGTGATCTTTTTAGTTAGCGGCATCTGGCATGGTGCCAACTGGACTTTCATTATATGGGCAAGCCTAAATGGTTTTTATCAGCTTTTTTCAATCTGGACTGAAAATTTACGGGAACGCTTTAACAGGCTGATCGGTTTAACAAAGGTCCCTCGTTTTCATAAAGCCTTAAAAATCCTGATAACCTTTCTGCTTTTCACCTTTGCCGGAATCTTCTTCAGGGCCAATACAACCTCTGACGGTTTTTACATAATCACCCATCTTCATACAGGGTTCGGTGATCTTTTTAAAATCATAGCTGCAATGGATTATGAAAAGCTTAAATTCTTCCTGGTCATCCAGAACAAGGTGACTTTCCTGGGATTCGCCAAACCGGCATTTTTACCTGAAATGGCCACGCTTGCCCTGACCCTTATTGGCTGGTATTCGGTGGAAATCATCCAGGAAAACAGCAAACAATCGTTGCGTTACTTGATATCTCAAAAACCCTGGTACATTAGATGGGCGTTATACTATGTCATGCTTTTCGCCCTGGTATTTCTTGGTGTTTTCGCCAATCAGCAATTTATATATTTTAAGTTTTAGGCTTCGCGTTATATGATAAAACTGGTCATCAAAATAATTATTTGCTTCATCCTCATGGCAGCCACTATGGCCCTTATCTGGGTCATTCCCGGCTCGCATCCCCATGATCTCGCAGCCCTGCTGAACAAAAAGGAAATGCTGATTACCAAACCGTCACCGCGGATGATCCTGGTTGGAGGAAGCAGCGTATTGTCAATAAAAAGTGAACTTATTGCAAAAGAGCTGCAGTACAATATCATCGATATGAGCTCGTGGGGCGGCATGGGCACCATGGAAATGTTGGAAGAAATCAGGCCCTATATTAAACCCACCGATCTTGTCGTCATAACCATGGAATACGGCACGATACTGGACAAGAATTTCTACACATACATTCACACAAACGAAGAGGCAAAAAAGTTTTTATTCCTCATGTCACCGGGACGCCACATACTTGAGTCTGTAAAAAAGCGCGAATTCTTCAGTTTGGTTAAGCTCATGCATGAGCTGGCCCAGATGAAAACAAAATCATTCCTGTTAAAAGTTTCAACCTTCAACTATTCCCATCTTTTCGATATCGGGTTTCCTGGTTTTAAAGATGAATTCAACGCCAACGGCGACAGGAACAGGCCCTATATGATTTTCAGGCCCCTGGGAGACAGCAAAACCAATTACAGCTATCCTGAATGGGAAAAGCTGGCTTTTCTTAATGATTTCAATGATTTTGCGACAAAACATCAGGCCAGGGTCCTCTTTTATTTCTCGCACTTTCCGGAAAATAAATACAAAGAGAATATTAATTATATTGAAGCCTATTATCAATTAATGAAGAAGAACTTCAAGGGAACCATCATCAACAAACCTTCTGATTTCCTCTACCCTGAGGAATATTTCGCCGACACCATTTATCACCTTAATGACAAAGGAGAATCTATCCGAACGCCCGAAATGATAAAAATGCTCAAGAAAGCATTATAACATAGTTGTCAGTTTGGCAAAGCAGCCGGCAACGGAAATTTATTATTTCACTCCATGCAATTCAACACCATTAAATATCTGGTATTCCTGCCGGTTGTCATTGCAGTCTATTACGCCATTCCTTATTCATGGCGTCTGAAAAATCTCGTTGTTCCCCTAAAATCCTCCATCCCCTCGGTGAAACAGGCTCGCGGTTCCAGGAGCCGAAAAAAAACAACCTGCTCTACCTGAAATATTTTCGCACATATACGCGCACTCATGATATCCGGATATTATTTTCATTTCCGCCATTCCTGGCCGGGGATTACAGGCTCAACAATAATCAGATTAATTCCCTGGTTCATGTCATCCGCGACGACCTGGCGCTGGATATCCTGATCATGCCGGAAGACATGATTTATCCTGAATCCTGTTTTGCCGATACCGTCAACCACCTGCGGCCGCATTGTGAAAAGAACAGAACCATGAGGATTCTGGATCAGCTAAAAAAACAAAAAAATATACATTAAAAATAATCACTAACCGCTTCATCCCGTTAGGTCAATATCCCTAAAGATCTATTTTTTCATTGACGGTATGGCGTCATTCACATAATTCTTCTTGTGGAGCGATTTTATCATGATAATCGGCATTGACGCTTACTATCTTTTTGCGGAGCATATTGATGGGCTCGGGAATTATATCCTGAGGCTTCTGAAAGAACTTTCCCGCATAGATCACGAAAATGAGTATTATCTATATACTCCCGGCGTTACCCATGCAGATTACGCGGAAGCGATATTCTCCAATCCACGATTTAAACTGTGTGAAATCCCGGGGATTTTTAAGTATAAGCGGCGGCTCTGGCTCCAGAGCCCATCTTTACGAAAAAAGATCCTTCATGACGGTGTTGATTTCTTTTTCGCCGGCGCCGAGTATTTTCCCCTCTTTCTGCCGAGGACCATCACCGTGGCAACTACAATCCATGATGTCGCCTATAAAGCCATGCCGGAAGCCATTTCTCTTACCAACAGCCTGTTTTACAATTTTTTCTTTCCATTTTTTATCAAGCGGGCAGATCTTTTTTTTACCGTGTCCAATCACTCGAAGCACGAGATGACAAACTATCTGGGTATTGACGGAAAAAAAATATCGGTGATCCATAACGGCATCGAGCTGAAAAAGTTCCCTCCAGCAAAAAAAGGAGAAAAAAAAGATTATATCCTCTTTGTCGGGACTCTACAGCCGCGGAAAAACCTGGTTAATCTCATCCAGGCCTTCTGCCGCACATCCGTTAGAATAAACAATGACCTGGTGATCGTAGGAGGAAGCGGTTGGAAGAACAGCTCCCTTCGCGATCTGATCGAAGGCCTTGATGATTCTCTCAAACAGAGAATTATCTTCAAAGGATACGTGGCCGGTGACACTCTTTCCCGGCTCTATCGTGAAGCAAAAATTTTCGCTCTCCCGTCCCTGCACGAGGGTTTCTGTCTTCCCATACTGGAAGCCATGGCATCGGGTACGGCAGTACTCACGGCCAGGAGTACCGCCATACCAGAGGTCTTCGGTGATGCCGTCGCCTATGCAGATCCCCTCTCACCGGAAGACATTGCGGACAAGCTCTTTGAACTGCTGTCAAACGACAGAAAGCGCGCCATGCTCCAGAAGCGGGGCCTTGCCCTCTCAAAAAAATATGATGTTCGAAACCAGGCCGCCGCCTATCTGTCCTGCTTTAAGACTATTGCCATATCGATTCACAAGAGGATAGGAATCAAATGAATATTGTCATCAACGCACGGGTGCTAAACGAGCGTCAGGGCGGACCCGCACGGTACACTATGAACGTCATTCGGGAGCTCGCGGCCATCGACAGGACCAACCGCTATCATATTCTCATGTACGATTTTATGGATTTCAATTTTCCCCTGCCGGAAAACTTTATCGTAAAAGTTGTTCATCTACGGTCAAAAATGTTTTTTGACTACCTGTTTATCCCGCTTTTTTCATGGCTTAACCGCATTGATGTATTTCTATTCCCAAAGAACACCTTTTCCCCGCTGGTGCGCGGCAAAAAAATTCCGGTGTATCATGACATCGTCTATTTTGAAGATTTTGATTTCCGTGAATTCAAATTTTTCGACAATCTCCACCATAAAATGATGATTCCTGTTGCAGCAAGGCTTTCCAGGATCGATTTAACCGTTTCCGATTTCACCGCCTCCCGCATGAAATCACTGCTCCGAATCAGGCCCGAAAAAATCAGGGTTGTCAAAGAAGGCGTGGAGCCCCATTTCAAAAAAATATCTGACAAAAAAAAGCTGAAGGAAACCTCTGAAAAATACCGCCTCAGGACCCCTTTCTTTTTTTACGCCGGCTCATTAAGCCCCCGAAAAAACATGGTGAATCTCATCAGGGCCTTCATTAAAATAAAGGATTCAATTCCCCATGTCATATATTTCACCGGGGGCGAATCATGGCTCGACAGCGAGGTCCATGACATGATCACGGCAAACGGCCTTCAGAACCGGATCATCAAGCTGGGATTCATCAGTGAAGAGGAACTGGTGATCATGTACAATCTTGCCGACTGTTACCTCTATCCCTCGCTTTATGAGGGTTTCGGCCTTCCCATACTGGAAGCCCAGGCATGCGGGTGTCCGGTCATCACCAGTTCTGCCTCAAGCTGTCCCGAAGTGGCCGGCGAAGGCGCCCTTTATGTAGACCCCCGCGATGTTGACGACATCGCGAGGGCCATGCTGCGAATCGTGAAGGACAAGAAACTTAAACAATCTCTCATCACTTCAGGGTCAAAAAACTGCCGAAACTATACCTGGGAAAAGACTGCCCGTGGCATTCTTGAGGTGTTCAATGAATGTGCCAGGTGATGAGCCTGGAACCGATATACCAACCGCATAGCGATACCGGAGCAGAATCATGATAATTGCCGTTGAAGCACACGCCCTCAGTCAGGACAAACTCACCGGAGTGGGAAACGTCATTCTTCATTACCTGAACGAGCTCCAGAGACTGGACAAATCCAATGAATACTTCATCTACACCGCGGATGATTTGAAGCATGTCAAAATCACCAATTCCAAATGGCGCCATGTCAGTTTCGATTATCTCCTCAAGCGTATCCATGGCAGGGTGAGCGCAGTCTGGCTCCGGCTTAAATCAGAAAATGAAGAAAACAAAAGCTATGTTCGTTCTGTTACACTTCTTTGCTGCCGTCTAATTAAAATCACCCTCGGTGTGATTGATGATATCGTCTATTCTTTTAAAGTCGCCTCTTCCCTTAGGAATAATCTGGCGGATATCTACCTTGGCACTTCGACCTATTTTTATCCCTACTTTTTCCTGTCGTCGGTAAAGAAGGCGGGAATTCTGTACGACCTGGTGTGGGAGCTCTATCCCGGAACAATGGAATTCGGCAACAAGATACGGATGAAGCTCTTCACTCTTCGAAATATGAAAAAAATGGATCTTCTCATATCGATATCGGAAAACACAAAAAAAGACGCCCGCAATCTGCTGGGCCTTGAAACACGGATCGATGCAATCCCCCTGGCAGCGGACCCGTCAATTTTCTACCCCGCCTCATCATCATCTGTATCAGCTATCAAAAAAAAATACTGCATAACAAAAAAATATATCCTCTCCGTGTGCACACTGGAACCGAGGAAGAATCTGAAGGCCCTGTTGCAGGCATTCCGGATCATGCCTGGCCGTATGGATTATCAACTGGTCCTTGTTGGAATGACCGGTTGGGTCATATCAGATTTGTTCAATGACATCGCATCATCGGACATACAGGGCAATATACTTATCACCGGTTATGTATCGAACTCCGAGCTTGCTCCGCTCTATACCGGTGCGGAGCTTTTCGTATTCCCGTCATTGTATGAAGGCTTTGGTCTCCCGGTGCTGGAAGCCATGCAGTGTGGATGCCCTGTCATAACATCGAACTCATCGTCAATCCCGGAAGTCGCGGGAGACGCGGCAATAATGCTAAATCCGGAAGACGTCGATGCCCTGGCCGCATCCATGGAAAAGGTTTTGAAAGATAAATCCTTGAGGTATAATCTTGCCAGAAAAGGGTTGAAGCGATCAAAATTCTTTTCATGGGAGAAAGCGGCGCGGAGCCTCCTGCAAAGCCTCGAATCATTGAAATAACTTTAATTATTCTTGACATTATTCTCAGTGCCTTTAAAAAACTAAAACAAGAAGTTATTACCGAGTAATATTTTGCGGAAAGAAAAAAAAAGAATTTCGCTTTTTAAAAATCTTTTGGGGATCGTCCTGGCAAGTGGTTTGGCTTTTGCGTCCGCCCTTTTTTTCACCGGCAGGATTGAGCTATCCGCCATGATCGCGGGAACTCATCTGGTCATTCTCATCACCGCATCTGTCATATATGAATATGTCTTGCGTCCAGGTATGCCGGAACATGGCACAGCAAAACCCTTTGTTCTCTGGTTTACCGGCCTCTCAGGGTCAGGTAAGAGCACCCTGGCCGACAGGATTTACGATTATCTTCATGATAATGGTTACCGGGTCACGCGCCTGGATGGGGATACCGTTCGTTCCATTTTCCCCAATACCGGCTTCACCCGCGATGAGCGCAATGAACACATCAGGCGCATCGGCTACCTTGCTTCTATTCTTGAAAAAAATGGTATCATTGTCATATCATCTTTCGTCTCTCCCTATGCTGAGTCAAGGGATTTTGTCAGGTCAATGTGCGACAATTTCATTGAAGCTTTCGTTGCCACATCTCTTGATGAATGCGAACTGCGTGATGTTAAGGGGCTGTATAAAAAGGCGCGGTCAGGGAAAATCCAAAACTTCACCGGTATTGACGATCCCTATGAAGCTCCCGTGCACCCTGAAATCACCATCAAAACTGACAATAGAAGCATTGACGAATCCGCAGCTGAAGTCGTTTCATATATACAGGCATTTCTATAGAACAAAAAGGTGATGTTCATGGACCATCTCGATCGGCTTGAAAACATAAGCGTGCATATACTCCGCGAAGCATACGCAAATTTCAAGAACCTCTGCATGCTCTGGTCTATCGGCAAGGATTCCACGGTATTGCTCTGGCTGACGCGTAAGGCCTTTTTCGGCCATGTGCCATTTCCTCTCGTACATATCGACACTAATTACAAGATACCGGAGATGATCGAATACCGCGACCGTTTAACGCAGGAATGGAAGCTCATGATGATCGTCGGGAAAAACGAGGAGGCCCTGGTAGACAAACTGACCTTTCCCGATGGGGCCGTGGACCGCATCGCCTGCTGCCGCAACCTCAAAACCAAGGCGCTCATTAACACCCTCAACGGCACCTGGAAGCGTATGCGGTTTAATCATCATTCAAACAGCTACGAAGTTGACAGGAGCACCGAGCCTTATACCGGCGTTATCGTCGGTGCCCGAGCCGACGAAGAAGGGTCCCGGTCCAAGGAGCGCTACTTTTCTCCGCGTGATACCTACAGTGAATGGGACGTCGGCGATCAGCCGCCCGAGTTCTGGAACCAGTTTAAGACCGACTTCGCTCCGGGCACCCATCTCCGCATCCACCCGCTACTGGACTGGACCGAGCTTAACATCTGGGAATATATTGAGCGTGAAAACATCCCCACCGTTTCCCTCTACTACAACAAGGGCGACGGCAAGCGTTACCGCTCCCTGGGGTGCTGGCCCTGTACGAATCCGATTAATTCTGAGTCCCGGACCATAAATGAAATAATCGATGAACTTAAAAGCGGCAATCTTAAAAATATCGCCGAACGCTCCGGAAGGGCCCAGGATAAAGACGACGGCGGCGGGCTGGAGACCCTCAGGCGTGAAGGATACATGTAATACCGGCGGATATGATGAATACAAAAACACCCATTGAACACCGTGAAAAAATGAACATCGTTATCGTGGGCCACGTAGACCACGGTAAGAGCACCGTTATCGGGCGGCTCCTGGTTGACACCGGGTCCCTGCCGGATGGAAAGCTCGACCAGGTGCGGGAAAACTGCGAGCGGAATTCCAAGCCCTTTGAGTACGCTTTTCTCATCGACGCGCTCAAGGACGAACAGGCCCAAGGTATAACGATTGATTCTGCGCGGGTCTTTTTTAAAACTGAAAAAAGGGACTACATCATCATAGACGCCCCGGGTCACATTGAGTTCCTTAAAAACATGATAACCGGGGCATCCCACGCAGAAGCGGCACTCCTGGTCATCGACGCCAACGAGGGGGTGAGGGAAAACTCACGACGCCATGGCTACATGCTCTCCATGCTGGGTATACACCAGATTGCCGTGCTCGTCAACAAAATGGATCTCGTGGATTACAGCGAAACAGTTTATCACAGCATCGTTCAGGAATACACCGCTTTCTTACACCAGATAAATGTCAAACCGGCATGCTTTATACCGGTGAGCGGGGTCCTTGGTGTCAACATAACGCGGCATAACCAGACGATACCATGGTACAGGGGAAAAACCGTCCTCGATGCCCTTGAGGAATTTCATAATGCCGATGATATTGAAGTCAGGCCCTTCCGCATGCCAGTGCAGGATATATACAAGTTCACCCGTTTCGGCGATAACCGAAGAATCGTCGCCGGCACAATATTAACCGGGTCCATCTCCATCGGCGACCAGATTCTCTTTTTCCCCTCTGGCAAGAAAGGGGTGGTGCAGAGTATCGAAGCATTCAATACTGTCACGTCGTCGACAGTTTCGGCTCCCTATGCGGTGGGGCTAACCCTTGCCGAGCAGATATATATTACCCGTGGAGAAATGGCGGTGAAAGCCACTGAAGCAAAGCCTTGCGTCACATCCCGGGTCAAGACAAGTCTTTTCTGGCTCGGTAAAAATCCGATGACAATGAAAAAAGAATATCATATCAAAACCGGTTGCGCCAAGGTCCCGGTCATGATAGAGGAGATATCCCGTGTTCTGAATGCCGATACCCTGCAGTGGACGGATTCGAAAAGCGTCATAGACCGCCATGACGTGGCGGAATGCATTCTAAGGACCTCCGGCCCAATTGCCTTTGATATATCCGAGGACAATCCATTGACAAGCCGCTTTGTCATCATCGACGACTATGAAATCTCCGGTGGCGGGATCATTCAACGGGACCTTGATGACAGTCAGACCAGGCTTAGAGACAACGTATATGTGCGCAACGTTAAATGGGAAACCAGCGGCATCCCTTCGGAAAAGCGGGCCGACCGATACAACCAGAAATCGGCCCTCATTCTCATTACCGGAAAAAAAGACACAGGTAAAAAGACCATCGCTCGGGCCCTGGAGAAGAGGCTCTTTGATGACGGTAAAATAGCGTATTTTCTCGGGATCGGGAACGTCCTCTACGGCGTAGACGCTGATATCAAGGGTCGCTCCGTCCTTGAACTGGCCAATGAAAACAGCGAGCACATTCGGCGCCTTGCCGAAATAGCTCATATCATGATGGAAGCCGGTATAATTTTGATCGTAACAGCAATCGAACTCCAGCAGGACAATATCGAAATAATCAAGACCATCGTAAACCCTGACAGGATCGAGACAATCTGGATCGGCGAAGAGAGCGACAGCGAACTCCGGTGTGATCTCTACATTGAATCTATTGATTCAATCGATGAAGTCGTTGGTGTCATAAAAGAAAATTTACAGGAAAAAAATATAATATTCAGACCATGAGGCTAGGAGACTGCCATGAATCACACCCACGCCATCATACTGGCCGGAGGTCGGGGGCTACGCCTTGGCAGTAAAACGCCCAAGCAGTTCCTTCCCCTGGGAAGCAAGCCTGTCATCGCCTGGTCATTGGAGCTGTGCGAAGCCCTTCCCGAGATAGACCATGTCCTCGTGGTTGTTCCCGAGGATTTCACCCCGCAGATCGCTTCAATAATCACTGCCCATGGCATTTCAAAATACACCAAGACCGTTCCCGGGGGATCAACACGTCAGGAATCGGCGTATAACGCCCTTACATCAATCAATTACGCTGATGGTGATATCCTGCTATTCCATGATGCAGCCCGGCCCTTCGTCAGTCCCGAGACCATGCAGAGCTGTATTGCCGCAGCACAGGAATACGGCGCCGCTGCGGCCTATGTCCCCGTCCACGATACCATTGCAGAAATCGATAATGATTTTGTCACTTCTGTTCCGCTGCGGGACAGAATGTATTATGCGCAGACCCCGCAGGGATTCCGCTTCTCAATAATCAAGGCGGCACATGAAAAAGCCCGTAAAAGAGATCTTGCTTCGACTGACGACGTGAGCCTGGTTCTGGCTGCGGGATTCAAGGTTAAAATGATAGACGGGGATTACTCAAATTTTAAAATCACAACTGATTATGATTACCAGACGGCCTGCAGTATAATTAAAGCAAAGCACACTAATCCTCGGAGATGACCATGCAAGCAAAAAGTGAAAAACAATCCAGACCTGTTGCCCTGGTTACCGGAGCCTCTTCAGGGCTGGGGGAATCATTTGTTCATGACCTTGCCCGGCGAGGTTATGAACTGGTTCTAGTAAGCGAAAACCTGAAAGAACTTAAACGAGTGAAAACTGACATGGAATCACGGTATGATAGTACTGCTATTATACTGGAAGCTGACCTCTTTGATCCGGATTCAGCGGACGTGGTATTCGAATTTTGCAGGAAAAAAAAGATACCCGTTGATATTCTCATTAATTGCGCAGGCATTTATTTGAACATCGAGCGAGAAATGACAGATATAAAAAGTGTTGAAAATATCATCAATCTCCACGTTCTGTCACTAACCAAGCTCTGTTTCTTTTTCTGTAATAAGATGATGGAGCGCAGGCATGGATATATTCTGAATGTCTCCTCGATTAATTCTGAATTCCCCGACCCCGCTTCCCTGACCTATGGCCCAACAAAAAGGTTTATCCTTTCATTTACGGAATCATTGCACTGTGAACTGAAAGAGCACAACATCCATGTTACGTGCCTGACTCCGGGAGGCATCAGGACAAATTTTTTCACAGCCAATAATGTCTTTATCCCTCCGATTATACGCTATACCCTCCTCTCATCCGATGCCTGTGCAAAAAAAGCCCTTGATGCGCTTTTCCGGGGCAAAGCCCGTATCACTCCGGGAATTACAGGCAAGGTGCAGTCCTTTTTCCTTCGATTAATAACCCGGCCATCGACATATCCATTGATTAAAAAATCATATTTTTCAATGAAAATGAAATCCAATTTATAGTGCAAACTATCATAAAAGACAGGTGCGCCTTGGGGGCCATTATTAAAAACTTGACAGGCGCGTTCCCACAAACTATCTGTCTTTGAATTATTATCGATGAGGTTTACGTTATGATTGGATGCACCTATGGCTCATTTTTTCAAGTGACCGTTGCCGGCGGATCATATCAGGAAGGCCTGGTGACCCATCTCCAGGGCGTTCCCGCGGGCATTTCCGTCCAGGAGGAAGAGATTTATTTTGACCTTCTCCAGCGCAAGCCAGGCCAGGGCGAACTATCATCGCCACGCCGGGAGCCGGACATCCCCGTCATTTATTCCGGCGTGAACGCGGCAGACACTATGACCGGATTCGCCAATGAGGGCTATACCAACGGCACCCCCCTGACGATCCTGATCCCCAATCTTGACCGTCACTTCGAACATATAGAGCAGTACCGTTCCACCAACAGGACGCCCCGGCCCGGCCATGCATCTTATGCTTCGTATCAGAAATACGGGCAGTGGGACGACTCCATTGGAGCTGGAATATTCAGCGGACGTTATACTTCAACTATCGTTGCCGCCGGTACTGTCGCAAAAAAAATACTCGCTGACCGCGGTATTGAGATTTTTTCATTTGTCCGCGAAGCGGCCGGTGTTATCATGGAAGAAATGGAATATGATGTCATCCGCGACAGGATCGCTGCCTTTAAGAAAATACGCCGTGACATGGATCCCGTGTACAATCTCCTGTTCCGTGAAGGACGCTTCCGTCCCGGTATGCGCTTTGTGGAGAAAATAGCGGTTCTGGCTGAAATCGAAAAAATGGTGCCCGATATCAAGCGGCCGCCCCTTTCAGACAAGGAAATATCCGGACTCGCCGAACAGGGACTCCATCCGGTCCTGAACTGTCCGCACCTGGAAAGCGCAAGGGCAATGTACGATAAAATAATTGCGATTCGCGACAGCGGCGACTCGAGCGGCGGCATTGTCGAGGTGGTGGCCCGCGGCGTGCCCGCCGGCATCGGAGAACCGGTATTCAACAAACTCGACGGCGAGCTTGGAAGGATGATGAGTATCGGCACGGTCAAGTCCGTTGAGATTGGCGCTGGCCTCAGGGTCAAGGACATGACCGGGAGTCAGTGCAACGACCAGATGTTCATGAAAAACGGAACGGTGGCTTTTTCCGCCAACAACAGCGGCGGCATTACCGGCGGCCTCTCCACCGGACAGGACATAGTCGTGCGCCTGTCGATTAAACCAACCCCGACCATCGCAAAGCCCCAGACAACTATCGACAAGGTTTCGAAAACAGACGCTACCCTTGCAGCCGTTACCAGGAGAGACCCGACCATTGTTTCCCGCGTATGGCCGGTGGCAGAGGCTTTCATGGCCATTGTGCTTCTTGATCAATATATCATCAATACCGCACACCAGGAGATGAGAAAAATATATGATAAACAGCCGTAACGATGCACGTGCATTGGACCGCATATAACGGCCCTGTTAATCGTGTAAGTCTGTATAATGAAAATTTACCACCATATCCCGGAGCATAAAGACCTCTTTATAAATCCGGTGGTCACCATCGGAAATTTCGACGGAGTTCATCTCGGGCACAGGAAAATTCTATCCGCCCTCCTTGATACGGCCAGAAAAAAGGCAGGTGATCCGGTGGTCATAACCTTTTCCTCTCACCCGAGAAAGGTCCTCAATCCGGAACATCCAATCAAGATCATAACCACTTCGGACGAAAAGGTCAATGCCATATATAATTTTGGCATTCCCAATATAATCCTCCTCAATTTCACCCGTCAAATGGCGGAAATGCATGCTATCGAATTTTACAATGAAATTCTCATCGGCAAGCTTGACGCTAAATACCTTGTCATCGGGTATGATCACGCCTTTGGTAAAAATCGCGAGGGTAACTTTGATTTTCTTGCAGAACTTGCCGCATCAACGGGCGTGGAAATAACCAGAATTGAAGAAGAAGACCGCTTCGAGCATCCCGTTTCGTCAACCTGGATCAGGAAAGAAATTGAAGGCGGTAATATTGCCAAAGCCAATGTGCTCCTGGGATGGCGGTATACGCTAACCGGAACCGTTGTTGAGGGGAAAGGCCGAGGCCGGGAACTGGGATTCCCCACCGCCAACGTCCATCCTCTCCACCAGGAAAAAATAATACCGGGAGACGGCGTGTACGCGGTACGGATCGTCCTTGAAGACGGCACAAAAAAAAACGGAATGCTTAACATCGGGTCCAACCCGACTTTTTCAGGCGAAACAAGGACCATCGAGGTGCATATCTTTGATTTCAATGAAATGATTTATGATTCGATTTTGACACTTGAATTATATGAAATGATCAGAGGCGAGATTAAATTCGGTTCGCAAAAAGAATTGATCAAGCAGCTGGAGAAGGACCGTTCATCAGTTATGCAGCAACTGTATAATTATCATGATTGACCTTGCAATAATCAATTTATTTCGTCAAAACGGAGATGTGTCTTATTCCCGGTATACCGCTCCAATCGGCGATATTTACATACTGGGAAATGATACCACATTAAAGGCCCTGATATTCAAGAATTCATACCCGGGTTTTACAGCAATCAATAAACACTTTGATAAAGGCGCTCCTGACGGCATTAGCAAAACAATTATAGTCCTTGATGATTACTTTTCTGACTCTGGCTGTAAAGGTAAAACCGGGAATTTAAGACCAATTGTAAAATCTGCTATTGCGGATCAAGTGCTGCAGGTTACAATGAATACAACTGTGTTGATGCTGGATCTATCGCACTTCACTCAAAAACAGATTGATGTCTACTGCGAATTGTTAAAAGTCCCACCCGGGGCTACCATTTCATACGGTCATCTTGCCGATAGTGCCGGCATCCCCGGCGGTGCCCGTTTTGTCGGAAACACCATGGCAAAGAACCACTTCCCGATAATCATTCCCTGTCATCGTGTTATTAAATCAGATGAATCAATGGGCAATTACTCAGGGGGAATCAAGATAAAAAAGTATCTCCTTGATTATGAACAAAAGTGATTAATAGAGATTATACATAAATTCTTCAACATAATAGACCTTTTTCCATATCCCCGCACTATTCTTATCATAATAAAATTATTATAGAGATTTGTAATTCATTTAAATAAAGAATTAATTACTTATTCTAAAAAAATATCCTCTGATTCCAGTAAAACATACTATATTTATAACATATCTTATTATTAAAAACCGTCCCCGGCTGACAAATAAACAAAGGGACGAAAACCATTAACAGTGCAAATAAATATGCATTAAGCATTATGGGCAAAACAAAAGTTATTATTATCGAAGATGACTCAATTACTGCTTTTGCCGTCCAAAAGATGCTGGAAAATCTGGGCTATGCTGTGATCGAAACTTTTGCGTCGGCAGAAGATGCTCTTGACAGCATACCATTATTGAATCCGGACATCATCATCATGGATATAACCCTCAAGGGAAAAATAAACGGTATTGAAGCTGCGGAGATTATTAATAAAAACCACGGGGCACCCATAATCTATCTCACCGGCAACACAAATTATGATACGATTCAAAAAGCCAGGGAGACAACTAAATCCTATGGATACCTGTTGAAACCGGTCAGGGGAATTGATCTACACTGGACTATTAACACTGCCCTGAAGCGCCGTCAGCTTGAAGAGTCCAAATAATGCTTATTCCCATTCAATGGTGCTGGGCGGCTTGGATGAAATATCATACACCACCCTGTTGATGCCCTTGATTTCATTAATGATTCGATTTGAAATTTTCCGGAGCAGATTTTCTGGAAGATAGGCCCAGTCTGCGGTCATGGCATCCACTGACGTGACTCCCCTGATGGCGATGACATTTTCATAAGTCCTGCTGTCACCCATGACGCCGACGGATTTTACCGGCAGATACACCGCAAAAATCTGCCAAAGGTCATTATAGAGACCGGCCTCCTTGATTTCCTTCACTATGATATCATCCGCCTCCTGGAGGATTCTGATCCGCTCTGGAGTGACTTCCCCAATTATACGTATGGCCAGACCAGGTCCCGGAAAGGGCTGCCGGTTCACAAGTTCATCGGGCATGCCGAGGGCCCGGCCGAGTTCACGGACTTCATCCTTGAAAAGCTCTTTCAGCGGTTCGATGACCTTTCCTGACTTAATCAGCTTCAGCACTTCAGGTACTCGGTTGTGATGGCTCTTGATCGTGTCCGACGGGCCCTTCGTTGAAACCGATTCGATGACATCAGGGTAAAGAGTCCCCTGGGCAAGGAAATCAAAACGCCCGATCTTCCGTGCCTCCTCCATAAATACCTTTATAAACTCCCGCCCTATGATCCTGCGCTTCTGCTCGGGGTTATCCACGCCACGGAGTTTTTTCAGGAACCGTGCGGAGGCATCCACGTATATCAGGTTCAGTTTCATATGCTTCTTAAAGCGCTCGACAACCTGAATATGCTCGTTTTTTCGCAGCACGCCATTATTGACGAAAACAGAGTAACACCGGTCGCCGATGGCCTTCTGCAGAAGCATCGCCGTTACCGATGAATCGACCCCGCCCGAAAGGCCCAGAAGAACAGTGCCGTCACCCACTTCTTCCCTGATTGATTCCACCGAGGTTTCTATGAAAGATTCCATGTTCCAGGTCGGGCGCAGGTTGCAGACCGCGAAGAGAAAATTTTCTAGCACCTTGTTCCCGTTGACGGTATGGTATACCTCGGGGTGGAACTGAACCCCATAGATTCTGGCGCTCCTGTTTTCAATGGCCGCAATCTCAGCGTTTTCTGAGGATGCTATCACGGTAAAGCCGGGAGGTGGGCTCACCACTTTATCGCCATGACTCATCCATACCTGTTCGCGGCTGGACAATCCCCGGAAAAGCGGGGAATCATCCTTGATGTCTATCATCACCCTTCCATATTCCTTGGAGCGGGCGCTTTCTGTTTTTCCTTCGAAGGCCTCAACGATCTGGTAGAGACCATAGCATATACCCAGCATGGGAATATTTAATGCAAATATCTCCGGTGCCGCCTGGGGAGCCCCTTTTTCATACGTCGATGAAGGTCCGCCGGAAAGAATGATGGCAGCCGGCTTTTCCTTTTTTATTGCCTCGACAGGATAATAATAGGGCACGATCTCTGCGTAGACATTGAGCTCCCGTATTCTGCGGGCTATCAGCTGTGTGTACTGTGAGCCGAAATCAAGTATGACGATCCGCTCATTCGGAATCTGAACGGCATGTTCGATCATTTGGCACCCTCTTTCATCTTGATGTATTCCCCGACCCCCATCTGTTTCAACTTTTCGTTTCGGCCTGTTATCTTTTCCGCCATTTCTTTACGGTAACGATCGAGCCGTTGGGCATAAGCCGCACTAGATAACGAAAGTATGCTGATCGCGAAGAGGGCGGCATTTATTCCTCCCGCTTTTCCAGCAGCCATCGCCGCGACCGGGATCCCTGCGGGCATCTGAATAATTGACAGCATTGAATCGAGCCCGCCGGCAATGCCGGTTTCTATGGGGACGCCGATTACCGGAAGGGTCGTGTGGGATGCCACAACACCGGGAAGATGGGCGGCGCCGCCGGCAGCGGCAATAATGACTTTTATTCCCCGCTTCTGCGCAGTTGCCGCCCATTCCATGGTTTGAGCCGGGCAGCGGTGCGCCGAAGAAATGATGATATCAAATTCGACGCGGAACTCCTCGAGAAGATCAAAGCATTCTTTGATCTTCGGTAGATCCGAGTCACTTCCCACTATTATGCCAATTTCCGCCATGGTCACCTCCTCGGGTATCTGTTAGTTGCGGTGTTAATTATCCTTACAGGTATGGGCATCTGAAATGTTCCGGTTTATGTTCCATGAAATGTTGATCATTAAGTAAAGAAAAACAAAAATGGAAATAAGGTTATTTTGTCAATTATGAAATTTATCACGAAAGCAATCTATGCGGCCGGCCGATAATTGACTTGACGGAAAAAACAGGTACACTGCATGAATAGATAGGTAGTGTTTATAATTAACAAACGTTACCTGCATGTACCTCCGGCATCAGATTCTATTGAAAAATATTAAAATAATTAAGTAGACTAAAATGAGTTATGCCATACTAGTATTCTTCGTCATTCTCATCATTGTTGCAGTTATTATATTTAAATCAACCTCTTTTCCTGCTAAAATACGAAAAGCGGAGGAATACCTCGAACAAGACCAGATCAGCAAAGCCAATGAGATCATAAAAAAAATTCTGGAGCAAAAGAGCGAATACGTCCCGGCCCGATACCTGCGCGCCCAAGTTTTAATGAAGCAAAACCAGTACCTTCTGGCAATATCTGAATTGAACAACATCCTCAGCCTCCCTGATTTCAACAAGCATATCAATGAAATTGAAATCCATTACCACCTGGCCCGCCTCTATAATGAAACGAAGAATTTCCCTAAAGAAATTGAAGAATATAAAGCGATTCTTATTTTTAATCCCGAAGACCTGACAGCCAACCACCGGATCGGTCATGCCCTTTATAAAAAGAAAGAATTTAAAAAAGCCCGTGAACATCTGCTCAAGGCCATTATTCTGGACACGAACCTGAGTGACGTCTACCTCCCATTGGGTATTTCCTGTTTCAACATATCTGATTATGAAAAGGGTGAAGAATACCTTACAAAGGCCCTGAATGTTCCAGGGGACCACAACGAAGCCCAATTTCATCTTGGCTCCATCTATCAGATGAAAAAAGACTTCAAAAATGCCATCGCGATGTTTGATAAATCAAAAAAAGACCGTAAATATTATTTAAAGAGCCTCTATAAGATCGGTGAGATTTATAACCAGACTGAAGAATATGACAATGCCATAGAGGTCCTTGAACAGGGTCTTGGCAGTCTCAATGAAAAGACTGAAGAATCCCAGGAGTACCGGTATCTCCTGGCGGAATGTTACGAACATCAGAATAAAATAAAAGAGGCCTTCCATCACTGGACAAAAATCATAGAAGAGAATCCGAATTTTCGCGGAACACGTATTAAAATTGAATCATATCAGGATATACTCGGAAACGAGAGTCTGATGACCATGTTCATTTCATCACTGGAATCGCTTCAGCCTACCATCGTGGAGATGATATCAAGCCTCAACTACAATATCATCTCCAAAGACCGGATAAGCTCCAATGAGTATCAGTACCGGGCCTACAACATAAAGAGGATTAACGATCCGCCCATACTTATTTATTTTCACAGGACCACCCGGGAAATAACAGAAGACAATATTAATGATTTTCAGAAACACATAATCGATGAGAAATGCAAAAACGGCATATATATAACCACATCAAAGTTCAGCATCAGGGCCAAAGCCCTTGCCCAGGCAAAAACAATCGAGATATATGATGCTGAGTTCCTGAAACGAATAGTTGAAAAGATCCAATCCAGAAAAAAAATTAAATAGCGAATAATATGAAAACACGAGCGTACCTGATTACCATACTATGTGGCGCAGTTGTAATGTTCTTCAACGGCTGCACCCTTGATCCTGACAGAAAATTGAATAATGCCATTGAACGGTACAATGAAAAACAACCGAAGGCCCTCCAGAGCCTGGAATCGGAATTTATCACTAACATTGCCATCGACTCTGTGGAAGGCATAGATATCCAGTCCACCGGCACACTTCTTTACAGGCTCCAGGAAAACAATGCGGAGGTTATCTATCCATCGAAACAGAGTTATACGCTGACCGATGGAGAGTCTATCACCGGAATTGACCGCACTGATGACTATGCCGTTCTCAGCGACGGGCTGCAATTCTGCGTCTTTGACGGGGACGGCGCTCATCTCAATGATGAAACCATTGGAGATAAAAAAAACCGCGTTAAGGCAGTCCTCATCACAGATGACAGCATACTGTACTACCAGAAATCCAAGCTATACCGTTACAGCATCGTTCATCATTCGAGCGAACAAATCCTGAAAGAATCATTCCCTCCCCCCTACACAAACTATTACATGGTTCATCTTTCAAAAAGGGACGATCTTTTAATGGTTATCGCCGGTATTGCCGGATCGCATTACTTAAACCTCATAAATCTTTCAACAGGATCCACGGTGCTTAAAAATTTGGGCATGTCTTCATCGAAGCACCACATAGGCGTCAATACCATACGCTATATTACCGGCAACTCCGGGAACTGGGAAATAATGCAGTACTCGATTGACAGTAAGACAAAAAAATCCCTGACTAAACTGACAGATATCGTTGATATAGAACTTACTTCACTTGGATATGTTCTGGAATCCACAAACGGCTTGTGGGCTGCTGAATACGGAAAAGAAAAAAGACGAATCCCCTTTTCCTATAAGCTTGCAGGAAAATACAAAGGCAGGGTTCTCTTGCAATACCGGGACACCTGTTACTTCATAGAAATGAACAAACTTTTAACTGGATTGTCCACGCTTACAGAAAAAACGCCGGATTTATTTAACGCATCAAAACAATAAACTGCGCTTGTATCATCTCTATTATTGTTATCACTACCCTTGACTTTTCGCTGACACACAATGCGCGCCGATACTCTTCCCTGTCAAATCAAGAAATCTGATTTTGATATACCATTGTTTTATGTTAACGTATACTGCACATCTATATAACTGAAATTAACCTCTATTGGTCTTGACAAATGGGCCGTGCTGTTATACTATTATTTATGCTGATTAAGAACTTTGAATAAACTTTATCGTGCAGAGTTGAAGTCATGAGTGATATTATTACTGTGGGTGTTGCCCAGATACGATATTCTTCTTCTCCCGCTGTATTGAGGACGATTCTCGGCAGTTGCGTAGGCATATGCATATACGACCGCGTCAAGAAAATCGGCGGTATGGCTCACATTTTACTTCCGGTAAACCAGAAGGGAAACCCTAACCATGAAAAATACGCAGATACCGCCGTCCCCCTGCTGGTAAAAACGCTCCTCAAAGACGGGGCGAAAAAGGAAAATCTTTCCGCAAAAATCGCCGGCGGCGCCTCCATGTTCAAGTTCGGCTCCAACATTTCCCTCGGCCAGATCGGAGACAGAAATATCGAGCAAACGAAACTTGAGCTGCAAAAGATCGGTATACCATTACTTGTTGAAGATGTCGGCGGCAATCTTGGGAAAGTTATCGATTTTTACCTGGAAGACGGGCGCATGAAGGTAAAGGCCGGCGGACAGGAAAAAATGTATTATAAAGTATAATATGGGTCGCCCGGAGACTGTGTATGGACCAGAATATAAAACAAAGAATCGAAGCCATAATAAGCAATATTGATCAGCTGCCACCGCTACCAGAGGTGGCAAGCAAAGTCATCAATATGGTCAGCAACCCGGATGTTTCTTTCAAGCTGGTGGCACAAGAAATATCAAAAAATCAGGCCATGACCACCAATATCCTGAAACTGTGCAATTCGGCATTTTTCAGTAAAGGTAACGAGATCACATCCATTGACCGCGCCATAGTGACGCTTGGCCTCAAGGAAGTGAAAGATATAGTCCTTCTGGTAGCTGCAAAACCCGTTCTTGATAAGCCCGTTATGGGTTACGATCTGGCCCAAGGCGATCTATGGAAACAGGGACTTGCTGTTGCCACTATGTCCCGCGATATTGCTATTGCAAAAAAAAGAAAAGATCTTTCCGATATTGTATTTACCGGGGGCATCATACACAATGTCGGGAAGGTAGTCATTGCTCTCTTTGTCCAGCAGGCATTCAAACAGATACTGGACCTCGTGCAAACCTCAAGCATCTCCTTTCATCTGGCGGAAAAGGAGATCATGGGTTATAATCACCAGGAGGTCGGTGAAAAAATACTGGTTAAATGGAATTTCCCGCCGGTGCTCAGGTCCATTGTCAGGTATTATCAGGACCCTGCCTCCGCACCGCCGGAACACATGCTTGAAGTATCAATCGTTCATATCGCCAACGCCATCTGCCTGATGGGTGGTGTCGGTATCGGTAATGACGGACTCTACCATGAAATAAAGGATGAAGCGATAAAAAAAACCGGCCTCACGCAGGCTGAACTTGAAGATTTCTACACGCGGGTGCCGGACATCCTGAAGCAGATAAGGGATTTACAGTAGACCATGTACCTGATAAAAACATGCCCCACCTGTAGAACCAGGCTCCGTTTCCCCATTGACAAAGGGACCATAAAGGTAAAATGCAACTGCGGATACAGCTTTATCGCGAACCCCGATAACACCGATATCTATAAAGACGCATCCTTTGACCTCAGCCACACGAAGGGCACGTTGAAAAAAATGACTCCCCTGAGGAGTGCTCTCAATAAGATTCAGTTCGATCAAATCACGCCTGCAATTATTAATAAGTTTCTTGATATTAAATATAAAATTCAGAACTTCCAGCTCCTGCCCGGCGCTGAAAAGAAAAAAATCATGCTCGTATTGCTATTGTCCTGCATTGGTTTGATCGGCCTAATCGCAACGGTTTATCTGCTTACACACATGTCGGATACCGGCGGAAAAATTATCATCTGATAATCTGTTCACCTCGAACATGCATCATTCAATTATTAACAATGACCGCCAGCTATCATATCAATGACACTGCTTCCTATCATCGGAAAGGATTGAAGACCCTCGGGTGGGAGCTGACGGTAACCAATGCCCTCGAAGATGCGTCAAGCCCCTGCCGCAGCGTACTGAAAAAAAATGAAAGCTTTGGGAACCTCCTCATTGACCATCTGAGCATTGCAATTCCCCTGAATTCCCTTTCAACGGTATTAGAAATCGGCGGAGGCTATGGATTTCTCATGAGGGATTTTCTGCGGAGATACAATGTCAAGAAAGCGTCCATGCTCGATCTGTCCCCGGTTTTATTGAATAAGCAGAAAGAAATCCTGAAAGACTTCACCCTGGCCTTTATTGAAAATGATTTTTTTTCCATGGGTGCCGATTTTTTTAAGGATTATGATCTGGTGCTCTTAAATGAAATAACCGGGGATTTTCCAACCATCTGCGATATTGACCCTAATTTGTTTAAAACCGCAGATTTGGAAAAAGATCCCATTATGTCCAGAGTAAAAAAAATTTTCATTACTTACAGCCTTCCAATCCCAACTGAATCATTCAATCTTAATAACGGAGCAATAGAAGCGGTCGAGAAGCTCTGTTCTGCCGGGGTCAGGTACATCTACTTGAGTGAGCACAGCTGCGAAGCGACAGTCCCGGAAACATTAAAAAATAAAATCAATATTTCAAGTACGCAGAATCCCGAACGCATTCCCCTTATGGGGCACTGTGAATACACCATTAAATTCTCATATCTGGTACGGGTTGCAGAACAGCTGGGATACCGGGTACAGAGAGGTCAATACAAAGATTTCATCACCTTTCCCTATACCGATAAGTTGAACTTCATTCTCACTTCCAATTCACAAAAAGACGAACATGAAATAATCAGGCAGTTTATAGAGGACCTTTACAAATACGAATACGTGTTATTGATGCGGGAGGGATGAAAATGTATTGGGTTACCTTCGCCCTGTGCGGAGGCAACCCCAATAACAACCTTCTTAGATGCCCAACTCTTTTTTTCTCTGCAGAAGCTGCTTGTAATACTTTGATCCGGTCATGGCCGTTTTTTCAAGATCTTCGATTTTCGATGACAGCTCCTTGGCGGTCATTCTGTTGATCTTTTTTGTCTTGGCGGCCGCCTGGGCGCCCTCGGGAGATGCCGCTCCTTCTGCCGGCTGGGTTGCTTGTACTTCGTCAGACATACTGGTTTCCTCGTTGTAATGTATTTGCTTTATACTACTGTATTTTCTAAAAATCCGGGGGCTAAACGATACCCCCATGGTAAGCGTAAAAAAGAATTAATAATCAGAACTGTCAAGCCATTTATTGCGCTACCGATGGTTCTTCCATTCGCGCTGCAATTCGCGGTCAACTTCGCGCTTCTTGATACTGTCCCGCTTGTCATACTTGGCCTTGCCCCGCGCCAAACCGAGCTCCACTTTCACCTTTCCGTTTTTGAAATACATCTTCAGCGGCACCAGGGTAAAGCCTTTCTCATGGACCTTGCCGATGAGTCTCTTAATCTCGTGCCGGTGGAGCAGCAGCTTCCGGTCGTGGACCGGTTCGTGGTTGAACCGGTTGGCCATTTCGTAGATGGCGATGTTCATACCTGTGATATAGATTTCGTCGTTCTTGACACGGGCGTACGATTCCTGGATGCTGACCTTCTTCTGGCGTATTGACTTCACCTCACTTCCCTTCAGAACAATGCCTGCCTCGAACGTTTCAATTATTTCATAATCGAACCGTGCCTTCTTGTTCCGCGCTATTTCAGTATAGGAATCTGCCATGGGTAACTCCAGGGAAACAGGCGCTACGATGCACCCGGACCTGTTATACCGTCAAGATTAATACTCCCGGACATGACAATTTTCTGGAAAGTGCGGGAAATCATTCACTCATAATGCAGTCTGCGCAGCGTATCCCGTCTACGGCGGAGCTGACTATGCCCCCCGCATACCCGGCCCCTTCACCAGCCGGATAGAGGCCTCTGACCGTAAGCGACTGAAAGCCGCTGTTTCTGGTGATGCGCACAGGCGACGATGTCCGCGTTTCCGCCCCGATAAGGACTCCGCTGTTACTGACGAATCCCTTCATCTTTCTTTCAAATTGCACAAATCCGGCTTTCAGTTCATCAACAATCCAGACCGGCAGATGCCTCCCAAGGTCTGCCGGTGTTACCCCCGGTCGGTATGATACCGGAGGCAGGTCCGCATCAATCCTGCCGCGCAAAAAACTCGTGACGAGCTGGGCCGGCGCTGTAAAAGATCCCCCTCCTCCGGCATAGGCTTCCGCTTCTATCCCCCGCTGCAATTCGATTCCGCCCAGCGCATCATCTTCGAAATCATCGGGAGACACCGTCACGACAATAGCTGAATTCGAAAAGGGATGGTTCCGTCCTGAAAAACTCATGCCATTGGTGCATAATCGTTCCTGTTCAGATGAAGAATTGATAATCCTTCCGCCGGGACACATGCAGAAGGAGTAGACCCCCCTCCCCGTGGTCCGGTTGACCGTGGTCAGGGCATAATCCGCTGCCGGGAGCTGGTCCCGGTAGGGAGAGCGTCCATACTGGATATTGTTGATCAATTCAGCGGGGTGTTCAATCCTGACACCCATGGCAAAACCCTTCCGCTCCAGAGTAACCCCTCTCTTCCTTAGCATTTCATAGGTATCCCGTGCTGAATGACCGATGGCCATTACCACCCTGGATGCCTGCACTTCCCTTCCCTGTGATGTGATGATCCCTGCAATGGATCCTCCAGAAACGAAAATATCATCGACGGATTCGTTAAAATTAATCCGGGAACCGGAGGATAGTATTCTCTGACGGATAGTTGCCACGATCACCCTGAGGCGGTCTGTGCCTATGTGAGGTTTTGCTTCATACAGGATCGATGATGGCGCGCCGCACTCTACCATCATATTAAAAAACCAGTCTATCTCCGGACGCCTGGTACGCGTTGTCAGCTTGCCGTCCGAATAGGTGCCTGCCCCGCCTTCGCCGAATAGGACATTGCTACGCTCGTCCAGAACACCCTGGCGTTCCAGTTTCTCGATATCTTTCATCCTCTCTTCCACAGCCCTGCCCCGCTCAAAAAGCTCCACCATGGCGCCCGCCTCGATGAGCCTTAGGCAGCAGAAGAGTCCCGCCGGGCCGCATCCGACAACAACAACCCGTTCCTTGATATTTTTTCTTGGGACTTGGGGCGATACTTTCGATTGATAAACGGATATGCCTTCTTTTACTAAAAGAGATTTTCCCGGGTCTTCGGCTATATCAATGATGATCCGATACCGGTATACGATCTTATCTTTTTTTCGGGCATCAAGGGACCTGCGCGCGATGATTACATCAAAATCGCAATCGATTGTATATAGTTCCCTGATACGGTCTTTCAGGAGGGATTGGTCTTCATCCGGGTTGAGCGTGATATTTTCGACGAGGAACTTCATAGGAGGTTAGTGGAAGCGATCGGGTGAATTTTGTCAAGATGAGAATGGTTACGCTATTACCCATTCATAATTCCCTCCCCCTTTCCCCCAGAGGGGACACGGGTGAAGGAGCGGTACATATAAACCTTATATTTTGATGTGAAAATCCTTAAATATGCATGTATTGATCCAGTAATATACAAAATTAAGATTGTATCATTACATAAAGATATGTCTCACGCGCCCCCTGCGGGGGACGGGGGGCGTTGAAGATGGCGGACCTCACGGGAACATCCAAAAAGTTTTTAGAGGTTCACCTACAGTTTGGACGTCTCCACTAACTGCTTGGCCACGGTCTCCAGAATCTTCACAGCACCAATCAACATCTTGAAGCGCTCGTCCTTGGTCTGTCCGTTGTAAAACCGGTAATAGATCTGCTGCGCGATAACGGCAAGCCTGAAGTACCCGAAGCACAGGTAAAAATCAAAATCATTGATGGGCCGTCCCATAATATCGGCATAGAGCGCCACCTGCTCCTTCCGGGTGAGCATTCCTTCTATGTTTGTCGCCATCATCCGTATCATCTGTACATTGGGCGGGTCGTCCTTTTCAATCCAGTAGGCTATTGAGTTACCCAGGTCCATTAGAGGATCTCCCAGGGTCGCCATCTCCCAGTCAAGGATGCCGATTATCTCGAGGGGATTCTGAGGATTTAAGACCACATTGTCGAACTTGTAATCATTGTGAATGAGGCACGGTCTGTCGGTATCAGCGGGCATCTTGGAGGTGAGCCAGGACATGATGTTTTCATAATCAGGAGCGTCGGGTGTACGCGCGTCGCGGTACCTGCCGATCCATCCCTCCACCTGTCGCCGGACATATCCCTCCGGCTTTCCAAAATCGCCCAGGCCTGCCTTCCGGTAATCAACTGAATGGAGTTCACACAGGACCCTGATTAAATTTTCGGAAAGTGTCCGGGCGTTTTTCGGATCAAGTTCCATCCCTTCAGGCAATTTTTTCCGGATGATGAGCCCGTTGATGCGTTCCATGACGTAAAAGGGACATCCCATAACAGCCGGGTCCTCCGTGTATACCAGCGGCTCCGGGCAATATTTAAAAAGCGGCTTCAACGCCTTGAGTATGCGGTATTCCCGGGACATATCATGGCCGGATTTCGGTTTTTTCCCAAAGGGCGGCCGCCGGAGGATCATCTCGCGGTTATCGGCTTTCACCAGATAGGTCAGGTTGGAAAAACCGCTGGGGAACTGCTTCGCGGTCAATTCACCTTTGAGACCGGGAATTGAATCTCTCAGAAATTCTCCGACCTTGATCAGATCTATTTCTTCGCCCTGCCGTACTTCAACGGGTTCGTCTTTTTTTGCCATAATCGTCGCCTCCTGATCAAATAACTACTGCAATCCAAATATTGTGACGTATTTTTACTGCGCTTTTTTTACGATGCATGATTCCACCATGGTGATTATAAACTGGGCATAGTCCTCCACCGATATTTTCCGCTGGGCGTATTTCCATTGCTTAAGGTACCAGTCCTGCATCATGGCCTTGATGACGGAGCCGGTCAGCAGAATATTCTCCACCGCAAACACTTTGCCCTGAACACCCTCTTCCAGGATGTCTGTAATGACCCGTTCGGTCATGAGTTCGCTTTCGACTGAAATCTTCCGGTATTTCTTATTAAGATTTTTTGTCTCCATGAAAAAAAAGTAAAACCAGCTTTTCATCAGTTCGCTCAGGTAGAGATGGGTGCGGATGGCGCTCCGCAGCTTGTCCCGTGTCCCCCTGTCCTGGTCTATATGCTCACGTAATATCCTTTCAACCGCCAGCTGCCCATGGTACTGGATCATGCTCAGCAGGTCTTCCTTGCTTCCGAAATATGAGTAGAGGGCTCCCATGCTGAGCCCCGATTCACGGCTCAGGTCACGTAGGCTCATGGCGTCAAAACCCTTTTTGTAGCTCAACTTCAGGGTGGTGTTGACTATGGTAACCAGGTTTTTAACCGCCGTCTCTTCTTTCTTGATCTTGATGGTGGCGCGGTTTTCCCGGTAGAAGTCGCGGCACAGGTCTTCGACCGAAACCATCACCAGTTTGCTGAATTCCTGAAAAGTCATCGGATCTCCTGTTTTTTTTCTTTTTTCATTTCTTCATCATACCGCTTGAGCAGGCGCGTCGCGAAGGAGGCCTTGTGCACCTCGTCGGCGCCGTCATAAATGCGGGCAGCCCGCTCATGGCGGTAAAAAAATGCTAGGATTGTGTCATCGGTCATACCGAGGCCGCCGTGGACCTGTAGTGCCCGGTCAACAACAGTGTTCATGGTGTTAGCCACGACCCACTTGATGATGGATACATCGTCCCGAGCGTCCTTGGCCCCCACGGTGTCGATCCGCCAGGCTGCGTACAGGGTAAGGAGCCGTGCCGCCTGTATCTCCGCGGCGGATTCAGACACCCAGTTCTGGATGGTCTGTCTCGTTGCCAGGGTCTTCCCTCCCGGTGCTATGACCCGCTCGTTGGCCCGCCTGCACATCAGGTCAAAGGACCGTTTACAGATACCGAGCCACCGCATGCAGTGGTGGATCCGGCCCGGGCCGAGACGCTCCTGCGCAAGGATGAAGCCATGTCCTTCAGGCCCCAGGAGGTTCTTCTGCGGGACCCGGCAGTTCTGGTACAGTATCTCTCCGTGGCTGGCGTAATCGCTGCCGCTGTGTCCCATGACCGGTATATTGCGAACCAGGTTGAATCCCGGTGTATCGGTCGGTACGATGATCATGCTCGCCTGCAGGTACGACGGCGCCTCGGGGTTGGTCACGGCCATGCAGATAGCGAACTTCGACCCGTCGGCTGCCGTGGTGTACCACTTGTGGCCGTTAATGACGTAATCGCTGCCGTCCTTGACCGCCGTGGTTTCGAGCATGACCGGGTTCGATCCCGGCATATCCACTTCAGTCATGGAAAAACAGCTCCGTATTGTACCGGCCACGAGGGGCTTAAGGTATTGTTCCTTCTGTTCGACCGTGGCATGGAGGTGGAGTATCTCTATATTGCCCGCGTCAGGGGCCTGGCAGCCAAATACGTAATGGCCAAGGGGCGTCCGGCCGAGGGCCTCGGAAACCAGACCGTGCTCAACCATGGTAAGCCCCATGCCTCCGAGTTCTTTCGGATGGTTGGGACCCCACAGCTCCATGCGCCGCACCATCTCCCGTTTTTCCTCCAGGACCGGAACCATGTCCCTGAATTCAGTGGTTACAAATTCAGGCTCCAGAGGAATCAGCTCTTTCTCGATGAATTCATTGATCATGTCAAGGATTGTCTGCATTTTGTCAGTGATAGTGAAATCCATAGGGTCCTCCGTGTATTACTGCCTGGCTGTGTTGCTTGATACATTCATAAAAACCACTTATCGGTAGGTTATCAGTTTCTCATCGTTTTCCCTTTCCAGGTGCGCATACTCATTGAATGTAGCCATCATGATGCGGTCACTGGTGCATTTAAACCTGGTCACCGAGGTATTGACCAGCTGCTCGGCTATCTTCATGGCTCCGTTTTCACTGAGGCCGAGGGTTCTCTGTACCGCGACGGAGATGGTCCCGCCCGAAGTGAAAACCGCCACGTTCTTACCGGTCCCGTCATTCTTCATAATTTCATCAATGGCCCGGTTGACCCTTCCCTTGAAATCCTGCCAGGTAACCATGCCGGGTACATGGTGTTTCCCCGAAGCCCAGATCCCCATGACAGCTTCGAAGACCCTCTGGAACGCTTTCCGGTCCTTCATGAGACCTGCCACGTCAGCGGCAAGGGATGGGTCCGCATCAATGGCATAGGGCGCCAGGGCCGGAAATATATCATGGGTCGGATATTCATTGAGCCCTTCCAGCTGCCGCACCGGTGGAAGCGGCGCATTCATTTCTGAAAGAAGCAACAGCATAGCCTCGGCAGTCCTGACATGGCGTGAAAGGGTGCCGGTATAAACCGCATCAAAGCGCCTGTTCGTCACTTCAAAGTGATGGACCAGAATCCTCGACTGGCGGTGCCCCGTATCCGACAATTCATCGTATTCTTCCTTGCCGAAAGAGGCCTGCCCGTGACGGATAAAGAATAATGTGCTCATGAATTCCTCACTGGTTGTATCATCGAGGGAAGGCATAAATTTGTCAATAAAAAAAGAGCGAGCGTTCGTTTTTTTATTGACATGAAACCGTGCCATTGTATCTTTTATTCCATAGTAAGGGTGTTTCGTAATCCAGGATCACGAAACGGATATCATATATGAGCGAGGACCCCTGTGGCTAAAAAGAAACTGCTGGGAATCATAGCCTCTTACCGCCGTCTGGGCAATTCTGAAATTGCGGTCAAGGCCGTCGCGGAAAACATGGATGGCTGGTATCTTTCTATGATACGGCTTCCCCATCTGACGATATTGCCCTGCAAGGGATGCTATGCCTGCCTTCTTCCGGGCATTAGATGCAATCTGAAGGATGACATGGAATGGCTTCTTGAACAAATGGCTGAAGCCGACGCGATTCTTTTCGCAGCCCCCAATTACGTCCTGGGGCCAGTGGGAATCATGAAAATGATCGCCGACCGGGCCCTTCAGGCGGCGCCCTATTATGAACGTCTGAGCGAGAAAAAAACAGCCGTTGTTCTTACCCTGGGCAGGGAAGAGTACCGGGGCTATGCTGATACGGCCCTGGTGGCGCAGGTTTCAGCCCTGGGACTTACTGTGGCCGGCGTTGAACTCTTATACGGCACTCATCCCGGCGAGATAGCCCTCAAGAACGACTTTAATGAAAAAATAGGTCGGCTTTGCCGGTGTCTCATGGATGAAACGCCGCCCGCGTCTCATTCCGGGAACCGCTGTCCCCGGTGTCATTCTGACCTATTCCGGATCCACGAGAACGGCCTTGAATGCGCTCTGTGTAAGTCCCTGGCCAGGCAGGAAGGGGACCGGCTCACCTTCTATTATTTTCATCCTGAATTCGGAGAGGAAGGAAAAAAGGGACACATGCAATGGCTCCTCAGCAAGAAAGAGGAATATGTTAAAATAAAAGAAAAATTATCGGCTATTCAGAACAGGTACCGCCATGGAAACTGGCTGTCGCCGCCGGGGACCTGATGATACATCTATGAAGATACTGGTTTGTGTAAAACAAGTTCAAGACACGGAATCACCCATTGAAATAGCCAACGGAGGCCAATGGATAAATGAAGAGGGCCACATTGCCTTCCGCATGAACCGCTACGACGAGTTTGCCCTTGAAGAAGCTGTGCTGATCAGGGAGTCCCTCGGTGATGTCATTGTTGACACTATTTCGGTCGGGCAGCAACGTTCCGGTTCAACCCTGAAGAAGAGCCTCGAAAAAGGCGCCGCTAACGGCATCCATATACTCCTTGAAACAACAGGGTACTGTCCCCCATCCCTGACCGCTGCTCTCATCGCGGACTATGCCAGGGATAAATCCTATGACATTATCCTCTGCGGGGTCATGGCTGAAGACGACATGCAGTGCCAGGTGGGCCCTCTCATAGCGGCGCGGCTCGGGTTCCCATGCGCCGTATCGGTGGTCAAAGAAGCCATCAGCCCTGACAGGAAAACCATCACTGTAGAATGCGAACTGGAAGGGGGCATCAACGAGACAATTGCACTGCCCATGCCATGCCTTCTGACAATCCAGTCAGGTATTAACCGGCCCCGGTACCCGTCTCTATCCAATGTTCTCCGGGCCAAGGATCAGAAGCTGTTAACCATTCAGGCAAACGTCGGCCCATTGTCGCTGAAACCGGAACAGCTTGTATCCATTTCCTACCCGGAGAAAGGGACCAAAGGCTTAATAATAACCGGCACAGCGGAGCAGAAAGCCGAACAACTGCTGACAATACTCCATGAACAGTCTCTCATTTAAGGCATGCCGATGGAACGCATACTGGCAATACTCGATACGATCGCGAACAAGCCCGCACCTTCAGGGTTCGAGCTAATAAATTTCGCCGAACAATTCGCCGATACCTTTTCGCTGGACATACAGGTCGTGGTAGCCGGCAGCAGCATAGTTGATGTCGCTGAAAAGGCGTCCTGCTATGGCCATGATGTCATGGGACTTGAGCATAACTCACTCACTCATCCAAATCCGGATTTTCTGGCAAAGGCCGTTATACCCCTGATCGATGACATCAAGCCTCGTTACGTCTGCTTTCAGCATACCATGCGGGGATGCCAGATGGCGGCACACCTGTCTGCCCGTCTGAACATGACGTGCATCACCGCTGTGCAATCATTTAATGCTGTCGGGGATATACCCGTGTTCAGAAGGTCGCTGTTCAATGGAAAATTAACTATTGATCTTTCTCCCACGACAGAACAATCCGTGCTGACCATACTGCCGGGAGCCTTTGCCCCCGCCGACAGCAGCGCAGTTCCCCGTAACCCGGGCACCGTTGTTATACGAAAAATATCGGATATCGATTCCCCCTGCAGGCCCCTGTCTATGAGCGAATCCACGGAAGAGACGGTGCGCCTTGAAGAATCTGATGTGATTATTTCAGCGGGTCGGGGTATTGGCGCACAGGAAAATCTGGAGCTGATACGGGAGGTGGCAAGACTTTTCCCCAACTCAGCGGTTGGAGCGTCGCGGATTATCTGCGACCAGAAATGGCTTCCTTACGCACACCAGGTGGGGGTAACGGGCAAAACGGTATCGCCCAGACTGTACATGGCCTGCGGCATATCCGGGTCCCAACAGCACATATCCGGCATGAAGGGGTCACAGATAATAGTTGCCATCAATACAGATCCACAGGCGGCAATCTTTTCTATATCCGATTATATCATAATCGAAGATCTGAAAACATTCCTCCCCACACTTATGCAAAAACATAAGGAGTTGTATAAATGAAAATTATTAGAATTGCTACATAACTAGTTATTATTATGTATTCGCCCCCACCGCCTTCGGCAGCGGGTGCAAATATACTCGATTATTGAGTTTTTCAAGAAGTCTGTTATGTGATAGTATTTTAGTAAAATATACTAGACAAGACAAGGTCCCAATTTACCTCTGATACTATCAGACTACAGGGAACAGTAAGGAATCAGCCATGACTACAAACCCTCTCCATGAAATTATGAACGCCTGCTCCATTGCCTTTTATGGAGCATCGAACAACCTTTCCAAAATGGGATCGAGCCAGCTTGTCACCCTTCTCTGTAACGGATATCGGGGAAAGATCTATCCTATTCATCCTTCTGAAAAAGTCGTATTCGGCCTCAGAACATATAAAAAAATTTCTGATATTGGTGAGCCGGTTGACTGCGCTGTTATCGTTCTTCCGGCAAAACTGGTCCCCGGCGTTATCGAAGAATTGGGAGACGCCGGGGTTTTCCGCGCGGTGATCGTGACAGCAGGATTCAAGGAGGTGGGAAGCATCGATCTCCAGTCAGAACTGGACCGGGCAGCTCAGAAGGCCGGCGTCCGCTATGTGGGCCCCAACTGCATCGGCGTGGTTAACCTCCAAGAAAATTACAACTTCACCGTGTTTCCCTTTGAAGGCGAGCCCGGTGATATAGGAATGCTCTCACATTCCGGCACCTTCGTGACCCACGTGATGCCCTACCTACATACCCGGAAGCTCAATTACGCCGAGGCGATAAGCCTCGGCAATGAGGGGGACCTTGACATTGTGGACGGCCTTGACTACATGGCCGGAAGGGACACGATAAAAGCCATAACCTGCTACATTGAAACAGTGCGCCGGGGAAGGGAGTTCATCGAGAAAGCGGTTGAAGTATCAAAAGCGAAGCCCATCGTGGCCCTATACGCGAGCGGCACTGAAGCCGGCGCCAGGGCCACGGCGTCCCATACGGCGGCCATGGCATCGCCCGAAGAAATCATGGACGGCGTTTTCCGCCAGACCGGCATTATCCGCGCCTCCTCCCTGGAGGAAATGTTCGATTTTTCGTGCGTTCTCTCCCGGTGCTCCCTTCCGTCGGGCAACCGGATCGGCATTCTCACCAACAGCGGCGGTCCCGGGGCTCTCATGGCGGACACCGTCTGCCGTCTTGGACTCGAGCTTCCGTTGTTTTCCGAACAGCTCCAGGACGCCATCAGTGAGTTCTCCCCCCACACCGCTTCCCTCGCCAACCCGGTTGACTTCACCTTTATCAACAACTGGGAGGCCTTTTTCAGCAGGGTACCGCGCATTATAGCTGAATCCGGCGAAGTGGACGTCCTGCTCTTCTACGGCCTCTTCGGCATCGAAACATTCCTGCACTACCGCGATAATCCGGCGGTGGCCCCCTGTCTTGACCGCAAGATGATACAGACAACACTGGGAATGGGCAATGCCCTCAAAATAAAAATAGGGGAGGCCCTCTCATCGCTCCCGATCCCGGTCATTTGCTCGACCTTTCTTGACCTGAACGAACCGCTTATTTCCCATCTGATCGATAGTGGGATACCCTTTCTTCCCACACCGGAACGGGCGGCCAGGGCGGCCTGGGCCCTGTGCCGCTATTCATCATGGAGAAGTCTCTGTGTCGAAAAGGACGCAGTGGCGGTTTGACTGATTCGTCTTTCAGTTCTACTTCTCTATAAATTGACACATGTTAGACCAACCAGAATAGACCACAAGCTGAAAAAATCCTTGCAATATCATTACCCCATGACAACCATGCTGTTTAATCAGGAACCAGTCTCATGAGTAAAAGGATAATAACATTATACGATACCACCCTTCGCGACGGCGCCCAGACCGTGGGGATATCATTATCCCTCCACGACAAGCTTCTCATCGCATCCGCCCTTGACCGTTTGAAGATCGATTACATAGAAGGGGGGTGGCCGGGATCGAATCCCAAGGATGACCAATTCTTCAGGGATGTCAGGAAGTCAAAACTGAGCCACTCGAAAATTGTCGCCTTCGGTTCCACCAAGCGTAAAAACACCTCCTGCCGGAACGACAGCTTTATCAAAGCCCTGGTGGATTCTAAGGCCGGGATCATTACCATCGTGGCAAAGAGCTGGGATTTTCACGTGACCCGGGCCCTGAATATAAGCCTGAAAGACAATCTGTCCCTTATTTATGACACCATCGCCTATCTGAAAGACAGAGGGCTTCAGGTGTTCCTTGATGCTGAGCATTTCTTTGACGGTATTAAATCTAACGAAGATTACTCTTTTAAATTGATCCAGAAAGCACAAGATGCCGGCGTCGATATGATCGTATGCTGCGATACCAACGGAGGCGTCATGCCTGGCGATGTCCAGAGGATCATCGATAAGGTGTCCCGCGAAAGCGCCGTTCCCATAGGAGTTCATTTCCATAATGACTCCGGCGTTGCGGTCGCGAACTCACTTTCCGCTGTGGAGGCCGGCGCAGTTTCCATCCAGGGCACCGCCAATGGCTACGGCGAACGGTGCGGCAACACGAACCTGATGACACTGCTACCCAACCTCGTGCTGAAGATGGGATACCGCTGCTCTGCTGAAAAATCCCTGCGGCATCTCACCGAGGTGAGCCGAATTATTAGTGAAACCGCGAACCTCGCCCATGATGAGCGATCACCCTACGTGGGGGACAATGCTTTCGCCCACAAGGGGGGAATCCATGTTTCAGCCATCCAGAAAGACACCAGGACCTATGAACATATCGATCCGGAAAAAGTCGGGAATTGGCGCAAAGTCCTCGTTTCGGAGCTTTCCGGAAAAAGCAACATCCTTTTCAAAGCAAAAGAAATGGGCATCAGGCTGAAAAACAGAGTAACACTTCCCGGTGAATTGCTACAGAAAATCAAGAAGCTGGAAGAACAGGGTTTCCAGTTTGAAGCGGCCGAGGGATCTTTTGAGCTCCTGATCCG
Organism: Spirochaetota bacterium; assembly: GCA_041753395.1. Taxonomy (GTDB): domain Bacteria; phylum Spirochaetota; class UBA4802; order UBA4802; family UBA5550; genus RBG-16-49-21. The sequence continues at coordinate 148,220 of JBGSUQ010000011.1, forward strand.
GGAAGCAAACGGCGAGTACAGCCCCTTTTTCAAGCTGAAAGGATTCCGTGTTGTCAGCGAGATGGATGGGTCCAAAAAGCTCCCGTGTGAAGCAACCATCAAGGTTGAAGTCGACGGGAAAATCGAGCACACCGCCGCAAACGGCTATGGCCCGGTGGAAGCACTTGACAACGCCCTCAGGAAGGCGCTTGAAAAATTTTATCCGGAAATAAAGGAAATACAGCTGTCCGACTACAAGGTCCGGGTTCTGAACGAAAAAAGCGGCACCGCCGCTGCTGTCCGGGTCCTCGTGGACCAGAAACGCAAAACCGAGCACTGGGGCACTGTCGGGGTATCCACGGACATAATTGAAGCATCATGGAAAGCCCTTGTCGATGGTATAGAATACATGCTATTCAAGAACAAGAAGAAAAAATAATAAGTTCCTTGTGCAATATAACTCTCTTCCACATTAAAAAAATCTTGCAATTATTATTGTTCTGAATAATTAAGGAATAGAGTTCTGTATTGTATAGACCTGTCGAAAACCTATACTTTCATGAAATAGCAGGGGTTGTATCAATACATCCCTAAAACCCGAGAGGGCTTTTTCAAACAGGATAATATTCTAATAAGCCTTTCTCCGGTTGATATAGAGGAATCTGTTGAAATATTTAACAATATTACAATAATGAACGGGCAATATATGAAAAAATGCACAATATGCCTCACAGCGGTGATGATGGTCCTCATTACCGGCGCACCCGCTTTTTCCTGGGAAACCTATGATAGTGTCATCGCTGTTGTAAACGATTTTTCCATCATAGAAAGTGAAATTGACAACAAATTGAATCAGGTAATAAAATTTCAGAATTTACCCAGGACCAGATACGTTGCCGAAAAAAGCAAAATCCTCGATAAATTCATTGAAGACGCCCTGGTATTACAGGCCGCTTCTGAAGAAGCTATAGTTGTCGGCGACCGACGGGTCCTCAATCATATTGAAGATATGTTGAAACAGTACCTTGCCACAAAAACCCAGGACACCAAGGCGGTGGACAAGCTGTCTGCCAAGATGCTTAATCGTCTTGAGAAAAGGCTCAACGATGAGCCTGTAATGGGAGACAAGGAACTTGATGCTCAAATCGACGGATTTATCGGTTTTCTTGAAGGGCGCTTTCATATAGGCTTCAAGGATTACTTTGAGGAAGTCCGTTCCAGTATCATGAGGGAACAGGTCATGTCGATTGCGATCGGGGTGTCTCCTCCTTCTAAAGAAGAAGCGATGGACTGGTACAGGAAGAACAGAAATAAGCTGGGCGACGAGGTCTGGGTCAAGCATATACTCATCAGGCCCGCTGGCGGATCCTTTACAGCCGAACGTGACGCAAATGAGAAGCTTAATTCCATGAGAGAAAAAATCATGGCTGGCGAGCCCTTTGAAAAATTTGCCCGCGCCAATTCCCAGGACCCGGAATCAGCAGCCAAAGGAGGGGACCTGGGCTGGAAAATGCTTGCGGAAATGGACCCCTATTTTGCCGGTTTCGTTAATAATATACGCACCACTGGACAAATCTCACAGGTATTCAAATCAAGCCGTGGCTATCATATTGTAAAGCTTATGGGGCGGCGTGCCATTACCTATGATAAAGTTGAACGTCTCATCATGTATAAACTCTATAACGAAAGCATGTTCCAGCAGTTCAAAAAGTGGGTGCTGAAAAGAAAAAAAGAATCAGAGATACAGATTTTCATGAAGAATTACGTTGAAACGTAATGCCAGTGAAACAACGGGGAAATTAATTGAAATCTGATATTCTGCTCTATATAGATACCGCAACCTCGGATAAAGATCTCCAGTTTCTAGAGTTGTATCTTCCCGAAAACCTGACCCAGCGATTACAGGCAATTGATAACACCGGCACAGTCTACTATTCAGTGCCTGGTACATATCAGGGGAAACTGTCCGGAAACGCATCCTGTTTTGTCCGCAATGGCCATGATGACGTCGAATTCTGGAAAGACCTTTTCGCCCGGACCGGATCCGATCATATCAGTAAAATTTACGCCGATTCGCCTTTTCTCGACTGTTCCGTTATACAGGAAATGATCAATCACCATCTGACGTATCTTGCGGAGTTCACCTTCTCGGAAAACCTTCCCGCAGGCTTTTCCTGTGAAATCGTAGCAAAGGAACTTATCACAGCCATCCCGGACCTGAAAGAAAAAACATTACCCCTGTCGCAGGTGATAAAATCAAACCTCAATCATTTTGATATTGAAATTTATTACAAGGACCCCGACATACGGGACAAACGGATATCCTTTCTATCAAGCCGCCGCCGCGACGTTCTTATCATGGAGAGTATATACCGTCTTGGCTCTGCCGTTCCTTCCTATGAAGCAATCAGGGGAATCATCGAAGACAATCCTGAAGTGCTGCATGTCGGCCCTTCCTACCTTGAGGTGGAGCTTACCGGCAGATGCGACCTGGAATGCCTTTTCTGCTATCGCAACACGCTCAAGCAGCATCATGGCGACATGGGAAAAGACCTTATACCGCTATTACTGGAGCAGATGAAATCGTTCAAACTGCCCTATACCATCTGTTTCGGCGGATCCGGAGAGCCCCTGATGCATCCTAATTTTTACGAGATCCTTTCCCTGGCCGGTAGCGATCCCCTTGTCGAATCAATCATTGTTGAAACAAACGGTCTGTATGCAGATGCCAATTACCGCACTCACCTTATGAGCGATAAGGGTAAAATAAAAACCATCGTCAACATGAACGGAATGAATACCGACACCTACACTAAACTTCACGGCAAGGATTTCTTCGATCGGGTGCATCAGAATATCATGGGCTTGATCGAAGCCGCTGACGGGCGTGTATATATACAGATCATGAAGATAAATGAAACCGAGCCGTACCTGGATTCCTATTATGATTACTGGGAAAAGCTCAAGATCCCCATCATACTGCAGAAGCAGAACACCTATCTGGGAAGGATCGAGAACCGCCGATACTCCGATCTGTCCCCCCTGGACAGGATTCCCTGCTGGCACCTCCAGCGCGACCTGTACATAACGGCTGACGGGAACGTAACTTTTTGTAAACAGGATGTCGACGGAATCAGTTCACGGGGAACATTACAATCAACCACCCTATCGGGGATCTGGGAAAAGGAAAAAGCGGCCTTTATCAACGATTACCGGAAACAATACCCTCCCCTGCCTGACTGCGCATCCTGCGATGAATGGTATACCTTCAATGCCTGATAGGGCTCAACCCTTGAATCGTCCGGTCCGATAATAACAGCATGAAAGCAACCATAACCGCCATTATTCAGGCACGGATGGGATCGACACGCCTGCCCGGGAAGGCCATGATGGACCTTGCCGGCAAACCCCTCCTTTACCACGTGTTCCGCCGGATACAGGCCACCGCGGGAGTTGATTGTATCGTAATGGCCACCTGTCATGGCGCCGAGAATGAGGTAATTATACACCTGGCGGAATCCATGGGGATACAGGTCTTCATCGGCTCGGTGGACAATGTGCTGGAACGGTTCTATCTCGCATCGCAGCAATACGGCAGCGACTATATCATGCGTGTCACCGGCGATAATCCCTTCACGGATCCGGGCTACGCGTCTGAAACCATCCGGACAATAATCGAAACAGGCGCCGATCTCTGCTATTTTCCCAATCTTCCCCTCGGTACGGGAGTGGGTATGGTTACAAAAACCGCCCTTGATGCCGCGTACAAAAGGAGCGACCAGCCCCATCAACGGGAGCATGTGACCCCGTACATCAAAGAGCATCCTGAACAATTCAAGATACATGTCCGCGATATTGATATTTTCAACCCTTTCCCGAACCTGCGCCTCACTGTTGATACGCCAGAGGATTACCAGGTGGCACAAAAAATATATACCGGCTGTTATCATGGAGGTCCATTCCCGCTCCATGATGTCATTCAATATATTGAAAAGAATCCGGATATAGCAGCCATTAATAGCTGCATCAAGCAGCGTCCCATGACGCATTCAAGCACGAAATGATAAAACGTGAAGTATCCATCGTCACCGGATGGGGGGACCATCTCGGAACAGGCCACATCCAGCGCATGGCAAACCTTGCCCATCATATCAACCGCCATACATCACTTCGGGCGTTCCTTGTCTGCGAAGAAATTCCAGGATCACTCCCGAAAACATTCATCGATATTATTACAAACAGTATAAGACCTGGAAGCATATTCATTATCAGAGATAAACGGGATTCAACTATCAGAGAAATGGAAGAGCTAAAAAGCCATTGCAGAGTAATTGCTATTGATGACTGCGGCCCGGGAAGGGAATTGGCCGATCTTTCCATCGACCTTCTGCCGAATCTGAAGTTCTCAATATCTGAAAATAAGCTCTTTATCTACGGATTCACCTTTACAGATTCTATAATGAGACTTGGCTATAGTTCTGTTCAAAAAAACATTGATTACGCCATCTACTGCGGCAACAGTCCGTCCCGGGAGGTTATTGATAGAATCCTTTCTCTAATCCCGAAAAACAACTCCTGTGTCATTCTTACCGGTGACGGTTACTCATTATTGAAAGATGGAGCCAGCGAGCCCTTGCATAAATCATACGCTGAAACACTCCTTTCAGCCAGAGTTTTGATTACACATTTCGGCATCACCCTCTATGAAGGCCATATCGCGGGATGCAGGCTCATCACAGTAAATCCTACCGATTATCATTCCCGCCTCTCCGACAAGGTCAGAGACGATCTTGATCTCATTAATCTCGGTGTCATTGATGCCATTGATCCTGCCCAAGCACGTTCCGCCTTATCAGAATCATCACTCAATACTGTTCCCGGAAGCATGCTTCCTTCCGATATACATATCGTGATCCAAAAGGGATTGGAGATGTTCCTGTCACGACTACAAACCTTTTTATAGTCCAGTATTAACTGCTATTTGTAAAAAATAAAAAAATTATTGCATTAATTGCACCTCCGGGTAATTTCGAGGAAGAAAATTTTCAAGGAGAATCATATGCAAACAAACGCTGCAAGACTTATTACAGTGCTCATATTCGGGAGCCTTTTCATAACCAGCTGCTTTACGGAGGGCAACATACGAACCATAACATTCAATGACGGCTCTAAATATGTCGGTGAAGTAATGGATAACATGAAGCATGGATATGGCAGAATGTCCTGGGCCAATGGCGACCGATACGATGGCCAATGGATAAACGACGCCATTAATGGAAAAGGCATTTTTACCTGGGCCAACGCCGACCGATACGATGGTCAGTGGGTGGCGAATAAACGTAACGGCCAGGGCGTCATGGTCGAAAAAAACGGCACGAAGTACGACGGCCTGTGGACCAACAACCAGCGTAACGGTCAGGGGACCCTGACAAAGTCCAATGGCGAAATCTATTCAGGACAGTGGAAGAACGACGAAAAAAATGGGACCGGCACTTATACCTGGCCGAACGGAACTAAATATGAGGGTGAATGGAAAGACGGGAAACGCCATGGCCAGGGCGTCATGACCGGCACCAAGGGCGTTGTTGAACGGGGCAAATTCCTGAACGATGTTTTCGTTGGTAAATGACAATTCACCCCATGCATAAAAAAAGCATTACATCAATTTTGTGTATAATCACAATTCTGCTCATTGCCGCCGCGGATACTGCCCGCGGCGTTGACATGTCAGATCGGTTTCAGGCGCGAATATTCAAAAGCAAAAACTACACATCACTTCCCTACCGGCTCCTGGTACCAGTCAATTATAACAGAGGTAAAAAGTTCCCCCTCGTTTTATTCTTCCATGGTGTCGGAGAAAGAGGTAATGACAATAAAATTCAAATGTATTGCGGCCTTGATATTTTCGCTAATGAGATTAGAATGAAGCATTATCCCTGTTTTGTGGTAGCTCCCCAATGCCCTGTTGAAACCAAATGGGCGGATGTGGACTGGAAGGCGGACAGCAATACCATGAAAAAAAATCCAACACCGCCTTTGGCCATGTCCATAGAACTGGTCAAGGAATTACAAAAAGAATTCTCCATCGACAGCGGGAGGATTTACATAACAGGATATTCAATGGGAGGTTTCGGCACCTGGGAGGCTATCCAGCGGTGGCCGGACCTTTTTGCCGCCGCAGTCCCTGTTTGTGGCGGCGGAGATGAAGCGCAGGCGACGCGCCTCGTGAACATCCCCATCTGGGCTTTTCACGGCGCCCTTGACAATCTGGTAAGCGTCACTCATTCTCGAAATATGATCAATGCCATTGTCAGGGCAGGCGGCATGCCAAGGTACAGCGAGTATACCCTGTTGACTCACTTATGCTGGAATTACACTTACACCGACGATGCAATGTTTTCCTGGTTATTCAGACAAAAAAAATGACTTGTTATTTAACTTTAATAAGCGTATAATAGCCATATGAAAATCATAAAACAACTCACGACCGGCAACAGGGACAGTATGAAGAGCCTTACCTATGAGCTGGAATCGCTGATTTATTCCAATGTTAAAGAAAGCTATCCTAATAATTGGAACCAGCAACAGATAACCCGATCATTGTTCTCAGGTATAAAAAAGCTTTTTCAAGGTAAAATCATTCATACCCCCGGCGACACGATTTTAACCGACTGGAAGCTCTATCAGCAAAAGAATAATGCGGATGATATTTTTGGAGAAGTCGCCATTGTCATTCAAGTTACCTACCACGACGGTCAGATTGTCAGAGGAGTTGTTTTTCATGATGTTGCGGAAAAAGACGGGGGTAAGAATACTTTTTCAAATCTCCATAAAAATAATTATAAGAGGCTCCTCTCTGTTTCACACCACTCCCAGCTCCTTCTGTACGATTACGACACAATAACCGGCATGGCTTTCCCATCAACGGCGGAGGCTATCATAGGCAACCAGCCCCATAACTGGAACAGCTGGATACCTTACACCCATACTGTGACTGTTCCTGCAAATCTCGCGCTGGCACTTGACGTTAAAACCACCGGTTTATATAAAGTATCGCTGCCGCTTTCGTATCAGATAAGTTATCGGTATTTATACGGTCTTGATCTTGACCACTCCATACCAGCCATGGAAACAGCTGCCGGCATAAAAACTGCAAAGGGCAATCCCCGGTTCCTGATCTGCATAGCCGTTTCGCATGGCGGGACAAAACCGACCATGAATTTTGATTTCAACACAAAGATGTATGCCGAGTTTGAATAGCTAGTTAAGAGTTCTTTTTCGAGGCATATCTTTTACGCTATAATTTTTGAATCAACCTGGTCATGAATGTTCTTATCACATATTTTTCCCAGACTGGAAATACCGAACAAATAGCCAAAGCTATTTATGAAGAAGTTTCGTCCTGCTCCCCCCATCCTAAAAAAAATTGACGCGCTTTCTTTATTGTTCATGTATGAGTATGATCTAATTCACGTTTTATAAGAAAATTAAAACAGGTTACTGATAATGAATGGCCCTGCATGGTATTTGATATGTTGGGTCATCCTGACAGCGATGATTTACTAAACGCCGGAAAATTTGCAGGGAGTGTAATAAACGAGAGATCATCCTGACTGATTGTAGACCAGTTAAATCTAATTTTATATGGACAATCCAGTGAAAGAAAAAACATCCAAGCACTGTCGGCAATGCGGCACCTGCTGCCATGTTGATATGATTGCCTATATTACCGAGAATGATATTCGACGATGGGAAGAGGAACAGCGATTCGATATAAATTCCCACATTCGCGGAAACGAGACCCAATGGTTTGGAGACATCATCCTGACCGGTAATGGCATACATATACAGCGTTGTACATTCCTCAACTGGGACGGCAAAGTCTTTTTCTGTGACATTTATGACACCCGTCCCCAGGTCTGCCGTGATTATATGCCCGGGTCATCAGCTATGTGCCCTCTTTATCCAAATCATACATAAAAAATACTTTACTGAAATCAGCAGTCTTAAGTAATGTTACCAAAGGATCAGACGCGTGGTGTAACACGTACCACCGTTATTTTACGCTGTCAATGTGCAGCATCAGGATCAACTATGAACGGTACCGGAATCTACACCAAAAGCTGGGTAATACGACTCATTATTATCAACATTGTCATGTTCTTTGGCCTGCAGATTCTATTGTCCATGGTCGGTGCCGGCGATCAGGGTTCATCTCTCAGCGATGTTCTTATTTTTTATCTAGGTCTTCGTCCCATCCTAGTCATCGAGAAGTATTATCTATGGCAACTCTTCACCTATATGTTTCTCCATGGCGGCTTCCTTCATATTTTTCTGAACATGTACGCACTTCTTATTTTCGGCATACCTGTTGAACAGGCGTGGGGCAGTCGTCGTTTTCTGCTCTATTATATATTTACCGGAACCGGCGCAGGCGTGACCATCCTGGTCATAAATACACTGCTGGGAGGCGTCAATTACATAACGCCAACCATTGGCGCTTCAGGTGCAGTTTTCGGGCTTCTTCTTGCTTTTGGCATGCTTTTCCCCGACGCCGAGATTCTTATTTTTTTCATTATTCCCATGCGGGCCAAGTTTTTGGTGTTACTCTATGGTGGAATTGAGCTCTATTCCCTCGTTTCATCCAGCGGTCAGAGCCCCGTATCCCATGCCGGACACCTGGGCGGAATACTATTCGGACTCTTATTTTTTCTAATCATCCGTAAGCGTGGCATCAGCTTTAAATCCAAGCTTATCAAGGCACGACTTAACCGTGAAATAGATCGCCACCAGACCAAGAAAGAAGAAGAAATAAAACATACTGATCTGCTGCTGGAAACAATATTGCAAAAAATAAAAACCAGTGGACCCGGATCCATCACCGATGACGAGTACCAGCATATCCGCTACAAGGAGATCATGACACAGGATAATGACGAGCTCTGCGTTGAAGAAGACTTTGATAACGATGACGAATTTTGCACCAAATGCGTCCACAGGGAGGCGTGTCTCCTCCGTCAAATAAAAAAATATTTGTAAATGTTTTATATGTAATAAATTAATCTTTACAAGGATAGGCGTTTTTTAAACTATTCACAAGTAACAGAATTCAGTCCCATAGGTGATTCAATTAGATAATTGCTCCCGGACAATCCTGGTTAAGGAGAATTATCTGAATAATAGTGATATAGTATACAAAAATCTGATTGGATGTAAGTAAAAATTAACAAAAGGAGAATCAGAATGGCTAAAAGAGTGTACTTGTTTGGAGGAGGAACTTCCGAAGGCAAGGCGGACATGAAGAACCTCCTTGGCGGAAAAGGCGCCAACCTCGCAGAAATGTCAAATCTCGGTATACCCGTTCCGGCGGGGTTTACCATAACCACTGAAGTGTGCACGGATTTTTATAAGAATAACCGTCAATATCCTGCCGGCCTAAAAGAAGAAGTCAATGAAGCGATGAGGAAAGTCGAACAAATCATGGGTGCTCGGTTCGGCGATCCTTCAAATCCGCTTCTGGTATCTGTCCGGTCCGGCGCTCGTGCTTCAATGCCGGGCATGATGGACACGGTTCTTAACCTGGGCCTTAATGATAAGACCATTCTTGGTGTTATAAAAAAATCCGGCAATGAACGATTCGCATGGGACTCCTACCGTCGCTTTATAGCCATGTACGGCGATGTTGTCATGGGCCTCAAGCCTGAGTCAAAAGACGAGCATGATCCTTTTGAAGAAGTCATGGACCATCTCAAAAAGAAACGCAAGGTTAAAATGGATCTAGACCTGACCGTTGCTGACCTGAAAGAACTGGTAGCCCAATACAAGGCCCTTATTAAGAAAAAAGTAAAAAAAGATTTTCCCTCTGATCCCTTTGAACAGCTCTGGGGGGCAATCGGCGCAGTTTTCGGATCATGGATGAACGACCGCGCCATCCTGTACAGAAAAATGAACGGCATCGAAGACAGTTGGGGTACTGCTGTCAACATACAGGCAATGGTCTTCGGGAACATGGGCGATGACTGCGCAACCGGCGTTGCTTTCACCCGTGATCCATCAACCGGCGACAACCGCTTCTATGGTGAATACCTGATCAATGCCCAGGGCGAAGACGTCGTTGCCGGCATCAGGACCCCGCAGCAGGTCACTGTTGTGGGTTCTCAAAAATGGGCGAAAGATAATAATATTAAAGAAACAGACCGCAAGAGCAAGTACTCGTCCCTCGAAGAATACATGCCGAAAGCGTACAAGCAGCTTGATGATATTTACAACAAGCTTGAAAACCACTATCGCGACATGCAGGACATCGAGTTCACCATCCAGAACCAGAAGCTTTGGATGCTCCAGACACGGAACGGCAAACGCACCGCGGCAGCGGCAGTAAAAATCGCCGTCGACATGGTAAAGCAGGGACTCATCACGAAAGAAGAAGCCCTCATGCGTATAGACCCGATGTCACTTGACCAGCTTCTTCATCCCACCCTCGATCCCAAGGCAAAACGAAACGTCATCACCAAAGGCCTCCCCGCTTCACCGGGAGCCGGCGTTGGAAGGGTCGTTTTCAACGCGGACGACGCAGAAACCTGGAGCGGCAAAGGCGAAAAGGTCATACTGGTCCGCGTCGAAACGTCCCCTGAAGACCTCAAGGGAATGGCACTGGCCCAGGGGATCCTTACCGCCCGGGGGGGAATGACCTCACACGCTGCAGTTGTCGCCCGGGGCATGGGAAAATGCTGCGTTTCAGGCTGCAGCGAACTTGAAGTAGATTACAAAAAACGCGTATTCAAGATCAGAAATCTGACAATAAAACAAGGTGACTTTATTTCCCTCGACGGTTCATCCGGCGAAGTAATGCTTGGCAAGGTCCCAACAGTTAATCCCCAGCTTTCAGGCAACTTCGGTACCATCATGAAGTGGGCGGACGAGTTCCGCAAGCTGGGCGTACGCACCAACGCGGACACTCCCCATGATGCCGAAGTGGCCCGCGGTTTCGGCGCTGAAGGAATCGGCCTCTGCCGCACTGAACACATGTTCTTTGAAGGAGATCGTATCAAGGCGATGCGTGAGATGATTCTTGCCGACGATCTTGTCGGCCGAAAAAAGGCCCTGGCGAAGCTCCTCAAAATGCAGCGTAAAGATTTCTACGGCATCCTTAAAGCCATGAAGGGCTTCGGGGTCACCATCCGCCTCCTGGATCCGCCGCTCCATGAATTTGTTCCCCATGAGGAGAAAAACCAGAAGGAGATGGCCCGGGAATTAAAGGTGCCGGTAAAAGATATAAAGGCCAAGGTCGAAGCACTTCACGAGTTCAATCCGATGCTGGGTCACCGCGGCTGCCGTCTCGGCATCACCTATCCGGAAATTACCGAGATGCAGGCGCGTGCCATATTCGAAGCGGCTTGTCAGCTTAAAAAAGAAGGCGTTAACGTCAAGCCCGAGGTAATGGTACCACTGGTCGGCCACGTGAATGAATTGAAGATGCAGAAAGACATCATCATAGAGACAGCAGAAAAGGTCATGAAAGAAAAAAAAATCAAGGTCGAATATATGGTCGGCACCATGATAGAAGTGCCCCGCGCTGCTGTTACCGCGGACGAGATTGCAGGCGAGGCGCAGTTCTTCTCCTTCGGCACCAACGATCTCACACAGATGACCTTTGGTTACAGCCGCGACGATTCCGGCAAATTCCTTCCTGAATACGTTGACAAAAAGATTCTCCCCAACGATCCATTCCGCGTCCTTGATCGCGAAGGTGTCGGCAAGCTCATTCGCATGGCCGTGGAAAAGGGACGCGCTGTCAAAAACGACCTGAAAGTAGGTATCTGCGGTGAGCATGGCGGAGATCCGAGCTCTGTTGAATTCTGCCACATGGTTGGTCTTAATTATGTCAGCTGCTCCCCGTACCGTGTCCCTATCGCACGGCTGGCGGCTGCACAGGCTGCCATCAAGCAAGAGCATAATGTAAAAGTTTCTTCCACCGCTTAAGCGGTGTAAGACGTCTCTATTATAATAATTATACAGAGGGTGTAACATGAAAAAAACAATGGTAATGATCGCCTTGCTTTTATTCGCCGGCACGTCCCTTTACGCATCATATAAAGAAGCGCTGAAACTTTTCGAGCAAAAAGACTATAAAAGCTCGTTAAAAATGATTGCCGATGAACTGGAAACCGCCAATGACACCAAACCCGACTCACCCAACTATAACCTCAGGTTTTTGGCGGCCCATAACCATTGGAAGCTGGGCAATACAAAGTCAGCTATTGATCATTTCACCCGCTGTATCACGATTAAAAAAAACAAGATTGATTCGTATATCGACCTTGCATTGCTGAGAATCGAGATGAAAAATTATGCCGAGGCCGATGCCATTGCCCGCAAAGGAATGGAAGTCGAAAAATCGGACATGCTCTTTTACATCATGGGTATTGTATCGTTAAAAAAGGAAAATTTTTGGAAGGCCAAGGAAATGTTTGAAAAGGCCAATTCCCTCAATCCTGATCTCTATTATTCTTATAACGCCCTGGGGATTACCCTGATGAAACTTAAGAAATACAGCGAAGCCAATACCGCCTTTTCGGCCGCATACTCGGTAAAGCCCAGGTCAGCTGAGATAGTTAACAATTTGGGCATGAGTTATGAAAAGCTTGGTAAAAACAAGGACGCTTACGAATATTACAAGAAGGCCCAGGCCCTTGATGAAAAAAACCAGGTCATCGCGGCAAACATTGAACGTATGAAAGGCAAGGTCAAGAATTAACCGAGCTTATCCAGGGCTTCCTTGAATTTCGGTATAGATCTTTGTATTACATCCTCGGGGACACAATAGGCCATTCTAAAGTATCCCGGGCCCCCGAACCCGGTTCCGGGAACTGCAAGAATGTTGAACTTTTGCAGATGCTGTATGAACTGTACATCATCAGCAATCGGTGATTTGCAGAAAATGTAAAAGGCCCCTTCCGGCATCGGAAATGTATATCCCGCGCTTTTTAATCCATTCGCCAGCAAGTCCCTTCTCGTTCGATATGGCGTGATGTCGACGGTAATATCAGTAAGCTCCGCCACGATGCGCTGCATGAGGGCAGGTGCATTTACGTATCCCAGGATACGGTTGCACAGGATCATGCCGGCCATGAGCTGCTCTATTGAATCACAGGCCGGATTAACCGCGATAAACCCGATCCGCTCACCCGGGATGGAAAGGGACTTTGAGTAGGAATTTACCACGATTGACTGGGAATAATTGGACAGGATGCCGGGTACTTTCACATTATCATATACGATTTCCTTATATGGCTCGTCTGATATAAGATAAATGGTCTGTCCTTTTTTGCGGAGCCCCTCCAGCATGGCAGACAGGTCTTTGATTTGTTTTTCCGGATACACTCTGCCTGTAGGATTGTTGGGCGAATTTATGAGCACCGCCCTGGTCTTGGCGGTAACCGCTTTTTGAATATTATCAATATTCAGAGAAAAATCGGGATTACTATCGGCTAATCTGGTTACGCCATTGTGGTTGGTGATGTAAAAATTATATTCCACAAAGTACGGTTTTATGACCACCACCTCGTCGCCGGGATTCAGTATTGCTTTCAGGACTGTGTTCAGACCTCCAGCTGCCCCGCAGGTCATAATGATATTGTTCGCCGATACTTCAATTTCCTCGTCTGCTGAAACCTTAACAGCGATTGCCTTGCACACCGACGGAAACCCGGCATTAGGCATATATCCGTGGCCCCCCTTTACCGGCTTCCGGGCAAAATTTTTAAGCACATCAAAAAACTTTGCCGGCGGATCCAGGTCGGGATTCCCCAGGCTGAAATCAAAAACATTGTCCTCTCCGAACTGAGCCTTTAACTTTATGCCTTCTTCAAACATCTTCCGTATCCAGGAAGACTTTTCTATGGATTCCCTGATGTGATCCGCAATCGCCATGGTGCTCCTCCTCGGTAAAGATTACGTTAGTATTATTCTTCAGTTATAATCTTGTTTATATTCCCTCATCGCCGAAGACGCTTGTGAATATACAAAGTATTGACTAAAGAAACAAGTTCATTTATTGCAAGAACAAAATATTCGATACACTCCATTAGGCATCTATTATTATTGACTTTAATGGAATTATAATCTACACGTAGAGCTAATGAGGAGGCCGGTCATGTCCGACTATACCCGATTCGATCATCCAGCTATATCATCATTCCTTTTTTATCCCAGGCCCGAGGAAACCCAATCACTAACAGGTGATAACATTGTTGAGCTTTCAATCTCGGTTGATAAGAATATCATGATAGGCGGTAAACTATTCATGGCATCGAAAGATGCTCCTTCAATCCTGTTTTTCCATGGCAACGGCGAAATAGTCATCGATTATGACGATTTGGGCCCTCTCTACGTGAACCTTGGCATTAATTTCATTCCTGTTGATTACCGCGGCTATGGACAATCAAACGGGAATCCCTGCGTATCCTCCATGATGAAAGATTGCCATGTCATTTTCGATTATATTCTCCAATGGCTGCATAATGAAGGTTTTAATGGTACATTCATAATAATGGGACGTTCCCTGGGAAGCGCTTCCGCCCTTGAGCTTGCCGCAACCCGCCAGAATAACATAGATGGCCTCATCATCGACAGCGGCTTTGCCTATGCATTGCCCCTCCTGCAAATCATCGGCATAAATCCAGACCCTCTGGGCATCACCGAAGATGCGGGATTTCGGAATTTAGATAAAATACAACAGTTCAGAAAGCCAACCCTAATTATCCATGCCGAAAAAGACCACATCATACCCTACAGTGACGGCTGTGAATTGTTTGACGCTTCCCCTGCGGAAATCAAAGAAATGGTGACCATCAAGAACGCAAACCATAATACCATTTTCATGCAAGGCCTCAGGGAGTACCTTACAGCGATCAAGAAACTTGCGGATAGTATAAGATAATTAAAATCTGCAGGTTTTACATTGATATAAATAATTGCAATTTCTTTAACACAACAATATATTTGTTATATCGCACAACACATCAACCTGAGAGTTTCATCTTCGGCACCACAGGCAGCACCAGTGTTGATGAATACCTTGCAACTACATACACCATGTCTATTACAATCAGTCATGAAAACCGCCTCACTTAAAAAAATAAATGACTGTCTCTATGAAATACCGGTCAGCTTTAAACCGGGCATGAGGGTCCCCGCCCGCATATATGCTTCTATGCGGCTCATAGATAATATGGACCATGCCGTTCTGGACCAGCTTACCAACGTGTGTCTCCTCCCGGGGATCATTAAGCATGCCCTGTGCATGCCGGACGGCCATTCCGGTTACGGGTTTCCCATAGGAGGTGTCGCAGCCATCGATCCTGAGACAGGTGTTATTTCGCCGGGCGGCATCGGATTTGATATCAACTGCGGGGTCCGCCTCATGTCCACGTCACTGACCTATGATGAGGTAAGGCCCAGATTAAAGACACTGGTGCAGGCTCTTTTCAATCAGATCCCCTCCGGTGTCGGATCCGACGGCATGGTGCGGCTTAATCCAGACAATTTTGATGATGCCATGACAATGGGCGCCAGATGGGCCGTACAAAACGGCTATGGATCATCAACTGATCTTGACTTTATTGAGGAAAACGGGTGCATGAAAGGTGCCGATCCCCGCGCCGTATCCGACCGGGCAAGATCGCGAGGCAAGGACCAGGTTGGAAGCCTCGGTTCCGGGAACCATTACCTGGAAATCCAGGTTGCCAAAAAAGAAAATATTTTTGATAAAAAAATCGCCGAGCAATTCGGGATCGTCCTCGACAACCAGATCATGGTGATGATTCACTCCGGCAGCCGGGGATTCGGACACCAGATAGCTACGGACTATCTTAAAATATTCCTTTCCGTCATGGGCCCCAAGTACGGCCTTTCCATGCCGGACCGGGAGCTTGC
Organism: Spirochaetota bacterium; assembly: GCA_041753395.1. GTDB lineage: Bacteria > Spirochaetota > UBA4802 > UBA4802 > UBA5550 > RBG-16-49-21. The sequence goes on from JBGSUQ010000011.1 coordinate 164,135, forward strand.
CTGTGCACCCTTTAATTCGGATGATGGGCAGAATTATTTCAAGGCGATGAACTGCGCCATCAATTACGCCTTTCTGAACCGCCAGATGATGATGCATTCAGTTAAAAGCGTGTTTTGCAATATCTTTAAAAAAACTCCCGAAGATCTGGGACTTCACCTTATATACGATGTGTGCCACAACACCGCCAAGCTGGAGCGTCACGTTATTGGCGGAAAAGAAAAAGAAATCCTGATACACCGCAAGGGTGCTACTCGCGCCTTCGGACCTGGGATGGATGGCATCCCTGACCGGTACCGCCACACAGGCCAGCCGGTCCTCATAGGCGGAAGCATGGAAACCGGATCATATCTCCTTGCGGGCATTCCCTCCAGCGCCGAAGCCTTTTATTCGACCTGTCATGGAAGCGGTCGAGTCATGTCGCGTCACCAGGCAAAGAACTTTTTCAATGGTAAGGAGCTCCAGAAACGGCTGGAGGATCAGGGTATATTCATTCTCACCTCTTCCTTTCCGGGTCTGGCAGAGGAAGCCGGCGGAGCCTACAAGGATGTTGATGAAGTCATAAGGGCAACGGAACAGGGAGGCCTCAGTAAAAAAGTTGCAAAGTTACTGCCTATCGGTAATATCAAGGGATAAACCATGGCCTTTGAGATACTGGACGGCATCAGCAGAGCCGATATAGCGTTTCGCGTCAGGGGCAAGGACCCGGTCGAGCTCTTCAAGACCGGTGCTGAAGCGCTGATAGCCATTATGATTAACAAACCTGAAGCAGTCTTGAAAAAAACTGCTGTTGCCATTACCTGTGAGGCCGCTGACCTTGAACTGCTCTATTTTGATTTCTTATCGGAATTTATATTTTACAAAGATGCTGATAAATTATTATTGCTGCCTGATCATCTGGAAATCAATCATACAAATGATGGGTACCGTTTATCGTGTACCGCTTATGGTGAAACAATTGACCGGTCACGGCATTTTTTCAGTGTCGACATAAAAGCACCAACCATGCACAATCTCAGCGTTACGCATGACGACTCCGGTTACACTGCCACAATTGTCGTTGATGTGTAACTGTTATCCCCGGATCTGGTTGTGGTACATCCGCCGCAATTCATGGAAAAAAAAGAGGTACTCCGGCTTCTGGTAATCAGGATACGTCCAGTCCCAGGGCTGATACCGCCGGGCAACATAGCGGTATTCGTTCTCAAGGAAGACCCCTTTCCGGAGATAGGTTCTGTGGAAAAAATCCTTGCAGGTGGCCAGATACACGTTGGAGAGAGTCAGATAACCGGGATCGATATTGACCTTTCTGATTTTATTCTCCGCGAACCGTTTCTCCAATCTGTTGGTGTAGAGCTTGATTTCCACGATATCTTCCCTGCGAATCAGTTTGCGAAATGAAAAGATCACTTTAAACTGCGCTGAGCCCATATCGCCGTAATACTTGGTGTGCACGAAGGGAATATTTTTCGTGCGGTAATCCATATCTCCAAATTTTTTTACGAGTGTTTTTTCAACAGTGTCAAGAATCACCTCTGATGAAAAAAGGACACCGATGAAAAGTTTTGCTTTTGATGGGATGACCGGTTCAGACATCTATGCCCCATTGTTCATTGATAAACTTCCTCATATCATCATGCAGCGGCGCCCTGATGCAAATCATTTTTTTAATTGCAGGATGACAAAACATGATCGACCGGGAATGGAGCGCGCACCTCTGGAAACCGACCTTCCGCTCAATTTCCTCTGTGGGACCGGTCTTTATAAACTCCAGGAATACTGTTTCATCGCGCCCATATAGTTTATCCCCCACGATCGGGTATCCGGCATGCTTTAAATGCACCCGTATCTGATGCTGTCTGCCGGTATACGGCACCGCTTTCAGAAGACTAAAACCATGCATTGATTTCAGCCTGATAAATTTTGTGCATGCTTTTTCCTTCGCGTTTTCATGGGCAATCCGTTTATGTTCGATACCTGACATGGCGTCAAATCCTATGGGCAGATTAGTAATAAACTCATCGAATTCCGGGACACCATGCACCAGCGCCAGATATGTTTTCTCAACTGCGATAAAATTACGCTGGATTTCAGAAGCCGTGGCAGCATCTTTTGCGAGAATAATAACTCCAGACGTCTCTCTGTCAAGACGGTGCAGCAGATACAATTTCTTATGATATTGTTTCTGAAGAAAAGAAAGCAGGGTGTTATGATAGAAAACACCCGCTGGATGAACCGGCAGATTACCCGGCTTATTCACCGCCAGCAGGTATTCATCCTCATATAAGACCGTGTAATTGCTATCAACGTCCGGTTCTGCGGCATCCCTCCCTGCGTAGGTTATCTGGTCGCCGGCTCTGACCTTCCTGTCGAATCTGGTAAGAATTTCGCCATTATAGGATATTTTTCCTCTCTGAATCTCTTTTTGCCATTCTGACCGGCTGAGATATCCGTATTGCCTTGAGAGGAAAAGATCAATCCGCTGCTTCGAATTCCTTTCTGAAATGCGGCATGTAGTTAAAAATTCCATAATGCAACAATGACTACTGCAATAATATTATGTTCTATTGCATGATAATCGTTTTAATTGTCCATTATAATATTTTCAATTCAAATTTGTTCTATCCAGATACCGGCATTACATTGCTGTTTAGTCAATGCCGGGGAAAGAATTCACAAACATGATTTTAAGATCAGGGAAAGAATCAACGTATTGTATCTTAAAATCCGGGAATGACGTCACAAACTGCCATTTGCCGCATTTATCCGGGAATGAATTGACGGTCTGGACCTTTAAATCCGGGAAGCTGGTAACTACCCTTACTTTTATATCGGGAAAACTATTCACAATCTGCACATTGCCGCACAGCTTAATCCCTTTATACGTGCAGCCACTCTTACTTACCTTATCATGCCCTGAATTGCCCACTGTCGTCAGGGTGAGCATTATAATTACAGGCACTATACCTATCAAAATCTTTTTCATAGAGCAACTCCTTGTCTCTTGAAACATGACAATATGGAAAAATAGTGATACCACTATTTTGTCTTTGCTGTTCTTCCAAGACCATGTCTTTTCTTAACTGGAGATTTTTTCCCGCGTGAAACGACTTCACTTTCAGGCATGGGAATGGCAAAGGCCTTCCGGGCCTTGTTTATTTCCTCCTTGATCCGTGAAGGGCTCCAGTGCAGTTCCTTTCCAGCGGTTTGCGCCACTTCTTTCAGAACTGTGTCTCCAGGATAACCCAGAGTCCCGATGCCGGTTCTCCGCAACAGAATATCATTGAGTGTCATGGCAAACTCATGCCGGACCGCATACACAACCTGGGCCAGTATTTCACCATCGTCGTTGACGGTCCTGGCAAGGGCTTTATTGCCCCTGGCTATTTTCAGAACTTTCTCATATTCAGTACCATAATTCCTTCCGAGGTATTCCATTGTGTTGCGGTTATAATCCCTGTTTTCATCAATAATTTTAGTCAGGAACTTCGGCATATCCTGTATTTCACATCCGGACAGATATTGCTTATCGGTAATTGTGTTTTGCATCTTCCTTTTTAATTTTTTTGATATTACTTTCATGACATGTACAGCAAGATTCCTGCTAGTCGTATACTTTCCCCCTTCCACGGTAATAAGCCCGTCAAGTCCATCGGCCCTGTTGTCATATATTTCATACTTCCGCGAGGATTCATACACATCTTCAGTCTGATCTTCCACTAGCGGACGAAGCCCGCCATATGCGTGAAGTATCTCCTTAAACGATAATTTTCCATCACCGAACGATTCATTCACTTCACCCAGGAGCTCGCTGATGCTTTTTGCAGTGACGCGATAGTCATCGGGCTTCCCAATATATTCTTTGTCAGTGGTACCGATTAGAGAGTGGTTCCTCCAGGGGATCACAAAGAGGTGCCGCCCTTTGGCTGTCATGCAGCCGACAATATGGTCATTCACGAGTTTCCTGGTTATGATATGAATCCCTTCTGACCTGCGCAGCTGTTCACCGGAAACCTTCTTACTTGCAATACCCAGAATGATATCAGCCCAGGGACCACCGCAGTTTACTGTCAGATTACCCTGTATGGTTGTCTTTTTGCCGCTTATCCTGTCCCGAACTATAATGCCGGTTACACATTTATCTTTATCAAACATGAAATCCTCTACTTCAGTATAATTCGAAACCTTTGCTCCATTCTGTACCGCTGACTTTATGAAGGCCAGGGTTAACCTCTCGGGGAAAATACTGATACAATCAGAATATACCGATGCGCCTGTCAGCCCTTCCTTTTTCACCAACGGTTCAAGAGCCAGCACCTTTTCTTTTGATAGTGTTTTATGCAGGGATATGCGCTTGCTTTTATCCCATGTCCAAGCCTTGTCAAAAGACAGAATATCATACAGGATCATGCCTATCTTGATGATCCATTTCGTATTGGTGAGTTTCAATTTATTAGTCGTGACCATGACCGGCATTGGATACACAAAATTGGGTGCTATGTTTTCCATGGTTTTTCTTTCTTTCAGGGATTCACGGACAAGTCGAAATTCCATGGTGGCAAGATAACGCAGCCCTCCATGGATCATTTTTGATGTAGCGGCAGATGTGGCCCCGCCAAAATCATTTTTTTCCACCAGGGCGACAGAAAGTCCCCGTGATGAAGCATCATATGCAACTGCAGCACCGCTAATTCCACCTCCAATGACTATAAGATCAAATTTTTCGCCTTTAAAATTCTCAATAAACCTTTTCATTAATATCCTCCAGAGATACAGATGCGGGATAATCCTGACCAATTATATTAGCACTTGTTTATGTATTTGCAAACCAATAATGCCCTTATTATTTAATATAATAATCAATACTTTAATTACACATACTATTTTATTAAACATGACAAGGATTTAGCAGTAGTAAAAATATTCATTCTTTTGATCAGAAAAATACAAAATTATAAATTTTTTATTGCATTAATTAGCGTATTATTGCGTATTACCATCATAATTAAACTATATTTTCTTGATAGATATTTGAAAAAAATAGTCATTATCTAATTAATCAAGAAATTGCTTGAATTTTAAGAAATATTTTATAATTAATAGTCATAAAACATCCCGCACGGGCGGATTATATTATTATTTTTTAAAATAACAGTGTAAAATGGGGGTTCATAAAATGAAACAAGCTTTAGTATTGGTCGCAATGGTCATAACAGCTATAGCATTATTGTTTTTATTCCCGGTTTAATATATAGCTGGGCTGGTATTACCAAGACTTATTGTATATTATTAAATCAAGGGGCTATCGATTAACGGCAGGCTGCAGGCAATATATGAGTGCCGCCAAGGAAAGACTATGGCTACAGTTTTGTAATTCAATAAACTGTGCTATCTTTCATATTGTATAACGGTTCCCTTCACATGTAGGATTTCAACCATCCCGATGATCCAGATTTGCCGCTCGAACCATGTGCGCACGTTTATAAGATTATCACCGCGAAGGCTATTCACTGCTTCTCCGACAGCCCTGTCATAATCAATTCGCGGTGTAACCGGTAGTAACCACAACAAATTAAAACTGCTGCTGGATCCTTCGGCATCCCCAAGGATGCGATACTTATTCCCTTCAAATACTTTAGCATGGGATTCTATTCCAGCAACACGCACACCCTTGTACAGGCACCCGCTGCAAAGGCCAACACTCAGCAGTGATATCACGATGACCAGAAGCCCCCATGTTTGTTTTCCAGCTTGTTTATTAACGCTATATCTCATCGCATCCTTTATTTGCATCGTTTGCATCCACAACGCCTATTTTTTTGTCTTAATTGTTTGTTTTCCTTTATCCTTCTCGGAAACACCTGTGTCAAAGGATACCGCTTCTCCTTCAACCACGACCTTGTTCTCCGAAACAAAAAAGAACCAGGATGTCTTTTCATAACAGCTGACATTGACCAGAGCATCTCCCCCTTTTTTCTTCAGCGCATCCTGTATTGCCAGTTCTATATCAGGCCGTCCGACCATCCAGAGTCCGAATACTGACCACACCCGGTGAGATCCCTGCACAGGACCGTAATTCATGATTATTTTTTTGTCATGCACTGGTGTCGTCGAGGATGTTACGGCAACGGGACTGGTTATACACGCATGTTCCAGCAGTAGAGCAGCAATTAAAAAAAGGAATAATACCCTGTTTTTATTCCGATATATCATCTTTTTCTCCTTTTTCAAAATTTAGCCTCAACACCAAAATTGGGGATCAATGCCAAGGAGGAGCCGTATGTAGTGATCTTGGGGTTTTTTGATCCTAACTTAGGTATGTAATCCCATCTCTGGACTACTTTTGGCCGGTTGTTATAGGCATTAATAATTTCAATATACCAGCTCACATACCCCCATGAATAAGAGGTTGTATTAGTGTACCGCAAATCCAGGCGATGATAAATGGGGAAATTTCTTGTATTGGGCTTACCATAAACCGGTACAAAACGATATGGAAAATCAGGATCCTGCGTGCAGGCGACAATTGGCGTGTACGGGTTTGACGTGTATAGCATAAACTTACCGGTAATGCTGTGCTTTCCAACTGCATACCCGAGGATGAGCTTGAGGGAGTGGTTTTGTTCAAAATCATAATTCTGCCAGTGGTTTCCCCAGTAATCGCCGATTTTATTCAGGAAAATATCGTTGAGGGTGGTTGGGAATGCTCCCGTGCTGCTGATCAGGACGCCATATATTCCCGGATAATTGGGCAGCCCTGATTTAAATATCGATCTGGTATAGGCATAGCTTACCCATCCGAATATTCCATTTTCACCTTCTTTCCTGTCTTTTTTGAGCATGATCTCTCCGCCGTATGCGCGTATTCTCCCGGTACTCATTGTCTGCCGATAACTGCCGTCCGGCCCGATGTGAACATACTCCTGCACCAGATCATTAAAATCGTTCCAGAAACCTTCAACTTTAAGCTTAAAAAGTCCTATTGTCTGTTCCAGTCCAGCAACACGGTGAAGAGACCATTCCGGCTTCCCGTAATTGCCTGCCTTGGCATATTGCGGAGACGCATCAAAATAATCCGGATTTGTCTGAAAAAAATAGCTGTATTTCCCTCCGGCTATTGAAATTATAGTATTTGTTGGAAATTCATAACTCATCATACCCCGCGGGTCCCAGGTTACCTTGCCTGTCCTGTTCAGGTAATCGCTTCTATAGCCGGGGATGAATGTAAATCCTGCATACGTAACCTTGGCCTCTACGTAGCCGCCCACTGCGTGATTGAAGACATTATTATTCATGAGAATCGGCACATTATTATTATTGGATAGATCGGAAGTGACGCTCCCGCCGGTTGAATTCGGCCTGTTGCCGCTTGCGGTAAAATAATAAAGATTGTATTCGGCCCCTCCCCGTATCTCTAAATATTTTTTCGCCGCAACGATCTTGAACTTATCGGTAAATCCGAACACGTAGGGCTTTGTTTTTATCCGAATATCCTGTTGAGCTATGTTTACTCCCGGCGCGGGGATTTTTATCGATATTGCATTTTGTCTCAATGAGGAATAAAACGTGAATTTGTTTTTAAATCTCTCTGAAGGCTGATAGGCATAACAGAGGCTCTGTCCATGTGACATCTGGTTGGTATTGACGGATAGGCCGGTAAGGAGAGGGTCAGAACCATCTGTCTTCAGTTTCCTATCATTGACAAATTTTAAATAATCCTTGCTCCCCAGCGCGAAAAGAGTGAGCGAATGGGCATTGTTAAAATTATATTTTACTTTAAACTGGTAATCCCAATACTGAGGGATAAAATTAATAGATTCACCTGTAATCAACCCGATCAGCGGTAAAATAATGAGATCGACATAACTGATCCTCCCGGATGCAATGATATAACCCGCATTGCGCTGGTCTTTTTTATGATCTTCCAGGGGGGAACCAAGGGATATGCCGCTATTGTCATTCTTAATGATAGGAGTTTGCACCAGGGCTGCGGCGGATAAAAGGGAAAGGTCAGTATATCCGCCAAATTCCTTCACATCATCCACCGTGTTAATGCTGATGACTGCAGATGTCGCAGAGCCTATCTCCGCTGGGAAGGCCGATGAATAAAGATCAATTTCATCGATCAGGTTGCTGTTGATGACCGAATGAAGCCCGCCATAATGAAGGGCATTGTATATAGGGATGTCATCCACCAGATATCTGACACCCCGATAATCACCTCCCCGTATTACAACCGGCCCGAAGAAATCACCGCCGGTCCTGATAACCCCCGGCAGTGATGCTAAGGCCCCGATGGAATCGCCGAAGGTGGCGGGAACCTGCTTCATCTGCTGCTTGGTCATGGTATGGCGCGATACGGTTTGCAAATCCCGCTTACCCGTTATAGTGAGACCGTCGTCTTTGCTTATCACATTTTCAAGAGGGAAATTCTTAATCGTGTCATTCTCAATAAAAACTGTCGTTTTTGAAACTTTGAGGCCATCGGACCGTACAAAAATGGTATAGGTTCCCGGTTTCTGTACCGCAATATGGTACTGGCCATTGACATCACAGTTCTCTTTCTTTTTCAATTCAGTGATAAAGACCGTGCCGGAATTTACCGGTTTCTTAGTCGTTGCATTATAGATGATGCCACGAAGAATATGTCCGTTTTTTTGTTGTGCATAGATATCATTCGCGTTATATATGCAGTATAATAATGCGAACAGTGCAACAATTGGTTTAATTACTTTGCGGATTATATATGGATTCATAGATTCAGTTAGCACCCAGTGTAATAGTTAAACCAAAAGTAATAAATAATGCTTTTTTCAAGTGGATAAAATAAACCTTCATATGCAGCTTCAATGAGAAAAAGCCGTTTTCCGCAAAAGCTTGATTATTTAAAATTATTGTTATGTGTGAGTCAAGAGAAAAATGAAATCATATCGTATTGATTACTTCACAGCTGTTTACAATTTGATGCTCACTGGAGTAATCGATTTAACAATAACTCTGACATATTATTCGTTGACAAGGGATATACTAATTTCTTAATAAAACTTGCAATTATTAACCAATTCTATAATCTTACTTGGATCGGTTTAATGCTATCAGCATATATTAAACTACCGTAAGTGTCCTGGAGGAATTATGAAATATTTGATAATCGGCTCCGGAGGCCGGGAACATACAATCGCCTGGCGCCTGTTGAATGACGGCAGTTCAAAAGAAGTATATGTTGCACCAGGCAACGGCGGTATTGATCCGAACTTTTGCGCTGATATTCCCATAAATGATTTTAATTCAGTTGAACAATTTTGCCGGTCAAAAAAAATTGACATGGTTGTAATCGGTCCTGAAGCCCCGCTGGTAGACGGTATAGTCGATTTTCTTAATGATAAAAAAATACCGGTCTTCGGCCCATCTAAAAAGGCCGCTATGCTTGAAGGAAGTAAGCTCTTTGCCAAGTATATCATGGACAAATACGGCATACCAACAGCGCGGCATCGTGAATTCACCAGTAAGAACTCACTGATTGATTACATTCACCATGAAGACAGGTATCCCTTAGTCATAAAACTGGACGGCCTTGCAGCCGGCAAAGGCGTTGGTATTCCGGAGAACCGCAATGAAGCCCTTGACTTCATCAATGCAACGGTAAGCGAAGGAACAAGGGTGTTTGTTGAAGACTTTGTTAACGGCGAGGAAGCTTCAGTTTTATGCGTATCAGATGGAAAAAACATTGTTCCCTTTGTCGCCGCACAGGATCACAAAAGGATTTTCGACGGTGATAAAGGTCCCAATACCGGCGGTATGGGAGCTTATGCGCCTGCACCGGTAATGACCCCTGAAAGACTCGCCTTTGTGGGTGACACCATTTTGCAGCAAACTGTTGATGCCATGAGCAAGGAGGGCATTCCCTTCAAAGGCATATTATATGCCGGGGTCATTGTAAACGGGGATGACATCAAGGTACTTGAATTCAACGTCCGTTTTGGAGATCCCGAGGCACAGGTGATAATTCCCTTAATAGAAGGTAAATTGGGCGATATTTTTCAGGCATCAGTTAACGGCACTCTTGACAAAACGGCCCTGTCGTTTAAAAATATGCATGCCATTACGGTGGTCATTGCATCCGGAGGATACCCGGGCAACTATGAAAAAGGAAAAATAATTTCCGGACTTGACAGGGTACCGGACAATATCATTGTTTTCCATGCCGGGACAAAATTTGACAAAGGCTCGCATTATACCAGCGGGGGCCGGGTCCTCAATGTAACAGCCATGGGAAACTCACTCAAAGATGCAAAGGACACCGTATACCGCATGATCGATACCATTTCTTTTAAAGATTCATATTATCGCAAAGACATTGGTCATCGGGCTTTGCAATAAACACCTTCGGAACATCTTGTTCTTGTCATGCATCAGCATGAGGACAACTATATTAATTATGGAATCAAAAACATGAATTCTATTCTTTTCACCATAGCCATGATGATACTTTCACTATCAGTAATTCTGTCTGCTGGTACAAAGAGCTCACCGGAGATAAAAAAAATGGATATGCTGGAGGGCATAACCCACTACGGCATGCCCATTCAGGAAATATCAAAATCATATAATAAAGATGACTCAATACTCAAAGTTGTTTATTCAAAAAAGCTTTCAGACGATAACATGGATAAATACGTTAAGCTGTTTTATGATGAGTTCCTACATCAAATCGAAAAATATATGTATGAAAACAAACTCGCCTCAAAGGATATGCAGATTATTATATCAAACTGCAAATTTTGTAAAATCGGGTACTGCAAAACGAAAAATATAAAGGAGTTGGATCTGGTCCTGTATAGCAACGGGAAAAGTATTAAACACATTTCCTTTAAGCATCTCGATATCATTGATAAAAATAAATATATTGATATAGCTCGAAGCACTGTAATTATTTTACTGAACAGGTAATAAACAACAAGTCTATTGTATATCGGCATCTTGGCAGTGCCATAAATTTTACGAAAACACTATACTTTGGCCTAAATTCCTCATTTAGTCCCCTGTATATCCAATTGGTAGCGAAAATCACTTTTTTCTTTGCCTGACCGTGCCCATTCCAAAGCTTTGAGCACGTCTTTTTCAGAATAAATATCCCTGAGTATAATGGGTTTGGTAAAGGTGTCCCCCGGCGGAACAATGGCCAGGAGGGGTATCGCCTGACTCTGAAAAAGATGCATCAACCTATCGGCGTCCAGGTTTTTCCCGGTAATATCTGCAACCATAAAATCTATCGAGGCATCATTCAAGGAACTGACAACCTTCTCGCTCTGCAGGGTCACTTTTTCCACCAGCCTGCAGTTCGGACACCAGTCTGCGGTGAATTCAATGACGGAAATTATTCCCGAATCTCTGTTCTTTATGAACCGTTCCGCGCTGAAAGCATTCCTTGTAATTACTGCTTCATTTTTTACTTTGTACAGATAATCAAATGATATGAAATAACCGCTAACTATGATACCGACAAGAGCTATTGATGAAATCACCCTTTTAGCTCTTGTCTGGAATACGGATCCATACCTTCCATATTGCCAGAAACCGAAGGCAATAAAACCGAGCAGCGTTATCATCGGCACTATTGATGCATCATCGAGAATACCGACCAGATATATTACCGTGAAGACAAGAAAAAATGCCATCATCCTTTCAAAGGTCACCAGCCATTCGCCTGGTTTTGGTATATATTTCATAAACCTGGGATTGATTGTTAGAAGTATATAGGGTAACGACATCCCTACTCCAATGCATATGAATATTAAAAAAATGACTCCCGGCGATTGCGATAATGTCCAGGTGAGAGTACCGCCGAGAAATGGTCCGCTGCAGGGAGTTGCAAGAAGCGTTGCAAGGAGGCCTTTCATGAAGGAGTCCACATAAGGATTTGCCTGATCTTTAACAGCCCTTCCGGCAAAGTAAGGAATATTAATCGTATAGACACCGAAGAGTGAAAGAGCCAATGCGAAGACGATACCTGTCATGATTACCAGAAATAACCGGTGCTGAAACAGACCGCCCCATTTGTATCCGAAAAAGGCAGCCAGAGCCGCCAGCACCGTAAAGCTGGCAATTATACCAAGAGAAAAGACAAGGCCAAGGAGAAACAGCTCCTTCCTGCTTTTTCCCGCATGCTGGATAAAACCCATGACCTTGAGGCTTACCACCGGGAGAACACAAGGCATGATATTCAGAAGCATTCCGGCTATAATGCCGAATATGATCGCCTGCAGTAAACCGGTAACTCCTTTTTCAACAAACCGTGGAGAAAAACTCAGATTGTCCGGCAGAGCAGATGTTATATTCACAGGAATTGCGACGGGCCCCTTGACCCCTACGCCCTCCTTCTGTGGTGCAGCAGATACATTGTACTCATCAATTATATTCTGGCTGTGGACTGTCCCGGCCGCACCTTTTGGCAGGATTCTAACCAGGCATTTTATGCGAAATATTTTAGGTACGCAATAGGAAGCACCCTGGCCTTTCCGCGGGTCCGTGCATAGCAATGAATCAAAAACCACGCCGATATCATAGAGCCCCGGCGCTGCCTGGCCAGATACTCGAAATGGAAGAAAAATCCTTGTTTCATGCTCATAACCCCAGGTATATTCTTTCTCTCCGGGAAAATAATACTTTTCCGGCTTTAAAAAGCGCGCCTGGGCAAAGGAGACATTTTTCAGAGCATCAATAAAGATTTCAGTGGGTTTCCCGATTCCGGGACCCTTCGGATTGCCATAGATATGGCTCTGTCCCGGTAGTTCCACCTGCAATGTGATAAAGGATTCATCCCCCTGAGCAACAGCGGTCTCTTTAAGAACCGGGTATACCTTCATTTCCCGATATTCATCTCTGCTGCAAGAAACGAGCATTATTGCTGCAATGAATAGAATAGCGGCATACTTTTTCATGTGTTCACCTTTTATCATCCTATGGATTCTCAGGACTGTTTCCTCTCCGCGTCTTTGTTTTCCAATAGTAATACAAGAGTCCCGATGACATCAGCACGAGCCCCACTAATGACGGAATCAGTGCAGTAATCAGAGTAACGATAAGATAGAAGAACAGAAGTATCAAAACAACGATAATGCTAAAAGGATACAGCCACGCTTTATAGGGCCTCGGCACATCAGGATATCTCTTTCTGAATATAACCAGAGAATATATGGTCATGATGTTAAAAATGGTCCCGGTAGCAGAAAAGAAAGCGATAATTGTTTCATATGATGCACTGGACTTAATATCAAAAACAAGGTAAACAAATAACAAAGCAAAAAGCAGCACCGACGCCCATGCCGCCTGTGACAGGAGGGCATTATTCGGCGTCTTATATCTGCCATGGAGTATCTCCAACTTATTGAAAAACAGATCATCGCGCGCCATTGCCTGCCAGGTCCGTGCTTTACACAGGATCTGGGTGCTTACATTTCCGAATGTTGATAGCATAACGGCTAATGAAATGAGAATCCCCCCTGCCCCGCCTATTGCAGCTTTCATGGCATCGGCTGCAATGCCGTGTGATTCTATAATTGTTTTTACCGGGAGCTGAAAGATATAGGCGGCGTTGGTTCCCAGAAAAAGAATGATTACACCTGTTATGCCCAAAAGGAGTGATAGCGGGAGATTTCTTCTGGGGTTTTTTACTTCTTCTGCAATATAGGTGGCACCCTCCCAACCGCTGAAGGCAAAGAAGGAAAGCCGCAGGGCGGCTCCTATAGCCAGGACAGTGGCCCATGAAAACTTTTCCGGCAAAAAGGGAGTGGAAAAATGGCTGATGTTGCCGCCGCTGGTGAAGGATACGCCAATGATGATGCCGATAGCAATGATCTTCACCGCGCTGAATATGTTCTGGAAAACGCCGCTAACAAACACGCCGAAGAGGTTTACCGCTGTCAGAATCCAGATTATTGCCAGGGCTATGAAAATCTCAGTTATATGACTGTAGGGCGCATGAAAGAGGATCTTCCAGATCTCATTGAGGTATTCCGCAAAAACCAGAGCAACAGCCGCAATGGCACCGGTCTCTGAGACAAAGAACATGGCCCAGCCTCGCAGAAACGCCCATAGAGGACCATAAGCAGTTTTGAGGTACACGTAGGGTCCGCCCGAGCGGGGCATCATAGCGACCAGTTCAGCATAGCACACGGCGTGAAATATAGTTACAATACCGCCGATGATCCAGACCAGTGCAAAAAGCGAAGTGCATGACACAAGGGCCATGATGGGACCTGGAGTCCTGAAAATGCCGGAACCTATAATCCTGCCAATTACAATCGATATGGATTCAACCAGTCCCAGATCGCGCTTATAATCGGTCTGTTCCTCAAATACGCATTCATCAGAAAAACACTTCTGTTCCATCAGGTTTCAATCCACAATTCATGATTGGGGGGGTAATTACTTTATTTTTACAGAAAGAATCTCACCGATATACATACGGTGATAATCCTGTTGAGGATAATTGTCGGCAATTGAAGGATCAATAAAATTTTTAGGATCAAGATCCTGATAATAAATGATTTTACATTCAATCACCAACCGGGCTTCGGAAAAATAGACAGCCCCGTTGCCGGTTTGGAGGGGTGTTATACCTGTCTGTGCCGGTTTGTTGACGTCTCTACCTGACCTTGCTCCGCAGAATTTAAGCACATCTCTGTATTTTTCATGAAAAAATGACAGGGTGAAGAATCTGTTCTTTTCCAGAAAAGTGTAGGTATGCCGCTGGGGCCGAACGACAATATAGCATACGTTTTTGTTCCATAGCACACCCATACCGCCCCATGATGCGGTCATGGTGTTGAATGCTTCCATAGTCCCGGCGGTTATGAGCATCCAGTCGCTTCCCAGGAGAGTGAACACATTTTCGTTCATTTTTTCCGGTTGAATTTCAAAATGGTCATCCATAGGGTTAACGCCTCCTTACTCTGTCAGTATCTCTGCACCGATTTCCGTCACCCGTACCGTGTGTTCCCACTGGGCCGACAATTTCCCATCAATAGTTACTGCAGTCCATGAATCAGCCATGAGGCGGGTCTCATATCTACCCTGGTTTATCATCGGCTCAATAGTGAAAACCATGTCAGGTTGCATCAGAAAGCCCCTTTTACGGCTCCCGTAATGATGGACATGGGGCTCCTCGTGGAATTTAACACCAATTCCATGGCCGCCATAGTCCCGGACTACTGAAAATCCATTCTTAACAGCATGCTGCTCGATAGCATATCCTACCTCGCCAATGTCATGGAACGGTTTCACCTGGTCGATGCCGATGTAGAGGCATTCACGGGCGATCCGGACCAGGCGCTGGGCATCTTCCGAAGCGTTGCCGATGACGAACATTCTTCCTGCATCACCGAAATATCCGTCCAGAATTGTTGTCACATCGACATTGACGATATCCCCATCCTTGAGCACGGTAGTGTCCGGAATACCGTGACATATGACATTGTTGATTGACACGCATACGCTTTTAGGAAAACCGTTATAATTCAGTGGAGCCGGAGTAGCGCCTCGTTTGATAGTGTATTCGTGAACCAATTCATTGATACTGTTGGTGGTAATATCCGGCTGAATACGGGCGCTCACCATATCCAGTATTTCCTTGGTCAGTTTGCAGCTTTTACGTATACCATTAATCTGTTCTTCGGTTTTGATAATAACGCCCGGAGGAAGATGTATCTGTTCTTTTGATACAGCTCCACTGGCAATATCGGAATCGAGGTGACACTTTTTATATTTTTTTCCGCTTCCGCACCAGCATAGATCATTTCGGGCAAGCTTTCTCATCTTCTAATCCGTGACAAAAATGATTTAAGATATTCATAACTTATTCGGGTTTGGATACAGCCGATCATTATTACTATTTCTTACAATTTGAAGATACCATACAAAAATCTAATTATCAATAATTATTTTTCCGACAATATGTCAAGAATATATACTATCTATTGAGATACAATAATTATCAGATAGTTTCCAATTCGTATACCTCTCAATCGAGGCAGACTTGCATTGGTTTGTGTTTGAGTTTGGCTTTCTATACTTATAATTTATATTACATGACCAGTCTATTGTGAAATGTAAATATTGAAAACCCCCCGTTATGATTACCGCTTATGTAAAAAAAAGGTGATTCCTGATGGAATCACCTTTTTTGATGCATCCCCGAGGGGGATCGAACCCCTGTTGCCGGGATGAAAACCCGGTGTCCTAGACCACTAGACGACGGGGACATGGCTACAACATTATATATAAAACATTGAGACGCCCGAGAATTGAACTCGGGACCCACTGCTTAAAAGGCAGTTGCTCTACCGACTGAGCTAGCGTCTCAAAATGTAAAAATACCTGATACTGAAATGCCCTATAACTGTCAATAATAATTAAATACATTTCAGAAAAAAACAATAACTGTTGCGTTAACGAAGTAGCATACGATATGCTTGGCACTCATATTGGGGATAGAGTCCCTGTTATCTTTCAACAGGTGCGGGTTGTAATATTCACTTATTCTTGAATGTACTGTGCCGGCCCGGACCAACCGAGATAATGGATATTGATACCCCGATTTGTGACTCAATAAAATCTATATACTTCCGCGCATTCACCGGCAATTCAGATTTATTCTTGCATTGAGAAATATCTGTGTTCCAGCCATCCAGTTCTTTATATACAGGTGCCGCCTTGTGAAGATTCGTGATTGGAAAATATTCTACTTTCTTCCCGTTCACTTTATAGCTAACTGCAACCTTGATTTTTTTAAATCCGCTCAACACATCAAGTTTTGTCATTGCTATGCTTGTCAGCCCATTAATAAGGGCAGTCTCCTTAATCAATGGTACATCGAACCACCCGCAGCGCCGCGGCCTGCCAGTTGTAGAGCCGAACTCGGAGCCATTGACCCTCATGCGGTCCCCGTCTTCTCCCTGTGCTTCAGTTGGGAAGGGCCCTTCTCCGACTCGGGTGACATATGCCTTCATAATGCCGATCACCTGATCGATATTGAAAGCATTCAGCCCGGTCCCCATCAAGGCCCCTCCGATTGTCGGATTTGATGATGTGACATAAGGATAGGTTCCGTGATCAATATCAAGAGCATACCCCTGAGCACCCTCAAGGAGTATTCTTTTCCCATCCGAAAATGAAGAATGAAGAAAGTGCTGAGTATTCACGATCATGTCCCCGCATTCTTTCTTGAACTTCTTCAATATATTCATTATTTCTTCGACTGCAAATTTCTCTTTTTTAAAAATCCGTTCAAGCTCGAGGTTCTTCAGTTTTAAAACAAGAGACACCTTGTCTCTTAAGCGCTTCATGTCAAAAACATCGCCCGCCCGAATTCCAATACGCAGACATTTGTCAGAATAACTGGGACCTATACCCCTCACGGTCGTCCCGATTTTCTTTGAACGAAATTCTTCAATGGCCTCATCAAAAGCCTTGTGATATGGCAGAATGAGATGGGCGGCATCGGAGATTACAAGCCGCTTTCGAACATCAAATCCCTCTTCCTCAAGGGATTCGATCTCATTAATCAGCTGCAAAGGGTCCACGACAACCCCGTTGCCAATAACGCAGATTTTATCCTTATGGAGAATTCCAGATGGGACAAGATGAAATATATACTTCTTGTCCTTGACTACGACCGTATGACCGGCATTCGCCCCACCCTGATAGCGCACAATAATATCGCTATCCCTGGTGAAATAATCGATCATCTTGGCCTTTCCTTCATCGCCCCATTGTGTTCCTATGATTACCTTACAGCTCATCTCCGCACCTGACTGTTTGCCTGATTTTTATGAATCTCGTTTAATAAAATTGATAGAATGCATCTATGATGCAGTTATCCAGTTGTCACACACCTGATAAATAGTTCATCAAATAATGACATGATACTTTATTTACCAAAAACAGACTGACATCATAGAATATCATAAATAAAAATAACAAGCCTTTTTCATCGGAAATGTATTTTATTCAGCATGATCTATTATAACTGTATAAGTATTTTTCACTTCGCTGTATCAATCAACATAATCTATTGTATTATGTCGCA
Organism: Spirochaetota bacterium; assembly: GCA_041753395.1. Classification (GTDB taxonomy): domain Bacteria; phylum Spirochaetota; class UBA4802; order UBA4802; family UBA5550; genus RBG-16-49-21. Next base: position 182,221 of record JBGSUQ010000011.1, read on the forward strand.
ATTATTTTTTCGACCCTCTCTATTTATTAAAAATGTGACATATAGAGGTCATTAACTTTTATCGAAAAAGTCCCTGCTTAAAAATACTTAACTATTTTACTTCTGATGCCGATATATAGAAGACGGCATATATGCCCTGACAGGGCAGAACGGAAAAAAGGATGTTTACCGTGTCTAACAGGGATGTTATTCTGCAGATATCCATTGCTGCGTTTTTTTGTGTCTTTCTATTTCCCCGAACTATTTATTCTCAAGAAGATGAGAGGATAAAGGGCGAAATAGACAGTTCATATAGCAATAATAATGTGACATATGATTCTTATGAAAATTATCTGTCTTCCAGAAAGGATGGTTCCTTCAGCACAAGCAGTGTGATTCAAAAAAAGGTCTCTGAAAAAATGAAACGGCCTTTACAAACCGAAAAACAGACACCCTATAAAAACAAAAAGAATGTAAAATATACTTTTTATAAAGTACGGAAAGGGGATACCCTGACCAGTATTGCAATGAAAAATAATGTCTCTATTTCATCATTACGTTCATTGAACAAGCTGTCCAATCAAAACAAAATAACTAAAGGAATAACCCTAAAAATTTCTTATAAACAGACATCTCCTGTTTCATCCAGGGGATCAAAATCAAATGTTGGACTTATAACAGTCAAAAACAAACCACAGTTCCAATGGCCGATAAAAACCGTTATTGATTTCCGCAATGATGGATTAAACGGCGTCAAATCTATCGGTATAATAATCACCGGTAAACCGGGATCAACCGTTCTCTCTTCAGCTTCGGGAACAGTTAGAAAAATCGGAAGAATGAGAGGTTTTGGTAATTACATCGTCATTACTCATTTGGGAAGATATTCTACTGTTTATTCAAATTTGGACATCATAATGGTCTCACCGGGCGAAACTGTCCCTGCCGGCAATGCTATCGGAAAAATGAGTTCATCTGAACAAAAGATGCATTTTCAGATAGACCGGGAAGGTAAACCCGAAAATCCCTTGCAGTATCTCCCGAAAAAAATATAAATTTTTTTTATTGAAAAGATTTTACCATCAGAATTTATTGACTAACACGCCGTTTAACAGTACTTTTTTTGAGAGGGATGCTGCATATGGAACCAAAAAAAATATCCATCAAGGACTTATCGTCTGTTTGCCGTGAGTTGCAAAAAGGAACGGAAACTGCAATTGGTAATTATCTATTTAAGGGACTCAGAATCCAGGTTAGCAAATACAAATCGTCCGGGACAGAGCGTTATATGCGTTTATACAACAAGAGAAGAAATGACGGTTTGTGCATCCGATGCGGCAACAAAGTAACCAAAAGGAATCCGCATACCGGGAAGCTTTACCGGCTCTGCGAATTTCACCGGGAGATTACTGACCTTAGATAATTATTTGTTAATCCCTACTCCGGCCTATATAGCGATCAATGTTAGCCGATATAATGATCATACTTTTCTGACGGAAATAATAATCACCGGTTCAATGGGTACATTCTGATAGATGCCGATTGATTTTGTTTTAATCTGTCTTATTTTATCAACTGCATCCATACCCTTCACAACCTTGCCGAAAACGCAATAGCCGTAACCCGAAGGTCCGTAATCAAGGCTGGGATTATCGACAACATTGATAAAGAACTGAGCTGTGGCGCTGTGGATATCCTGTGTTCTGGCCATTGCTATGGTGCCGCGCCGGTTCTGCTCACCGTTATTTGCTTCATTCATGATAGGTGATTCTGTATCTTTTTCCATCATGTCCGGGGTAAATCCGCCGCCCTGTATCATAAAACCGGGAATGACGCGGTGGAATACGGTGCCATCATAAAAATTTTTATCCGCATATTGCAAAAAATTGCTTACCGTTTCCGGCGACTTGCTGTCAAAGAGTTCAATATGGATATCACCCATTGTGGTGTTCATGATGACCCTGGAGTTTTTTTTACATCCTGCAACACCCAACATCACTATGACCGCTGCCATAACCAGAATAATATTTTTCATTTCATCCCTTCATTAGTTATATATTTATTATTCTTACTGTATTTAGTTAAAATCCAATGAAAGATCAAATGCTGTTACTGAATGAGTCAGGGATCCCATGGATATATAATCCACATCAAGACCGATAATATCATTTATCCTCTTTTCGTCCATGTTCCCCGACACTTCAATTCTGGCCTTCTTGTTGATCAGGCCGACCGCCGATTTCATCATTGCCGTATCCATATTGTCCAGCATGATAATGTCGGCACCGGAGGCCACCGCTTCCGTCACATTATCAAGATTTTCCGCTTCTACTTCAACGATGTATTGCACCCCATACCGTTCCCGCACCAGTTGTACTGCCCTGGCAATGCTACCGGCGGCTCTTATATGGTTGTCCTTGATCATGACCATGTCATACAGTCCCATCCGATGGTTAACACCGCCTCCGGTTTTGACCGCATATTTATCAAGTTTTCGAAATCCTGGCAGGGTTTTGCGTGTGTCAAGGAGCTGTATACTGGATCCCTGCAGCATTGACACAACGGAGGCTGTTCTCGTTGCTATGGCAGTCATCCGCTGAATAAAATTCAGAGCAATCCTTTCGCCTGCCAGTATACTTATGGTAGGGCCGGTCACTGATATAACTGCATCTTTTATTGCTATAGCGTCCCCGTCCCGGATAAGAGCCCTTACTGAAACCGTCGGATCAATAATTTCATACACGATCCGTGCTACTTCAGCCCCGCAAAATATACCCTGCTGCTTGGCCGCTATAATGCCTTTCGAAGCATCACCCGGGCTGAAAATTGCACTTGAGGTAATATCACCTTCTCCAATATCCTCATTGATCGCAAGGCTTATCAGTGTCTCGATATCTTTCCGCTGAATGACATCATTCATAATTATTTCCTTGATTGCTTTATTGTATTACTCCAGAACCTTCAGGAATCCACCTTTTCCAAGAGTTCTATCTTCTTTTCAATCTCGAGCATCTGATCACGCAGCACCGCGGCTTTTTCGAATTCAAGATTATCAGCTGCAGTGAGCATCTCTTCACGGATAGTATCACGCGCCTCTTTGAGTTTCTGGATATTGTTAGTCTGGTACACCGCACCATACTCCGCGACCATATCCGCGTACCGGCTATCATCATGATACTCACGCTCAATGATATCCACGATATCCTTGGTTATGCTTTCCGGTGTAATGTTATGCTCCCTGTTATATTGTTCCTGAATGCTCCTTCTCCGGTTTGTTTCATCAATTGTCTTGCGCATGGAATCCGTCATTGTATCAGCATAGAAAATAACCATACCGTTCAGGTTCCGTGCCGCACGGCCGGCCGTTTGAATAAGTGACCTGGCTGATCTGAGAAAACCTTCCTTGTCTGCGTCTAGGATCGCTACAAGGGAGACCTCCGGCAGGTCCAGTCCTTCCCGCAACAGATTAATGCCCACCAGACAGTCGAATTCGCCGATGCGGAGGTCCCTGATGATTTCCACTCGCTCTATAGTATTGATTTCGGAATGGAGGTATTTGGCCTTGATCCCCACTTCTTCAAAATATTTCGTCAGGTCTTCCGCCATCTTTTTCGTCAGGGTCGTCACGAGGATCCGTTCATTTATCTCCGCCCTTTTATTAATTTCCCCGATCAGGTCATCAACCTGGTTTTTCGCCGGCCGGACCTCTATGACCGGATCAACTAGACCGGTGGGCCTTATGACCTGTTCCACCACATTGCCGCTTTTTTGAATTTCATATTCAGCCGGCGTGGCAGAAACGAATACTACCTGATTTATTATTCGCTCAAATTCATCAAAATACAGCGGTCTGTTGTCCAGGGCGGATGGAAGTCTGAACCCGTATTCAACAAGGTTTGTCTTGCGCGCCCGGTCCCCCTCGTACATCCCCCTTACCTGTGGTACAGTCACATGGGACTCGTCGATGAACATGATATAGTTCCCCCGGAAATAATCGAGCAGGCAGGATGGCCTCTCCCCCGACTTTCGCCGCGAGACAATTCGGGAATAGTTTTCGATCCCATTACAGTAACCCATCTCAGCGAGCATCTCCATGTCATACCTGGTCTTACTTTCAAGACGCTGAGCCTCCACGAGTTTTCCCTGCTTTTTAAATTCATTCAGCCGCTGCATCAGCTCTTCTTCAATGAGACGGATTGTCTCTTTCATTTCGTTCATTGATGACACGAAGTGCTTGGCCGGATAAATATAACATTCTTTGATTTTCCCGGTGGCGACACCGGTTATGGGGTTGATGCGCGAGATACTTTCTATTTGATCGCCGAAAAATTCAATGCGATATGCCTCTCGCTGGAGATACGCCGGGAACACCTCCACCACGTCGCCACGCGCCCGGAAAGTGCCCCGTATAAATGATATATTGTTCCGGTCGTAGTATATGGCCACCAAGCGTTTGAGGAGATTGTCTCGTTCCAATTCATCTCCGACATTGAGTCGGATATGGGACCGGTCAAAATCCTCCGGCGTGCCCAGCCCGTAAATGCACGATACAGAAGATACTACTATAACATCTTCCCGCTCCAGGATTGAAGAGGTCGCCTTGAGGCGAAGCCGGTCTATCTCATCATTTATAGAAGCATCCTTTTCGATATATAAATCAGAAGATACGACATATGCCTCCGGTTGATAATAATCATAATATGAGACAAAATACTCCACGGCATTTTCAGGGAAAAAATCGGAAAATTCACGATAGAGCTGCGCTGCCAGAGTTTTATTGTGTGTCAATACAAGGGTCGGTTTCCTGATCGCTTCAATGACCTTTGCCATGGTAAAGGTCTTGCCTGAGCCCGTAACTCCGAGAAGGGTCTGAAACTTTTCCCCTTTTTTTACACCTTCGATCAGGCTATTAATGGCCCGCTCCTGATCTCCCGAAGGCTGGAATCGCGATATTACTTTAAATTCTGACATAGTATCCTGTTATATTGTAGCTCCGCCGATGATGGCAGCGGTGCTACAATCGATAATTATTGTTCTTCTCTGACAATATCCATGAAAAAATTTACATGCTATGATGACATTGAAATAATTTTTTCAAGATTTTTTAAAAATCTTTTCTGCATCAGCTTGTTTCTTACAAAGGGGGTTTTATTGATCATTATTTCCATGGAATGAAAAAGAAGAACAAACTCAGGGTTTTCATATATCCTGGATAATTCTCGTATGATGCCTTTTTGCTCAAGAACGCTCATATGTGTTGGCCGTAGCCATTTATAAAAAAGCCATTTATCGGGCAGCAATCTTCCCAGAATGCCGAACCTTTTACCATAAATTGTCACCGGATATTCCATAATGCCGCTGCTAAGTTCTTTGTCAACGGGCGTATATAAATCATCATTACTGATCCAGTATGGCTGTAGCGGCCCCCTCCGGTGGTCTGGCCCACCGATGCCGGACCAGTCTATTCCGGGTGTCACTGAACTGTCATAGCGGTAGTCCAAATCCCGGAGAATCCGTATCGTATCTATATCAGCTCCATAGCGTGCTGCCCGGTACCACAGAGGGCGATAAAGCAGTCTGTCCTCAATCATCCTGGTTAGATTCTTGATCTTTGCATATTCGATATCAGTATTATGTGCGTAACAGGGAAATTCCGCCGACACAGCTCCGGCAGGATCATGAATCGTCATATCGGGCTCGATATATTCTGAGTGCAGATGCGCGCCGATGATGGCTCCCTTCAATATTTCAGTTTTAAGCACCCTGCAACAGGCATCATCACGTACAACTTCCGGAGATACAAAATATATTGGTTTAACATTGTATGCATCCCAGAGAGGACGTAATATGCCGGGTATACCCTCAGTGACCGACGTGAATGTAAGTGGTGACGAACGACGCCACGCAGTATCGCAATCAGGTTCAGTGTCAATTGTAACGTATAAAATCATATCAGCTTTGCAATAGAGATATATAGTCCTGAATCACATGGTTCCAGTCAAATCGTTCCAGAGATATTTTTACTCCGGCAAGCTTGTGGTTGATCAGGTGATGCAGTTTTATTTTGAGATCATCCACATTTTCTTTTTCAAAAAAATATCTGTCATTCTTTAATATCGAACGATGTCCACCTATATCAGAAACCAGGGGATAGCATCCGGCGCTTACAGCCTCAAGGACCGTCAATCCAAAGCTTTCAAAATAACTGGCAGAGATAAAGATTGATGCCCTGCCGTACATCTTCTTCATTTCAGGGCTGTCGTTATCGATCCATCCGATAAATTTCACAGACTCTTCCAACCCGTTTTCCCGGGCCTTTTGTTTGAGTTCATCCCGATAAGGGCCGTCCCCGACAATGTCCACTTTCCACTCACCAAGGTCCATCCCTTTCAGCGCATCCAGTATATCCTGCACCCCTTTATTGAAAAAAAACCGGGTAACGACAAGAATTCTTTTCTCCTTTTTCAAAGGCCTGAATCTTTGCAAATCAAGACCATTTGCAATGGTCATAAACGTTCCTTCCAGGGTGATTTCTTTGATTTTTTCTATCAGGTAATCAGAAGGCGCTGTCACACATTTGGCATGTCTGATGATCATTTTCCATGGAATTTTCAAAAAAGGATACAGCATGGCAAAACGATTGTTATGGCCCAGCACATCGCTGCCATGGGAAGTGAGAATATATGGGATGTTGAATTTCCTCTTTACCCAGAGCGCTAAAACACCGGTAGGAATGATAAAGTGAGTATGGTTGATATCATATCTGATTTTTCTCAGGCGTTTTGATAAAAACCACCATGCTGATATAAGATACGTCACCTGCTCCCAGGGATGACATATTTCAATTTTGGACCGCCATGATTTTACCCGGTACACGTTTATACCGTCAATGACTTCAAAAGGAGGAAGGTGTTTGTAGCTCATGGTAACAACATCAACCTCATGACCATGTTCAATGTAACCCCTGGCTATTTCCAGACATACCGGGCTCGCGCCGCCGCCGATCGGGGTAAATTCATAATTAAGAAATAGTATCTTCATCTTTTGAAAAACCTTTTTATAGAAAATTCATCTATGCCCTTCATTGAAATTTAATTCAGATTATACTGGCGACTTTCTGTTAATTAATCAATAATAAGCTTGTAGACATTAACATGACAGTGGTAATTTATTATTCAATAACATTTTAACCGAAATTTTATAAATAACTATTTAAAAAATCAACTCATCGTTGACTTGTTGAACAACTGAATTATTGATACATCTCACATCGCCTCCAGTGATAGGGGATATAATATCGATATACTCAACACGTCTATTGTAAAATTGCTCTATTCATTTTTTACAATATTACATCCTTCAGCGTATAAAACTGTTGAAAATTATAGCTATTTCTATATAATGCTACGAAATAACCATGAAAAATCAAATTGCATTATTATCAGATAATCAGGAAATACTGGGTTTAATCAGCAGTTATTACCCCAGCATAGAATTATTTACTTTCAGATCAATAGAATCAATCAAGCGTGATGATTTTTCAATTCTCATAACTGATTTTGAAATTTTTGGCTCCACTGATTCCATACAATTCCTGCTGTCTAAAATCAGGAAAAAAATCCAGGAAAAACCGGTATTGCTTATACTGAAAGAAAAATCAATTTCTGAGCTGCACATGGATTGGTTCTTCAACGATTTCATACTATTTCCTTTTAAAAAAGAAGAACTCTTTGCTCGGATCAACAGGATCCTGTGGCAGAAAGGAATCGATGATGACTCTATAGCTATTGGACGCTTAATTATCAACTTCAAAGAGTACAGCGTCTACATGGAAAATGAAAAACTCGATTTGACCTATAAGGAATTCGAACTACTTCGCCTCCTTGTTATGAACAAAGGAGAAGTTTTTTCCCGAAAGGACCTTCTTGGGAAAATATGGGGAGTCGAATATATCGGTGGCACCAGAACAGTTGACGTACATATACGAAGACTCCGCGGTAAGCTCGGTGATGAATTCAATTCCATCATAGAGACTGTTCGAAATGTCGGGTACCGTTGTAAAGTATAGTAGGTTCCGGTAACAGAAAATTACTTGCTATTTTTAGCCGTGTTTTTAAGTTGTATGATACATCATTTGAATATGAATGTGCAGTAATCCACCAGACTGAAATGAATTTGTACGAGGCATGTATGAACCAGTTAAATAAATTAAGAAAGATACTTGAAGTTGCCTATACTGAGAATCTCGATGAATATGAGCTCCTTGTTAAAAGACTTAAAAAAGAACTTCCTCTTTTTAATGGCGCAAAGAGAATCGCAGCTGCCGTTCTCAAAGAATATCTCGGCGATATTTCGGGGGTAGAGATTCCAAAAGAAAAAATCTATCAAAAAACCGAGACCGGTCAAATTGTTTTTGAGGATATCAAGGATGGAAGGGCGCGGCTTTTTATCAACATAGGGAAAAATCATAACATCAGTACCGGCGATTTAATACGTGAAATTGTAAAAAAATCCGGAGTTGACGGCAAATCAATCGGAAAAATAGATATTCATTCGACCTATTCTTTCTTTGAAATTCCGGAACAGTTTGCGGAACTGGTCCTGCATTCCTTTGATGGTGCAAAAATTAAGGGCTTGAATGTTGTTGTTGAGCCTGCAAAAAAGAGAAAAAAAGAAAAAGATAACGGAAAAATTTAACTGACCTGTCGCATGACAGACGACATACAACACTGTCCGATTTGTTCTTCTGCATCATCCGTAAGCATAAGCAGCTATCTGTATTCATGCAAAAAATGCGGTATCACTTTCAATACTGCCTATGCAGTTAAAACGTATAGCGATGCTTATTTTCTCGAAGAATACCAAAATCAATACGGTAAAACATATATTGAAGACTACACAAATATATATTCATTAGCCGCCAGAAGACTGACCATACTATTGGGATATTTACCGGGGATAACCGGAAAATCAGATCTATCACTCCTTGATATAGGCTCCGCAGCCGGATTTTTCCTTGCCTGCGCAAAGGATATGGGCATACAAAATCTAACCGGCATAGAAATTTCAGAATATGCATCCCGATACTGCACAGAACATTTCAATATACCGGTTATACAATCCTCCTTTTCTGACGTAACGCCCAATTCATTATTCAATATAATTACTGCGTGGTACTTTATCGAACACACCGTCGATCCAGTTTCAGTAATGGAGAAAATACATGAGTCCCTATCTGCTGATGGAATCTTTGCCTTTTCAGTTCCATCAATTTTCGGACCATTATTTACATTCAAGCGGGATATCTGGGTGCAGACACATCCAACAGATCATTATATTGATTTTTCACCTTGGGGTATAAGACAAATTCTTACACGGATCGGTTTCAGGAAAATTTATGTAAAACCAGCCGGAATTCATCCGGAAAGAGTTATCGATCCTCATTCAATTATGTTCAGGCCTTTTGCATTGATATACAGATTGATATCTCGCCTGATATCGTTCTCCGACACGATAGATGTTTATGCGATTAAATAAAACCGTTTAGAATTCTGATAGTGTGGCAGCTCCATACTAGACAAATACCTCCCGAGGCTTGCTGCCGATCTGCGGTCCGATATAGCCCATATCCTCCATTTGTTCAATAATTCTCGCTGCCCGGTTATAGCCTATGGAAAGGCGACGCTGCAGATATGAGGCAGAGGCTTTCTTTGTTTCCTCGATAATTTTCAGTGCTTCCTGAAACAATTCATCAGAGGCCTCGTCAATTTGTTTCGATTCTTCATCATCCAGAAGACTTTCTTCAATGTCTATATAGGACGGCTTGCCCAGCCTGCACAGATGTGTTGCTATTTTTTCAGTCTCCTCCTCTGATATAAATCCGCCCTGGATGCGAACAGGAAAGGAACTTGTCGGCGATTGATAGAGCATATCTCCGCGGCCGAGAAGTTTCTCAGCTCCATTCTGATCAATTATAGTGCGGGAATCCGTTTTCTGTGCCACCTGAAAGGCGATGCGGGCCGGGAAATTCGCCTTAATCAGACCGGTTATGATGTCGACTGAAGGCCGCTGGGTGGCAACGACAAGGTGAATACCGACCGCCCGGGATTTCTGCGCAATCCTCGTGATATAACCCTCGACTTCCTTGGAACTCATCATGAGATCAGCCATTTCATCTATGATGACGACGATATAGGGCAATTGTTCCGTTCCATCATCAAGACGCCCCACCTTTTCATTGTAGCGCTCGACATCACGGGTGTTCATGGTTGATAGGAGGCTATAACGGCGTTCCATTTCATGCATGGTCCATTTCAGCACCATTGGCGCGACCTGGGGATCAACAATGACAGGTGTAAGCAGATGTGGCAATCCGTTATAGAGCTGAAGCTCCACCATTTTCGGATCGACTAATATGAAGCGAAGATAATTCGGATCATAATTATAGATCAGGCTGGTGATAATGGAGTTCACACAAACCGATTTGCCCGATCCGGTGGTACCCGCAATCAATAGGTGCGGCTGGCGCTTCAGATCAAGCATCACCGGCTTGCCGAGGATATCCTTGCCAAGGGCCACCACCAGGCTTCCTTCATAGTGCTTGAATTCCTCTGACTTTATGATGTCTCCAAGGGTGACCGTTTCACGGTACAGATTGGGTATCTCAACCCCGATGGCGGATTTGCCTGGTATTGGTGCCACTATGCGAACCCGCTGAGCAGCCAGGGCCATGGCGATGTCATCAGCAAGGCCCACCACGCGGTTAACCTTGATCCCCGGTGCAATCTGCATTTCATACAGGGTAATGACCGGACCCCGGTTAACATTGACCACCTCGGCTTCAATACCGAACTCGGCAAGAGTGTTCTTTAAAAGAACGGAATTTCTGTGTATCTCTTTTTTCCAGCTTTCAGTATCCAGGGGTTTTGATGATGTGAGATAGGACATCGGAATAATATAATCCTCATTGATCGGTATCTCGTCAAAAACTCGTTCAGTGAAATCTTCCTGTAATTCAGACTTTCCGGTTGTTTTCTTCGCTTCCGCCACAGATATACCATCAATACCATTATCTTCAAATTCACTTTCTTCAAGGGCAAAGTTTTCTATTTGAGAATTATGTGAATCAACAAGTGAGCTCTCAGAGACATTCTCATCATCAACACAATAACCGGTCTCCCCGGTATCGATTTCATAATCGCCTTCGTTGAGAATAACTTCCGTATCTTCATCAATGACGGCATCGACCGGTTCATCCAATAACAGCTGACCATTTTCCTTTTTACTGTCCGAAATAAGTGCATAATCCCGATCCCATGAAGTATCAGGAAGCACGGGAAACGGCAGTACATCAAAAAGAGATCCTGCAGATTCTGTCTCGTAAACAATTATCTTTCTTTTTGTAATCCAGGGAAACTTTCGTTTATTTTCTTCACCATGCTTTTCATCAATTGACAATTGAGGCATATCATCTTTTCCGCGAAAAAGAGGCATGAGTTTAAATATACTTTTTATACTCCCGGAAAATCGCGTTGAAATTTCATACTGTTCACGCCTAGGTGCTAAAAATATAACTACCAGAACTATCGCCATGAAAAGAGTAAGTACTGAAAGAAGAATATATGATGCGGTTCTTCCGATTAATTCAATGCAAAGGCCGCTGATTGACAATCCTATGTACCCTCCTGAGAGTTGCGGGATTTCTCCCATGAAGAGTGACATTACAGAAGAAAGACTTACTGTCATGATTAGAAGAAGAAACGATTTTTCCGTTACTTTCCTGATCAAGTTAATTCTGACAAGATACAGGCCGGTCAGTGCCAGAACCCCTGCAACGCCATAAGATGCGCTGCCAAATAACGAGCGGAGTATATACCCGACCCACGCCACCACGGGACCTGCTATATTTTTCACCGGAGTATGATTAATTAAACAAGTATAATCCGAAAGATTAAAAGTAGCTATTGATATGAGGAAAATTATAGCAATAATTACTAACACAGCGCCCAGAATTCCCTGATACCATTTCAAGAACACGTTATAATCCTCCTTCAGCTATCAGATTCAACCAGATTCAATAATTGATATTTAACTGTATACCAATACTACTCAATCACAACCTGACTCTGGCTGAATATGCCAGACGCAGACCTATCCCCTAGAACCTGGTTAAACCTACCTTATATTATTTTCGGTATTTTGTAGGAATTATTTTAGTATGGATGTAAATTGTGGCATTATTAATAGCTGCGGTGATGGTTAAACCATTAAAAGAGGACATTATTTATAAAATGTCATGTATCGGTGACAACTTCTAGACTTCAAGAATTTCAAAAATGATGAGAGGATTACGTCTCGTTAATTTATAGATATGGTTTTTTAATCCTTTTTTCAAGGTTACTATAATTTCATTATTCGAATTTTTCTCTGCCAGGAGTTTCTTCACCCGTTCATTGACATCTTTTTTAATCATTTCCAGGATCTTTTCCTCTTTGTTTCCCAGAAACCCTCGTGAAAAGATATCAGGCTCCCTCATGAGCAAGCCTTCAGATATAACTACTGCGATAAAAATTATTCCGTCAGACGACATTACATAACGGTCCTTGATCACATTGCTTTCGATATCGCCGATCTCCTTCCCGTCTACATATATCTGGGACAACTCTATTGAATCGATCTTCTTGAAGCTTTTTGGGGTTAATTCAAGCACATCACCGTTGTCTGGAATGAGAATATGTGACTTCTTGATATTCAGTGATTCCGCTATTTCAGTGTGCGCTTTCAGGTGGCGGAATTCGCCATGTATAGGCATGAAGTATTTGGGCTTCGTAACAGCTATCATCAGTTTCAATTCCTTGGAAGAGCCGTGCCCGGAAACATGGATATCTTCATCCTGGTCGTAATAAACTTCAGCTCCCATTTTCATGAGGGAATTGACCACGTTCGTTACCATCCGCTCATTTCCGGGAATGACTGACGCGGTTATAACGACCGTATCTCCTTTCTCGGCAAAAAAATGCCGATGTGTTCCATACGCCATCCGGTAGAGGGCCGACATCGGCTCCCCCTGGCTTCCGGTGCCGATGATGACCAGCTTTTTATTTGGCAAAGCTCCTGCCTTTGAAATGTCAATGATAAGATCATCACGGAAATTCAGGTATCCGAGAGAATTGGCAATCTCGACGTTTTTCTGCATCGTCAGCCCTGATATCACAATCTTGCGGTTATAACGCTGGGCCACATCCATTACCTGCTGTATCCGGTGAATATTTGACGCAAAGGTGGCCACGATGATTCTACCGTTCGCCGAAGAAAAGATATCTGCCAGCTTGTCGACAAGGACCGATTCGGATCTTGTAAATCCTTCGCGCTCAGCGTTGGTGCTGTCCGACATGAGAAGCAGGACCCCTTTTTCTCCGTAGTCTGCGAACTTAAATATATCCGTAACATCGCCGTCCACAGGGGAAAAATCGATTTTAAAATCACCGGTATGTATGATAGTTCCCACGTCAGTCTGCAATGCAAGACCTACACCGCCAATTATTGAATGGTTTACTTTAATGAATTCAACCTTAAAACTTCCGATCTGCCTTTGATCACGCGGTTCAATTTCTATAAATTCAGGATCCTTTTTTGGAGGGATCTCCTCAAGCCTGCTCTGGATAAGTCCGATAGTCAGCTTCGTTGCATAAATAGGTGCACTGATTTCTTGCAGAAGGTACGGTATTGCCCCAATATGGTCTTCATGGCCATGGGTGATCAGAATCGCTTTAACCTTGGATTTATTTTTTCTGATATAACTGAAGTCGGGTATGATATAATCGATGCCTGGCATTTCTTCAGTGGGAAACATGATGCCACAGTCTATTATTATTATTTCATTCCGGTATTCGAAAAGTGTTATGTTCTTCCCTATCCCTCCCAGCCCTCCCAGGGGAATGATTTTTATTGCCTTATGATCCTGCATATAGCTCCTATACTCCTGAATGACCGAACCCGCCGTCATTTCTGTCGGTTTCACTTAAATCGCTGGTAACGGTGAATTTTCCTCTGTATATTTTATTGAAAACCATCTGGGCAATTCTCATGCCGTTATCTATTGAAAAATTTTTCTTCCCAAGATTCGTTACGATAATCTTTATTTCACCCCGATAATCTGAATCAATGGTACCCGGTGTATTGAGCAGTGTAATCCCATGATTGATAGCAAGGCCGCTCCGCGGACGAATCTGGGCCTCATAATTTTCCGGTATTTCTATTGTGAGACCGGTCGGGATGAGTTTTGTATCACCCGGTTGAAGTATGATCGGCTGGGTAAGGAACGCACAAATATCCGCACCCGAAGCTCCCGGACTTTGATAGGAAGGTATTATTGCACCTGGCTGGGCATGTATTTTTATCGAAACCATAAACTGAATTACATAGTTGAAGATCGTTCGAACTTTGTCAAGTTAATAGCATAGTCATAGAGTAATACCTAACTATAAATACTGTCACTATATGAATTAATTATTGCCTCAAGCCGGCATATCCGATACTATACAATATAGATACATAGCATGGTTTTATGGTCATGACAGCTAACACAACGAATAGTAATTTCAACAGGGCCGTTCAATTTGAAAAGAACGGGGATTATGGAAATGCCCAAAAAGAATATATTTCGATCATAACCACCGATCCCGCATTCCGCCCTGCCTATGTCAACCTCGGTTCCCTGTATTCTCGGATGAACCATTTTCCAGAATCCATCAGATGCTATGAAGCTGCGTTGACTCTGGGGAGAGATTATATAACATATTTTAATATTGGCTGTACGCTGTATAAAATGAACGATTATTCCAGGGCGCTTACCACTCTTGAGTTATCAGTCTCTCTTAATAAGCAATTTGCTTTATCCAAACTCGTTGCCGGTCTTTGTCACAGCAGACTTAATAATTTTGCAGAAGCTGAAATATTTTTTTTAGATGTTCTGAAAATCTGGCCTGATAATCGTGTATCCCTGACAGCCCTCGCGATTATTTACTATAATAAAAACAACTTTGATTATTCATTGCAGATGCTGAATCGAATTTTATATCTTGATATAAATAATATCAAACTGCGTGAGTTGAAATCAGATATACTGCTGAAGATAGGCCGAATAGACGAATCGGTAAAAGAGATAAAAATTATAAAACAAAAAGCCGACGGATACAAATATTTTGATGAATTCATTAAATCAATACCAGTTGATTTTTTAACAGATAAATACGGTACCATAGACAAGAAAATCGATACATTGAAAAACAAAAAGAATATCGATGGAAATAACCTTATATCTCTCAGCCTGTGCCATTTATTTAAAGGAGAAACTGACACAGCCATTGATTATTTATTCAAATTTAAGAAAAATTTTTTAAATTAAACTCTATCTGTTCTTCATTTCGAAAATTAAAAAAAATCCATAAAATTTAAAAAATGTAATTATTATTATTGACAATTTTTTGAATAAATTTCTTATGGTAAGTCCTGGTGGTTATAGAGAGAGGGAAACACCTGTTCCCATTCCGAACACAGAAGTTAAGCCTCTCATCGCCAATGGTACTGCATGGGTAACTGTGTGGGAGAGTAGGACGCTGCCAGGACTAGCAATTATATAATAATAAAAAGGCCATGAAAATTCATGGCCTTTTCTTTTGATTATTCTATTAATCCCACTTTGCTGCCGAAACTTTTTTCTTCAGACCTTTGGCATGAACCACATAAATAATTTCGCAGTTCTGTTCTTCGTCCCAGGTAACTTTTTTCACAGAGCCGCCTTTGGCAATGGCTTTAAGCTCCTGCGCCACGGCTATACCGGTCATCTCAAAATTTTCCATTCCCGATGCGCCTTCAATCTTCGATCCCTTGAATTTTTCTATTACCTGATACTGTGCATTAAGAATGGATGCCCGTTTGGAGGCTTCTTTCCTCTGAACAACATTGGTCAGCGTTTTAGTCGGAACGCCAGCTGCCGCGAGTTGATAGGTATCATCATCAATCCAGCCTTCCATTGTATAAGAGTCACCCTCAACGGTTCCACCAATCTTCTTGCTACTGCATGATGTCAATGCGATAACGACACCAGCCGTTAGTATTAATGCAAATATTAAGAACTTCTTCATCAAATATCCTCCTAATAACTTTAAAATTATAATTCATTCCTGACAATGGTGATATGTCATGAAATCTATATTTGGGAAAAAATGTCCCCTTGCCAAAAATATAATATTACTCTATTAAACGTTTATCATATTAATACCGATTCTGGTCAATGTCAACATAAAATCAGCAATAAGTCACTTTATTCTGATCATCTACCCAAGTAATAGTATTAACAATACTGTAATAATCAGTCACCGTATTTCCTGAAATGCGTCATTGACTGTTACTATCCTTGATCACGATGCCAATAAAAATAGTCAGCACAAGAAGATTGACGAGAAACCACAGAAAGTTTACAGCTTTATACACTCCCCAATTATACATGATCCCTGTTGCTGTTCCGGTGCCGAAACCGATAAGAATTATACTATTGTATTTAACAAAAATGCTCATGGCAGTATCGGCAAAAGATCCCCCTGTGGTAATTTGAGCCATATCAAAATTCTTTTTTGCCAGGGGAAATGTAAAAAACATCACAATAAAAATAATTGCCGAGTTCAAGAACCAGTGCTGGGACAGCATCGGCAATAGGATGCCGATCAGGGACACAACACCAAGGCATATTAACACGATAGACATTGAATAGGTATTGACTATCCTGTTCCAGAACTTCGTCAGATACGGTAGAACTTCTTTTAATTCATCCTTGGAAAATTGATCCTTCGATAGATACAGATTAACATAATAACTTCCGATGATGATAATAATTAAATACAAAATATAGATAAGTAAAATTTCGATTATCACATGCCACTCCTTATGACATAAATTTTACTATCATTCCCCCCATTTAAAACAAAAAGTCAACTGTTTTTGACAAAATATATTCTCTCACCATACTAGAATTAATTTATACATAGTCTTGTAGCTTAGCTCGATAGTTGCATATCTTATCTGATTTATCAAGATTATGCAATTTTGTTCTTGAAATATTCTATTATTTTATTAGATTATTAAATACTGGTAAAAGTTCTAAAAAATTTCATTTTTTCACTAAAAATAAGGTACTTACAATGAATAAAATGATGTGGCTTTGTATACTTGCAGTAACCATTTCATGTGCCGGTAATTCGATTCCACCTACCAGGTCACATACAACCGGTTGGAATGATGAGGACACATACACGGTAAAAGTAACCGATAAAAATGAAGAAAATGCGGTACAATCCGCACAGCATAAGATATTAAAAGATATCGTGGATGTAAGGGTCAGAAACAACAGCAGATATACTGATATTATGAAAATCCGAGATGAATTCGATATTCCTCTGAGAAATGGCAGAATAGTAAAACAACTGCATACAGCTGATGGATTAACGATTTATTATCAGATTCGCGACAAAGACTTGAAAAATAAATTTCAGCGTCAGTGACATACTTCTACCGGCTATCTTCGTATTACAACCTTCTTTTCAACAACTTCCAATCTGTTTTCACAGAACAATTTCACCGATTCTGTAATGACGTTATATTCCTCATGTAATATCCTCCGGGATAATGATTCCTCAGTATCATTCTCCTGCACCAGAACCGGCATTTGCATAATAATCGGTCCCGTATCCATACCCTCATCAATAAAATGAGCGGTACATCCGGTTATTTTAACACCATACTCAAAGGCTTTTTTCTGGCTGTGAATCCCTGGAAATGAAGGCAGCAGGGATGGATGGATATTGATGATCCTGTTTCGATAATAGTCTACAAAATGCTGAGATAATATACGCAGATAGCCGGCAGTAATTACCAGATCAGTTCTACATTTATTAAATAACATAATAATGGCTTCTTCATATTCTTTTCTTGAAGAAAAGCGTTCCGGATCGATGAAAAAAGCCGGGACGTTCATGCTCCTGGCTCTGTTTAAAACCTTTGCTGAGGCATTATCAGTAACAACATATCCGGTACTGGCTTTGATTTCTTTTTTTATAATTTTTTCCGCCACCGCCGAAAAAAGCAACCCCCTACCAGACACCAGAAATGATACAACCTTTTTCCTATGCCATAACGCCATGTCATATTCTCAGTCGTTCAAGATGTTCATCCGAAACCGCTTTCCCAACTATTATTTTTTTTATCATATCGTCAGGGGTATATATGACAATGGTTGGGATGCTGTCCCCGGCCTTTCCATATCGCAGCATGATTGATCCGATTAATTCCATATCGCTTTCGGTTATTCTGCCTTTCACATACACTGCCGGCCCTTTGAATTCCGGTAAAAACAAATAACCAGAAACCAATCGATATTTCATCAGCTCATTATTCTCCTTTTCATTTCTGGATACTATGATTTTTGCTGTGTCACTTAACCGGAAATGCCTGCCTATAGTCAATAAATACAGATCGACAGAATCAACATCCCC
This sequence comes from Spirochaetota bacterium, assembly GCA_041753395.1. Classification (GTDB taxonomy): domain Bacteria; phylum Spirochaetota; class UBA4802; order UBA4802; family UBA5550; genus RBG-16-49-21. The sequence continues at coordinate 200,748 of JBGSUQ010000011.1, forward strand.
ATCATGTATAAATAGATCCCGGACTCTCTTCGAAATAAAACTATCAGTGAATAGGCATCCCCCTGACGGCGATTCATACTCTACGATCTGATATTTACGAGCCAGTTCGAATTGCTCTTTCCGAGATCTGCCATTAATGTCCAGCAGCAGATCCCGGTTGACTATTCCTTCTTCTTCGGGTATCGTCGGTTTAAGCAATTTTGCAGACAGGGGTCTGAGCAAACGGCCCTTCAGACCTGTCTCTTTCTCGATATGGTTCATAGTGTGCCGCATCTGCGACATGGGCCGCTGGCCTACAACCTCGCCGGTAGCTACAAAATCGGCCTTAAAATCTTGCATCAATTCAGCTGCTTTTTTTATGAAATAGATATGACAGTCGATACAGGGATTCATATGCTTCCCATAACCGTGGGACGGATTGCGAAGAATATCAATATATTCCTTTCCGCACCGATGAACATGCACCCCGAGATTTATTTGAGAAGCCAATTGCACCGGTTTTAAATCTGCTGACAGAGCATCGGGAGCAACAAAGGGAAGGGCGCCATAGAAACCGATCAACTCAAGGTCCTGATCCATGAGAACCCGCGCCGCCAGCAGGCTGTCGAGTCCGCCGGAAATTAAAACGATTCCTTTGCCACTGCTCAAGCAAATTCCTCATGATTGATAAGCTGAATCAGCACTCGTTCCCCTTTTTTGCATCCCTCTGAGTCCTCTCTCATTACGATGAGACAATTTGCTTCACTCATGGAGCGGAGAATCCCCGATCCCTGGGGACCCGTTGTTGATACATGAACAATGCCATCGATAATAGAAAAAAAGCCTCTCAGGAATTCCATCCTGCCTTTTTTTTTATGTATATCATTGTCCACAATTGCCAGAATCTCGGGTTTATTGAGATCCCTGGCGCCACTCATTTTTAAAAGAGCCGGCCGGACAAACTCAATAAATGAAACCATTGTTGAAACTGGATTTCCCGGTAATCCAAAGACAATGGTATTTTTTCTTGAGCCAAAAATAACAGGCTTCCCTGGCTTCATTTTGATGGTCTCGAAAGAAATATCCGTGCCCAGTTCCACCAGCACTTCCTTAACGAGGTCATACTTTCCCATTGATACCCCACCGGTAGAAATGACGATATCATACCCGAGGGCCTTTGAGAATAATTCTTTCGTGATGGACAAGGAATCTCTGGCAATACCGATATAATGTGGAATGCCGTTATATTTTTTTATTTCAGATGAAAGGGTATAGGCATTTGAGTTTCGAATCTGTCCCGGTTTGATATCTGCACCAACTTCGGCAATTTCGTCGCCTGTGGATATAATGGCCACTCTCGGCCTTTGATACACGGAAACGTCAAGAATATTCAACGATGCCAGTAACCCAGTTTCCGCAGATCGCAATTTAGTCCCTTTCGTCAAAACGACCTGGCCAGCTTTTATATCTTCTCCGGCATAACGGATATTTTCATGCAACTGTAATTCCTTTACTACAGCTATCGTTCCGCGGGAGGTGTGTTCTTTAATGTATTCCACAGGAATTACAGCATCAGCGCCTTCTGGAATCGGAGCTCCGGTCATTATCCGGACTGCTGAATGACCTACAACTCTGACATTGTGGAAATCACCTCCCGCCTGTATTTCTCCGCAAATTTGCAATTCCACCGGACTATCCGGAGTAGCTCCCCTTGTATCACTCCAGTTTAGGGCAAATCCATCCATGGCCGAATTATCAAGAGGGGGGATATTCATTTCAGATTGAATATCCTGATGCAGGATCCGTCCGGAAGCTTCGCCGAGAGATACCATTTCTGACCCGCGTTCTGTAACAGCGGAAAGTATTTTCCCGTATGCTGAATCAAAGGATACAAATGTGTTGTTTTTTTCTGCCATTACCGCAATCACTATTTAGCTAAATTTTGAGTTAACTACGCTGTATTATGAAACGCTGTCAAGAATTTTCAATCAGTCATGAGGAGTTGTGCACAGAAAACACGATGATTCTTTATGAGTTGTTACAGATCAAAATTGACAAGTGTGCCGGACTGATTATACCCGAAAATATCACCCTTTTTTTCAATTTTTGAACCATACATCGCATAATCAGCAAGGGTGATTAATTCTTCATAATTGGTTAAATTATTTGGATAGGGATAAGTCGCAATTCCCAGTGAAACAGAGATACCTATAATATCAGGTATAGGTTGTTCTGTCCCGACAATATCAGCAATACTGATATTTTTCAGCATATCGCGTATTCTACGCGCAACATTCAGTACACTGTGATGGTCTGTTTCAGGTAAAAAAATGCAGAATTCATCGCCACCGAATCGGGCAGCTAGGTCATAAGGCCTAATTATAAATTTATAGGCTTGTCCATTTCCATTCAAAGTCCGATACACGCTTTCATCGATAAAAGCACTGCTTATTTTCTTTAAAACCATATCACCGACAAGATGGCTATAGGTATCATTTATTTGCTTAAAATTGTCACAATCGAGATAAACGATCGAAAGGGATGATTTTGTTCCATCGCTGTTGTTATCGTGGTTGTCACTACTTCTATTTTTTCTGATTACTCGTTCAAATTCTGACTTAAGCCGTTCCTCGAAAGTTTTGCGGTTCAGGAGCCCGGTAAGTCCGTCAAATCCAGACATTTGAAAACGGGTTGAATTCTTGACAATAGCTGAAAGGTACTTAGCATGGACCGGCTTATTCAGGAAATAATAAGCCCCCTTATCAAGAACGATATCGGAAAGCTCAACTTCATTATAACCGGTGATGGCTATAATGGGCGTATTTATATTGTACTCGGTCTTGAGCACATCCAGGGCATGCAATCCGTTTTTTGGGTCAGGGATATTGCCATCATGCAGGGGAATTGAAAGGTCCAGCAGTATCGTATCCCAATATGTTTTGCTGACGAGATTCAGAAGTTTATCAACATTAGTCGCGGTTTCGATAAAATAATTTTCATCGGAAACCTCAAGAATTTTTGAAATGGTCCGCAATACGAGCGTATCATCGTCAACGATAAGGATACTGATATCCCGTTTTGTATCAATCATGGTCTCTTACTTACCATAATCATTCATGGTAATTCGTTTTCCAATGAATCCTGAATTACCGCAAATAATTATCGGATTTTTTTAATTGCGGTAATGGCATCTATTTCATTTCTGACGCCGATACAACAGCCTCATCAAAGTTGCGAAAAATATTAAAAAATGAGTCCATCCTTGTTATCGATAAGACTTTTAACACAAGTTCGCTGTCGCTCACCAAAAAAATGTTTGATTTTTTTTTCACAGCAACATTCTTCATAGCAATTAAATAACCTATTCCGACTGAATCAATAGTAGCAATGTTTTTTAAATTAAAAATATAATTTGATAAGTTTTTCTTGCTGATTATATTTTTAATGTTTTCAACTGTGTCACTAGAGTTTTCAAAATTCATTTTATCATGCAGAAATTCAAAAACTCCGATGCCACTTTGTTCATAATATCGATAATTCGTATCCATTTCATTCCTATAATGATACTTTTTATTGTTGCACCTTGAATATCCTATTTATTGTATGGTTAGTCAAGAAAATATTAAAATTAAACTGTTAATTATCATAGAATTGAATTGACAGTTAGACAACAATTATCGCATTTCATGTTGAAATCATCAATAATTTAAATTTTTATTAATTGGTGTCAGTATACTATGGAATCAAAACTCCTCATACTAATCCCTGCTTACAATCAAGGTGAGCAGATAAAACAAAATCTTCCCCTCCTTGAAGAGATCAATAGTGACATACTCATGATTGATGACGGTTCAACAGATAATACATACAATATTATTAAAGATCTTGCATGGATTAAATATATCAAGCATGAGGACAATCTGGGCTTTGGTGCTTTAATAATAACAGGATATGAATATGCACGCGATCTGGGCTATGATATTATCATTATACTAAATCTCAATAACAACAAATTTAAAGCAGAAATACAAGAGCTCATGAATACTATTAACTATGGATATGATATAGTTAACAGCAGCAGAATACTTGAAAATTATAATTACCAGGCAATTCCTCAAGAATTCATTTCCCTGACATCTGACCTATCGATACAGATAAGAGAAATCACTGGCTTTGATATTACCGACCCTCTATCCGGTATTTTGGCCATACGAATCGAAGCGTTAAAGAATATGGAACTAACCGAATTCAATCATAGCCTTTTACTTCAACTGTGGATACAGGCAAATTATTTTGCTCTCTCTATCATCGAGATACCAGCGCAATCAGGAATCGGTTTCGGAGAAGAACTTACTATTTATGATGATCCGCTGGGTCTTTTTCTGACGCTGATGGAATCCGAAAAAATTCTCTATCCTAAAAAAAATCTCAATTAATACTGTAGTATTTTTATATCTATCCCCCCTGCTTATTATAATAGGTTTTTTCCTGATCCTGTAATTTATGGATTGACAAAATTTCGATTATCAATATTACAAAATGACTCTTTTAGCAATGCAGTGCTTCAGGATTAGCAGGCTGAAAATGTTACAGCTGCAATAAATAAACCTAGATAAGGTAATCAAAAATTCATGTCCAAACCCGTAATCATTCAAAGCGATAATACCCTTTTACTGGAAGTTGATAATCCTAATTTTGAAAATGCACGCGATTCCATCGCCCAATTTTCAGAGCTGGTAAAAAGCCCTGAACATATCCATACTTATAAAGTATCTCCGTTGTCACTCTGGAACGCCGCTGCGGCAGGGTTATCGTACCAGGATATTATGAATATACTTAAGCTACATTCGAGGTACGAAATACCTGAAATCGTCAATACAACTATCAAAGATCAAATGCGCCGTTACGGCCTTCTCAAATTGGTCCCGCGTGATAATGACATTTTTTTGATCTCCAATGACGCAATACTTCTTAATGAGATCTGCAACACGAAGAAGATCCAGCAATACATTGATGTCAGAATTGATGATAACCAGATCAAAATCAGGAAAAATTTTCGCGGTCATATCAAGCAGGCCTTGATTAAAATCGGTTTTCCAGTTGAGGACCTTGCCGGATATGAAGACGGTGATCCGTGCAACATAAAAATGAAGGATGTATCATTAAAAGGACACCCTTTCCGAATTCGTGATTATCAGCAAAGTTCAGTAAATGCCTTTTACCGCGGAGGAGGTCCCGATGGCGGAAGCGGCATAGTTGTTCTCCCTTGCGGGGCCGGTAAAACCATTGTCGGTATCGCCATCATGAATCTTCTTGAAACGGAAACCCTGATTCTGGTAACCAATACTATTGCTCTTCGTCAATGGAAGGAGGAACTCCTAGATAAAACACACATGGAAGCCGAACAAATTGGTGAATTTTCCGGTGAAAAAAAAGAGATCCGTCCTATCACCATCGCGACATACAATATCCTGACCTACCGCAAGGATAAAAATGGGCCGTTTCTCCATTTTGACCTGTTCAATTCAAAGAATTGGGGACTAATTATATATGATGAAGTCCACCTTCTTCCTGCCCCTGTATTTAGAATGACATCAGAAATCCAATCCAAGCGCCGCCTGGGCCTTACCGCCACCCTTATTCGAGAGGACGGCATGGAGGCGGACGTGTTCAGCTTAATCGGACCAAAGAAGTTCGATATGCCGTGGAAGACTCTTGAAAAATCAAACTGGATAGCGAAAGCCTTGTGCACGGAAGTCAGGATTGATCTTCCCGATGATCTCCGAATGAAGTATTCACTGGCAAAGGACCGGGAGAAATTCAGGATAGCCTCAGAGAACCATGAAAAAAACAAGATTGTAGGAACAATTATAAAGCATCATGGAAATTCCAACATACTGATAATCGGGCAGTATATTTCACAGCTTAAAGAAATTGCAGACCATTTTCAGTTCCCGATGATTACAGGAAGCACCTCAATAACTGAGCGGGAGGAATTATACCGATTATTCAAAGAAGAGACTATAAAGATCCTGGTGGTGTCAAAGGTCGCGAACTTTTCCATCGATCTTCCCGATGCCAACGTTGCCATTCAGATATCGGGGACCTTCGGATCTCGCCAGGAAGAGGCTCAGCGGCTGGGGAGGATTCTGCGCCCTAAAAAAGGAGACAACAAGGCTTTTTTCTATACAATCATTACATCAAATTCAGTAGAAGAAAAATTCGCCCACAACCGTCAGCTGTTTTTAACGGAACAGGGATACACCTATATCATACTCAATAAAGAAATGTTTCACGAAAAGTTCAAGTGATGCTCTGGAACCGCCACCTTCGACTAAAGGGCCTGTCGCATACAAATCTATTCGTTGATAGCGGCAAAATCAGTCACGAAATCATCATCTTGAAGATCAAGAAGTTTTACACCTACGGTCGCGCGTCCCTGAATCGATACATCCTCAGCCAATAACCGTATTGCCATGCCGCTTTTTGACGTTATGATAATTTCATCACTGTCAAACACGGATTTCACTCCATTTGCATGGCCGTTCTTGTCAGTGACCTTGACATAGGCCATGCCCTTGCCCCCCCGGCCTTTATTAACAAAATTCTGGTAATTCACCCTCTTGCCATACCCCTTTTCGGTGATGACAAAAAGCGAGGAATTCTTTTTGACCATATCAATACCAATAATGATATCCTCTTTTCCGAGACGCATACCGATGATGCCGGCAGCATTCCGTCCCATGGACCTCATCTTCATGAGATTGGTCCTTAGGAGATGGCCACTTCGTGACGCAATCACGATATCATCGCCCTTATCGACGACCTTGACATCCACCAGCTCGTCATTCTTTTTTAAATTCAGTGCTATGATACCGCCCTTCTTGGTATTCTGAAACACACTCATGTCAGTCTTTTTCAGGATGCCGTACCTGGTTACCATGCAGAGATATTTTTCGCTTTCAAAATTATCAATTGAACATATTGCAGTGATATTTTCTTCAGAAGCAAGGTTGATGATACCTTTTAACGACTTTCCACGGCTCGTCTTCGACGCCAGAGGAATCTCATAGGCCTTCAAAGCGAATATTTTCCCTTTATTTGAAAAGAGGAATACTACATCATGGGTAGATGCGATGGTCATCATCTTAATGAAATCTTCCCTTTTTGATGTTATCGCACTGACGCCCTTGCCGCCCCGTCTCTGCTTTTTGAATGTATCTACCGGCAGCCTTCGGATAAATCCGTCATTGGTAATGGTGATGACCATATCCTCGTTGGCGATAAGGTCTTCAACATCAAAATCGGTCGAGGTATCCCCGCCTTTCATGATCTCGGTTCTTCGTTTGTCTCCAAACTTCTGTTTTACTTCCAGCAGCTCCTTTTTCACAAGTTCAAAAATACGCGCTTCGCTCTTGAGTATAGCCCTGAGTTCTTTAATCAGCTTGATAAGGGCATTCAACTCTTCAACAATTTTGTGTACTTCAAGGCTGGTGAGACGCTGCAGGCGCATATCAAGTATGGCCTTAACCTGAATCTCCGAAAATGAAAACCGCTTGATAAGTTTTTTAGCAGCTTCCTCAGGATCTTTCGATCCGCGAATGATTTTAATGACTTCATCAATATGATCCAGGGCTATCTTCAGCCCTTCCAGTATATGGGCCCGTTCCTCAGCCTTTTTCAGCTCGAATCTCGTTCTTCGAATAACGACTTCTTTTCGGTGTCCGATATAATTACTGAGTATCCCTTTCAAATCAAGAACCCTGGGTACGTTGTCCACCAGGGCCAGCATGATGACGCCAAAGGATGTCTGCAAGGCTGTATGCTTGTAGAGCTGATTGATGATGATGCTGGTATTGGCATCCTTTTTCATTCCGATAACAACACGCATCCCCGTACGGTCGGATTCATCCCTGATTTCCGATATACCCTCAATGACTTTCGTATTCACAAGCTCTGCAATGCGGGTAATAAACACCGCCTTGTTGACCTGGTATGGGATCTCAGTAATGATAATATTCTCCCGGCCTTTCTTATTCTCTTCAATGTCCAACTTGCCGCGCACCATGATGCTGCCGCGCCCGGTGGTATAGGCCTTGTAGATACCATCCGTGCCCATGATGGTGGCGCCGGTGGGGAAGTCGGGCCCCTGAATATGCTTCATGAGCTGTTTGATCCCGATGGAAGGATCGTCAATGAGTGCCACTGTCGCGTCGATTACCTCGCCGAGATTGTGTGGGGGGATCTTGGTCGCCATGCCGACCGCGATGCCTTCCGAGCCGTTGACGAGAAGACTGGGGAATGCAGCCGGCAGTACCTGAGGTTCTTTCTTTGTTTCATCGAAGTTGGGATTGAAATCCACGGTTTCCTTGTCGATGTCTTTTAGCAACTCTTCCGCAATTTTATTCAAGCGGGCTTCCGTGTACCGGTACGCTGCAGCAGGATCGCCGTCTACCGAACCGAAGTTTCCCTGGCCGTCGATGGTCGGGAGACGCATGGAAAAATCCTGCGCCATACGCACCATGGTATCATAAACGGCCGTGTCTCCATGGGGGTGATAATTACCAAGGACTTCACCAACGATCTTGGCGCACTTTACATAGGGCCGGTCGCTCCGCCATGCCCGTTCGTTCATAGCGTGGAGGATTCTTCGGTGGACCGGTTTCAGGCCATCGCGTACGTCAGGGAGGGCCCGTCCGACTATTACGCTCATGGCATAGTCCAGATACGAATTGCGCATCTGGTCATTTATTTCTACATCGACGATATTTTCCTTAAATAATAATTCGCCGCTATCTGATTTTTTCTTTGGCACGTTGCTACACTCCGCATAGAATTATATATGCATATTCCCATCGACATAGACTGGAAATACTATTTAATACTAGAGATCAAGATTCTGCACATTCTTCGCATTCTCTTCAATGAACTTCCGGCGCGGTTCCACCGCGTCTCCCATCAGGATCGAAAATGACTCTTCTGCCTCTACTTCATCGTCTATATTAACTTTCATGAGCGTTCGCTTTTGAGGGTCCATGGTGGTTTCCCAGAGTTGTTCCGGGTTCATTTCACCAAGACCTTTATAACGTTGAACGGTTACTTTCGACTTATCGTGATTTTTAAGCACTTTATCCCGGTCCTCATCAGAATACGCATAAATTGAATCCTTGTTGATCTTTATATTAAAGAGCGGAGGTTTCGCAATATACAGGAAACCCTGTTTGATGATTTCCGGCATGTAGCGATAGAAAAACGTGAGTAAAAGTGTTTTGATGTGTGATCCATCAACATCCGCGTCTGTCATGATAATGATCTTGTGATACCGCGCCTTCTCGATATTGAACTCATCCGTTCCAACTCCGCACCCAATGGCCGTAATAATTGTCTTGATCTCCTCATTGGAAAGGATTTTATCCAGACGTGATTTCTCCACATTAAGGATCTTGCCTTTTAGAGGAAGAATCGCTTGAAAATTTCGGTCACGTCCCTGTTTCGCAGAGCCGCCTGCGGAATCACCCTCGACCAGGTAAATTTCACACTGGGCGGGATCGCGCTCCGAGCAGTCAGCAAGCTTTCCCGGAAGTGTATCATTTTCCAGTGCGCTTTTACGTCTGGTAAGATCACGGGCCTTTTTTGCCGCGAGGCGAGCCCGCGCACTCTGTATGCATTTTTCGATAATCTTTTTAGCATCCTGGGGGTTCTCTTCAAAATGGAGGCTCAGGTTCTCATTGACAATGGACTCAACAAGGCCCTTGATCTCGCCGTTGCCGAGCTTCATTTTGGTCTGCCCTTCATACTGGGGATTGGGCAGCTTCACGCTCACTATGGCAACCAGTCCCTCGCGGACATCGTCACCGCTGAGCTGAGTAACATTTTTATCACCCTTCACTTCCTTTTTCAAATATTCATTGATGACCCTCGTGAGACCCGACTTGAATCCGATAAGGTGGGTCCCGCCTTCACGCGTATTTATATTATTTGCATAGGTAAAAACCGTTTCAGTATAGGTGTCGATATATTCAAGGGCTATTTCGACATCTACAGCGCCTTTCATGGTGTGCAAATAGATAGGTTTTTTAATGATAGGCGTCTTGGTTTCGTTCAAATACTGAACAAAGGAAACAATACCACCCTTGAATTGAAACACATGTTCCTTGCCTTTTTTGCGATCATCACGGAGTGTAATTTTCACACCCGCATTGAGGAACGCCAATTCACGCATTCGTTTCGACAAAGTATCAAAATTGAATTCCTTTGTTTCAAAAATCTGGTCATCCGGCCAGAAAACAACCCGCGTTCCGGTCTTATTGGACTCTCCACTGGCCTTCACCTTTCCGGTCGGCACTCCACGTTTATACGTTTGTGTATATCGCTTCCCGTCGCGGGACACTTCAACAGTAAGCTCTTTGGATAGGGCATTAACTACCGATACGCCCACTCCATGCAGACCGCCGGAAACCTTGTACGAATCATTATCAAATTTCCCCCCCGCATGGAGCTTTGTCATAACCACTTCAAGTGCTGACACTTTCATGGTAGGGTGCATGTCAACTGGTATTCCGCGACCGTTATCAGTTACCTCCACGGAATCGTCCTTATTAATAACCACGGTTATAACATCACAGAATCCGGCTAACGCCTCGTCGATAGAGTTATCAACAACTTCATACACCAGATGGTGGAGACCGTATCCATCGGTGGAACCGATATACATGGCTGGACGCTTGCGGACCGCCTCAAGTCCTTCCAGGACCTGTATTTTATCTGCACTATAACTCTTAGTCATTGGTTCTTCTCCAAATGAAATCTTCATCCAGTGCTGTTCGTTTAATCACAGTAAAAGGGCTGACATTGCTGGATAGTATATTATTCTTGCTGTCAACAGCAACAGTTTTATCTCCGCTATCGACCCTGCTGGTTATATAGTCATTATCTTGAGACTGAATCAGTGTGTCTCGGTTAAAAATTCCCATAAGTTTTTTATCTGAAATGCAGATATTATTTCCAATATGGATAAACATGCTGATCACCATTACCATCGTATTGATTTGATTTCCACCTTTATATCACGGATGGCCTGAAAGGGAAATTGTTCCCCTATTTTCTTTATGAGCATATCCTTCATCATTATAATCTCGTTGGCATAAACAGAATGATCAGCAGTAACAAACAAAATATTTTTATATATTCTGTTTGGTTTGCTATGTGTTGATATTATGTCTCCAACAATGGAATACCATTGTGATATTATTTCTTCAATTGTAAACGATTTTTCTAATTCATATTCATGAATTATGTCAGGAAGTAAGTTGTCAAATGAATAAAGACCGTTTTTTCTCTTTTCTCTAATCCTGAATTTCATACGACACACTCTATCTTTAAAATAATAATTAAATATTAATTCATGTTCATGATAATTCCTGTATCAATCCACCAGGCTCGACATAATAGCCCCTGTAATTACCGAATTTATGAAGTTTTTCAGGATTAAAATGAACCATGGTGAAAATAATCTGATTGCCGCGGCAGAGAATATCGATCATTTTTGATCGCCGTTTTTCATCGAGTTCTGAAAAAATATCATCCACGAGAATAACTGATTTTTTCCCCATTTCTTCTTCAATCATTATGCATTCGGCAATCTTTAGGGTGACTGCCGCTGTCCTTCTCTGACCCTGGGAAGCATAATTGACAAATTTATTTCTACTGTCATTTTCAAGAATAAAATCATCGCGCTGGGGACCAATCCCGGTAGAGCCCAGTATAATATCCTTGGGCCTTGTTTTCTGCAGCATGTCATGAATTGCAGAAGCATCATCTCTTCCAGTGGTACTATCATATTCTATATGGGGCGGATCATCACTTTCCGCAATATTAGAATAAAAATATCGAAAAATACTGTTAAACTTATCAACAAATAAATACCGCTTGCAGGTTATACTATGTGCTTTTTCACTAAGCAGCGTGTCCCACACGTCCAGTTGATTCTTATTTATATTATTGAATTTTATCTCTTTCAAAATTCTATTTCTAGAAACAAGAATTTTTTTAAATTCATTGAGGGTCTCAAAATAAGAGACATCAATTTTCGATATGACGCTGTCAAAAAATCTCCGCCTGGCTTCAGGGGAACCGTTCACAATATTGATATCAATAGGAGAGAGGGTAACTGTCAGGAACCTGCCATAATAATCACTGGCACTCTTTATCTCTGTCCCATCAATTTTAAGTCTCTTTTTTATTTTTTCCTGCGAAACAGAGCATCCAACCTCAAATATCCGATCCTCGGATTCGCCGATGACTGCTGAACAATAATAGGAATCCTCATTCCATTTTATTATTTCAGAATCGTGAATATTTCTGAAGGTCTTGATATTCGATGCAATTGAAATAGCTTCAAGTATATTAGTCTTTCCAACACCATTATCGCCTATGATAAAATTAATTCCCGGTGTAAATGTAATTACCAGAGAACCATAGTTCCTAAAGTTTTTTGCTGTCAGCTCCTTGATAAACATATATCATCTGTTAGTACAAAAATCTTTACACATGATAATTTTGCAACTATTCATTCTGAGACGACTTAATCTGAATAGGCATAATTATTGATACATAATTGCCATCATTTAATGGTGTTATCGTAATAGGGCTCATCTGCCCGGTAATACCGCATTTAATATTTTCCGAATCAACTTCTTTTAATGCTTCAATCAGAAACTGGGCATTAATGCCGATAGATATTTTTTCATCCTTACTTGTTTTTACGGCGATTTCCTCTTCAGCCTCTCCCAACTCGGGAGTACTTGCCTGTATGACAATTTTATTATTTGATATATTGACAATGATTTTATTGGCCGGTTCGCGGGTGAAAATCATCGCCCGTTTGACCGAATCAAAAAGTTTTTTTGTTTCCACCTCTATTTCAAGCATGTGTTCTTTTGGCAATACCTGACGGTAATTAGGAAATTGACCATCAACTATTCGGGAAATGATTTCAGTATTGGCAATTTTAAAAAAACACTGGTTGTTATTATACGCAAACTTGCACGTACCGGAAGATTCAAGGAGCCGATATACTTCATTCACAGTTTTCAGTGGAATGATAATACCGTCGCCAAAATTAATGTCTTTTTGTACGGTTCTGCTGATAAGCGCAAGCCTCCTAGAATCAGTGGATACAGCGGTCATATTTCCTTTTGCATCAGAAACAAAATATATCCCGTTAAAAACAGGCTTGATGGTGTCATTCAATGCAGCATAAATAACTTTTCTGATCATTTCCTTTAAAATTCCCTGATCAATCTCTATTGAATTTTCTTCAATGAAATGCGGAATTTCGGGGAATTCGTCAGCCGCCAACCCTATGAGGGTATAGTGACCCTTAACATCTTTTGATTTTGATGTAATATTTATGGACAGTGATTCATTGACATTTATAGCCAATTCATCATTTGGTAATTCTTTCAGAATACTGGAAAATTTTTTTCCATTCGCCGCAAAAGTCATTTGCTTATCCGATTGGGCATCTACTTTCGTACGGATGGCAATCTCATTGTCAGTTGATATTAATTCTATTGAGTTTTTAGATATGTTGAAAAGACAGTTAGCAAGAATCGTATTAATATTCTTTGATGAAATAATCGAATCAGCTATGTTAATAGATTTTAATAATGTTTCTTTCTCGATCTTAATAACCATTACAGGCTCCTTCTAGTACAATTAATATAATAATATTTTATAATTAAGTTGTAGTAGTAGTAATTAGAATATGTTAATAACTTTATAACTGCTGGAATTTCCAGCCACTAGCATTAATTGATATTGTTAATAACGATGTGTAACTTTTAAAAAATACTTAGCTCTCTTTATATAAATGCTCCAATGGAGATTTATTCAAATTTAACCCATGATATCAACAGGATATAGTTGGATTATTAACAATGTATTAACTTTTCAATTCAATAATAAGATCATTGATGAGTTCTTTGAATTCAGGGTTGCTATTTATATCTTCCGTGATTTTATTACAGGCATTAATAACTGTTGAATGGTCCCTATCGCCGAATTCTTTTCCAATATCGGTTGTTGTCATACCGGCAAGATCACGTGCAAGATACATACCGATGAATCTTGGTTGAATGATTCTACTGTGCCTGCTTTTTGATTTCAGATCCTCCTGAGAAACGTCGAATTTTTCAGAGACTTTATTAATGATATCGCTCACCGATACCATCTTATTTGAATCAACATCAAACAATTCTTTTAAATGAAGTTTCACCAGATCTATGGTTATCTCCTCTCTGGTAAACTGGGAAATCATTTTCAATTTACTGACCGCTGCTTCAAGGGCCCTGATATTGGATTTGATCCGACGGGCTATGTAATTAAAGGCTTCATCGGAAATAACAAGTTTTTCCTTTTCAGCCTTATCCCTCAGAATAGCCTCGCGGGTTTCAAGGTTTGGAGCTTGGATATCTGTTATCATTCCCCATTCAAAGCGCGTACGAAGCCGATCTGCCAGTGTCGCTATCTGTTTCGGGGGACGATCGCTGGAAATGACAATCTGCTTTTTATTACCATGGAGGGAATTAAACACCTGAAAAAATTCATTTTGAGTTTCTTCTTTATTTTCAAGAAACTGTATGTCATCTATCAACAGGATATCCACATGACGGTATTTTATTTGAAAGCTTTCCTGAGTCCTGTTTCGTATAGCATTGATGAATTCTGTGATAAAATCACCAGTTGAAACAAAGAGAACTTTTAAATACGGTTTTTCATGGTTAAGAAAATTGCCTATGGCCTGTAATAAATGGGTTTTACCCAGCCCTGTTGATCCATAAATGAAGAGGGGATTGACCTGTGTACCTGGAGCCTGTGAAACGGAATATGCGGCAGCATGAGCATATTGATTATTTGGCCCTATGACAAAGTTCTCAAAGGTATATTTAGGGTTTAGGGTAGATTCAGTAGACATCTGCTCTCTCTTGAAATATGAATTATTCGGAACGGATTGAATACTGCTTGTATTGTCAGATTTCTCAGGTACAAAACCGTTTGAGGTGACAAATTCACAAATATACTGCTGCCCGGTGATTTCCTTTAATTTCAATGAAATCTGATTTAAATACTGCTCTGAAATATGCCGTTTTGCAACTTCATCAATAACTTTTATTTTCAAAATATTATTAGTAATTGAAATAGGTTCAGTATCTTTCAACCATACCTTAAAAGATTGCGGGTTTACACTGGATTCCAGTGATTGTAATACACTATTCCATAATTCTCTGGGCACACTATCCCCCTCATTTATCCACAAATGTTAATAACTATGTGTATAAGTATATTAATGTTCAGTATTATAAATTTTATTAAACATTTATCTGTTTCATATAGTTTTATCAGAATAAGTGTTTTTATCAAAAAATGAGATAAGAGTAAAGACCACGGATATCAATACTGGATATTATGTCTTGTTGATAAAAAAGGAAAGTATTTTTGGCAACCAATTAATTCCATTAATCTTTTGTGGAAAAAAAATTTTATTAAATTCTTAATAAATATCTCATAACCTGTTGATAACGGCCATTAATTGTTAATAACTACTTGATAATTTGTGCATAAAGCAGAAAAACAGATAAATATATGGTTATGAGTTATTGATTGTCTAAATTTCTTGATCTTGTGATGCACAGCTAGGCTGTTCAGCTTAATTTACAAATAATCGCTGTATAATGGTCAATATAGTCAAATGATAGTATACTTAAAGTAATTCTGCCACTGCATGAAATAATTTATGGATAATAATATATACTCCCGGAATGATATAACCCAAACGTATGAACAGGTTCATGATCTGCTGCTTACGCGCTATATAATAAAAACATATTCATCGAATAAAACAGATATCCGTGATGTAGCCCTCAACAACCTCAATTGTATCAAAGCGAAAACGGTGCTGGAACTCGGGTGCGGCTATGGGTTTTTTATAGAAAAACTGAAAGGTAGGATCCATGATGGTGCCGTGATTATCGGGATTGATATGGTTGAAAACAACCGTGAGCCATTCCTCCATTCGGTTTCGTCAATACAGTATAAAGGTGAATTCATATCGGGAAGTGCAGATATTATAAAGGAAATGCCCAATGCCTCATTCGACATGATAATTACCAGCTATTCATTATACTTTTTCCCACATCTCATACCGGAGATAGCAAGGGTTCTTGCCCCTGAAGGTGTTTTCATTGCAATAACCCACAGTAAGAACACCCTGAAGGAGGCCATTCATTTTATACGTTCATGCATGAAAAGTATTGGGTCACTGGACAAGGAACAAACTGTAATTAACAGGCTCTTTTCAGCATTTTCACTGGAAGAGGGCAAACGCCAGCTTGAAAAATATTTCAACATGGTTGAGCGATTGGATTATAACAATTCAATGATTTTTCCCGCGGATCATATTAATGATTTTATATTTTACATTCAGAAAAAAAAGAGCCTAATATATAAAGAAATCATTGAATTAATGCCTGAAAAGCTGGATGATATTGTTCAATGCGTGGAAAATCACATTATTGATTATGCAAAAACAAATCGATCTATCATTTTAAATAAAGACGATGCTGTTTTCAGATGTTTTGAGCCTAAGTTAATATCATGAAAAAACAAAGAATATACTGCTCATATTGCGGAAAAAAAATCATAAGCAAAGAACAGGATGGCAAATCCCGGGATTTCTGCCCTTTCTGTAATACCTTTTACTATGAAAATCCACTTCCAGTGGCATCTACAATAGTTGTAAACGATCAGCGTGAGGTTCTCCTGGTTAAGAGGAAAAAGGATCCATACCAGGGGATGTGGTGTCTTCCTATCGGATTTGCCGAAACTGGCGAAGAAGTACGAGAAGCCGCTTTACGTGAATTGCAAGAGGAAGCAGGCGTTACCGGAGAGATAATCAGGCTTATAGATGTCGATACAGTTGATAACTATTTTTACGGCAGCCTTGCCATCGTGACTTATGAAGTGAAGGTAACCGGAGGCGCGGTATGCCCGGGCGATGATGCTATTGATGCCCGCTATTTCCCGATTGCTGAACTTCCTGAACTGGCATGGTCGTCCAATGATAAAGCGGTTAAGATATATATCGATCTATATAAAGATTCCTGGTCGATGATCGATTCTTTCAAGCAACTGTATCCTGAGGTCAACGCATACGACTCCCTGACTCAGGCTACGAATGAACAGAAGCATTTTTTATCCAATGTACTGATAAAAATTCTGAGCACCGATAATTCAGAGATCACCAAAGAATGGTTCACTGAGATTGCTGCTAAAGTTCCTAAACTGGAGCACTTTCAGGACGTTCTCAAACAGGTTAACGGTAAAATACTGGTGTCCCTGCAAAAACACCTTCAGGGAGAAATTCGGGGGAATGATTATGCGGAGTTTATACTCATAGGCGCGGAACTGAAAGATTCCCACTTGCCCCTGCCGGAGTTGTTAACTGCATTGGCCCTCAGCAGAAAAACAATCTGGACCCATGTTATTAAAAAGAGAATACTGGCGTCACCCCTTGAAATATATACAACACTTGAACTGAATAACCGCATCATTTTTATTTATGATAGAATAATTTATTTTCTCGCAAAGGGATACGGCGTATAAGGTGTATTCAGGAAGTGCCTGTGGCTCTGGCTGGATACTGATAAAGTGCAATGTTTCCAGGGCATCATGATTAAAAAAAAAACTGTGCTTATTCGAGGCGGCAGCATTCCCGCCGGTTACGGTGTTCAGCGGAGCTATGTGGATATCCTCCGTGAAAAATTAAATATCGTCGAAATAATAAATCAATCAAGAATTAAGGATACTTCTTTCCAGGGTGTGCGGACATTTGATGAAGATATAGAAATCTATAAACCGAATATTGTTGTTCTTCATTTCGGGATTGATGACGCATATTATCCGGTATATCGCTCCGAATTCAAGGAAAACCTGGTGCAGATTATCAGACTCTTAAGAAAAAGATTTAATCCTGAAATAATATTATTGACCTCTCATCCTTTTGATAATCCATATGATATGGAAATGATCTACATCTATTACAGGGTTATCCGTGAAGTTGCGGTAGATCTGAATTGTGATATGGTACCGGTACATGTATACTGGATCGGGGCCCTGGAAGAAAAATGCGCATCATTAACTGATTATGTACAGCAGGACTGTCGTTATCCCAATGAATGTGGGCACGAGCTCTATGCTGAAGCGATATTGAATAAATTAAAAGAAAAAATATTTAAAAGATTTGAATAGAAGGAGTCACATATGTCAGTCATTATTAAAGACATAAAAAAGAACAATAATGAGATAATACGCATTGAAGTATCAGAGTTTAAGGGACGAGAATTGATTAATGTTAGAATCTGGTATCAGGCAATAGATAGCGCCAGTGGCGAACTGGTTTTTAAGCCAACACAGAAAGGTATAACACTGAACATTGCGGAATTCGAAGAACTGAAGGACGGAGTTGATAAACTAGGGAATTATATTAAGGATCAGTTATCCGGGACAAAACCTAAACAACCGGGAGAGGAAAGTGCGGATAAAGAGAATAAAGGGAAAAATGAAAAAAAAGAACAGAAAGAACTGATGGAAGAGGATGAATAGTAAGGAGATCATGCAAGGTGGTTTGTATATTACTATTCCAGATTGATAAAACCGTCATAATAGAGCTGCAGAATTGAGCTCACGCAACGTATCCTGGCTTTATTTATTTGCATTTCATCATGGAGGATATTCGGGTTAACGATACCCTTGAGCACATCTTCAATCAGTATACCTGCTTTAAATGGTAGATGCCCCACAGCAGTAGAAATGGTTTTTTTATGAAGGCCTTTCAGAGCTGTTGACAGAGTAAACCAGCCAACTGAGAATAGAAGGTATTGATAATCATCAGGATTTGAGAATGCGGATAAGAGATATTCCAGCCTGTCAGGAAGCACTGGAATTCGTTTCATTCTAAGTTTTCTATAATTTGTTATTAATACACTGCGGGCTTTCATGATTTCATCACAGGATATCGCAGGATTAATTAATTCCTTGATGTCTTCTATTTTACGTTCTGTTACGTATTTATTTAATAAACGAATATGCGACTCGCTATCCCTGGAAATAGCAGCTGCTACAACAGTATCTTCCGTTATTGAAATAGTTGCATATAAGAGATCATGCGATTGAATCTCCACAAGCCATGTACTGAAGTCTTTTTTCAATAAAAGATCACTTGCAAGTGACAGCTGCACAATCTGCTGTATATGATTCAGTAATCGGGAATAATTTACATCAATCCCTTCTCTGACGATCAATAATAATGATTCTTCAATAGAATAAATGCCGCCAGAAATGTCGCGTTTTGTTATCTTCAGATTTTTATCTTTATTATATTGTATGACATCATTAATAGAGTTTTGTGACAATGAGCTTTTTATCGTGCCGGACAATTCCGGGTATGCTTGAATTAAAAGAAAAATCTGATATGGTGTAAGTAGATTTTTCTTTTGAAGGTAATTGATGAGTTTTAATATTTCAGAGCCTGATAAGGCATTAAATAAAGAAGAAATATCTGGAAGCATCCATTTGGGATTTATAAAGAAACGAAGTACCTCCCCTTCAATAAATTGAGCTGATGAAGAAATAGTTAAAGAATTAGAGAATAAACTAAAAAAGTAAAAAGGAAATATAATATGTATGCTTTTTTCATTATATGGATCAATGACTGATATGACTATTTCTTTATAATGATTTGTATAGATTATTTTGTTAAGAGATTTTTCAAAACAGATTGAGAAGTTTTTTTTGCATATCACATTTAATGCAATGTTTAAATCATGAATCATATTAGCGAATAATTGTTGTACTATATCAATTTCATTATAAGAAAAATTATCAATGGCGATCTGAATATCAATTTTTTTTGTTGCTATCCTTAAAAAGATGCCAGCCTGGACCTGCACGGAAGGAGAAGAACAATCCATGAGTGGAGACAAGGCAACACTTTCAGCAGTGGTAATTTTTCGCAAATGATCATCGATATTAAAAAAAAGAAGGTCAACCAATATAACTGAGGCATGATTATAGAGCATAGAATTATAACAGCGAAAAGTATTAGATATCCCTGTTGAGTATCTGATGCATTAGTACTTTGTCATCCCGCTTCGGTTCACAGGAAACATATAGCTGATAATAATGAGATATGCGATAAGCCGAAAGATTACAGGATTATTAAAATTCAATATTCAGAAAGGCAATGTCATCTACTCTATTTTCCAGTGGAGAAAATGATTTTAATTCATCAAGAAGAGCCTTGCAGAAACTATCGCCTGAGATGGTATTATTTTCCGATATAAATTTTGCCAACCTGTTTTCACCAAATTCTTCACCATCATAACTTTTTAACTCGCTTATACCATCGGTATACAGGAGTAATTTGTCGCCAGGCTCTACAGGATGGATTTTTTCTTCGTAAACAGTATCCTTAGCCAGTCCAATAAAGAAACCTTTCGTATCAAGAGCCACTACCTGTTTCTTTGATGCGCGATAATACAGGGACCTGGTATGGCCTGCATTGGAATATTGTAATGTCTTTGTCTTGCTGTTGTAGATGACAAAAAATGCTGTTATATACTGTGTATCAAGAAGAAGGCCGGTCATCTGCTCGTTGACTGATTTAAACAAGTCAGACGTTGAACCATAACGCGATGAATAGATGCTGAAAATCATTTTTGCCATGGACATAACCAGCGCAGCTGGGATACCATGGCCGGTAACATCGGCTATAAGGAAGCCATATTTATCACCGGGAAGGGAATAGCAGTCATAGAAATCGCCACCGATATCTTCAATAGGAAGATAGCAGCCGCTCACCGAGGGGTATGAAATATGAGAAAAATTTTTTGGAATAATAAACTGCTGTATGCGCTTCGCAATATCCAGTTCCTTTTTGATCTGGAGATTCTTTTCATATAATTCACTATACACACTTTTTAAACGGAGCAGTGACAGCACCCGTGCGGTTAGTTCTTTTTCATTGAGGGGCTTAAGAAGAAAATCATCAGCGCCAATACGAAGTCCTTTTATTTTTGAATTGAGGTCATCGGATCCGGTCATTAAAATCGCCGGAATGAAATTACTTCCGATGATATCTCTAAATTTAGCCAGAAACCCGAAGCCGTCCAGCTTGGGCATTATTATATCAACCAATACAAGATCATATTTCTTGTTTTTCAGGGCGTTAAGGCCGTCAAGACCGTCAACAGCTTCGTCGACCTTCATGTTAAGTTCGGATAATGTTTTTTTAATAATAGCTCTGTTGAGCTTGCTGTCGTCAATAACGAGGATATTCCATTCAAGATTAAGATAATCAAGGTTTATTGTCATGATGGTGGCACAATTTGTAGTATTAATTCATCACAATTATCTGGTGTAAAAAATTGATTTGTTAGACAACTTCGAATTTCAATTATATAATTAGTTATACAACACGTCTAATATATTAATAGTTGATATTATTTCAACCAATTAATTATTAGATGTATAAAGATACAGTATATGCACTATTCACTATGAAACAAAGTAAAAGAATACTTTTTATACAGCTCCCATTAATTAATCATGGTTATGATTATATACAGGGTAATATTCAATATGCTTCTGCAGCAATAGCGGGTTATATTTTAAAAAATATAACCCGAAACATTGAAATTCAAAATCTGCCTTCGGTTCTTACTCAATTTGGATCGGATTCAATAATTATTAAATATGTTGTAAACTATAAACCTGATATTGTTGCTTTCACCTGCTTTCTGTGGAATATCGAAAGAAGTATTTCTATAGCGCAATCGATAAAAGAACAAAACAGCTCTATTCAAATAATCTTTGGCGGATCAGAAATATATCCAGGATCAATATCATTGACTGAACAAAGGGATTGTGTTGATTATTTTGCAATTGGCGAGGGGGAGTGGTTTTTTAATCAATTGTTGTCTCATGGTAATTTGAAGCGCTGCGAAACCATAATAAACGGCAATCATGTATACATTCAACCGGCCGAGGAATTAATACCCGCTGAAATGATTTTTGAGCCATTAAGTGGTAAGCGACTCAATCCTATGCCAGACGGATCAGCCTTTTTTGAAATGACGCGGGGTTGTCCCTATAGGTGCAGCTATTGTTTTTATTCAAAGAATTTCAATATAATAAGGGAAATATCTTTTGAGATTTTACTGACAATACTGAACGATAAACACTACAGCAGAAATTTAACAGAACTATATATATTATCTCCAGCCCTGAATAACATGAAACAATTTTCAAACAGGATAGAGCAGCTATCTCGCATCAATCATGGCATCAAGCTCCATTCTGAAATGAGGGCAGACGGTATTGATGAAAAAGTTGCCCAATCGCTTTATCGGGCTGGATTCAGGAGCATGGAAGTCGGCCTTCAGACGACAAATATAGATTCCCTTGACAGAGTAGGGCGTAACAGCAAACCGGAAAGTGAAATTGAGGGTATGCGTCAGCTAAAGAACGCGGGAATAGATATAAAGATTGGATTATTGCCCGGGCTGCCCGGTGATACGAAGGAATCCTTTTTAGCAATGACTGATATGCTTGTTCAATCAGGCTTTAAAGATAATATTGAGTTATACCCCTTGATGATCTTACCGGGTACCCTGATCCGGGATCATGCAAACACCGGTGGCATAAACTATTTAAAAAAACCCCCATACTATTACAATTATGGATGGGGTATTTCCTTTG
The DNA here is from genome assembly GCA_041753395.1 of Spirochaetota bacterium. Lineage (GTDB taxonomy): Bacteria > Spirochaetota > UBA4802 > UBA4802 > UBA5550 > RBG-16-49-21. The sequence continues at coordinate 223,545 of JBGSUQ010000011.1, forward strand.
ATGATCTGCGAGACATAACACAACATGTTGAAGATACTACTGGCTTCAGCCATATTGTCAGAAAACTGCCTGATTTCAACATTCTTAAAGATGGATTGTTCTGCAGAGGACTTTGCATCAAGAGCGATGATTTATTGAAATGGCATTCTGAGAACATTGACTGTATCGAAACTAACGTTTTTGATTTTTTTATCCTGGGGCACCGTGATCAGGAACTATATCAGGGTCTGTCTGAACTGATACAATTTCTCCCGGATCATCATTTGTTCAATATAATCATATATAGTAATTCAATTCTGGAGGAAAGGACAATCCTGGATTTAATCAATGCCATGGATGATGACAATTTGATACGGAGAATTAATATTTTTCATGATTGGAAGGATGGATGTCGAATTCGATTTTACCAGGTACTCGATGAATATGATAGGTACTGTCAGGCAAAAGAAGAATATTCATTTATTGTCCCGATATTTCATGTTAAGCAGGAAAATTACAACGATCTGAATCTGATAGATGACTACGAAGACAATATCCTTATAGCCAGGGGAGCATACACTACTGTAAAGAAATATTGCACGAAGTTTACCGATTCTATTGAGTCTGTTGCCTTTGAAGACGCATCAGAGCAGGAAGAGTTCTATAAAATGATAGGGTATGACTATATACAATTGCCGTATACCTTTAAGGTCATGACTCGTTAGGGCTTGTTTCACTTTACTCTTCGAGTAAAGTGGATACTGTATCGTTCAATTCCTTAAGAGCCTTAACAGCAGCTTCCGCATAGTGGAGTTTTTTATATTTTTTATACGCATAGTTAATCCCGCTCGAAGAATTTATCCGGTGTATCCTGATATCACTGAAACGCTTGAGAACGTTTATGACCTCCTCAAGGCTGCCTCCCTGGGCGCCGATACCGGGTATCAAAAGTGGTATCTCTTTGCCTGAACTGATATAGGTCAGGGCTATTTGAGAGAGCTGTTCAGAGTACGTGGCGCCAACGACCGAACCGACGCCAGGCTGGTGCCATTCAGTTATTTTCTTCGCGACATGAAGGTACAACGGTTCATTATCCAGCAACAAATCCTGTATATCACCGGAACTCTTATTCGATGTTTTCGTTAATATGTAGTATCCCTTTGTGGGAAATAATTCAATAAAGGGTTGAATTGAGTCAAAGCCCATATACGGCGATAGTGTAACCGCGTCCGCTTGATAAAAATCAAAGGCCTCACGGGCATAGGCAGCTGCAGTTTTATCTATGTCTCCCCGTTTTACATCCAGAATTACCGGGAAGCCCTCATGTTTGTATAAATTGATTATTTTCAACAATCCTTCAATTCCCTCTATTCCGTATTGAGCATAGAATGCATAATTGGGCTTTACCGCTGATGGAAATATTTTTTTCTGTAATATCTTGTTCAGGATTTCCTCATAGAACGCGACGATAACTGATTGGGGATCACCCGATAAGGGGATATCTTCAATGACGGGATCGAGGCCAAGGCAAATGATGGAGTTGAATTTATCATAGGAGATTTTTAATGAATCAAGATAATCCAATTGTTATATCCTTATATAATTATTGATTTCTGTTTTATATCAGCTGTTCATGCTGTTGATGTATTCAGAATAAATTGAAGCGTTATCCTTATCAAAAAGAACAAAATAAATTTCAATCAAATAATCATATTTTTTCATGAACTCAATTGCCGTATTAACAGCAATTTTACACGCAGCCTCTCTGGGGTATCCATATACTCCTGTTGATATGGCCGGAAATGATATTGATTGTAAATTATGTTCCCTGGCAAGAAGAAGAGAATTCATATATGAATTTTTCAGAATTTCAGGCTCTCCGCTTTTCCCGTTCTTATAGATCGGACCAGGGGTGTGAATTACATGTCTGGCCTTAAGATTATGCCCACCGGTAATTCTGGCTTCACCATGGGCGCAGCCGCACAGTTTCCTGCACTCCTGAAGAAGTCCCGGTCCTGCTGCCCGGTGGATGGCACCATCAACCCCTCCGCCACCAAGCAGACTGGAATTTGCGGCATTGACTATCGCATCAGTCGGTTCCCGGGTTATGTCACCCTGCTTGACATGAATATGTTTTATTATTGTTTTCATATGGGACATAAGAATATTTAACAGATGACAATGTGTTTCACACTGTAAGGTGTATTATAACAATTATATGAAAAAAAAATGTCAATTATTAAAATATTATTAATAGTCTTGTCGCATATCTTAAAAAATATCCACGAAATATTCACCCGCAACTGCAAGCGACTGGAAGTGATATAAATAATAATTCAAATATCCAATGAATCAGTTATATTAATGGTATGCTGGGAGGAGAATTGTTGTCTATTGTGTTTCTCCCTATTACTCTGTTGCTATTAATATATTGACTCAATACAACTATTCTCGCATTTGTTACTACATTAAAACTATACTTGAAAAGAATAAAAAAACGAAATGATACGAACCTATGATATTGTGATAGTCGGAGCCGGTCATGCGGGAGTAGAGGCTGCTCTTTCTTCTGCACGTCGTGGTTTTAAAACTCTGCTGCTTACCGGGAATCTGGATACCATTGCTCAAATGAGCTGCAATCCGGCAATAGGCGGCCTGGCCAAGGGACATCTCGTCAAGGAGATAGATGCTCTGGGCGGTGAGATGGGTAAGGCCATTGATGAAACCGGAATACATTTTAAAATGTTGAATAAAAGCAAGGGGCCTGCGGTGTGGGCGCCGCGAGCACAGGCTGATAAGAAGAATTATCAATTCAGAATGAAACTTGTTCTCGAATCAGAAAAGAACCTGGAGGTTATTCAGGATATAGTAGAGGAAATATTTACTCAAAAAGGTACCGTTGCAGGAGTAAAAACAAAAAGGGGCCAGGAACATCAGGCAAAAGCCGTTATTATATGCACCGGCACTTTTCTGAAAGGGCTCATCCATATAGGTGAATATCAGGAACATTGCGGTAGACTGGGAGATTTTTCTTCTGAATCATTGTCTGATTCATTGAAAAAACTCGGCTTCCCGGTCATGAGGCTAAAAACCGGCACTCCTCCGAGGATTAACGGTGAATCGATAGATTTTTCCCGATGCGAAATACAGCATCCCGACGATACGCCGGTCCCCTTCTCCTATTCAACAAAAAGAATAACACAAGATCAGATTCCATGCTGGATTACATACTCAACGACAGAGACTCATGAAATAATACGGCAGAACCTGCATAGATCGCCCCTTTATGGCGGTGTTATCAAGGGGGTTGGACCGCGGTATTGTCCTTCAATTGAAGATAAAGTTGTGCGCTTTTCTGATAAGACGCGCCACCAGCTGTTTCTGGAACCGGAAGGGTATCTTACCAGAGAATTCTATATTAATGGTTTTTCCAGTTCACTTCCCGAAGATGTCCAGCTTGAAATGATTAAAACTATACCGGGATTAGAGAATGTTAAAGTGATGAGGCCCGCCTATGCTGTTGAGTATGATTTTGTACCGCCAACGGAATTATTTTCAACACTTGAGACAAAAAAAATATCAGGACTCTATCACGCGGGGCAGATCAATGGAACGTCCGGATATGAAGAAGCGGCAGCCCAGGGGCTCTATGCCTCGATTAATGCTGGCAATAAAATTTTAGGAAAAGAACCGCTCATTATAAGGCGATATGAGGCATACCTGGGAGTTTTAATTGATGATCTGATAACAAAAGGAACAAATGAACCGTACAGGATGTTCACATCACGGGCAGAGCATCGGCTTATATTGCGTCAGGATAATGCGGATAAACGATTGATGAAGTATGGCCATGATAGCGGTCTGATTGGCGAAGATGAATATAGTGAAATGAATGAAAAATATATGAAGATTTACAAATTCATCCACACTTTTAAGAACAGGACCATTGAAATAAATAAAGCAAATGAACATATAATAAATAAAAATATGACAGAACCAGTAAATCCCGCGAAATATAAAATTGATAAGCTTTTGAAAAGACCAGGGATTAATATTTATGATATATTGACAATTATTGAAGAAAAGCTTGATCAAGATCTTGCAGCAATCGTTGAAATGGAAATAAAGTATGAAGGCTATATTGCGCGGGACCAGGAGCGGATAAAGAAAATTGAAAAAATGGAAACTAAGGCAATACCGGCAGATATTGATTATGAAATTATCAAAGGATTAAAAAAGGAAGCCAGGGAAAAATTAAAAAAGATTAATCCTGGAACAATCGGACAGGCCATGAGAATTTCAGGAGTTGATCCTACCGACGTGTCAATCCTGCTGGTGCACATTGAATCATTAAAAAAGTAGCAAGAGAGGTTCCACGTGGAACACAGGTTATTTCATAAGTGGAAAGAAGAACATGCAATTGAACTGGATATACTAAAAGAAAAAAAGCTTATTAATTTTGCAAAATTAATTCATGAAACCAATAATAAGTTTAATATAACCGGTTTTAAGACAATTGAAGAAATTATAACAAATTTGATAATCGACAGCATTGATCCCCTGGTTTCAATGAATGTTCTACGTGGAACAGTTTTTGCCGATATTGGAACCGGGGCCGGAATCCCGGGAATTCCCCTTGCTATATACCACGATGATTGGAATGGTGTTTGTATTGACTCAAATAATAAAAAAACATCATTTGTGGATTCAGTCATCCATGAATGCAATATTGATAATCTTCAAGTGTATAATGGCAGGCTCGAAAGTCTTGCCCGTGAGCAGATGAGGGATAGCTTTAATTATGTTTTTTCCCGTGCTCTGGGTGAAATCTTTTTTGTCATTGAGGTTGGAGCGCCGCTTTTAAAAATAGGGGGCTTATTGTATGTCTATTCCCACGCTGCTCCGGATGATTTACCCCAGGCGGTGATTGAACATATCAAAGAAATGGGGTTGTTGCTCCTTGAACGGAGCAGATATCGCGAATACGGTATAAAGGAAACCGGCATCGTTTTGATGAAAAAAAGGGCTACTGACATAAAGTATCCCAGGAATATGACAGCAATCAAGCGGGATATAAATAGAAAAATCAAGGTATCACAATCCAAATGAAGAGTAATTGCGACATGTGCTTGCGAAGTGTACTTGGATTGTTTCTGATCTTTGTATTGGGCATTTCTGATGTGTTAGGAGAAACAGAGCTCCTTGATGAAATCATTCACGACAACACCATCATTGGTCCCGGCCTTGGATCCGAAGGTGTTTTGATAAATGAAGAAATCGATTCGGTTCTTAAACGCATTGGACGTAATAAGTTTAAAATTTCCAAACCACGCAATACCGGCGAATTATTTAATAATATCTTCAAGATAAAGAGCAAAAAAAAGATATATTTTGAATCAATATATTATCATAATGAGAACAAGTATGCTGTTTGCGTGTTTCAGGGAAGAGTCATCGCGATAATAGGTTTTGACAATAACCGGATGACCACAGATTCTATTAATCTACGAAGCGGTATCACCAGTTTTATTTTCTATTACGGCAACAGGAATCTTAATCTGCTTAAAGCAGATTCCAATCGAATATATCTTTATCCTGATCGGGGAATAGCTGTTGCGGATGACGGAATGAATGACTCAATTGATTTATATGTAATTTTCGCTGTTGATAGTATAAATAAGAAATAACCCAGTACTGTTCATGCTGTGGTTACTTGGCTTGGTGTTTTTGTATGGTAATAAGCTTATTGCATTACAAGAAATTTGACATAACACTTGTTATTTGGAAATAGCAGGGTTTTATCCTGATGTTTATACCATTTAATTGCATTTTCAGTTAATTTTTATAGGGTTTAATTTATATTGATTTTTGCTATCGTTCCATCGAAATATGGTATAAATGAAAAATGCTGATAATAAAGGAAAATGATAATGACAAAAAAAATCAAATTTTTTGCACTATGTTTAATGATTTTAATGGCCCTTGTGATGCAAAACTGCGGGAAAAAGGGTGAAAAGGTTGTGGAGATTTCCGGTTCCAGAACAATGGGACCAATGTTGCTCGGTCTTGCTGAATCATATAAAAAAAACAACAATGCAGCCTTAGCAATGCAGGAGCTGGGGTCTCTTAAAGGCATATCCTCTATTCTGGAAGGGAAATGTGATATTGCAAGCTCTTCGGTTAAAATGCCAAGCCAGCAGATATTTGAAGCACAAAGGAAAGGGATTGTTCTGAAGGAATTTATTGTTGCCTACGACATAATAATACCTATAGCTCATCCTTCCAACAAGATTAAAAATCTTTTTCAGGGTCAACTAGCCGATATATATACGGGATTAATCAAGGATTGGAAGACTGTGGAAGGAAAACCAGGCACTATTCTTGTTGTCGATAGGGATGAGTTTTCAGGAACCAGGCTGCTCATGAGCGAACGGTTCTTTGAGTCAAATACCGTTGTGGAAGGAAGTATAAAGAAAAAAACCGATACTGATATTATAGCATATGTTGCGATGCATCCAACATCAGTAGGATATATAAGCCAAAGGTTTATTAATAAAAGCGTAAAGGCGCTCAATATTAATAGTTTCAGCGCAACACAGGAGAATGTTGAAAAAGGGTATTACCCCTTGTACAGGGAGTTGTATCTATATGTGAATGAGAAATCCTATAAAGGAAATGTTAAATCCTTCATTGAGTATTGCATGGGAAAAAGCGGGCAGGATTTGATTGAGAAAACCGGCTTTATTCCGGTTAACCGTATGAATATACCGACCAAATGATTATAGTGAAATCGTAAGGTGTGCCATGATATCAGTTGGAATTATTACCATCAGTGACAGATCATCGAAAGGTTTGCGAGATGACCTGTCCGGTCCCACCATAAGGCAATGGGCAGAGGGGAAAGGCTATAATGTTCAAAAGGAAATTGTAGTACCTGATGAATTTGAGGACATTAAAAAGGCTTTACTTGAACTTTCGGATTTGGGTATAAACCTGATCCTGACTACAGGCGGAACAGGCTTTGCCCCGAGGGATGTAACGCCTGAGGCCACGGCAGCAGTGATTGAAAAACAAGCCCCTGGTTTTGCTGAACATATGCGTATGAAATCCTCACAGGTTACCCATCATGCCATGCTTTCCCGGGCGGTTTCCGGGATACGGAACATGAGTCTCATAATCAACCTGCCGGGGAGCCCCAAGGCTGTTCGCGAGAATTTAGGGTTCATCGAGACAGCAATTCCCCACGCTATTGAATTGCTCCAGAACAGAGTGGCGGATTGCAGCAGCGGGTAATGATATAGATTATACTTCAATTTGTGGCAGATCCAGCACGGTAACATGATCATGATAACCGAGATGTAATCTGCTATTTTCATAAAATGCGAACACACCATCCAGGTAGTCAGGATCACCAATGTCTTCATGGCGCAGATGTAAGAAATATTCTCTCATGATCATGATATTCCAGTCATGGGTTACATTAATCGTCGAACATGTTTTGGAACGTAGCTGGTTGACCAGTATCGTTAATTGTATCCGCGCAGCTTCAGGAAGAGGCATAATCAGATTGGTTGGCAATTCATCATTAAACCATTTCCGTATAAAAAGAGTGTGCCCTATCTCTTCAATGGCTTTTACAACAGCATACCAGTCCCCAGTAATATAGGGTCCTCCCAGGTCGAATAAAAAACCTTCTATGGTTGCCTGCTGATTGGCACGTATGATTCCATCACGAATGCTGTCAGCTGTTTCTTTGCATCGAGGAACGGGGCTGTGATAAATGGTAAGAGGGCTGTAGCGCGACAGGCTCTGCCCAAGAATTAAGGCATCTTCTTTTCCTTTGGTGGTAAGGAGGAGTTCCAGTGCATTTGCCATGTTGTTGATGGGATAGCGCTCGGCATGCCGTATCATGATGGCAATGGGAGTGGGAGTATCCGGAATGATTAAATTGTTTTGTATCATGAATACACATCTGCAGGAAGCAATACAATGAGTCAAGTTGTTATCGTAGTAAGAAATGGAGTAATTCATAGCCGGTTAATTTTTCTTGACTTTTTTATTGTTGCAAATTGTGGTGGGTTGAATCATTTGTATACAATTGTAAATTTGTAAAAATTCCATTTGTATGGCATAATAACAAAAGGTTTATTATAGTATCAAGCGATCGGCTTTGATGCGTGAAACGGTATATTTACAGGAGAATTGAATGACTCGACAAGAGATAGTAGATAAAATTCTGGAATTACTGAAAGACGAATTCGAAATTGTAAATCCTGATCTGGATGATAATCTTACCGAGAAATATGAATTTGACAGCATAGATGCAATTGCATTGCTGGAATATGTTGAGGATTTTATCGCTTCTCCATTGACCCAGGAAGAGAAAAAACAGGCAATGGAAATTCGCTCAGTTAATCAAATTTGCAATTTTATAGAAGATGTATTAAAAAAAAGAAAATAATCTGATACTGCATAACATATCATAACAAATCATGGAACGTAGAGTCGTCATCACAGCAGAATCCGCCATAACGCCGATCGGGCATGGAAAAAAAACCATATTCAGCAATCTGGTCAATGGAGTATCCGGAGTTAAAAATATTAAGAAAGAAGATGATCTTCTTGCAAAATATCTTCATTCAAAGGTTTTCGGCATTATTGATTATGAGATTGCATATGATTTTTCACGAAAATACACAAAGACCCTGGGGCCGGTAGCATACTATGCATGCCAGGTCGCGAAGGAAGTTATTGAACAGGCGGGATTTGATCAGGAACTGCTATCGTCAGGAAGGGTAGGCGTAGCATTTGGCTCCACCCATGGGAGTCCAACTGTACAGCGAAATATTTATGAGGCATTTTTTGATCCCGAGCGGAAGGGATACGCGAAGATAAACGCTACAGACTATCTCAAGTCCATGGCGCACACTACAGCGGTCAATATAACCCGTATGTTTGGAATAACCGGGAGGGTTATAGCATCCTGCACGGCATGCACCACCGGCAGTCAGTCCATCGGCTACGGGTATGAAGCCATTAAATTCGGGATGCAGGATGCAATGCTATGCGGCGCAGCGGATGAGTATGACACGACGACTATCGCTGTATTTGATAACCTGCTTGCCTGTTCAACGGCATTTAATGACAAACCCAATATGACCCCGCGCCCTTTTGATGTGAAGCGCGACGGCCTTGTTGTCGGCGAGGGAGCGGGGGCTGTAATGCTTGAGGAATATGAACATGCTAAGCGGCGCGGGGCAACGATACTGGCCGAGGTCATTGGTTTTTCCTGCAGCAATAATGGAGGCGACCTCATTTTACCGAATGCCGATGGGGTTAAAAGGACCATCCGAATGGGCCTTGATAACGCCCGGATCAATACCGGGGATGTCGGCTTCATAAGCGCCCATGCTACTTCTACCAAGATGGGTGATATAATTGAGGCCCAGGCGATCCATGCTGAATACGGTAATGGACCGCTGGTTACCGGTTTGAAGAGTTATATTGGCCATACAATGAGTTCCTGCGGTGTCATCGAGACAATTTTTACCATATACATGCTCCAGGAAGGCGTTATCGTTCCAACACTGAATCTGGACGAAGTGGATCCCCGGTGCAATATGATACATCATGTCACACAGATGAAGGAAATCGATATTAGTATTGCATCGATACAAAATTTCGCTTTTGGCGGAGTAAACACAAGCCTGTTTATTAAAAAATGGATATAACGTGTTATGCCACTTCTGACCAGGATTATCAAAGCTCCTGTTGATATTATCATTACATTGTTATTCTGGTCTTACTTTTTGCTGGGGTACATTGTTTTTTATATTCCTATTCTGATAGTGTTGACTCCGTTCACTTCTCATAAGGAGGGACTCTTTCAGAAAATTAATCAGATTTTTTATAAAGTGTTTTTTTTATTTTTGAATAGTATGACTCCTGGTCTCATCTTTGATATCAGCAAAGAAGTCCATCAAATTAAATCCGCCGTTGTTATCGCAAACCATCGATCCTACCTTGATCCGATATTGTTAATATCATTATTCCCAATGCACAAAACGATCGTAAAAGGCGTATTCTTTAAAATGCCGATCTTGCGGTGGGTTATGAAGTCTGGCGGCTATATTCCTTTTAGTCGAGCAGGTGAGTCAAAGGATTTAATGATTGAAGGAATTCAGAATATGTCCGATTTTTTTCAAAAGGGCGGTGTCCTGTTTATTTTCCCTGAAGGGCGGCGCAGTCGTGATGGGAAATTGGGCCACTTTCAAAAAGGAGCATTTTCAATTGCAAGCAAGTGCAAGGTTCCGGTAGAAGTGTTGTATATCAACAATACCGACCGTCTGTTTGCCCCAGGTAAATTTTTTTTAAACACCTGTGTAAAAAACTGTATCAGTGTTAAAATTTTGGGAAGAATTTTTCCAGAAGATAGCACTCACCTTCAATCACGGGTAATGCGAAATAAAGCACTCCAGCTGTATCAGCAAAAATTGGAAAATAACAGTGGTAACTGTTGAATGAAAGCTATTTAGCATCCAAAGCAGAACATCTCGATAGAATTCCATAACAACTGGATATCTGATCAGCTTGATTTTATTAAACATTGATTATTTGTGCTATCTGCTTTCCTGACGTCGGGAATATGGCTTTTAACAAGTCTAATTAAAATAATTTCAAAAACCGATAATATATAAACCGGGAATGTTGTGGGCACCGGTTAAACCGTCAAGATCATTGAGAGCCCTGATAATTCAATTGATACACAGCTATACATGAATAATAAAAGCATCATGATTAACTACACAATAAAACTAATGATTTTAATCCTTGGTATTTTGTTCTCGTCGTCATCCATCATGGCAGGACAGTGCCTGAAGATTGAGAAAATAGACGCGTTAACTGATTTTCCTAAAGTAAAGATATTTCTCACGGTCAATGGCATTGATGGTTCTATGGGAGCGCTGGATGAAAACGACCTGATAATCAATGAAGATGGTTCCAGAATTGATGATACTTTCACGATGACAAAGCATACTGCGCCAGAGAACTATTTATACCTGGTATTCTCCATAGATTCAAGTAAAAGCATCAGCAAGAAATTCTTAAAAAGGATAAAAACATCAGCGCGGGAAATTGCCAGAAGTAAAGGATTAAAAGATAAAATCGCAGTTTATCAGTTCGCCGATAGTGTTGAATTATTGAACAGCTTTTCTCATAACACCGATGAAATAATAAAGAATATTAATGGTATTGAACGGTATGGAAAAAAGACACTGTTATACAATTCCATATATGATTCAATTGAATTGTTTGATCAAGTAAAGCAGACTAATAAAAAAGTAATTGTTTTTACAGACGGCAAGGATGAAGGAAGTAGTGTAAGCGAAGAGGACGTTATAAAGTTTGCACACAATGCAATGATTCCGGTTTATTTTATTTGCTGCAAGGATTCGAATAATATCCGTTCCATGGCGCGTATTTCAAAACTTACCGGCGGGAAATTAATATACAGCACCAGCAATGATGTTACGGGAATGTATCGGACCGTAATGTCTTTGATGAAAAACCGATATACCGTAACCTATCCTTCAAAATTGACAAGGGATGGAGTAAATCACAGATTAGAAGTACGATTAAAATATAAGGATATAAGAGATCGGGATTCAGATGTATTTTTCATAGAAAAAAATCAGATCATTGGAGCATTCGTTTCATCTCGTAATATTATTATTGCTGTAATTAGTATTCTGATCATTTTACTTTTTGTTCTTGTTTTTTATTTTCTTAATAGAGAAAAGCAATTATTAAAGGAACGGTTTGAAATAGAAAAAAAATATTTATTAAGCCAGGTACATAATCATACTGAACTTCTAACGCAAAAATTTAAACAGGAAGGATCAGCTTCAGAAGCAGAAAATAAATATGGCAGTGCCTGGTTATTCCAAAAGAATGGACCCCAAATAGGGAAAAAATATCCAATCAACTTGAAGGAGATTATCATCGGCTGCGGCAGGGATAACACTGTTGTAATTAATGATAAAACTGTATCTGAAAAACATTCCAAGATAAAGAATATTCATGGTGTGTATACATTGTTTGATTTAATCTCTGATCAGGGTACTTATTTAAATGATAAAAAGCTTTTGCGTCCGAAAGTTCTTCATGATTGGGATGAAATTAAAATAGGCACGGCAGTCTTGATTTTCCGAGCTTCTCAATTACGGAATGGTTGAATAATTATTCCTCATAATATAAATTTCTTGACTTCTTCACATCCTTCATTTTTCGTTTAAATGTTAGCTTGTATGCAACATGGATAGCTCAATTAGATCACAGTAAATCTGACATCAATGAAAGTACATTCCTTCACAAATGATGACGTTAGTAAAATATTGATAGTGGATGATGAACCTTTCATAAGAAAAGTATTATCAAAGTATTTAGTAGGTAAAAATTACATAATTGAAACAGCCGATAATGGCGAAATAGCTATTGATAAACTGAATTCAGAGCCGTTCGATCTTGTCCTGACTGATTTGCGAATGCCTAAAATGGGCGGGCGTGAACTGTTGCAGATTATGTCAGATAATTTTCCTACCATCCCCAAAATTGTACTCACCGGTTATGGCACCAGCGAAGATATAATACTGGCTCTACAGACTGGCGCATATGATTTTCTTACAAAACCCATCACAGATTTCGGGATACTTGATCATTCAATAAAAAGGGCGATTGAACGGAAAAAACTTAATGATGAGAGGACCCGATATCTGGAGCAGGTCAATCAGATTAATGAAATAATTGCCATGTTAAACCGCGGCAAGAGTACAGATGACATATTTCATTCTCTCAACAGCACATTAAAAAATATTATTCCTTTTGATACCCTGGTTCTGCTACTCATTAATATGGATGCCAGCATGGTTTCAGTTAAACTCGTTGAATCTGATAATGAATCAGTTTTCACGGCAGATTCCAAATTCGCCATGGAGGATCCACTTCTCAAAGATGTATCAACAACCAAAGCATTATTGTCGATAGATGATGTGCAAGATTTTCCAAAAGCATATTCTGGTTCTGAATTTATTAAACAGTTCACCAGTGGAGGATATAAATCCCTTCTGATACTGCCGTTGATCATGAAAAACGTGACCCGTGGTTTTCTTATTTTTTCTGCCAGGACTGTTGAAGCATTTGTAAAAAGCCATGTTTCATTTCTCGAATCCATTGGAGGCCAGATATCCTTCAGTATAGAGAGGGGAGAACTGATAGACGAGATTGAACAGTATACTAAAAATCTGGAACATACTATTGAAATACGAACCAAAGAAATTCTGAAAACACAGAAAAGCATGATTTTTGCTCTCAGTAAAATAGCCGATACAAGAGACCGGACAACCGGGGACCATCTTGAACGCATACGCAGTTATTGCGTATTGATAGCACAGATATTAAAATATTCAGGTAACGAGGAGATAACCAACCAGTTTATTAGGGACCTGTATGATTCATCAATCCTTCATGATATTGGCAAGGTGGGCATACCGGATAGTATCTTGCTTAAAAAGGACAGGTTGACTCCTGAAGAACTGCAGATCATGCTGAAACATGCAACAATTGGCTATGAGGCTTTAAAAACAGCTTCAAAGGACCTGGGAGAAGATTCATTTTTAAAAATGGCTCTGGATATCACCCTCTACCACCATGAGCGCTGGGATGGCAGCGGATATCCTTTCGGTCTGAAAGGTACCGATATACCCCTGTCAGCACGTATTGTCGCTATTGCTGATGTTTATGATGCTCTAACCACTGCAAGGCCATACAAGAATGCATTTAGCCATGAAGAATCCATGGATGTTTTAATAAAAGAATCAAACAAGTTTGACCCGAAACTATTACAGATATTCACGGACAATGCTGAAGAATTCAATCATATTCGCAAGCGTTTCATATCTGACTCAAAATAACTGCGAGCACTTTATATGTTAGGCCAGAATGTTAATATAAGAATCGGCGGCCCACTGACGCCTGTTGTGAAAAAACTGATGATCATCAATGGGGTCATATTTCTCTGCCAGCAGCTAATAGGGATTTTTTATCCAGGTTATACCGAGCACCTCTTTGGCCTCAATCATGTCGGATTTATCCAGGAATTTAAACTGTGGCAGATTGCAACCTATATGTTTCTTCATGGGGGATGGTTCCATATTATCTTTAATCTGCTGGGTTTATGGATGTTCGCCGGAGAGCTGGAGCAAAACTGGGGGAGCGCTCTTTTTCTTCGCTATTATCTGATTACCGGAATCGGAGCGGGATTTTTTATTGCTCTGATGAATTACATTACGTATACTCAGAACGGCATAAATCCGGTAACTATAGGCGCTTCAGGGGCCATTTATGGAATCCTGCTTGCTTATGGTGTAACCTGGCCCAACAGAAAGGTTTTGCTCTATTTTATTGTTCCCATCAAGATAAAATACCTGGTGTTATTGTTCGGAATGATTGAATTTTTGGGAATGCTATCTACCGCAACAGGGACCGGGGGAAACGTCAGTCATATTGGTCACCTGGGAGGCCTCGTCACTGGCCTGCTTTACTTTTTTCTCCGTATCAGGCGAATAAAGAAAGGGGATACTGCAGAAAAAACTAACAATGAAAATTTTGTTTCACGGATTCTGAAAAAATTACGAATTAAAAGAAAGAAGAAAGTAATTGCAGCCAGAATTCAATCAAAGAAGATCATCGATGAATTACTTGAGAAAATTGCCCGGCATGGCATGAGTTCCCTGACTGTACAGGAAAAAAAGGACCTTGAATGGGCGAGAAAGCATTATTATCCAGACCGGGATGAAACACTGCATTGATAAAGATTTGTTGTCTGCCATGTCCCCCGTTAGACGGGGGACATGCTATTTTCAGACTTCGTGTAACTATGCTATGTGTAATGACCCGATCATCATCATACCTGGCAGGATAGAATGACGGCTTATGTTGAGTAAAACAGTAACAATAGATCATAAGAAAAGCCAGATAACACTGGCAGTAAAGAGCAGAATCAGCGGGGATGAACTGCTGTTTTTTATACATGGCCTGGGATGTGCAAAAGAAAATTTTGATGGAGTCTGGTCTCACCGAAATCTGGATGATTATTCAATCATTGCCTTTGATCTTCCCGGATTTGGTGATTCACCCGGTCTAAATAATTATTCTTATGACCTTGAAGATCATGCGGAAGTCTGTAAATCACTGCTTGCCTGTTTCCCTCAAAATAATGTGCATATTATAGGACACAGCATGGGTGGTGCTGTGGGACTTATTCTCGCAGAGAGAATTCATGAACGGTTAATTTCCTTCATTAACGTTGAAGGAAATCTGATAGGTCATGACTGCATGGTAAGCCGCAAAAAAGCTTCGGTAAGTTTTGAGGATTTCGAAAAAAGGCAATTGCCGGGTATGATCCTTACAACGGGAATGTCGGCTGAACCGGGTAGAAGGCTCTGGTCTGTGCTTATGAACAAGGCTGATAAAAAAGGATTGTATTACAGTTCACGATCGCTGGTAGCGTGGTCAGACAGCGGAATGCTCCTTGAAAAATTCAGGAAACTGGACTGTAAAAAAATTTATTTTCATGGGGATATGAATTCATCAACGCAAATTTTGCGCAAACTTAAAGGAATACCCGTGAGTTGCATTTCAAAAAGCGGGCATTTCCCCATGAATGACAATCCAGAAGAATTCTATAGTTCTATCGCGACATTTATCAAGGGATGAACATATCGTTATTCCATGATGATGAATTCAACCCTGCGATTAAGGGATCTGCCTGCCGGCGTTATGTTGCTGGCTACTGGTTTGCTTGATCCGTATCCCGCTATTTCAAGATTATTTGCTTCAATACCTTTTTGAACTAAATATTTTTTTATTGATTCTGCCCTTTTCATGGAAAGTGTCTGGTTGAATGAAGCGGTACCTTGAACGTCTGTATGTCCTTCTATTCTGACCCTGACCTTTTTTTTCATAATAATTTTTATGATTTTATCAAGCTCATCGTATGAATTGGGAAGGATGGTTGCGCTGCTCACTGCAAAATTGATTTTATCAGAAATGAAGAGAACCTCTTCTGTATGAATTGAATTAAGCACGGACCGCATCCTGGATATTTCATTTTCCGTCATTTTATCCGGGTTTGAGGGAGGCTCGTTTTCCTTGATGGTGATTTTATTCTGGTAAGAAAGAAGGACTTTTTGATCTTCAAACTTTGGATTATTCAATTCTGTGATTCCTGATATTGAATATACAGTGGAACTATACAGGGTTTCAATCTCCGAGGGTTC
This sequence comes from Spirochaetota bacterium, assembly GCA_041753395.1. Lineage (GTDB taxonomy): Bacteria > Spirochaetota > UBA4802 > UBA4802 > UBA5550 > RBG-16-49-21. The sequence continues at coordinate 239,861 of JBGSUQ010000011.1, forward strand.
CTCAGCCTTATTTCCCATTGATCGCATTTTCAATTGCTGTTTTTTCATTTCCTTTAAATCTTCATTAATTTCGAAACCGAGCTCAGTACCTCGAATAGCAGCGACAGTTGTCGGTGTTTTCACTTTTATGTCATAATCTTTAAATATTTTTTCAAATTTACCGTACATTGATCCGCTGTTTAACTTCAACAATACATTCCTGACAGACATGTCATCGATTCTCATTGTGCTGTTTTCTGAAACACGGATAGCCATGTCTCCATGAAAGCGAATGTCCATCTGAGAATTTTTTTCAGTTTTTACCTCGTATCCAGGTTTAAGCACCTGGCCTACAATGGCTATTTCCCATTGCTCAGAAGGGGTTTTTCTGTATGAGGCGTTTCCGAGAACAAAGGTTATTTTAGGATTCTTTTGGATTAAAACCGGCAGTTGTACCATTACGATATCGGTATACAACAGAAAACTTATTGCTATACCAGCAATTAGTACCAGTAAAAAAATGATTTTCTTTTTCATGATCCCTCCATGCAGTCGTCTGTGAATTATTTGGATAAGTGACATTGAAAAGTCAAGCCATATCGAGCACAGAAGTAATATCTTTTATCGAATCTGGCATCAGGTAAGCTTAAAATCCCTGATCACTCCCTCATCAGGCCGATAAAAATATATACCGCTCAGGGGATTGTTGCAGACCATTCCCCTGAGATAGAGATAGTAAATCCCTCCGAAATGACTATCGTAATTATAATCAGGAATGATCTGCTGCAACCAGCGAAGGACTGCTGCGCAATATATGTTTATTTGTAAATCATAATGCATATCATAAATATTTCTTTCGATCTGGTTCTGCGAATAACCTTCTTCAATATAATTTGATTTCCAATCTATAATGTAGTATTTATTTTGAAAAAGAAAAATCATGTCTATGAAACCATGCATGAAACCATGACGGTATATTGTTTCTGGAATTTGGGGAGAGGGGATCTGTGCTGATGGATAATAGAATTCAACTTCATGGATTCTGTTATCCAATAGTTTTAAATATAGATCTGAACCATTAAGGGGTGCATTCAACGTATTCCAGATTATCCGAGCAATCTGGGATCGGATGGAATCACTATTCATTTCAGCATGCAGATTAAAATTATTTCGCATGGCATTTTCTATAATGACTGAAGAGTGCGTGCCACTGGCGATTAAATCTGAGGAAGAAAGCATGGTGCCGGCTTTTTGAAAATCAATATACTCAAATATGGCATGAAGCATAATGCCTGTTTCCTTGCTCCGGGGTAATTCGTTAAAAGAATCATTGTCGGATTTTAAAGGTATGGTGATTGGATATGGCACATCTTCTTCATGAGGTTTGAAGTCGGGAATACCGAATTGATAATTATTTAAATCTCCTTGCGCTGGTTCATACAGCTTCGTTTTTAATCCTGAGAATGAATCTATGTATATTTTACGGTCAATATAATTGATTGATATATCGGGGAACAACGGGTCAGGTAGTATAATATTTTCGGATATGTTGAAAAATTCTTTCTGTAATGAAGTATCAACATCCTCTATTATATTAATGTCAAGCCAGGTGACCTGTTTATCACAGCGCATGAGGTTCAGTGAAGAAGATAACTTCTCACCCAGTATACCGGCGGTGTTCTTTGATCTGCTCCCGGGTTTAAATATTGGAATATAGAGCCTGTCCTGCGCCCTGGTAAGGGCGACATAGAAAAGACGTTCATCATCACTGGCTATTTCCAGATCGTATAAGGAATTATTGACGGGATTCTTAACGAGATCAAAGACACGGCAATAATTGTCATGGTATGTCCAGAATTCAGCAGTAGCTTTTCTTGTATATCCCCCTGCGATAAATACTGTTTTGAATTGTAGGCCCTTGCTGGCATGGATGGTTAGAATCTGCACCCCAGGTTTATCAAGGTCAATGGACTGAATATTATAGCTATCATGAGAATATGCATTCCTCTGGCGAAGGTTGTTAAGATAATCAATAACCTCATGGATGCAGAAATCATTCCGATGAGCTTCAATTTCCAGGGTTTGCATTACGGAACGGTAATTGATTATTGCCCGGTCATGATCATCTATGTCTGAACAAAAAAGGATTCCGGTATCTTCCATGAATGATTGAAAAAGAAGAGGCCATTTTTTTTGTTCAGCCAGGTTGATCCATCGCTTGAAGAGTATATCAGCCGGCTGATTATGACCGGTGATAGTATAATGATAAAGCTGCTGAACCGGAACACGAAAAAAGCGTGTAACCAGAGCCTTCTTCATTGCCATGAGATCGTTTGGGTTTGCAATGGCGGCCAGCAAGAATTGTATTTCAAGAACTTCCATGGATTGGTATAACCCTTCTTTTTTATACAGCGAATAGCTGATGTTATACTTTTTCAGGTATGTTTCTATTATTTCAGCTTCTTTCCATTTGGTCACCAGAATTGCTATTTCGTTAAGGTTGATTGATGGATTTTCTGAAAGTATTCTTTTCACTTCGCCTGCAATGAAACGAGCAAATTTATATTTAGCAGCACTTCCGCTGCATGTGCCACAATCCATGACTATCAGGGATTTATTATCCGAATGCTTTCCAAGATCCTTCTCGACAGGGTAATGATTTGGCAAATATTGAATGTTGCTGTCGGAAAACCATTGTTTTCCGGCAAAGAGCGCATTGAAGGACGCAATCAGATCCGGTGATGACCGCCAGTTTTCATTAAGGCAATAATACTGGGCTCCAAAGGTATGTATCATTTCATCACGGGCTATATAATAGGCATGAACATCAGCGCCCCGGAATCCATAGATAGATTGTTTTGGATCTCCGATTATAAACAGTCTGCTTGTCCTGGAATCAAGGAAGATGGTGCTGAATATTTTCCATTGCAACATATCAGTGTCCTGAAATTCATCAACGAGGGAATATCGATACTTGTGCTGCAGTACGTTTTTTAGTATGGATGGCTTGTCGGTAAGAGCATGGTATACGCGAGTCACCATATCGTCATAGCTTATAAGACCCTTTTTTTGTTTGTATTCTAAAGAAAAGCGTTTGAGATCATGAACCGTAGCGGCTGTGAGCATGTTCTGTATCTTTTTAAAATCAAAGGTTCTCAGTTTTTCCAGTATCTTAATGATTTCCTGCAAATGCGGCAATTTTTCTTCATAATCCGGTCCTTCTTTTTTCCACCGGGAATTGAATTCATTAAAACCATGCGCATCCAGGTCAAGGCTTGAAAAAAAATAATCTATAGCATTCAAGTCAATATTTTTGGTTGTGCGGTCAGCCAAAAGTCTTACAATATTTCCAATAATACGCAACCGCTTGCCCATACTGTTCCTGTTGATATTGAGCGTTGCATATCTGGACGGGAAATCGCTTTTGCTGATATCATTACTGTCAATGGGTCCTACCAGTCGCTCCAGTTCATCGAGATAAACCTGACATTCTCTTTCAGCATCATGGATCAGAGCAATAAGATCCGGTCTATTATCAGGGAGAATAGTGTCATTTCCTGCCGGCTGATAACGGGTTGCCACTTCAAGGACGCGGTTTTCCCAGGAACTTACACTGTTACGAATTGTACCCGGATAATGAGATATTTTTAATACAGTCTGCAATTCCTTTCCGAAACGATCAGGCCATACATCGCGCATTATATGGTAGAGGGCCTGTTGATATACTGCCCTGTCATCGGCCAATTGATGCTGAAACTGCTCACCATTCTCAAAGGCATATTCCTGGAGAATTGAATTGCAAAATCCGTGTATTGTAAAAATTGATGCGGAGTCAAAGTTGTCCAGGGTGTTCTGCAGGATCTCGGATGGAAAATTTTTCAGCTCATTTTTTATGTTCTGCCGTATTCGGTCCTTGAGTTCTCCGGCTGCTTTTTCCGTGAAGGTGACCACGAGGATTTCTTCAAGGTTTAAGATCTTGCCGCTTTTTAGAAGGGCGACAACTAGATTCTCAATGGTATAGGTCTTGCCCGTTCCAGCAGAAGCTTCAATAACCGCATGGGAATCAAGATCTATTTGATTTATTCCGGATACCGGGAGGGGGTCAGATATGGGATGTGCCATTATTATGAATTACCCCTGGTGAATGGTGTGAAGAACATACCCAAACGGTCCCGCACCTTTAAATATGCATCGGCAGGGACATCCGGATCTATAAGCTGAACAAGTGCCATAGGCCGATAGGCGGGATTAATTTTTTCTGCATCATCATCAATTAAATTGATAAGGGACTGCCGGTATTCGGCTTTTTCCAGTTCAGAAGGATTATCTTTCATGTCCGATGGCTGTATGATTTTTTTATCATTGATTATCTGGAGGGGAAGCAGGTCAAACTGCTCGGGATCCAGAAAATCATTGAGAAGATGATGCAGGTATTTCCTGCTTTCGGATTCAGATACGTGATACGAATATGACGATATTCCCTTCTGATGGGAGACATGAATGGTGAAAGGTGTTGAACCGAAAAGATTATTCAATGGTATATTATACTTTGAAGCAGATAGTATATAAAATAAGAATGGATAAATCAAATGTATTATTGATGGTTTTGTACTGTTTGTCATAACCAGGGTTTCGCACTCGCCTGTGACAGGATTTTTCCATAATACAGGGAGAGAACCTTTCAGTTCAACGGAAATATCCTTATTGCAGTGATTGATGGGACAGATAACCGGAGGTAGTGCTATATCCGGCTTTGTCATTATAGGAACAGTGCCAACGGTGATAGTGTGATAAACATGATACTGTTTTCGAATTTGAAGAAAATCCTTAAGGCTATTGGTGCTTTGGAAACGGTCTATGATATCCGATTGTAAATTTTCATAATCAACGTCAGCATAGGCGCCATGCGGCGTATTGCTCATGAGTCTGGTATATCTATAATATTGATTTATATACGATTGTATATCAGTAATACTATTTGATTGGATGCAATAGTTTAATGAATTAACTATAAAAGTATAATTGTATGGGAAAACAGAGAAAAAAGGCTCATTCTCTTTTATAGTATTATCTTCAACTTCATCATCATAAATGGACAGATGCCAATGCAAGGCAGATTCAACCGGATTCAAGATATAATATCGTAAGTCGCTCAATGAAATAAATTTTGTTTCAGACACATCCTTCTCAATGGTCGGGAGTAATGAAAAATCAGGAATTTTGGGTTTTAACTTTTGTGATAATGCCATAACCAACGCATCAGGGAAAGCCTGTGCCCGGAAGAGCTTATACAGGAGATCGAGACGGTCCGATTCATTGAAATTAACAGGCTGAAATTTACCATTGATACTGGTGTGTATGAAATCAGAATATGGGGAATGTAGAGGATTATACCGCAAATAATCCACGCTGCTTCCCGAAAATGGGACTCCGGATACAATAAAATCATTGCTGATAACATGATTATTCAAATAGGTCATCAGTTGACCTGTAACTGAGTTTGGATGAATGTCCTGATCTTTTTGCAAGTCTTTGGAAATGAAGGTGATATAGAGTTTTTCACGTGCCGCAAGGAGTATTTCAAGAAAATGATATCGGTTGATATCAGGCCTTGTAACATCGCCGATTCTTCTCCTGATCATCATGAGGTTGAGTGTCGACGTATCCCTTGAACCGGGAAAAATTCCTTCCTGCATTCCCATAATATAGATTATCCTGAAAGGGATCTGCCGTTTGGGTATCAGGGCTGATATGTTTATCCCGCTGGTCAGGTAACTGCCCCGTGTGCTGGGGATGCCGGTCAGGATATCGGAAATAAATTCTTTTATTGAGGTTATTGATACAGATGGTGTTCTGTTCAATCCGGGGAGACGATCGAGGATTGTAAGAGTGTCAAGGCAATCCATTAGATTGCTGTAAACCCGGTTTTCTTCAGGTTTGTTAGCAGGAATGGTCAGGAATTCTGCAATTAGATCAGAAATTAGCCGGACCCATTCAGCAGCTGATGTTTCAAGTAAACGCAGGTTTGCTGTCCTGTTATGAATGAGTTCTATGATGACGCTGATGGTGTCGATGAGGTGCTGGTCGCTGGTATTGATATCAGAATAGGGCACGATATTTTTATAGGATAGAAACTTTCCATGGTGTATTGATGATTGTCGCGTGTCCATTATCCGACCAAGGCGAATTCGCAGAAGACCCTGCTGCCAGGTATAAAGATTCTGTTCAGGGTCCAGTTCCTCTGTTTTATTAAATTCACGGAAGATATTAAGCTTATCAGCCCATGAAAGCCATACAAGAGTATCTGCGAGGGTCATGGTATGAGCTTCATAAAAACAGGGATTACGCACAAGGTCGGATATCTCTTTACGGGTAAAGGATCCGGTGGCTATTTCAAAAATTGAAAATACCGCTTTTGCGAACAGACTGTCAGCGGATGCTGTTGAATCAATCATGTTATATGCAATACGCTGTGGCTCACGTGAAAAAACCGAACCTATAACCGGGCCGTAGACCTCCATATCTGGTACCATGACAGCAATATCGGTCATTTTAAGTGTGTTGTCGCGTTCAAGGTTATAGAGTATGCTGTTGAATACGGATTCAACCTCGCGGAATAATTCCGGACAGGATGCAACCTGGATACTGGTATCCTGGCTGATTCGTACCGGGGAATCATTCCATGTTGTCCTTTTTAAAATCTGATCTTGTACAGTACTAAGTGTTGTGGCTCTGGGCTTGGCCCGCTCAGAGTCGATCCAATCTGAGGTACAACGCTGTTCCCTGCTTCCCGCTTCCTCAATGAGGCTGAACAGCTTCATCGTTTCCCTTCCGGTCTTGCCCCAGAGTTTAAGTAATGGATTTTCATTGTCATCATATTTTAAAGCATCACCGTCCCGGGTATTTTCAATGCCTATGCTACGCATCCGTTGCCACCGGTCTTCCCGGGGAGTGGTGATATCTTCCCAGAATTCTGAACAGGGATTAAGCTGATATACTGATATGGCGAGATGCTTTCCCATTTCAAATATCAATTTTGCATGAAAGGGCGATAGATGCGATTCTCCGAAAAGTATAAACTTTGGAGAATGGTTCGCCGGCGGCTGAAAGATCGATCCCTGATAGTATTGCGGCAGGGTAAACCAGTTTTTATTGACTGAATCGCGGTATCCTTCATTTTTAAACAGGGCATGGTAAAGATATTGCTGGGCTGACTCCATGGCGGTGTCTAGGATGAGATTTCCCTTCATCCAGGACTGGATCATATCTTCACGGTACAACTCATATTCTATAAAATACCGTGAAAGCCTGGATGACAGCTGCCAGAGTTTATGATCGAAATCATCCTTTCTGGTCATTTCATCAGTATACAGGAATTCTGTTAAAATTCTTGCAGGGGATTTTTTCGGATCAATAACAGCAATGGCATGGAAAAGAAGGAGTTGAATATTGTTTTGCTCAAGGATAGATGGTTTGATTTTTTGAGGATTACAATGATCCATCATTTTCTTGAAACCGTCATTGAGAAAATGATATTTTACATTTATTGAAATTCCGTATATTTCAGCGATTTTCAGCTGTATCCATTTCTGTAAATATGGATTCGGCACTATGACGGTAACAGGTTCAAAGGGATCGTGGTACTGGGAAATCTCACCGGCAAGAGAATGAGTGAGTGCTTCAATGGTGTTGCTGAAAAAAAGCTGCGTTGGCATAGTTATTAAAAGGGACTCATTCCACCCGATCTCTGCGGGGTAGAATTGAATCAGGAACAATTTCGCCAATATTATTGAAGATATAATCCGGCTGATAGGGGAAACGGTGCGCCATTTCACGTGTCGTTATCCCTGACAGGACAAGGCAGGTTGTCATGCCTGATTCGATGCCTGCTATAATATCAGTATCCATCCGGTCGCCAATCATGAAACAGCTGGCGGAGTGAACGCCGAGTTTTTTCCTGGCCCAGTACATCATGGCAGGATTGGGCTTGCCGAGAAAATAGGGTGCCATGCCGGTTACTTTCTCTATGGGTGCGACCAGTGCGCCGCAGGCCGGAACCGGACCGCGCTCTGTTGGGCCGGTAATATCGGGATTTGTGGCGATGAAACGTGCCCCTTCACCAATGAGCAGGGTGGCTTCAATAATTTTAGCGTAATCGTATTTTTCCGTTTCACCGACGATGACGTAGTCAGGGTTGTCGCTGGTGATTGTTATGTTCGCTTTTTCCAGTTCAACCAGAAGGCCCTTGCCGCCAATGACATAGGCCGAGCAGCCGGGCTTCTGGTATAATAAGAAACTGGCCACCGCCATGGCCGAGGTGTAAAAATGGTCCTCACCAACTTCTATGCCAAGGTTGCAGAGGTTCCGATTGAGCTGCTGCGGTGTATAATAGGAGTTGTTGGTCAGAAAAAGAAATTTAAAATTGTTCCGCAGAAGGCGGTCGACAAATTGAAGCGAACCGGGGATGAGGGAACTGCCACGGTTTATGACGCCATCCATGTCGATAAGAAAGGCTTTGTCATAACTCCTGTTTTCGGGAACAGTGTTCATTATTGGATCGCTCATAAGTGAAAAGCCTTACATTTCATCAATGATCATCTTCATAAGAGCTCTGGCATCGTGGATATCCTCCTGGATTTTCCGCATTTCGCCGGCTTTTTTAGTGCTTTTTACTTTGTTATATGTATCCAGAAGAATCTTGAACGACTGGGATAGTTTCTCAATTTCAGTATCGAGAACCGGAGTTGTATCCATAGCTGTATATGAAGCCACTTCGCTTTTCATTGTTACCGGATCAACGGATTCTCCCCAATCAGGTACATGCGTCACAACACCCAGCTCTGTATGAAGCTTTTCTGCAAATGATTTGGCTGACTGTTCTTCACCGTGAACAACAAAGACCTTAAGCTTTGGATTTTTGATATTCTTGACCCATGCCAGCAGACCATTCTGGTCGGCATGGGCTGAAAATCCGCCGATGGTATGGATCTGAGCTTTGACTGACACATCAGTCCCGTAAACACGAACCTGTTTGGCTCCTTCGATAAGACGCCGACCCAGGGTGCCTTCCGCCTGATAGCCGACGAAGACAATACTTGATTCAGGACGGAATAGATTATACTTCAAATGATGTTTGATGCGTCCGGCTGTGCACATGCCGTTGGCTGAAATGATAATTGAGCCTTTAGCCTCAGTATTTAGCCATTTAGATTCATCGGTCGACCTCGTGTAGTGAAGGTTGGGAAATTCAAGAGGGCTGTCGCCGGAGAGAATTCGTTTTTGCATTTCTTCATCGAACAGGTCCTTGTTCTTTTTAAAGATTTCCGTGGCTGATATTGCCAGGGGGGAATCGATATATACCGGCATGGAAGGTATCCGACCTTCTTTGAAAAGCTTGGAAAGAGTGTAAATGATTTCCTGTGTCCGCTCTACTGCGAAGGCTGGAATGATGATGTTCCCTTTATGGTTATACGCATCCTGGATTATCTTTGTGAACTCCTGATAGGTGTCGGATTTGTTTTTATGAAGCCGATCGCCATAGGTTGATTCCATTAAGAGAATGTCGGCTTCATCAACAATTTGTGGATCACAGATTATAGCCTGATCTTTCGGACCAATATCGCCGGAAAATACAATTTTTGTTTTGCTGTTGCCTTCATCAACCCACATTTCAATGAATGATGATCCCAGTATATGTCCGGCGTTGCGGAAACGAACTTCAACTCTGGGATGGACCTGTATGATTTCATCGTATGCAACAGGCACAAAATTTTTAAGAGACTCAATTGCTTCATCTGCCGTGTAGAGCGGATCTATAGGTTTGCGGTTCAGCTTTAAATTTTTTTTATTCACAAAGGCGGCATCCATTTCCTGGATATGGCCGCTATCAGGCAGCATGATGGAACAAAGATCTGTGGTGGCCTTTGTCGTGTAGATATTGCCATAAAAACCGTTTTTCACCAGCTTGGGGATGAGGCCGCTGTGGTCTATATGGGCATGAGTCAGCAGAAGGGCGTCAATTTTTTTTGGTACGTAATTCTGATGGAAGTAGTTCCTTTCTCGAATCTGTGCAGTTCCCTGAAACATGCCGCAGTCAACCATTATGGTAAAATCAGTGTCGCTGATAATAAATGATGAACCAGTGACCGTTTTTGCCGCACCGAGAAATTCTATTTTCATGACCCACTCCTGTTAACAATACCCTGTCTATTTCGGGCTAATCAGTCTGATATCTGAACGGGACTATATGACAGAATCCGATATATTATTAAAATATTCAAGCACTATGATTTTTTTTATTTGTTTTGAAAATTAGTCACCAGTGAATGATTTTTATGAAACAGTACAATAAACCTGGCAGATTGACATGTCTGAAACAGGATCTACTAGCGTGGTATATTCTGACGGAGAGAATGGCATAATGCTATCGCAATGGCGTCTGCTGCGTCGTCAGGTGTCGGAACTTCACTAAGGTTAAATATTGATTTGATCATGGTTTTCATCTGATCTTTTCCAGCCCGGCCATATCCGGTAATAGCCTGCTTGATCTGGGATGGGGTATATTCATAATAGCTGATATTATGAAGTTTGAGGGTGAGTATCACAGCACCGATTGTTTTTGCAACATCAATGCCCGAAGTTATATTTTTTACAAAGAATAACTTTTCGATGGCAGCGTATTCAGGTTTATAGAGAGAGAGTATTTTTATTAATCTAACATGGATCTCGTATAAACGCTCGTCAATGCTTAAATGGGAATCAGTTTTAATAATACCGTAATCAATAAGTTTTTGGTTTTTTTCAACGACAGCCCAGCCCAGTATGCCATAACCGGGATCAATACCAAGAATCCTCACTGGGCCTCGCTGATTTTCAGCATGATGTCGTCAGATATGTCATAATTGGAATACACATTCTGGACATCATCAAGATCTTCCAGCACTTCTATAAGCCTCAGACACTGGGATCCTTTTTTTTCATCCAGTGAAACCGTAGTTTGAGAAATGAACGTTATCTCGTCATCAACAAGTTTATATCCTTTATTTACCAATAGATCGTGGACTTCATTGTATGTATCCGGGGGAGTGACTACGTGAATAGCATCATCTTCAGTTTTAATATCTTCCACATTGCTATCCATGAGAAGTTCCATGACAGTATCTTCATTTGTCTGGCCCGTTTCGATGACCATATATCCTTTGCGGTTAAAGATGTATCCAACGGAACCAGTTTCGCCGAGGTTTCCTCCATGTTTGGTAAAAGCAGCCCGAACTTCCGCAGTGGTGCGGTTCCTGTTATCGGTGAGACAGCTCACCATGATGGCAACGCCTCCGGGACCGTATCCTTCATATTGGATTTCTTCATAGGTTACGCCTTCAAGGGTGCCGGTGCCTTTTTTAATAGCCCGTTCGATATTATCATTGGGCATGTTATTGGCCTTGGCCTTGGTTACGGCTGTTCTGAGGCGGGGGTTTGCATTCATATCATCACCGCCGTTTTTAGCGGCTACCGTAATCTCGCGGATTATTTTAGTGAACAGGGCCCCGCGCTTAGCATCAAGGGATCCTTTTTTCCTCTTGATGGTTGCCCATTTAGAATGACCAGACATTGTAGTACCTCTTCGAATGGTTAATTACTATAACTGAGATAACAAAAACTGTATGAAAGCGGGTCAATATTTAAATAATGCAATACTAGTTATGAGGCAACCATTTAATAGCCACGTTTAATTTTCAACTCTAAATTAATTATTTTTTTTCTGGCCAGGTTTGAATTATAATCGAAAGAAATTGCTTCACGGTAATAGGGAATGGCTTCATTCAGTTTCTCCAACCGCTCCAGTGAATAGGCGATATTCCAGCGGACTTTACCTGCATTCAGTTTGTTGTATTCATTTTCTATCTGCCGAAGTTCGGTTTCCTTTTTCCCCTTTTCGTCCATCAGGTTTTCATATTCCTCATACTGTTCGAAATTTTCGACTCGAAGGAGGTTTGATTTAAGATTTCTGATTTTTACATTCAAATCGCTGATTTCATTTTTTTTACTTTTTATCTCATCGCCGATTTTTTGTTGATACTTGATGGTTTCGGTGTAATAGCGGACGGCATTATCAAACTCAAGTTCCTGTAATGCTATATCTGCTTTATATTCGTATGTTTTTGATTTTTTAAATATTTCCTTCTCCGGGAGGAGCTGTAACGCCTTTTCCAGGGATTGTAAAGCCAAAGGATAATTGCCGGTCCGAAGATATGCAATATGTCCCAGCGCAAATTGTATATGCCCGTCGTCGGGTTTCTTTTCAAGATATTTAATGTAATACTTTTCTGTCTCAAGATATTTTGCAATATCTTCATAGAGGTTTCCCAGCATGAGATATAGTTCGGGAGAGAACTGTTCATCAGTGCCGGACAGGTATCGCTCAAGATGGTATATGGCTCGTTTTTTCATACCAGTCCTGTACAACGCGCGACCTAGTTCAAGAGAATAACTGTAATTGTCCATGTTCAGGGAACTGGCGGTTTCAAGAGAGTTCACATAGGCATTAAAGTATTTTCCTATTTTGAAAACCTGGGATATTTCGTAATAGATGGCATCATCCTTTTTTTCTTCAACTTTTTTATAACGGAGGCACTGTATGTAGTGATTCAAGGAATATTCATAATTAGTTAATTTATAATAGTTGCGGGCTGCATAGAGGTGCAGGATCGATATTTCCGGTTTATCTTCAATTAAAAAAGGTTCCGCCTTGCGGTTTCTGAATAGCATTTTCAGGTCAACTTCTTTAGAAGCATCTTTCATAGTAATGAAGCCGGTCGGGATTCTTTTGTCTTCAACGCGGGTAATATAAAACTCGTCTAATTTTTTATTGATGATCTCCAGGGATTTGGCGTAATTACCGTTATTGAAATAGCTGATATATTCCTCTGATTCGTTGACCTGTGCCGTTAACGCAACAGGCCCTAGAACAATGAAGGCACTTATGAAAATGAAAATATAAATGATTTGTTTCATGATTTTATTCAACAACAAACAATAACTATACTTTGTATCAACCATCATTTATTATTCTTTGTATTTGATTGGATAACAATGATAAAAACAGAGAAAATAGACAAAGTTATGGGTATCATGAATATATTATCGGGTGAACGAGAACAAATTATTATGCATTTACTGGAGAGTTAACCGGGGTTTCAGCCTCCGGTTCTTCAGCGGATTCGAAAAATTATCATGGTTATATCATCATGCTGGGGAATGGTACCGGTGAATTTTTCAATTTCCTTTACAATAGAGTGAATCATATCCTGAGGACTCCTACCTTCATTGGCCAGCAACACCTTCTCAAAACGGTCAAGGCCGAATTCATTATTATTGGAATCCATTGCCTCATCGATGCCATCCGTATACTGAATAAAGTAATCCCCTTTCTGCAACTGGATTTCTTTGATATCAATTGATTTTGTGAAGGTATCTCCGGAAATTGCTCCCAGGGCTATTCCGCCCGCGGGCAAATGGAGTATTTTACCATTCCGGATAAGCATTGGCTCGCAATGGCCGGCGCTTGAGTAAGTAATTTTCTTAGATTCCATATCAAGAATGCCGTAAAACATGGTCACGAAATAATTGCTGGCGGTATTGGTCTTTAAATAGTCATTAATGCTTTCGAGGATTTTTTTAGTATTTGCGGTTTTTGTGCAATAGGTATGCAGCAATGTCCTCGTCATAGCCATAACAAGCCCGGATCCAACACCATGGCCCGAAACGTCAGCTATTGTAACGCCGATTTGACTGTTGCCCAGTTCGATAAAATCGTAGTAATCTCCCCCTGACTCGGTCTGAGCGGAATAGTAGGCGCCAAATTCGACTCCTTTCATTTCAGGCAGTTTATCAGGAAGAAGTGCGGCCTGTATCTGCTGAGCGGTCAGCAATTCCTTCTCCATGCGGACCTTATCGATTTTCATATCTTCCGCTTTTTTCAGGTTTACAGTCATGATATTGAATATATCCGCCAGCCTTCCGATTTCATCAGAGCCTGAAATTTCAATTTTTTTCTGTAAATTCCCCTTGCCGATTTCAATAGCCCCGTCGGCAAGCGTTTTAATTGACCTGATGATAAAGGTCGGAAAGAGGAGGGCGAGGAATATAGCTCGCAACAGTATTGAAATCATGAGATTGATGATTTCATTTTGGCTTTTAACCATTTCGGGGAAATACTTGGTCCTGTACAGGAACAGACCTAGTATGCCGGAAAGGTCCTTGCGAAATGAAATGAGAGCAAGCTCCTCGAGCGGTTTTTCTGATGTTATTGGGATGTTGTTTTGTGTCAGGCGATACACACAGTCTGTCCAGATTTGCGCCTTGGTAGCTTTGGGGAAAACAGGGATGCCGTATTTTATCTGTATTGATTCCCACAAGGTTCCCACGCGGGATACTCGTATATGTCCTTTGGTAAGATTGTCATTAATCAAAGCAGTAAAATTACTGTTCAAATTCTTTAACTGCTGCGGCTTCAAATTGGTTATGGTGGATTTTGCCAGAAGGTACTTCAGGAGTATATGGATGCTTTTTTCAGAACTCAGCTCTACGCTGTAATCGAGATTCAATCCCTGGCTTAATATGTTCTTGATGAACAAATGCGGCAATTCCTTTTTCTTTTGCATATACTGCTGAACAGTTGATTTCGACAAAGATTGACGCTTAAATTCAATATATTCATTATAGAGTATTGGTTTTTTCTTAAAAACCGGAATTCCGACTATAACATAGTCTGGCTTGTTCTCAAAAAGATATTTGAATTGTTCTTTAACATCTGTGACTGAGGCAAAGCCGATATAGGTGCCGGTATCAACAGTATTCATGTAATGGGCGACAATCGTGGGTTCAAGCAATGGGTCATTTCTGCCGCTTTTCTGCATGAAGGGGGATCCGGTTACGCGGTTGAAATAGACGTAGAGGTTTTGGTCCCACAGCCTCCAATCAACACCGATGTCCACCCAATTACAATCGACCATAAAGGCGATGTCCAGGATTCTGTCTTTATTCTGATCTTTTAAAGCCTCTTTACCCACAACAGATGAAAAGTACTGGCTTATCCTTTTTAACGCTTCGGTCTGCTGCCTGGCCATGATAATTCTAACGGCGGGAGAAAGTTGTGGCCCCTGTTCCGATGAAAGTGCATGTTTGTTGGAAAGAAAGATCTGAACCTGGTCTGATATCCCTTCTAAGATTGTGGCGCCCTGTTGCTGCAGGGAGTCTTTAATCTTTTTTTCATGCTGGTTGAGCAGGGCGAATCCGATTAGCACTGAGACGAATAGAACAGCGAGGATGATGATGATAGAAAATTTAAAGCGTATGCCGAAAATTATTCTGCGTATTTGAATTATTTTTTTTCCCATCGGGCATCAGTCGTTTGATTTCTTGTTTTCTGATATGGAGACAAAAAAATTATATAAAGCGGAAAAAGCAAATCCGGCTATCAGGCTGTCAAGAGCAGCATACATGGTGTTGATAACTATGCCTGGGATACGGGCTGAAACGGTACTGTCAATTTTTTCGATTATGGAGAGCCCGCCATTGGGGTGTATTGATTCGAATAACCGTACAATATCGATGCCGAAATTGTTGATTGAGCACCAGACAAATAATATCAGCATTGGTACTGTTCCGATGATCAGGGTGGTTATGGAAAACCATTTAATATTTATTTTCATAGTTATCCTCTACTCAATTTTCTGTTAATGCCTTTCTCTATATATTAGATTAATAATCAGGCAAGTCAATTAAAAATTTATTGCCCCTTGGTCTTACGGGTTAATCACCATTTTATTAGCAACGGACCATAAAAATAATGAAAAGGCATCAAAAAGCGTCTATAATGATACATGTATGAACTTAAAAAAACTATTTGAAAAATAATTGATAGTGTCCACTGATTGTAATAACCATTACAGGTCTCTATTTTCACTATTGGCTAATTATAAGAAATGAATATTCTTCTAACAAATGATGACGGCTTTCAATCAGAGGGAATTAATTCCTTGTTTAATATTCTGTCAACGCGTCATAATATTTTTATGATAGCTCCCCGAACCGAACAAAGCGCCTGCTCAAATGCCATCACGGTCCGGACTCAGTTGAAAATAAAGAAAATAACAGATAAAAAATATTCGGTGAGCGGGTTCCCGGCAGATTGCGTAATTATCGGTTTAAGCGGCACGTTCCTGCCGGAGATAGACCTTGTTATCTCTGGCATCAATCATGGCCCGAATGTGGGGGATGATCTGGTTTTTTCCGGGACTGTCGGTGCAGCCCGAACCGGTTACATGTTCGGAAAGTCCGCCATTGCTATATCGATCAATTCATATCATCGGGCGTCAAAATATGCCGATGATGCATCGCGATTTCTTCTCGATTTTATTGATGAATATATTAGAGGTTCCTGCATATCTTCGAAGCATAGCGGGAGGGGAAAAACAGGTCATTCTCCGGTACAACTTTTTTTCAATATCAATTATCCCGATCTCCCTCTGGAAAAAATTCAAGGGAAAAAAATGACCTATGTGGGAAGAAGAATTTATAGGGACTCATTTAAAAAGACGCAATTTGATTCTGATGAAGCACTGGTACAAATGGAGGGATATATTGAATCTATACTTGCTGATGGATCGGATACAACTGAGCTTGATAAGGGATTCATCTCTATCACTCCATTGATGACGGACTGCACTAATTATAATTCACTAAATAAATATCTCGGGTAATGGGACATGGCTGAAATTGATCTTCAGGATAAAATTGACGACTTTCTGCATTCGGCAATGAAAAAATTTATTATCAGAGATTATGAAAGTGCCATCAGAGATTTGAAGGCTGCTGAAATGCTGGACAAGGATAACCCGGAAATTTTATATAATCTCGGGGTCAATTATTGCCGCATGGGCCTTGACAGGTCAGCTATCGAATATTTTAAAAAGGTTCTGAATCTGAAGCAGTCTTTTATTGACTCAATGGTTGTAAAAAAACTACTTGCCTATGCGCTTATACACATGAAAGAGTACCAGAAATCATTGGAATTTTTACAGCAGGTATTGCAATTGGTGCCATTGGATACAGCAGCCTTGAATATGAAAGGATATTGTCATGAAGCTATGGGAAGAAACGAAGATGCGCTGCGGGTATATACTTCAATAGTTGAACATGAAAAAGATAATTATAATGCCTATAATTCGATAGGGTATATTTTATCAAAGACAGGAGCAGATCTTTCAAAAGCATTAAAATGTGCGCAAATTGCATACAATTCTAATAATGACAATCCAGCATATCTTGATACGTTGGGTTATGTGTATTTAAAAATGGGCAGCATTGATCTTGCCAGACAATATTTAATGCAAGCCTTACAAAAAGCCCCTCTATCTGAAGAGATAAAAGATCATATTAAAGAATGTGGGAATGATAAAACAATATGACTGTAGCGGTTATATAACTGAAATCACGAGTTGTATCAATAGTATCTAATGCTGATAAATCCACAGATATGAATAATACTAAAATATTGAATTAATATCTTGACAATTCAGCTGTTTTGAAAATTATATGAACACTAGTAAGGATAAATGCTATGAAATATCAGCATAAAATTACATCAGATACGATCAGCAGTATCCCTGTTATCGTTATCGAGGGAGATTTAACATCTGATGCAGATGGTGATGCTAAAGGTGTTTATTCTGATGTTAAAGAAAAATATTCATCTCAAAAAATAATTGTCAATTTTGAAAATACCAAGTATATCAATTCTTCCGGCATCGCTACCCTGATACACATCATTCAGGATGTTAATGAAAAGGGCGGAACAATAGCCTTCGTCGGCATGTCAGACCATCTAAAGAAAGTTATGAACATAGTTGGTATATCTGATTTCGTCCAGATATTTAACACCAACAATGATGCTTTAAAATCTATGTAATTCTGACTGTTGTTCGAATCGTTAACTGCATTGTTATACTCTTGCACTCAGACGCTTTCAAACTAGGTTTTATTAATATAACATCTAAAACTTCATTGCGGCTGGATTAATCATGGCTAAAAAAGCAAATGCAAATGATGATTATATTTTTGTTATTGATGCCGGAACACAGTCCATTCGAGCCGCACTTATTGACCTGCAGGGCAATATACACGCTATCGTAAAAACCCCTATTGAGCCTTATTTTTCAGAACATCCGGGGTGGGCCGAACAGGACCCTGTATACTACTGGGATGTGCTCTGTCTCACCTGTAAAAAGTTATTGAAAAAAGCTACTTCTGACATCAAAGCCATAAAGGGAGTCACGGTTACAACACAGCGGGCAACAGTTATCAATCTTGATAAAAACGGAAAACCATTACGGCCGGCCATCACCTGGCTGGACCAGAGAAAGGCGGAGAAGACAGAATGGCCACCCTTTCATCTGGCAACTATATTAAAAGCGATAAACATGCATGAAGCAGCCATCTTTTCGTTTCGTGAAACAGAATCGAACTGGATACGGCAAAACCAGCCAGACATATGGGAAAAAACCTATAAATATCTGCTTTTATCCGGTTTTTTTTCATACCGCCTTACCGGAGAATATGTGGAATCTATCGGGAGCACGGTTGGATACTTACCCTTTGATTTTAAAAAGCATCAATGGATGAAGAAGAGCGATATAAAATGGGGCATCTTTGATTATGATCTGTCATTGATGCCGTCCTTGTTTAAACCAACCGAGATAATGGGCTATATTAGTAAAAAGGCTTCGCGGGAAACAGGAATTCCTGCCGGTCTTCCGGTAGTGGCTGCTGCTGCTGATAAGGCCTGCGAAGTACTTGGATCGGGCTGCATGAAGCCTCAAATTGCCTGCCTGAGTTATGGTACCACAGCGACCATTGAAACAACGAATAATAAATATACTGAAGTAATACCTTTTTTCCCTCCATACCCGAGCGCCGTACCAGGCGCATATAATACCGAGGTAATGATTTACCGCGGTTACTGGATGGTCAGCTGGTTTAAAAAAGAATTCGGCCTGAGGGAAGAGGAGATTGCTAAAAAAAGGAAAATAGCCCCGGAATCGCTTTTTGATGATCTGGTTAAAAATATACCTCCCGGCTCAATGGGTCTGACGCTTCAGCCCTATTGGTCGCCGGGCGTAAAAATTCCGGGACCTGAAGCCAAGGGGGCTATCATTGGCTTTGGTGATGTCCATACAAGAGCGCATATCTACCGAGCTATTCTGGAAGGGCTTGCTTATGCATTAAAGGAAGGCGCCATTCGAACTGAAAGCAGGAATAAGATCAAGATTGAACGGCTGCGTGTGTCCGGTGGCGGATCGCAGAGCGCTGTTGCAATGCAGATTACAGCTGATATATTTGATTTGCCCGCTGAAAGACCCCACACATATGAAACATCTGCCCTGGGAGCGGCAATTGATGCAGCAGTGGGACTCAAGTTGTATCCTGATTTTACAAGCGCTGTAAATGGCATGACCAGGTTACGGGACACCTTTGAACCGATAGCGGAGAACAGGGATATATATAAAGACCTGTATGAAAAGGTATATTTAAAAATGTATGAAAAGCTGAAGACGCTCTATGATGATATACGTGATATCACCGGATATCCTCAGAAAATACATTGATATATAATAAAAACAGATAAAGAATTAAATCCAGTCCATCTTCTGTTGTAACGGGGGATAATCACAAGATTTTTAGAAGGAAGTGACTATGGCAGTATTCCAGTATTCATCATCCAAACATGGCCCGATAACCCTTATTACTATTGGTGGAAGCCTTGATGCTGAAACTTCGCCGAAGTTCCATGGAAAGATCAAGGGAGAAATTGAAAAAGGAGCAAAAAAAATAATATGTAACCTGGGGCGTCTTGATTATATTGCCAGTGCCGGCCTCGGTGTGCTGATCAGTGCGAATGATGAATTGAGCAAACAGGGTGGAGAAATCAGAATTTCTGCGATGAATGAGAAAATAACAAAAATCTTTAAGCTGCTGGGGTTTATCAAATTATTTAAAATCTATGAGGATGACCAGAAAGCGATCGATTCATTCTGAAGATGACGGAATGACGGGTCAGTAATTACTTAATGGCAGATATTCCGGAAAAAATAACGATAGATGTTCCGCGGGTGATAAGCAGGCTTGATCATGTGCGGGATTCGGTCGTTGATTTTTTGAAACAGCATACAATTAACGAAGGAACCGCTTCTCGAATAGAACTTTCGGTATATGAGGCGGTAGTAAATATTGTAGAACATTGTACTCATGGAACAGAAGATAATCCGATTCATGTTGAATGCTTCATTCATGATGACGAGGTCGTTATAACCATATCCCATTTCGGCGAGGAATTTGATATAACCAAGGCAGAATTGCCGGATATTGAAAAGCATTATAAATCGGGGAAAATGAGAGGCCTTGGTATATACTTCATCATGACATTAATGGATACAGTCGAATACTCACATGAAGACATGCAGAATACGTTGACAATGATAAAAAAGCTGTAAGTAAGCAGGGTTATTGATTAACTGTGATATAATTCACACTTGCCGGACATCAAATACTTCACGCTTTCATCCAGGCCATCCAGCGTTAGCTCAAACATGGGGAATATCCCCCTGATCATTCTGATAGTTTGAACGTAATTCCATGAACGGGCTGGAATGGGATTGAGCCAAATTATGTTCTTGAATTTGTCTTTAAAACGCTGGAGCCATACAATGCCGGGCGTATCATTATGATACCAGTAGTCAATGGCTCCATTCACCCAGGTCAATTCAGAAGGGGCCATTTCCCCATCCCCGACGATAATGACCTTATAATCATTGTCCTCGCTTCTCAATAAATCCTGTGATGATATGGTTTTGTTTCGTTCAATGTCAGCCCATAATTCCTGGTAGATGCAGTTGTGATAATAGTAATGCTTGAATTTACTAATCTGAGATGAGGCGGCAGAGAAAAGCCTGCTTGCCAGTTCTGCATAGGGGGTCATGGAACCGCCCACATCCATGAGAAGCATCACTTTTGAAGCTTTCTTTTCTTTGTTCTCCCAGACAAATTCTATCTCACCGGCGTTTTTACATGTGGCATCGATTGTTTCTTCGATATTGAGCCGTTCTCCCGTGCCGATTGGCAGCAAGGACCGGAGGTGGGAGAGGGCCACTTTCATCTGTCTGGTGTCCAGTGTTATATCGCTGGAATAATTCCGGAAGCTCCTTTTTTCTGCGATCTGGACAGCCCGCTTGTGACGGGATTCTCCCTGGCCTATACGGATACCGGCCGGGTTATATCCCCACGCTCCCTGGGTTGAACGGCCGCCGGTACCGATGGCCTTGTTGCCGCCCACGTGGTCTTTATAGTGGCCCGCCTTCATCTGCTCTTCGAAATTTTTTAGAATTTCATCGAGGTTGAGCTGTTCAATCTGTTTTTTCTCTTCCTCGGATAGATGAAGCTCTTTAACTTTTTTTAAGCCAGCAAGGATCTCTTCAAGCATTTCGTCTGTGGTTTCAATATCCTTGAAGGTGTCCAGGAATGCCAGGTCGTACTTATCGAAATGGATTTCATGTTTAACCAGTATCGATTTGGCTATGTGATAGAAATCGGTTAGATTGCAGTTGTTCAGATTCAGGGACAAGGCGTGATGGAGGATCATCCATTCATGAATAGATACCGGGACGCCGTGCGATTTTAGGGAGAAAAAGAAATTAATAAACATCCCTGGTCCTCATGCTGGTATTATATGCATAATGGGACTTTCCTGATTTTTCAACAAGATCGACATCTTCTTTTTTCTTGAGAAGGGTGCCGACAAAGGGAATTTCCTTTTCTATGGCTTTTGCCGATATGCCGCCAACAATGAGGGCCTGCAGCCAGTCAATGAGTTCGCTCGTGGAAGGCTTCTTCCGGAGCATGTCGAATTCACGGATCCAGTAAAAACGCTTCAAAGCTTCCCGGAGCAGGGTTTTTTCAATTTTAGGATAATGAACCTTGATAATATCCTCCATGAGAGATGTTTCCGGGAATTCAATATAATGAAATATACAGCGCCTGAGAAACGGGTCCGGAAGTTCTTTTTCACTGTTTGAAGTTATGATCATGATGGGGCGCTGTTTTGCCTTGATGATCTCACCTGTTTCAGGAATATAAAAGCTCATTTCATCCAGTTCATTCAGTAGATCGTTGGGGAATTCCAGCTCAGCTTTGTCGATTTCATCAATCAGAAGAACTACCTGCTCTTCGGACTTAAAAGCCTCTCCCAATTTACCCAGCTTGATGTATTGTTTTATGTCCGATACATTCCCGTCTCCAAACCTGGCATCATTGAGCCGCTGAACGGTGTCATAAACGTAAAGGCCTTCTTTTGCCTTGGTGGTGGATTTGATATTCCAGATTATCAACTGTTTTCCAAGGCCTTTGGCTATCGAATGAGCAAGGAGGGTCTTCCCGGTTCCCGGTTCACCCTTGACGATAAGCGGCCGTTGTAGAGCTATGGAGACATTGACATTATCCCGCAGAGCTTGTGATAAAACATATTCATCAGATCCTTTAAAATAGTTCATTGTGATTCACCTTCTCTATTGATAGTAATATAATTTGGGGAATTTCTATCAGATGTTTTCTTGATTACTTATCTAGTCTAAACCAATTGAGCGTAATAGTGTAAATATTATAATTAGAAATACTGTATCATTCGTATGATACATACAATACAAAATAATCAGTCAATGCTGGCAAGTATTTTTAACAGCCGGGGATGATATTTCATAAGCCTGAGTAAGATACTTTTTAGGCAAAAAATATAATATCTTTTATAATTGACAGACAGGGTTACTTACTTTACAGTACTGTATAAAAATTGCACAGTGTCATGAAAAAATTTCTAGTCATCATTGCATTTTTGACGGCAACGCTATCGGCCCATGCGGCTCATTTTGAAGAGCTGGATAAGCCGCCGGAAGGTGCTCATAAAGGTCAAATGTTCCTCGGTGCCTTCGCCACAATAGGGGTCCCTTATGGCACCATCATTGATGCTGAGAAAAATTTTATCAGAAATTCTACTTATACATTTCTAACTAATCTTATAACGAAGAAGATCATGCTGCAGCATTTGTCTTTCAGTTACGGTGTCTTTTACGAATATATGCCGGTCGATTACCTGGGCCTAAAAGTTAAAATTCAAAGATCATCCATTATACAGAGATCTCAGTTTGGATCAGAATACCAGAATTGGACCAAAATGATCTATAGCGATTTTTCATTATTTTTTGGTCCGGCGATACATTTCACTACCCGTAAGGCATGGGACATCTCGTTTACACCTGTTGTCGGTTACGCGCTTGGAGAATACAAGGCGGCACCTATTGCAGCACAATTAATATATAGTTTGACCACGATGACAGAACAGCAGCTTATATTTTTCTATAACGCTAAAAGAAAAAAGCAGGCTTATAATATTGTTGTAGGAGGAGATCTTAACATTTCCATGTTTTTCACAGGTGGCTTTATGATCTCCGTTGGATTTGATTGGACCATGAATATGTTGAAATTCAACAATAAATTCTATATTAATAACATTCAGACTCTTGCATGGTTTTTCCCCAATAAAAATTCTTCATATGTGCATTCAGCGTGTTTTATGCTGTCAGCAGGTTATGCTTTTTCAAATTGACTTCAGCAGTATACTATCACCATAATGCGGAGTTTTATTATGAATAAAGAGCAGATGGGTGCGGAACAGAGCAGGAAGAAATCATCAATTACAATTCGTGAATGTCAGATCTCCGCGAAGTATACTTTTCCTCAAGCCGATATATACCACACAATCTAACAATAGGTGCCCGTCAGACTGTCGATAATCGTCTGGTGTCATGTCATTGGTTAATGCTACATCCGCGGAATATTTTGAGCATTTTCGGGAATCAAGAATAACAGCCTTGCACATACCGTTTGTTCCGCACGTCGATGGGATGGTTACCGCAACAAGCATATTATTTGTAATATTTTTCGCAATTTTTATGCTTAGCGCAGGATTCTTTTCGGTATACAGTGTGGCGCCGACGGTCCGTTCACGGTCACCAGTTATGCATTCTTCTGGTGTAAGTATCCAATTGCCTAAAGCTTCACCTTCTGATGTTATAGTTCCGTGTATTTTTGTACAGGAAGAACAGAGTATCAGCAACATCAGAACTGCAATATCGATACGGAAAATCAAGGCAGCACCTCAATGTCATGATGAAAAGGTCACAAGTGCAAATATCTGCCGGGCATCCTTAATAAAACCGGACAAATGTTGTGGTGACAATGCTATGAAATTAACAGGAACATCCACCATTACCGCATGAATCGTCACTACATGAATCATCACTGCAGCAGCTGCATCCGCTATCCAGTTGGGCTTCATTATTGACGGCAAGAATTTTAACTGCAAAATGAAGCGTTTTCCCAGCAAGAGGATGATTAAGGTCGAGTATAACGGTTTCACCATTGACTTCTGTAATCCGCGCCGGGATGAGACTGCCATTTTCCATTTGAATGGAAATTACCATGCCAGGCTCGGGGTTGAAATTTGACTGCATTTCGGCCAGTGGCACATTGAGGACAAATTCGTTATTATAATCGCCATAGCCATCTTCCGGTTTGACCGTTATATTTTTTTCGTCTTCGATTTTCATGCCCATAATCCCATGATCGAGACCGACAATTATCGAACCTGATCCTACTTGAAATTCAAGCGGTTCAAGACCGACATTGGAATCGAATACTTCTCCATTATCAAAGGTGCCTGTATATTGAAGCTGTACAAATTTTCCCTCTTCAACCATGATCTACTCCTTAATTGTTTTGATTGTTGTTCTGATGGGCCAGTGTGCAGAAGATCAGAATGAGGGCATTATCCGATATGTAATTATTATTGTAAATCCAAATTTCATACTGTATTATATGGAAACAATGATGGTATTTGTTACAGTGTGTTATCTATAATCGTCCCATGGTGTTTAAGCAGACGCATGGCCTGCAGGGTCACCCACTTGCTCTTTTTTCCTATATGCTTTCTTGCTTCATTGCCGAACAACATGCCGGTTTGCGCGTTTTCCAAATTCCAGGATCCATCATTATTCTGTTTTGATATGATAAGATTGAAGGCTTCACCCGCCCGCCGGTCACCGATGAATCCAGCTCTGGCAATGAAAAGAAGTCCGTATAAGATATCATATTGAGACATCACAGGATATCCCAATAACCGAAAATCACTGTTCCACGTGCTTCTTGGTTTGATCGGCTCGTTACGGCTGTTTTTGAATAATGACCGCTTTAGAAAAAAGTCCGCTGCTTTTTTTATTATATCGTCATTGCCATAAGAACCGGTTTTACATCTATATTCCACGAGGGCCATTGAGCAGGCAATCGTCGCATATATGCAACTATTCACCTTATCATTTGATTCCCTGGACAAACCCTTGCCAGGTTTGTTGAACAGTATTAACTTAAACTGATCACATATACCGGCAAGGGGGCAATGAAGCCAGCCGCCGTCGTGACGTTGATGTGATGTTATCCAGCTGATGCCGTTTTGAATTCGTTGATCATTAAAGCCGGACTTGAGAAGGAGCCGTATCATATCCCCGGTCCTGCATGATAGTTCTGTTTGCGGTTTCCATCGTAAGCCAAACCCCCCGGAAGGAGTCTGACAGTGTGAAACAATAAACTCAGCAGTATCTTGAACTATTAGCGATCGTTTGTCAAGACCCCGCTCAACCGCTTCTGCAAAACACCATACGGCTCCGGAATAAAAAATATCATAATTATTGCTGTTCCCAAGAATAGTCCCTGTCCTATTTATCAGCTTTCTGAATTCGGGTGATTCGGCAATGCCGGGATAAATTCCATCACAGTTTTTATCCTCGAGGATATCCTTATGGGTCAAATAACAAATGGATGGATCTGAATCTTCAAGAAGCCATTCAATGGGGCTGTTGCTTAAATATTTACTTGTGAGCCAGTTCATTGTTGATATCTTGTTACCAGTGATAATAAATAGAATGAGAGAGAGGGTATTATGTCAAATTATTTAAATATCAATATTGAAATTTGAGTTCTGACCAAATATTCCATAGATATTCCTATTTCAATTGAAATTGTTTTATTGGGAGTGTATTTTAAACTTGGAATCGGTTAAAAAAGAGAGTTTTCGAAGTATGAATATATTATATAAAATTGCTAAATTCTTGAAAAAAATATAAAAAAATCAATATTTTGTACCGTTAATGAAATATAGGAAGATATAACTAGAATCGTAAAAAACCATAACATGGTGAGTATATATGGATGAATATATCCCAGAAAATAATCTAGTCGTTCTGTTTTTATTGATGATAATAACCTGCGGCCTCTATTACTTCTGGTGGCTTGCGCGGGTCAGCAAGGCCTTCGAGGATGATCCTATTATAAATATACTGCTGACCGTTTTTACCCTTGGGATATGGGGTTTGTATCTGAACCTGAAGTATTTACAAAAATCAGAAATGATGAACGGAAGAGACGTAAAATGGTATATGATATTGTTTCTCCCGTGTATTGTTATATTTCCGATTATTATTCAACATAATTTAAATGAAAAATTTTTTCCGGGTCGTTAAGTAATCCAGGAGCCACCAATGATAGTCAGGTGTAAAAACTGTAATTCAGCATTTGCCGTGGATGACGGAAAAGTAAAGGATAAAAAATTCGCATTCACATGCCCGAAATGCGACAATGAGAATATCATCGATAACAGGAAAGAACTACAGGCAACCATTGCTGGTCCGACTGTCATAGATGAAGAATATAATGAAATTCCGGAGCGTGCCACCAGGGATGAAGCAGTTGTGAGCACCGGTAGGGAAAACCTTTTTGAGGAATCCAGGGCAGCTAAAAGTCCAGAACGAGTTCAAAAAAACGATATACTTGCTGATGATGGATTGATGCTCGATGATTCGTCTATGATAGACACTGATGATCTTTCCGGCCTTGCTGAACCAGAAAAGATGGAGGAAATTGACACTTCACTGGAAAACGCCGATCTCCCTCCTGCGGACGATATGCGTTCCGATGTGCCTCTTGATGATCTGAATATTGATGATGACTTGAAGGATCTTGGGATTACAGATATTGACATGGATCTGGATGAGAAGTATACGGGGAAAGAGGATAAGCATCCAAAGAGAGATTCAGATGATTCAATTTTTGATGAACTCGATCTGGATACCAATGATGGTAAATTAGAATCCGATGTTATCCTTGATGAATTGGATTTGAAGGAAGAGACGAATGCCCCGGTTGATCTGGATGAAGTTGACGATATAGATGCATTGCTGGCGGAAGATGAAAAGAAAAAGGAAATCGTGGATGATTTTGAGCCGCTGGAGATTGAAACGAAAAACATCGAATCAAAGCCACTGGCGCCAGATATGGTTCTTGACGAGGAAATAAAAACTGAAGAGGTGTACCGGGCCAAAGATGCGATGGAGGATGAGAGCATAACCATAGATCTTGATTCTCTGGATATTGACTTAGAAGATACCGGGAGGGTGCCGGATAAGAAATCGAATGAAAAAGTCGCATTTTCTCATGATTTAGATCTGTTTGAAAAAAATGAGAAATCGCTACATGAGACAGATGAAGATGAAAATATCACCATTGACCTTGATACACTTGATATTGATCTTCAAGAAGAGAAAGAACCAATAAAGGGAGAGAGTCACGAAGACCTGGGTCTTGATCTTTCAGATTTTTCTGAAGAAACAATACAGGAGCTTGAGGAAGTGTCGCACAAACCGAAAGCAAAAGAGGATGAGGGCATTACACTGGATCTAAATTCTCTCGATATATCTCTCGAGGAGAGCGATGAGATTAAAAAGGGGGAGGATCTTGATGAAGACGAAAAATTAACCCTTGAAGATGCAGGGCTGACACTGGAGGAATTAACCACTGATGAATTGATCTCAGTATCATCAGAATCAGATTCTAAACATTTTGAAGAGGAAGATATCAAGCTGAGCATCAATGAGCTTGGTCCTGATATCGACATGAATGAAATTGAAAAAGAATTAAAGGAAGCCGAATCAATATTAGTTGAACCGCCAAGAAAAAAAGATGATTTTCTTGTTGTCGACGAACTGTCCGATCTGCCGGAAATTGATTTTGACAAGGATCTGGAACTGGTCAGCACAGACTCCGGGACCGGTAAAACCGCTATTTCTAAATATGAGGATGAACTGTTTAATCTTGATGAAAGAGAAAAGGGAGTGAAAGTAAAGGGTGGTCTCCAGAAAGAGCTTCCTGACATGGTTCCTAAAGGAGCGGTTAATTTCTCAATCGATTATTCCATAAAATACTCTAGGGTTGGCGCACTGTTAAGGCTTTTTGGCGTTTTCTTCATCGGTCTCATTCCGCATTTTCTGGTTTTCTTTGTGTATAATGTGTTATCTATATTTCTCAGTTTTATTAATCATATATTGGTCATTGTTACTGAGAAGAACATGGAAGATTTTTCCGAAATACATGAAAATACTCTCCGGTACCTTCTGTCGATCAGTGCTTCATCGCTCGGGATTGTTGAAGAAATGCCGATTTTTGCGGGTCGCGATAATATTGATTATCCATTACAAATGAGAATTGTTTATCCTCTCCGATCATCGAGGCTCCTGGCTTTTCTACGGTTGTCGGGACTGGGCATTATACTGCTGACATTACCGCATTTTTTAATATTGGCTATAATGAGCCTTGTCATACCCCTGATATTTATTGTCGGGATACTTTCTGTACTGGTAACCGGCGGATGGCCGCATATGCTGTTTAATTTCATGACAAGATATTACCGGTATATGGCCAGGGTGCTGGCTTTCAGCATTGGAATTATCGACGTGTATCCCAACTTCAAGTTTGATTGAGAAGTTTCACCAGCACAGTCCTGGTCCTGGGCCCGTCAAATTCACAAAAATAAATTCCTTGCCAGGTGCCGAGGCTCAGCTTGCCATTATTAATAATCAATGTTTCCGAGCATCCTATCAAGGATGATTTTATATGAGCATGCGAATTTCCTTCGGCATGGCTGAAATTGACCTGATCAAACTTCAAGTGCTTCAATCCTTTCAGTATGTCTTTTTGAACAGCGGGATCGGCATTTTCATTGATTGTGATTGCTGCCGTGGTGTGGGGGGTATAGATGACGCAAACGCCCTCGTTAACCTGACTTCTCGTGACGATGCCATGAACCATGGCTGTAATATCAACGAACTCTTCGGGTGCTCTGCTTTTTATTGTTAAGGACTCAACCATGTTTTTCTCCCTGTCCGTATACAAATGCGTCCATCATACTTCTGACACTATCGGCAAGGGCCTGCAGGTTGTATCCACCCTCAAGAAAAGAGATAATTCTCCCGTGGGAATGGGCATCCGCCACAGCCATTAGCATTTTTGTAAATTCTCCGAATGTTTCAGTGTTGAGCCTGATGGATGACAGTGGGTCATTCCGGTGTGCGTCGAAGCCGGCGGAAATGAGGATTATTTCCGGTTTGAATGTGTCAATGGCGGGTATGATACTATGTTGAAATGCCGGAATATATTCTTTTTCGGAACTGCCCGCCCGCATGGGTATATTGATGGTATACCCTTTGCCGGGGCCTGATCCGCATTCAGAAGATGCTCCAGTGCCAGGATAGTGAGGATGCTGATGGAGGCTGATATACAGTATGGAGCTATCCTGCTCAAAGGAGTGTTGTGTGCCGTTTCCATGGTGGACATCCCAGTCAATGATAGCTATCCTCCCAACATGATATTTGTTCTGTAAATAACGGGCAGCAATGGCAATGTTGTTGAAAATGCAGAAGCCTGCGGCATAATCCGATTCAGCATGATGTCCCGGCGGACGCACGGAGCAAAAGCCGTTGGCGGCCTTATTGTCCATGATGGCGTCGCACATGCTGAGAGATCCGCCGACGGCTTTAAGTGCCACTTCATAAGAATAACTGCACACCACGGTATCCATGGAATCGAGACACGAGACACCGCTTTTTATTTCCTTCTCGACACGTTTGATATAAGCTTTTGAATGTATAGCTTCGATATGTTTCATGTCCGGCATTGCAGGTTTAACTTTGAAAAGGCTTTCATAGTAGGGGGTTTCAAAAAGGGCGTTGCTGATATATATAAGACGCTCAGGTTTTTCAGGATGTCCCCACCCGGTGTCATGCTGAAGATACACGGAATCGAATAAATATGCTGTGGTCATTGAATTCCCGTTCGTTGCCAGGCTCTTTTATATCTGCCGGTAGTATAGTATAATACATGCCTATGTCAAATTTAATTTCAACAATATTGACCCTGCCCGTGCGTGATTAAGGGCCATCGCCCTGGTTTACATATGGGTGCTGTTTTTTTATTGACAGGAGAAGGGCGACCCAATAATTGTATCATTGTTAATACAATGAGACATTATGCGCCTATGGAACCGGTTATTCTCGACAATACTCAAATACCGCTGCATTATCAGATCGCAGATTACCTCGAGGATATGCTGAAACGTGGGGACCTGCGTCATGAAAAGCAGGTCCCCACGGAAGAGGAACTTGCAGTAATATTCGGCGTAAGCAGAACAACAATCCGTCATTCACTGGACCATCTGCTGAAAAAGGGCCTGCTGACTAGAAAGCAGGGGAAAGGGACATTCTGGACGGAAGATGCCAAACTGCTCAGGCAGGAAAAAATGGCCGGCATCAATAAACAGATTTTCAACATCAACGAGAAGACAACGGTACGGGTGCTTTCGAAGAGCAGTGAATCGGGCACAGATGAAGCGTGCCGGTTTCTTGGCATGGCTATTAATTCGGCGGTGACAGTATTCAGGCGGGTGCGGTCTGCCGGCGGAGAACCGATGAGCTATACAATAAACTATCTTCCAGATAAATACGGGCGGTTGATTGATAAGCGGCATCTGCAGCAGATGACCATGCTGGAAACACTTGAGTCAGTCGTAAAAATAGAGTTGGGAACAATTGAGCATGAGGTTGAAATAACACGGGCCACTGCTGAAATTTCGAAATTATTGGGAATTCGTGTTCTTGAGCCGGTCCTCACCATCAAGACATCGGTATTTGACAAGAAAAAAAAGCCAGTTGAGATAGTATGGACATATTTTGTAGAAAACAAGTACAAGTTCAGGGTCGTGCTTGATTAAGACGTAAGAATATACCATATGAAATGTAAGAAAAAAGGAGGATACCCATGGGGGATTATCAAAAAGAGTATGACGAATCGATTAAAAGTCCTGAAAGTTTTTGGGATCGGGCAGCTCAGGATGTTGTATGGTCCAAGAAATACAGCAAGGTGCTGGATGACTCACGTAAACCCTTTTACCGTTGGTTCATTGATGGTGAAATGAATACCTGTTACAATGCCCTTGATTATCACATCGAGCAGGGCCGGGGGAACCAGACAGCTATCATCTATGACAGCCCGGTTACGGGAAAAATCCAGAAGATAACGTATAAGGATTTCAGGGATGAAGTAGCCCTTTTTGCCGGGGCTTTGAAGAATAATGGCATCAGCATGGGGGACCGTGTCATTATCTATATGCCAATGATCCCACAGGCTGCAGTGGCCATGCTCGCATGCGCCCGGATAGGGGCAATCCATTCCGTCGTGTTCGGCGGATTCGCTCCCAATGAGCTTGCCGTCAGGATAGATGACGCCAAACCGAAGCTGATCGTGTCGGCATCGTGCGGCATCGAAGGTAAAAAAACCATTGAATACAAACCGCTCCTCGATAAGGCCATAGATCTGGCCCAGAACAAACCATCACATTGCATAATATATCAGAGAGAGCAAGTAGCGGCATCATTAATAGCCGGCAGGGATATTGACTGGACAGAAGCATTGAAAAAAGCAACTCCCGCTGATTGTGTTCCGGTGAAATCAACAGATCCTTTGTACATCCTTTACACATCAGGAACAACGGGACTGCCGAAAGGCGTTGTCCGGGACAATGGCGGTCATGCGGTTGCCCTGAAGTGGAGTATGAAGAATATTTATGGAATGAACCCTGGTGAAGTGTTCTGGGCCGCCTCTGATGTGGGCTGGGTCGTGGGACATTCTTACATTGTTTACGCGCCCCTGCTGTATGGGTGCACTACGATCATGTATGAAGGGAAACCGGTGGGAACCCCTGACCCTGGAGCCTTCTGGCGCATCATCAACCAGCACGATGTGAAAGTGCTGTTTACAGCGCCGACCGCTTTCAGAGCTATAAAAAAAGAGGACCCCAACGGGGAGCATTTAAAAAAATATGATCTTTCAAAATTCAGGTACCTGTTCCTCGCCGGGGAGCGCCTTGACCCGGATACCTACCACTGGGCTACCAATATGCTCAAGAAACCGGTTGTGGACCACTGGTGGCAGACTGAAACCGGGTGGGCCATTGCAGCGAATTGCATGGGCATTGAGCAGTTCCCGATAAAAGCGGGATCCCCGACAAAAGCGGTACCGGGATATCAGGTGGATATAATAGACGGTGATGGGAAGAAACTATCTGCCGCTACTGAAGGCCTTGTGGCGATCAAGCTCCCGCTACCTCCGGGCACCCTGCCGACGCTCTGGCAAAATGACGGCAAGTACAAGGAATCGTACACTGATCCCTTCCCCGGCTATTATTTCACCGGCGACGGCGGATATGTTGATAAAGACGGATATCTCTATATCATGGGGCGGGTAGATGACGTCATAAACGTTGCCGGGCACCGGCTTTCAACAGGGTCCATGGAAGAAGTCATCTCCCAGCATCCTGACGTGGCTGAATGCGCAGTTATCGGCGCTGCAGACGACTTCAAGGGCCAGCTGCCTCTCGGATTTGTGGTCCTTAAGGCAGGTGTGAAAAAAGGGGATGATGTTATTATCAAGGAACTGGTCGACATGGTTCGCGACCAGATCGGTGCTGTGGCAGTGTTCAAGCAGGCTGTCATCGTGAAGCGGTTGCCTAAAACAAGATCCGGAAAGATTCTTCGGTCTACCATGAGAAAATTAGCTGATGGTCAGGAGTTTTCAATTCCGTCAACAATAGATGACCCGGCTATTCTGGGTGAAATTGAAGATTCGATAAAAACTCTTGGTTACGGAAAAAAGTAATATAGAGCAGAATCTATTTGCTGTAAGTATTGTATACAAAGTAATTAAGCCCCTCCAGGGTGTAATACCGGGAGGGGCTTTTATTTTAAGGGAAGCTAAAACATCATTGACACGCCTCATAATCTTATCCAATAATTGCAAAACATTTTTGTTGAAAGAGCATGATTGCCCGATTATTCATATATATTTATAACAGAACTTCTTTTGCTTCTACCATAGCATTGTTCACTACAGCATGGTCGTGGGTTGCTTCATTTTATGGCTTCTTTTTTGTCCACGCAACGGTAAATTTTCAGCAGGATGAGTTGCTGTATATGATCGGTGCACTGATCGTCTGTACCGGCATTGCCGTCGTACTCCATCTATCCCACTATGGAATGTTTTATAAGCTGGGATTCCCCGGTTTTTCAAAAACAGCACGGCTCATTAACAGGTTTTTTGATAAGAAGCATATTTTTGTAAATTTTAAAGATATACAGAGCAAGGATATTGAAGAAGTATATTCGGCAGTATTATCCCTGCCGCGGCATAACTTTTTCACCGGATTAACCTTCACCGCCCTTGTTGTTCTCGCGCTGATTATTCTCATATATTATTACAGCAGAGATTTCGAACGCGTGATTTTCGTGCTGCTCGGCGGGATTTTTTCATCAGTCATTATTGGATACTGTACGTTTTTGCTGACTGAATACTTTTCCGGTCCTTATAAGATGAGACTGGAACAGATGCTTTTCGAGCGGTCAATAAAGATTAAGCCGCGCGTATTAATGAGTTTTAAATACAAAGCGATCTTTATGCTGATGGTCGTTCTTTTCAGCATGATGAATTTGACAATATTAATCCGGCGAAGTGAAAAATCGCTTCTGGTAATAATTGGTTTTATAACATTAAGTCTTATCACCATAGGCCTGTTGATTTTCCTGATGTTTAATATTCTCAGGATGTCCTTGGAAACAATTAATCACTCGACAAAAAAACTCGCGTCGGGGGGCAGTGGCATGTTTTTTCCTCCCTTTCCGGATAAAGAATTTGCTATATTTTCCGAGAATTATAACCGCGCGGCTTTGGAAATAAATGAGATACGAACTGACCTGGAAACAAAAATCACGGAACGAACAGAAGAATTAAGCAGTGCCTATGAAAATCTTAACAAGGTCTACGGCCAGATCCAGGCTGACCTGACACTGGCCAAAAGGATCCAAAAGAGAATTATGCCTGAAAATCTTGATTCATTTGAGGGCTTGGATCTTATCGTTCATTATTACCCGATGGCGGATATCGGGGGGGACATATATGATATTTTTCAGACATCTCCGGGCTGTATCAGATTTTTTCTTGCGGATGCGATCGGTCATGGCATTCAGGCAGCACTCATAACCATGATAATAAAAAGCGAATATGAAAAGGTCAAAACGATCGAAAACGCAAAAGAGCTTCTCGAATGGCTGAATAAATCTTTTACCGATTTGTATATTTCACTGAATGCCTTTTTTTCATGTGTAATCGTCGATATAGATACCAGGAACAATAAACTGCGCTATGCATCGGCCGGGCATCCAAACCAGATCATTATAGCAAATAATACGGTAGAAATTCTAAAGCATACGGGCAAGCTGATTGGCATCAAACGCGACACCGTATATGATTTTGTCGAAAGAGACATTCACCCTCTTGACAAGGTCTTTCTCTATACGGACGGTCTGTTTGAGCAATTCAATGACCGCGATGAAGGATTGACGGAACTCGATATTCTCGGGATTGCTGAGAAACATAAAGCCTCTCCTGTCAGCACGATTGACGATATAATTATTCAAAGTCTGCGGGAGTACATCGGTGTGAAGGAAGAGTTATTGCTCAGGGATGATATTACACTGATCAGCATTGAGGTAAATGGTAAGTGAACGATACGCGGCTCTCTTTTGAAAATCGGTTGTACACCCGAGCCGAGCCTGAAAGCACTAATATGGCATCATGAATAAGATTTTTAATGAACATGGATTCCTGTCAGATGTGATCCCTTCATATGAATTCAGAATAGAGCAGCTGCATATGGCGGACTTCATTCTCGAATGCCTGATCAACTGTGAAAATGGAATAATAGAGGCGGGAACCGGCACAGGGAAAACACTTGCCTACCTGCTGCCGGTTGTTTTACACGCCGTTGAGCATGACAAAAAAATTGCTGTGTCCACCGAGACAAAGACACTGCAAAAGCAATTGTTTGAAAAGGACCTGCCCATCGTCCGGGAGATTGTAAAAAGGTTTTTCAACATGGAATTCACCTAT
The DNA here is from genome assembly GCA_041753395.1 of Spirochaetota bacterium. Classification (GTDB taxonomy): domain Bacteria; phylum Spirochaetota; class UBA4802; order UBA4802; family UBA5550; genus RBG-16-49-21. The sequence continues at coordinate 275,324 of JBGSUQ010000011.1, forward strand.
GCCCTCTGTCTGGGCAGTTCCAACTATCCCTGCAGGAAACGATTTGAATTTGCTTTAAAAACAGGTAAGTTTCAGCCGAAAGAGTTAAAAAAAATCGAGCCGGTTCATGAATTGTTCCAGAGTAAAAAAATTTTTACCTTCTTTGATCTCAGCCTGCCAGGCTATATTTGGAGCGAAATAAACCGTGAAGGAGACTCATGCAATTCATACAAATGCCCCTTTGTATCTGTCTGTTCATACCAGCTGGCGCGAAAAGAATGGAACCAGTCAAATCTTCTGGTTATGAATCACTATCTCTTTTTCACCAATATAGCTTCTGGAAAAACATATCTTCCCCAATGCGAAATTGCTGTTTTTGACGAAGCGCATTCCCTTGAGGATGTTGCGGCGTCACAGTTCGGCTTCAGGCTTGGTTATGAGGAACTCAAAGATACTATACAATTGTTCCGTGATGACAAAAAGGGCAATGTGATCAAAGGTATAGATGACGAAGCAACCAGATCAGCGTTGAGCGTACTGGCAATGAAAATTGTGCCGGAAATATCAGCGTTTTTTGAGAAATTGCGAGGATTGGTTCCGGCGGAGAAAATAAGCCTCAGAATCAGGGAGGCCCAGCCATCGGGGAAGGTGCTTGTAGAGTGCCTCCAGGAGTTGATGATACTCCTGGCTGATTCAGAACAAAAATTCGATGAGGATCATCCGCAGCGCATTGAGTTCGACATAGTCAGAGGAAAACTTTTTACCTCGCTTGAGGAGCTGTCATCGTTCGTTTTCCAGAAAAGTGAAAATTATGTGTACTGGATTGAGCGTGAATCGGAAGCAGTGCTGGGAGACCTTGTGCTGCGCGGACAACCGGTGGATATAGCGGAATTATTCCAGCGTGAGGTGCTCTCCTGCTTTGACTCATCAGTTTTTGTGTCGGCCACATTGTCTATCGGCGGCGATTTTTCATATATAGCCGGCCGGCTGGGCATTGAAAAGTATAAAGGATTGTCACTGCAATCTTCATTTGATTATAAAAACCAGGTCATTCTCTTTATCGCACAAGATTTACCTGATCCGGGAAGCGGCGTGTATGCTGTAAAGGCATCACATAACGCGGCTGAAATAATAAACCATTTACAGGGCAATTGTCTCATGCTGTTTACATCATATAAAGCCATGCGGGAAGTAAAAACGATTATCAGCGAGAGTATTGACTATCCAATTTATTCACAGGACGTGCTTGCATCAACCGATGCCTTTGAACGATATGTGAATGATCGCAATTCAGTTCTCATGGGATCAAACTCATTCTGGCAGGGGATCGATCTGCCCGGCGACCTTGTGAGAGGTGTAATCGTCATGAAACTTCCCTTTGCCGTGCCTGATTCACCGCCGGTAGAGGCAAAGATAGAACGGCTTCAATCCATGGGCAAAAACCCATTTTCAGCTCTGCAAATTCCGGAAGCGGTGATACGATTCAAGCAGGGTTTTGGAAGGCTCATACGAAGCAAAAATGACCGTGGTGTTGTCGCTGTCCTGGATTCACGGATAGCCAGTAAATCATATGGACGGCTTTTTTTAAAGGCGATCCCCGAATGCAGAATCGTGCATAACCTGTCGGAGCTGAAAATAGCATATTCAGAAATGCAAAATCCCGGCAGCTAATGATCGTTTACTATTACTCATTGAATGAAAAAAGGATACGGCGATGAAAAAGAAGACATCAAGATTCGCCATTGTAGTTGAGGGAGGCGGAATGCGCGGTATCTTTACTGCCGGGGTGCTGGATGTATTCATGGAGAAGAAATTTGATCCCTTTGACCTGTATATTGGGGTTTCAGCAGGAGCGTGTAATCTCGCATCACACCTTGCTGGGCAGCACAAGCGTAATTTCCGCATCTATACCCGTTTGATGACCAGTCCTGAATTCATAAGCAAAAATAAATTCTTACATGGCGGCCATTTGATGGATCTTGATTACCTTTGGAAAACGATCGATGTTGAGGATCCTCTTGATGTGAAAAAAATTTTTAATAAGAATAAAAAAGAATTCATAATCGTGGGTACCGTAGTAGAGCAAGGGCTCCCGATCTATATCATACCGAAGGTTGAGAACTGTTCAGCATGTTTGAAGGCCTCAAGCGCCGTACCCCTCCTCTATCGCGGGTTCCTTGAAGTGGATTCAAAACAGTGTGTGGACGGCGGGGTAACCGATCCGATACCGGCACGAGAGGCATACCAACGGGGAGCACGGAGCATTGTGGTGGTGCGGACAAGGCCTGCTGTGTATAGGAAGAAAAAGGGCCTCGAGAATTATATTTCTTCATATGCCACCCGTGCATGGCCGAAACTATCAGCGGCAGTGAAAAACCAGGCTGATACGTACTCCCAATGTGCTGACTTTATTCTTAATCCTCCGGAAGATGCGATTATTATTCAGATTGCGCCGGAGGAGCCTTTGAAGACCGGCAGGACAACGCAAAAAATTGAATCACTGCTGGCTGATTATGATACAGGAAGAAGGGCAGGAGAGGCCTTCATGGCCGGATGGAAGTGAGTTATTGCGGGAGGGGTCCCGTATATTTGTCCCCATCAAGTACGAAAAAACCATATTGCGCGATGATATTGGGGAGTCTCCTGATATGGTTGGAGCTGCCTGTTGATGACAATGAGAAGTGATTTTCCTTTCTTACGGGGTATCCATGTTTTTCGCAAAAGTTCTGGAAATCCCGTATTGTCAGAAGGTGGATGTTAGGTGTCTCATACCATTCATAGGGCAGGAGGATGTTTTTCGGCATGATCCCTTTCATCAGAAGCTGAAGCCTTGTCTTGTAATATCCGAAATTAGGAAAGCTGACAATGGCGTTCCTGCTGATGCGCATCATCTCCTTGAGCACGTATGACGGACGCTTGGTGATCTGTAGGGTCTGGTTTAAAATCACGTAGTCGAATGAATTGTTTTTATAGTCAGCCAGGCCCTCATCTATGTCTCCCTGGTAGCAATAAAGGCCTTTTTCAACGCACTGCCATACGCCGTCTTCTGATATTTCCACACCATAGGGGACCGCTTGCTTCTGTTTCTGGAGCTTTTGCAGAAGAGTCCCGTCGCCGCAACCGAGATCAAGAACCTTCGAACCGGGTTCAACCTCAGCCATTATAAGATCATAGGCAATATGCTCTATGTCAATCATCACCCGTTAACCCGCTCATATTCACGTTTCAAAAAATTCGTGATATTTCTCTTCAATGGATCGTAATCGATAAGAAAGGTATCATGGCCCATATCGGTTTCTATGTCGGTATACATTACATTTTTACCATTGGCCCGCAGTGCCTGAACAATTTCTTTTGACTGGGGACTGGGATAAAGCCAATCCGAGGTAAAGCTGATGACCAGGAAATTAGAATTCACTGATGAGAATGCGGCATGCAGGGTGCCGTAATCTTTTTTCAGGTCGAAGTAATCTATGGCTTTTGTAATATACAGATATGAATTGGCATCAAAGCGGTCCACGAACTTGGTGCCCTGATAATGAAGATATGATTCAACCATGAAGACATTGTCAAAATTTGTTATGGTGGGATCTTCATCTTTATAGCGGCGGCCGAATTTTTCATGCATATGCTTTTCACTCAGGTAGGTTATATGACCGATCATCCTGGCCAGGGAAAGACCGGCATCCGGGCCTTTGGAGCTGTAATAATTTCCGTTGTTCCAGTTGGGATCATTCATAATTGCCTGCCGACCAACCTCGTTCAACGCAATTCCCTGCGCGGAAAGCGATGCGGACGTGGCTATGGATATGACCGAGTTGACCATGTCCGGATACATGATGGCCCACTTGAGGGCCTGCATCCCTCCCATTGAACCGCCGGCAATGGATAGAAGCCTGTCTATGCCGAGGTGTCGGATCAGATGCCACTGGCAGTTTACCATGTCATGTATGGTTACCATGGGAAAATCGAGACCGAAGGGCTTGTCCGTTTCAGGATTGATTGACGATGGACCGGTAGATCCTGTGCATCCTCCGATCACATTCGAACAAATGATAAAGTATTTATCAGTATCGAAAGGTTTTCCCGGACCCACGTACAGGTCCCACCACCCGGGTTTTTTATCCTGATCGGTATGAAATCCGGCAGCGTGAGCGCTTCCGGAAAGGGCATGAGCAAGGAGAATGGCATTGTTCTTCTGTTCATTAAGATTTCCGTATGTTTCATAGGCAATAGTGACAGGGCCCAGCGTCCTTCCTGATCTGAAGGTAAAGCGGTCAAAGGTATAATGTCGCGTTTCTACTAATCCGACGGATTTACCGGCTGTTTCATTATTATACACAGGCATAGTTTTTAATCATGGGTATTAGAATCATTGCGTTACTGAATTATTGTTATTTCCCCTTTTCACCAGAGGCAGCTGGGAAAAACAGTGCTCATAATTATGAGATACGCAATTCGTATATCATGCATCTTATTAAAAGGGGAGGGTTATCAGCGGCGTATCAATAAAAAAACCGCGATATGAGATAGCGGTTTTTCATCGCTTATCTCATCTTCCGGATTATTTATCCGCTGGAATTGGCACCTCTTTCATTGCTGAACGGTTGCCGTGGCTTCACAGGGCCAGTCCCTCGACCACTCTCGATAAGATAAACACTGCTGTTATTAATTTTACACCATGATGTCAATAACAAAATGAGGCCTTTGATAAAATATGTCAGGGCAAAAGGAATTGGTACGAGACTGCCTTGTGAATCCACGTCAACTGGTAACCTGTTTTGTTGATTTGGATTTTTGTTTGACAATTTTTGTTGACATTAATGATCATTATCAAGATAAAGGTAGGCAATTGAAAATTATTTGTACAAATCATACATTTGATATAAGAATTTCGGCATTTTAATAAACCAGGAGGGATTTGTATGAAGTTTGCTGGATCGTATGGCGTCCCGTTGGAAGAAATAGCGAGGGAATCGTTCTTCAACATCGGTGGACCGCATGGATTTATGAGGTGGGGATTGTACATCTTTATGTTCATCGCATTCTTCTACCTTGCATATAGTGTTATTCAGCGTGTTCTTATCTGGAGAAAAGGACAACCAGAATTACGCACTGATTACCCAGAAAAAAGGATTCTGGCAGTCATCAAGTATGTTATATTGCAGGCCAAGATCTTGCGTGAGTCCTTTGCAGGCATCATGCACGCTTCGATATTCTTCGGATTTGTTGCGTTAGCCGGCGTTACCTTTTTTATCTTTGTCAAGGACGACTTTACTGAACTGTTTTTCCATTGGAACTTCATCACGGGTAATTTTTACCTGATTTGGTCGCTTGTGGGTGATCTTGCTGGTATGGTTGTACTCATCGGTCTGATCATGGCAGCCTATCGCCGGTATGTAACGAAGCCGACCAGGCTCGATACCAAACCAATTGATACGTTTGCGCTGGTGCTGATATTTGTAATAATCATCACCGGATTCACCAGCGAAGCAATGCGGATAGCGATATCTGATTTTCCCGCCTGGGAAGTATGGTCCCCCTTCGGATACATTCTTGCATTTTTCTTCTCGATTTTCAGCGAATCGACCCTCAGGGTGATGCACCAGTTTAGCTGGTGGATACACATGCTGGGAGCATTTATATTCATCGGTCTCGTGGGCTCCGACAAACTGGGCCACATTATGATATCGTCATTGAACGTGTATTACGGGAATATCAATAATGAGAGCTCCATGACCAAATACGCCCTTAACGTGATCGATCCGGCAGTGTTTGAAGTTGCTGAAAGTTTCGGTGTATCAAAAGTCGAGGAATATACATGGAAACAGCTCATGGACAGCGACGCCTGCACACGATGCGGCCGCTGCCAGGACAATTGTCCGGCATGGCTCACCGAAAAACCGCTGTCACCAAAGAAATTAGTCAATGATATAAAAGCCAACATGGACGAGCGGATACCGAAACTGAGGCTGGCTGAAGACCCTTCCACAGTGGAAACCACCACGCTTATTGGTGGCTCTGTTCTTCCCGATGAGTTCTGGTCATGCACCAACTGCTCAGCCTGCATGGAGGCGTGCCCGGTCAACATCGAGCATGTGCAGAAGATGATCGATATGCGGCGGTATAAAGTTCTCATGGAAGGCGACATGGCGCCGGAGCTGCAGACCTCATTCATGAACCTTGAAAACAACTTCAATCCTTACGGTTTTGCTTTCGGAGAGCGCGGCGTGTGGCTGCCGGCAGACCTTGGGGTGAAAACCATGGCCGAGGACGCGCAAGTGGATTATCTCTACTTCGTGGGTTCTGCTGCCTCTTATGACAAACGCAACCAGAAAGTCGCAACTGCATTCCTTAAAATAATGCAGAAAGCTGGAATTAAGGTCGGTATACTGGGAGCGGAAGAAGCTGATTCAGGCGATGCCGCGCTACGTGGCGGTAACGAGTATCTGTTCCATGCTCTGGTAACGCAGAATCTCGAAAATTTCAAGGCCTATGGCGTAACGAAAATCGTCTGTACCTGCCCGCATGACTACAACGTCATAAAGAAGGAATACAAGAATTTCGCCAAGGTAGGCAAAAACGCCGAGGGCGGTCCCCTCGAGTGCAACTATGAAGTTTATCATCACACAGAGATCATCAATGTCCTTATCAAGAGCGGTAAGATCAAGCTGGTGAACCCACTCAACGAAACCATAACATATCATGATTCCTGTTTCCTGGGACGGTACAACGAGATATACGACGCACCGCGCGAAATACTCATGGCTATACCGGGAGTGAATTTTGTTGAAATGAGCAGAAACCACCGTACGAGCTTCTGCTGCGGCGCAGGTGGTGCACGGATGTTCATCGAAGAACACCTGGGAACCCGTGTAAACCAGTTCCGTACCAAGGATGCTCAGTCAACAGGCGCGACTAAAATCTGCACCGCGTGTCCGTTCTGCATGACCATGCTGTCAGATGGTATCACGGAGCTTGATATCCAGAATATGCAGAATTTTGACATAGCTGAGTATGTTTATAACGCTATGGAAAAGTAAAATATTACTCAAACGAGAATTTTTGAAGGGGTTTTCTCAATTCGGAGAGCCCCTTTTTTTATGTATATAATTTAATAAGTGTTTAATATTAAAAATTTACAAAAAAATAATTATTTTTATACAATTATTACTTGCATTTTGCAACCAATAATATTTGGTTGGATAATCAACCAATTCAGAACAGCTGGATGGTTATTGACAGTAAGATACAATTTTTTGGGAGGTTATATATGAGATCTATGCTTGATGGGATCAGGGTCATTGACTTTACCGCCAATATCGCAGGACCTGCCTGTACAGCGCTGCTATCCGATATGGGAGCTGAAGTTATTAAGGTTGAAAAGCCCGGCTTCGGCGACGATGCCCGTTTGTTTCCGCCGTACGTAAATGGATTTTCGGCGCCTTTTATCGTTATGAACAGGGCAAAAAAAAGCGTAGTCATTGATATGAAAAAGCCTGAAGGCGTTAAGATTTTTAAAGAACTGGTGGCTACTGCTGATGTGCTGGTCGAGAATTATAAGCCCGGCGTGATGAAAAAACTTGGTCTGGACTATGACACATTGAAAGAGATAAACCCTAAACTTGTTATGCTTTCATTGTCCGGGTATGGCCAGTTTGGTCCATTGTCAAAACGTCCCGCATATGATTCAATTATACAGGCCTGTTCAGGAATCATGGATGTTACCGGTTTTCCAGACGGGCCTCCTGTAAAGGCAGGTCCGATTATCATCGATTTGGCGACAGCGATGCAGGCCGGTTTTGCCATATGCGCTGCACTCTTTGCACGGGAAAAAACCGGCGAGGGCGAATATCTTGATGTTTCCATGTTTGATACAGCAATAAATCTCCTGGCCGGCGTCTGGACGGATTACACGGTTACAAAAAATATTCCCAAGAGGACAGGGAATCGCTATCCTTATGTCAGTCCTTTTGACACTTTTCATGCCAAGAACGGTTACTTCATGATATGCAGCGCTGGAGACGGGACATTCCATAAACTCTGCGATGCGATGAAAATGCCTGAACTTAAAACTGATGAACGGTTTAATAACCTCTTTGTCCGCAATGCCAACGAGCCTGATTTGAAAAAGATTATCCAGGACTGGGTCGGGGATAAAACTACTGACGAATTGATGGATGTGATGATAAAACATGATGTTCCCGCATCTCCGATTTTAAACGTGAAAGATGTTGTAGAACACCCTCATACACAGGCGCGGGGTATCGCTGTTGAAGTAGATCAGCCAAATAGAGGAAAAGTGGTAATATATGGACCTGCAACCAAGACGAGGAACAGCGAAACAAAAGTTCGCGGAGCAGCACCGGAACATGGGCAGCATACCGATTGGATGCTCAACGAGCTTCTAAAGAAATCCACTGAAGAGATTAATCAATTGAGAACAGCCGGAGTGATAAAATAAATTTTGCCATGAGCGGGGCGGATGCCCCGCTTTTTTTTTGCAGGGGTCTCGAAAAATCATGATTCGGGTAAAGAAAAGAAAGGGATAACCTGCTACTTCCGCCGTGACAGAAAATATTTGTTGTATAAATAAATTAAAAAAAGTATAACCGAGAATAGCGTATACCCCAGTGTAATATCTCTTGCAACACCAAAGCCAATTTCATGTGAATGAATGAAGCCGAAATATGAAAAAACAATCAATGGCAATGCCCAGAAAAACGCTCTTAAAAAGTTTTTATCTATAAGATAGACCGCAATAGCGGATAAAAACATTGCGGAAAAAAGAGCTCCCTCGGAAAAGACCAGTATCCCTTTAAGATGAGGAAGTGTTTTTGATATAATGCCATTCATCTGAGCTGTTGTATACTTCCCGTCAACGTTGATGAATTGACGAAGCAAGGTAAGGCCCCAGGATGCAATTGCCGGCATGAGTCCCAGGGCAACGGCAGGGGCGTGCTCCTTCGGAGTTGTTTGGAAAGCCTGGGCAGTTATTATCACGCCGATCCAGAGTAAAATTGGAAAGCCGGCTTCAAGAGGTATTGCGGAAACAATAACGCTCATAAGACCGGTGAAACAGATTATGGTCATCACAGCTCCATTGATTATTGAATAGCCGGATCGGGCGCCGAGACCTTTCCATCCCGGGTGGCCGATATATACCGTTGATGGGAATGGAGAGCCGAAGAAAGAACCGATCATGGTCCCGATTCCATTCATGGCCAGAGTAGGCATGGCGGGATAAGTGTCGCCTGCTGCGGAAGCCGATTCGATATTCTGCAATGTACCGAAAAAAGCCATGATCCCCATGGGTATGGATATGGAAAGATAGGGAAGAATATCTGTCATGCTTACGCCATTGATAATATCAAACAGGAAAAATCCTGGAAGATATAAAGATACTTCACCTGTTGATTCAATGAGCTTTTGAGAATCCATGGCGCCGGTGGACCAGGCAATGGCGGACCCTATTGCAAGGGCATAAAAGCCGGCAGGAATTCGGAAAGGAAGCTTGACATGAGAAAAGTATTCAGCCATGATGAAAGCTAGAGGGATCATGGCAATTATCGGCCGGTCCCATATTTTAATTGTCTGGTCCAGTGCGATGAATGAAATGGCTATGCCCGCCAGGGTGGAGAGGAGTGCCGCCCGGGGTGTGAGTTTTCGGAGACGATCTCCGAAAAAGGCACCGATACCTTCGAAGAAACCGCTGATAAAACAACTGATAACGCCCACCTTCCATGCAAAGTCGGCATTTTTTGTCTGGATATAAACCGGCGCAATAATAAGAGTGAAAAAGGCGAATAGGCTTACGGTATTTATACCGTAAGGCAATGCTGTTACATCGGTGCGACCTTCCCTTATTGCAAGTCGATGCGCCTGCCAGGAGTAAAAAATGTTCCCAGCCAGTACAGCTGTGGCAGTTCCGGGCAGTATCTTACCAAAAACCAGTGATGATGGCATGCCTATGGAGAGGCAAAGGCCGGTGATTATGAGTAGATTGACCAGATTATCTATGAAGAGGCCAATAAACCCATCAAAATCGCCTTTAACGAATATAGGGTAAGTAAAAGTGGCTTGTTTTTTCATTGCTAAACCCTTGTTATCATATTTTAGATTTTGTTTTCATGGAAAGATATCTTTCAAGAAAGGCGGTTTCATTTTTTTATTAACCGCTGTATAGCTTTTAAATTCATTTTATCAGCTTCATCATCATTATATTTCGGTGTTTCCAAAATGAGGGGGACATTGACAAGTTTTATATCATTGAGCAGCATCCTGAATCCGTCATGCCCGATGCATCCCTTGCCGATATGCTCGTGGCGGTCCACCTTGCTTCCACATTCTTTTTTTGAATCGTTGATATGGATTAGCTTGAGTTTTTTCAGTCCGATTATGGCATCAAATTCAGAAAAAGTTTTTTTATAGCCTTCTTTTTTTGATATGTCATAACCAGCGGCGAAGACATGACAGGTATCAAGACATACACCAATTCTGTCGGGGGAGGAAGTTTTATCTATTATAGTACGGATATGTTCAAAACAATGACCTATGGAAGCCCCCTGGCCGGCTGTTGTTTCCAGCAATATTTTTGTCTTTTTGTTTTTATTAAGAACAGCAGTAAGGTTGTCAGCTACAGATTCAATGCCTGAGTCAAGCCCCCTCCCCCCATGGCTTCCCGGATGGAGAACTACATAATCAATTTGCAACTGTTCGGCACGAAGCAGTTCGTCTGTCAGGGCAATCAATGATTTTTTTTTGACATCCCCGATGCCGGCGAGATTGATGAGATACCCGGAATGGGCAAATACAGCAATGCCCGGAATCATTGATCGAGCCTTGAGAAAGACTGTAATATCTTCTTCACTATATGGTTTAGCTTCCCACCGGTTAGAGTTTTTTAAAAATATCTGAACGGCCTGAATCTTAAGTTGATCGGCTTTCTGCAATGCCTTGTAAAGACCTCCTGATATTGAAAGATGAACCCCGATTTTTCTCATGGCTTTTCCTGGAATAATTCGTTTATCAACAACCATACGATTATAGTATATCAAAGAGTCGACAATTTGTTTAAAATCAGATCAGGTGACAAACCTTCAATTTCAATTCGTTTATTTTTTCCTTTGTCACCTGATATAATAGTTATATTTGATTTGGGGATCCTAAGCTTTTTCGAAAATAGAGCGATAAGTTCTAAATTTGCCTTCCCGTCTACCGGAGGTGCATTTAGATATACTTTTATATGATTATTTGTATCTACTGTTATCATACTTCGAGATGATTTCGGTGACACGGTGATATTGAAAATTGATTTCATTCTCATAGTATTGTTTGTATAAAAGTATATTCATAGCGCAAGTTTTTTTTATTCATTATTGCCGGTACATGCCAGTGCATTTAGTAGATACCCTGTGTTTATTGTAATACATATTCTCTTTCAATTAATGATTGTAATTCTTATAGTTTATTGATATCTTGTGTTTAACTTCACACACAATATGGCTAATTGCGTTAGCTATCATCATATATGAGGTATTAACAAATAATGACTACACGGAAAAGAATAATTAAATCCTTTGCTGACCATGTTTCACCCGGAAAGGTTGATATCTATACTAAAGTTCAACTCTTGCTCATCCCGGGAAAACGAAATGGATGTTACCTGTATGACATTGATGGGACACGGTATATTAATTGCCATTGTAACGGCGGTGTGTTCAATCTCGGGCATCGGAATCCGAAAATAATACATGTCGTTAACGAGGCAATGAAACTATATGATATAGGGAACCATCATCTGATCAGTGAGCCGAAGGCCATGTTGGGAGAATTGATTTCCTCGGTAATGCCTAAAGGTTTAAACCAGGTGGTTTACGGGGTGAGCGGCGGAGAGGCGGTTGACCTGGCGATTAAACTTGCACGGGGAGTCACCGGCAGACCTGAGATACTATCGGCAAAAGGGGGATATCACGGTCATACAGGATTGGCCCTTGCCACCGGTGACAGGAAATTCAGGGAAAAATTCGGTCCGTCAATGCCTGGTTTTCGGCAGGTTGTTTTTAATAACATCAAAAGTCTTGAAAAGGCTATAACGAAGAAAACGGCGGCCGTACTGTTTGAAACAATTCCAGCTACAATGGGAATAGTCATCCCGGCAAGTGATTATTACCGGAAGGTGCGATCATTATGTGATGCCAACGGAACACTACTCATCATGGATGAAATTCAGTCTGGCTTTGGCAAGACCGGTACGATGTGGGGATTTGATCATTTTAACGTTGTCCCGGATATTGTCACTCTGGGTAAAGGCATGAGCGGGGGGATATATCCCATTTCAGCAACAGTGTACCAGGAGAAGTACGCGGGATTCTTCCGGGCCGATCCCTTCGTTCATATCTCAACATTTGGCGGCAGCGAGATAGGATGCCATGCCGCAATTGAAGTTTTGCGAATCACGGGTCGCAAAGCATTTCTAAACCATGTACAGCGAATGGAGAAATTTTTTATCACCCGGTTGAAAGAAATATCAGGTAAATATCCTTCATTGAAATTACAAGTCCGGGGCCTGGGCCTGATGATGGGACTTGAATTCAAGGATGAAGGGACGTCTTTGTTTATTATGAAGCATTTGTTTGATCAGGGTGTATACCTTGTGTACTCCGGCAATGATCCTAAAGTTCTTCAGTTTATGCCGGTGCTGACGATTACAGAAAAGCAGGGACGTGACCTTCTACAGCGGATGGAGCGGGCATTCGCTAAAATGGGGGGTATATAACCCATGAAAGCCGATCAATTGGGGTATTCTGATATTATTGATCTATTAAAAAATATAGATCTGGCATATGCATTCAAGAAAAAGAGACTTCGTTACCTCCGCTCAGCATCAGTAAACAGGGAAATTCTCTATTTAAGGAATTATTTCAATACCATCTGGGGTAAACGAGGAGACATGTATTATCTCAAAGATCCCTCTCTATCAAACAATGGCCGTGAAATAATACATGGTTTACTTGGCGAATCCGATAATGCACAAGCTATTCTGAAAATCAACCAGGCACTGATCGCCCCTGGGCGGGAAAAATTTAATGACTTTTTCAAGCTCCATATTGCTAGTAAAGGTGCACAAAAAAATCTGATCTCCATTCTATTTGATGGAGATGAGTCTCTTATCAACCTTGCCAGTAATCAGATTATCTATTTCAAACAATATCTCCCTACCATGGAAAAATTCGATGGCATGGATGAGTCAGAAACATTGTTCTCGCAATGTGATCTGGATAATATACTCCATTTTATTTCAAAATATGATGTGATTGAGCAGAACCTGTCCAGGGATATACTGCGTTATAAAGAATTTGAGCGCGATTTTCTCAGGTTGTATCGAGAAGATGTAAAAGTTGATGTTGTCGGTTATGGTGAAATATCAACAGTCATGCGTCTTAATAAAAACAAAAACATAAATGCCGATATTGTTGCGAGTGAATCAGTATGGATTTGGAAAAAGATGCCTCCTCTCCCTTCTAAAGAGGAAGTGGACCAATTTATGCGGCTTTATGATGAATACAGGAAAATCCTTACCGCGGATATCGGAATTACGGTACCGATACAGACGGCACGGTTTTTCAGGCATGATACATACTATCAAGTATATGCAGGTCAGGAACGTGTTAATGCAGAAAGCATAGGCAACGCATTGATTAAAAAACTAGACGAACCAAACGCGAATCGATTGCTTCTCATGATCTTAAAAAGATTATATGATTTTTTTGTTTTTAATAAAACAAACAGTGTTATGGAAATAGGTTTTGACGCTCAGCTTTCCAATTGGGCGCTGGATTCAAAGAATGGAACGCTTTCAGCAGTAACTGGTGCTGAAGAGATTATCTATATTGATACCAGTTCCCCCATGATACGAATTCACGGTATGGAACAGTTAAATCCCGAAATTTTTATTAAGAGCGCCGCCTCGTTTTTGCGTCCAATTATTCGTAGATTTTTCTTACAGCAAGTCCTTGATCGTTATTATAATGTCAGATTAGTCACGATTGATTTAATTGCCAATCTCTATAAGGAGAAGAGAGAAGATCTTATTGATAGTTTCATTAAAACGACAAATGATTTTTTTAATAAATCAGAAATTGGCGTTGTGAGTATAACGAGAAAGGAAATAGATGCATACTATTCGAATGACGCCTTTATCTGGAAATTTTATCAGGCATCGAGAAAAATCGACCGCTTTATAACTGAGAAAATATTGAGAAAAAAATACATGTTCAGAATTCCTGAAAAGATAGAAAGATAAACACGCTGTGCATGAGAGGAATCTATGTGTGATACCATGGTGTCTACGCCGAAGTCTTCCGCAGAAGGAGCGATGATTGTTGGAAAAAATTCTGATAGGGAACCTAACGAGGGACAGAACATTACCTTTGTTTCTGCATCGGACCATGCTGCCGGGAGCAAAGTAAGGTGCACCTATATTGAAATACCGCAGGTACGGCATACCTATGCGGCTCTTCTCTCGAGGCCCTTCTGGATGTTCGGGGCGGAAATGGGGGTGAATGAGTATGGTGTCGCCATCGGCAACGAGGCTGTTTTCACAAAAGAGAAATACCATAGGAAAAATAACGCCCTTCTTGGAATGGATCTTCTGCGACTAGCGCTTGAAAGATCGCAGAATGCCCGGGAAGCGATTGATGTCGTCACACAGCTGCTTGATGCTTATGGACAGGGTAGCATTCACACGATGGGAGGAACAAAATATTACCATAATTCATTTATCATTGCCGATCCGTTAGAAGCATATATTCTTGAAACAGCAGGGGTTCACTGGGTTTATAAAAAAGTTGATGATATCGCCTCAATTTCTAATTGTTTAACAATTGAGGATGTCTATGATAAAGCGTCATTTGATCAGGTACGGCATCCAGATGCCAGCAGCAGGAAGAAAGCAGACAGCCCAATAAATTTTAATAGAAATTTCAGTGATTCGGTTTTTACACATTTTGCTCGCGGCAGAATCAGAAAGTCGTACAGTTATAATATACTGAATGAAAAGAAAGGCACTGTAACAAGCAGCGATATAATGAAGATATTGCGCTCCCACAATGTCCCGGAGCCCTATCAGCCGGGATACAGACCCATGGAGCGGATATGCCTTCATGCCGGGGGACTCATCTCTTCGCAGACAGCCGGTTCCATGGTGACGGTTTTGAAAAAGGGTCGTTTGCCGCTTGTATATTTTACCGGAACATCGGCCCCATGCATGAGTATATATAAGCCACATACCATCAGTAATAATCAGAATAAATTAAGTTATAACCAACTTAACTCAATATCTCCATTCGGCGGGTATGATATTTATGGGACTGCGACAGATAAATGGGACCATAAATCGTTATGGTGGAGTGGAGAAAAAATACATCGGCGCGTATTGATGAATTATTCAAGCCTGATGCCAATACTGCAATCAATTAGAAATGTAGCCGAAAGCAAGGTTATAGGTTTAGTAGAAAAGAAATGGAAAACCGGCAATAAAACGGATTTCATTACTGCATGTAGAAATAATGCAGAAGAGCTTGTTCTGCTGAATAATACAATTTCAGATATTATCCAAAATGAATATATAAAACTGAAATATAAAAAGGATGTACCCTGGTGGTTCGCAATTCAGTGGTGCAGGATAAATGCAAAAGCTGGTTTTATTATCGAGGACTAATCCAATTCTTAAAGAGTGTTATGTCGCTTGCACTGAAGTATTATAATAGTGTTCTATTATATATAATACTGATATTCGTCTTTATTTAAAGGTGGTTATTGCTTCATTCACAGATGCAAAGAGTTTGATGACAGAAGTCACTTTCGTCAAATCCAGAACTTTTTTTACCTCTTCATTGGCTGCAGCAAGTCGTAATTGGGATTTCAAACTCTGGTTGATATTGAGGAAAATGCCTATTCCAGAACTTGTTATCATTTTAACATCGCTGAGATCAATAACCAGTTTTTTTATTCCTTTCTCAATGATGGTCTCCTGGAGTTTTTCTTTTAAGTCGGGTACATCAAGGGTATGTACTTCCTTCATCACTATTTTGATAACAAACAGGTTTTCGCCTTTGTCGCTGACTTCTATCATATTATTCTCCCGCAATAAATACTTGATTATGTTTAATTAGATTAAAATCAAAAAGTCAACAAATTTTTACGTATTAAAAGGGTAATAAATAAAAATGTATATTGGTCTTGTAGCAAACGGTATTACATGCTGAATTAAATCACCGCCATGGTTGACAGGGTAGTATGTATGAACGTGTCGTTTTGCAACTAGTCTAATTTTGACTGATTCCGAAGAAAGTCCTTTGTTTGTGTGAGAAACGGGGGCATATTATAAGCTTGACTAAAATATCGTGATTTGTATATAAGATTCCAATTAATAGAGTTGATAGGCTTGTCAGCGCATTTATATTTGGATGAATCACAGTTTATCCATTACGGTTAATGATATTTATGGAATTATCAGACAATCTTAAAAAAAACAACATTCTGTTGAAACCGAAGTCGACTACACGGTGGGAATTGATAGCCGAAATGATTGATCTTGCTGTTAAGAATAAAGAAATCGATACATGCAATTGTGATGATTTAACAAAGTCCCTTGTCGATAGAGAGAAATCGATGAGTACTGGAATCGGTAATGGAGTTGCCATCCCTCATTGTACAACGATGAAAGTCCAGGATATCGTGTATATTATGGCTATTGTTCCACAGGGAATGGATTTTGATTCAATTGACAATCAGCCAGTTAAAATCGTCATTCTTCTTCTGGTTCCCAAAAGTAA
This sequence comes from Spirochaetota bacterium, assembly GCA_041753395.1. GTDB lineage: Bacteria > Spirochaetota > UBA4802 > UBA4802 > UBA5550 > RBG-16-49-21. The sequence continues at coordinate 292,141 of JBGSUQ010000011.1, forward strand.
GCTCACCCAGCACATCAAAACACTGGCGCAGATAGCCAAATTAATGAGCAATGAAAATCTTCGCAACAAACTGTTGACGTTGAAATCATCTGAAAGCGTCATAAAAACAATCAAAGAATTTGAAAGCATGAAGTAGCAGTTCCCACATGGATGAAGAAAGAATAATATGCTCTGATGGTATTCAGAAAGAAGATGAACATGAGCGGACGCTGAGGCCCACCAGGTTTGAAGAGTTCATAGGCCAGAAAAAAAACACTGAAAACTTAAAAATATTCATCCAGTCAGCAAAAATGAGAAATGTTCCCCTTGACCATGTTCTCCTTGCGGGTCCCCCAGGTCTGGGCAAAACAACTCTGGCCTTTATCATATCCAGGGAACTCGGTGTCAGCATCAAAGCCACTTCCGCACCAATTATTGACAAGGCCGGCGACCTCGCATCTATTCTAACAGGCCTTGAAGAAAATGACGTTCTTTTTATTGATGAGATTCACCGCCTTTCGCCTGCCATTGAGGAAATATTATATCCTGCCCTGGAAGACCGGTCTATTGATATCGTCATTGGGCAGGGCATCGGGGCGCGGAGCATTAAATTAAATCTGGCTCCTTTTACTCTGATCGGCGCTACAACAAGAACGGGGCTCCTCACATCCGCCCTGCGGGATCGCTTCGGGATCAACATGCGTCTTGATTATTATACGATCGATGAACTGCGGGATATAGCACTCAGGTCTTCATCAATCATTCATTGTAGCATTGATGATGACGCGGCTCTTGAAATTGCAAAACGATCGCGAAGAACCCCCCGGATAGTAAACCGCATCTTGAAGCGGGTTTCAGATTTTGCGACCGTTGATGGCCTGAAAAACATAGACCTTGCCATTACGCGTTTCGCCCTGGATAAACTGGAGATTGATGAACTCGGTCTCGATGACATGGATCGGAAATTTTTAACGGGAATAATCACAAAATATAACGGCGGGCCCGTCGGCATTAAGACCATAGCTATTTCGGTTGGAGAAGAAATCGATACACTCGAAGACTATTATGAGCCCTTTCTGGTTCAGAGTGGTTTGTTGAAACGAACACCTCGTGGAAGGGTTGCCACACCGATGGCGTATCAGCACCTGGGCCTTAAGTATGTTACCCTGAATGGCAATTTGGACCAAGAAAAACTTTTTGACCTCGATGATTAATCAATAACCATCAATTCCCAATGTCCTGCCCCGGTGCTAACCATCCAATAAATACTTATAATTTCACTTTGAAATTCCGATAATCAACTAGAGTTCTACTATAGTATGAGGATTAGTATGAAAAAATTTGTCATTGTATTGCTGGCTTTTCTGTGCCCGGCATTGCTCTTTTCACAGGAAGTGAAAAAGGATGATACAACCAGGGATCAGTCGAAAATAATTACTAACATCCCGGTCCAGGCACAATACAGCAACAGTTTTGCCATCAAGAATCTCTTTTTTAACAAGCGGATAGATTATAGAGGGAAAGGTGAAATTCTGGAAGTTGAATTTACTCTTGAAAATTTAACTGATGACCCAATGGATGTATATATATTCTCCATAGCCACTTTTGAAAAGGTGGAAAAGACAAAGTCAAGTTTTGAACGACCCATACCTCAGCGCGAGAGAATCAGGACCTTTGTAACGTATCCGGATGATATATCCAATTTCTCATATCTTGATACCGACGATAAGGGCAATGTTAAGAAAGATAAAAACGGCCTGGAAATTGTAAAACTGGTCAAATATCCCAAGAATCCAAAAGCCGGTGTTGACCAGAAAACCGGCAAACCATATCATCTGGTCGACAAGCTAACAATCTATACTACACATATAAGTAAATACAGAAGAAATTATTTCTTTTTTAACAACCTTGCTGTGTTGATTTTTGACAGCGAAGGGAAGCCTGCATACAGGAAATTGTTTGAAATAAAAGGAAAACGGAATCGATAATAAAGGCTTCTTGCGTAAAATAAAAAGCCCCTCCGAAAACAGGAAGGGCTTTTTTTAGATTATCCTCACCATTAAGATATCCTTGAGGCTTTTTATCTGGATTATTGTGTTTTCGTCTATATCATTGTCAATATCTATGATGTTGTAAGCGTAATCCCCCTTGCTTTTATTCAGCATATTGGCAATATTGATTTTTTTATCAGCAAGTATCTTTGTTATATGACCGATGATGGCCGGTATATTGTTATTGGCAATCAGGATACGCTTTGATGTGGTTTGAGACAAAAAACAATCAGCAAAATTGACGGAATTGATCAGGTTGCCTCTTTCAAGAAATTCCCGCAATTGATCTACCGCCATGGAGGCGCAATTTTCTTCTGACTCGGGAGTAGACGCCCCGAGATGCGGGATCGGGATGACGCCATCCAATTGAATAAGTTCGTCATCGGGGAAATCGGTAACGTAGCATGTTACGATTCCATTTTTTATGGCTTCTTTTAAATCTTTATTGTTTACCAGACCGCCCCGGGCAAAGTTCATGATCCTGACACTGGGCTTCATAAGAGCGAATTTGTCTTTATTTATCATGCCTTTTGTCTTATCGTTGAGAGGTGCATGAAGAGTGATATAGTCAGATTCAGAAATCAATGTATCCATGCTGATCGCACGTCTGACTGAACGGGAAAGACCCCAGGCAGCTTCCACTGATATATAGGGGTCGTAACCAGACACTTCCATCCCCAGAGAAAGAGCGTCGTTGGCTACGAGGTGGCCGACGGCGCCAAGTCCGATAACTCCGAGTTTTTTACCCATTATTTCCGGTCCGATGTAATTTGCTTTATCATTTTCAATCAACTTGGGAATTTCATCTCCCCTGCCTGCGAGGCTTTTTACCCAGGAAATACCTTCATTAACTTTACGGGCAGACATTAGCAGAGACAATATGACAAGTTCTTTCACAGCATTGGCGTTTGCTCCCGGTGTGTTGAACACCACGATGCCTTTCCTGGAGCATTTATCAATAGGAATGTTGTTCAGCCCCGCTCCGGCCCTGGCTATTGCCAGGAGAGAATTGGGAAAATCCATTTTTAGCATATCCGCGCTTCTCACCAGAATCGCATCCGGGTTAGTCATATCAGATGCGTGCTCGTACAGGTCAGCCGGGAATTTTTTAAGGCCCGCAGAGGCTATTTTATCAAGTTTTTGAATTTTAAACATAATTCATAGTCTATTAAATATTATTTTTTTCAAATATTTTCATGAATTCAACAAGCTTCTTCACGGCTTCAACAGGCATCGCATTGTATATACTGGCTCTCATGCCTCCAACAGAACGGTGCCCTTCCAACTGAACAAAACTGTTGCTGTTGGCTTCCTTGAGGAATTGCGCTTCGAGTTCCTTTGTAGTGGCAGTGAAGGGGATATTCATCAGTGAACGGTCCTCACGTACTATCGGGCTCTTGAACATCGAGGAGCTGTCTATGCAATCGTACAGTATCTTGGCTTTTTCCTCATTGATTTTCTGCATGCCAGGCACACCGCCGATATCCTTCAACCACTCAAAAACAAGTTTTGCCATGTAAATGCTGTAGGTGGGCGGTGTGTTATAGAGTGATTTATTATCCACATGGGTTTTATAGTTAAACATGAGTGGCGTGATATCCATGGCATGTCCCACAAGATCTTCACGGATGATGACAATAGTCAGGCCAGCGGGCCCGATATTTTTCTGGGCTCCCGCAAAGATTATCCCGAACCTGCTGACATCCACAACCTCAGATAAAATATTCGATGACATGTCCGCAACAAGAGGAACAGAACCGGTATCAGGGTACCGGGTAAACCGTGTTCCTTCAATGGTGTTGTTCGTGCAGATGTGAAAATATTCCGCATCTTTGGAAAATGAGCTGCTGTCCAGTTTTGGAATATAGGAAAAATTTTTATCTTCAGAAGAGGCCACTATGTTACAAGTCCCATAGCGCTTTATTTCATCAATGGCCCGTTTTGTCCATGTGCCGGTGTGCACAATATCAACCTTTTTGCTTTTTCTCAGCAGGTTCAGCGGCACTATCGCGAATTGACTGGACGCCCCACCCTGGAGGAATAAAACTTTATAGTTATCGGGAATGTTCATCAGATCGCGGAGCAGGGTTTCCGTGTTCTGGATAATGTCGTCATAGGCTTTAGACCGGTGACTCATTTCCATAACAGACATGCCGGTATCCTTATATTCTAATAATTCGTCTGCAGCCTTTTTAAGAACCGATTCCGGAAGAACGGCAGGTCCTGCTGAAAAATTGTATACTCGTGACATTGGTTGCTCCTTGGTTTTTTATTATAATTAACGATTGTATTGTAGCTATTAATTGCCATTGATTGTGAGCATAGCGGACAAATATCTGAATTCGCTGAATATATCGATATTTCTGATAAATATTGATTTATCTGATGAATTCAGAATTACTGGGGTAAAATTTATTATCCCTTTAATTCCCCCTTCCATTAAGCGTCCAGTGATTGCATCAAGGTTGAGGTCTTTTTCAGCTATTATAGCGAGTTCAATATGGTGCTGTTTCAGTATTGATGGAATTTCATAAGTCGGATATACTGGAATAGTGGTTTGTGCCGTCTCCAGAGTATTTATATTTGAATCAAAACCGGCTACAATGGAAAAGCATGGTAAAGGCATAGCATGATTATTTATCATCAGTGATCCCAGGTTTCCGAGACCAATTATGCAGGCTTTGCGAATTTTGTTAAAACCAAAGGTTTCTTTAATGCTCTTCATTATTTTTTCAATCTCATATCCAGCACCGCTTATGCCGGCTTCATTGAGAAATCCCATATCTTTACGTACATTATGGGATCCTACACCCAGTCTATCGCCAATTTCCTGTGATGAAATTGATGTTTTGCCATTTTCATGCATCTCATTTAATAACGCATAAACCTTGCATAATCTTAATAAACTTGGCTGCGGTATATGGGATTTAATTCTTTTTGGAAATATCATAATAAATTGTGAAATTTTTCACAAAAAATGTCAATTATTTTTTTTAATTGTGAATATTTTCACAATTTATTATGGTTGAAAGAAAGATATAGTATTTTAATTTTGTCATAAATTGATATTTTATTAAAACTAATATAATTGAATAAATCAGGTGAATAGATGGCTGCAATAACAGAATTTCGAGGTTTACGCCCACAGAAGGAATATGTTTCTAAAGTATCAGTTCTTCCCTATGATGTGGTAAGCAGTGATGAAGCAAGGAAAATTGCTGGTGATAACAGACTCAGTTTTTTCCATATTTCAAAGCCTGAAATTGATTTCCCCAAAGATACAAATATCCATGATCCAAAAGTATTTAATCATGGCAGGGAGTATCTTAAAAAATTAATAAAAGACGGGATTTATTTCCAAGATGCCAATCCCTGTTTGTACCTTTATACACAGATCATTGATGACCGTGAGCAAACAGGTTTAATAGCATGCGTCAGTATTGATGATTATCAGAATAAAATTATTAAAAAACATGAGCTTACCAGAGAGGATAAGGAGATCGAGCGTACCCGGCACACAGATGTAATAAACGCTAACACGGGCCAGGTTTTTTTATTTTATAAAGACAATGAAACAAAACAGCAACTTTTCCAAAAGGCAATGAGGCTGGAGCCGGAATATGATTTTATCAGTGATGATGGTGTACGCCAGATCATCAGAATCATAAATGACAAAAATTTAATTGTGGAATTTAAAAAAGAATTCAAGGACGATGTGCTGTATATTGCGGACGGACATCACCGGGCTGCATCGGCTGTTAGGATTGGCATACAGCGGCGGAAAGCTGCTCCCGGTTACACAGGTGCAGAAGAGTTCAATAGATTTATGGCTGTTATTTTTCCGCATAAACAGTTAAAAATTATTGCTTATAACAGGATTGTACGAGACCTGCAGGGAAAAACGATTGATGAGTTTCTTGAGAAAGTATCAGAAAATTTTATTGTAGAAAAAACTGATAAGAAAACATCTGAAACCGTTCATGAATTATTCATGTATTCTGGAGGGTCATGGTACAAATTAACTCCACGCTTTATTCCGGAGGAAGATCCGATAAACAGCCTGGATGTAAAAATTCTTCAACAATACATTCTCGAACCCATTCTTGGAATACAGGACCCTCGAACCGATAAACGCATTAATTTTATTGGTGGGAAGAATAGCATTGAAGATATTCAGAAGAGCGTAGATAATGGCTCATACATGGTTGCGTTTTCACTCTGTCCAACTAAAATTGAGCAATTGATGAATGTATCAGACATGGATGGAATTATGCCGCCTAAATCGACATGGTTTGAACCAAAACTCCAGAGCGGCATCGTACTGCATTTGTTATAGGCTGTACGGTACCTGTTATCTATTTATTCTTTGGACAGGAAACTACTATATCCTTGTCTACGACACGATGTTCAAGCTCGTCACCATATTTGCACAGTACGCAATCTGCTCTATTGTCGATAAAGAAAGAGCATTTAATACATTCTTCCAGTTTCATTGCTTTTTTCATTGTAATTCAACACCCCATCAAGATGCATGCTACGCCATAAGAAATACTGGTCAAATAATTCTGCATAGTACACGATAATAAAAAATGCGTTTAATGAGTAAAGGATTTTTTATAGTTCAGCCGATTTAATGATGGTATTCAACATAATGCGGGCAATTTTTTTTCTGGTTTTTTTGTCTGGAAGCCTTCGTATATAGGCCGCCACTATATCAATCATATGATGATCAATATCACCAATAACAGGCTTATCGAGAGCTTCCTTGCTGGAATCAGATGCACAACTGTCGATAGATTCATTACGATTGTTTGATAGTAGGGCATTCTGAAAAAGAAGAAGTTCTGGTGTTTCCATAGTATTGGTTTATATGATTATTATCATCTGTTCTTATTGTCGAAATAACAGTAAATAATAATAATGTAATTTTAATTCACATCAAAAGTGGTATTTATATAAAGTAATTGATTTTTAGGTTTATTCATAAATTAATTGACATTTTATTGAATTTGAATCTTTTTTCATATATTTAGATTAAGAATTAAACATCAGTACTCGCCAGTTTCTTTAACAATTAAGAAATTACCCCGTACAGAATAATGAAAAATACAAAATATAGAAATTCCATGAAAATATTAAATTTAAATAAATGGCTTTTACTAACTTTTAAGGTAATAATTCTTCTTATTCCTTTAATTGTGATGAAGCCGGTCTATGCTCAATTATATGAGGGTAATTATAGTAATTATAATTCTTATGCTGAGGCTATTAATATTAAAAGCATTAATGGGAAGTTCTATGCCCATATAGTTCTTCTTTTTAATGAAAATCCTCATTTTGTTAATATGATTCAAAAGGACAGCATACCGTTAAAAATAATGGGCAATGAAGGATTTCATGTTAAGGAATACAAGAATTATCTTAATACACTTCGGGATAAAAAGCTTAAAAATCTGGCCAATCTTCTGCTGATGATATATCTTGAACCGAGAAAATATGATATCAAATCATTACACAATGTAGAGGATATACTTACGGCAAGAAATATTATATTAAAATTTTCAAAAGATAAAACCACATGGTCTGATAAGGTTTCACTTGATTATTGTATTTTCGGGAAGAAGCAGCTAGTTGAAATCAAGCATCCCTTCTTTGAAATTAAAGAGAATATCTATAATATTCAACCATTCATATATTATGATGAGTTCTCAACAAGCAATTCCACATTCTATTTTGACATGATTTATATCAATCCTGTAGAAGTTGACAATGATTATATAATTGCACGGAGAATAATTAATGGTGAGAATGTTGGTTCATTGTTCTTTGTTGGTTCGCAGATTACTGATGATATTAGATACTGCCTGTCAAGAGCCTTTAGAGATAAAAAAAACATTAAAAACGAAATATGGAAGATGTTTATCATCCATGAACTGACCCATAAGGTACTTAATAACAAGTATAATAATTTTGATCAGGTGCAGGGGGAAGAGCTTTCTCTGGGGAGCACTATTTATTACAATCCTCTGCTTGGATTGTCTATCCTCTTCAGTTATTTAAATTACAATGCGATCAATCCTCACCGCGTAGCTGCAATGAATTATGTTCGATTTATTTCTAAAAATACAGGCAGGGCTGATATAATAGAAAATCCGGGTCTGATAAAATTTCTTCCCCTGGGAGAATTGCAGACTCTTTCAAAGAGGCATTTTGTAGCCAATTTAAAAAATGGCAAATAATCAAGTAGTCAGCCGTATTGGATGCTTTATCTTCAAATCTTTATAGCCCAGTTTTGAATCTCCGGTAAATGCATTAACACAAAGGAACTCATTCAAGTTCGGTTTTTCCCTCGTATAGATTGAAGATTCGATCTTTTCCCAGGATTCAATCGTTTTTTCACACGAAATGCTGAGTAAATTATGGACAGATTCGTAATGAAGACCGACCTTTCCGGCAGGATGTTCCCATCGTTCCCGGTGCAGATTAAGTATGTTTTTGTTGAATCTTTTGTGCATCGGATAACGGATTATAAAATCAGAATAAAAAAAATTATTTCTTCTTAGATATCTGAAAAAATCAGCCACTCTTGAATTATTTGATCTCTTTATGCGGTATGCAAGTTTGATCAGATACGGCAGTAGATCAATATAACTGATGGCGGTTCGGTTTTCAGAACCGGTTTTTTTCGATTTGACCATGATAATTCTCTGATATATTTCGGGATATGTTTTTTTCAATGAATCCAGCATGAGTTCCTTGATCGAATTATCCAAAATTTGTATATGATGCTTTTTTCGGAGTGGCAGCATTTCTTCCAGCGTGAATGGGTATTCCTTGTTTTTTTCCTCATGATACTGAAAATAGTTGTCAATATTGTATTCAAACAGGAGGTTCTGCTCGCGATAAAAATTGATTTCTTTGTTTGAATTGCTTTTCGGGAATCCGGAATAATAAAAAATATAGGGATGAAATATAGAGTCAGTAATGATATGAGAGATAAACCCATACAGGTATGATCGCTGAGTTGCTGCCCATTCTGTGTTTTTATCAGGGTAAGAAACTATCTTCGTTATCATCGTTTGAAGAAGCTTTTGAAAGCCTCCGTCATGAAGAAAAAATGATATGTCATTGGTGTGATTGCCGGCATTTTTACGTATTGGCAAATAATCGAAAATACTCGGCCCCAGTGCACCAAAGAGGCCGGCTGTAAAATTATCAGGTGTGTGGAATAATGATTCGATTGATCTATGGAGATAGCTTTTTTTCTCTCTCTTTGATAATGATGCGATGGATTCCTTGAGGACCCTGCTGTGAGTAACTATACCTGGCATAATGCTGTATCTGTATGCATATCAGACTATTCAGTCCCGGAGTTCTACTTGGCAGCTTTCTTTTTCAATGTGTCTATTTCAGTTTGCCATTTTTTTGAATAATAAAGTCCCCAAATTTCAGGAACAGCAAGTTTTTTGGCAATATCAAGAATTTGAAGAGCTTTTTCTTTGTTATCATCCTGCATCAGAGCTTCAGCATAAAATATAAAGTTTTGAGGGTTTTCAGGATGTTTTTTCGTGGCTTGCTCCAGAAGTTCCAATGACTTATCAAGATCACCGATCCCGCTTGGCCATGCGGGAGCCTTGAGATACATCATTCCAAGAACACGAATAGGACCTCCCGCATCAATTGATTCTACTTTTTGAGCTGTTTTAAGAGCTTCGTGGATTTCCGGAAGTTTGCCTAGAGCAAAAAGGCCCTTCTTTTGGATGATTAAACCCTGATTGAGGGCAAAATAGTAACAGGCTTCTGGATTTGCCTTGTCAATGCCGATTGAGCGGGCAGCTTTGACGCCAATCTCTGCGCTTTTTTTAACTTTATCATCATCACCATCAATTGAGTCGGCAACTAAAAATGCGATCCGGGAAAGGACCAGGGCTGCTTCTTTGCTTTTTTTATCAATAAAGTTCGCCTGAACCGCAAGGCGTAAGGCATAAACCTTTTGTCCGAAAGGGGCTGAACGTGTGCCTAGAGTATCCGCCACTTCAGTCAGAGCTTTCGGATTGTTGAAAATCGGTAATAACCGGATATCAGCCAGGAACCAATCCGGCTCAATCAGTTCAGTGGCCTTTACTTTCTGATTTGTTTTAATCAGCTCCTGATGTATTCCGCATCCGGTTAGTAGAAACAGGATTAATAAACTACTTGCTACCTTCATATTTGGTAATTTCATTTTTAAGTGTCTCCGCTTCAAGTTTATTAAAACCGTCTATACCGAAATTTTTACATGCTTCTTTCGTGTCGGCCTGATTACACATTCTGGTGACGGCATTCACTATTTTGTCTTTTGCGGCTTTATTCGTTTTTGTATTTGCCATCATCAGTCCCAGTGCGGGCATTTTTGGTGATTGATGGAGCACCTCAATTTTACTGAACACATCCAGGTTTTTAAGACTGTTATATTGCATGTGATTGAGGAGAACAGCGTCTACCTGCCCTGATGTCAGTTTGCGAACAGCAGAGAGCGGCCTGCTGGAAGGTTTCAGTTGAAAATGCTTGGAAATATCTAGTTTATTATCGAAAATCAAAGAATTAATGAACTTGGTATCTTCATAAAGCACGTTACCGGCCAGGACTTTTCCTTTCAGCTGTTTTAATGACTTATATGACCCTTTTTTGACAATCAAAATATATTGCTCCTTATCATCTCCGTCGATTTTAACTGCTGCAAGGGGAGACAGGTTCATCGCTTTTTTATTTGCAAGGTAAAAGCCGATGGATCCCATGATATAGGAATTTTTGTTTAGTTGAATGTAGGTTTTTGCATCTGCTATATTATTGAAATATTTTCCCTGAAGTGAATCCTTTTTCATGGATGTTAATTTTGTCAGAGAAGTCATGAACTGGTTTATAATCTTCTCACCTTCTGCACCGGTGTCAGGGCCACCAAGAAATATAACGGCAAAATTAATTTTTTCAGCCCCAAATCCGGTCATCTGAAGGGGAGCAAAAATATATGCGCACACTATTATTGTCATTAATGCTATGAACTTTTTAGTATTCATCAGGTAATTCTCCTTTATTTAGAATTAAATTTATAATTATAAAAACTACTCAAAGATAACTAAAAAAAGCCAGGAGGATTTGTTTTTGTAAGTGTTAAATCATTTCTGGATTTCGGTAACAGATTCACAATTTCATACCGGTGTTAATTTTGAAAGAGGCTTTTTTAAACATGAACATTTTTTTCAATAATTACATGTATGTCAACGAATTTTTAATATACATAAATCATAGCAAAATATCAAATTTTTATATTGAATTTATATCAATTTATTAGACACAAGATGTTCAAAATAAGTTTGCTATATTGTGGAAAAAAATTCAATGGAGGACTTTGAGAATAATAATATCGCAAATATCTGGTGGATTTATGCACAATTCAATGGTATTCGGTAGGGCCTCATTTTGTATGCGGGCTTCCGGGATAGATAATATGAATTATTTATATATAACTGATTTTATCAGTAATCTAATTGTTATCAGGAAAATTCTTATTAAGGGACAAGGATGTAAAAAATGCTTGCATCGGTTACTATTTAAATTGATAATAATTTAATTTTTTAATGTACTTTTTGATAAAAGTAGTATATTTAAGTAATTAATTAGTTGTACATTTTTATCATACTATACTAATTTTTATTATTTGTTTTTCAATGCTACTTTTTATGGATTTTCCTTTCCAACTAATATCCTGAGTCTGTTGATTATAAAACCATAGTTTAAATTTAAATAATAACAATATATCACATTACATTATAGATAGAGATAAGAATAATATAAAAAATAGAAAATAAATTAAAGAGTGTGCTATGCAAAAGAAAATTTTAAACTATATTTTCAATCTGTCGCTTAAACGCGGGAAAATGCTTCTTATAATTATGACTGTGATAACCGTCATACTGGGGGCATTCATACCGCGACTTATTATTTCCTCATCTCAGCAGAATCTAATCCCAAAAGATGATCCGGAACAGGCACGGTATATTCAATATAACAAGGAATTTGGTTCATCGGAAAATCTGATCATTGTCCTGGAAGGTGATAGTGATATCTGCAAACAGGTCGCTGATGATATAGCCAATGAGATTAAAAAAGAACAGAAGTGGGTTAAATCTGTATTCTATAAGGTTGATACCAGCGTATTGATAAAACGGGCCCCTCTCTATTTTTCAGTGGAAGATTTGCAGAAAGGTGTGAAACTTCTCCAGACAAAAAAGGGGTTGATAGAAAAAATTCAGAACATTTCAAATCTATATGACCTTCTCAATGCAATAACAGTCAGTTTTAAAGAGCCGAATGCTGATATCAACCCTGCTACAGCCGAGAAGATAATACAATTTATGAAGACCCTTTTTCTTGAATGGAATGACTGGCTTTCAAATCCTAACCATTTAAAGCTGAAAATTGCGCATAAGTTGTCCGAGGCGGGTTTTTCTGAAATGGCAATGCTGCAGAGCGAGGGATATCTTTTCTCCCGCGATTTTAAAATGATGTTTTATTTCGTACAGCCTCGCAATTTTAATGATGAAATTACTTATTTAAAACCATTTATTGCTGATATGCATAAAGCATGCAACCGGGCGCTGAACGCACACCCTGAATTAAAAAATAAAGTTAAGATTGCCTTTACCGGCATGCCAGCCCATGTCCTTACCCAGACTGAAACAATATATTCAGATGTCGCAGGAGCCGGAATTGCATCGGTATTTATCGTTTCAATTGTTCTTTTAATCGGTTTTCGATCGATAAAAAAAACGATCATCGGTGTTATCCCTACCCTAATCGGGCTTATCATCTCTCTGGGGCTTATTACAATCATCAATGGAAAACTAAATCTTATCAGCTCATCATTTCTCGCAGTGCTTTTCGGAATCGGCATCGACTTCGGCATTTATCTTATCCAGCGGACCGAGGAGGAACTGGGTAACGGGCTGTCGCAGAATGATGCCATCTACAAATCAGTAGTCCTCACCAGCCGTTCAATTATTTCAGGAGGAATTACAACATCTCTTGCTTTCTTTGCTCTGTATTTTTCGAGTTTTCAGGGTTATAAAGAATTGGGAATGGCCGCGGGTATCGGCCTTATTGTTGTTATGATTACCACCTTTCTCATGATGCCGGCGCTCCTGATGCTGATCCCCATTGAGCCGCGGGATTATCATATCAAGGAAACCGTCATTGAAGCAGTAAAACTTGAAAGAAGTAAGGTTCACCTGGTAATAATCGGTGTCGGTGTCTTAATAACGATTGCGAGCATTATTGCGGCCACGAGACTCAAGATGGATTATAATATATTGAAAATGATGCCGAGCAGTTCAGAGTCAACCATCTATCAGCATAGAATGGAAAACGAAAGTGATTACAAAATGTCTTTCGCAATGATAACTGACAAGAACCTGGACAAGTTGACAGAGATAACGGATAAAGTTAAAAAACTTCCAACGGTCAGCAAGGTCGATTCTTTGGCGGCACTTATTCCCGCTGATCAGGAAGAAAAAATAAAAATTATTAAAAAATTTAAACCGCTTCTCGGTAATTTCCGTATAACCCTCAAGGAAAATAACCAGACAGCTGCTGACTATATTGCAGTGCTCGATCAAATGAGCACTTTCTTTGAGGAAGCCCAGGAGAAGGCCTTTGCCGGCGGTCAGACAAAGCTTGTGGAACAGATCGAATCGCTGATGAAAAATATGGATACTGTTAAGAATAAATTATCACAAGATAAAAACGGAATAGAACTGGTCCGGACAAAAAAATTTGAGAAGGAATTGTTCCTAAATTTTGAAAAGGGAACGCAATTAGTCAGGGAAAGCTTTAATCCGACAAAGATAACAGAAGAGACCTTTCCAAAGGAGATTATCAACAGGTTTAAGAGCCCTCAAGGAACTTACGTGGCCATGGTATCGCCGAAGGGGTCTATATGGGACATAGATTTTCTTGATAAGTTTGTGAATGACTTGAAAAAGATCACACCTAATGTTACCGGCTTTCCGATAACGCACCGTGTGTATGTACGGATGGCCGCCAGTGCCATTTTATGGGCGATGGCATTATCATTTACCGTCATTCTTATTTTGCTAATAATTGATTTCCGAAGGGTTAATGGAGTTCTCCTTGCCCTTATGCCTCTTATTATTGGGATGTTATGGCTTCAGTTGGTTCTCTTTATTTTCAACATAGATTATAATGTCGCCAATATAGGCGGACTACCGCTGCTTCTGGGGCTTGGTATTGTGTACGGCCTCCGGATTGTGCACCGGTGGAGGGAGGACCCGACAATTACCGCTTTTGCGGCCGTTAGAACAACGGGGAAAGGGCTAGCTTTTGCTGCATTAGCAATCATGGTAGGTCTATTCAGCATTATACCAGCACGTCATAAGGGTGTATCGTCGTTTGGCATGATGCTTTTTATTGGGATCATATGCTGTATGTTTGCAGCCCTTATTGTTCTCCCTGCAGCTATTGATTATATTTACATTATGAAGAAAAAGGACGAGGCTCCTGAGAATGATACTGCTCTGGAAGAAGGTGCTTCTGAACTGGCAAAGGATGACGATGTAAAAAAGAAAGCCAGGTCAAAATCAAAAAAGAAGCCTAACAAGAAAGCGACAGCGAAAAAATCTGAAAAAAAGACGCCAAAGAAAAAGAAATAATTACTAAAATTACGATATTGATCCGTATACAGTCTATTTAGAAAAATCTAAACAAGAGAGGGCATCAGCAATTGATGCCCTCTCTTGTTTAGCGCAATTAAATTTTATGCCCTATAATAGTATTAACAAGATGCGTCTACTGCAGGCGGGGGCATATCTTGCATGAAGTAACAGTTTTGCATCAAGTATAATATTTTTTATTCATTGCCTTGACTAATTGATAATTATCTAATAGTGTATTTTATCATGCATAGTACTGGTCTAATCAACTATGTAATATAAAGGAGCCGGATTTTAAGAGATTACATCATTACATGATGAAGAGGCTGCTATGAAAAAATATGTTTTTATGCTAGCGGTAGTGATTGTCTGTGGTTATTGGTATGGGTCGATTGCCGATGATGCAACTGAAAACAGTAAAATCATATCGGTCAAGTTGTATCAAAACCAGGCTACTATTATTCGCAAGGTTAATTTAAGGTTGGTTAAAGGACTTAACACCGTAGTCATCAGCAACCTTTCTCCGTTACTGTACGACTGGTCGGTAAGAGGAAGTCTGCCGGGAAGTTTCAGCGGCAAGATTAATTCACTTGAAGTTGAACAAAAGGCCCTCGTTAAGAAAAGACAACAAAGTATTGTTTCGATTGAAGATAGACTTGAGCTGCTCCGCGAAAAAGACCAAGTTTTCATTGATGATCTGAAAAATATTAATTCACAGGAAAAATTTCTTAATTCAATTCTGGAATTTACCAATGCAACTGTTTCAAAGGAGCTTGCCACACGCATACCTCAGATTAGTCTATGGGACAATACGCTCGAATATGTTACAACTAAAAGAACTGGTTTGCTGCGTGAAAAAAGAAGAATTGAAAAGGAGAGAGAGAAGATCGGGAAAGAAATCCAGAAATGGGAATTCGAGCTTTCACAAATTGCGGGAACTGTTTATTTCAGGAATTATCAATTTTTGAACAAGGCCATCCTTGATAACCGTTCTACACTGAACATTCAGCAGTATGCAGACAACACCGGGCAGTATGAAGAGAAGAAGCGGATATTTAAAAATCCGACTGAAAAAGTGGATGTCGAAAAAAGGCTGATCGTGAGTATTTACTCCCCGGAAAACAGGGAGATCGATTTTACTGTAAGCTATGTCATCCCGCAAACCAGCTGGCAGATGAAATATGATATACGGGCAAGCAGCAAAAACAAGAATATCAGCATGGTAATCTATGGTGATATTTACCAGAAGACCGGAGAAAACTGGGACAGTATAAGCCTGTCCCTGTCAACGGGAGCGCCGATAAATGCCATCAGTCCGCCAATGCTCTATCCCTGGTATCTTGATCTGGAACCGACATATCGCGATGGAAACATCGGGAAAAAGGATAAAGGGTATGGTAAAGAGATGAGTAAAAAGGCTCTCCCGGTTGAAGAGGATAAAAAGAGTGAAGAATATCAGACAACCATCAAGGAAGAGGGATCATATTTTGAGATCAGCATACCGTCAAAACAAAATATAGCATCATCCACGAAGTATCAAAAAAAATATGTGAAGGAATACGACTTGGAGGGTGAAGGAAACGTAAAATTCTATTATGAAATGACTCCTGAGAAGACTAACAACGCATTACTCAAAGCGACAGTAAAAAATACAACCGATCTTCCCTGGCTTGACGGAGAAGCGCAAATATTCCTGGAGAATGAGTTCATGGGAAAGGTTTCGATCCCTTTTACCCCTCCGGGAAAGGAACAGGAACTGGTTTTTGGAACAGAAGCACGCATTATTGCAAGAAAAGAGCTGGTTAAAAAATATGAGGAAACCGCGGGCGTGCTTGGAGGAAAGCGCAGAATTAACTATTCGTATAAAATTACAATAGAGAACCAGCTTCCCCGGAAGGAGGAACTGATTATCACCGATGCCTTTCCAATATCAAAAAATGAGAAAATAAAACTCGATATCGAAAATATTTCTATACCTTTTATGAAGGATGAAGAATTTGAAAAATCAACAAGTTATTCCCAGGGAATTCGCAGGTGGAAGCTGACCATGGATTCTCACTCAAAAAAAGTCATCACCTATGATGTCATTATCACCTTTGATAAAGAAATACGAATATGGGGTTTACGGTAGCAATGAAAGAAAAAATGGCGGAAAGAAGAAAAACAAAAATAATATGTACTCTTGGACCGGTTACTGACGAAGGGGATATTCTGCGGAGGCTTTTTATCAATGGAATGAACGTGGCGCGCCTTAACTTTTCCCACGGAACCCATGATGAACACCGTAAGCGGGTTGATCATTTTAAAAGCATCCGCGATGAATTGGGTATGCCAGTTGGGCTCATGCTTGATACCAGGGGTCCGGAAATCAGGATCAAGCAGTTTGCGAACAAAGAGGTGGAGCTGGCGGAGGGATCGTCCTTTACCTTTACAATAAAAGATGTCGCGGGCACGGATAAAATCGTATCGGTTGCCTATGCGGGATTTCCCGGCGTGGTGCGGAGAGGCGACATGCTGCTGCTCGACGATGGGCTCATTGGTATGAAGGTAATAGGCACTGATGAAACTGAAGTGACCTGCGAGGTCATATATGGCGGCGTGCTGAGCAATAATAAAAAGATAAATATTCCCGGTGCGGCGAACAACTTGCCCTTTATCACGGACAAGGATCGGGACGATATCACTTTCGGCATACAGAATGAATTTGATTTTATCGCCGCTTCTTTTGTCAGAAATTCCAATGATATTAAGGACCTGAGGGAAATACTGCGAAAAAACAACGGCGACGGAATACAAATAATTTCCAAGATAGAGATACGTGAAGGGGTCCAGAATATAGATGACATTATCCGTATCAGCGACGGCATCATGATTGCCAGGGGAGACATGGGTGTGGAGATCCCTTTCGAAGAGCTCCCTTCCATACAAAAAAGTATTATACGGAAATGCTTCAGTGCAGGAAAGACGGTCATAACGGCGACACAGATGCTCGATTCAATGATACGTAATCCGCGGCCCACACGGGCAGAAATCACCGATGTGGCCAATGCCATATATGACGGGACGAGCGCCATAATGCTTTCAGGAGAGACATCAATCGGGAAGTATCCACTTGAATCGCTCCTTACCATGTCAAAGATCGCAGTTGAAACTGAATACGATATTGATTATGTAAAGAGGTTCAATGACGCACAGGTAGCCGTTTCGAGGAACGTAACCAATGCGGTAAGCCGGGCTGCCTGCGAAACGGCACATATACTGGGGGCATCTGCCATTGTATGCGTGACAAAATCAGGGCATACTGCGAACATGGTTTCAAAGTATCATCCTGCCTGCCCGATATTGGCGGTAACCACTTCGAATAATGTCTTCAATCAGCTTTCCCTTGTATGGGGTGTGTTCCCGGATCGGACTGAAAAGAAAAGTTCAACTGATGAAGTGTTTCAACAGGCGGTCGTCAAAGCGTCTGAATCGAAGTTGGTTAAAAACGGCGATCTTATCGTCATCACCGGCGGAATGATTGCCGACGTGAGCGGAACCACTAATACGATCAAAGTGCATATAGTCGGGGATGTTCTCCTTGAAGGCAGGGGCATAACGAATACCAGAGCCAGCGGTCAGGTGTGCGTGATCAGCACCCCGGAAGAGGTGCAGGGTTTCAATGCCGGCGAAGTGATGGTGGTCAAAAAAAATACGGATGATACCCTTGCTGTTATGAAAAATGCAGCCGCCATAGTCACTGAGGAGGATATCGATTCACAGACAGTAATTGTGGGGAAGGCCCTGGGGATACCGGTTGTGGCCAATGCCCAGGCGGCGACCGAGATTCTAAAGAGCGGGACTGTTGTCACGGTAGACGGCAAAACAGGCAGAGTCTACAGCGGAATGAAGAATTGAGATCACTTGATGCAGTTGAATTGTCTTGACGCAACAGTAGTGAAGGTATATGCTACATTCATGATCTAGCATACTGTAACAGGTAACCAATGAATCGGAATCAGATAATTGTCATAATGCTGTCATTTTTTCTGTTAATGTGTTGGACTGACTATGCTCGCTATAGTCCCGGCTTTTCCGCTGAAAATATCACGGTCGCTACTTTTTCCACATCCATCGATGGCCAGGATGACAATGTAAAGCGCAACATCATGATAGCTTGCCATAAACTGAATGGCACGGTGATCTCACCCAATTCAGTTTTTTCATTTAATGCCATTGTTGGTGAAGGGTCGGCCAGGAATGGCTTTGTCCCGGGCCGGGTCCTCTACCGCGATCGTGTTGCTCTAGAACCGGGAGGGGGACTATGTCAGGTGTCATCCACCCTGTTCAATGCCCTCCTCATGGCGGGATGTATAATAATCGAGCGGCATCGTCATTCTCAGCCTGTATCGTATGTTCCTATGGGCCTTGATGCGACAATAAAATATGGCAAAAAAGACCTCAGGATTAAAAATCCCTATCCTCATACGTTGAAGATTGAAATAGCCGCAGGTAATTCGAGTATCGCGGTAAAGGTCATGGCCGGGCAAAAGATATCATTCAAATACGAAATTTATACCGAGGAAGATGAACAGATGACGCCGGTTTCGGATGATTCAGACCGGATACGGCAGGGAGTGTCGGTGTTTGTGTACCGAAAACGATATCAGGGAGACAAACTGGTAGAAAACATGCTTCTGTACAAAGATTATTATCAGCCCATCTATGAACGGTAGTTGCCGGGGATCGATCTGATGCATAACCGAATGAACCACTGCATAGTGTCTGCAGCATGTGCCATGCTGCTTGCCTTTATGGCTTTTCCTCTGGAATCGCAATCGGTTGAGGATCCTTTGCTTTCCGAGTGGAACGATTTCTCCGGTAAACCTGAAAGTAAAAAGCTGCTCAAATGGCTCCGATGCCAGGCCGGGGCACGTCTCACCGGTACGCAGTGCAGCACCCGTTTTGACGCTGCAATGCCCGGATATTTTGGCCGCCTGGGAATTTTTGTAACTCTCAAAAAAGGGAACAGAGTACGGGGATGCTACGGCGCTTTTTCCCACAGCATCGCTGATGCAGGCAGTCTGCTCGCTGATTATCTCACCGGTGCCCTTACCAGGGATCCCCGATACGATCCCCTCGATGTTTCCGAGCTGGCGGACACCAGGATAATTATCACAATCACGTCGCAGCCATTTGCCGTGAATGATCTTGCTTCAATTGATGTGCGCAGTTTCGGTATTATGCTGCTGTGTGAAAATGAAACAACTGTTTTTGTACCGGCTGAAATAAAGAACATGTCATATATAGAAAAAAAATTAAAGGGCTCATCATGTCAGATTTCGACGTTTAAGGCTGTGACACTACAGTAGAATATAACTGCTTTTTATCATTACAGTATCCGATGCCATTGTCTGCGAAAGCGGATATTCAGTTTTTGGAGGACCCGATGTTAAAGAAAATTACAGTGAATGTTGCCATTCTCGCTTTCAGCGTGGTTTTTCTAAGTTGTGATACAGCCGGGGTAAAACGTCTTTCTGATGGGCGAAGCCAGTATGGCGGTGACAATAAGAAGCTTTCCGGAAAATCAACGATTGAAGGGTATGTGATTAATACAACTACTAAAAAGGGAATTAAAAACGCAAAGGTAGAAATTAAGAACGCCAATATGGGCGTTGGATATTATCTGCGGGAAACGGAGTGGAACGGATATTTTAAAATCGATGATTTCATACCTTATGTAAAATACATGGTTGAAGTGTCCGCTGAGGGCTATGTCACCTATACTTCTACCGGCGCAATTTCCGAAGGATCCCATAAAATAGAGCTCACGCCTGAATCGGTCCTTAACGGAACAGTAAAAAACAGCCGCGGGGAGCCTCTCAAAGGCGTTGAGGTTAAACTAAATACCTATAACGAAGAGAGGGGCGAAGAAGGCGAATATGTGGCACCAAAGCCGAAAATAACAGCGACTGATAAAAATGGTCAGTACCGCTTTGACAAACTTCCATCTGGATCTTACATGGTCGCATTTTCCGGTCCCGGCTTTATAACTGAAACCGCCCAGCTGCAAAACATAAAGCAGGGTGAGACCTTTACACTGCCCATGGTCATGATCCGGCCGGCAGCAGTAACGGGGAAAGTGACTATCGAAGGGATTAATAATCCGGCAATAAATGTTGATGTCACTATCAGCGGCAATGTAACCTATTCCGCAACAACTTACCAGGACGGCTCTTTTCGTCTCGAGGATATCAAGCCGGGTAACTATAAAATGAATGTCACCCATCAGGGATTTTATGACCTGCATCCCAGGGAAATAAGAATTGTGGAAGGTGAAAAACGGGAACAGGTCAATTTCATGGTCAGGGCGAAAGAACCGCAGGTTCAGGTTTATGCACACCGGTATACCTTTTCGCCGGGCGATACCATCGAATTTAATATCAGGTCACTGCGTCTCGAAAGCCTGAAGGTGATCATTTATAAAGTTCCTATCGAGATTCTGGTGCGGGGCGGGGTTGATCCGGACAAACTTGATCCTGAAGAATCAGGATTAAAAGCAGTAGCAGCCTGGGACGAGCCGATCAAGGAATTCGAACCCTATGAGTGGCGGTATCAATCGCTGCAGGTAAAAACAGCCATGCCTACCGGCGGATACTGCGTGGAGGTCAAGGGTGCCGGCAGGGTCATAAGCAGGAAATTCTTTTCTCTAACCACAGTTGGTGTGGTGATGAAGCGCTCACAGGATTCCATATTCGCCTATGTCACCAGCCTCGTGGACAACACTCCCATAACTGATGCACGAATTGCCATATTTGACATCACGCCGATAAAGAAGAAGGGGAAAAAGAAGGCCACCTATGATCCGCCTAACCAGGTGGAGGACCTTCCTGTAGCACTGGTACTCAAGGGGAATACCAATGATGAGGGGATCTATCATAAAAAAATACAATCGGGGAAATACCTATCGGCCATTGTCATAGCTAAGGACGGCAGCTACGCCATCTGCAATACCGGGGCGCCATCGTCATTTGAAAAGGAGCAGAAAAAGTATTTCATCTATACAGACCGGCCGGTATACCGCGCCGGTGACACGGTTCATTATAAAATCATTGGAAAGAACCGGGAACACCGCTTTGTGCCGGTATCGGGGCAGAAAATCTATTATAAAATTAAAAATTGGGACATGGACAAGGCCATCTATGAAGGCGAAGCTTCCCTTGACGACTGGGGGGTCGCTGATAGTAAAGTGGTCCTTTCGCGGGAAACCAATCTCGGAACCCATGAGATACTGGTGGGTCCGTCGGAAACGAATCTTTACAGTAGGGGCAGGTTTTACGTCGAGCAGTACCGTAAACCGGAATTTACAATCAATGTGACACCATCAAAAGAATACTTCATAAATGGCGATACTGCTGAATTCAAAGTAGAAGCAAAATATTTCTTTGGAGCTCCACTTAAGGGTGCCCTGGTAAAATACCGGTTTTATGAAACCAAGCTCCGGGACACTGACACCAGTTACTGGTGGGAGCAGGATTACGGATCGGGCGGTTCCTATAACCGGATCATCCTTGAAGGAGAAAAATTTGCGGATAATGACGGCATCGCGGTGCTGCGGCTTCATGCCGGGAATTATCCATACGACAGGGAGATAACCTGCGAGGCCACCGTGGTTGACCGTTCAAATGTTAGCATCAGCTCCAGCAACAAAGTTCGGGTGGGCCGGGGGGAATACTATATAAAGATTGTGCCTGCGCAGCATTTCTTCTCGAGCGGCGAAAAAAAGCCGATAACGATAAAAACCCTCACGCATACCGGTAAGCCATACAGGGCGAAGGTAAAGATAGAACTTTACCGGTATATATGGAAGCCCTGGGAGCGGGTATACGTGCATGACAGCAAGCCCCTCTTTTCCGAGCAGGTGACAACGGATGACCAGGGTGTCGTCACGGTTGACCTTCCGAAGCAGTTCAGCTTCTATGGAGAATTCGATCTTGTTGTCAACGGCGTGGACCGGAAGGACAATGTCATCACCGCTTCGCGGGTGATATGGATATACAGTATGGAAGGGGCCAAGGTAGCGTCGCGATTTAAGAACCTGGAGCTCTCCATCAATACAACGGAACTGGCAAAACCGGGTGAAATTACCTGCCTCATCAAGAGCTGCTTTACCGATGCCTATGTATGCGTAACCCTTGAAGGAAGGGATGTGTATGAATCGAAGGTAATAAAAATGACCGGCAATATCATGCCGGTACACTTCAATATAAAAACTGAATACGCACCGAACCTTTATGTCACTGCAACGATGCAGCGGAAGCGGGCCCTCTACACTTCCTCGGTTGGCGTTTCACTGCCGGTACATGATACGGCCCTCAATATATCCATTGAAACCGATAAGCCGAAATACATGCCGGGAGAAAAGGCGAACGTTATTCTCAAGGCCGTGGATGGCAGCGGCAAGCCGGTCAGGGCCGATCTTTCCCTGGCGGCGGTTGATGAGGCGATATTCCAGGTCCGGTACGATCATACACCTCTGATGAGAGATTATTTCTACACGAAAATATCCAACTGGGTCCTCACGAGTTATTCCTATCCTATAACAATGCTCGCCGGCGCGGCAAAGGACGGCAAGGTGAAGGTGAGGGAGAAGTTCGAGGATACGGCTTTCTGGTCGGCTAAGATCAGGACCGATGAAGAGGGGACAGCACGGGTTAATTTTACCCTGCCGGATAACCTGACGACATGGCGCCTCACGGTGCGGGGCCATGACCGGGCCGGCAGGATGGGGGAGAAGAAATCTACCTTTTTTGTCACTCAGGACCTTATCGCACGCATCGGTAAACCGCGCTTCATGGTGGAAGGAGACACCCTTAACCTTATCGGCATTGTTAACAGCAATACGGAACGGGGGCTCAAGAAAGTCGACACTGAATTCAAAGCTGATGAGAAGATCCTTGATGCCGAGGAAGCAGTATCCATCAGCCTGCCTGCCTTTGGCTCTGCTCGGAATTATTATCCCTACAAAGTTCCCAGGGACAAGCAGGAGGTAACGCTCCAATTTATCGCGAAAGCGGACCGGGATGCCAAAGATGCTCTCAAACTGTCTGTGCCGGTGGAGCGTCGCGGGACCCTTTTTAAACTTTATGGCATAGGCGACATGGCAGGCAACCGGACAGTCACCATAACCCCTCTGGCTGAAACCGATGATTTTACCTTCATGCCCGAATCGGTGACCGTGTCAGTCAGTCCGTCGCCCATCATACAGATGCTCAGGGCGACGAAATACCTGAGCGAATATCCTTACGGTTGTATTGAACAGACCCTTAACAGCTTCATACCGAACCTTGCCCTGCAGAGGATGCTCAAGCAGAAGGGATATGACCGTTTCATAAATGTTGAGGCAAAGAAAAAGCTTGATGACAAGGTAAACACCGGTGTCGACCGGATCCAGCGCTACCAGAATGACGACGGTACCTGGGGATGGTGGGCGGGAAGCCGCGGGAATGCTTTTGTTACCGGCTATGTTCTCTATTCTCTGCATCTGGCGGAACAGGCGGGATTTGCCATTGACAAATCTATTGTCAATAAAGGAATCACCGCGATCCAGAGGTATTTTGCAAATCCACAGCTGGAAGAGTGGGATGCCATTGCCTATCTGATGTATATCAATGCGCTCTGGGGCCGGTGGGACCATGAAATTTTTAAAAAGATAATCAAGGTCAGGGAGCCGGGAATATACCAGACGGCCTTCCTGGTAAGGGCCATGGCAAAGGCCAAAGCGCATCCTAAATTGAAAGACGATATGAGGAGCGATATAAACGGTCTTATGCCCCGGCTTATTGAATCTATAATAAATGCTGCTAAAAAAGATGGCCGCGGCATCTACTGGGGAAGCAGGGGCAGGGACCGCTGGAGTTGGCCCGGCGGCGACGCGGAAATAACAGCCCATGTTCTGTCGGCCCTGATCAGCGCAGGGGAGAAAACGACATTGCCGGCGCAGATTGTCCGTTCTCTGAGCAAACGCTCCCGCGGCGACGCGTGGAATTCCACAAAGGAAACATCCACAGTCATGCTGGCCCTGTGCGGATATTTAGAGGCAATGGGAAGCTCCGCTGTTACCAAGGGGACTGTGCATTTCAGTCTTGACGGGAAAAGAATAGCCGATTTTGCATATGACATGGAAAATCCACGGATTATGGAAAATCTTACCCGCAAGATAGACCTGGCAGGTGGAAGTCCTCAAACCTCATTTACCATAATCGCTGACGGTGAAGCGGGATCGGATGTGAGCTTTGACGTTACCATTGCCGGCACTCTATACTTCAAGGACAAAGGGGCGCTGGCACTGATACGTTCAGAAGAGCGCGGCATAGGATCCCTTTCAAACGGCATCAAGATCACCAGGAGCTTTGCGTCGATAACGAGGGTGCGAGATTCACGAAACAATGAGTACATGGTGCCGCAAAGTCTTGCTGACAAAAAGGTGATCCAGGTCGGAGATGAGCTTCTTGTAAAGGTTAAATTTCAGGCTCAGGACGATTTTCAGTACCTGGTCCTGGAGGATTATCTCCCGTCAGGCTTCGAGGTGACGAAGAACAACGCTTATGACGAATACCGCCCCTTCGTGCATATTGAACGATGGGATAACCGGATGGTCTATTTCTTCACGGACCTGAAAAAGAACGAGGTCTATGAAGTGGCCTACATCGTCAGAGCGGAGTTGCCCGGAAACTTCATGGTGAAGCCTTCGCGGATGGAGTGCATGTATGAGCCGACGATCCAGGGGTGGTCGGCGCCGGTAGTTGTGGATGTGAAGAAAAAGTAGGAGAGTATCCTATCCCTGCCGCCTGCGGCGGCGGGGACAAAAAATATTGATAAGGTACAACCATGAAACCAAAAACTATTGTAATCATTGTTCTGACTATTTTACTGGCTATTCTGGTATTTCAAAATACTCATTCTGTTGTTGTGAATTTATTCTTTTGGGAACCGGATTTTCCCCTTGTTATTCTTGTCATTATATCTATGGGAGCTGGTTTTGGACTCGGATTTTTTTCCAAGAATATTACTGGAATGATTCAAAAGAAGAGCGACGATTATTAATATCCTGATGCCAATACAAACAGGCTCCTTTACGCATTCATTGTACACCCAATAATCATGCCAATGAAAAGATATAAGGTCATCTTGTCTTCGTTTATAATCCTATTCCTTATCATTCCTCTCAACGCGGAAACAGATATTGATCCCCTGGTGACACTACATGTTCTTTCCAAACAGGTGAGACTGCTGAAAAGTGGCGCAGTAAAAAAAATTTCCATAACGACAAACAATGATTCAATTATAAGAGATGAAACGAGCAGCAGATCGCTGGAAGGAAAAACCATCGCATTTCTTGTTCATGGAGGTATTCTTAATGCGTATGTAGATTCCAGCCCTGTGACAGGTCCCTGCAAATTGATCCTTTCCTCTGGTTCTGGATCAGGTCTGGTCGTGGTTACAATTGATGGTCAAGCGAGAACCTATCCTCTCCCCATGGCGATCCAGTATGGAAACAATGACTTAAGGTTCCATGTCAGAGAGCGTCTCGATCAGTATGTGGTTGATTCAGCACTGGCTGAATACAGCGGCGATTTCTGGAAAGAAAAAGAGGGAATACTGGCTTTGGCTCATGTTATTCGGGCGCGGTATTTCTATGGAAAAAAATCGCAGCAGCACGGCGATGCTGATTTTTGTGACCTAACCCACTGCCAAGTGTACCGCGGCAGGATTAAAAGCGCAATACAATTTAACGATGACTGGGTCATCGACCATGCAAGGCTTCAGCACAACCTGTTTTTTCATTCACGTTGCGGTGGCAGAACCGGTGACCCAGGAGTCTTTAGCGGGAAAAAGTTGTACGGCAGCTCACCCGGCACTGATGTCAAAGATTGGTTGTACCGGGAAGGCGTTCCGCTATGCTCCGGCAAGGATTCGCATTGGGAAAGAAATATCAGCCATGAGGATCTGGGTCATATTTTTTTTCCCGGGAAAAAAAATAAAAGCAACGAATCGCTGAAACTTCAATATGACCTGGATCTTCTTACTGTACATATCAAAACTTCTTTCGATGATGCCGTGCTCCCCGTTGAGACATTCCGGCTTAAGATAAACCGGGTCAGGGGATGGAATTTTATCCGGAGCAACAATTTTGCAGTATCAGAAACAGTTGTTGATGGAAAAAAACATTTCCGATTCAAGGGGGAAGGCCTCGGCCATGGTGTTGGGTTATGTCAGCACGGGGCCATGGCCCTTTCCCGGCTGGGGTACAACAGGTACGAGATACTGGAGCACTATTATCCTGATATTCAGCTTGTAACACATGGTAGAAAAGCCAGCAGATCGCCCTACTGTTCATACTGTCTATTCGATGTTACTACAGGGAAGGTGATTTTGTCAAGTCTGGGGCCGGGCTTCCTGCGAAGAAACGCGCCTTCCGGATCGATATTCAAGCTTATCGTGTCACTGTATATTGCTTCGGAGCGTCCGGATATATTCAACGATTACACATTTAACTGCACCGGCAGAAACATGAATGAGGCAAATCTGCCGGAACGGTGCTGGAAGCCAAACGGTCACGGAATGATGAAGATGAGTGATGCTATTCCCAATTCATGCAATTTCTATTTTGCCTCTTTGTATAAAATTATATCCGAAAAAAAATTCAGGGTCTTTTGTAAAAATTTTTGTAGTTCAGTAGGAATTAAAGCATCCCTTCCCGAGATTTCCAGTAACAGGCAGTGGGCCGAGCTTCTGGCTGGACTTGATTTCAGGGTATCTTTTTCAGTAAGTGATTTTATTAACATTGCCCGCTATATTTATTGCGGCAGTGCCGAAGATATTGAAAAATCATTCTCAGGAATAAAAGTTCCCTATCAGGAGAAAATGAAAATCTTTCAGGGATTACAGGAAACCTTTACTCGGGGTACTGCATCGGAACTGAAAAAACGATCCGGCGCTTCCTGCAACTATCTATCTCTTGAAAATGCCAATAATGAGAATTCAAGCAGGCAGTTGACTGAACTCTGGGGAAAGACATCGACGGTCATCGACGGGACAAACAAACCGGTAAGTTATGGTATTTTTCTGGGAGGCAACGGCAGGGAAGGTGTCATTGTTATATTACGAAAAGCAACCGGCAACATGGCGTCGCGATGGGCCAGGAGAATCCTCTCGCAATCCGCAACTGAGAAATAATCATCTGGTTATATCAGGCCTGATTAGGCAGATAATAATTTCAATGCTTCTTTGATAATGGTTTCTATGGAACTATCAGGATTCTTTTTTACCAGTTCCTCGACAATTTTGGATGATCTGGCATCATCAAAACCAAGGGTTACCAGGGCTTCAATGGCGTCGTTCTTATGCGTCCGGGGTTCGTCAGACTGCCCAGCCAGGGATGTCAGTTTTTTCAATTTACGCTTTAACTCGAAAATAAGCTTTTCCGCTTTCGCGTTGCCGATGCCGGGTATTTTTGTCAGGAGGACCGTGCTTTCGGATTGGACCGCATCGACAAGGCGGCTTATAGTAATGCCGGATAGTATTGATATGGCCATGGCCGGACCAATGCCGCTTATGTTCAGAAGAATCGAAAAAAGAGCCCTCTCATTTTCCGTAAAAAAACCAAAAAGTTTGAACTGATCTTCTTTGTGATAGGTGTATACATAGAGGGTGGCTTCATGGACTGCCTGGATTTTTTCATAGGTTGAAAGCGGTATTGTCAATCCATAGCCTATACCGTTAACATCCAGGATTACTTCCGTGGGTTTCAGCTCGTCTATTGCTCCTTTTATCTTGGCTATCATGAGTTATTAAAATCCATGGTTTTATGATATAAGTCTTGTTGTAAAAAAATCAATAATCAATGCTATTTACCGCGCGTCAATGGGCAACGGAGCAAATAAATAATTATTAATAATTATGGAACAAGTCAAATAATACAGAAATAACAATATTTTTATTCGCAATATAAAAGCAAATTTTTTAATATTTTTACATTTTTTTTTAATTTCAGTTGCCGTTTTGATTAATTTATACTATTATCTAACTAAATAGTTAGTTAAACTAAATAGTTAGTTAATAAAGGTTGCTATGGAAGATACTTCAACTGAAAAAAAGATCAAAAACGCGGCACTAAGAGAATTTGCTCAATTTGGACTGGAAGGAGCCCGGGTTGATCATATTGCTCAAAAGGCGAAAATAAACAAGGCAATGATTTACTATCATTATAAAAGCAAAGAAGATTTATATGAATCGCTGTTATCGGAGTTTTATTCGCAAATTTTTCCCCGCATTGTTGAGAAACTTCCCCAGGATAAGGGTCCGGAAGAAAAACTCGATGCGATCGTTACCTATTTCATAGATCTGATCAGCGGACTTGACCAGGATTTTGTAAGAATGATGCTCTGGGAACTCTCAAGCGGTGGGAAATATTTCAAAAAGCATATGCTCCCCAAGGTTATTATTCCCATGATGGGAATAGTACAGGAATTGTTTACCGATGGCATGAAACAAGGTGCCTTCAAGAAAATAGTCCCTCATTTAACGTTTATTCAAATGCTTGGATCAATCGTGTTCACTAATGCCATTCGAATCACTCTGACGGATACGGATTTCGGGAAAATGATTTTTCAGGATGATTTCTTTGAAGTGTATAAAAAGAACCTTCTGACCGTCGTGAAGACCGGGATACTGGCGTCATAAGGAGGAAATATGAACAGTGCAAACAAAGCTCTTCTTGTTATAATAATATCAACCATAGCATATATGATTTTTCATTCGCTTCCGCTCCGGAGCGAAGCAGCACTTAAAAAAATAAATCTCGATGACGCTATCACAATCGCCAAGGTGAACAACCATGATTACAGGATAGCTCTCCAGCGGCACAAGGCGGAATCTGAAAAAGTTAACCAGGCGTGGGGAATGCTCCTCCCGGTCATAGAATCAGAGGCGTCCCTGACCAGGCAGGGTGCCGATTCAGGATTCATGAGCATGTCTGAAGGCCAGTATGATGTCAAGATAGTCCAGGTGAAGTTCGGGATTAACCCCGGGATGTTTTATAATGCGTTGCAAATGTCGCGAAAGGCCTATGCCGTTTCTACGGAAGAGTTAAAAAGAGTTAAAAGTGACATAGAATATAATGTCATCGAAAGCTATTTTAATCTCATACTTGCAGAGGAAATGATATCCATAAGAAAAGACACCATCAAGCTGCTTCAGGAAAACCTCAAGGACGTAAACAGCTTATATAAAACGGGCAGTGTTCCCCGGTATGAACTGCTCCAGGCCCAGGTCCAGCTTAAAAGTCAGGAGCCGTTACTGCTGGAAGCAGAAAATCGGTATCGCCTGGCCCTGGAATTGTTTAATTATCAGCTGGGACTTGACGAAAGAGTGTACGCCGCGGATCGAACCATCATTGAAAGAAAGGGCTATCGGGTAGCGGAACCTGATATTGACTCCTTTGTCCACCGTGTTGGAGGCCTCGCCCTGAAAAACAGGCCGGAAATTATACAGCTTAAAATGAAAAAAGAGATCGCCGGGCATGCGAAGAACATAAATGACTCGTATTACCTGTGGCCGACTTTTATGGCAGGTGGATATTACGGGTACAATATGCCTCTTACTACTGTTGGGGAGAAGCTGATCCCCACAACCAATGGAGGCGCCGGGTATATGGATCTATCGCAAATAGCGGGTGAACGGAAATGGCAGCCCAACTGGATGGTGCGCGTTGCCGCCACTTACCGGTGGAGCGCCCTGCTGCCTGTTGAATCGTCACGGGCCCAGGGCCGCGAGGCAAAGGCCCGGGGGCTTGAAGCTGAAGAGGAAATCGCCAAGGTGAAACGGCTCATCACCATTTCCATTAAATCCTCCTATTCAAGCCTCCAGACGGCAAGCCGGACCATCTATTCGCACAGGGAAAACGTGGATAAGGCTCAGGAGGGTCTGCGCATTGCCCGCGAGAGCTACCGGGCCGGGGTAATAAAAAATTCGGAATTGTTCGGGGCCCAGGTTGCCCTGACCCAGGCCCGGGCAGGATACATTAATGCCGTAAACAGCTACTACCAGTCGCTGGCAAAGCTGAGAAAAGATATCGGCACTGAAGATGACAGCATTATTTTCGGAGGAGAAGAGCATGAATAAGAAAAAAATCATACCTATCGCCGTTGTTGCCGCTGTACTGACGATTTCAATCCTCTATTTTGAGGTGTTCAGACATATAGGAGAGAATGGCAACCGCATCGAAGGATCGGGCACCATAGAAGTAACCGAGGTAGACATCAGCTCGAAGCTCGCCGGCAGGATTATCACCATTGCCCGCGATGAAGGCGAGAACGTAAAGCACGGGGAGGTGCTGGTGAGGATCGCCTATGATGAGCTGGACGCCCAGCGGCTTTCAGTGATTGCGAACCTGAACAATGCCAAGAAAAATATGGATAGGGTCAGGGAGTTGTATAAGAGCGGATCGGTGTCAAAAAAGGATTTCGACAACATGGAGACCATGTACCGCATGGCGAAAGCAGCAAATGAGCAGATCAATGCTGCCATCAACAACGCTGTCATCGCTTCACCCATTGATGGGGTGGTTCTTGAAAAAAACCTGGAAATCGGAGAGATAGCCTTCCCCGGAACTCCGGTGCTGACAGTGGCTGACCTTAAAGACTCCTGGATCAAGATATATGTCAATGAAAAGCAGCTGGGCCGAGTGAAGCTGGGACAGAAGGCAGAAATCAGCGTTGATTCATTCCCTGATAAAAAATTCACAGGGAAAGTTGTATCCATTTCCAACAAGGCCGAGTTCACACCTAAAACGATCCAGACTAAGGATGAGCGGGTAAAGCTCATGTTTGCAGTAAAAATCGCTGTTCCCAACCCTGAGCAGAAACTGAAACCTGGCATGCCCGCGGACGCTTTTATCATAACGGGAGCGGCGAAATGATAACTGCCGTTGATTTAACCCGGAAATTCGGGGAGATCACCGCAGTTGATTCCCTGAACTTTACCGTCAACAAGGGGGAGATTTTCGGCATCGTGGGTCCGGACGGTTCGGGCAAGAGTACGCTTCTAAGGATGATATCATCAATACTGGTTCCGGACCGGGGGAGTATTGCCATTAACAGCATCAATGTTCAGGAAAATCCCTACCGGATAAAGGAAACCCTGGCGTACATGCCCCAGCGATTCGGCCTGTATGAAGACTTGACGGTGGAGGAAAACATATTTTTCTTCGGCAGGCTGTTTCTCCTTTCACGCCGGGAGATCAAGAAGAAGCTCGATACACTGTACGGATTCAGCCGGCTGGGTCCTTTTAAGGACCGCCTCGCGGGAAAATTATCCGGCGGCATGAAGCAGAAGCTTGGCCTGGTGTGCAGCCTGGTGCATACGCCGGAAGTCCTGCTCCTTGATGAACCGACGAACGGCGTTGACCCCGTTTCGCGGCGGGAGTTCTGGGACATCCTGTACGAGTTGCTGGGACAGGGGGTCACCATCATTGTTACCACGGCATACCTTGACGAAGCGGAGCGGAGCAACCGTGTTGCCCTCATGTACAGGGGGATGTTCATTCGCCTTGGAAAACCGAAGTCGATACGAGAGGAATTGCATCAGAAGATGCTGCACATAATCGTGGACGATCCGAAAAGAGCAGAGACATCTCTGAAAAGGGATGGCGGTATGAAAATCATCCGAACGGGTAATTCTATCAGGATATTTACCGGCACAATGCAAAAGACACGAAAGCATGTTGAACAGCTCCTGAAAATAAACGGGATCGGCATCTTGAAAGCCGAGGAGGCAATGCCCCGGCTTGAAGACAGTTTTATTGAAATAATACACCGGGAGGAAGCGCAGTGAAAGCCGTTGGTTCCCTTATACGAATGGCAGCGATAGCGGACAAGGAGTGGATACAGATCCGCCGTGATACTAGGAGCCTGATCCTGACACTGTTTATCCCGACGCTCCTGGTGCTGCTTTTTGGCTACGCCCTGGTCTTCGATGTCAAGCATGTCAAAATGGTGGTATACGACCAGGACCGGAGTTATATTTCTCGCCAGTACCTTGAGCGGTTTAAGCATACCGAATATCTCTCGATTGTGCGCTATGTTGATAATTATAAGGAAATCGACCATTTCATCAATACCGGCGGGATCATCATGGCAGTCGTGATTCCCCCAGCCTTTGAGAGAAAATTCAATTCCGGTAAATTTGCTGATGTGCAGGTACTGGTTGACGGGTCAGATTCAATGTCAGCGTTGATCGCGACCGGCTACATAAAGGCCATAACCTATCAATTCAACAGGGATTACCTTGCCCAATCACTGGCAAAAAAAGGCATAACCTCAATAAAGCAGCCGGTGGAGATTAAAAACAGGATTTGGTACAATTCCGAGCTTAAGAGCAGGAATTTCATCATCCCGGGCAATCTGGGCCTCATCCTGGCCATCATATCTGCCCTGATTACATCCCTCACCATTTCCCGGGAATGGGAACGGGGTACCATGGAGACGCTCATAACAACGCCGGTTCGCGGTTATGAAGTGGTGCTGGGGAAACTGATCCCCTATATTTTTATCGGTATCTTCGATGTGGTCTGCGCTCTTGCTATCGGTTTTTTCGTTTTCGATGTTCCCTTCAGGGGGAGCTTCATTGAGCTCGCTCTCATATCGATACTATTCCTGATCGGCACCAGCGGTCTGGGAATACTCATCTCTTCGATAACACGGGTGCAGGTTCTCTCGGTACAGGTTGCCATAGTGCTTACGTATCTGCCGTCCTTTATGCTCTCTGACTTTATTTTTCCCATCAAAAACATGCCGGTGATTATCCAGATGATCACCTATATAATTCCGGCGAAATACATGATTGTCGTGCTGAAGGGTATTATTTTAAGAGGCGTCGGGTATCATGTTTTAATGACGCAGATTGTATTTCTATTAATATTTTGCATACTGGTGGTTGCCCTGAGCATTAAAAAGTTCAGGGTCAGTCTTCCAGATAAATAACAACAGGTCATAGCTGAACTATGAAGACATTTATCAGACCAAAAGTGCTCGCCAGCATGATTAAAAAGGAATTCGCACAGGTGCTGCGCGACGTCAAGATGAGGGGGGTGGTCTTCGGGCCGCCGATAATCATGATCATCATTTTCGGGTATGCCATCAACATGGACGTCAATACCGTGACCCTGGCCGTGCTGGACGAAGATAAAACAACAATGAGCAGGGGGTTGATTGAAAAGTTCACTGGATCCGGCTACTTCATCCTGCACTCATATCTTTATTCGGATAAGGATTTAACGCCGCTGATGGACCAGGGAAAGGTTGAAGCGTTTATTCATCTGCGGAAGGGTCTTTCAAAAAATCTTAAGACCGGAAAGGTTTCGGAATTGCAGGTGATCATCGACGGGACTGATTCCAACAGGGGGGCGATTATCACCGCCTATGTGAATGAAATAATGCAGAACTTTTTCATTGATAAGTATTTCGCCAGTATCAAGACCCAAATCCTGTACCGGATGTCAGGTCTTCCGGGAACCCAAACTGGGGAAGCGGGCGGTCTGGTGATGCCAAGGGGTGTTCGTGTTCTTGACCGGGCTTATTTTAATCCGACCCTTCTCAGCAAGAATTACTTCCTTCCCGGCGTAATCGGCTTTATCGTTTCCCTGATAACTGTCATGCTGACCTCGATGTCAATTGTCAAGGAACGGGAGTCGGGCACCATGGAGCAGATTGTCGTGTCGCCCATCAAACCCATGGAATTCATTATGGGGAAAACCATACCCTTTGCCATTATCGGGTTTTTTGATATGTTCATCGTCACTATAATCACTATCTTTTGGTTTGACGTCCCGTTTAAAGGGAATATCATCTTTCTATTTTTTGCCGGCTTTTTCTACATTCTTTGCTCCCTGGCGGTGGGCATATTTATATCGACGATATCGAAAACACAGCAGCAGGCGATGATGTCCTTTTTCCTTTATTTCATACCGGCGATTCTCTTTTCCGGGTTTGCTTTTCCCATTTTCGCGATGCCCGAGACGATACAATTCATCACGTACTTAAACCCACTTATGTATTTTATAGTAATTATACGCGGGGTTTTTCTCAAGGGTGTCGGCATAACAGTCTTATGGAAAGAGCTTCTGATACTCACCATCATCGGTGTTGCTTTGCTCAATCTTAGCGCCCGCAGATTGAGCAGGAGGATGGAGTAATGGAAAACATTGTCGAGATCAGGAACCTGACAAAAAAATTCGGTGATTTTACAGCGGTCAACAATATCAGTCTCTCGGTGAAGAAAGGGGAGATATTCGGTTTTCTGGGGCCCAATGGAGCAGGGAAAACGACCACAATCAAAATGCTCTGCGGTATCCTGATGCCGACCTCCGGAGAGGGGCTGGTGTCGGGATACGATATCATCAGCGAACAGGAGAAGATCAAGACCATCATCGGATACATGTCTCAGCGGTTCAGCCTCTATGAAGACCTCACGGTCATGGAAAATCTTGATTTTTATGGAAGCATCTATGGCCTCGATGGGAAGCCGCTCAAACATGCCATCAGTCGTGTCGTTGACATGGCGGGTATAGGTGATAGGAAAAACGACTTGGTGAAGAACCTGCCCGGCGGCATAAAACAGCGCCTTGCCCTTGGGGGCGCCATACTCCATGACCCGCCAATACTCTTTCTTGATGAGCCAACGTCCGGCGTTGATCCGCTCATGAGGCGAAATTTCTGGGATATCATATACCGGTTTTCCGAGGAAGGGCGGACAATCTTTGTGACGACCCATTATATGGACGAAGCAGAGCACTGCAACAGGATTGCCCTGGTCATAGCGGGCGAGATCATAGCCCTTGATTCGCCCGAGGCGCTGAAAAAGAATTTTAACAATTCAGTATATTCAATCATGACGGATAATTTTCTTAAAGTATTTGAAAAAATCAGGTATCAGGATTTTATTGTTGAAGCGGCGATATTCGGCGCTGACATTCATATTCTTTGCGGTGCGGATGTGCCGGTGAAAAAAAAGATAGCGGCTTTTTTCAAAGAACAAGGCATCCCTTCATATTCGATTCACCGTATAACTCCCAGTCTGGAAGATGTTTTCGTGAGTAATGCCAGGAAATACAGCCTCTGAAATGTCGCGGTATTGCACCCCATAATTTTTTTCTTGAATAATACGCGAAACGGTTCATGGTTGGTAACGGGTCGGCAAACCTGTTACCAACCATGAGACAGTACTTGAAAGCATCCATCAAAAACTCCCTTATCATAGTTAACCACAGCTGTGTCCTGGCCTTTTGCATTCTCCTAACAGGGGTATCAGGTTGCAACCGGGAACATGACACAAGGTATTTTTGCCGCGATGCCCGGTTTTCGATTGCATTTCCCATAGCCTGGAAAATATCCGAAAATCAAAAGGGAACGCGAATTCTCGCAGAGATTCCGGATGAAGATGGTATGGCGGTAATCAGGCAGAATGTCAATGTAGTAGTGGAGGAAGTCAAGGCGCCAGTTTCGCTGATGGAATATATAGAACGGCAGAAAGCTGGTTTGCAAAATTTGCGAGGTGTGAAAATACTCACTACGGGCAAAAATTCCATTTCCGGCAGCCCGGCGGAATGGCTTTCCTATAGTTATACAATTAATGATTTCGGGTACCAGGCCCTGGTGTATGTATTGAATAAGGATACTAGATTCTATGTCATTACCGGCATTTGTCAGATCGGTACTTTTTATAAGTATGAAGACCGTTTTCACCATATAGCGAAAAGTTTCAAATTTGAGTAAAATTTATTTCACGCATAATTACAAGGACCATATCCATACAAAGCATGACCCTCGAATTCAATAATAACGATTTTGAATTTTTTAAGAAGCTGATGCTGGAGGCGGGTGCTTTAGCAAGTCAGATCCAGAAGGATACGATTGCCATCAACAGAAAAAGTGACCGGTCTATTGTTACCCAGGCAGATATCCTGGTCCAGGACTTATTGATGCGCAGTATATCGGGCCGCTATGATACTATCAATTTTATCATGGAAGAAAACAATTCCGGTACCGTTAAGGACCTCAGCGCCGAAACCTTTTGCGCTGTTATCGATCCTATTGACGGCACGGCAATGTTCAGCATGCATCTCCCGGAGTGGTGCGTTTCAGTCGGGATATTCAAAGGATATACACCGGTATACGGTTTTGTCTATTCGCCGGGTTTCGACATGTTTTTTTATAATGATGACAACAATGCCTATGTGAATGACCGGCCTCTTAAAGCTGACAGGAATATCGTCATTGATAATGAAACGAATATTTTCAACGCATCTGAAGTGAGTAACAGGTTTATTATAGATTTCCCCGGAAAGATACGCAATCTCGGGTCAACAGCGCTGCATGCATGCCTTGCCGCGGATAACGCGAGAAACAGAACACTTGCATTTATTGGCAAGTCGAACATCTGGGATTGGGCCGGAGCAGTACCAATTGTGCAGAAGGCGGGTTGCATGCTGAGGTATATCAACGGAGAGGAGATTGATTACCGTGCCGTGATCCTTAATAACTACCGGCTCCTTGATTTTGTTATCGTATATAATTCCGATGATTTTGAATCCATACGGAAAATATTCAAGCAACGATGATCGCATCTATTCAGAACAGGGCAAGGATAATAATAATTGAAATGCAACCAGGCGCTATCAGAAAATTCAAATGAGAAAAACCCCGTTGTGTAATTAGCATTCATTTTTCTGCTTCAATAATATCTGTGAAAATATTTCCATGATTAGCATAATATAAAATTATCCCATGGTGATGAATCTTGAAAACGTCTTAGATTTTTAAGATTGAAATAACTTGAAAAGTGAAAAGTCAATATTGCTGATTAATATGTTGACATTAATATACACCGGAATAATTCTGACTTTAAGAAGAGTATGTTTTTTTAGGAAAAGAGTATGCCCAGGCCTAGAATTTTTGGTTATTTAGCAGTATTATTTGCACTGATGCTAACGGGATTATTCATATATTCCCTGATTCTTGTGATCAATGATAATGTTACTTACAGCCAGGTAGATTTACATAAATTGAGCAACTTTACATTTTACGCGATTGCGGCTCCAATTAGTTTGATATCAATGATTGTCATTGGAACCGGATTCTGGATTGGCTGGACAATTCTTGCAATTAAGGTGGTGCCCCCGATGCCTGAAATAGTTGAAAAAAAAGATTATTCAAAGATCAAAGCCTTTTTCATGTGTATCATTACAATGGGTCTGGCGGTTCTTCTGATTTATGGCCTGTATATCAGGAACTTCTGGGCGCTGGCGATTCCTGCTGCTGCTATCTGCATTGTCATACTGGGCGCCGTGTTCTGGGTCGGGATCGCAATAATAACAACTCGTTCAACGCTGCCGGAAGAAAAGCAACAGTCTTAAATAACCATGAAGGTTTTGCTGTTATGTTACCGGGGGAGTCCCTTTTGCGGAGGCCTCGGTATTTATCTTTATTATCTGAGCCGAGAGCTGGCCAGGCTTGGCGTCGAAGTGGATGTTCTCGTGGGGCCGCCGTATCCTGATTCCATGGACGAATGGGCGACGGTTCATAATATTGAGAACCTGAATACCTGGATGGTAAAGACAAAAAAATTCGGTTATGACCGGCTGAAACGGGTTTTTTCCTTCTGGAATTTTGTCGATTATATCCTGACCCGCTTTCATATTTTTCCTGAAATGGAAACCTTCAGCATGAGGGCTTTTTTTAAAATCCACAAGCTTCTGAAGAAGCGGCACTACGACCTCATCCATGATGTCAACGGTCTCGGATGGGGCCTTCTGTTCATGAAGGGGTTTGACATTCCGGTCATATCCACCATACACCATCCCCTGACCAGGGACCGTGACGCTGATTTAATGATGGATAAGGATTTCTGGGGATTGCTCACCTCGGTGCTTTTTTATCCGCTCATGATGCAGCGATTTGTAATCAAACGTCTTGACAGAATAATAACCTCATCGCACGAAGGCGTTGATGAGTTGAAGCGTGCCTTTGGCTTGAGAAAGGATAAAATTTCCGTCGTGTATAACGGCATGGACGTGGAAAGCTTCAGGAACACCGGTGAAAAACGGGAGAAGCGGACCATTCTCTTCGTGGGCAATACCGAAGACCATAAAAAAGGGATCCTCTTTCTGCTGGAGGCCCTTGCGGAGCTTCCCGAGGGAATAGGACTTACGATTGTCGATGAAGGCCCGCCGCTGAAGAAGAACGCATCTGAGTTGATCAGAAAAATCGGTGTGGAAAAGCGCGTGACCTTCACCGGAAAGGTTGACCAGAAAACACTTGTGAGTTTATATAGCAAAGCCACCGTGCTTGTCATGTCGTCTTTATATGAAGGATTCGGGCTGCCGGCCGCTGAGGCAATGGCGTGCGAAACGCCGGTGATAGTTACAAGGGCCGGCGCGCTTCCTGAAGTCGTTGATTCTTCCTGCGGGGTCCTTGTAGAACCAGGGAATTCAGAAGAACTCCGGGATGCGATTATAGCCATCCTCAAGGATAGTGAATCCAGAAAACGGATGGGTAAAAACGGCAGAAAAAAAGCGGTGAATAATTTTTCCTGGCCCGTTGCGGCGAGAAATACTCTTGAAGTGTATCGGGACGTAATCAATAAATACAGGAGAGCTCAATGAAAATATGTTTGTTAAGTTACCGTGGCAATCCGTATTGCGGCGGGCAGGGTATTTATGTCATGTACATAGCGCGCGAGCTGGTGAAGCTTGGGCATGAAGTGCATGTCATTGCTGGACCTCCCTATCCTTTTGATGAGGAAGGTGTCATCATACACCGGGTGAGTAACCATAATTACTTTAACAAGAAGAAGGATTTTATCAAGTCCCATAAACCTTTCGCAACGTTTCAGCCTTTGAATTTTTACGAATTCGTAGCGGCAAAAATGGGTATTTTTCCTGAGATTGAGACATTTTCGGTGCGGGCCTTTTTTAAATTGAAGGAACTCCTGAAGACACATAAATTTGATATAATTCATGATAACCAGTGCCTCGGCTACGGATTCCTTCTGATACAGAGACTGGGCGTCCCCTTTATTTCGACAATACATCATCCCCTGACCATTGATCGCTCAACCTGGTTTGAATATCCATCAGATTTCAACATCAAGATGAGGCGGATTCTATATTATCCCCTGCTGATGCAGAAGTTTGTTGCCAACAAAATGTCACGGATAATCACCGTGTCTCATAACGCGGCACTTGAAATAAACAGAGCCTTCGGGGTCAACCAGAAGAACATTAATGTGATCTATAACGGAATGGATTCAAGCCTGTTCTATCCGGTAAAAGGTGTTCAAAAAAAGAAGAACAGTATCATTTTTGTCGGCAACGTAGAAGACAGAAAGAAGGGTGTTATTTATCTCTTAAAAGCCATGACCCTCACAAAGCACAAGGTGAGCCTGACCATTGTGGACGGAGGAGCCCCCAACCGGAGTACGGTGCCAAATCTAATTAACAAGTTTGGTCTCAACGGCAGGGTCACCTTTACCGGAAAAATTCCGATAGAAAAACTAATACGTCTCTATTCCAAGAATGAAATCGCCGTGCTTCCGTCACTCTACGAAGGGTTCGGCTTCCCTGCTGCGGAAGCCATGGCGTGCGAGTTGCCGGTCCTTACCACGACTGCGGGCGCCCTTCCTGAGGTGGTGGGCGAACATATGAAGACAGGCTTCTTGGTACCACCGCGCGATGCGAATGCAATCGCTGAGGGCATAGATTTTCTCCTGGATAATCCTGACCTCCGGAAGGAGATGGGGAAAGCGGCACGGAAGAGGGTGCTTGAAGTATTCACCTGGGAAAACGCAGCTCATGAACTCGTCGCCATGTATGAAGAGGTGATTGATGCTCACCGTTGATTTTGATAGGCTTGCTGTCAAAAAGGGTGACATTGCACTTGATGCCGGGTGCGGATTCGGGAGACATTCACTGGAGTTTGTGAACCGAGGCGCCACCGTGTACAGCATGGACATGGACATGGCGAGCCTTCGGAAAACGCGCTTTTCCCTGACTGAGATGAAAAAGCACCTGAAAGGCAGCGAGGCTCGATATTTTGTCCATTCCGGGGACGCACTCAACCTGCCCTTCAAGAACGAATCCTTTGACCGGATCATCTGTTCCGAAGTTATGGAACATGTGCGGGACGATGATAGGGCGTGCCGGGAACTTTCAAGAGTGCTGAAGAAAAACGGCAGGATCGCCATAACCGTACCGACGGTTTTCAGCGAGCACATATATAACATCCTGACCTATGAATACTACACATCGCCGGGAGGCCATATCCGGAACTATTTTCCAGGCGAACTCGCAGCGATGATGCGTCGCAACGGCCTGGAAGTATATGGCATCGGGTTCAAGCATGCATTCCACACTGCCTGGTGGATGATTCGTTCGGTGGTGGGACTCCATCTGAATGATCATCCCATAACGAAAGCATATCACAAGTTTCTTCATCTGGGGCTCTATTCAAACCTGATTAGAAAAACCGAATCTTTTTTTGACTATTTTTTCCCAAAAAGTGTGGTCATTTACGCCTGGAAAAGATAGCAATTCCGTGATAGAATGGGCACCTCTGATAGCCAATAATAACAAAAAATAACTTGCTATGTGAATACCCTTCAACTATCTCTGTCATAAATTTGTATTAAATTCCTGAAATCGATGGTCGTAATGAAACGGGTACTTTTTGTCATTATCGCATTGTTTTACTTTTCCGCATCGGATGGAGCTGAATATTACCGTGGAAAAGAGATCAACAACTTCGGAAATTCAACAGAATCTCTGGGGAAAGCCGGAACGGGAGTAACCTCCTCGGGTGTGGAACAGTTTTACATTAATCCAGCGTCCATTGCCGATGCTGAACGGATCGGAGTAAGCCTCCAGTATGGGTCACTGCCGCTGCCGACAAAATTCTATGACAGCGGCTTTTCCCTGGCGGTCCCCACGTCATATGGCGTATTCTCGGGATCATTCAGATATCTTAATTTTCCCCGGAGCATTGACTTGAAGGAAGGATACAGTGTAAGCCTGGGGAGTGCCCGTGATTTAACCAGGCAGCTAATGCTTGGTTTTTCCCTGAATTTTGTTTATGGCAAGGGAAATGGAACATCGTATTATACAGGCGGAACTCTCGGGTTTATATATAAATTCCCCGGGACTGCTACACGCTATGGTTTCTGTATTCATGACCCGAGGATCGGGCTGGCGATTAATTTTGGATATCCTTTCGGCAGTCACCACAATTATACGGATATGAATGCCATTACCGTAGGATACAGCTTTAAGTTTTTTGACATCAAGCATTTCAATATCGGCCTGTACAATGAATTAACGGTCCTCAACTATCGTGATTTTCCGGTGAAAATTGCCATAGAAATGGAGATTTATGATATACTCATACTGAGGGGTGGATATGTGATTCCCCATGCATACAACAGTGGGAATTTCACTACCGGGTTTGGATTGAAATTAAATACCGAAAGCTTCAAGGGATCACTGAATTATGCTCTGAATTTCTATCCTCGTATGAAATACGTTCATTATCTAGGCGTAAATTTTGAATATGGGAAACTGGATCGTGAACCGCCAGAAACGGAAATTACGCCGGATAAAAATGATATCTCGCCGAATCATGACGGCTCAAAAGATTATGTTTTATTTAAAATGGGCGTATTTGACAGGAGCAGGATAAAAGGCTGGAAGCTGCAGATCATGGATGCCAGGTCGCAGATAATAAAGGATTATTCCATATCTGAACGGGACATAAGCGACAGGCTTTCAGCCCAGGAATTTTTTAAAAGGCTCTTTAAAAAACGCGAGTCAATGGTGGTCCCTGAAAAAGTAATTTGGGACGGCACGGACTCAAAGGGGAAAACTGTGCCGGATGGAAGGTACAGTTACTCTTTTACCGCCTGGGACGAAAAGGATAATGTTGCAATGACTAAATCCGGCTCTGTTACTGTTGATAACACCTCGCCAGAAGTGGTTCTTGACAAAAACGATGAGCTCTTTTCTCCCAATAAGGATGGGCGAAAAGACATATATATTATCGTGCAGAAGATTAAAACGGCCTCGGAAGATGAATGGTATGCCGGCTTCAAAGATTCCCAGGGCAATGTGGTAAAGAATTATAAATGGACCGGTGCCGTACCGGCACGGCAGGTGTGGGACGGCAGAAACGATGCTGGTGATGATGTCCCGGAAGGTCTGTACAGTTATTTTATTTCCAGCACCGATAAAGCCGGCAATACCGCTCGAGCCGATATTCGTGACATTACACTCACCCGGAAATATGAAGTAGCCGATATAACGCTGTCGTCGGAACATTTTTCTTTCTTGAAAGACACTTCTTTGAAATTTTTCCCGACACTGTCCAGCACCTATGG
Source organism: Spirochaetota bacterium (assembly GCA_041753395.1). GTDB lineage: Bacteria > Spirochaetota > UBA4802 > UBA4802 > UBA5550 > RBG-16-49-21. The sequence goes on from JBGSUQ010000011.1 coordinate 335,339, forward strand.
TCTGGTGGAGTGGAAAATACAAATACTGAATTCAAGCATGAAAACCATCAAAGAAATAACCGGCGGAAAATCAATAGATAAAATGATATCCTATGATTGCACTGACAATAACGGTGCGCATTTGAATGATGGCAGTTATCATGCCAGATTTATCGCGTCTTTTAAGAGCGGCAATGCGCCGGAATCGTTTAACAAGATGTTCACCGTGGACAGCACAGTGCCGAAGCTTTCGGTATCGCACTCACCGGGGCTGTTTTCGCCGGATGGTGATCGGGAAAACGACCTGCTTAAGATTGAGCCGCGGGCAAAAGACGATACAGGAATTAAACAGTGGCGTATAATAATCTATGCTTCATCCGGAGAGCTCTTTAAAACTTTTTCGGGAAATGGTCCCGTACCTGAAGAGATTCTCTGGGACGGTCTCGGCGATAATCTTGATGTTGTAGAGTCGGCCGCTGATTATACCATAGTACTTGAAGCCATCGACATGGCGGGGAACAAAGGCGTGTCATCTCCGGACCGGTTGGAAGTGGATGTGCTGGTCCTGGTAATAGAACGGGGGCTTAAAATACGGATCAGCAATATAGAGTTTCCCTTTGGCAGCAATGAGATCAAGCACAAAGGAAAGGTAATCCTTGACAGGGTGTTCCAGATACTCCAGAAATATGAAAACTATGAAGTTCTTATCGAGGGCCATACCGATGACATCGGCAAAGAAGAATATAACCTGGAGCTTTCGGAACGGAGGGCTAAGTCAGTAAACGACTACCTCCTCAGCAGGGGGATTCGAGTAGACCGGTTGAAGTATGTGGGAATGGGAGAGACGGTCCCGCTGTACCCCAATGACAATGATGAGCACAGAAGGCGGAACAGGCGGGTAGAATTCATGCTTATTAAAAAGGTCTTTGAGTAATGTACCTTGTTTTTTCAGATCTGGATGGTACCCTTCTGGATCATGACACCTATGATTATACGCCTGCCCTGGAAGGTCTGGAGGTATTAAAAAAGCATGCGGTTCCTCTCGTAATGGTATCAAGCAAAACGCTGCCTGAGATGAAAATCCTTCATGAAGAGATGAATCTGGAGGCGCCTTTTATATTTGAAAATGGCGGAGGAATATTCTGGCCGGGAAGGAAGGAAAATCCAGAATATCTCGGCATGGATGTTTCAGAATTAAATGGAAAACAAAATCTGCTGATAGAGGCAGTGGGCGAACCGCTCCTTTTCATTACAGACATGAGTGCCGAGGAAATCGTTACCCGAACCGGTCTTACCCGCGACAAAGCCGTTTTGTCGCAGAAGAGATTGACGTCGCTCCCATTTATTATACCATCAGGGAAAGGGATCGGACCGGTAGAGATGGCGGAGATAAACAGTGCATTAAAGCAGAAAAGTCTTTCCATTACAAAGGGGGGAAGATTCTATCATTTCCTTTCGTCACGGTCTGATAAAGGGTTGGCAATTCACCGGGTCATTGAATATTATCAGAAGAATAGCGATACTGCCATTATGACAATCGGAATTGGGGACAGTGAAAATGATATTGCCATGTTCAAAGAGGTCGATATCCCCGTGGCAGTAAGGAAGAAGGATAAAACAATTATTGAAACTGGCATGGCCTATGTCATGGCCACTACAGGTGCCGGGCCGGAGGGCTTTACCGAGGCGGTGAAAAAATTCATTACAAATAACATTAAAGAAGGGAAGGAGTAGCAATGAAATCTCTTGTGAATTTGATCACAGGCATTGTTGCCTGGGTCTTTAATTTTATAAAAGAATTGTTTCATAAACTTCTTGAAAAGTTTTTTGAAATTAATATCTTTGAAAAGGGGATTGTTATTGCCACAGTCCTCGCATTTGCTGCTGTTGTCGCGCCCATGGCCAGGTACCGCATATTCGATTCCTATTTTACAATTAATAATCCGATAGCACATTACTTGATTGGCATAGCCCTGGTCATGCTCGTTACCATTTATTTCCCCGGCTTAATCGTAATGATCATCAGGAGTATTCTTAACGTATTGTATCTGGTTAATGTAATTTATCTACAGGCGGCCCATGAAATAAGCAAGGCGCCCTATGAGCTTACGGCCGGATATTACCTGAATAGTATCATTGCCGTGGTGTATGTTCTGCTGTCACTGGGAAGTTATTTTTTATATGGAGAATCTTAGTATTCAGTTTTTCAATATCAATGAGCGGAACGATGCGGGTTAGAGAATTCGAAATAGACTGAAATCATCGTTCACCTGAGTTATATAACTAACAGTAAAAAAATTTAAATAATTATTCAGGAGTTTTTCATGGCAAAGCATCAATTCCAGACAGAAGTTAACCAGCTTCTGCAACTAATAATTCATTCCCTGTATTCTCATAAAGAGATATTTTTAAGGGAGCTTATTTCAAATGCCTCGGATGCTCTAGACAGGCTGAAGTATCTCACCATTACGGATGACAAATACAAGAGCATGGATTTTGAACCGCGGATTGATATATTTTTTGATGATAAAAAAAATAAAACACTGACAATTGCTGATACCGGAATTGGTATGAATGAGCATGATCTGGAGGAAAACCTGGGGACCATTGCCCGCTCCGGAACCAGGGGCTTTGTCGAACATCTGACGGGAGATGCGCGTAAGGATTCAAACCTCATCGGCCAGTTTGGTGTGGGTTTTTATTCTTCATTCATGGTGGCTGATAAAGTTGAGGTCGTAAGCAGAAAAGCCGGCGAGGACAAAGCATTCCAGTGGAAAAGCGATGGTAAGGGCGAGTACGACATCCAGGACGGGGAACGGGAAACCCAGGGAACATCGGTAACCCTGTACCTGAATAAGGAAGGGGTTGAGTATGCCGACCGGTGGCAGATTGAAACCGTGATCAAAAAGTATTCTAACCACATACCGTTCCCGATTTATTTGCATTATGAAGGTACGCGTTATGAAGGTGAGGGCGATAAAAAGAAGGAAGTAAAAGAGCCGAAGACCGAGCAGATCAACGCCGCATCGGCTATCTGGAAGCGGGCAAAATCTGAGCTCAAGGACGAAGATTACAACGAGTTCTACAAATCAATATCACACGATATGGAAGAGCCGTTGCTGCGGAGCCATACCCATGCTGAGGGAAAGCTTGATTATACCACGCTTTTTTTCATCCCGAAGCACGCCCCCTTTGACATGTTTCGGGCCGATTACCAGCCTGGTGTGAAGCTTTATGTAAAACGGGTGTTTATTACAGATGATGATAAGGAGCTCATGCCGGTATACCTGCGGTTCGTGCGGGGCGTCATCGATTCGGAAGACCTGCCTCTCAACGTAAGCAGGGAAATCCTCCAGCAGAACCGTGTGCTGGCGAAAATAAAAACATCATCGGTAAAGAGGATCCTGGATGAGCTTTCGAAACTCCAGAAAAACGATAGGGAGAAATACAGCGAGTTCTTCAAGGAGTTCGGCATCCCCATAAAGGAAGGGCTCTACCAGGACATGGAAAATCGCGAGAAGATCCTGGAGCTGGTGATGTACAAGTCTACCACGGTGGAAGGATACACCACCCTTGAGGAATACAAAGATCGCATGAAACCGGATCAGGACGCGATCTATTATATTACCGGAGCCAAAGAAGGAAATTTGAGAAACTCGCCTCTTCTTGAAATGTACAAAAACCGGGACATTGAAGTGCTGGTGATGGATGACGAGATCGACGACATTATCATCGCCACGGTGCCCAAATTCAAGGACGTGAACCTCAAATCGGTTAACCGGAGCGATGCCGCGGAGAGCCTTAAAAGCGAAGAGGACAAGCAGAAGGAAAAAGAAATTGAGCCCCTTGTAAAAACAATAAAGGAAGTGCTGGGGGATCTGGTTAAAGACGTAAAGGCGAGCACTCGCCTCAGCGATTCGCCGTCATGCATTGTCGCTGACGAGAACGATCCCACCGTGCAGATGCAGCACATGTTTAAGGCCATGGGCCAGAAAAACATGCCTGATTTCAAGCCGATCTTAGAGATAAATCCGGAGCATGAGATCATTAAAAAACTTGAAGGTACCGAAGACAAGGCGGTCATAGAGGATATCAGCCATCTGCTTCTTGAGCAGGCACTGCTCATCGAGGGCGTGGAACTGAAGAGCCCCAGCGAGTTTGTAAAGCGGCTGAACCGGGTCATGGGTAAGGCGCTGTAGCTGCAATTACAATCGATGCCCTTCAAACCCATCAAGAGGAGCGTGTGGCGATAAAATTAAGGATGTTGGGACCATAAAAAAAAGACGGCCGATTCGGCCGTCTTTTTATTTTCGATGTAATTACCCTAAATTTAGAAACTGAACATTGCAGCTGTATGGTACCGGTGGTCTATAGCGCTGCCAAGATCGCCTTTCCATTTTGTCTGATGCCGTGCATATTCAAATCCTAACCAGAGATAGTCGTTCAGGAACCATTGTACTGCACCCTGAATGGTTTCATTCCACAACTGGCTGCCTTTGACAATATTTCTGGTGTTGCTCTTCATGCTTCCGCCGTAGCCGGCTATCAGCATGAAAGGAATAGGCCCAACCTTTCTCAGGTCAAATTGTGCTTGGGCATAACCGCCCTGCATCTTTACACCGAGAACTTTAGTACTGGAGAAGTTTTCAACCGTTCCTTGGCCAAGGCCGCAGCTAAAGGAATCCATGTTGGTGCCTCTCCAGTAAACGCCGACGAGGGTAACCAGGGATACCTGAATTTTACCGAAAGCCTGGGCTGCATAGGACCGTGTAAGTTTTCCGACTTTCTGAGTATATAATCCGATGAGCTGTGTCCCAAATATCCCCAATGGTGACGTTGTCCTAATTGCACGTGTTCCCCATATGTACTGGTTCGTCAAATTAGCAAATGACAAACCATGTTTTTCCAACTGGTACAGGCCGCTGCCACCCAGGGTTATGGTTGCAATATCAGCCGGCTTGATCACGAAGGTAAGGCGGGCACGTCCGCCGGGGAGTTTGCTGGCCTCACCGGGTCCGCGGTTGTCAGCCTGCACGCCATTAACACCGGGATACAGATCTGCGGCAGCACCGGTATCGGCACCGCTCAGAACCCGGGCAGCAGCGAGATCCAGTGTCACGTTGAAGGTGTCATTACCAATTTTCTGGCCGAACCAGATCATCGGTTCACGGATGAAGATGTTTCCGTTTTCACCGAAGGGAACGTAGGTAAGGGTAGCCGGTTGGGCCGGCATCGCCATTGCCACACCCCAGGTCTGGCCGAGCACGATGTACGCGGAATACAGGTCGGTCTTCCAGTCAAGCTGCATGTAGCCATGACGGATCATGGGTATTCCCTGGCGGGCTCCGGAACCGGAAACGGCAGTGCCGCCCCAGAAGTCTATTTCAATGGTTCCCTTGGTCTCTGCTCCCAGAACCTTGGGTCCCATGACATTGAGTCCCAGACGGGATGTCCGCATATCAATGACGAAGGAACCGCCTCTTTGGTCTCCCGTCTTTTTGATTGAAACAGCAGGCTCCCCTGCTCTCGGAGCTGGTAAAAGTAAATTGGTCATAACAGTATTTCTGGGATTTAAGAAAATCACCTTGTTTTCAACGCGAAATGGCCCTGATTCGTTATATACATCGGTCGTATTATAAACCATGTCCATTTTTACAAATCCGTAAAGCTGAACTTTCAAATAATCGCCGTTGTAAATCATAACCTTTTCTTTGCCTTTCGGCTTTTCTTGTTGAATAGGTTCTACGTATTCAACGCCTTTTTTATCCGCCTTTTTTACCTGCGCATATATTGCTGTTGTTGATAGAATAAATGCCGCAAGGATAAAAAGCCCGAAAATTCGTTTTCTAAGCATAAAATCCTCCAAATAATAAATTATTTTCTTATGCTTCAAAATAGCTAAAATAAATCAAACATTTTTTTGTAACAAAAGTTAAATAAAAGCACAACTTTGACAATAATATTAATCAGCCACTCAATTACTTCGGGAAAGGGGGTGGGATAAAATGACTGTAATATACAGGATATTACAGTCATAGGGAATATTCTTAAGTATCCCCTTAAGGGTGTTTATGTGATTGATAAAGGAAATAATTGATAGTAACCGGCCCGATAAATCAACCTATTGCTTATCCATAGCTTCAATGCTTTTATCTATCAATGGAATCCAATCCGAATCCTTAAAATAAATCTTGGTTTTTACAAAAAAATCATGTTCCATCTCTTTAGTCTTTTCAGCAGAGGTAAGAGCACCGCAGTAAAAGGTGCCGTACATGAAGGATTTCAGAAGGTTATAATAATGAAGCTGGGACTTGTCGCCGTTTTGTTCAATATTCTGGTAAAGGTTTTTCATCCTGTTTTCAATTCTTATTTTTCCCATAAAGACAATCTGGTTGGGCCCCACATCTATTACCGTGCTCTTGATGGTTGCCGCATCAAAAAAGCTGTTGTAGAAGTTGTCAGTCTGGGTGAAAAAGGACGCAACGGCAGCGTATTTTCCCGGCTGGGCGTTTACGAGATAGGCATAGTCCCCCCTGACATAGTTGGTGGGTATAATCTTGTTCCCCAGGTTGTTTTCATCTTTTTCATCAAGCTTTACGAAGTAAACTGTTTCCGGCTTGTTGCTGAAAATCTTGAGTGTCACAGTTCGTATTGAAACACCTATGACGGAGCTGTCCTTGTTTTCAGTGACCCTGAGGCTTTTTGGCAGGCCGCAGCCAAGGATAGATAGTGCAATAATTATAAAAACAATTTTTTTCATAGAGGCCTTCCTGTTATGTATCAATTTAGAATTACCCGATCATCCGATTGATCGATTACTGTCCCGATAATACGGGGGGATTCGCCTGATTGTTTTAGACGTTCTACGGCCCTGTCTGCAAGGGGCCTGTCAACAAAGACCATCATGCCGATTCCCATATTGAAGGTTGTATACATCTCCCGTTCGCTGACCGTTCCCTCTTTCTGAATTATTCTGAAAATTGGTGGTACCTCAAAGGATGACCGGTTGATTTGCACAGCAGTCTTTTCCGGCAGGATACGGGGAATGTTTTCGTAGAAGCCGCCCCCGGTGACGTGGACCAGCCCTTTAAAATCGATTCCAGAGGAAAGGCAGTCGATGATACTGCGGGTATAGATTCTCGTGGGCGTGAGCAGGGCCGAACCGAGGTCGGTCCCCAGATCGTTGATTCTGGATGATACCCTGTATTTTTTTATATCAAAGAATAGCTTTCTCACCATGGAATAGCCGTTGGAATGAATGCCGGATGATGGGAGGCCGATTATCACATCTCCCTTTGCTATGCTCTGCCCGTTAATTATGCGTTTTCGGTCCACCACGCCCACGGCGAAACCTGCAATATCATAATCATCAGGAGGCATGACATTGGGATGTTCAGCGGTTTCGCCCCCTACGAGGCTGCAGTCGGCCTGACGACACCCTTCAGCAAGTCCCTTTACAATATCAACCATGACGTCTTCAATAAGACTGCCGCAGGCAATATAATCAAGGAAGAAAAGGGGTTTCGCACCGGACACAACTATGTCATTGACACACATGGCAACGGCGTCAATGCCGATGGTATCGTGTTTGGCCATCATCTGGGCAATTTTTAGCTTTGTACCGACACCATCGGTACCGGAAACCAGAACCGGGTCGCTGTATTCGGGGAAGGCCCCGGAAAACAGGGCCCCGAAACCGCCGATGTCAGTTATCACTCTTTCTGAAAAGGTTGATCGAACAATGGGGGCAATGCGTTTTACGAAATTGTTGCCCCCTTCGACGTCAACGCCAGAATCCTTGTATGTTAACCCCATGATGACCTCGCAGGAATGTTTGGATTAATAATTTGAATGGGAAATTAAGGCAAGAAGATTTTTATCGTTTCTTCTTATTAGATATGGTGATTGCTAAGAAAAACACTATTATTACCCCTTGTTTACCTGAATGGTACTGCATGAAAAGCATCTCCAATTCCTTGATGCCCACGCGGGGGGACATAGGGCAGGGGATATAGTTTATACGGGTTTTTATGTGCCGATGGTTATCAAATGAGTATTATTTCAGGATTTTCTTGAGAGTCTTTTCTAGCCAATCGATATGCTCGATGACGGATGTTTTGGCCCCATCGGCATCTCCCTTTTCAATGGCGGTGATGATCTTCATGTGATGGTTGTAGAATATTTCCGAAATTCCCGTAACGCTGATCAGTTTCTGTCTGCTGTAGGGAAGGGCACCTTTAAGCAGTGATGATATGGACTTCATCAGGTGGGCAAAAATCGTATTATTGGTAGCATCGGCAAGGTCATCATAGAATCGCGCATAGAGCCTGCCGCCTTCTTTTGAAAGAAGAAGGGACGTTACTCCCATTTTATCAGCTTCGGTCTTGAATCGCTTCAGGAGTGCAATCTGGCTTTTTGTTGCGTTCTGGGCGGCCATGCGTGCAGCTTCGGAATCGATAAGGCGTCGGACAGAGAGAAGTTCCCATATCTTGTTGTGGTCAACGGATATCATTTCCTCAATCGTCAATTCCAGAGGGGGGCCGCCGGCAACTTTAACGAACTTACCCCGACGTCCGTGTGATTCGATATATCCCTTTGCCTCGAGAAGTTTCATCGCCTCCCGGAGGGAAATGCGGCTGATGCCGAATTTCTTCGTCATGTCATGTTCGGAAGGGAGTTTGTCGCCGGGTTTAAGCGCTCCTGATATGATATGCTCAATTACCTGTTTTGCTACCAGGCTGGGAAGATCGGGAGATTTTTCAATTCGATTCAGGACCATATTATTGTCTCTTTTAGTGGGCATTACATTTATCAGCGATTAAGAGTCAGCCGGCTGAAATAATATGCCCTCTTAATCGTTGTTACCTATTAGTTACACTATTTTCTCAAAGGGTGCCGGCATCAACGATAAATTATAAATTTTAAAAAAAACATGTCAGCCGGTAGACATCTTTCTTGATTGGAAAATCTGATTATTTTCGCTGCTTTGAATGTGACGAAAATAGACAAAATCATAATTGTATATATTTGTTTTCCTGGCGGCAGATTTTATTAATATTTATCAATCCACCCGGTTTTTTTATTGACTTATTGTATTACAAACATATATCTTTTGTATTACAATAAGTCAATAATTTTTTCCTCTTTTTATTTGTCGTTTATTTAATCAGCTGCAGGGGAGGCATTCTATGTATACGAAGGGTTCACGTATTGCCATTATCGATGGCTGCAGGACACCATTCCAGAGGTCCGGCACCGGATATTATGATATCATGGGATGGGAAATCGGGAGATATGCTGTCAAGGGACTTGTTTCAATGATTCCCATTCCGGCTGATGAAATCGGCCATGTCATCATGGGGACCGTGGCTGCTGATATCACCACGACCAATGTGGCAAGGGAAATTATGCTCGGTGCAGGGCTCCCCTATACCATTCCGGCCCACACGAACACCGTTGCCTGTATATCCGCCGGCGCTGCCATAATTAATGGCGCAAACATGATTTCCTGCGGCGACGTTAATGCCGTGATCGTCGGGGGTGTTGAGACTTTTTCCGATCCCCCTATAAAGATTTCCAGGGCATACCGCCGGTTCCTACTGGACATGACCATGTTCAAACGGCCCAAGACCGTGGGCGGGAAGCTGAAGCTTCTACGGAAAATGAAGCTAAAGGATTTTGTAATGCCTGAACGGCCGGCCCTTGGGGAATACTCAACCGGCCTCATCATGGGGCAGAACGCGGACCGCCTGGCAAAGAGGCTCGGAATATCCCGGAAGGACCAGGACCAATATGCTGCATTGTCTCACAAGCGGGCATCACAGGCCATGAAGGGAGGAAAATTCAAGAATGAAGTAATCCCTGTGGTCGTATCGGGAAAGGACAAGGCGATTATTTATGACAATGGACCCCGTGAAAATGCAACTGAAGAAACTCTTTCAAAACTTAAAAGTGCTTTTGATAAAAGATATGGCACGGTCACGGCGGCAAATTCCTCGTTCCTCACTGATGGGGCTGCAGCGGTGTTACTAATGAGCGAAAAGAGGGCCAGGGCCCTGGGGTTGAAACCAAAAGGTTATATCCGGTCCCATGCCTTTACCGGCGGGGACCTGTGGGAGGAACTCCTGCTGGGTCCGGCCTTTGCGATTCCCCTTGCGGTCAAGAAGGGAGGAATTAAATTTTCTGATATTAGCGTATTTGAAATACATGAAGCCTTTGCGGCGCAGATGCTGGGAGTGATCCGCAGCCTTGAGTCCGATGCCTTCGGCCGGGAAAAGCTGGGTTTGCCCGGGAAAGTCGGCAAAGTTAACATGGATAAACTCAATGTTTATGGCGGCTCTCTTTCAATTGGACATCCCTTCGGTGCCACCGGGGCGAGACTGCTGACTACCTGCTGCAACAGGTTGATAGAGTCCGGAGAGAGGTTCGGGGTCATAGCGGGGTGCGCGGCCGGAGCTATCGGGGGCGCCCTGATAGTTGAGAACGCTCAGTACTAATGCCTGGCACGAGGAGAATAAAAATGAAAAATATAACTGTGGAAATCACCAAGGAAAAAGTCGCCGTCATAACCATAGACTGTAAGGACTCAAAAGTGAACAAGGTCTCCAGCGCTCTTCTGGATGAAATTGCCGCTATGGTGGAAAAGATAAATCCCGCAGAGGTCAAAGGCCTGGTAATTGTCAGCGGGAAGGAAGACAATTTTGTTGTCGGCGCTGATATTGACGAGGTTATCGCGATGAAGAGCGATCGGGAAATGAGAACCTATATCACCAAGGCCAATGAAATACTGAACCGTATCGATGCATTGCCATTTCCTGTGGTCTCCTGCATCCATGGCAATTGTCTCGGGGGCGGCTTGGAAGTGGCCCTTGCTTCAGATTACCGCATAGCAGCGGATTCGCCCAAGACCGTAATGGGGCTCCCGGAGGTTATGCTGGGACTTCTCCCTGCCGGCGGTGGAACTCAGCGTCTGCCGCGTCTTATCGGGCTCAGGGAATCCCTCCCCCTGATGCTGGCCGGAAAGAATGTCCGGATACGAAGGGCCCGTAAGCTCGGCCTTATAGACGAGATCGTTGTGCCTTATGGTCTGAAGGAGATCGGTATTAACAAGGCCGTGGAACTGGCGAAGAAAGGCTACAAGCGTAAGCGTAAACGTTCCCTGTTGGACGCTTTCCTCGAATCTCCTTTCGGACGTGGTATTGTATTCAAACAGGCGCGGCAGATGGTGATGCGGCAGACCCGCGGCCTTTATCCGGCACCGCTTGAAATAATTGATTCAGTGGAATTCGGCTGGCGGAAGGGGGTGTTGAAGGGAATTGAAAAGGACATCGACCGGTTCGTAAAACTGGTCATGTTGCCGGAAGCCAGATCCCTCATGACCATATTTTTTGGGATAACCGATTTGAAGAAGAATCCCTACAAGAACAAAGCAAAAGAGGTGAAAAAGCTTGCCGTCATCGGGACCGGCCTCATGGGAAGCGGCATTGCCGCGGTATCAACGGCCATCTGTGACACCATTTTGATGAAGGATATGAGCGCTGACGCAGCCGCCCGGGGCATGAAGGATATCTGGAAGGGTATACAGAAGCAGGTCAGGTCAGGGGCCGTACGGAAATTTGACGGCGATGTCATGTACGGCAAACTGGTGCCTTGCGATGATTATATACGCTTCAAGGGGACCAATATCGTTATCGAGGCAGTGTTCGAAGACATAAGTCTCAAGCGTAAAATATTAAAAGACGTGGAAGAGGCCGCGGATAAAAACACAATATTCGCATCCAACACCTCGGCGCTGCCGATCAAGTCCATCGCACAGGGATGTAAGAGGCCGGAAAACGTGATCGGCATGCATTATTTTTCCCCGGTGCCGCGGATGCCTCTCCTGGAAATAATCAAGACTGAAAAAACAGCGCCCTGGGTAACCGCCACAGCGCTTGAGCTGGGCATACGGCAGGGGAAGACCTGCATCATCGTTAAGGATGGTCCCGGGTTTTACACAACTCGGATATTAGCGCCACTGCTTTTGGAGAGCAGCCGCGTCATAGCCGAGGGAGGCGAATTCCCGGACGTGGACAGGGCCATGCAGCAGTTCGGCTATCCTGTGGGCCCCATGACGCTTCTGGATGAGGTCGGCATTGATGTGGGGATTCATGTCATAGAGGAAGTGAAGCCGATTTTTGAGCCCCGCGGCATTACGGCTCCTCTGGATTTTTCGGTTCTCTCAGAAAAAGGCTTCTTGGGCCGCAAGAGCAAGAAGGGGCTCTACCGCTATGACCTGCCTAAAAAGAAGGGCAAAAAGCCTGTCAATACCGAGGTCTATGCCCTCTTTGGAGAGGGGCAAAGGAAAAAAATTGACGAGCAGGAAGTGCAGCACCGCGTCAGCCTTATGATGGTCAACGAGGCGGTCACCTGCCTGGAGGAAGGTATAATATCGTCACCACGGGACGGGGACATGGGAGCGATCCTCGGTCTGGGGTTTCCACCCTTCCGCGGAGGTCCTTTCCGGTACGTTGACTCCCTGGGGGCCGGGAGTGTGGTGAAAATTATGGAAGGGCTGGCGGCGAAACATGGCAAGCGCTTTACCCCGGCACGGATGCTTCGGGACATGGCGGTTAAGGGTAAAAAGTTTTACATGAAATAGTTTATGTATCAGAAGCCTTCTCCCCCTCCCTTGATGGGAGGGGATAGGGGAGGGTGACTTACTGTTTATCAAACAACTGGATTTTTCACCCCCACCCTGCCCTTCCCCATCAAGGGGGGGTTCGATGCATTTAGTAATTATGAAAATCGCAATACCGTTACAAAAAGGAGCTTATCATGGACCGCACTGTAGTATTCACCGAAGGACATCAGATTTTTCGGGACACCTTCCGGAGATTTCTCAACAAGGAGATAGGAGACAACTATCATCAGTGGGAACTGAACGGTATTGTACCGCGGGAGATATGGAAGAAGTTCGGCGATAACGGCTACCTTGTACCCTGGGCACCGGAGAAATACGGCGGTGCCGGTGCGGACTGGCTCTATTCGGTCATCATCACCGAGGAGCTGGCACGATACGGGGCGAGCGGCCTCTTTGTCCCGCTCCACAACGATATCGTGGCACCCTATATATTTTCTTTCGGCACCGAGGAACAGCGTGAACAGTGGCTTCCGGGGTGCATCACCGGAGACACGATTCTGGCCGTTGCCATGACAGAGCCGGAGGCAGGCTCTGACCTGGCGTCGATGAGAACCACGGCGAAGCGCGACGGCGATACATGGATCCTGAACGGTCAGAAGACCTTCATATCGAACGGGCATCTGTCTGACCTGGTGGTGGTTGCTGCCCGGACGGGCGAAGCGGGCACGCTGGCCGGTCAATCGATAAGCCTCTTTGTCGTGGAACGTGAAACGCCCGGGTTTTCACGGGGAGAGCTTATAAAAAAAATCGGCCTCAAGGCACAGGACACTTCGGAGCTTTTTTTCGACGACTGCCGGATACCAGCAGGAAACCTTCTTGGCGCCGAAGGCCAGGGTTTCATCTATCTCATGCAGAAGCTGCAGCAGGAGAGGCTTGTCTGCGCCCTGGCATCTCAGGCGGCGGCGGAGCGGGGCCTTGAGGTAACTATTGATTACGTAAAGGAGCGAAAGCTCTTCGGCAAGCCCCTGTCAAAGTTCCAGAACACGCAGTTCCTCCTGGCGGAACTGGCCTCGGAGATAACAGCCGGGCGCTGCTTTGTCGATACTCTGATCAATAACCATGTGGCGGGCAAAGACGTCACCAAAGAGACCTGCATGGCCAAGTACTGGGTCTGCGAGATGGCCATGCATGTGGCGGACCGGTGTCTCCAGCTCTTCGGCGGATACGGCTACTGCACCGAGTACCTCATATCACGATTCTTTGTGGACGCACGGATACAGACCATTTATGCAGGCACATCAGAGATCATGAAGCTCATCGTGTCACGGTACATGGGGCTCTAAAAAAATAATTGACAGAAATCAAAAGTATCTATACACATGTATAGTATTAAATAATTGGAGGGTACAATGAAAAAAGTAATCATCATAATTGCAGTTCTGATCGCAGCAGTTCTTGGTTTAATCGGGTACAGCGGCTTCTTTTATACCGTAACCATAACGGAAAAGGAAATCGGCCCCTTCACTATGGTATTGAAAAAGCATACCGGCAGTTATTATAAAACAGGGGCCACCTTTGATGAAGTGGAAGCGGTGCTGAAAAAAGCCGTTGATACAAAGAAACTTAAAGCGGTTGGTCTGTATTATGACGACCCGGCCAAGGTCAAAGAGGATCAGCTGCGCAGTGAGTGCGGTTTCATCGTCAATAAGGCGGATCTTGAAAAAATCGGAACATTACCTGAAAGTTTTATCACCAAGGATTTCAAAAAAACATTGAGCGCTGTGGGTGAATTTCCGCTGAAATCATTCCTGTCATACATGATTGGACCGGCCAGGGTTTATCCTAAATTCGGGGAATACAGCAAGGGAAAGAAATTCACCACAGATTACAGTATGGAAATTTATGACAATCAGTCTAAAAAGATACTCTACTGCATGCCTATCGAAAAGAGTAAATAAGTACGCTGGTTATCAATCGAGCAATACTTGATAAAATTAAAGCGCCTGGAAAGGGGGTCCTTTCAGGCGCTATTTTATTAAGAATTCATCGATAGAAAGTACCGGTTTCCCCGAAGATCGCCATGGTTATTAGAAATCCATGACATAGCTTACAGCATGATCATGCCCCTGAACCGTTTTTAAGCATATCCCGTATTTCTTCTTTTAGCGTCAGTTTGTTCACCTTGCCGCTTGCCAGGAGGGGGAGCATGGGGCGGATGAAAAATTTTTTAGGAACCTTGAAATTGGCCAATGAGGATTTACACAAGCCATGTAATTCCTCCTCTGTGACGCTCTGACCCGGCTTTGGCATTACAAAAGCCCAGCCGACCTCCTGAAAGATCTCATCCGATACGCCGATTACGGCGGCAAATAAGACGGCT
>JBGSUQ010000012.1:0-225423 GCA_041753395.1 Spirochaetota bacterium
TATGTGCATTATCATAGGGGACCACATATGAAAATCTATTCAATGTTTGTAATGCCACAGATATGTTCATGCATGATCGTTCGACTATCAGAGGCACCTGCTGGCCTTTCTCTTTTTTATGGTAAAGCCATTGCAATATGATATTATTATTCTCAGTAATATGTTTAGCCAGCATTTCGGATGTCCTCTGCATTGCTTTTATCACCGATTGGTCATTAACTCGCTCTAATTCTATCTCGTTGATCCGGATGAGTGTTTTTTTCATCTTGAACCACAATGCATAGGTCCCGGTAATCAGGAGCCCATAGGCGATAATCATGGGGAGCATGGGAAATGAAAAGGCCCCTCCAATAAAATCACCATGCAGGTCAAGATACAAAGGTTTTTTAATGGTGAGATAATCTATCGCCATAACAATAAGATGCATTGTTATACTGCTGACTAGTATTACCACAATTACTCTGCCGAACTTACCTATCGCATATGCAGTCGTTGTTATTTTTTCTTTCATAATAAATTATCCAGAATGAATATAAAGATACTGCTGTATTATCTTTTTGAGCGTAACCATTTTTCAATAGCAATGACGGGAAGTATTATAGTAGCCGCCCCTGCCGCAATAGCGACATCCCAGGGATTAAGCCCTGAAGACTTGAACACGGCATTCATGAATGGCATGTATATAAAAAGTGAATGTAAAACGAGAACCGATCCAATCCCCATGAAAACAGTCTTGTTGCTGAATATGCCTATTTTTAATATAGAATCATTCAATGAACGGCAATTCAACATATAGAAAATCTGGAACATAATGACAAACGTAACTGCCATGGTCTGAGATTCCGATAATGCTTCAGATGCAGACATGCCTGACGATAGCGACCGGTTATAACCCCACATAAAAAGTAGAATTGTTCCAATTGTCATAAGGAGTGAAACCAGTACTGTCCGAAAGACGACAAACCTGCTGAAAAGCGATTCGTTTGGATCCCTCGGCGGTCTCCGCATGATATTGGACTCCTTAACCTCAAAGGCGAACGGCAGGGCAAGGGCGACTGCCGCAACCATATTAATCCAGAGGAGCTGTGCCGGTTCCATCGGCAAAAGAAGTTCCCTCGTAGCAGGATTGAACGGGAAAAACATGATTGCGAATATAAAGATAAGCGCAATACCCATATTTGTTGGAAGCAGGAATGCCAGGGATTTAATGAGATTATCGTACACCCGTCTCCCTTCTTCAACGGCCGCCCTTATACTTGCGAAATTATCGTCCGCAAGGACTATGTCGGCTGATTCTTTCGCTACAGAGGTACCGGTTATTCCCATTGCAATGCCGATATTAGCCTGTTTTAAAGCAGGGGCGTCATTGACACCGTCGCCGGTCATAGCCACTATCTGTTGATTTTTCTGAAGTGATTTGACCAGGGCAAGTTTATGCTCAGGCGCCACACGCGCGAAAACATTTACATGCATCGCGGTTTTAGTTAATTGAGCTTCATCCATGTCGGAAAGCTCTGCCCCGGTCAAGGTTTCGCTTCCCCTCAAAAGTCCGATCTGCCTTCCAATCGATTGCGCCGTTGTCCGATGGTCCCCGGTGATCATTTTCACCGCTATGCCCGCGGCATGACATGCCTTCACGGCCTCGACCGCTTCCGGCCGGGGTGGGTCGATCATACCAACCAGACCAACCAGCATAAACCCGCTTTTCACATCATCCGCCTCAATATGTTTTACGTCGCTCTCCCAGGCCTTTTCAGCAATTGCCAACACACGCATGCCTCTTACTCCCAGATTCTCTGTCATTGAAGCTACCAATACCGCATCCAGGGGGATGTGCCCGTAACTGCCGGTGCACCGTTTTACAATAACTTCCGGCGCTCCTTTTATTATTACACGGGGACGTTCCCCGGCATGGAGAGTGGCCATAAACTGATGTTCCGATTCAAATGGAATGACATCAATTCGTCTATTCAATCCCCTGACATCACCTGCGTGAATTCTGGCTTTTGCGGCCGCTACCACAAGTGCTGCTTCTGTAGGATCGCCAGAGACACTCCAACCATTGCCATCCGGATAAATATCAGCGTCATTGCATAACACGCCATCCAGTAAAAGCCTCAGTATGTCAGATGGAATCACTTCAACCGGTGTGCCATTGCTAATAAATGCCCCTGACGGCTCATACCCGGCACCTTCAATGCTGATTGTATGTCCCGGGGTCCATACTTCGACAACGGTCATCTCATTACGCGTCAGAGTCCCTGTTTTATCGGTACAGATAACCGTGGTGCTGCCCAGGGTTTCAACAGCCGGTAGTTTTCTAACAATCGCATTACGTTTAGCCATGCGCCGGACACCGATTGCGAGGGCAATTGTTACGATTGCGGGGAGTCCTTCCGGTATAGCGCCCACGGCAAGGGCTATTGAGAATATAATAGTTTCTTTAAATGCCTGAATGAAGCCCATCCCCTGGCCCATGGTGCGTATTGTGCCAATGGCCAGAATCAGCAGGGTAACACAGATGATGGCGACTGTAAGATATTTCCCTACGATCGCCAGTTTCTGCGTCAGCGGCGTATCAAGATTGGTGGTCTCACTGAGCATTTCTGATATCCTGCCAAGTTCCGTGTCTTTTCCTGTGCCAGTCACCAGAGCCATTCCCGTGCCTGCAGTAACAAGCGTCCCTCCGTATGCCATACAAAACCGGTCCCCGATACCCGCATTCGCCTCTACTGGACCGGTCGTTTTGTGGACCGGCGCAGACTCCCCGGTAAGTGCTGCTTCCTGCACCTGCAGATTTTTTATCTGGAGAAGCCTCATGTCGGCGGGAATCCTATCTCCAGAGGTAAGCTGTACGATATCGCCGGGGACGATGTTTGTCACCGGCAGGATGACATTTCTTCCATCCCTCACTACCGTGGCATTCTCCGGGACCATACTGATGAGCGCTTCGATTGCCCTGCCCGCTTTGTACTCCTGAATGAATCCGATGATGGTGTTAATCACCACGACAGCCATTACAACGAGGCCATCCGTTACCTTGCCCAGGGTCATAGCAAGCACACATGAAGCGATAAGCACCCAGATGAGGGGATTGTTAATCTGCCGCCACAGAAGTTTCAGAGGCCCGTCTTTCTTACCCCTCGTAATAATATTAGGGCCGTATTTTTCCAGTCTTTCAGCAGCGATTGAACCAGACAGGCCACCAGGGCCGCTCCCTGCAAGCAAATAGGCTTCCTCAATATCGACAGTGTGCCATCGAGACCGAATATCATTCTCAACATTCATCAGGGAACCCTTTTTATGGATTTATCAGCAATCATATCCTGAAGCATTGCAAGTAACCGCCTTTCCTGGGAATCGATTATGCCATCTTCATGGGCGATTCCCATGATTTCGTCATATTCCTCATTGGTGATCTTGTGGTCATCAATGGCTTTTTTAATAAGTTCTGACAACCTTTCGGCACTTTTACTATGCTTCATTTTAAAACTCCTTCATTATATTTTAGCATCGATTTAACCAACCATGCAAACACATGGCGCAATAACCGTATTTCATATTTTAAAACATCCAGTGAATCATATTAACACATCAATCGAAAAGCTCATGAAGCAGACGTCTTTTTCGATTATATTTACTTTGTTTTCATCATCATACGTTGCTTCGAACATTCAAAAACTAAATTATAAGAAGTTATTAAATCCGGTCATAATTTCGCCATTTTATAACTACTCGAATAATATCTTAAAAATATAAACAAAGATAATAGACTTGTTGCGAAACTACGTTTCGCGCTCACAGGGAAGCCCCTGCGGGGGGCTTATAAGGGGCTCCGCCCCTTAACCCCAGCAAAAAGAATTTGACTCGCAACAAGTCTAATATACATACTAATCTTTACAGACGTTTTCCATTCTCCATGGGCCCATATTTACGAACCTTTTCGCCGGTATAAACCTGACGCGGCCTGCCGATTTTGAACGGCCTTGTGTCATGCATCTCCTTCCATTGGGCGATCCAACCGGGAAGACGACCGATGGCAAACATGACTGGATACATATTTGTAGGTATGCCTATAAGACGGTAAAGGATCCCGCTGTAGAAATCAACATTAGGATAGAGATTCCTTTCAATGAAGAAATCATCGCGTAGAGCTGCATGTTCGAGCTCCAGGGCAATTTCCACAAGCGGCTCATGTATTCCCAGTTTTTTAACCAGATTATCGCAGTGGAATTTTAGAATTCTTGCCCGTGGATCGTAACTCTTATAAATTCGATGACCGAAACCGAAGAGTCTAAATGAACTGCTCTTATCTTTCGCATTTTCTATACATTGCTTCACGGACATGCCTTTCCTAAGAATGTCTTCTAGCATTTCAATGACCTCCTGGTTGGCTCCGCCATGAAGTGGCCCCCATAGAGCGCAGATCCCGGCGCATATCGAAGAATAGAGGTTCACCATGCTGCTTCCCACGAGGCGCACGGTTGAGGTGCTGCAATTCTGCTCATGATCGGCATGGAGAATAAGCAGTGTGTTAAGGACTTTTTCAATTTCCGGCGCAACCTCGTACGGTTTGACAGGGCTGTTAAACATCATATAGAGAAAATTCGCGCAATACCGGAGGTCGTGACGGGGATACACAAAGGGCTCTCCTATAGAATGTTTGTAAGAATATGCTGCAATGGTGCGGATTTTTGATATAAGCCGCACCGCCATCATGTCGAAAGTGTCGCTGTCGAAATCGACGGTAAAGTACTGAGGGTAGAAAACCGAAAGAGCGTTCACCATGGTAGAGAGAATCGCCATTGGATGCGCAGTGGGAGGAAAACCGTCAAAAAAACGAAGCATTTCTTCGTGGATCATGGAATTCTCAGTAAGACGAGAGGATAACATTTTTTTTTCAGAGTCGGTTGGAAGGTGGCCGTAAACAAGGAGATGGGCAGTTTCGGTAAATGATGATCCTTCTGCCAGATCTTCAATGGGATAACCACGGTAGCGGAGGATGCCCCTATCTCCATCAATGTAGGTAATAGATGAAAGACAGGAACCGGTGTTCTGATATCCCGTATCCAGTGTTATATAGCCTGTTTTATTCCGCAATTCAGAAATATTAATGGCTTTTTCTCCCTCGGTGCCCTCAACAACAGGGAAATCATGTATTTTTTCATCAATAACCACTTGCACTGTTTTCATTTAATTTGCTCCATTATACTAAAAATCCTCATTCTGTTATTTACAATTTATTATTTCTGGAAAAACTATCCATTTAAATTGAAAATTTCAAACTCCTTCCATTATTATAGAAACATGCTTGCATAATGAATCAACAAGATCAGCAGGAAGATTTGCGCCTATCATTTTTAAATTTCCATACGAATCTGATTCTTTAATGAAGACCGATTTTTCCGAAAGCATCCTGAATTCACCTTCAGAAACGCGTTGAACCGTTGGTATGACAATTAAACCGGATTGAATTGACCACCAGAATGAACATAACGCGGAAACAGTTGATTTTGATATTTTCCATGATCGGTAAGTGCCATTGGTTTGAGAATCATAATAGCGCAACTCAACGATTAAATTTTTGAGCTCATTCAGTTCGGTTCTATAACCTTCATCAGTGAAAAATTCAAATCTGATTATACGAAAAGAATCAACATTCATCCATTATCCTTACCGATGGTACAATGCGCATCGTACTGAATTAAGCATGCAATTCATTGAATCTATCTGGTGATTTATTCAAAATGATTAATCATGTTCCTTTTTAACACCTACTCTACATGAAACCCGGCACCTGAGTCCCATTGTAAATCCCTTTACATATTCTTGAGCCTGGCGATGCGATCATCCAGGGACGGGTGCGTAGAGAATAAGGAAACCCTCTTCGACGAGTTGATCTTAGCCATTGCGAAGGAGTCCTTC
This sequence comes from Spirochaetota bacterium, assembly GCA_041753395.1. Classification (GTDB taxonomy): domain Bacteria; phylum Spirochaetota; class UBA4802; order UBA4802; family UBA5550; genus RBG-16-49-21. The sequence goes on from JBGSUQ010000012.1 coordinate 5,926, forward strand.
ACCTGGGGAACGGCCGATGCGTGCTGGAGGCGTTGAAGCGCCGAAGCCATGGCCATGGGTGACGTTATACACGCAGCCCCTGCGTCTGCCCGGTACTCCCTGTAGCGTGAAAAGGCGGCCAGCGGAATAGATGCCAGGAGCAGGAGGGCGGTCTCCAACACCATAACGGTTATGATATAACCGAAAAATCCGAGGCCGCCCTCCTCATCGTCGCCGCGAAGGAAGCTGTTGAAAACCTGGGCGATGATCCTGGCCAGGAACATGACCAGGGCGTTCGCCACGCCCGTAAGAAGGGTCATGGTCACCATGTCGCCGTTCGCGATGTGGCTGACCTCGTGCGCCGCGACGGCCTCGACCTCGCTCCGCTCCATGGACGAGAGAAGGCCCGTGGAAAAAGCCACCAGAGATTTTTTCTTTGACGGACCCGTGGCAAAGGCGTTGGGTTCCGCAGACTCGTATATCCCCACCTCGGGAACAGCCGGGAGACCGGCCTGCCGTGAAAGGCGGGCAACCATGTCATATATTTCGCGGCCGCGGTAATCCTGCGTGGAACCGCCCACAAGCTGTATATTGTAGGTCCTCTTTGCCATCCAGCGGCTTATGGCCAGGGATATAAAAGCACCGGTCATGCCGAAAACACCGCTGAAAATCGCGATTCCCCAGGCGCCGGCGAGCCGTATGCCCAGCATGGGAAGCACCACATTCAGTATAAGGCTTACCGTGAGAATCACGAGAATATTGGTGAGCAGAAACAAACCTATTCTTTTTAACATGGATATATTCCTCTAAACTTTAATATCATTGTTAGATCCTTACATTTGGCCATTCCCGCGTATTGAATATGTCGTACCACGACAATCAATACCGATTTCATGAAGCTAGATGTTAAGGATACAACTCGCTATTTCTCAGATGATATTTATGGCCCTATTTCCTATTGTATCATATGGTTTCCTCATTTCTTGGAATGCCAGATTGGAAATATACTGGTCGAGAATCACCAAAGCGGTGAAAGCTTCGGCCACGGGCCAGACACGCGACACTATTGTCGGGTCACGTCGGGTTATGGCCGATAGCGTTACTTCCTCCATTGAAATCTTATCAATGGTCTGCTGGTCCCTGGCGATGGTCGGCGTTGGTTTAATTGCAAGACGAGTCACAATGTCCTGGCTCGTTGTAAGTCCGCCGGTAATTCCGCCTGCATTGTTACCAGAAAATGCAACCTTTCCGTTTTTCATTAATAACTGGTCATTGCATTGGCTTCCGGTCATATCTTTTACTTTGACCCCGGCGCCTACCTCAACCGCCTTTACAGTGCCTATTGACATCATACGGCCGAGTTCACCGTCTAATTTATCGAATACCGGCTCGCCAAGCCCGGCTGGAACGCCCCGGACAACCACCTCCACAATACCACCGGAGGAATCGCCTTTGCCGCATATCCACATTATTGCATCATACATGGCCTGAGCGGCTTCGGGATCAGGACAGTTAAGAACCGGGTGCACCCCTCTTGACTTCAGCTCCATGACCGCGTTTTCATTGAAGGGCTTTCTTTGTATTTCAGGTACCATCTTCTCAATTTCAGCCAGGACCGCCATTTTCTCAAACATGCGCATTCCCGGTTTTATTCGACCCTGGGAGTAAACGAGGTCATACACCGGATCATGCGCGGCCCTGAATTCCTTGAACGTGGCGACCCGGTCGCGAACCGCATCATAGTCCATCTCCGGCATCGTGACACCTGCCGCCTCTTTCACGTAAGAGAATATTTCGATGCCCCGGTCTTGCAGTATCCTTTTCGCGATTGCCCCGGCAGCGACGATAGTGGCAGTGTATCGGCCGCTGAATATGCCGGCTCCAATGGAATCGTCGCTCTCCCCGTATTTTTGATATGAGGCATAAGAGGCGTGTCCAGGCCTCGGTGTGCGGTTGGTTCGCTGGTATGCGTCGATATGTTCGAAATGACGATCGAGATTGGGAATCAGTATGGCGAGGGGTGTTCCGTTTGTATGCCCCTCGTTTTTAAATCCCGGCATTGTGTCTGCGCAATTCACACCAGTAACGATGATTGGAATGTCGGGTTCGCGTCGGGGCGACGATAGCTCGCCCTGGCCCGGCTTGCGCTGAAGAAGGTCAAAGTAGATATCTTTCTCTTCGATATATAACCCTGAAGGAACGCCCTGAATATGCGTTACCAGCGCCTCCTGATATGAGCCCCCGGAGACTGTCACCTTGAAGAATTTTCCATAACTGCATCCGATCATTTCTTTTTCCCTTTACTATCTTAACATGGCTATGATATTTTTGTCATGGCCTCGCCGATGCGGGCCACACCCTTGATAATGTTATCGTCCGACGTTGCAAAGGAAAGCCTCACATAATCGTCGTTGCCGAACTCAATCCCCGGCACTACGGCCACACGGGCTTCATCGATGAGATATGAGCAGAGCTTCGATGAATTGCCGGATCCTTCGTATCCATGCGCTATTTTTTCCCATCCTTGCAGACGATACACATCGCTTATCCGCGGAAATGCGTAAAACGCACCATCCGGATGTGAGCAGGCAAAACCCGGCACCTTGTTGAGGCCATCGACAATGAGGGTTCTCCGACTGGCGAAGGCCGATATCATCTCCTTGACAGGTTTCTGGTCGCCCGACAATGCCGCAACTGCCGCATACTGGGCAATTGACGTGGGATTTGACGTTGACTGGCTTTGCAGCGTCTCCACATTTTTAATAACAGTCGCGTCACCCGTCATATAACCGATGCGCCAGCCGGTCATGGCATACGCCTTGGACACACCGTTCAGCACGAACGTTTTGAGTTTCATCTCCTCGGATATATTGGCAATATTGACAAACGGGCGTTTGTCATACATCATCGATTCATAGATGTCGTCAGAAACGATGGCGATGTCTCTGCCCGATAGCACTGCCGCCAGCTTTTCAAGATCCTCCCGTGAATATGCCGCCCCGGTCGGATTTGACGGTGAGTTCAGAATCACGACACGCGTTTTATCCGTCAGCGCGCGGTTGAGGTCCTCCGGCCTCATCTTGAATCCATTTTGTTCCGAACATTCAACTATGACTGGAACACCTCCGGCCAGGACGGTCATGGGCGGATAGGACACCCAATATGGAGACGGTACGATCACTTCGTCGCCGTCATCGAGCAGGACCTGCATCAGGTTATAAAATGAATGTTTACCGCCGCAATTTACTGTGACCTGGTTCGCATCATAATGGAGGCCGTTATCGCGCTTAAATTTTTCCACGATGGCAGCCTTGAGTTCCTTTATCCCACCCGCAGGTGTGTACTTGGTTTTTCCCTGATCGAGTGCTCGCTTTGCGGCATCTTTAATCGTTACGGGCGTATCGAAGTCGGGTTCACCCGAACCGAAGCCGATGACGTCGATCCCCTGCGCCTGTAATGACGCAGCCAGAGCTGTGAGGGCCAGTGTGGGGGATGGTTTAACTTTTTGTATTCTTTTTGAAAGTTTCATGAAATTGTTTTACCCCTTTTCAATATGATAAAGTAGTCTGTCATTCATAAAGCGCGTCAAAAAGCTCCTTGGTCTTTTCCTTTGCTTTATTAAATGCTTCTTTTCCGCGATCCGTCAGCGTATAATATTTTCTGATTTTTCCATTTATATTCCTATCCTCATGGATCAGGTAACCTTTTTCCTCGAAACTATGAAATGTGTTATACAGCGTACCAAATGATATCTTATAGCCGTACTCTTGAAGCTGGTCGTGTATTTCCTTACCATAGACGGGTTCCTTCTCCGCGTATTGCAGAATATAAATTTTTATGAACCCCAATAAAAACTCATGTATCATTACATCTGCCATTGCATCCTCCCGATAGAGCGAAATAGATTTGATCAAACGTTACAATCACTTGGACAACAACGCAAGCAATTCTCTTGACGCTTCTTTGGGTCCTATCATTTCCCATCCTTGTAGTCCAAGACGGGTCCGTATCTGCCCGACTATTACACCAGTATTGAAAAAAGCGGCAAAATAGCGTTGCGCAAGTTCCTCATGCAAATCATGGTACTGCGGCGGTCCGAAGATGTTCGCGAAATACGATTGTACGATACCGGTCGTGTTTGTAGTCCCTTTACTCATGACGGTACCTTCACGAAAGACTTGAAGCGCTTCGTCTGATGTCGTGAACAGTTCGATGACCGGGTGGCTTTCGTCGATCTCCTCATAGTTGTTCGCGTACAGTACCATGTCGACGCGGCTGCCCCTTATGATCTCGTCATACGTCGTCACGGGGAGCACAATGCGGGCGTTTGTTTTGTTAGGGCTCATGATGATGGAGCGATCGAGCTGTCCGAAGGCGTAGCCGGGTTGCAGGTCGTCGATGCGGAGAAATGCGCCGATTTCCGTGCCGTAACCAATGACATCCCCATTTTCATCGATTGATAAAGAGCCCATATCGTCAGCGATTACCACCATGTCTCGGATACAATCATCGCCGACGGTGCGGAATGCTTCAAGCGTTTCCGATTTGCCCGCGCCCGTATCGCCAATGATGAGCAGGGTTTTATCAATCCCGCCCTTAAGGAGTATTTTCACCATAGCGCCATGGTAGGGCAACCTACCCCGGCGCATCATGCAGATATTATGCAGGGTGAGCACCATCTTTTTCAAGTATCCGAAATATCCGAACCGATCTGCGAAGGGGACCGAGGCTACAAGTATCCCGCTGGATTGATCTTCATGAAAGACCGTTGGCGATTCTCCAAAACCATAACCGGCATCCCCGGGCACCCCAAAAAAATATACAGCGTCCGGCTTGCGGGTGAGTTCTTCCAATGACGCAAGATCAAAAAGATTGCAAAGAGTGAAACCGAGCTCAAAGAATTCCTTATAGAAATAAACAAAAATCAGCAACTCACCAACCTTCGCAGGATAACATAACCAATCATCTGCCGTGAAGTCGATATGGTCAATCGGGTTTATCAGGGTTTTTCCAAATATACCGCTACGTGTGTTTATCGGTGGATCAAGAATAAGGGGCGGGACAAGGAGCACCTGGCGGATTATCGACATGTTCTTCAATTTCTTATACCATTCAGGAGGAAGGGACAATTCCATCGACAGGGCGATAGCCGAAACTTCGGCCCCCGCATTCACCTGGCGGTAGACGTTCGGATGTCTGCCCGTAATGTTCTCCTGGACATCGCGGTACACGCTCCGCACCAGGTCCGTCAGAAATTCAACAGTGCTGTTAAACGTTCGATAGGGACGGCTGTCAAGGCGGTCACCCGTGGAATCGCAAATGATGAAACGATCAAAGCTCCGCCAGAAGTTATAAAGATATTCAATGAATCCGTTAAATAGCTCTGTGTCCCTAAAAAACATTTCAGCTCCGTCAACGACCTTTATGACATTTTCACGGGGGAGGCCTTGGAGTCCTCCGATCGTCGCTATAAGAATCCCTGTCAAACTATCATTTATATTTCCACCCGGGAATATGGCAAGAAGACGGGAGCCGCTTTTTTCCAGCCGTTTTATGGCAAGCCTGACTATATCGTAAAATAGTGCGCTTTCGATAAGTTCACGGGGGCTCTCGCATATGCGGTCCCTTATGTGAAGTATCACCTTTTTATTTATTATTTCATGACGCATCAAGTTTTCTGTCCTTGTTTTGTTTGTAACAGTCCGCGTTGAATGTCCTCCATGATCTCAGCGAGAGGCCGAACTTGGAACCAGCCTATGCCGGTGAGTTCGTTCGCCACGGCCTGGTACATGCTCGATATGAGTCCCGAAAGCTGATCAGGAAGGCGCGGGGGTTCTTTTCTCACCAGCGATTTCCATGCGGTCCGGTCTTTCTTTTTCGCTTCTTCCATGTCCCGGTGCCATTCGCTTCCGCGGTAATGGACCCGAGCCAGTTCCTTGCTCACATGAACGTCGTTATATGTAAAACGGCATTCATCGGGAGTGCCCAGCACGTCAACGACAACCACATTGCCCTCATCATTCACCGCAAATTCCAGTTTGCCGTCCTCATTGACGAGGCCTATTTTTCCAACCTCATGAGTGATAATGGAATTGATTTCCTCCATAAGTTTTTTCATGCTGCTGAACTTCAAGTCCGAAAGCCCCGATACGGATTTTGCTTCGCTCCAGGAAATATACCGGTCGGTGGTCTCAAGCTTCGTGGACACATCAAGGATCGTCCGGTCAAGAACATCCCCCGGAGACGGCTTTTTCTCCAGGCCAAAATCCTCAAGAGTTGCCGTCCCATCCGCAAGTCGTTTAAAAATACTTGATCCTTCGGGAAGGCTGTTGCGATAAATGACTTCAAGGGGAATTAAAAAATTTTCAGAGACTCTCCGGTATCCAGTATAATCATACGACCCTTCTCGTTCATTCGGACGGATCACCCGGTAAAGATTTACCGCCATGGTCGATGGGGTATTCATGATATGTTTCAGCTGTCTGACATTCCCCTGGTCGTCCACAAGGCCACGATAATGGCATTCAATACCCGACTCCTGAAGCTTTTCGAAAAAATATGCTCCTATTATGCACAGCGCTTTGCCCTTGTTAGTGATCTGATCCGGCATTTCCCCCCAATCGAACACGGAATAACGGTCGGAAAAAGTGAACAGGCCGAAGCCGGATTTATTGCCGGCGGGCTGTTCTATGATTTTCAAATCCTTGACGCTTCCCATTTAATTATCCTTTCCATCTCCAATGTATTCATATGCAACAGTCTTATAGTTTCTATAAAAGTTCTCGCATGCCGCGAGGGGGACATCATAATCCTGGGACGCGTTCCAGAGAAGGAACCCTCTTACGCGTGCGTCGTGTACGGCCCGCAGCTGCGCCTCCACATACTTGTCATAGGTTAAGCCGGAATGCTTGACCTTCATTCGAAAAGCCTGTATCCATGTCACAATTTCCGCTTTTTTTACGCGTTCCCTCGCCCTTTGTGATGTAAGATGAACAGTGTAATATGGATCCGCCATCATCTTTTTACTCCAGGTATAGTGAGACGGATAGGCCATGGGACAGATCACGTCCACCACTGAGTCCATAACCTCCATTTTCTGGCCGATGGGATCTTCATTTCTCAGGGGGATACGCCCGAATATATCGGCGGCTATTTTAATATCATATTTTGAAAGCCGTTTCCGGGCTGATTTCAGGAATCCAGCGATGTAATCGTATCGCTCGCTCCGGGACGGGTTTCCAATAACTCCGTGATCGTTGAACCTGATGTAATCGAACTGTATTTCCCTGAACCCCGCACTGCATGCCGCTTCAGCCACTTCAAGACGGTTTTCCACAAGTTCCTTCGGGGCGGGATATTTCTTCAGACCTTCAGGAAACACAACGACACGGGCAATGGGGTGAAAGCCCATGGCAAGGCATAAATCGACATGCTCCTTCGGTGTTACCGCGGGCCTGACACCAGGGGTCTGGACATCAATGACAACCGCGTTCAATCCCGCACGCCGTGCGCGTTCCAGTAATCCTTTAAGCTTCTCCATGCTGCCCCCGGATCCGCAATTCAGGTAGAAACCCTTGTAGAACTTCGGATACTCGTATGCATTTCCGGTCCTGTCACCGCCGCGTAACTGGCCTCCCGTCACTCCCTTTCCGCAGACAAATATTACTGATCCGATAACTATCAGCAGGAGCGGTACCAGCAGCAATAATTTTCGATCATTCATTAACGGCCTCCCTGGCGTTCTCTGGCCGGCCCTGGAAGTTCGCCAGCCGGCAATACATGTCATATCGTTTGCGCGCATTCTCCTCGGCTGCCGCGTAAAGCTCCTCGGCATAATCTGGAAATTCATGTCTGAGAGAAAGATAACGGGTCTCGTTCAGGAGGAAATCCCTGAACATGTCCCACCGGGGAGCCGGCGAATCAAGGATGAAGGGATTGTGATCCTCCCGCTCGAGGAGAGGATTGTAGCGATACAGCTGCCAGTAGCCGGATGCCACCGCGTTCTTCATTACCTGCTGCGTGGTCCCCATGCCTGAACGAATCCCGTGGTTAATGCAGGGAGAATAGGCAATGACAAGCGACGGTCCGGGATACGACTCCGCTTCGATCAGAGCGCGAAGGTACTGCGACTGGTTCGCCCCCATTGACACCTGGGCAACATACACATACCCGTACGACATGGCCATAAGCCCCAGGTCCTTTTTCCTGAGACGCTTTCCCGAAGAGGCGAATTTTGCGATCGCCGCGGTCGGCGTGGACTTCGAGGACTGCCCGCCCGTGTTCGAGTACACCTCGGTATCAAGAACAAGGACGTTGACATCCTCACCCATTGCCAGGACATGGTCGAGACCGCCGAACCCGATGTCATAAGCCCATCCATCGCCCCCCACGATCCATATCGAGCGCTTTCTCAGGAACTGCTTCAACCGGAGAATCTCCAGTGCCGTGCCGCTCTCAAGTCCATGCATGAGCGGGAGCAATCTGTCGACCACGGCATCACAGGCGCCGGCATCATCTTTTTTATCCAGCCAGTCCAGCGCGGCATGACGCAGCTCATCACTGACATCCTCCTCGATTACAGCCCTCATGAGACCGATCAACCGCGACCGCAGTTGAGCATATCCCAGGTTCATGCCGTAACCGTATTCTGCATTGTCCTCAAACAGGGAGCTCGCCCAGGCAGGGCCGCGGCCCTTCGAATTCACCGTAAACGACGTGGACGGGGCCGACCCGCAGTATATTGAGGAACACCCGGTTGCATTAGCGATCATCATGCGGTCGCCGAAGAGCTGGGTTACCAGCTTGTAATGGGGCGTTTCCCCGCAGCCGGCGCACGCTCCATGGAACTCAAGAAGCGGCTTGGCGAACTGGCTCCCCTTGACCGTGTTTTTCGCCACCAACGTGTCCTTGTACGAAACACCGGACGAAAAATGGTCCCAGACAGGGGCCTGTCCCCTCTGGCTGTCAATGGGTTTCATTATCAACGATTTTTCTTTTAAAGGGCATACGTCCGCGCAGTTTCCGCATCCGTAGCAATCCAGGGGGCTCAACTGAATGCGGAAACGGTATTCTCCCAGCCTGTTCCCTTTCGCCTGAACGGTCTCGACGCCGGCGGGCAGCCTGTTCATCTCAGCGTCGTCGAGCAGGAACGGCCTAATGGCCGCGTGCGGGCAGACATACGAGCACTGATTGCACTGAATGCAATTCTGCGCAATCCATTCAGGCACATGCGTCGCTATGCCTCGCTTTTCATAGGCCGCCGTGCCCTGCGGAAAGGTGCCGTCGGGAAAGCCCTCAAACGCGCTCACCGGCAGCATGTCCCCCTCGAGGCGGTTCATCGGCTCCGCGATGGAGCTGATAAATTCCGGCAGGATCCGGGCATCATACTCCTTTTCCTCCTTCGATGCCTTCCATTCCTCCGGCACGGCCACCTCGCAGACCGAAGCCCCCCCGCGATCAATCGCCGCGCAATTGATGGCAACAATGTCATTACCCTTCTTTGCGTATGTTTTTTTCACCGCGTCCTTCATATGGCGCTCGACGATATCGTACGAGACAACTCCTGCGGTCCTGAAAAAAGCCGCCTGCATGATGCTATTTGTTCTTCCCGGGAGCCCGATCTCCTCGGAAATCTTCGTAGCATCGATGACGAAAAACCTGATGTTATTAAGGGCGAGATAACTCTTGACGGATGCCGGGAGGCGCCTCTTTATTTCCTCTTCATCCCAGGGGCTGTTCAGCAAAAAAGTGCCTCCTGACTTTAGTCCCCTGAGGATATCATACCGCCAAAGATACGACGGCACATGGCAGGCTACAAAATCAGGCTGAGTCACCAGGTACGTCGATGTGATCGGCTTATGCCCGAACCGGAGATGCGACACGGTCACGCCCCCGGATTTTTTTGAATCATAGGCGAAGTACGCCTGAGCGTAAAGATCTGCCCCATCTCCAATAATCTTGATCGAGTTCTTGTTGGCCCCCACCGTACCATCTGACCCGACACCGTAAAATTTCGCCTCGAATGTGCCCTCAGGTACGGTGCTGACTTCCTTCGGTAGTGAAAGCGACGTATGGGTGACATCATCTTTTATGCCTATTGTAAAGCCATGTTTCGCGCCCGGAATAGCCAGTTCCTCAAATACCGCTATTATCTGTCGCGGAGTTACGTCTTTTGAACTCAGGCCGTAACGGCCGCCGATGATAAATGGCCTTTCATGCACTTTATTTCCAAAGAGACTGAGTACGTCAAGATACAGCGGTTCGCCGATAGAACCGGGCTCCTTGGTACGGTCAAGGATGGCTATTTTCTTAACCGATAAAGGAAACTGCTGAAAAAAATATTTCTCGGAGAAGGGGCGGTACAGGTGGACGGTCATCAGACCCACGTTCTCGCCCCGGGCGCAGAGGTAGTCAACAGTTTCACGAATGGTTTCAGTTACCGAGCCCATGGCTATGATAATACGGTCGGGCTCCTCCGCGCCATAGTATACAAAGGGCGCATATTTCCGGCCCGTGATTGTGCCTATATTATCCATGTACCGAGCTACGATATCAGGGACAGCGGCATAATATTTATTTGCCACTTCACGGAGCTGAAAATAGATGTCCGGATTCATTGCCGTGCCGCGCGTGACCGGCGATTCCGGATTCATGGCCCTGTTTCTGAATGCATTCAACATGTCGTGGTCGATCAGCGATCCCAGAGTTTCATAGTCGATCACTTCGATCTTCTGTATTTCATGGGAGGTACGAAACCCGTCAAAGAAATGCAGGAAGGGAACACGGCTCTTTATTGCAGAGAGATGGGCGATTCCCGCAAGGTCCATGACCTGCTGCACGCTTCCGGACGCGAGCATGGCAAATCCAGTCTGCCGAGTCGCATACACATCGGAGTGGTCCCCGAAGATCGACAACGCGTGTGTGGAAAGAGACCGGGCGCTTACATGCATGACGCAGGGGAGAAGCTCGCCAGATATTTTGTACATATTCGGAATCATCAACAGAAGGCCCTGAGATGCGGTAAACGTCGTAGTGAGCGCTCCGGCCTGTAAGGAGCCATGAACGGCGCCCGCTGCTCCCCCTTCAGATTGCATTTCCACGACGCGCACCTGCTCGCCAAAAATGTTTTTTCTGCCGTAGGCGGACCACTCGTCGATGCATTCTGCCATGGTGGAGGACGGGGTAATGGGATATATCGCTGCAACTTCAGTGAACGCGTATGCTACATGAGCAGCAGCGGTATTACCATCCATAGACATCGTTTTTGCATTTTTTGTCATAATTACCCTTCATTAACATATTATGGTATCACTTATTGATATCAAATATTGATATCAATAAATAGAAAAGCATAAATTTTGTCAATTTTTTTTTAATGTTTTTAATAATTAATTGTTAATTGCGAAAGATAATAGGAATTTTTCAGGGATGATTTACAAATTCGACATCAGTTTGAATTATATATGATTTTACACCACATTGCCATACCAAATCATGACATCAAGCAAAGAAGTGTCCAATAGTTTAAGTCCTATTTCACCTTTAGCATAGAACGCGGAAAAGGCGGGGCTAAACAGCCCCGCCTTTTCCGGTGTGGCATCAGTCAATATACTGTTTTATATTAACACGTTATATAATCACTTCCGATTGGAATATTATGTGAAGCTAAAACATTTTTACGAGGATAATTCTTTCACCAACTTTTTATATTTTTCGTGGATCATTTCTCTGTCGAATTTCCAGAATTCATCCAGCATTTGATCAAGCTCCGTGGCAGTGAAGTATTTTTCAGTAACCGGGAAAAAAATCTTATCCTCTTTTTGAATATGTCCGGGATAAAATGAGATCAGGGCACGCAGCCCGTCAATTATAATGGTGCGGGCCGAAGCATCTCCTTTTACATACTTTTTCCTGGCATTGACAATATCCCCGACAATTTTTCTGGCATACTCATGCTCATCGACAAGGTCCTGCATTGCTTTTTTATCCTGGAAAGACATATCCTTTTTTTCAAGATCCCTGAATAAAATATCTTCTTCCTTCCCATGGTGCGTACGGTCCGCATAGGTCCTGATGAAATCGACGGCGCTATCGATAAAAACAGGATCGATTTCATTTTTTTCCTGCATAATCGAAACTCGTTTATCAATAACAGTTAACATCTTTTCAATCAATCTGTGCTCAATCATTAAAGGGCCTCTTGGCAGCATGTCAACCTTCCACATTATTTATTTTTTCAAACTGGTCTTTGGCCGCGCTACAGACAGGGCAAGGGCGTCCCGTGATCCCCCCATGATAACGAGAAATGCCGCCACTGCGGGCATTCGGCTTGACGTAAATAGTCCATCGTGGCGGCAAAGCTGTTCCCGCCAAAAAGTCAGAGAAGTTTCTGTGCCCCATACGGAATGAAGTGCTTTTCCTCCCGGCTCGCTGCAAAACGTGATTATTTAATATTTGCATCAATTATCCTCATCAGTTTATCAATATCAAGTTTTCTCAAATACAGGGGAGCATCGCTGTTTTTGTATGGGGCAAGGTTTTCCTCAAATGTCTTATTGACGCTGTTTATGTAGAGCACTCCCAGGGGCAGCTTCTCCATTTCGATCGATTTTTTCAGCGCCTCGCCCCTGTTCGAAGGATCATAGGCGTCATCAAGATAATACGTGTTGCTCTTGTACCAGCTGAAGTTGTTTGCTTTGTTAAAAGTAACGCACGGATGAAGAATGTCGACGAGGGAGTACCCTTTATGCATAATCGCTTTCTTTATAATTTCTTTTGTTTTTTCAATATCGCCCGAGAATGCCCGCGCCACGAACGAGGCATTCATCGCCACAGCCACTGCCACCGGATTGAAGGGCTCGAGGAAAACCCCGGTTGTCTGCACCGGGGTCTTGAAGCCCCTCCTGCTGGTGGGCGATGCCTGCCCCTTTGTCAGGCCGTAGACCATGTTGTCATGGACCAGGTTCGTGATGTCCGGATTCCTTCGCAACGCCGCCAGGAAATGGTTCCCGCCTTCCCCGTAGGTGCAGCCATCGCCGCTTTCAACGACAACCGTCAATCCCGGGTTGCTTGCCTTAATCGCCGTTGCTGCGGGAAGCGACCTCCCGTGCAGCCCGTTGAAAAAACTCGCGTTTATGTACTGCGGCATCTTAGCCGCCTGCCCGATCCCGGACACCATCACAATCCGTTCCCTTGGCATGTTCAGATCGTCGAATGCGCTCTTCACTGCCTTTATGATGTCGTAATTGCCGCATCCCGGGCACCATGCCATGTCGGGCGGTTGATCAAAATCGAATACCGAGCTCATCATAATCCCCTTACGCGAATTTCTTAAATTCTTCAGCGAGTTCTTCGACGCTGAAGGGCATCCCGTTATATTTCAATATCTTCCTGTTGAATTCAAATCCCGTATGCATGCGAATAAGGGCTCCGAATTGGGACGTAAAATTATTTTCCACTATCGCGGTGAACCGCGCCCGTTCCAGGTACCTCTTCGTATCTTCATGCAGCGGGTGGACCTGTGAATAATGGAGGAGCGCGATGTCGCTTCTCCCCGATGCGGTTATTGCTTCGAGAATGCAGTTCAGGGTGGAGCCCCAGGACATGACAAGGCACATGTAATCATCCGGGCCATAGAGGTCAGGAGGTATGCTGTCGGGGCCCATGGATTGAAGCTTTCTCATTCGCTTGTTCACCTGGGCAACGCGGACCGCGAAATCTTCTGTTATATATCCGCCCTCATCATGCTCGTCGCTGTCGAGACACACGATGCCGGTGCCATATCCAGGTATTCCCCTCGGCGAGATGCCGCTTTCAGTCACCTGGTATCTCCTGTAGCCGCTGTCCGTTTCAGTGATGATGTTCGCGCTCATCGAGTTGTCGACATTCACGCCCGGAACCGTGCCATAGGAATCAAGAAAAAATTGGTCGGTAAGCAGTATGACCGGCACCTGGTATTTGTCCGCCATATGGAAGGCTTTCCGGGTTAGATCAAATCCCTGCGAATAATTGCCCGGCGCGTATATGATCCGGGGGAATTCCCCGTGCCCGGCAAAGAGGGTGAACAGGAGGTCCCCCTGTTCAGTTCTTGTCGGCATGCCGGTAGCCGGCCCGGGCCTCTGGCCGACATGGATGACCAGCGGGGACTCCAGTGCCCCCGCGAGGCTCAATCCTTCCGTCATGAGCGCAAAACCTCCTCCGGAAGTGGTCACCATCGCGCGTCCGCCCGCGTACCATGACGCGATGGCCATGTTCACCGCGCATATTTCATCCTCGGCCTGCTCGACCACGATGTCGAATTCACCCGAGTATTTCGCAAAATTGACAAGAACATCGGTAGAAGGAGACATCGGGTATGACGAAACGAAATTGCACCCTCCCGCAATTCCTCCCAGTGTGATTATTTCAGCGCCGTTGATCAGAAACTCCCCCGACACATCGTGAGAGGCTTCCGGAGGGATTTCGATATTCCCTGATCGCGCAATTCCCCTTCCGGCCTCAATCCCCTTTTTGAGGGCTTCGATGTTTTTTTCAATCACACCAGCGGCGGCCAGGGAAAACTGCTTCCGGACCTGGCCGTGCACATCGTCCTCATTGATCCCGAAAAGACCGGCAAAGAGGCCCATGATGACAAGGTTGAGAAATGTCTTTCCCCCGATCTCTTTCGCTATCTCCAAAAAAGGAATTTCGATAACCGTGTATCCGATCCCCCGGTACCGGTCCTCGATAAATGCCGGGTCACCGATTACGACCGTGTCCCCGGTGATGCGTTCATGGAAGCGGGCCATGGCCCCGGGCCCGAAAGGAACAAACACATCTATCCGGTCAAGGAATGAATCCGCCCTTTTTGATGACACTCTTATTTCTGTTGAATTATTTCCTCCCCGGATTCGGGACATGAATTCGCTGTAAGAAAAAACATGCCTTCCGGAAAGTTTGAACATCTTCATCAAAAGACGCTCGAGGGTCTGTATGCCCTGTCCGGCCTCTCCAGAGAGAACGATCGATAGGTCTGTTCTTCCGTTTTTCATATTGCCTGTCTTTTATACAAAAGATAACCCGATATGATATTTTCAGGATTCATCATGCATCAATATGCAAATACGCATGTGTCTGACAAGGGTTCTATCTGAAAATCACGAACACCAGCAGCACAAATGCAATAACAGCGCCTATCCCATGAATCGGAATTAACGCTCCGGGCATCGCCTTTTTTCTCACATGAAATGAAAACAGGGTGAAGTCGCCAAGTGCAGCCTATCTAAAAACAGTACCGGTACATAGTCCACAAGAAACCTCCGGAGAGATTATTAACTATAAGAATTTTCAAAATGAAACCGGGAAAATTTCACATAACGCTCACTATACGTATATAGTTGTTTTTAATATATAGCAGATTTCACATTAATACAAATATTTCTAAAAATATTTTAATTTTTTCTTGGTTCGTCCCCCCGTTGAAACCAATGGACCTGTTTCTTCAACTTAAATGACGGGGAGATGAGCGTGGAAGAAATGTTGACCAAGATGAAGATCTGCATGGCAAACCATTCACAGCACCTGGCGATAATGCGCGGGCGAGGAGTTGTATCGGTGCGGAGGGAAGGCACAAATAGGGTACGTTAAGATCCAGCATGTTCCATGGGCCCACGCTAGGACGATTGCAAATTCCTTGATAATTGCATATTACAAAAGATCGTGAAGTACAAGTTAGTTTTGGATTATTTACTTTACTTTAAATTGTAAATGTATAATTACTGGCATAGCGGCTGGAATTTAACCAGAGTTATTATACGAGGAGGTTTATATGAAAAAAATCGTTTTTTCATTAGTAGCTGTCATCTGCCTGTCCCTGTCCCTGATCCTTACTTCCTGTGAAACAAGGGCGACTTGTAAAAAAGATTGCAGTAATCAGGCTGACAAGATGTTTGCATTATGTGCGATAACAATAATCTGTACCTTTGTTATTGATGTGTTTGAGTCATCATGCAAAGCTAAGTGTGAGGATGATTATGAAATTTGATGATGACATAGCGTTACATTGCAGTACCCTTGAAACATCGGAATGATATATCGCTGGTACTTCGTGTGCCATACCCGTTATGAGGTTGATTCGTTGAGAGACCTTTCGAACTATTCTTTTATAAGAAAGACCATTCCTTTGACAGGCGTGTTATCGGGGAAATGACCCTTTAACATGATACTAATGCCGCAGTGAGGATCCGGTATTGAATTCCGGGGTATGACAATGTAATTATCAGCAATCTCCCCCCCTTTTATTTCCGTTTTTTTCATAAGAGCATCGGCTTTTATAGTTTCGGTATATGACTGTTCTTCACTATCGCAGTCACGCGCATGAATCGTGGCGGTATCAAATACTATAGTTTCCTCATAGATATTTTTTATTTTTACCGCGATTTCGTAATTATTGCCGGTTAAACCGTATACTGATTCCTGCACTATGGGTACGATGGAAAAACCCAGCTGTTTTGATGCCCACAGAATATTGGGAAAGGTGATGGATGTTTTTCCAGCCGCGCGGACATTTTTATTGTCCACTACGTTTACCGCAACTATAAATGTCGAAGAAAAGGCGCTCTGTTCTCTTGTACCGTAATAATGCGAAACATTCCCATCGGCTGTTCTCAGACTGGTTCCGTCACCGAAGTTCCATTCATAAGTACAGGGGCATTCAAGTCCTCTTTTTTTAACTACGGAAATTACCGCCTCGTCGGCACGCCCGGGGCTGGAAACCGCCCTGAGGATGATCGCCGCCTTGCCGGGACAGCTGGCAACATTGATCCTGATCTTTTTCATATCGATAGTACCCTGCATATCTTTCACGTATATATTTACAGTTTCCTCTCCCTGTTCGTCAAAATTGAGTATTACCCTGTCACCAAATTTTCCTCCGATCCGGCAGATCAGATCCGACACCGGTCCGTCCGGGTTCTGCAGATCGACCCGCATCTCAAGGCTTTCGCCCAGACATACCTCGTCTTTTTCATAAAAAACGTCCCGGATAAATTTCTTTTTTTTCAATCCCTTCAGCGCGTCTTCATTATCGGAACTTCCGGTTTCCATTTCCGGGGTTCTCCGTTCCATCATGAGTGACCGCAGGGCGGCAAGGTCCTTCTGCTCTTCAGTTTGATCTTTTGAATCGGCGGGCAGTTCTTTTTTCCGAAAAGCTTTCTCCAGTAAATTAACTGTCACAATCAATACAATTATTGCCGCCATACCGTATAATGTTTTCTTTAAAGACATAGACATCTCTATTAGACTTGTTGCATAACTACTTATAATTACATATATTTGCCTCCGCCGCCTTCGGCGGCGGAGGCAAATATAATTGATTATTGAGTTTCGCAACCAGTCTATTGTAATTATTTATGAGTGTTACTAATAATGTTCCAGGAATAAACTGCAACATACATCTGATCATGCGATTTCAACAGATAGTGAATATGAACAAATACGAAATATCCTGTCAATAGTTTTGTCGTATGAATTCAATGGCTCTCTCACATCTCTTTTTACCCTCAGACACACCAGGCCCCGACTATCTTATTGGGGCTATTTTTCATTACAATCAATAACAAAATGAGGATACTGTAACGGATATTCCGTGATCTAAGCCATTGACCGCGAGGAGCTTTTAAACAAATCGAACAGCTTAAGTAACCCAAGTAAATATAAATGTCCTTTCACTTCAACACTCCCCAGTAACCAGCGAAACGCAACACTGAACATGCCAGCCTGCCCGTTAACAAAGGTCAGTAGCAGATTCATCGGCATATTGATGTATGCATCGCATTGCGATCTTTCTTCCAGAAATGTATTTTTCGTGATTTTGCTCACTCCCTCAACAAGGAGAGTACCGTGAGCAATGATGATTCTGACAGCACTTCTCCAATAGGGTGAATCAATCATATAACTCTTATCAGCCGTGCCGAATTTCATTTTAAAATCAGCGAGATCATTCAACGGCATCAGGGCGTGATAAAATATCACTGCAAATCCGGAAATATTATTTTTATTTGTTATCATTATGGAGTCTTTTCTCTTTCACAATATATTCCCCTTCCGTTTTTTCCAGTTTAAACAGTGCGGGAATTTTTATTCTCGATTTAAAATTAGCGACCCCTTCCACGCGCATCATCGGGTATATTTTTATATTACGCGATCTTACCGAATCTTTAACAGTAAAAACGGCCGACTGGCACCCGATAACGGCTATTGTTTGAAATTTTTTTGAATACTCCGACAGAATGTCTCTCTGCTTCTGCGGCCATAGGCACATCATCGAATTGAGTTTTTGATTTCTGAATACCCCAGTGTGCAATTTCTGATCTTCAAAGCTATTTCGAAGACCCGCAATATAATCATCAAAAAAGTCCTTTTTGCCAAACAGCCGGCTGAGTGAAAAGTAGGGCCTGTTTTGTTCTACGGACATGCACATCTTTGGGCAGACTTCACAGATAACGAAAAGGACGGAGTCACTCAAATACATTGATGAGTCTATTGGAGCTGGTTGCATGTATATCGGCATTTCTTATTACCTCTAACGTTAGAATTCCTTTCCCAGTCTGAACGCTTCCTCGAGGTATTTCTTCCTCGTTGCATCATCTACAGCAAGAGCACGGTAAAAGAAGACATATTTTGCTTCTTTAACGCCGGGATACACAAAGCCGTATTGGCAAATCAGTTTTTCCATCGCGTCACGCATGCCTGAATCCTCGTAATCCTTTTCCGAGAAAAAGGTCGGGCTGAGCACCAGTGCTTTTTTCTGCTTTAACAATCCAATTCGACCGGCAACATGTCCTTTCCAGCCTTCATCGGTCAGCTTATACGCGAAGCCATAAGAAAAAACGCGCACGATCCATCCGATCATATTTGCCGGCAGGTTCATCCAGAAAACCGGGCATACAAAAGCAAACGCGTCGGCCCAGGCGACATTTTCCTGCTGAGCTTTTACATCATCCGGTACAGGGCCTCCCACGAAGGCATTGTAGTCTTCAAGCCTGAAATTCGGATCAAAATTTTCCTTATAGAGATCGATTACCCTTGACTCATGACCGCCTTCAGCAAGTCCCCTGGCAAAGGATTCACGCAGAGCGTTTGTAAAAGATTCAGGATTGGGGTGTGAGTAAACAATGAGTACTTTCATTTTAATCTCCGGATAATCGTTAATTATGCAACAGGTATCTTCCTGTTGATTTCATGTATTCATGTAATTCATTGCCGAGCTTCGTCAGTAAATAACTCTCTTCGCGCAGGATTATCATATGGTGCAAGGCGATTGCGATGAATGCTGCTATAATGTTGACCGGGTTCGGCGTTATCAGGCAAGATGACAGGATGAGCAGAATAAACCCGAGGTAAAGGGGATTCCTGCTGATCAGTTTCTCAGGATTTTTCTCTGAATAATTCCTGAAAACGCAATTTTCACATCTTGCCATTGTAATCCTCCATAATTCCTTGTTTCATGGTTTTTCCCTTTGCTGCATGCGCGGTAAGTATCCGTATGCCAAAAAGAATGACGCAAATCGGAAACGCGTATTGTAAAACCTTGATACCTTCAGGCAGTACGCCGATTGTTTGTAATAACCAGGCCAGCCCGATCGAGATGATCATGATGCCGAAAGCAATTGAAAAGAATCTGCTATCAACGTGTTCTCCTTTGAATTTCATTGAAATTTTCCTCCTGAATATAAGTGATGTATTAAGCTTCTATATCAATTGACGGATGCAGGTAAGCGAAGGATACAGGATGTATGATTTTTTTATTTTTCAAACCACACCCCACAACGATGCCTGCGACAACACCCCACAGCAAGTGCATCACGAAGGAACCGCCATACCACTTCAGCGTCGCAAGAGCCGTCATGTTCAACAGGATTGGTGTTGTCGCGAGAATCGGCTGGCTCAGTATTTCCGCATATAGAATCGCAAACAGGACGGCCTTCTGCAGGGTGTCCACGTTAAAAACAGCGATCCGTATCACTAATGCGCCATATATCGCACCGAATAAAGGACCTACCACATAGTGTGCCGCCACACCTGCGGAAACGCCTCCGGCCGTCTCTATACCTAATTCCGAAAAGAAACGAGCCACAGTATTTCCGACGATTGAAAAGCAGGTAAGAGCAGGCAGCCCGACTACCGATAACGCTCCCATAAGGACAAGGTCCATTACAACCGTACCGACCAAGCCGCCAATCAATCCCCATCCCATTCCTCTCGCGAGAGCGACCGTAACGACGCGTGGATCAGTCCTCAGATCATGATCGTGCTTTTTTTCCATCTCTATTCTCCTTTCATTAAAAGACTCTGCTTTTCAGTTCGCGCACACTATTATGATCACCAGCGCAGTGCAGGATGGTTTCCGCCGCACAGGTACGCATGGAAACCATCCCACTCGCCTTTCTCAAATGCGCGCCATTGCTTTGTCACCATTGGCTCGCAGATCTGCCTTGTACATCTTCCAGCCGGGCCACCATTTCATATGCCACCGGTGGATGCGTGCAAAAAGCGACTGAGGCTTTGCCTGTGCCCTGCACCGGATAGAGCAGTCAGCACATTTGTGTAGATTCATTATGGATTCAACCATTTCATACCTCCGCTATTTTGATTTTGATCCATGACTTCGCCATTTTGCGTTTTACGGACCATCTATTTCAAATGACGGATACAGCAACGCGAAGGATACGGCAGGGATGGTTTTTTTTATTATAGGACGAAAGGCTCTATGACTGCCAGCTAAGGTATGGGGGGGGTATTTTATCGGATTTTCTTATTCTTTAGTTTCACACGGTTCGCACATGATATTGCCGTTTTTATCGGAATAACAGCTGCAGTTTTTTCTCAATAGTTCATGGAGTTCCGTCCGGGCCCTGTGCAGCCTGATTTTTACGGTTTCGAGGCTTATTGAAAGCTTATCTGCTATTTCCTGGTTGCTCAAGCCTTCAAATTCATCGAGGGCGTATATTTCGTAATATTTCTCGGGCAATTTTTCAATAAAGTCAATATAACACTGTATCATCTCATCTTTGACAAGTTTTTCATCAGGAGTTTTTAAACGTGTGTCCGCGAACTCCTTCAGCTTGGAATGACAACCGGAATCGATACCACCTGACAACTCCTCAAAAGAGACTACTGGCATTTTCGATTTCTTCATCCTGATATGATCACGGGCTGCATTAAGCGCTATGCGATAAATCCAGTACGAGAGTTTATTTTCGTCCAGCAGGGTATCGAGACTTTTATTTATTTTGATAAATACTTCCTGAGTAATATCTTCGGCCTCATCCTGACCGACAATACGCGCTAAATAGTGCTGGATTTTTTGATTATAGCTATTATATATTTCGTTGTAGTTAAGCATCATAAGCCTGTTTAAGCTGTCTTTTTGATGTTTATATACCATATTGTAGAGCTTTAACAAAAAACAGTCAACTTATATATATCATATATCCCTTTGATTGACTGTAATAAGCCGCCACACGCATCATGATTTCCAGCAAGATCTCATCAGTAATCTGGTTCGAAAACCGCCCCTGATTGCCTGTAGATAAAACAGGAGGCGGGACCTCCCGCCACCTGTCGGTTTCAGGCAGATTGTTGACCTATTCCCTGCTTATGGGATCAGGCGGAAAAAAAAGGGCCTGATCCAGTCGATTCCTTCACCTTCCTTCCAGCTATGACCGGGCAAGTTCGAAGCGATCGGCGTTCATCACCTTGTTCCAGGCCGCAATGAAATCCTGCACGAACTTTTTCTGAGAGTCATCGCAGGCATAGACTTCCGCAAGGGCCCTGAGCTGAGAGTTCGAACCGAAGACCAGGTCAACACGGGTGCCGGTCCATTTCAGCTTGCCCGTTGCGCGATCACGACCCTCAAATACACCTTCGTCGTCCGCGGTTGCCTTCCACGTCGTACCCATATCGAGCAGATTCACGAAGAAGTCATTGGTGAGCGCCTCCGGCTGCTTTGTGAAGACGCCGTGCTGCGACCCTCCGAAGTTGGTCTTCATGACGCGCATGCCGCCCACAAGAACGGTCATCTCCGGTGCAGTCAGCGTTAAAAGCTGCGCGCGATCTATCAACAGCTCCTCCGCTGAAACGGAGTATTTTGTTTTAAGATAGTTGCGGAATCCGTCAGCAGCCGGTTCGAGCACGGCAAACGAGTCCACATCGGTTTGTTCCTGCGAAGCATCCATGCGTCCCGGGGTGAAGGGGACCGTCACGTCCTGGCCCGCATTCTTCGCCGCCTTCTCTACACCCGCGCAGCCGGCCAGGACAATCAGGTCAGCCAGTGAAACCTTCTTCCCGCCTGACTGCGCCTTGTTGAACTCCGCCTGGATTTTTTCAAGACCCTGTAACACCTTTTTCACTTGTACGGGCTGGTTGACTTCCCAATCCTTCTGCGGCGCGAGACGGATGCGTGCCCCGTTCGCACCGCCGCGCTTGTCGGAGCCGCGGAACGTGGACGCCGACGCCCAGGCGGCCGAAACCAGCTCAGACACCGACATGCCGGAAGCCAGGATCTTGTCCTTGAGGGAGGCGATGTCTTTTGTATCAATCAGCTGGTGATTGACCGCGGGGATGGGGTCCTGCCAGATGAGCTCTTCCGCCGGGACCTCCGGGCCGAGATAGCGGGCCCGCGGGCCCATGTCGCGGTGGGTCAGCTTGAACCAGGCACGGGCGAAGGCGTCGGCAAATTCGTCCGGATTTGCCAGATATCGCCGGGCAATCTTTTCATAAACAGGATCAAATTTTAAGGAAAGGTCCGCAGTGGTCATCATGGGCCGAACTTTTTTAGACAAATCATGGGCATCAACAACCATGTCCTCATCGTCCACATTTTTTGCCAGCCATATATAGGCACCTGCAGGACTTTTAAGAAGTTCCCAATCATATTTAAATAAAACTTTCAGATAGCCCATGTCCCATCTGGTAGGGTTCGGTTTCCAGGCGCCTTCAATTCCGCTCGAAATAGTATCGCCGCCCTTACCGCTCTTGTAACTGCTTTTCCAGCCCAGGCCCTGTTCTTCGATTGGCGCGGCCTCAGGCTCCGGGCCCACCTGCTTCGGGTCTCCCGCTCCGTGCGCCTTGCCGAAGGTGTGTCCGCCGGCGACAAGGGCGACCGTCTCTTCGTCGTTCATGGCCATGCGCGCGAACGTCTGACGTACATCATGTGCGGAAGCGGCAGGCAAAGGTTCCCCGTTCGGTCCTTCAGGGTTTACATAAATCAACCCCATCTGCACGGCTGCAAGGGGATTTTCCAGGTCCCGGTCTCCGGAATAGCGCTTGTCGCCCAGCCAGGTGTCTTCCATCCCCCAGTAGACATCCTCATCAGGCTCCCATATGTCTACGCGACCGCCGCCAAAGCCGAAGGTCTTGAAGCCCATCGACTCCAGCGCGCAGTTGCCGGCCAGTATCATGAGATCGGCCCAGGAGATCCCTATCCCGTATTTTTTCTTTATGGGCCAGAGGAGGCGTCGCGCCTTGTCCAGGTTAACGTTGTCGGGCCAGCTGTTAAGCGGCGCGAAACGCTGGTTGCCGGTGCCGCCGCCTCCGCGGCCATCAGATGTGCGGTAGGTGCCAGCGCTGTGCCAGGCCATGCGGATCATGAGGCCGCCGTAGTGGCCCCAGTCGGCGGGCCACCATTCCTGTGAGTCGGTCATGAGCGCGAAAAGGTCTTTCTTCAGGGCGGCCAGATCAAGCTTCTTGAATTCCTCAGCGTAGTTAAAGCCAGGGTCCATAGGATTAGAGGCCGGCGTGTGCTGGTGAAGAATGCCCGGATTCAGCTGGTTGGGCCACCAGTCGCGGTTCGATGTGCCGCGGCCGCCCGTGGTTTTGCTCTCTGCTCCTGTTACCGGGCGCTTGCTATCTTTCTTGGTATCCCCCATAATGGTCCTCCTTTGTGTTTATTCATTTACTTACGTTGTTAGCCCTTTTTCTTTTCCTGCATGTGTCGCAGATGCCGAAAAACTGTATAGTATGGCCCGAGATACGATGTTTAGATATTCCCCGGGCCTTTTTCGTTATCAAATCCTGAGGCGGCATGGGAAAATCAGTAACTGTTTTACATATATCACAAATAAAATGATAATGCAATCCCGGTATGGCGTCGTAATGCTCAACGCCGTCGCCGAACTCCCTTCGGGTTAGGCGTCCCTCTTCAACCAGTATGCTGATATTGCGGTACACGTTGCCCAGGCTGAGGGACGGCATTTCCTTTTTCAGGGCCTCGTAAACAGTATGCGCAGTTGGATGGTCCATGCGTGATTGCATGAACTCATAAATTCTTTCGCGCTGCCTGCTGTTACGGCGTAGGGGTTTCATATTAATAATGATTCTTAATATTAATAAATTAAATATTTAACGTCAAGTGAATACGGCAAAAAAATATTAATCGGTTATTTATTATTTGGAATGCAAGATAAGTATTAAAATCAGTACAATTGAAATTGCACTGCCTATAAAAAATGATACATGAATCTCATAGTAATATTCATATGACAAAGTTGAAATAAAGAAGGAAATGCTGAAAGTAATAGCTACTTTATCTTTTTTACTAAAACCTTGTCGATCCTGTTACTGTCCATATCAACAATCTCGAAAGAATAGCCTCCATATTTATGCGTTTCCCCTGTTTTGGGAATCCGGCCGATCTGCTCGATAATGAATCCGGCCAGAGTATTATGGGTCCCAGATCCGGCAATATCCAGCTTGAAATGCTCCATAAAATCATCCACTGTAATCATCCCATCAACCAGATAACTACCGTCTCTACGCCGGGTGATTTTTAGATTCTCCTCTTCGGAAACTTCAGGTACCTCACCCACTATCTCATCAATAACATCATGCAATGTTACCAGGCCGGTTACTCCGCCATACTCGTCGATAACAAAGGCAATATGTGATTTATTTATTTTAAAGAGTTCAAGCACCTTAAGAGGGCTAATGCTTTCAGGCGTGTACATCGGCTTTTCAATATGCCGCGTCAGTGATTTGTATTCACCCTTGATGATTTTCCTCAGAACATCCCGCGTTTTTATCACCCCGATTACATGATCAAGGCCGTTTCTGCAAACCGGAAGGTATGGATAATCCCCAAGTTCAATTATCCTCTCCTTTATTTTTTTTGCGGTCTCTGTTATCTCAATATATTTTATATCCGGTCTCGGGCTCATAATGGAGGCTATCCTGTTACCATGAAGATCGATAACTCCCTCGAGCATTTCAACCTGTTGTTTTTTTATCAGGCCAAAGGCTTCTCCTTCCTTAATCAGAAGCTTTATTTCTTCTTCCGTTATAGGCGGCTCTTCATGGTTAACGGTTTTTGAACCCATAAAATTCATTGCGAGGTTGGTTAATACCGTAAAAAGGCGAACCAGAGGCATGAAAATGACAGATAAAATTTTCATGGGGTATACGACAAGAGACGCTATACGTTCCGGTCTACCAAGAGCAATACGCTTAGGTATCAGTTCTCCGAAAAGTATTGTAATGATCGTAATCATAATAACAACGATGCCCGTACTAAGAGCATTGCTGTAATTCGCTATAACAGGTACCGATTGGAAATACATTCTGAGGCTCTCAGCGATTGTTTCTTCGCCATAAGCGCCGGCCAGAATGCCAATTAGCGTAATCCCAATCTGAATCATTGAAAGAAACGCGGTGGGTGATTCAACGAGTCCCAGCACGGCCCGATATGACGCATGCCCCTCGTCAGCTTTGGTTTTTAACCTTTGCTTCCGTGATGATACCACCGCCATTTCCGACATGGAAAAAAAACCATTCAGAAGTATCATGGATAAAATGACTATTATTGCAACCGCTTCATTTGGCATAACGATAGTACCCCATTATCAAATCATATGGATTATTTGATTTACAGATAATGTAACATAAACAAAAAAAAGAATCCAGATTTAGTCGGAAAAAAGTAAATAAATAATTTACAAAAGGTTCCCGAGGTAAAATCAATGCTTTATTATTATCATGGTGCTTTTCAAACCTTTTACCTGTACCAGGTCATGACATTCAGCAAACTATTGTCCAACAGGTTACGTCCCGTCTTGCCTGCAGACGCAGACGTTTTCAAACTCTCGGAAACGTCCACTATGTTTATAGAGATTATTTCTTCCCACATTCACCGCCTTTTAAGCATCTTTATTGTTTTTAATTCTTTATTCTTGTCTTCGTTTTTCTTCTCGACGGCCTCGCTCTTCTATGAAACGATTATAACAATAATTAAATGAAGGTATATTATTAATGAATAAGTTAGTTTTAGTAAATCCAGTCAATCCCGCTCGTGTCGGCCTTACCGTTAACAATAGTTCACGTTTCCCCCCTATCGGTCTTGGCATTATCGCCGGATTGACCCCTGCACCATGGGAGGTCAAACTTATAGACGAGAACTGGGAGCCTTTTACCTATCAGGAAGCAGACCTTGTTGGTATTACCGCTTTTACTGCGTCAGCAAACAGGGCTTACGAAATTGCTTCACTCTACCGGCAGCAGGGGGTGCCGGTAGTCATGGGAGGAATCCATGCATCCATGTGTCCTGAGGAAGCTTCGCGATTTGCAAACGCAATAGTCATCGGTGAGGCCGAGGCCGTCTGGCCTAAGGTGCTGACTGATTTTGAGGCAGGATGCCTCCAGAAAAAATATCAAGGTGCGTGGTCTGATCTGAAGGATATGCCGTGTCCCCGCCGCGACTTGTTCCACGCCGATTACATGTTTGCCTCTGTGCAAACTTCACGCGGCTGCCCGATGGACTGTGAATTCTGTTCAGTCACAGCCTATAATGGCAGACGTTACCGCCGCCGCCCGGCTGAGGAAATTCTTGATGAATTAGAGTCAATCCCGCAGAAAATGATATTTTTTGTTGATGACAATATTATCGGGTATGGACAGTCATCACGGGAGCAGGCCCTGGTCATTTTTAAAGGGATGGTGCAGCGCAAGCTTCATAAGTGGTGGTTCTGCCAGGCTTCTCTTAACTTTGGCGACGATGAAGAAGTGCTGAGCTGGGCCAGCCGAGCAGGCTGCAAGATGGTTTTTCTCGGCCTTGAGTCTGAAGAAATCGATGCATTAAAAGAAATGCACAAACAGCTCAACCTGCAACGAGGAATAGATTCTTATGACAAAGCCTTTCTGAACATTCAAAGGGCCGGTATCGCTGTATTAGGAGCATTCATTTTCGGTAATGACGGCGATACAGTTGAAAAACTACAAAAACGTGCTGACTACATGGTGCACCATTCCGGAATCGATATCATGCAGACAACGTTTCTAACCCCCCTACCGGGAACGCGTCTCTTCGACCGGTATAAGCGTGAAGGACGCTTGCTCTACACCAATTATCCTCAAGATTGGGAGCACTATGATATGACAGAAGTTATTTTTCGCCCGGGCAGTTTAGAACCAGTACAATTGCAGCAAACAATGGAGTCACTCAACCGCCAAATGTATATCTTGCCAGTTTTATTGCGAAAGGCCTTAAATACTTTTTGGAAAACCCGAAGTATGATTGCAACCATGTTTGCCTGGAATTCTAATATCAATTATCGAAATGTGACCGGAAATATCTCGAGGCCGATATAAATCAACAATCATCATATGAAATTACCTTAATTGGATTCATTGTTTAGCAATTCAACAAATCCATCTTGACAGCCGAATCCAATACCTCGAGATGTATCTATTAACTTTTTTTAAGAGTCCTCATTTTTAAATAACAAATGGAGAATATTTTAAAATCCATTCCTGAAAAGATCATGCTGGTAATTATCGCGGTAAACGGCTGCCGTTATTGCTCATGGTTCCATGCGAAACTGGCCCTCTCGTCCGGCATGAATGAAAATGAAATAAAGGAAATACTTACATTAAAGTTTTTTCACCACTACATGGAGCAGGAAGGAATGTAATGCCAATCTATCAGATCAAAGACCGTAAACCCGTCATCGGCGAAGGCGCATGGATCGCCCCCTCGGCAGAAATCATCGGCGACGTTCGTATCGGAAAAAACTGCTACATTGGATGGGGTGCGATCATCAGGGGTGATTACGGCACCATCATCATCGGCGATGAGTCGGCCATAGAGGAAGGGGTCATCATCCACGCGCGGCCCCTGAACAAGACCGAAATCGGAATTCGTGTCACCGTGGGTCACGGCGCCATGATTCACAATGCTGTGATAAAAGATTTCGCAACCATCGGAATGAGAGCAACTATCAGCGATTTTTCCGAAGTGGGCGAATGGTCCCTTGTTGCCGAGCAGGCCCTGGTGACGAGGAAGCAGATCATTCCTCCCGGAAAAATCTACGCTGGCGTGCCATCTAAAGAACTGGGCGATCTTCAGGAAAAGAATAAAGTCGAATGGACCTGGGCCAAGCAGCTCTACGTCGACCTGGCAAAGCAATATCAGACCGACTGTTCGATAATCGGATAACGGATCAGAACTCTTGCATTATTTTATAAATGATTCACGATTTAACTTAATATATCTAATAAAAACGAGTAATCATGACACATAAATTCGATCCTCAACACATGGCAAAACTGGAAGAACGAAGAAAGATATTGCCGCCAAAGGAGATATTACTGGCATTGGGCCTCAAGGACGGAGACGTTATGATCGATATCGGCGCCGGATCGGGATATTTTTCCATACCGGCTTCGGAAATAGTTGGGGACAACGGCAGAGTTATTGGGGTCGACAATTCAAAGGAAATGATAGAGGAGCTGTCATCGAGAGTAGATAAATCCGGTTCCCGGAATATTGAAATTGTCTTGTCAAAAGAATATGATTTGGCTGTTAAAGAAAGCAGGGGGGATTTCGTTTTCATTAGCACCGTCTTGCATGAAGTTGAAGATAAAATTCTTTTTCTCAAAGAAGTCAAAAAGGTCATGAAACCGAAAGGCAAACTGGCAATTGTTGAATGGATTAAGAAACCTATGGAGAAAGGACCGCCCATCCAGGACCGTATTGACAGTTCTGAATCGGCGGACTTGTTACTGAAAATCGGCTTTCATGAAATACACTCAAAAGAGTATAATGATTATTTTTATTTTGTGACTGCCGTAAAATAATTCCCGTCTCTGATGTAAGCCTGTTTGCGCGCCTTACTTACGGATCCATTCATAATCATCTGATCAAAGCCTCCAGTTCCTTAACGGCCGTAATGGCCGCGATAGTCCCGTCGGCCACGGCAGTCGTGATCTGCCGGTAGGGCTTGCTCCGCACGTCCCCGGCCGCGAACACCCCCGGGATGTTCGTGTGAAGCAGTTCATCGGCCGCGACATAGCCCCACTGGTCAAGGGTCAGAGCGCCGTTGAATAACCCGATATTCGGTTTCATCCCGGCAAAGATAAACACGCCGTCGCCATGAAGCGTTTTACGGCCGCCGGATTTCAGGTCCTCGATCGTTACGTCCATGCCGCCGTCGGGCCGCTTCTCGAAAGCGCGGGGCTCGTGCTCGAAAATGAATTCTATCTTCTCGCTGGCAAAGGCTTTTTCCTGCGCTTCCTTGTTCGCCTGGAGCTTGTCGAACTGGTGTACAATGGTGACCTTCCGGGCGAATTTTGTTATGAAGAGCGATTCCTCAATCGCGGAGTTACCGCCGCCGATGACCACAACATCCTTTCCGTCAT
Organism: Spirochaetota bacterium; assembly: GCA_041753395.1. GTDB lineage: Bacteria > Spirochaetota > UBA4802 > UBA4802 > UBA5550 > RBG-16-49-21. The sequence continues at coordinate 35,569 of JBGSUQ010000012.1, forward strand.
AGTATTTGGCGTCGCAGGTGGCACAGTAGGATATGCCCTTGCCCTTGAATTCCACTTCGCCCGGCACGTTCAACTCCCGGTATGACGAACCGGTGGCGATGATTATCTGTTTCCCCCGGATGGTCTCGAACCCGTCCACGAGAATGGATTTGGCCGCGAGGTCAACGTCCGTCACTTCCACGGCCTGGCGGAAATCCACGCCGGCGTGTTTCGCCTGCTCGGTCATGAAATGGGTGAGCATGAATCCCTCAACCGGTTTTTCAAAGCCCGGGTAATTGGACACCAGGTGCGTGGTGGTCACCTGTCCTCCCGGCAGGGCCTGGTCGACAAGGATTGTTTTAACCTTCGCCTGGGCGGCATAAATCCCGGCTGTCAGGCCTGTCGGCCCCCCTCCGATAATAAGCACATCGCACTCGGTTTCAATCGGTATCATTAAGGCCCGCAGTTCAGCAGCGCGCTTCTTGTCAATAAGCAATTCAAGGTTTTTAACAAGATCGGACCTCTTTATGCCACCGTTGAGACGCTGGCCTATTTCCTTCCCATCTTTATAAAAAATAACCGTCGGTGATGAAGCAATCCCGAGCTTCTCGGCGAGCGGCCGATTCTCCTGGCGAAATATTTTGATAAATTTGATGTCATCTCCGTATATCTCGCTCAAAGGCTCGAATTTAACCGCCAGCGCCTCACATGGCGGGCATTCTGTTGAATAGAAGTCTACGACAACCCTGCCGCCATTCAGTACTTCGCCTTCATATTGATACGCATTGATGTAATTAATCTTTTCGCTCATGATACCACTCCCCTGTCAAAATACAGTGACATTCCCATTTCCAGCAGCGGCTGTACCGGCCGGCAATCCGGTGCATGCAGTTTTCCGGTTTTGTTCTTTGCGACTGACCCGCAGCCGCCTCCGCACACCAGCTGCAACCCGCATCCGGCGCATTCCGGTATAGTGGTAACGTCACGCGTTTCCCACTCATCTATGATATCATCCTTCTTTGTTATCTCGGGATAAAAAGTCCCGACCTCTTCGCCGTCTTTCCCCACTGTTGCGGTGCAGGGATATATCTTTCCGGTGTAGTCAAAGGCCCATTCGCTTTTACATCCGGGGCAGGAATCAAACAACGGCACCGGCAGTTCCCCGTTATCAAAGAGAAAACGGGATACTGAATAGGCGGGCCGGTGAAATTCCAGAAAATAAGGATGCTCCTGAATGATCTCGTATAATTTCTCATACAGCCCTGCGCGTTCGAAGAGCCGTGCGTTGTCCGCCTGGCACTGATGGAGCTCGTAATTGCGGCCGATCTGGGTCTTGAAGAACGGATTTATTGTCCAGCCCTTCTCGATGGCAAATGCCGCCAGCGCGGGAAGGTCATCGATATTATCGCGATCGACGACCATGCGGAGATTGACAGGAAATCCCCGTACCAGGGCACCATCAATTCCGGCAACGATGCGGTCGAAGGTACCCTCACCACCCTTCAGGAAGCGTCGGCGGTCATGGACCTCCCGCGGCCCGTCCAGGGTCACCTGAATTTCGCGGATGGAGCCCTTCGCCAGCACATCGAGGTATTCGGCAAGATTATAACCGTTGGTGACTACTGCTACCGCAATTCCTTGTTCCGCCGCCCTGGTGATGAATTGCTCAATACGCGCACGGGCACCGGCTCCGGCAAGGAGCGGCTCGCCCCCGAATATGGTGATATATTTTTTCCTGTCAGAAAATTCACGAGTGATATAATTAAAAAAAGCATTGATGGTCTCCTCTGTTAATGGTTTATGCTCGCGTGAATAGCCTTCCTGGTAACAATACGAGCATGAAAAGTTACAATCGTACCACGGCACAAAGAATATCTGGACCTCGTTTGATTCACGCTCATCCAGAAAATCCAGATAACTATGCTTATAAAGTCGTTCTTCTTCAGCTTGATCAATGAGATACCCTTTGGCAGCATACTCATCAATGTCCGTAAATGTTTCATTTTGAATTTCCCGTGCCTTCTCCGGCGTGAGGATATCCGCGTTTTTCGTCAGCGGGTTCATGATAAAGTAATTTTCAGAATCCCTGAGCTTTCCGAAAATATTGTATTTTGAAAAAGTATTCATTACATCATGTCCTTATGCGCTTATGGTCGTTTGCTCATTGCGCCCGCCATGCCTTACGATAAATCCGGCATGGCGGGCCATTGCCTCTCAATCGTGGCACCCTGCCACGATTGAAGAAATCTTCGCGCAGCACTGCGCTGTTACGCACGTTTTGGCACTCTTCTGTTTTATGAGTGTCTTCATAATACTATATCTCCTTTAAATAAAAATGCATTATTATTTATAAGCTGTTATGGTCCAGCTTACAACTTCTATGTTTCCCTTGGGATACGGCTTGCTTTCCTCAAGTATGCGGATATCTGCGAATCCAGCATCAGCAACGGCGTCCAGGTATTCCTCGCGTGTAACAGAACCGGCCCAGCATGCGGCGACTGCCTGCGGATCATTCCGGTATTCTGCGGGGACTTCCCTCGTAGAATAAATATCGCTCACAACAAACCGGCCGCCCTTTTTCAGGATTCGGTTTATTTCCTTCCACACACGCCGCTTGTCAGATGCGTGATTTATGGTGCAGTTGGAGACCACCACGTCTGCGATGCCGTCGTCGAGGCCGATCTCTTCAAGTGCCGATTTAATAAAGCTTACATTAATTACCCCAAACTTTCGGGCGGTTGTCCGCGCTTTATCTATCATGCCGTCTGATACATCGATCCCATATGCAAATCCTTCCGAACCTGCGATGTCTGCCATGCGTATAACGTCGGAGCCACGGCCGCTCCCCAGGTCGACACACACCTCTCCCGGTTTTACAGAGGCGCGTTCCACCGCCCCGCCGCAAGAAAGACAGCAGTTTGACTCCGCAAGGCCGCTGTAACGTTCGTTAATTGTGCTCAATTGTATCGGTGTTGCTGTTCCCATGTTCATCCTCCATTGCAAATATCAGCAGGCGCAGGGCCTTTTGTATGATGGCGAATTCATTATCCGACATTCTTGATTTTATTTTTGTTTCACAATGTTTTTTAAATGTAATTGTGTCCTGGTTTATCGCTCTACCTTTATCCGTTAATGATACCCGGCTGTAGCGCCTATCATGTTCATCTGTTTCCCTGTTCATGAATCCCCGGGTTGCCAGTTTGTCTATGATTCTGCTCATCCGCGACGGGGAAAGGTTGTTACGCTTAGCCAGATCATTACTTGATACAGACTCCCCGGAATCAAGTGACAATAACACCTGCAATTCTTTCGCGGTAATGTTGCCTTCTTCGCCATTCGGACCGTTTAAATGGCAGCATTGTTCATTCAGCATCATAATCGTATCTACTATATTGTATTCCATAAGTAATTGCCTCTGGCAAGTGTTGTTAGTAGCAAATATATAAAGTTAACCCCACTTTGTCAATAAATTATTTAAGTATTTTGTAAAATATTATAATAATATATTTCCTGAATCTTAATTATGGGGAAATTGATAAGAAATAACAACAAAAGGAAAGATTCAGCTTACTTCTGAATAAGGGTATTTCTTCACCTGGTTTTAGATCGAGAATATTGGTCCAGCTTTAATATGGGGCAGTTATCCGTAAATCCCGCCGGCTTGATGCCGAAGGATTGGATCAGGCGTGTCCAGTAATTGACCTGCGCCGCCGTGGATGCAAGGATGACAATTTCACGTTCGTTGAAATTCTTCTTCAATCTTTCTATTAACTCTTCATCGAAATAAATGGGAGTTTTACAGATGGAGCGGGCATACACTATTGCTGCTTTTTCTTTTTCTGTAAATGTTAAGATCTTTTCAAGTTCTTGTAAACCTTGAAGAACTTCAATTTCTTCATTATTGATGTGTTCATTCTCAAAATCAAATGAATTCATATCAATACAGAACGCGCAAGAAACGCTGAATGAAACCTGCATACGAACAAGTTTCAATATCCTTGTGCTAACAGTTTTATCAGAATGAGTTACCAGCGATTCAAAAATCCCCGAGCTTATCAATGCCCGGGGATACCATGCAAGCAGCCGCGATGGCATCATCCTTCTACCTGCTGCTTTATCGCCGATTCGTATCAGTAACTTCAACCAAATAGAAATTTTTGGAGGCGGTTCAAAAAACATAATAAAATACTGCTTATCCGGGAAGTATGGAATACGTCACTTCGTTCCTTTTTTGATTGTTGAAAACTTAAAAGGAACATACAGCGGACAAAAACCAATTGCGCTGGTTATAATAAATATGACCGCTAGTATCCCCAGAATAATTGCAGCCGTGCCAGTTAATTGGCCTGTAAAAAATAATACCGCCACCACTGCTGCAAGAACCAGACGAATAATTCTGTCGATCAATCCCATGTTTTTTTTCATAGAGGCCTCCATCGAATTATTGTTATTTAAGTATAATTTAAAATACTGATATATTTACTATTTGTCAAATATTCTGTGCGTAAAATAATAAATAAAATTATACTTCCCTTATTGTTGCAACCTGCCTGTAATAAATATATCTTATATTATAATTTATTGATTTATTATATGAATGATTTAATTAACATAAACGGTCATATATGTGAAAATTGCAATGAAATAAATGCAACCGATGTGATTGTCGGTTTGATAATATTTCTTCTTTTTATTCTTATATCAAAGTTTATAAAATATCTAAAAGCATAAGGATTTATTCCAACTCATTAATAAGTTGAACATGCTTCAATTTAGTGTCAGTTTATAAGGTTGGTATCGGTTTATACCAGTATATCGCATCATGGGGGCAGGACGAAATGCATTGGCCGCATGCGTCGCACAGCTCATAATCGAATACGATATATTCCGGATTGCACGGCACCTCCATGGTCATGCAATACTTAATGCATTTCGCGCAGCAGTTGTTCGAAGATTCAAGGATCGCCTTAACCGTACATGCTTCAATGCACTTGTTGCATTTCCTGCACTTTTTATAATCAACGGCTGGCAACTTTTCTCTGGTTTTAAGGTTTCTATTATTCATGTTCAGCGGAATTGATGTTATCAGTTTGCACGTCCATGCCTGGACACACGACCATACAAACTGAATAGCAATTCAATCATCAATTGTGTAATTAAGCCTCATGACATCCGTGCTCATGCTCATGGCAGGCTATGCCAGAGTCTTTCAGGCTGCCGGCGAGCCATTGTTCCGTGACTGCTTTCACCTCTCCGGAACAGCCACGGAGCACTTCGATGCCCTGACTATTGAGTACGTTTACTGCGCCTTCTCCCATGTTCCCTGCCAGCATCATGCTGACTCCCATTTGCGAAAGCGTATGCACGATATTGGATTTGCATCCGCACCCTGCCGGCGACATGACCTTTTCTTCTTTGATAATCTCATTTTTTTCATTGGTGGTGAATACCGTGAAATATTCACAGTGGCCGAAATGGGCGTCCACTTTATTCTGGATTGATGGTAATGCGATCTTCATTGGTTTCTCCTTTTTATAATTAACTATTCCCTATTGTTTGCGGCAATGAGGACAAACAAATGTGTCCCCTGATGAAATCGAGGAATCATATTCCCTTTTACATCGCGGACACCTGATTCCTTTCATTTCTTCTATTGACACGTCCCCGCCTTCAATTTTTAACGCCTTTCCGTTTATCAATACATCCGCGATCTTCTTGTGTGCAGTCTCAATGATTCTGCCGAAAGTCTGGCGCGAAATGTTCATTTTTTTCGCACCGTCCTCCTGGTACAATCCTTCATGGTCGGCAAGGCGTATGGCCTCAAATTCATCAAGGGTTAATACAACTTCATCAAGGAGGGAAGCGGGGATACCCCTCGGCTTGAAGTAGTTTTTATCGGGCACACAGCCCACTTTTCTGCATTCTTTCGGTCTTGGCATTTTATCCGCTTTGTTGTTGACATTGTGGGCATATGCTCATTAACTGTCAAGAGATTTAATGACTGAAAAAAATAATAATTTTTTCAGCCTGCTTCCTGTGATATATTGCAAATAGGCAGCATATGATTGAAAATGAAGAAAAAAACATCATCCTAGACAGTATAGCTGACGGGGTGTTCACGGTTGACATGGATTTCCGCATTACCTCCATGAACCGCGCAGCAGAGAAGATCCTGGGCATCGAAGAAAAAGAAGCTCTTGGCAGACTCTGCTTTGAGGTCTTCCATGCGAACATCTGCGAGCATTCCTGCGCGTTGAAAGAAACGCTGAATACCGGGAATAATATAATCAATAAAACGATTTATATCGTCAACGCCGGAGGAGAAAGGGTTCCCATCAGCGTGAGCACCGCACTTCTTAAAAACAACACTGGCTCGATAATCGGCGGCGTCGAAACATTCAGGGACATGACGGCCCTGGAAACGCTCCGCAAGGAAATTGAATCAAGCTACACCTTCGAGGACATCGTCAGCAAGAACAAGGCTATGCGCGAGCTATTCGCCATTCTCCCCGATATCGCAACAAGTGACAGCTCTGTTCTCATAGAGGGCTCCAGCGGCACCGGGAAGGAACTAATCGCCCGTGCGATCCATTCACTGAGCAATAGAAAAACAAAACCTCTCGTCGTCATCAATTGCGCCGCTGTTCCCGACAACCTCCTGGAATCGGAGCTCTTCGGCTACAAAGCGGGAGCCTTTACCGACGCGAAAAAAGACAAACCTGGGAAAATAGCCCTGGCCGAGGGAGGCACGCTCTTTCTCGACGAGATAGGTGAAATATCGCCCGCAATACAGGTTAAACTCCTCCGCTTCATTCAGGAACGCGAATACGAGCCACTGGGGGGCGTTTCGACCGTTACATCCAATGTGCGAATAATCGTGGCCACGAATAAAATACTCACGGAAGAAGTCCGCGGCGGCAATTTCAGGGAAGACCTTTATTACCGTATTAACGTCGTGAATTTACAGCTCCCCCCCCTGGCAAAACGAAAAGAAGACATCCCATTCCTGATCAAGCATTTTATACATAAATACAATATTCTCAAGGGGAAAAATATCGAGGGCGTAAGTGATGATGTTATGAACATACTTATGAACCATGATTATCCCGGGAATATACGCGAGCTGGAGAATATTATCGAACATGCCTTTGTCCTCTGCCGTGAGCCATATATCCGTCAGCTGCATCTTCCCAACCATTTTAAAAATATCGTAACTCCGCTTCATGACAATTTGACCCTCGAAGAAATGGAGCAAATTTATATACTCAAAGCCCTGGAAAAAAATTCATGGAACAGGAAGAATACTGCTAAAGACCTCGGTATTGATACAACCACCCTCTGGCGAAAGATAAAAAATCTTAACATTGCTAAAGAATAACCGGGCATTGCGAAATGCACTGCTTGAAACAAAGTTAGATTGAATTTTGCAACGATTTCGAAGCCTTTCATTCATCACTGAGAACCATTGAGCGGTAATCAAGACTTCCAGAAAAAATATTTTTCACTCCAGCAGTCGATCTACCTTCCTATTTATTTAAAAACCTCGAAAAATATGCGTTTATTCAATGAAATCAATTTCCAGATTAGTTGATTACATATTTATAACAATAATTCATTCTATGGCATGATAGTTGCTATATAGTATAGTATGAAGAACGAATTGATAGCATTCCCGGTATTTCAGGACCGCGTGTCTCCGCTGATGGATGTTTCCAATAGATATATAATCTATGAAACAGAAGACGGTAAGATTAAACAGAGGATCGATATTTCTCTGAACGCTGACGGTGAATGCCAGCGGGTGGAAAAACTGAAAGAAATCGGCGTGAATACGATCATCTGCGGAGCGGTGAGCGGCTATGTCGCTCATATCGTCGATGAAAAAGGGATGCGGCTTCTATCGATGATATACGGCCCTATTGATGAAATAATTGAACATTACCTGAAAAACTCATTGGGCACGTACTGTTCCGGGGCCTGCAACGGCCGCAAAAGACAGCGGAGAGGTCAATGCGGCGTAGACATAAAAGGAAAACAAGGAAAAACAAACAAGGAGATAATAAAATGAAAATAGCCGTTACAGCATCAAAAAAAAATTTAAACGCACAAATGGATGAACGTTTCGGGCGAGCTGCCGGGTTTATAATTTTTAATACCGAAACAGGCACTCATGAGTTTATAGACAACACCCAAAACCTGAACGCGGAGCAGGGCGCCGGGATCCAGTCCGCGAAAACGGTCTCAAATACAGGCGCCACGGTACTCATAACCGGAAACGTAGGTCCCAAGGCCCATACGGCGCTCGTCGCCGCGGGTATCGAGATATTTCTCCAGAACGGCGGAACGGTGAGCGAGGCGATTGACACATATCGTTCCGGCTCTCTGGTGAAGGCGGCTTCGGCGAATGTGGAAGGTCACTGGTAAGTATCAATTTGTTTTCAAAATCCGGTATTTATAAAAGGAGGCGTATATGAATAAATCGACGGTTTATGATAAATTCAATGGATATAATGCCTACCCTCCTGGAACAGGCGAGCAGATGGTTCGCACCAGGATGATAGAGTTGTTTGAAAAAATCATCAAAAAAAACGAAACCTGTCTCGTCAAGGCGAAGGACAAGGGCCTTGAAAAGCTGTTGTCCAGAATTCTGGCGGTAAAAACGCGCATGGATCGCATCAAGGGAGAGATGGCCCATGGTAACACGGGAGCAGAGTATAAGCTTGAGGCCCTGTCCCCGGGGGACGAAACGGCCCTACGGGAAATCGATGTTTCTATTGAGAAAACAATAGGCCAATGCGCGGAACTCATCGACTCGCTGACCTGCATGGAAACTGACATGCATATAAGCGAACGGTTTGCCATGATGGACACCTTTCTCAGGGAAATTGAGCATCTGCTTCATCAGCGCATGGAGATATTCAAGAAAATGCGCGTTTTTGGATAAATAGAAATTAAGGAGGTATCAAATGCCACGAGGAGATGGAACAGGATCTGCGCGAGGGAGCGGAAAAGGAAAAGGAAAAGGCAGCGGGGGCAAGGGAGGTCCTCGTAGCGCCGGCACGGGCGGGAACTGTGTTTGCCCCAAGTGCGGCCATGCGGTGACGCATACAACGGGTCAGCCCTGTAACAAACAGGCATGTCCCCAATGCGGAACCGCAATGACAAAAAAATAATAATGGAGGAATAGAATATGCCACGAGGAGATAAAACCGGACCCATGGGAATGGGACCGATGACAGGAAGGGGCGCGGGAATATGCAAGGGAAACGATTCTCCCGGATATATGAGCGCCGGCGGGAGCCGTTTCAACGGATCCGGCGGAAGACACCGGGGGTTCCACCACTGTTTTAACGCCACCGGCTTTCCGGGCTGGATGCGTTTCAACGGGAATACCGTCACTTCTCAGGAGGACGAAATAGGTCTACTAAAATCACAGGCTGACTATTTAAACAGGTCGCTCGACGCTGTCAATAAACGCTTGAGCCAGATGGAAACAAGCAAGGACGCTTCAGAATAAGCCTTCTTACCATAGCAACAAGCGCTCCCTGGTACAGTATAATTCATATCGGGGAGCGCTTAATTTATTACATTTATTTTATTTAAGGATGCTACATGAAAACAAAAATTACCGTCTTATGCGAAAACAGCGTTGTGGTCCCCGCACCGCCCCTCATCGGCGAGCATGGGTTCTCATGCCTCATCGAATCTGATGACGCGACCCTCTTCGATACCGGGCAGGGATTCGGGATCGTAAACAACATGGGCAAAATGGGGAAACAGTTCGATTCAATAAAACGTATCGTACTCAGCCATGGCCACTTTGACCATACCGGCGGGCTGCTCACCGTGCTGCAGAATAAAAAAGAAAAAACCCCGGTTTACCTTCATCCCGACGCCTTCAACGACAAGAAGGCGGTGGTCGTCCTTCCCCAGAACACCATTGAATTGCCCATCGGCATGAGGGCTTCAAAAGAAGACTATGAAAAGGCCGGGGCCGATTTCAAGTTTATTAATGGGTTTGCAAAAATAACCGATTCCATATCGGCCCTGTCTGATGTCAAGCGTCCCCCTGACTGGAAAACCTGGGACGTCCGTCTAAAACAGAAAATCAACGGCGAGATAAAAGACGATCCTTTCACCGATGACCTTTCACTCCTTATCAATACCGAATCGGGTCCGGTGGTGTTACTGGGCTGTGCCCATGCGGGTATCGTCGAAATATTGAATGACCTCTCGGAAAAAACAGGTCATAAAGAATTCCATGCCGTCATCGGCGGCACGCACCTTGAAAACGCGCCTGAAGATTACGTGGCACTGGCCATGGACACGCTGAAAAAATATCGTGTAAAGAAAATAGCCGTGTCCCACTGCACCGGCCTGAAAATGGGCTGCAGATTCGCAGCTGAATTCAAAAACGAGTTCGCTAACGCATCCGTCGGCAGCTCCTTCGAGTTTTAACAGGAGACATTTAGATGAATATCGCCATTGCAAGCGGGAAAGGAGGCACGGGTAAAACGACCATAGCCATGTCCCTGGCTTCCTTTTACGCCGGGACCGGGACAAGGATCGCCCTTTTCGACTGCGACGTAGAGGAGCCGAACGTAAACCTTTTCCTGAAGGCCGAAATTGAAAGGACGGAAGCCTTCAATGTACTCGTTCCGCGCGTTGATGAAGCCTTATGCAACGGCTGCGGCGAGTGCGAGCGGATCTGCGCCTTCAGCGCCATCGTACTTGTCAAGGGGAAACCGCTCATTTTTACCGAGATGTGCCATTCCTGCGGCGGGTGCTTTCACGTATGCCCGGAACGTGCGATCGAGGAAATTGATAAAGCGACCGGCGTCATTGAGGTCGGATACCGCGACGGAATACGTTTTGCCGGCGGCAGGCTCAATATCGGGGAAGCTATGTCGCCGCCACTTATCAGGGAAGTAAAACACTGTTATCCCGAATTGGATGTGCGTATCATCGATTCCCCTCCGGGAACATCGTGCCCGGCGGTTGAGGCAATGAAGGACACCGATTTCGTAGTGCTGGTTACCGAACCGACCCCTTTCGGGTTAAACGATCTCATCCTCGCCGCGGGAGCCGTGAGTGCGCTGGGGATCCCCTTCGGCGTGGTCGTGAACAGGGCAGACATGGGAGATGATCCGTTCATGGAACAGTGTCGGGAGAAAGGATATAACATAATAGCGTCCATACCCCACTCCCGAGATATCGCGGAGGCGTACTCGCGCGGTGATTGTATTTCATATATTCTGGAATACTTCCGGGGAGAAATTGAAAAAATTGCAAGCCATGCAGAATATTACAACAAGAGGAGTGTGCGGACTTGATACGGGAACTGGTCATCATCAGCGGCAAGGGGGGCACGGGAAAAACGAGCGTGGCGGCCTCGCTCGCGTGCCTCGCGCAAAACAAGGTCATTGCCGATTGCGATGTGGACGCCGCGGACATGCACCTGCTGCTAAAACCTGAGGTAAAACTTACAACGGTCTTTGAAGGTGGCAAGAAAGCCGTAATTAACGGGGAAACCTGCACAGCGTGCGGCGATTGTCTCCGCTACTGCCGCTTTGACGCGATCAGCGATGATTTCATCGTTGACCCGATATCCTGCGAAAGCTGCGGCGTGTGCGCTCATTTTTGTCCTCATGGTGCTATAGAAATGAAAGATCACGTGTCGGGAAAATGGTTCGTGTCCGAAACTCGCCATGGCCCCCTCGTTCACGCGCAGCTCGGCATCGCCGAGGGAAATTCCGGAAAACTAGTGACAATTATAAAGAAGAAAGCCAGGGAAATCGCCAATGAAAAAGGATACGAACTCGTTATTGTCGATGGTTCCCCGGGGACCGGGTGCCCGGTTATCGCCACGATGTCCGGGGCAGCAATAGCGCTCATAGTTACCGAGCCTACTGTTTCGGGAATACACGACCTGGAAAGGGTATACGAACTCGCCCGGCATTTCAATGTCAAAACCGCCGTCTGCGTGAACAAGGCCGATATCAATCCGGATAATGTAGCTAGTATTAAAACGTTCTGTTTGGATAACAAAATTCCCATAACCGGGGTCATTCCGTATGACACGAATGTGACCCGTGCGCAGATCGCCGGAAAAAGCGTCGTTGAATATTCAAGCGGCGCGGCAGCGCAATCGATAGAAACAATATGGAAATGCATTTCTGTAATACTATCAGAAAAGATTCAATAACAGGAGAAAAGAATATCATGTGCAACAGCAAAGAATCAAACTCATCGGCGGCTGCGCCCCAGCTCAACAAAGACGCAGAAGACAGGGCCTCCATCAATGACAACATGGCCCGGATAGCCCATAAAATCATCGTGCTCTCCGGCAAGGGAGGCGTGGGAAAAAGCACGGTAGCAGTGAACCTCGCGGTCTCCCTCGCGGGAAATAAATTCAGGACCGGCCTTCTCGACATCGACATCCACGGCCCCAGCGTGCCGAAGCTCCTGGGAATGGAACTCGGGCAGGTGCTTGGCGCGAAAGACGGTAAAATGACCCCGGTCGAATACAATGAATACCTGAAGGTCATTTCCCTCGGATTCCTTCTGCAGGGACGCGACGATGCCGTCATCTGGCGCGGCCCCATGAAATACGGGGTCATCAAGCAGTTCCTCGCAGATGTGGAGTGGGGCGATCTTGACTATCTCGTGGTAGATTCGCCTCCGGGCACCGGCGACGAACCCCTGTCAATATGCCAGCTCATCGAAAGCGCCGACGGGGCCGTCGTGGTCACTACTCCTCAAGATGTGGCGCTCATCGACGTGCGCAAGTCCGTCAACTTCTGCAAGCAGCTGAACATGCCTGTCATCGGCGTCATAGAAAACATGAGCGGCTTCACCTGCCCCCATTGCGGCACGGTTACCGACATATTCAAAAACGGCGGGGGCAGAGAAATGGCGGAAGACATGGGGATCCCCTATCTCGGAGAGATCCCGATCGAGAGCCATATCGTGGCCAGCGGCGACAGCGGTGACCCGTTCCACATCAGCACAGGGACCGGTGAAACCCCGGCGCAAAAAAGTTTTTCAAGTATCGTGGATACAATTATAAAAGGAGTAAAAAAATGAAAATTGCATTGCCGGTATCAGACAATAAACTCTGCCTCCATTTCGGGCATTGTGAAAAATTCGAGGTCTTCGACGTTGATGACAACACGAAAAAAATAACCGCACGGGCGACTTTTTCCGCGCCGCCGCATGAGCCGGGTCTCCTGCCCCGCTGGCTCGCAGACAAGGGTGTTAAGTGCGTTATCGCCGGGGGAATGGGTTCCCGGGCCGTGGCCATCTTCAAGGAAAACGGCGTGAATGTCATAACCGGCGCGCAGGCCGGTGAACCGGCGGCTATAGTAAAGGACTATATTGCCGGCCGTCTCGCAACCGGTTCAAACGTCTGCGACCATTAGGTATCGCCATGGAGGAAATCCTCGTTGAACTGCACCTTGGCGACGGCTGCTGCATCGAATGCGGGACAAAACGCGCCTACAACAGGATGGTGAACGACATCATGACTGCCGAAGGTCCGCCGCCACCCGTCGATGAAGCAAGGCTTGATCTACTGTTAGATTTTCTGCAACACGCGGATTTTGGCCTTCTTCGTTCGTCCGATGAGCGGCTCGCGGGGATCATCAATGCCCGCTGTTTGCTTAAAAGAAATGACGAGGGAGACCTGCATGTTTCCATTCTTGACTCTGAAATGCCATAGGTAGTAAGGAGTTTACATGCCCACTTACGATTATCTCTGTAAATCATGCGGCCATCGTTTTGAACTTTTTCAGCGCATGAGCGATAAACCGCATGATGCGTGCCCCGCCTGCAACGGGCCGGTAAAACGCTTAATATCGGCGGGTGCGGGCATTATTGTGAAAGGAGAGAACAAACCGCGAACCGCCTGCGGGCAAGACGTCCCCTGCTGCGGCAGGGGAGAGCCGTGTGGGAAATCGAATGGGTGCGGAGAATAATAAATAATTCATGGGAGGTGCCTATGCCTGAAGAATTCAAGCCTGGTTGCGCAAGGCCCACGGGAGGCCCCGTGGGGGAAGAACCGGTCAAAGCAGGACCGGAAGAGACAATCATCAAAAAGGAGGATCGAAAAGCCATGATTCAAGTTGGTAAAAAAGCGCCTGATTTTTCAGCACCGGCCTATCTGCAGGGTAAATTCGTCAATGTCAAGCTTTCGGAATATCTCGGAAAGTGGACCCTCCTCTGCTTCTATCCAGGGGATTTTACTTTCGTTTGAGCCACAGAAATTTCGGCGGTCGCCGAAAAATATCCCGAGTTCCAGAAGCTCGGCGTTCAGATCCTTTCCATGAGCATAGACAGTGTATTCGTTCATAAAATGTGGAATGATAATGAATTATCTAAAATGGTTAAAGGCGGAGTTCCCTTCCCCATGCTTTCCGACGCGGGCGGCAGGGTCGGCACGGCATACGGCATCTACGATGCTGACGCCGGAGTGGAGACCAGGGGCAGGTTCATCATCGACCCGGACGGCGTGATCCAGGGGTTCGAGGTGCTCACGCCGCCGGTGGGACGCAACGTGGCTGAATCGCTTCGCCAGGTGCAGGCCTTCCAACTCGTGCGCGAGAGCAAGGGGACCCAGGCAACGCCATCAGGATGGAAGCCGGGCAAGATGACCTTAAAACCCGGCCCCGACCTTGTGGGTAAAGTCTGGGAGGTATGGAAAACGAGCATGGCCTTTGATGATTGATCTTTTAGTACCGGGAGCGTTTCCATAAGCGCTCCCGGTACCACATTTATATTCCTTTCGAATGGACATTATTGAATTTTTGGAGTGATGAATTATGCCCGGTATATATTCTTTACGTGGGAAAATCTTCTTTCTGGTGATTTCAGCGCTACTGATGAATATCTTGGCCGGCTCCAGCCTGCACGGGAAAGAAGGAAAAGCTTACATCGATTCACGGGAATTCGCCCGGGCAAAAGTTGAAAAAATTGAACGGATCCGCGCCAGCAGGGAAAACGCGAACCTTATCGAGGTGCGGGTACATCTGAAAATCATCAGCGGGTCTAAAAAAGGACAGACTTATGTGTCTGTCTATCAGGGCGAGGACGACATGCCGAAGGACATGTTCTACCGCGAGGGGAATACCGTTTTCATCGGCATTTCCCGGATGGGCGATGCCGATGCCATTGAGCATGTATCCATCTATGATGTCGACAATACTATCGGCATAATAATTCTCGGTATCCTGCTGGTTGCATCTATTATTTTCGTCGGCAGGCTGCGCGGGGTTCTCTCCATGCTCTCACTGGTTGCGACGATCATTCTTATTTTTTATGTCCTGATTCCTCTGACCCTTAAGGGATATACGCCCCTCCCCATGGCAGTGGGTACCTCCCTGTTCGCCATCATCATTACTATTCCGATCATCCTTGGTTTTAAAACAAAGACCCTTGCGGCCATTCTCGGCGCCTCATCGGGTATCCTTCTTGCAACAATCCTCGCTCTGTTTTCCGGGTGGATTATGCATTTATCCGGAATCGTTACCGGAGAAATGATGACTGTTTTTTACGCTTCAAATGTTGATGTAAACCTGCGCGGCCTGGCCCTGTCTGGCATAATTATCGCCGCCCTCGGCGCAATCATGGACGTGTGCATATCAATCGCATCCGCCACCGAGGAAATTTTCAGGGTCCACCCGGAGATATCCGTGAAGGAAGCGTTTAAATCGGTATTAACCGTCAGCTCGGACATGCTTGGCGCAACAGTCAACACGCTCATGTTCGCCTATGTAGGAAGCGCCCTTCCCCTGGTTCTCCTGATAGCCATGCGGTTCGACCCGGAAACGCCGTTGATGCTGGTGTTTAATTACAACCCGGTGCTTTCGGAACTGGTAAAGTCGGCCGTTGGCTGCATCGGCATGTTTCTCAGTATGCCCCTGACCGCGATCATCTGCATCGAACTGAATACGCGAAAACGGGCATCGCGGAAAGCATGATTATTACTTACGGCGTATGCCATATGAATAAGACATTCAACAATCACCAAAGCATTATCCCTGCATTAATAGCGTTATTTGTTATTCTTGTTGGCGGCATTATTTCATCATATCACCACCATGAGGACGGTAAAATTAAGGATGAATGCCCTATTTGCAGGTTTCAACAATACGGCAATAATGCCGTAACTGTTGACGATACAACCACCATTGAGCCCTTACATTTTGTTATCGAACCGATTTTTATACCAGATGAATCACCGGTCAAACCGGTTATTTTTCCAAACGCCCGTCCTCACTCCCCGCCTATATTCTCCTGAACATCGATAATTGCTGATTCCACCGAAAATTTCAGGAGGAACTATATGTCATTTAGAAATTTAGTCATGTCTATTTGTTTGATCTATGTAATGAGCATACCTGCTTTTTCATTTAAAACCGATATGGATGTTCTTATCCCGCAGAAGGGAACAAATGGAAAATGGGGATACGTTGATACCGATGGGAATTTCATAATTAAACCGTACTATGAAGCCGCTTTCGAATTCAAAGAAGGTCTTGCCCTTGTTTCACTCTATAATAAATTCGGATATATCGACCCCGATGGAAAACCCGTCATCTATGTGCAATATGACGGGGCTAAAAGTTTTTCAGACGGGTTGGCCGCTGTCATGATATATACCAATTATCAGAAAAAATGGGGATACATTGATAAAACCGGAAGATTTGTTATCTTTCCACGCTTTGATGAAGCTTCTGATTTCTCAGACGGCAGAGCCGTTGTAAAAAAAAACAGGCATCAATTCGTTATCAATAAATCCGGCGATGTTATAAAGTAAGAAGCCGGCTATAAATTAATTCCGACTAGTTAATTCTACTGTCGGGAGAAATGCGATACTTCCACCCGTAAATTGAAGCAAAACTATATATAGATATAGAGCAGTATAGAGATATAATCAAATTCAGTGAGTCAAAAATACTATAAATCCGATTATTGCCAGTATGCCGTATTGTGTTTATATTGAAATTTGTAATATGTAAAAATAGAAATAGTAAGTAAATAATATTTTAATTCAAGGATTTTAGATGAAAAAATATTATCTGCTGTATTTCTTTCACTCATGCTCGTACAAACCAATGGATCTACATCGTGCACTAGAGGGACTATTGACGGATTAAGTGGATTTGTTTATGTTCACTCCTGCTTCTGCGCTATGCAGGATGCAACAATGCAGAAGAAACACAGGATTGCGCAAAAAGCTTCAGCTAAAAAAGTTCAAAGTTTGTGAGTCAGTCATAAAAATTATACTAAATAAATGGAGGTGAATTATTCATGTCATTAATTTATGTAGTGATCGTTCTGATCGTGGTTGGTGTTATTCTCTGGCTCATCAACCAATTCATCCCGATGGCAAGCAGCATCAAAACAATTTTAAATGTCGTCATAATCATTGTCGTTATATTGTGGCTTCTGCATGTTTTTGGTGTTATCGGTTCGCTATCCAGTATCCGATTGGGAAGGTAACCTTTTAAGATCGGTGCATGGGGGGCATATTCATGCAGGGCTCTACCACCCTGTTCTCAAGAAGTCCGAAAATAGCTCTTCATGCGCCGGCATTTCCTTGTGCCCTGGCTGTTGCTATTAATACTCCACACCGTGCAGTCCGAAAAGTATGAATTTTTTGGATTACAATAGTCCAAAAAAACGAAGGGTTTATGTTCTGATGCAGTTAACAATATCATATTCGCGGAACAGTTCTGATATGCGAACATTGAATAATTTAGTTTATTAACTCTTAACATTTGCAAGCAATAAAGATTACATTATACAAGGAGAGGAATCATGAAACAAAAAACTTATCGAGTCGCATTTCCAGCCGCACTGGCTGTTGTGATAGTGGCATTTCTTTCCACTATCTTTTTCGCCAATGTAAATCTGTCTTTTGCAGCTACAGCCAAAAAGAAATCGCCGGCAATTGCGAGAACCACTGCCGTCGACTATACCGAGGCCCAGATCAAACAGCTCCAGGAGGGGCTGAATATCAACGATGATCAAAAAGAATTATGGAATAATCTAATCCAGGCAATGCGCGAAAATGCGAAGGATATGGACGCCCTTACCAAGGACAGGACCGAAAAAACCATGACCATGAACGCTCTCGAGCATTTAAAATTCCACATTCAACTTTCCGAGGCCCATTTAGCTCAATTAAAGAAGTTCATTCTGCCTTTCGAGGCGCTCTACAACAGTATGACGGATGAGCAGAAGCAGATTACCGATGCAATAATGGAGACAGGGAGACACGAAAGACATAAGAAAAAATAATCGATGATTATATACAGGTAAAAAATTGACGCCAAACAGGCGATTGGAATCGATCCAAGAATGGAGTGACTTTATGAAAACATCAAGTACCGTTAAGTTTAGATCCAGAGCAGGCACAATCATGATGGGGCTTCTTTTAGTCTTGATGATCGGCAGCATAGACGTGGCGCCGGCCTTCGGCAGAGATCATCATAAAAACAAGGGGAGACATGATAACCGCCGTTATGAGCACAGAGGCCACGGATATCGGCCTTATGACAAGAAACGAGTTTATTTTCACCCGCGTGTTATCTATGTGCCGCCTCGACCGAGGGGCATCGATTTCTTCTTCCCGCGCATCATTATTCACAACTAAAAGGATTGCTTTGCATCGGCTGCCCGGAGCTCATACTGAATTGATCCGGGCAGCTGCCGCAAGTAATGCCGCTGGTTGTGAGTGATCTGATAGTTGTCAAGGGGAGCCGGAACAGTTTATTAATTTTACTCTCAATCCTATTTCGTATACCAGATCATGGCATTCTGCAAACTGTAGTCCACTAGTACAAGTCCCGCCTCATCTGCAGATAAAACATGAGACGGGATTTCCCGCCTTTTTTATTTTCTTGCAAATTATTTACCCGGCTTTCACTATCATATATGAAACCAAAAAAGGCGGCGGGAAAGGGCCATTATGACGGGATTCTTGCCAGGGAACAAGATAAGTCCAGGAAATATGCGTAATGTGGCGCAAGATAAAGGATAACGCAGCAATGACCGTCCTGGCCACGCTCTTCCTGGCCGGCGGCATCTTGACACTGGGGTATTTCATTCATCTCATCAGGGCCGCGGGAAACAGCGCTGACTGGCCCTTGACAACGGGAAAGTTGTTGAAGTGCCGCGTGGCAGAGCACCGGAACTCGTCCGTCAGCGGACGCTACGGGTACAGAAGCCGTAATGACACGGTTTCCTATGATCTTGACGTGGAGTATGATTACGAGGTAGCCGGCGTGCCGCACCGGGGGCGAAGGTTTTACTTCGGACCCCGGACCGGGGACCGGGACTACTGGGAGAAAAAGGCGAAGAAATATTGCGTACAAAGGAGTGTGGAGGTCCATTACGATCCCCGCAATCATGAAGTATCGGCCCTGGAGACAGGAGGGAGTGAAGAGAATTACATCTTTATCCTGATGGGTCTGGGTTTCTTTGTCTACGGCCTGTATCTTTCGAGGCAAATTTTACGGAACCGGACCCCGTAACAACAAGGCAATAACAATCATTTTTTGATCGACTTTTCCAATGCCTCGATAATCGGCAGCATTTCCGAGAGCATGCGAGTCACCTGCTCTCCCGTCACTGAGGACAGCCTGGGTTTGATCGAACTTCCCAGCCACAGGGAACAGGCGACCTCCTGACCGACAGCGAGGTTTTTAACGATACGTTTGTTATTATCGATAAAGGCTTTAATGACATCCATTAATTCCTGATTACGCGCCATCTCCTTCCCGCTATCGCCCTGGAGACGTCTATCCTGAAAATAGCCGTCCAGCTGCCCGTCGTCGAAATTAAACAGGGGAAGCCTGTTTTCATCAACCGGGTAATCGGGGATGAATTTAATTATAAGGTTCTTCAAATGGTGAAAAAGCGTGTTAATATGAAATACTCTTGGGGAAATCCCCTCGTGTACGGCGGAAAACCGTGGATCGCTCTTTGATTTTATGAAAATAGCCGCCTGGAAATTATTGGGTTCTATTCGTATTTTATGATTGTTCCAGGAACCTTCATAAATGCCAAATTCATCGCCTTTCCTGTGCTTCAATTTCAGTTCTTTCGCAAGAAGCGGCAGTTCTTTCTTTGCCCTTTTCATGTTAATGTCATCCTGAAATGATTCCCAGATCGATTCAAGCATCAGCTTCCAGGACACCACAATCATGATCAGGACAACTGCCAGTTTATAGAAAATCTCTTCCATAATATTATACCAATAATATCAGATGGCCATCGTCCTGCCGGCACGGCTGTTTTTCCATTTTGATTTTTTACTCATGGTTCCTCCGGTTCTGTTATATATTGACTCATGGTACATTTTTCAAGCATAAAACTGATGACACGGTGTCATGAACCTTGTCATATCGATAGGGACAGACAGCCTGCAGCTGTGCTATCATCGCCAGTGCTGTTTCTTCGCACGGTAAAACACAAGCCACCTGGTTGATTTTTCATTTATACCGATTTCCTTATCTACCTCGACAACATGGATGGCGCAGGCAATGCACAGGTCGACAGAGTTAAAGCAGGTCCTCCTGTGGGGCTATAGTTCCTCTAATTCTTTTTGGCTTGACATACTGACCATTGTTTTGCTTCACTTTTTTTTGTATTCATAGTTGTTACGCCTTTGGATTTTTGTTTCCCGAATTTAAACCCCGGGTAACCGCTATGAAACATCAACCAGGATAAGGACCTTTTTACCATTTATACACCGGAGATCCGGACAAGGAGGACGTATGGACGTACAACAGCGAATGAATGCGCTGGAGGTGGCGCTGAACAACGAAACAAACGAGCGCGAATTTTACCTGAACCATGCGCTCAAAACCAGCAATCCCGTCGGGAAAGCCATGTTCAACCAGATCGCCGACGATGAACTGGAACACTACCAGAGGCTGAAAGAACTTCACGAAAAATGGAAGAACAAAGAAAAATGGCCCGAGACCGTGCCGCTGACGGTAAAACAGACCAATGTGAAGACCGTCCTGGAAAGTGTGATACAGAAGTCCAAAGAGATGCCGGAAATGGACAAGGACGATCTTGCCGCGATCGAAGTGGCTACGCGCTTCGAGGCCAAGGGCGTGGAACTGTACACGGAGATGAGCGAGGCATCCGTTGATCCGCGGGAAAAAGCATTCTTTAAATTACTTGCCGGAATAGAGCGTGAGCACTACCTGTCTCTAAAAGATGCGGAGGAATTCATCAAGGACCCCGCCTCGTGGTACACCAGGAAAGAACATCATGGCCTTGACGGCGCCTGAAAATTGTTGCCGCCAGCCGTGGGAAACCGAGGCGCCGCAGGTCTTAATTGCATAATTTTCATGCCAATTATTAATTTTTTCCGCTAAAAAAAAATTATTGCTTTTTATCTTTAGGGGTTAAGAATTGGCACCCACTATAATATTAATGCATTTTTCCAGGAGCGCATATGCAGGAGATTCGTTTTCATGGAAGAGGAGGCCAGGGCGCGGTTACCTCGGCGGAGCTCATAGCCATAGCAGCCATTAATAAGGGCAATTGCGCGCAGGCTTTCCCCAGTTTTGGACCCGAGCGCCGGGGCGCGCCGGTAGTCGCATTCTGCAGGGTCGACGACAAAAAAATCAACATCAGGGCAAAGGTTTACAATCCTGATGTCGTAATTGTGCTTGATCCCGGACTCATGGAGCTTCTGGATCCCTCTGAAGGGATGAAAGACGGGGGCGTTCTCATTATCAATACGAAAAAAGGCCCAGAGGGCGCGGGAAAGATAGGCAACTCTACCATCAGAATAGCGACGGTGGACGCGAATAAAATAGCCAACGAAGAACTTGGAAGGACGATTGTTAATACGACTATGATCGGCGCCTTCATCAAGGCCACCGGACTTGTATCAATAGATGATATCAAGGAGCCGCTGCTGGAGCGATTTGGAGCGAAGCTTGGCGCGAGAAACATGAAAGCTTTGGAGCGCGCCTTCAATGAGGTTGCAATCAAGGGATAACATTATGGCCAAACCAATAGATCAGATCAAATGGCAGGAATTGGAAATCGGTGCGATTGTCACGGAAACAGGCAATTCCGTTGAATATAAAACAGGATCCTGGCGTTCGGAGAGGCCTGTTGTAAACCAGAAACAGTGCATCAAATGTGCGGTCTGCTGGCTCTTCTGTCCGGACATGTGCATCGTCAGGGCGCCGGAAGGCCATTTCACGGCCAACCTGGACTATTGCAAGGGGTGCGGCATCTGCGCCAAGGAATGCCCCGTTGGATGTATTACAATGATCAGCGAGGAGGGCTGAGAATGAGCACTACGAGCACGATGCGCAAGGGCGTCGAAGTTTCCATCGCCATTGCAGAAGCAGTGGCACAGGCGGACGTTGATGTGATTGCCGCGTATCCGATCACGCCGCAGACTCATATTGTCGAGCACCTCGCCGATATCGTTGCGGAAGGCGAACTGGACGCGGAATTCGTCCCCGTGGACAGCGAACATTCCGCCATGAGCGTGTGCTGCGGCTCCTCAGCGGTGGGCGCAAGGACCTTCACCTCCACGAGCTCACAGGGGCTTGCCCTCATGAGCGAAATATTTTACATCACCGCGGCCATGAGATTTCCGGTCGTCATGGCCCTGGCCAACAGATCGCTGTCAGGCCCCCTCTCAATCTGGAATGATCACACTGACGTCATGATGGTGCGGGATGCCGGCTGGATCCACATCTTCGTTGAAAACGGCCAGGAAGCGTACGACGCTGTTTTCTCCGCGTTCAGGATTGCGGAAGACCCGAGCGTCATGCTGCCGGTGGCGATTAATCTCGACGGTTTCATTCTCACTCACATGATAGAGCCCATTGAGTATGTGAATGACGATACTATAAAAAAATATCTGCCTGAATTTAAAATGAAGAACACCCTGCATCCCGATCATCCCGTTTCCATGGGCTGTTTCGCGATGCCGGAAATATACACCGAGGCGCAGATGTCCCGCGAGGCCGGCATTATTGACTCGTATCCCGTGATACTCAAGGCATGGGAGGAATGGGGCAAACTCACCGGCAGGCACTACCGTCCGGTCGAAACCTACCGCGTCGAAGACGCCGACTACTGCATCGTCACCATGGGCTCTTTCGGAGAGACCGCCATGGAGGTCGCTGATATGCTGCGGAACGAGGGAGAAAAGGTCGGGGTCGTAAAAATACGTCTCTTTAGACCGTTCCCCTTCGAAGAATTACGCAAGGCTGTGCTGGGCAAAAAGAGCCTTATAGTCATCGACCGGGCCATCAGCTTCGGCGGCCCCGGCGGCCCCGTTGCATCGGAGGTCCGTTCCGCACTCTACAATAAAAAGGGCGCGCCCACCATCGTGAATTATGTGACCGGTTTGGCAGGACGGGATGTGTCGCGCAAGGACTTCCATGAAATCATTCTCGAAGGGAAGAAAAAGGCGGATTCAGGCGATACTGACGGATTTATCCTTTATGGACTGAGAGGTTAAGGAGAGAGTATGGATCAATATTCTGTATTTTCCGCTCGGCTGGTCGAGCAGAACGAGTATCTGACCTCGGGCCATCGGGCCTGCCAGGGGTGCGCCGAAGTGCTTGCCGTGAGACTGGTGCTGAAGGCCCTCGGCAGGGACACAATCGTGGCGATGTCTACCGGATGCATGGAGATCATATCATCGCCGCTTCCCCTCACCTCCTGGAAGCTGCCCTGGATACACAATGCCTTCGAGAACTCGTCCGCGGTCATTTCTGGATGCGAGTCCGGAATGAAGGCCATGATGC
This sequence comes from Spirochaetota bacterium, assembly GCA_041753395.1. GTDB lineage: Bacteria > Spirochaetota > UBA4802 > UBA4802 > UBA5550 > RBG-16-49-21. The sequence continues at coordinate 59,352 of JBGSUQ010000012.1, forward strand.
GCAAGGGCAAGCTCCCTGCTAAAAAGATCAATTTCGTGGCCATGGGCGGCGACGGCGCCACTGCCGATATCGGGATGGGCCCGCTGTCCGGCGCTCTGGAGCGCGGTCATGACATGATATATGTATGCTATGACAACGAGGCCTACATGAATACGGGCATCCAGCGTTCAAGCTCAACCCCTTACGGCGCGAGCACAACAACGAGCCCGGCTGGGAAGGCAAGCATCGGCCAGCATACACAGAAAAAGAACATGCCGCAGATTGCAGTGGCGCACAACATTCCCTATGTTGCGACAGCCTGTCCCAGCTTCCCCTTCGACCTCCTTGAAAAAGTCAAGCGGGCGGCCGAGATCCCGGGACCTTCCTACGTTCACATTCTTTCCGTGTGCCCGACCGGGTGGAGAATCCCTCCCGAAGATGCCATCAAATATGGCAGGCTTGCAGTTGATTCCTGCATGTTCCCGCTGTATGAGGTTGTTAACGGGAAGTACCGGCTCACTTACAAACCGCAGCAAGTAATTCCGCTCAGAGATTACCTTTCCGGTCAGGGCCGGTACCGGCACCTTACCGACATAGACATTGATAAAATTGAAGCCGCGATGAATAAGGATTATCAGAAGATCCTGAAATTGAGCGACGAGGTTTAAATATGGCTGTCGATAAAAAAGCAATAGATGCAATCATAGCTAAGTACGATCAATCAGAGGAATCGCTCCTTGCAATATTGCAGGATTTTCAGAGGGAGTTCCGCTACGTCCCCGAAGAGGGGATGAAAAGGCTTGGCGAAGTCCTGAATGTCTCTGAAAGCAAAATATACGCCATGGGTACATTTTACAAGGCCCTCTCCCTGGAGCCCCGGGGCAAGCACACCGTCAAGGTATGCATGGGGACAGCCTGCCACCTCAAAGGTGCGGGCCAGATCCTCGAGACCATTGAGAGGGATTTCAGCGTAAAGCGGAACCACACCACGAAAGATATGCAGTTCACGGTCGAATGCGTGAACTGCGTGGGAGCCTGCGCCATGGCCCCGGTCGTCGTTGTTGATGAGGACTATTCCGGCCACACGAGGCCATCAAAAGTAACAGATCTACTCAAGAAATACAAGTAGAGGATAGAGGCAGATGTCGACAATACAATCTTTTGATCAGCTGGAAAAAACCCGGGAAAAACTCCGGGCGTCTGTGAAAAAGGATCTTCCCAGCGTCCTGATCTGTTTCGGAACCGGCTGTCAGGCAAACGGCGCTCGCGATGTTGCCAAGGCATTCGGCGAGGAAATCGAAAAACAGGGCCTTTCCGTAAACGTGAATATCGGGTTAAAAACAACCGGCTGTCACGGATACTGTGAAAACGGCCCGCTGGTAGTGCTGCGTCCCCAGGACATCCTCTATTTGAGGGTGAAGCCCAAGGATGTCGCGGAGATCGTTGAAAAGACCATCAAGGGTGGGGCCGTCATCGATCGTCTCATTTATAAGGACGTCAACACGAAAGAAACCATAGCGCAGTATCACTCCATTCCTTTTTATTCTTACCAGAAACGCATTGCGCTGCGCAACATCGGGACCATTGATCCAACATCGATCGACGATTATATCATCCAGGACGGATACAAGGGCCTTGCAAAGGCGCTCACCATGGACCCCGAGGCTATCATAAAAGAAATCGAGGCGTCAGGATTGCGGGGCCGCGGCGGCGGCGGCTTTCCTGCCGGTAGAAAGTGGCGTTCATGCAAAGCGGTCCCTTCGGACGTCCGCTATGTAATGTGCAACGGCGACGAGGGCGATCCCGGGGCGTTCATGGACCGTTCCATTATGGAAGGCGATCCCCACTCCGTGATCGAGGGAATGATTATCGGTGGATACGCAGTCGGCGCCCACCAGGGTTACATGTATGTGCGGGATGAGTATCCCCTGGCAGTGAAAAATCTCCAGGCAGCACTCATTGCCGCGCGCGGCATGGGCTTTCTCGGGAAAAATATCCTCGGGTCAAAATTCGATTTTGACATCAAGGTAAGCCGCGGCGGCGGCGCCTTCGTCTGCGGAGAGTCCTCTGCCCTTATGCGATCGCTCGAAGGCAAAGTGGGCGAGCCAAGGGCCAAGTATATACGCTCCGTTGAGAAAGGGCTGTACGATAAGCCGTCGGTTCTTAACAACGTTGAAACATGGAACAACGTACCCGTGATCATACAGAATGGGTCTTCCTGGTACGCGGGATTCGGCACAGAGAAGTCAAAGGGCACCAAGGTCTTCTCGCTTGTCGGGAAGGTCAACAATACGGGTCTCGTCGAGGTGCCCATGGGCATAACGATCCGCGACCTCGTTGAAAAAATAGGCGGCGGCGTTCTTGACGGAAAGGCCTTCAAGGCCGTCCAGACAGGCGGGCCATCCGGCGGATGTATACCGAAAGAACTGGCGGACCTCCCGATAGATTTCGACAGCCTTACAGAAGCCGGTTCCATGATGGGTTCCGGCGGTATCATCGTGATGGACGAGAACACCTGCATGGTGGATGTGGCCAAGTACTTCATCGGATTCCTCGTGGAAGAATCGTGCGGGAAATGCGCCCCCTGCAGGGACGGGCTTCCCCGGATGTACAGCATTCTCAACGACATCACTGAAGGAAAGGGCAAGGAATCGGATATTGAGACGCTCATGGAACTCTGCGACGTCCTCAGTTACGGCGCCCTGTGCGGGCTTGGAACGTCATCGGCGAACCCGGTCCTTTCCACCCTGCGTTATTTCAAGGATGAATACATGGTCCATATACGGGACAAAAAGTGTCCCGCGGGCGTATGCAAAGCGCTGATCACGTACCGCATCGACGCGAAGGCATGCACCGGCTGCACCCTGTGCGCAAAAAAATGCCCGCAGGAATGCATAACGGGCGAGAAAAAGAAACTCCACGTCATCGATGAATCGAAATGCATCAGATGCGGCGTATGTAAAGACGTGTGCAATTTCAATGCCGTGAATATTGAATAGGATAATTGATATGGAAAAGATCGCTGTTACAATAAACGGTCATGTCTGCGAGGGCATCAAAGACCAGAGCGTTCTGAGCCTGGCGATGGAAAACGGCATTCATATACCGTCTCTCTGCTACCATCCTGAGGTGGTCTCCAGCGGAGGCTCGTGCCGCGTGTGCCTTGTCGAGGCCCATCAAGGCGGAAGCATGCGGCTTGTCACCTCCTGCAATTATCCTGTGCGGGAAGGGTTGGAGATCAAGACCGATACGGAGCTTGTAAAAAGAATTCGCGGCGGCATTCTTGAACTGCTGATGTCCAGGGTGCCCGATTCAGACGTAATACGTGACATGGCCGCGAAGGACGGCATTACTGAAACCCGATTCTTTAAAGATGAGGGTGAAGACAACAGGTATAAATGTATTGCCTGCGGGCTCTGCACGCTTGTATGCGAGGAAGTAGTTGGCGTCTGCGCCATAGCCATGCTGAACAGGAGCCGGGAGAAGGCCCCCGGGACACCGTTCCATAAATCGAGCAACACCTGCATTGGATGCGGTGCGTGCGCCTATGTATGCCCCACGGGCTCCATTTCCCTGAAGGATACGGGCGACACAAGAAAAATATGGGGCAAAGAATTCAAAATGATCAAGTGCAGTGTGTGCGGGATGCCCCATATGCCTGAATTCCAGGCCGACTGGATCGTTAAAACCACTGGAAAGGACCGATCATTCTTCGACAAGTGCCCGAACCACCGTTAAGGTACGCACGGCCCTGATTAGACCCCATGATTTAGGGACTCCAACTGGAGTCCCTTTTTCGTCCCCATACTTCCGGTTTTTTAATCCAGCAGACAGCAGTATAGCATCATCCATGAAATATGAATCAGATTGTCAATCATTCGCCTTCACTTTTTAAATGAATAATATTATGCAGTCTTTGCATTCGAATATCGGTATCAGTAATCACATCCGCACAGTCTTTTAATTCTTTTATTACCGCATCAGTTTTCCCATCAACGAGTTTATATGAAAGCTCATGCTCCAGCGACGCCCAGAAATCCATGGCAATAGTGCGTATTTGAACCTCTACCTTTACGACTTCGGTACGATCCGAAAAAAAGACAGGCACCGTAACGATCAAATGCAGGCTCCGGTATCCATTCGGTTTGGGATTTTTTATATAATCCCTGGTCCGGATCAGTTCAATATCATTCTGCGATGTAAGGAGATTTGCTATGAGATAAATATCATCTATATAAGAACAGATGACGCGGATTCCGGCAATGTCATTTAGATTATTCCTGGCTGACTCCGTGCTGAGTTCATATCCGAGTTTTTGCAGCTTTTTAAAAATACTCTTGGGTGTTTTAATCCTGGTTTTTATTAGCTGAATAGGATTACGGTCCTTCAGATACTTGAATTCATCATTCAGGATTTCAAGTTTAGTAGTAATTTCGCGGGTTGCAGATAGATACAGATTTTCTGTTTTAATAAAGGAACGAATCGCATGTGCCATTTCTTCAGGTAAAATATTTTCTGTTAACCCGTCAAATAGATATGCGGTTTTTGATTGATCACTGTTCATTGCCGGATTTCCTGTAAATAAAGTGGTTATGCTTAAATCTTAATACGTATTATGTATGATATTATAATCGGGATTGCGGTTACAGTTTATTGTTCCTTATTCTTTCTGCGGTTCATAGACGTCCCTCCCGCACGCACCGAGCCACGGATTGCAATAGCTTTTCAATGACGGAGGCGCTGCCCATGGGCTTCTACTATACGATGGTGTTAATGTTTTACTTGACTAATAGCGTGAGTCAAGAATAAAAGGAGATTCGATAACAAGGGTTGGGAAACCCCGCCTTTGATCCTTTCCAGGCAAATAGCTGACCTGTCCCGTGGAAAACCCCTGGTATCGCTGGAGCCATTTCTTGAATTACGATTAGCGCTCAATTTCCACATTCAATAATAATGTTGACAGGATCCACTATGGGCATTATGAATATAATGCGTGCTCTACATGAAATCATGCAAGGAGTAAATTTATGAAAAATATAATATTTTTCATCTCGATTTCTGTATTATTAGTTGCGGCGAGTACGGTATCAGCGGGAATATCAGGCAATACATCTTTCACATCATCGTATAACATTTCGTCATCATCATATGCTTACGAATCTTACTGCATGTTAAACAAAGCCGGCACTGATTCATCCACCGAAAATAATTTTCAACCTTCGGGAATATCTTCAATCGGCATGGCCCATAAAATACTGGGTTATTCGACCGCGGTGGTAGCCACTGCCAGTGTCATAACAGGTTTCGTTATTCCGAAACATTTAGCTCACACTATTACCACGTATTCAACCGCCGGGCTGGCAACGCTCTCCACCATGACGGGATATATTGCATATTCCGGCATAATTACTTTCAGGGGAGGAATTACCACGCAGAATTCTCATGTGGTCCTCGGAACCTTATCCACGGCAGGCCTGCTAACCAGCGCGATAATCGGCGCGCTAAACGTAAAACATTGCGCGCCGGGAATTATCTCCGGCGTGGTTCTCTATGCTTCGGTTATCGTGGTCCATTTCTGAATCTGATTTCCACATTATGGACCTTGAAATTATCAAACGCTTCCGGCGCATTTCGAGAGTGTTTGTTGCAACACCTTTTATATAAATCAATCATCACCAGATCCAGGATGTCTGTTTAATACCAGATAACTGTCTGCCGGCAAAAGAGAAAAAATTAGAATGGTTCAATCCCTGTGTGAATAAAGCTTGCTTTCTTTTCAGTCAGTTCTCATTATCTGCCCGAAGAATCAAAACCGTGTACCGGAATAGCAATGGCAGCGAAATACAACTTCCATCCGATATTTGTCGAACTGGCCAGAATGTTCACCTCGGTTAGTGTCATGGGACCGCCGATGAGCGAGAAGCTGGTCGCGATTATTTCGCTCCTCTTCAGCCTGGAAGAGGCGCGTCTCGCCAGACACCTGTCCTTCATGTACCCCAAAACAAAGGAACAGATTGCGCGGAAATCGGGCGTTCATCCGGACGCGGTGGGCCCGATGCTTGAAGAGATGTGCCGGAAAAAGATTATCATCGCCGTGGCGAATCGATTTATGCTTTATCCGCTCATCCCCGGCATATTCGAGCATCTGCTTATGACCATAGAGACCGGCGCATTACATAGCACATTCGCGGAGCTTATGAATGATCTGATTGAGACCGGATACATGCGCGACTATTTCAGCAGACCCGTTAACGCAATACGGAGCATTCCGGTCCAACACCCGATTGAGACAAAAAGCATTATTGCCGATACCGATATGGTGTCGGAACTGATCGATTCCCATCAGCATTTAGGCGTGTATCACCAGTGCCCGTGCAGGACCTCCATGCATCTGACCGGCCATTCCTGCAGCCGTTCTTCGCACCAGGACGGGTGCCTTGCGTTCGGCGACTTTTCCCTAGGCATCGAGAAGGAAGGGAAAGGCCGCATCGTATCGAAGGAGGAGATGATCGATATCGTCGCCGAGAGAAGAGCGAAGGAGCTGGTATTCTTCACTTCCAACGTCCTTCCGTCTTCTCCCACGGCCGTCTGCACCTGCTGCGACTGCTGCTGCCGCGCTTTGAAGATCCATAACAGCTTCAGCAGAAACCTGGTGGCGCCGCCGCGCATGGTCGCGGTTGTTGACAGGTCCCTGTGCAATAATTGCGGAAAATGCGTCGCGGCCTGCAACACCTGCGCGCACACATGTGAGGACAAAATGCATAAGTATGACCGCGCGCTCTGCATCGGGTGCGGCAATTGTGTCGCTTCATGCAGCCGGAAAGCCATCGGCATGGTGGGAAACGCGGCATACCGGCCGCCCTCGCCGACTTACGCCAGACTGATCATGAACATACTGCCCCCGGTGGTCCTCACCGGCATTAAGATAAAATGGAAGAGATTTTTCTCGCGAAGCTGATTATAGAAATGCATAAATAACGTGTAAGGATTGCCTGTTATCCAATAGTTCAACTCCCGTCCCTACTGGTCGTGGATCACGTTCCAGAGTGCTTTCAGAAGCTGCTCCATCGTATAGGGTTTCTGAATGAATCTGCCGACGCCACGCGCGATCTCCATTTGGGCAATATCGGTCATGATATGGCGCTAATGAGTATGGAATATGACCTTCCCATCGACACCGCTGATCAGCATGATGAACGACCGCGAAGTATAGGAAAAACTTTTCAGAAACGCAAGATGTCTCTGAATGGTCTCAATGGTCCAGTCAGTCGTGCTGACGCCGATGACCCTTCACTCAGGGCTGTACATGGGTATCAATAAGGAAGGCATTGATCGCGGTGCCGATGCAGATAATCAATATAACAATAACGACGCCGAACAGCATCCTAATCACCATTGTCAGCAATTTCCCTGATACATTCCTAACACTTTCCGCTATAACATATGGCCGGGCTGCGGCAGATTTAATCTTATTTGATTTTAAAGCGGGACACGACCGCTTGAAGCTCTTTTGAATTATTCCCGAACTTCGCAGCGGCGTCCTGGATGATTCCCGCTTCCTCGGCTGTTGATTGTGAAATGGTGTTGATCGAATTGACCGATTTCATCAGCTCATCGTTGGTGTCTTTCTGTTCCTGCGATGAATTTTTTATTTCATTCGATATCCTGTTCAGCTGATCAATTTTAAGCTTGATCGCCTCATTCATCTTGATAAGGTCCTGGGTAAAATCAAACACCTTGCCTATCACTGCATCGATACCGCTGATGCTCGCTTTCATGTTGTGAAAAGCGTCCACCGAATGGGTCATCTGAGAGAGTTCCGTGTTGATGTTTCTCGTGTGCTCGCTTATTTCATTTTTAATGATCTTTGCAAGCTCCGTGGTCCTATCGGCCAGCTTGTTGACCTCATCGGCGACCACGGCAAAACCTTTGCCATGCTCTCCGGCTCGCGCGGCCTCGATCGCGGCATTCAGGGCCAGCAGATTGATCTGGTCCGCGATATCGTTGATCATTCCCGCCGTCTGGTCAATCGTGTCCATGTACCCGATGAGGTTGGATATGGTGGCGACGGATTTGTTAATCTGCTTCTCGCCTTCCTCGGCAATCGCAACCGAATTCCTTGCTTTTTCGTTCAGGGTCCGGGTTTCTTCCGCCAGCATATTGCTCTTTTCGCTTATCTGCGAGATGTCGTTTTGAACCGACACCGACTGCTCAACCTGCAGCATGACGCTTCCCATATTCGATTCGGATGAGGACGCCATTTCCTCGAAGGAGCTGGTCAGCTCCTCGATGATTGCCGCCAGTTCACGCGCTCTATCGGACTGCTTGTATGACGATGCAACCAGACTGCCGCTGGACTTGTCAAGGGTATCGACCGTGCCGGATATCGCCTCAACCAGGGACTTCAGGTTGTTTCTCATCTTGAATACCGACATGTTGATAACGGTCAGCTCGTCCATGATCGCTATTTTATCCGCGGCGGCGACAAGATCCCCGCTGCCTACTTTTTTCAAAAAATCGAGGATTATTTTCACCTTGTTAATGATCGTCCTGTTCAGCACCGCGGCAACCAGTACCGAGCCGACCAGTCCGATCAGGCCAATGATGGAAATTTTCACATACGTCATAGTCTTATCGATGTTAAAGTCGGATATGAACACGACAAAATAGGTCAGGAGTATAGCGAAGGGAATAAACGAGATCATTATGATCGACAGGGTGAGCTTGGTGAAAAGGTTCATCCTGTTTTTTATTTCAGTCCGGGGCCACCGGGGGAAAACCCCGGTTTGAAGTATTTTCTGGATAAAGAGCTCGGTCAGTAAATAATAGAGGACGGCTCCCAGGGGGGCATTTATGACGAGCATCATCCACATGCCGAAGGCCTGCTGGGGCGTGATGTTGCCCAGGATAATCATCGATATGATCACCCCGCTGAGAGCCGCTACCCACCTGAAAAAGGCGCCGATGCTGTGGATCTTGGAAAGATAAAGCAGGCGGCGGTGGGCTTTCTGGTATTCATCATCGGTACACTCCCTGTTGCGTAATAATTTATTGAAGTAATGAACTATGGGCCGTATCGCGATATAGTTGTTGATCTGGGTCGTGATAAAAGATAGTGGCGTGACAAAAAGGACCATTATGAAGAAGAGATTCCACTGCTCATGGGTGAAGTTAAGACTTGACCATACATTGAATACAATCAGGGGAACAATGATAAAATAGCTTATACCCTCGGTACGGATACTGAATTTTAAGGCAAAGTTTCTTATCTGCTTTTCATAATCCTTTAATTCCGTCATTACCCGCCACCTCATCTATGAGTATCTATATAACACACGATCCAATGCCATCAGGCCATGATTGCAATTAATCCTTATAATTTAGAATATTGCTTAAATAATCAACCATTAATCATCTGCCATAACAATAATCAGGAGAACTGAACGACCGCTTCATGAACCGTGACTGGCCTGACAGACATTTATCACCCCCACGGTTGTATAATAATCTTCCGCCAATCCTTTTTTTTAAATTGACAAAGTGTAAATACATCTGCCCAATAAAGGGGAGGGGACATTCCCCGGTAAGGGATATATACAATATAATGATTCTACTCAATCGATTCAAGGATTAGGTTAGATGATAAATAAACCACTCCTCTTTCAATTCGTCAAATTCTCCATGGTTTCATCAATGGTAAATTTTACCGGGACGATCCTTACCTTCGGTCTCGGCTATTCGGTGTTTTCCGATGTGCGGCTCCTCGTTCTTCTCCTCATCGTCGCGGTTGGCTATTTCATCGTTTTCGTATTTTTCTACCTGGCAGTGATGAACAACAGCATCGTAAAGCATGTTGCGAAACTCCAGGAACCGGGCACCATGGAATTGCTCAGGAAAAACCTGAGACGCGGATCAAAATTCACCTTTTATCTCAATATAGGATACCTGGTGGTCGTTTTCATATCTTTCGTAGGCGCCGCGTATCTCCTGTTCGGATACAGCAACCTGTATTATCACAGTTATATTTTTTCCATATGCTTTTTTGAAAATTTTCTCTTCGCCTACCTTGCCATGGGATTCTGGTTCAGCAAGACCTATCCCATAGGAAAATTCGGCATACCCGTCGACGTACAGCGCTTGCGGAGCAAGATAACCATGATGGTGCTCCCCGTCATCATCATGATCACCGGGCTCATTGCCGTACTGATCAACCTCTCCTTCGGCACTACCATGCGGAGTGAGATCAACGAGGGGATATCATCGCGCCTTCGCTATGTCAATGCCACAATCACGGATCCGGAGCAGATAACCGGCACCCTCCTCAAAAACATAATGGGCGAAAAAAAAGGAAACCCGTTCCTCCTGAATGACGATGCCACCATCGCCGTCTCGTCAGGTGCGGACCTCGAAGGAAAATCATTGAAGGAAATCATCACACGGGGAGACCAGCCGGAAAACCTCTATGAGACGACGATGTCCGCTCTCGGCAACCTTGCGAAAACATCCGCAACCAGATTCGAGGGCGTTTACAATGAGCATCGTTCTGTCTTTTTTCTCCAGCGGTTGGATGAAGCAGACAAAACGATCGCCCTGGTCTTCGATGACCAGGAAATCTATTCCCGATTCTACATCAGCATGTTTATTGTCTCCGCCGGCCTTTTCTTCCTCAATATTCTGGTCTGGTATATCGTTACCCGGCGCCTGGAGACCCTTTCCCGCTCCATTGACAGTGTCATGCCGGCCATAACCAAGGCGACTGACGGTGACCTTACACAGATGATAACCCTTGTCAAGTCCCGTGATATCCTCGAAGACTTCACGCGGAGCTTCACCAAGTTCGTCGACCGTGTCCGGGATTTCGTGAAACAGTCCGGGGAGCTCTCCGAGTCCCTTCTCAGGCATTCCACTGAAATCGATAACCTGGGGACCCACATCAAGAGCTCATCCCTGTCCCAGGCCGCCACACTCAACAGCACCACCTCCCTGGTACAGAGCATGTCCTCTACCTTCAGGGACACGGCAGGAGAATCGGAAAACCAGCAGAACCGCATCGTGAACTTCGAAAGCACCCTGGTGGCCATCAACCAGTCCATGGAGGAGGTTTCACGCAATACGGCTGATGTCGCCGAGTCCATGAATAGCGTACAGGACAACGCCAAGAAGGGGGAAGTTCTGGTGGAGAGCACCTTTGATGGCATGCAGAACATCGAGCGGTTCTACGAAGGGATCCTTTCCGTCATACAGCTGATTTCAGATATCGCTGACCAGGTGAACCTCCTTTCGCTGAACGCCTCTATCGAGGCCGCCCGTGCGGGAGAAGCGGGACGCGGCTTCGCAGTGGTCGCCGAGGAAATTGCCAAGCTCGCAGAGCGCACGGCGGCGAACACCGCCCAGATCACCAAGCTCATCGGGGACGGCAACCTGGAAATCAAGAGCAACAAGGAACGCGTCATGGCCATGAAAAACGCCTTCGGGGTCATCATGAACAGCATCGTGAATGCTGGCGTCGTCATCAGCGGCTTCACCGACATGATCCAGCTCCGCGTCAAAGACATTGTCAGTCTGCGGGACGATATCAGCGCCATCAGCACGTTCTCGAAAAACCTATCTGAATCGACTAATCTCCAGATAACGAACGCACTGGAGGCGTCCGATACCATCGTGATGGTCAACACCGGCGTGCAGGACTTCGCCGAGAAATCGGAAAAACTTTCGGTTTCATCGACACAGCTGAGAGAGATGGCCGTTTCCCTTAATGAATCACTGAAGGCCTTCAAGGTGTAGGACCTCCACCTGTTCCTGACGGTTAAAAATCCCTTTACTTCCTGAACGCCATATTACATGATACGGGCGGAGCGGCGTGATGAAAATAGTATCCTTCGGAGAGGTCCTCTGGGACCATATCAGCGACGGCTGGTACATCGGCGGGGCTCCCTTCAACCTTGCGGCCCACTGCGCCAGGATGGGTGGCTCGGTCACCTTGGTGTCTTCGGTGGGCGATGATAAACTCGGCAAAAAGGCCCTGTCAGCGGCGCGCGAGTGCGGCATTGAAACCGGGTTCATCCGCGTGAACCGGCGCCTCCCAACAGGCACCGTCGAGATAACCCTCGGTGTCGGCGGCTCTCACGACTTCAACATACATGACAATGTTGCCTGGGACGATATTACTGTTTCACCGGAAGATGCGCACTTGCTCGGCGCGGGCGGCATCGATGTTCTCTGCTTCGGCACCCTGGCGCAGCGGAGTTCAATCAACCGGTCAGGACTGAAATCAATCCTCGATATCACCGCCCCGCGCGCCGTGTTCTACGACGTTAATTTACGCCAGCACTATTACGAAGCTGAATGGATTGAGTGGTCGCTCCGCGCCTGCACGATAATGAAATGCAACGACGAGGAGGCGGCATTCCTGGCACGACTTCTCTTCAGGCGCGAGATGGAGGAGGAGGAATTCGCCCGTTCAACCGCAAGGCGTTATAATATCATTTCCATCTGCATCACGCGCGGAGTCCGGGGAGCGGCGGTGCTTCATGACGGTTCTTTTATGGAGGTCCCCGGGGTGGCAGTGGAAGTGGCGGATACGGTCGGCGCCGGCGACGCCTTCAGCGCCGCCTTCCTCCGGTCTTTCCTCACCGGCCATGACGCCGGCGCGGCAGCGCGTTTCGCCGTCAGGATAGGCGCCTTTGTCGCGTCCCGGAGCGGCGCCGTGCCGGAATACACAGGAGAGATCACCGCCATCGTTAAATCGATGACCTGTTGAAGCGCGGGGCTGCATGGGTGGCGTCACGAAGCTGCAGCGAACCACGCAGGAAGCCTGTCAGGCAGTATCATCAGAAGACATCCGGTTGATGGTTGATGTCAGCGGTTAAACTACATGAGAAAATAGTAGGCTGCGGCAGCGATGATAATGGCAACCGCAATGGCCACGATAAGGGATATGGGACTTTTTTTCTTATACGACGTTTTCTTCCACGTCTTAGGCTCCGGGGAAACGTTTGTCGGCGCGTGGGGATTGGCTATCGGCTTCTTGCAGTAGGGACACTCCGGTGCCCACTCAAAGACCTCTTTCCCGCAATGTACGCATTTAATATTTGCCATGGTTACCCTCCAAGTTTTATCTTGCGGGGACCGATCTCACAGCCGCGTATACCGCGGCGAGGCTCCGGTCAGATACCCGTCAATGATAAATAATGTTAAATTTTTCGGATACAGGTGCTTCCGGTCAGACTCTGTTTTTATCCCGGTGGCACTTTAATAATGTGCTTACTATGGGTACTCAATACCAGATAGATTCATCTCTGTCTATATTTTTTCAGGTTCCCGCATAAACCTCTCCCGGAGGGAGATATTGATAGTGGACATATAATCATTGACAAAAGAGATGGAGGATACACTGTGTCCTAAAATCATATATTATCCCGCTGTTTCAAACCACACAACGTCTCAGCCGGCTTTTATCTAAGGAGAAAAACTTAAAAATGTCATTTGAAGACTTACATCTCATTGCGCCTATTCTGAAGGCTTTAAAAACTGAAGGTTATACAACACCGACGCCGATCCAGAAGCAGGCGATTCCCATCATACTGAACAGACGGGACCTGCTCGGCTGCGCCCAAACCGGAACGGGCAAAACCGCGGCATTTGCCATTCCGCTGCTGCAGATCCTGCACGAGGACCTGCACAGAGCACAGGGACCGCGGGCCATCAAGACGCTGATACTGACCCCCACCAGGGAGCTAGCCATTCAAATAGGCGAAAGCATCGCCAATTACGGAAGGCACACAGGCCTCAAGCATACCGTTATTTTCGGCGGCGTGTCGCAGAAGGCCCAGACCGATGCGCTGCGGGCAGGCGTGCACATCCTGGTCGCGACCCCCGGCAGGCTACTTGATCTTATAAACCAGAACTATATCAACCTCAACCGCATCGAGCAGTTCGTTCTTGACGAAGCGGACCGGATGCTGGACATGGGTTTTATCCACGATGTCAAAAAGATCATTGCGAAACTTCCCGCCAGAAGGCAGTCGCTTTTTTTTTCCGCGACTATGCCGCCGGCGATATCAAAGCTTGCGGACACCATACTGGTGAATCCGGAAAAAGTCGCAGTAACGCCGGTTTCATCACCAGTGGAGGCCATTGACCAGCAGATGTATTTTGTCGGCAAGAAAGACAAGAAGACACTGCTCATTCACCTGCTGAAAGATAAATCCATTGAATCGGCGCTGGTATTTACCCGCACCAAGCATGGGGCTAACAAGGTGGCCGAAGGCCTGGTCAACGCCGGTATACGGGCCGAGGCGATTCACGGCAACAAGTCCCAGGGAGCACGGCAGCGGGCCCTCAGTAATTTCAAATCAGGACAGACCAGAGTGCTCGTCGCGACCGATATAGCGGCGCGGGGCCTGGATATTGAAGAGCTGTCCCACGTCATTAACTTCGAGCTGCCCAATATTCCGGAAACCTACGTGCACCGGATCGGACGCACCGGCAGGGCGGGACTGAGCGGCATCGCTCTATCCTTCTGCGACGAAGAGGAAAAGGAATTCCTGGCGGACATTCATAAACTGATTTCGCGGAAAATACCGGTAATTGAAGGCCATCCGTATCCGCTGAATGAAGCGGTAACGCCGGCGCGACAGGATACTGGAAAGAATAATGCAGTCAGGAGGACAGCGCTTCCGGTCTCCCGTCATTCATCCGCAAAGAAGCGCTTCAGCAGACCGCGGTATTAAGGCATACGGTTATTTACCGTCTTCATCCATCAGCCTTTCCAGCAGTCTCTCTTTCAGTGAACTGAGTTCATTAGGCGGAACATCCTCTGGTCGACCGTAGGTCGCGCACAGATCATGGACCGCCTCGATATCATTGATTAAAAGACTGTAGTAGTACCAGTCGCCCATGAGGCGCGCCGCGAAGAGCACCTGCCGGTCGGTGAGGTTGTCCCACGCTGGACAGTAGAAGGTCTTGCAGGTCCCGTTGAAAAATGATTCGACGTCCCCTCCCCTGTCATGTTCACCGTAGAGAAGGCAGCGCACCACACCCGGATCTGATGGATCCATGCCCACATGGGAACACTGGATCGCGTCGTGGAACAGCTTATCGGCGCATTGTTCGGCCTGGTGCAGCATTGTTTGGCCGGGACCTTTACGGCCGTGTTCCATGAACATCTCCTCGATCTCCTCCGGCGGCACAGTGTAGTTGTGGCTGCCGCAGCAGAAGGCGCAGGACGCGCCATGGCCCGGCTGGCACCGGTTTACCCTGTTTTCATAATAATTGATCATGGCATGATGCTCTTCTGGTGGCCTTGCTTATCCAAGGGCCACGTCCAGGAACATCATGATTGCGAAGCCGAGCATGGCCCCGATGGTAGACAGGTCCGTATTCTTGTCCTGCTGTGACTCCGGGATGAGCTCCTCCACCACGACGTAGATCATGGCACCCGCGGCAAAGGACAAGGCGTACGGGAGTATCGGCTTGGCGCTGATCACCAGCAGGGCGCCGCACACGCCGGCAACCGGCTCCACGAGCCCCGAAAGCTGTCCGTACCAGAAGCTTTTCAGCCTCGACAGGCCCTCACGCCGCAGCGGTATCGAAACAGCGGCGCCTTCGGGAAAATTCTGGAGGCCGATGCCGATGGCGAGGGCAACCGCTCCGGCCAGCGATGCAGAAGGCAATTGGGTCGCTATGGCGCCGAAGGCCACGCCCACGGCAAGCCCTTCCGGAATGTTGTGGATGGTGATGGCGAGGATGAGGAGAGCGCTTCGGTGCAACTTTGTTTTTACCCCTTCCGCTTCTTCAATGGGAAGGCCAAGGTGCAGGTGCGGTATGACCTTATCGATAAACAGCAGGAAAGCCCCGCCGGCGAGGAAACCGACGACGGCGGGAAACCACGCCGGCACACCGTCAGCCTCGGCCATTTCAATGGCCGGACTTAACAGCGACCAGAAGCTTGCGGCGATCATAACCCCGGCGGCAAAGCCGAGCATGGAATCTAGCACCCGCCTGTTGATGTCCCTGAAGAAAAAAACCATTGCCGCGCCCAGGGCTGTCACGCTCCAGGTAAATAGCGTGGCGAAGAGAGCCATGAGAACTGGATTGTATCCTTTTATAAGGTCAGATATCATGATAATAACCCCATCATGTTCATATCAGTGCTAGACGCATCAGAGGATACTCCAGCAAGAATTTTTTTTCAAGCAGATATTATAGCTTACTAGTAAAAATACAATATTTCATGACCTCCCTGACACCATCTCGGATCTCACCCGCGCTCTGCGCACGCCGGGTTAGGGGGTGAGGATAGAACAGCCGACCTTTCGAAGTGTGACAGGGGATTCATGAAGCTTCCAGCAGGGAACGCACCAGGTTAAGGGATGAAGCCGGCAAAGCCACCTACCCCATGGACTGGAGCATCGCCATAAAAGACCTGAAGGCAAAGCTTACTGTGAAAGCACTTTTTGACGCCCAGAGTATTCACCATGTAAAAACGCCCAGTTACTGGGAAGGCCTCTGCTCTGTTGATGACGTCATCGACGGCAGACCGGTAAAAGGAAAAAATTATACCGAGATGACCTTTTATAATGATTGACAGTATAATTTCCATTACGTCGGCTTATGCATTGCCGCCAGTATAAAGAACCTCAGGGCCCTGCATGAACTACAGGGCCCTTTTCTGTCATGCCATGACTCACGGTTCATGAAAACGCCCATCAGGACATTAATAAATTGACAACTATTTGCTCTGCCCCCATACTCCTGGCATCAAGGATAAAAACAGCCGGTATACAATATCGTGACCTTTGCATTGCAGGTCTTTCAATCGCCGGCTAATCAACACCCATGGAAAACAACCCTCCCCAAAAAAAACGGGCCCTGTTAATCACTGATAATAGCGCCCATGCGTCCCATGCCAGATCAGTCCTGGGCAAGCATAATATTATCAACGCCACTGAATATGAATCGCTGTCTTCACTCAACGTAATCAGAAAATCCTTCAAGGACACAAGAAACACCGTTTTTATCAGAAAGTCCTTTTCACGCATGGTCAATGACTGGGGCCCCCCGTTCCTGATAATCCTCGATTACCGGATCGACCTGGGCCCTGAATCAATTCATGACTCTGACCATAGAAAACTGCTCCGCACTTTTTTTATTTCATTAGTGATTATGATGAAAAAGGGCGAATTGAAAAATGCCCGGATAAATTTTATACTCCTTACTGACAAGATGGATTTTGCAGAAATGATGAATTTCCAAAAGAATCCCGTGGCAATACTCGACATATTACAATCAGACAATCAGGAGATCAACAATCTCATAGCCGGCATCAGGCAGGACCCGGCTGAATTCAACCGGATATTCAGTATAATAGCCCTTCCCAACATCGCTTTCGATAGTTCCTTCGAAAAAGCAATTATCGCCCTGATAAAGGAAAATGATACATCGCTCCCGGCCGAGCAGCAGGTCGCGGCAGACGGGGCGACTTCACCGAAACCGGCCAAAAAAACAGAACCTGCCGAACCCCCCGTGGCCCATATTGTTTTCAGGATTAACGATACCCTGGCATATGTTGACGGTACGAAGGTACCCACCAAGGACACCCCCGCGCTCCGATCCCTTGCAATCGGGCAGTTCTATGTTCTGGGCAGGTGGGAAAACAAAAACCAGGCCGAGGTGGCAAAAAGTTTTGGAGAATACATTACCAAAGGAATCGGAGAAAAACGATTTCACCAGAACGATGAGATCGTAATAAATCTGAGCGACCACTGTACGATCGACGCTACCGTAATAGCATCGCTGGTGATGCTATTCACAAAGCAATTATCGATGTACAACACAAGGAGTATTGTTGTCAGTTATAAAAATGCAGACATTCTTGAGAAGGGATCCGGTTTTATACTCATAAAAAAATATGTGCGGCACGCCTACTGATCCACTCATAACAACGAGAGGGTATAATTGACTCTTATTACAGCGCAGGTTAATTGATCATTGTATTTTTTATATAATCTTTCTCAAATTTTTCCCGGGATATGAGTGAAAATAGTCGATCAAGTTTCATCAATTCGAAGGTCAACTGAACTTCAGGGTTTACATTGAAGAATACCAACTCAATATTATTACACCTGGCTCTTTTCATGTATTTTGCTATCTGAGATATGGTTGCAGGATCAAGAACATACAATTTGCTGCAATCAACCGCTATTGTTATCGGATTATTATCCATAATTTCCTCCAGTAATCCTTCAAAATTCATGATCCTGCAGGAATTCAAATCACCATCCAGATAGAGGATAATAATATCTTTTATCTTTTCATACTCAAACAATTTCATTGACTGATCATCCATTTGTCACAGCAACCTGTTTATTTGTCATCTTTTGGGTATTAAAATAATGGGAACCGGTTTTAAGGTTTCAGGTTCTATAATCAAAAAGTTGAGTACGAGACTTCTGATTCTATGAAAGGCAATTATCATTATATACATTATCATTGGTATTATCTCCTTGGTAAATATAGTAACAATAAAGTAAAACTATGTCAAACTTTAAATCCCGTCCGGATGGGTTTTTTTAATTTCTATTATTTTATATAAAACCATCAAATATCAGGTACTTTATCGGATTATAGTGATACATGTACAATCCGCTGCAATAATCCTTACTTACCCCCTACGCTTATAAACTTTTTGTAAAATTTTTACTCTGACACCATCACCCTCCATGATCATGCCCCATCTGCAATATCACCCCACCTTCTCCCCTTAATAAAAACTGTTTTCCATTGCGAAAATTTTTTTCTCAAGATTTCAAAGCATATTCCGTTAATATAGAATAGGGGGACCTATACATGTCACTTCCAACTCGATTGATTATAATAATCGGCATCATTACATCCTTATCACTGTGTATTCAACTCAAGGCTCAGACTTTTTCATCATATAATCCGCCAAAAAATATCGGTTCACCAGTGAACGGCGCGAAAAATGATTTCGCTCCCACGGTAAGTTCCGATGGAAGTTTCATGATTTTCAACTCCAACAGGAACGGCAAGTACCAGGACCTCTATATAAGCCATCTGAAAGATGGGACGTGGAGTAACCCGGAGCTGATGCCGCAGCTTAATTCTCCCTATAATGACGAGACGCCGTTTCTGTCAGCTGATGGCACCATTCTCCTTTTTTCATCCGACAGGGACGGCAGCATTGAAATGCCCAAAAACAATCTCAACCAGGTCAGGGTCTCCTTCGACCTCTACTGGTCGAAACGGGTGAATGGAGAGTGGACCGCGCCGGAGCCGCTGCCAGGTGATGTCAACACGCAGTACCATGAAAAAACGCCGAGCCTCAGCAGGGACGGCAAGACACTCTATTACTGCACGTGGCTTTTCGGCGACATGAACAGAACCGCGATGGTTCAGGCGGATTTCCGCAACGGCAGGTTCATAAACACCCGGCCCCTTCCCGCTCCGTTCAACAGCGGCCACCAGGACCTTGCCCTAATTCCTGCAGAAGACCTCAGCGGGTTCTTCTTCGCTTCCAACAGGCCGGACAGCATCGGCATGTTTGACATCTACTTCGTATCATTTAAAAACGGGAAATTCGGCGCACCACGCAACCTGGGCGAAAAGGTCAACAGCAAGGAGAACGAGATATATCTCTCCAGGGCTGACCAGCGGTACTACATATGCTCGGACCGCAAGGGCGGCTCGGGCTTGTTTGACCTCTATTCTTCCTTCGTGTTCACAAAGGATGTTGCCTTCGAAACGCGGGCCATCCACTTTGACTTTGACGAGGCCGTAATTCGGAAAGAGTCATATCCATACCTCGACGCCCTCTCGCAATTCCTTAAAGAACATGGAGACACCAGGATCGAAATAATCGGCCACACCGACCTCCACGGCTCGGATGACTACAACAACCAGTTAAGCCGGAAGCGGGCCGAAGCCGTAAAGAATTATTTCGCCGGCAAAGGCCTTGACCCCAAGCGGTTTGCCATTTCGGGCGCCGGTAAAAGCCAGCCGGTGGTGAAGCAGACGGGCAAGGGTTTTGATGAATTGAACAGACGCACGGAATTCAGGATAATGAAGAATAAATAACGGCCCTTCATCTATTTTATAACCGATGATATCACATCAGTCTTAATTATACCCCTGTTTTCTCATAATCAGTCCCCTGACACCAACATGTCATGATCATCCCCATCGGCCAGGGGCGAAACAGGCCAGGCGTTTCGGTGCCGCAGAGCGACAACTAAAAATAGTTTGATTTTTTTAATCAATAGTATTGAATGTCATATACTCGTGAATATCACCGCGGCAGTGCTGCAACCGTCGTCACGCTCGGAACATGGGATTGCTACGAATATGATAATAGAAATAAAAAAACTCCAGTACCTCATAAGCAAGTACACTGATGAATTCAACTGTTACTACAACAACGATACAGTCATCGACGGAAAAAAGCACAGAGCGGGAACCGAAGTACTGCTCCTTGAAACAAACCAGCTGTTGAAAAGCGGTGTCAAGGAACTCGAGGTGCAGTACAACGTCACCCTGTACGAGTACCTCATCCGCGAATACCCGGTCGAATACCGCAGGCCGGCGCGATGGGTAGATTCCAGCACCCTGGAACGGATACTGGTGGAGCTCGAACAGGTAAATGCCCAGTCAAAGCGGAAGCGTTATCTCTACATCATCGGCGATGTCTACCGTAGCGACGGGAGACCGGGTCAGCAGGAAATAATTTTCAGACATGGTGACAAACTCGACTTCCAGAAGTGGAAAGGCAACAAGATTTACATCGACAATGCCCAAAAATTCTTTCTCCGCAATTCAGAAGTCGGCATCATCATCTTCGGCGCCCTAAGGTCCGTGGATTACGTTGATGAAAAGGACGGATACCGGAAGAAGCTTGACCTTGTCGGTTCAATGCTGTCTCATAAATTTGATAAAAAATTCGAGATATCACCCGACTTTATACCGAACAAAGACATGTATCGGGTGGAAACGCCGGGCAAGCTTGCCGAGGAGTACATAAACACCAATGCCAGGGTAATTGCCATCAGCGAGACCCTGACGGCATCCCACAAGGAAGCTCTGCTCCAGGTTAAGCGCTATGATCCCTTTGTCAGGATGATGGTGATACCGCCACTCAGCCCTGACAATCTAGACGACATTCTGATTCAGCTGAAAATGGTGTATAATACCGACCGCTGGAAAAAATAAACGCCAGCCCATGGAGGGACCGGCGTCTCGTCTGCCGATAACTATCAACCCGGTTATACTACCCAAAGAGCCTGGCAAAAATTCCTTTCTTTGGTTTCCTGGATTTTCCTTTTCTTTTGCTCTTCGATTTACCTGGAGCTTTCTTTTTTTTGACGATTCTCTTTTTTATCGGCTTTTTTACGATCTTCTTCTTAACTGATTTCTTTTTTACTGCTTTCTTTTTAAGTGCTTTCTTGCGGGACACGGCCTTTTTTGTTTTCTTTTTCACGGTTTTTTTAGAGACTTTTTTCTTCTTGCCTGATGACGCTTTGATTTCCGACGGTGCAACCCTGAAATATGTTTTGTGAAAATTTCTCATCTTAAACGACTGTATTGCCCTGGCAACAAGATCGTCCGTCGATATGGCATGATACGACGATTCAATAAAATCAAAACAGAGATGGGCGAGTCCGCACCGCAAATAACTGGAAAGCTTTTCCTGGGGCGCACCCTGGCGGTAGAGGACCATGAGCCATTTCCTCAGCTCCTGGTCTCCCCTGTCAAATGTCTCCTCTGAAAGTATTTTACCGGTTTTCCTCACATGCGTGTTGAGCATGGAGTGAACCTTCTTATAATCATCCATGTACGCGGGATCCATGACCCCTTCTTCCATCAGCTTTTTATCAAGATCTGCAACCAGCTTAACCTCGGCCATACCGTCACTCCTTTCGCGTGATGTGTTGTAACTGTACTATACGAAGACGTAAAAAACTTCAATCACAAATCATGTTTATAATTTATCATCACTATCTTCACTTTTTTCTCTTTTCCCTTGACCTCGAGGGGAGGCCGTTCGCTCGAGGCGTACTTTTTCTTCGCCTGATCAAAGAGGTCCCTTGAGACGAATATTTCCCCGGGGCCTGCAGCGGAACAGAGCCGCGACGTCAGGTTCACCGCGTCTCCGACGCAGGCAAAATCCATCCTGAACTTTGACCCGATGTTTCCCACGACCACATCGCCCTCGTGGACCCCGATGCCCACCTCGAACACCGGCAGGCCGCTCCCGCTCCGCTCAGCATTGACCTTCGCGACGCTCTTCATTATTTTTATCGCGGTGCCGATGGCCCTGTCGGCCCTCGTCTCTCCCTGAAAATGCGCCATGATCTGATCACCGACGAAATCATCGATATCGCCCTTGTTGCTCTTGACGATGTTCGACTGGAGCTCGAGATAGAAATTTAGCACCTCGATAACGGTCTCGGGATCATTCTTCTCGGAAAATGACGTGAAGCCGCGCACATCGGAAAAAATAAAGGCCAGGTTTTTTCTCCCCGTCACGCCGAGATCCGGCCCGCCGCTGACTGACATTTTCCCGTTGATCATGCTTTTCGCGGACCGCGACACGAATTTTTCGAGATGATACTTCATCTTGATTTCGTCGATCATATAGTTCGTTATATCGCCGAGCCTTCCGATCTCGTCATTTGAAGCGATCTCGATTTTTTCATCGATGTTCCCCTTGCTGACGGAGATCGCCCACCGTTCGAGCTTCTTCAGGTTTCTGATGTTATAGTTGAGAACGACCAGCACAGCTATACAACCCACCGCGATCATGACCAAGGCGATCTTCACGATCAGCATAATATTCTCGATCGGAACCTTCCTGAAGGCATCAACACTAAACACCACCGCCAGGACACCGAGCCTTCTGCTGTTTTCGACCCGCGCGGACAGGCCGGTGATTCTCGATACGATGAGGTCATCGATCTCCTTGGCCTTTGCCGAAGCATCATCGCGGTAGGCCTTCATCTTTTCCTGTTTTAATGTAAAAAGCCAGCGGTCGCTCCAGAGCCACCGCTCCTGTGGAAGGACCTGTTTGTTCCTGAAGGTCATGCAGTGATTGAAGAGTGCCTGAAAAAGAAAATCGATATCGTATGCCTTCACGACCATCTGGGGCTCGCCTTTTTTGCTCTTAACCGTCGCGGGGTCGAAGTCCTTGCCGAGGATCTCCCGGTAGTTGTTCCACAGGTGGAGGTAAATCTGGTTTTTGCGGCCTTTGCCCGCCCTGTGATACTCATCATACAGGCGGTTAAAATCCTTCAGGATCGCAACAACATCGCCCTTCTGAAGCACGATGGGATAAGTGATGGCCCGGTAATTCACTTCACGCGGTTTTTCCTTTTTGTTGCCTTTAATGGTTTCCGTATAATCGCTGGATGCCAGCTTTTCATCTTTCTGGCGCAGTCCATCCCTGATATAAGGCGGCGCCTGCCGGCGGCGGTAGTCCCACGCGCTGGTGCTGTACCTAGTCCTCCCGTATTCATCGGTGAGGATTATCTTGACGATGTCGTCATTATAGGTTAAAAAATTCTGTGATTCTCGCTGGATGATCTGATACTTGGTCTGCAGCTCTTCAGCAGTGGTTTTTATGTTCTTGTCCAGATAAAATTCCGCCGGACCAGAGAGAATGTGTGTCAGCGACCGGGCCTTCGCGTTCTTTTCTTCTTCCACGAGGCGCCGGTTGTTGAGATACATGATGAAGGCGAGGACCGAGATGACGACAACCATCACCAGCGCGAGGAGCCCCAGGACCCTGCTCCTCAGGCCAAAGTAGACCTCCCGTATGTTGCCAATGCCGCTTATTTCCTTATTCTGCGTAAAGAATACGTGAAGCAGCCGCCTGTACCATGGTTGTTTTTTTAACGCCGCCACCAAATAATCCTGATCGTTGTTATTATAGAGGTTATCTAAAAAATACTATTTTTACTTATCTCTTTGTCATCGCAAGTGACACAAAGCGATTGTAACGCCCACCTGTCCCCCGGAGGGGGCATGTATCATTATACTCACAGATAGTCAAATCTTATACAGGTATAAAAAACCACTAGAATCTCTTTTATCAAGTATTTCCTTCATACCCCCTCCGGGGGACAGGTGGATGAAGTTTGTATTAGATATCAGATTCGCTTGCCCAGCAAAGTCAAGTGAATAATTTTGCCATCACCAGTCGGGAAGCTTCCGCGCCAGGAACCTGTTAACAGGATTGATGATAAGGGTGAGGGCACTCCGCGGCGATTCGGGGACCATGAACTGCGGCATAAGAAAAACAGTGGCGTCGATGCCGTCGCGGCCAGCCATCTTTAAAAAACGATATGACGCGTTGATAAAGAAATCCCTCGGGAAGATCCCCCCGAGATTTTTGAAGCCAAGCTTGCGCAGCCCGTTCCGTATGAAGGTGACACAGCTCCTGGTGATGATATTAAAATCGCGGTATTTTTCCGGACGCCGCGGATCGGGCCTGTCTAGAATTTCCCGGAGCATGGCTTCATAGTAACTCCTGAGGCTGTTTGTATCGAGGCCGGTGATCCGCAGCACGTGGATCGTCCGCATGAAATTCCTGCCGAACTTGTCGTAGTAGTGGCGCTCCGGGTCAGCGACGTTAAAGCGTCCCGTCACGGGATCCGGAGCGAACTCGCCGAGGGCCGGCCGGTAAAAGTATTCTTCCTCGGAAACGATTTCATTTTCATTTATAAGATGGGAAAAATTGAATATCTCGCCGTTTACGTTTACCGCCAGATGCCCCACGATGGACAGGGGGTATTTCACCAGCCGCTCATTGTAGTAGAGCTCGACATAGGGCTCCTTCGACGGCTCGCGGTACGGCCACAGGACAAGGATGTTCCGTCCGGTAATGTAGTCCTTCTGCGGAAGATGCCTGGCATTGATCTTCTTACCCAGCCAGTGCGCTGCGTATCCTTCCCAGATCGTTTCATTCTCAAAAAGCCTCTTCCCGCGCGAGTCAAGGATAAAGGTACTGCCGCCGTTTCGTGTCAGTATGCCGGTATAGATCTCATTCTTCATACTATTTCTGATGTTACACCTGCCAGAATTATCTGCGTGAAGGAGCAAAATCACGCGGCTCGAACTGAAAGAAAGGCGTCAACTGGCAGGTGTCAAGAATTTTTCTCCCTTCGATCGGTGCGGAGGAAGAGATAAAAATAAATGAACGCCATTCATTTTTTAATTGACATTCATTTAATTGGCAGTGCATGCATTATATACAATTAAGAATATTAGAGGATACAACTATGCCCCAAATCGAACTCAACGGCGTAATATGCGAGGTTGATGAAGACGGATTCCTCCAGCAGCCGGATAAATGGACCGAGGCGATCGCCGCGGCCCTGGCTGAGAAAGAAGGCATAAACGGCCTTACCGAAGAACACTGGAAGGTAATCAATTATCTCCGCACCTACTACCAGGACAACGGCATCGCTCCCATGGTGCGCAAGCTCACCAAGGAAACGGGAGTTCAGCTAAAACAGATGTACGAACTGTTCCCGCAGGGGCCCGCCAATTCGGCGTGCAAGTGGGCAGGGCTCCCGAAACCGACCGGGTGTGTATAGCGGAAGACCAGGCCCGGTCCGGCTTTCATGGTGAGCAGCAAGCCAACGCCCCCGCGGAGGGGAATCGCCATTGCCGGCCTCAGGGGCGGCAGCGGCAAGACCCTGGTGGCCCTGGGCCTCATCGCAGCCCTCAGGAGGCGGGGAATCGCCGTTGCCCCCTTCAAGAAGGGGCCCGACTACATCGACCCGTCCTGGCTCTCCCGTGCCGCCAGCCGCGACTGCCACAATATTGACACCTATCTCCTCGACAGGGACATTATCACAGAATCATATCTGACGCAGAACAGTGACTGCCCGATTGCCATCGTGGAGGGCAACCGTGGCATCTTCGACGGCGTCGACGTTGAGGGCTCCCACAGCATTGCTGAGCTGGCAAAATTCCTGGGCATCCCGGTGCTCCTGGTCCTGGACTGCACCAAGGCGAGCCGCACCGTTGCCGCCATGGTACGCGGGTGCCAGGCCTTCGATCCGGACCTGGTCCTGTGCGGCGTTATCCTCAACCGCGTGGCCGGCGAGCGGCACCGCTCCATCGCAGCCGGCGCCATCGAGCGCTACTGCGGCATTCCGGTCCTGGGCGCCCTCCCCCGCATTGCCGGCCTCGACCTGGTCGAGCGCCACCTGGGCCTTCTGCCGGTCCGGGAGCACCCCGAACCGGACCGCATTATCGGGACCATAGCTGAAACAGTGGAACAATCAGTTGACGTTGATGGCATAATCAAAGTAATGGACCGCCACGGATATCCGACCCTGACGTCCCTCACCGGCGGCATCCCGGCCGAATCCGCCTCTGGCGGTATAACCGGAACAGCCGGCCCGTCCATCGGCATCATCCGCGACAGCGCCTTTACCTTTTACTACCCGGAGAACATCCGGGCCCTTGCCGCCCAAGGCGCCCGCATCGTGGAGATAGACTCGATCCGCGACGCCGAACTGCCCGCCGTCGACGGCCTTTATATCGGCGGCGGATTTCCCGAGACCCATGCCGCGCCGCTTTCCGCCAATGTATCCCTGATGAGGGCCATCCGCGGCGCTGTCGAGCGGGGCCTGCCGGTATACGCCGAGTGCGGCGGCCTGGTGTATCTCTCCGAATCGCTTGAAATGAAGGGCGCGAACTATCCCATGGTCGGGGTGTTCCCCCTCCGCTTCGGCGTGGCGACGAAGCCCCAGGGACATGGTTACACCTGCTTTATCGTGGACCGCGGCAACCCGTATTATCAGGAGGGGACCGTGGTGCGGGGCCATGAATTCAGATATTCACGTCTCATCGGCGCGCCCTCCACTGTGGAAACCGTTTTCTCCATGGAGCGCGGCACCGGGCTCATGGACGGCCGCGACGGGGTGCTGTATAATAACGCCCTGGGCACCTTCTGCCATACCCATGCCCTGGGACGCGGCGTCTCCTGGCCGGAAGGCCTTGTGGCCCTGGCACGCACGAGGATGGCTTGATGGATTCGATCAGGATCGCCATGGTCAGCTGCGCGGCCCCTTTCGGCGCCGTTGACGACAACATCGACACGATGGTGCGATACCTGGACCTGCCCGGGACGCGGGGGGCCGATATCGTCTGCTTCCCCGAGTGCTCCCTCACCGGCTATTCCCTCACTGCAGACATGAAGGACCTCGCGGAAGAAGTGCCCGGCCCGCTCACCGCTCAGCTCGGGCGGATTTGCGCAGGCCGCGGCAGCACGGTCATTGCCGGCCTCATCGAACGGGCCGGCGGCACATTCTTTATAACGCAGGTTACCATTGGTCCCGGGGGCCTTATCGGGGCCTACCGCAAAATGCACCTCTCGCCGGGAGAGCAGCGCCTGTTCACGGCCGGCAGCAGCGCGCCGCTGCTCTCGTACAGGGGTTTTTCTTTCGGTATCGGCCTCTGCTTTGACGCGCACTTCCCGGAGCTTGCCGGTCTCTACGCCCTGGCCGGTGCTGACATCATCTTCTATCCCCACGCGTCGCCGCCCCCTGAAACGGCGGAGGAAAAGATATCACGCTGGCTCCGCTACCTGCCGGCGCGGGCCTACGACAACGGCCTCTACGTGTCGGCCTGCAACCAGTCCGGGGACAACGGCCGCGGCATGGTGTTCCGGGGGGCGAGCCTTGTCCTTGATCCGAAGGGTGCGGTGCTTGAGAGTTCTGTCGGCGACGGCGGGGCCATCGCGGCGGCGGATGTCAGCCGCGACGTTATCGCGCGGGTGCGGTCGTCATCCATGGGGCATTTCCTGAAAGAGCGCCGCCCTGATGCCTACGGTGCTCTCACCGGGAAAAAATAATAAGGCCGATTTACCAGTGGTACTGCATCGTTGACCGGTAGGTCTCCGTGGCAGTTGTGAAGTCGTCCACGTGGTCCTCCGTGAACTCGATGCCCGTCAGGGTAAAGAATCGCTCCCACCCGATGCGCTCGATCCATTCTCCCAGGCGCTCGTATTTGCGCGAATGCTTTACGAACACTTCGATGATGTTCTTCAGCGCCGCGGTCACCTCGGGCCAGCGGGGTGGATTGTTGGGCAGGAAGGGCACCGCCAGGCGCGAGAACATGGGCGCCTTGCGCGCGTTGGAGACCTTGCCGCCGACAAAGATGGCAAGGCCGTCGCCCTCGGCATCGGCCAGGGGCATGGCTGGACACACGGTGTAGCAGTTGCCGCAGTACATGCACCGCTCGCGGTTCACCACGAGGCCGTCGCCGTCGGGGTTTTTCTTGATGGCGCCCGTGGGGCACGACCGTATCGTCGACGGGACCTCGCAGATCTTGCCGAGACGTTCGTTGTCGATCTTGGGGGGCTTGGTGTGGACGCCCACCACGGCAAGGTCGGAGCAGTGGACCGCGCCGCACATGTTGATGCAGCAGGCCACAGCGATGCGCAGCTTCGATGAGAGTTTGAACCCGGTGAAGTATTCATAGAGTTCGTCCATGATCGCCTTCACCAGGCCCGACGCGTCGGTGGCGGCGCTGTGGCAATGGACCCATCCCTGGGTATGGACGATGTTTGATATACAGTCGCCGATGCCGCCCACGGGAAGGCCCAGGCCCTTTGCGGCAGCCATGATGCCGTCGACGTTATCCTTCTTTGGCGTCATGAACTCCACGTTAGCCCGGCTGGTAAACCGGAGATAGCCGTCGCAGTATTTGTCGGCAATTTCACAGATGTCGCGTACGAAATCGACGCTCACCAGACGGGGCGAACCCACCCTGACGGTGTAGAGCTCGTCACCGCCCTCCGCGACGTGGCGCATCACGCCCGGCTTCAGGATTTCATGGTACTGCCATGTACCGTAATTTTTTTTGATTGCCTCCGGGAGCATGGTGCGGAAATCGGGGGGGCCTATATCTGTTCGTGCCATGATGGGATCCTCCAGTAGTGTTATCGGTTATAGAATACAAATGGATTGGAGCGCGGATGCTTCACCATCTGCGGGAGCGGCTTCATCCCCATTGCCTTCAGGAACACCTTCAGGCCGATGCGGGATATGGTCTCGGCAATCCGCTCGCGGTTCCTGCCGTTTTCGTCCCACCAGTCCCACATCTTCGCCAGCAGGTCCTTGATCTCGCGGTATGGCGGTTTAATCTCCATGAAGGGGATCAGCACCCAGGAGAGGAACGCGCCGCGCAGTATCGGGGCCTTGCCGCCGATGAGGATCGCGGCGCCCTTCTCCGTCCCGGGCCTGATGGCTTTCGTAAGCTTGTTGATGCAGTGCATGCACCGCACGCATTCCTCGTGGCGCACCGAAAGGACGGATGTCTTATCGTCGAAGGAGAGGGCGCTCCCGGGACAGCGGTCCACAATGTCCGCCTTCATATCGACACCCTTCTCCATGTATTTTTTGATCTCGTCGTTATTGATTCTGATGCTGCCCTTCCAGGTGCCGATGATGGTGAAATCGGACCGGGCAATGGCCGCGACGCAGTCGTTGGGGCAGCCGGAGGCCTTGATCTTGAACTTGTAGGGCCACCGGGGCCGGTGCAGCTCATCCTGAAAGGACATGGTCAGGTCGTAGATGAGGTCTAGGGTGTCGAAGCAGGACCACTCGCACCGCGCCGGGCCCACGCAGGCCGTCGGCGTACGCAGGCATGACCCGGATCCGCCCAGGTCAAAACCCGCCTCGGAAAGATCATTGAAGCAGGGCTGGACGCTGTCAGTCTTCGTCCCCAGGAGGATGATGTCCCCCGTGGAACCGTGAAAGTTGGTCAGGCCGCTGCCGTGCTTCTCCCATATATCGCAGATCTTCCGCAGCGACTTCGTGTCGTAGAACCATCCCGCAGGATGGTTCACCCGGACGGTGTGGAACTGTTCCGCGGCGGGGAACCGCCCGACCACATCCGAGTACCGTCCGATGACGCCGCCGCCGTAGCCCACGACGCCGACAATGCCGCCATGCTTCCAGTGCGTCACCTTGTCCTTGTACGACAGCTCGACAATGCCGAGCAGGTCTTTGGCGGCGGGGTTCTTTT
Source organism: Spirochaetota bacterium (assembly GCA_041753395.1). Taxonomy (GTDB): domain Bacteria; phylum Spirochaetota; class UBA4802; order UBA4802; family UBA5550; genus RBG-16-49-21. The sequence goes on from JBGSUQ010000012.1 coordinate 89,388, forward strand.
CAGCGGCCCGCTTGATCTCTTTTACGAAGCTGGGCCACCGGCCTTCTTCGAGTTTGTCCAGCAGGGGAGTGTCAGACATGGGGCTCCCTCCTCAAATTAGAATATCATGTAAGAACAATAGACCTGTTGATTAACGTATTATAATAATTTTTCTGCTCCGCAGCAAAAGGCGGCGGGACAGCAATCATTGATTATCAAGCAACAAGTCTATAATTTGAGCAATTTACTGAATGTCAATTAAAAAATGAACGCCATTCATTTTTTAATTGACACAGGGTGCCGCAACCGGCAGAATCATTGCACCATGCCGAACAGGAACAATGACATGGCCGCTATGATCGAAACGATCTGCGGCGATAGTGCCGCACCCTGGCGCGAAAGGATCGCGGCACTGCTCCCCACCGGCGCGCCGCGCACGCAGGGCGAAACGGACCATTTCAGTAATGTCCGCGGTTTTATCATTGAAGAAACCATAACCCGGGTACTGGCGGGCATCGCCGCGAGCTGCGGACGCGACGGCATGAAAGCGGCGATGAGCACCTACATAAAACTCCAGGCCCTGGAATCCCAGACCCCCGGGGAGGCGGTTGATTTTTTATTGAAGCTCCAATCCCTGGTCCGCGAAAAAACCGCCGGCGGGGATGACGCCCTCCGGATCCGGGCGGCCCGGGCCGTGGAAAATTCCATAGATGAATGGATAACCGTTGCGGTTGAGATGTACCATGAAAGCTGCGAGCTTCTTCCGAAACTGATGCACCGGGAAAAGCGCCGCACCGAAATCCGCACATTAAAAAAAGATCCGACCCCGGAGACGCATCAATGAAGGTTGCGGGCGCCATAGCACTGGCGGCCCTTGCGGCAGCGGCCGCCTGGGCCGGCGCGCTGCTGGGCATGAAAAGCCTCATCGGCATCGCCCTGCCCTACGCCGGATGCATCATCCTGGTCGCGGGGATGCTCTGCCGCATAGCCCGGTGGGCCCTCACCCCGGTGCCCTTCACTATTACCGTCACCTGCGGCCAGCAGCGGTCCCTCCCCTGGGTGAAACCGGAAAGACTCGACAATCCCCAGCGTCCCTCGGCGGCCGCGGCGCGCATGTTACTTGAAACGGCCTTGTTCCGCTCCCTTTTCCGCAACACCAGGGCCGGACGATCGGGGCACTCAATCGTGTACGGTTCATCTAAATGGCTCTGGCTCGGCTCAATGTCCTTCCACTGGACCATGCTCATCATACTGCTGCGTCACCTGCGCCTTGTTATCGAGCCGGTCCCGGCCTGGACCGGCCTGCTGCAGAGGGTCGACGGCATCTTCCATATCGGCACGCCGCCCCTTCTCATGACAGACATCATTATCACCGGGGCCATCCTGTATCTCTTTGTACGGCGGATTACTGACCGGCGACTGGCCTATATCTCCCTATTCCAGGATTATTTTCTCCTCGCCCTGGTCGCCGCCGCGGCCCTCTCCGGGATATACCTGCGCCACTTCAGCCGCGTTGACCTCCTGGCCGTGAAGCGCTACGCCCTGGGCCTCCTCTCTTTCAGCCCGGTCCTGCCGCCCGACGCGCCGCCGTCGTTCTATGTTCACATCATGCTGGTATCTCTGCTGGCCGCGGCGATACCGGCGGGAAAGATATCCCACATGGCGGGAATATTCTTTTCACCGACGCGGAACGCGGCAGGCGACAGCCGCAGGCGGCGGCACATCAACCCGTGGAATCCTCCCGTTTCGACACACACCTATGATGAGTGGGAGGAGGAGTTCCGCGAGCGCCTGGTGAAATCCGGTTATGACATTGAGGGGGATCGCCATGGCTGAGAAATACCGCCCCGAGGATTTACGGGAGCCGGGCGCGATGCCGGCCGCCGACTGGAAAGACCTGGCCGCGCCGATGCGGAAAGGCACCTACAGCCATGCGGGATCGCCGAAGCACGCGGAGTACCTGGGCCTTCCAAACGTGCGGGAGTGGCAGCCCCACGACGAGGACTGGAAGCTCCCGCCCGACTGGAAAGAAATCATCCTCAACGGCATGCGGGAACGGCTGGGCCGGTACCGGTCATTCCGGCTCTTCATGGAAACCTGCGTGCGCTGCGGCGCCTGCGCTGACAAGTGCCACTTCTTCCTCGGAACGGGAGACCCCCGGAACATGCCGGTGCTGCGCGCCGAGCTCCTCCGGTCCGTTTACCGTGGCGAGTTCACCCTCCCGGGAAAGATATTCGGAAAGTTCATCGGCGCGCGGCGCCTATCCGAACAGATTATAAAGGAGTGGTTTTACTACTTCTACCAGTGCACCGAGTGCCGCCGCTGCGCGGTCTACTGCCCCTATGGCATCGACACTGCCGAGATCACCATGATGGGCCGTGAGCTCCTCAATCTCATAGGCGTGAACATCAACTGGATCGTGGAGCCGGCTTCCAACTGCTACCGCACCGGGAACCATCTGGGCCTCCAGCCCCACACCTTCCGCGACAACATCGACTTCGCCGTTGGCGAGATACGTGACATCACGGGGATCACGGTGGAGCCCTCGATAAACCGGAAGGGCGCCGAGCTGCTCTTCGTCATCCCCTCGGCGGACATTTTCGCCGATCCCCACATCTTCACCTTTTACGGCTACCTGATGATGCTCCACGAGGCGGGGATCGACTACACCCTGAGCGCCTTCGCTTCAGAAGGGGGGAACTTCGGCCTGTTCCATTCGAGCGAACTGATGAAGCGGCTGAACGCAAAGATATACGCGGAGTCGAGACGCCTGGGCGTGAAGTGGATCCTGGGCGGAGAGTGCGGACACATGTGGCGCGTCATCCACCAGTACATGGACACCATGAACGGACCCGCCGATTTCCTGGAAACGCCCCGTTCACCGGTAACCGGCACGGTCTTCGACCATGTCAGTTCTACGAAAATGCTCCACATCTGCGAATTCACCGCGGACCTGGTCCACCACGGGAAGCTCGGCCTCGATCCGTCCCGCAACAACGGCTACCGTGTGACCTATCATGACTCGTGCAACCCGGCCCGCGCCATGGGTCTCTTCGAGGAGCCGCGGGCGATCATCCGCGCCTCGTGCGATCATTTTCATGAAATGCCGGAACAGACCATCCGCGAGCACACCTTCTGCTGCGGCAGCGGTTCCGGCATCGGCACGGATGAAAACCTTGAGACGCGCCTCCGGGGGGGACTGCCCCGCGCCGAGGCGGTACGCCACGTGCGCGAGCGCCATGGCGTGAACATGCTCGCCTGCATCTGCGCCATTGACAAGGCCACGCTCCCGACCCTCATGCAGTTCTGGGTTCCCGGCGTGGAGGTGTGCGGCGCCCATGAGCTCCTGGGAAACGCCCTGGTCATGAAGGGCGAAACGCCCCGGACCGTGAACCTGAGGGGCGAGCCCCTGGCGGAGGAAGGCCATGAGCGGCAGTAGAATCATGAAAGCGGCGGCAGCCATGGCCCTGGCCGCGGCCATCCTCGGGGCGCCCTTCTGGTGGAACGCCCTGCGCGGCATGAAGCAGAAGGCCCCGGAACCGGAAAAGCCCGTAGTTGGAAAGGAATGCGTCCTCCCTGCCGCTGACATGCGGAAGAACCACATGACGCTCCTATTCCAGTGGCGCGATGACGTTGTGCGGAAGGGCGACCGCGCACCGGTGACCATCGGCGGCAGGCAGTACGAGAAAAGCCTGACCGGCTCCTGCCTCAAATGCCATACTAAAAAGGAAAATTTCTGCGACCGATGCCACAACTCCCTGGCATCAGGTCCTGCATGCTTTGACTGCCATATCGACACATCGGAGCGCGGACCATGGAACTGACACGGCTCGAATTTCTGAACAAAGCGTGGCGTACCGGCCTCGTCATATTCGGCGGCGCGTCCTTTGAACTTGTATCCGGCACGTCCCTTACGGCCGGGGGACAGCCTGCGGCAGCGGGCAAACGGCTGGCCATGGCCGTCGATGTCCGCGCCTGCATGAAGGCCGGGCAGTGCGTCAAATGCATCAACGCGTGCCACCGCGGCCACAACGTGCCGGCCATACCTGACGTAAAACGCGCCATTACCTGGATATGGCGGGACGACCTGGAGCGCGCCATGCCCGGCGTCATGGACTCATATTCGGGAACTGCATTTCACGGCGCAAAGCCGGTGCTCCTGTGCAACCAGTGCGGGAACCCGCCCTGCGTGCGGGTGTGCCCCACCGGCGCCACCTGGAAGCGCGGGGACGGCATTGTCATGATGGACCAGCACCGCTGCATCGGCTGCCGCTACTGCATGGCGGCGTGCCCCTACGGATCGCGGAGCTTCAACTGGAACGACCCGCGCAGGTATCTTGCAAAGAAATTGATAAACAGGGACTACCCGACCCGCACGAAGGGGACGGTGGAAAAATGCGATTTCTGCGCTGAACGCATCGACCGCGGCCGGGAGCCCCTCTGCGCGGCAGCCTGCACGGAAAAAGCCATCTCGTTTGGGAACCTGCACGAGGATGGATCGGCCGTGCGGAAGGCCCTGGCGGATAGAATCGCCCTCCGCCGCAAACCGGAACTGGGGACCGATCCGGCCGTATACTATCTCCTGTGAGGACTGCATGATAGAAAAAGTATTCCTTGGTCCGCGGCGCTACTGGCTGCTTCTCCTGACACTGGGCGTGTTCATCGCGGCAGGGTTGTTTTTCTATATCCAGCAGAGCTCCGAAGGCCTGGCCGTGACCGGGATGTCCCATAGCGTGTCCTGGGGCCTTTACATCGCCCAGTTCACCTTTCTCGTCGGCGTGGCGGCCTCGGCGGTGACGGTCGTGCTGCCTTACTACCTGCACGATTACAAAGCCTTCGGAAGGATCACGATCCTGGGGGAATTCCTGGCCGTGTCATCGGTCTTCATGTGCCTCCTCTTCATCTTCGTCGACCTGGGCCAGCCCTTCCGGATACTGCATGTCATACTTTATCCATCACCCACATCTCTCATGTTCTGGGACACGGTCGTACTTTTCATGTACCTGGTGCTCAACCTCGTGATCGGGTGGACGGTCCTCTCCGCCGAATACCGGGGAACGCCGCCCCCGTCCTGGTCCAAGCCCCTCATCTACCTGTCGATACCCTGGGCGATCAGCATCCACACTGTGACCGCCTTCCTGTATGCGGGGCTCCCCGGCCGGCACCTGTGGCTATCGGCAATCATAGCGGCCCGGTTCCTGGCATCAGCCTTTTCCTCCGGCCCGGCCCTGCTCCTCATCCTGTGCCGCGTCGCACGGCGTTATACGGATTTCGACCCCGGCAACAGGCCCGAGCGCGCCCTGGGCGTCATCATCACCTACGCCTTCAGCGCCCATGTCTTTTTCATGCTCCTCGAGGTCTTCACCGCTTTCTACAGCGGCATCCCGTCGCATCGGGCGCCCCTCGTGCGGCTCTTCTGGGGATGGGGCGACCCCGCGTCCCTCACCCCGTACCTCTGGATATCAACAGCCCTGGCCCTGGCAGCCCTGGCCCTGCTTTATTCCCCGGCGCGGCGGCGCGATAGTGGACTTTTCATCGCGTCAATCGCGGTGTTCGCATCCGTGTGGATCGAGAAGGGGTTCGGCTTCGTCGTGGGCGGGTTCATCCCCGACCCGCTTGAACGCATACCCGCATACCGGCCCACCCTTGCCGAAGCGGCCATAACCGCGGGCGTGTGGGCGACGGGGATCCTCATCTTCACGCTATTATTTAAAATCACCGCGGCGGTGCGCCGGAAGGATTGAGAATGACGGAAGAAAAAAAGCAATATCCCTTTCACATGGAGCGGCCGCAGGAACAGGGGCGGGCTGGCGCATTTCTTTCTATATTCTCAGATATCCTCCGCTCATCGAACTACCGGCCGATACTCGATCTTTATTCCCGCATTTCTCAGCACTGCTCACGGTGCTCAACTGAATGCATGCTCTTCGAGGCTTCCGGCGATGCCCGGGACAATCCCTGCTACCGCAGCTCGATACTCCTGCGGATATACCGCCGGCACTTCACTCCCGGCGGCCGTCTGCGCTCGAAACTGGCAGGTGGCCGGGCCCGGACAGAGCATGACATCGATGAAATGACGGCATCGTATTATCACTGCACCACCTGCGGACGGTGCACCCGTTACTGTCCCTTCGGCATCGACCACCGTTTAATAGTGAGACTGGGCAGGTACATCCTTTCGGAAATGGGCATCGTGCCGAAAAATCTCAGTGTTTCAATGCGCGAGCAATTGGACGGCGCAACACGCAACACATCGGGACTTCCACTGAAAGTTCTTCACGACAACCTCTCCTTTCTGGAAGAAGAGATAAAGGAAATCAAGGGGGTTACCGTGCATTTCCCCATTGACGTGCCGGACGCCGAGTATGTATTCTTCGCGCCGGTCAGCGATTACATCATGGAAGCCGACACCCTCATGGGGATCGCCTGCATGCTCCATGAGGCGGGGGTCAGCTGGACCATCGCATCGGGCGATTATGACGCCATAAATTACGGCCTCTTCTATAACGATACGCGACTTGGTGAGCTACTCAAAAGAATGGCGCAGGAAGTACGCAGATTGAACGGTAAAAAAATACTGATGGGTGAATGCGGCCATGCATACCGGAGCGTACGAAGTTTCATGGCAACCTACAATGAAGGCATCGCGCTGCCGGTAGTGCATATAATGGAGCTGACATCACAACTGATTGAAGAAAACCGGATTGCGCTCGACCCCGATGCTATAACCGGAAAAGTTACCTACCATGACCCGTGCAATATCGCGCGGTCCGGCTGGATCGTCGAACAGCCGAGAAGAATAATCCGATCATTTATACGCAACTTTACGGAAATGGATCACCCCGGCAGCGACAATTACTGCTGCGGCGGAGGCGGCGGCACGGTGACAGTAGGAGAACTTAAACCATACCGGATGGATATTGCGGGGAAAAAGAAAGCGGAACAGTTAAAAAAGACGGGTGCCGATATCGTTGTGGCCCCCTGCGCGAATTGCAAAAAACAGATCAGGGAGTTGATCACACACTACAAGCTCCCCATGAACCTGACCGGCATGCACGATCTGATATTCAACGCGATAAAAATGAAACGGATGGACTGAAATGAACGAATTCCTCGACATCCTCATGGGACCCGGTGTCCGGTTCAGTCTGATGCTGCTGTTTCTTGGAACAGCTAGGCTTGTCATACTCACTGCCATTGACATCGCCGGAATCGCCAGGAATGCGGGCGACAGGAAAATCGAATATGGGGAGACCGTTACATCCACCCTGTCGTGGATCGTACCGGTCAGGCATATCACGCTGACACGGCCCCTCTTCAGCGCGATATCCTTCCTGTTCCATCTGGGACTGCTGATCACGCCCCTGTTCCTCCTCGAGCATGTGATGCTTTTAGAGAAAAGCGCCGGTCTCGGCTGGCCAGTACTGCCCGGCGCGGTTGCCGACGGAGCGACGCTGCTTGTCATCGGCACCGGCATGTTCCTGATCTGCTACCGGGCCGCAAGCAGCCGTCGCCGCTTTATTAGCACGCCCTCCCATTATCTCCTTACGGGCCTAGTTGTGACGGTATTCGCAAGCGGGTTTCTGGCGCACCAGCCCTATAACCCGCTATCCCGCACGGCGATGATGATCATCCATACCCTGGCGGGGAACGTCCTGTTGATACTCATACCTTTTACACGACTGTCGCACGCGATACTATTTCCCCTGGCAAGAATTGCGACCGCCTGCGCGTGGCATTTCCGGGCCGAGCCGGCAGAATTATCCCGCCTGTCAACACCGGGAGAGGAGCATTCCAGAAAATGACCGTACCAACGGAACATGCTCCCGGCGGAGATGCCGGCATGCGGCGCCCCGCGGAGAAAATATCACCACCCTCGACACGGCGGCCCATGCTGTCCGGACGGGATATCTTTTCGGTAATTTCTCTTTTCTTCATCATAGCAACGGCCTCATTTTACGCCATCATGGACGCTGAAAATCCATTCGCTCCGAAAGACCCTGTCCGGGGGCCGCGGGGCCGGGACATCATAACGATAGACGGGAACAGAAACGGCAACGCCGTGGCATTCTCCCACACGGGCCATCTCTCCCATGCCGCGCCGGGCCAGAAAGGGTGTGTAATGTGCCATCATCTTGCAAGGCCCGGCAAGGAACCGTCGTCCTGCTCCGGCTGTCACCGCGACATGAATGGGCAAACCACGTTCTTCGGCCATGACGGTCATATCAGCCTCCTGGCGGAGAGCGGTTCCTGCTCTGCCTGCCATCGCGGCGACAAATCAAAAAAAAACATCAGGCCCTGCGGCGATTGTCACGAAGGATACGCGAAGAAAATCGAGGATTACCGGTCCGCTCCCGGGTACAGGGCCTCCCTGCATGGACTCTGTTACCGGTGTCATGTTCGTGAGGGGAAAAAAACTCACATGCGGGAGTATTGCGCGCCATGCCATGTGAAAAAGAGAGCCTCTCGCTGAGGCTGTCTCAACAACGCGGTCTACTTTCCAGCCACGAGGGTCTTCATGTAATTATCGATGGCGTACTGGACCAGGACGGTGTAGCTCTCTTTCTGCAGAATCGTTTTTTCCATCTTCCTGAACTGGATGAGGCCGTGCAGCATGCCCCAGAGCCAGATGGTATGCCTCCGCGCGTTGACCTTCCTGAATTCGCCGGACTTCATCCCCGCTTCGATCGACTCTATACAAAAGGCGAGGATCCTGGCGCCGGTCTTGTCCACCCTGCTCTTCAGGCGCTGGGGAAAGAGCTGTTCCGGTGTGGAGAGAAAATAGGTGATGATATCATAATAGTTCTTCTGCTTTTCGCTGAATTCAAGATAGGACGTGGCCACCGCCTTTATCTTCTCCTTCGGCGTTGACACCGCTGCGACAGCCTTCCCTATCTGCTGGTTCAGCATGGCAAGACCCTCCTCCTGGAGGGCAGCGAAAATGTCTTCCTTGTTATGATAATAGAGGTATATGGTCCCCACGCTGAGCTCGGAGAGCTTGGCGATCTGGTTGACCGTGGTCGCGTGCAGTCCCTTCTTTAAGAGCAGCGTCCTGGCCGCCTTGAGGATATGATTTTTCCTCTCTTCCTTTTCCCGTTCCCTGCGTTCCTGTGATCCCATTGATCGCACTCTCTGTTATCGTTCAATTTCAGAACGTAATTTTTTTGCCATCTGTTTTTCGTACAGCCCCGGCGCCAGGCGGTGAAGGTAATAGGTGAGCCTCCCCACGGCGGTCAGCACGATTATATTTTTACGCCGGACCGCTCCCCGGAACATCGCCTCAGCCACACTGTCGGGCGAATCGATCTTCCCCAGTGTGGATTGCGGGTGCTTCGTAACCTTCCCGTCGGAGCCGAGGGCCCTCTTCTGCAAATTGGTCTTTGTGAAGCCGGGACAGACCATCATCACGTGCACGCCCAGCGGCCCCACCTCGGCCCGCAGGCTCTCAAAGAGCCCATGGAGGGCGTGCTTGCTCGCGCTGTACCCGGTCCTGCCGATGAGGGGGCTGTACCCTGCGTGGCTTGAGGTCACGAGTATCATACCCTTTCTCTCGATCAAGCTTTTTATGGCCGCCTTCGCGCAATACAGAGCGCCGAAAAAATTTATGTCCATGACCCTGCGGTACACGGACGGGTCCGTGTCCACGAAGGGACTCCGCTGAGTAACCCCGGCGTTCGCCGCCAGCACGTCGATCCCGCCCCAGCGCCGGATGATCTTCCCGATAACGGCCTCGCATTCCCTTTGCCGGCTGACGTCACAGGCAAATCCGGCTGCCTCGATCCCTCCCGACTTGAGCTCACGAGCAAAGACGTCGGCCCCCTTCCGGTCCATGTCTATGACCGCGATCCGCGCCCCGGCCTGCCCGAACCTGCGGCACAGGGCGGCGCCGATGCCGCTGGCCCCGCCGGTGACCGCCACGACCTTATTTTTGAATAAAGAGTTTTTTGACATATCGTTTCACCATCATAATAAACATTCCGGTTTCGCGCTCATATCGGCCTCACCCCCGGTCCCTCTCCATTAAATGGAGAGGGGAGGCAGAATAATTTCATTACTGCAGAAGCCCTCTCCTTTTCAAGGAGAGGGCGCGCAGAGCGCGGGTGAGGTCGCTCTGTGTCAGCTCTCCACCTCCAGGGCCACTTTCTCCACCTTGTCAAGATCACGCTCGTAGAAAAAGGAGCCCGCAAAAAAAAGTATGGATGATACGATGAGAAAGGCCGGCAGTATCATGAGGGCCGTTTTGATGTCATAGGCGTCCGATATCGCCCCGATCACGATAGGCCCCGTTGATGAACCCAGCAGGTTCTGGACGACAACGCATATTGCGTAGGATATGGCCCTGAGGCCCGGGTGCACCACGTCCTGTGTCACGGCAGCGGCCGCCGGCACGAACATGACAAAGACGAGCCCGAATACGAGGATTATCACATACTGGATATTCCCGCTGAAAAACATGAAAGCGACAAACAGCAGGACAGCGGAAATTAACGCGGTAATCGCAGGGAAGAGGAGCCGTGCGTTCACTTTCGTCCGGCGCCACCGGTCAACCAGAAATCCTCCAAGGGGTCCCCCCACCAGCGCCAGCAGCATGACAGCACCAGCTTTGATGCCAGCCTGGTCCTCGGGCATATTGTAGACCCGGTGAAAATAGGTCGGCATCCAGGTCATGATCGACACCATAACGAAGAGCATGCCGGCAAAGCCGAAGTAGGTAAATAACAGTGACGGGGTGCTGCTGAATTCCCTCAAGATGTCCATTTTGCTCATCTTGACTCTTGGCTTACCCTCATCCCCGGCTTGTACGGTCTTGACCAGGTCAACAGTCTTGTAGTCCTTGATGAAGAAAAACAGTATGGCCACGATCAGTCCGGGAAAGGCAACCAGGCCGAAGGCGTGTCGCCAGCCCCAGTGTGTGGCCACGATCCCGCCCAGGGCGATCCCTATGGCGCTTCCGAGGGGTATGGAGGCGTTCCATATCCCCATCATCATCGAGCGCTTTTCCTCCGGGTAGAGCCCGGAAAGCATGGCGGTCCCGCCGGGGGCGTAACCCGCCTCGCCGACCCCGATCACCGTCCGGGCGCCGAAGAGATGGGTGAAGCTCCCCGCCAGGGCGCAAGCGCCCGTTGCGAGGCTCCACACCACCGCCATGAGGCCGATGGTCTTCTTGCGGCTCCACCGGTCGACCAATATCGATACAGGAAAGGTGAACAGGATGATGGACCAGTAGATCGCCGACACGAGCAGCCCGCACTGGGCGTCTGATATTCCCCATTCCTTCTTTATGTACGGGAAAAGAGAGGTCACCACCATGCGGTCGGTGTAATCGAAGAAGTAAAGGAGAAAAAGGAGAATAAAAACGTAATTGGTATACCCTTTGGATAGTTTGTACTCGCGTGACCCTTCCTGATTGCTCATGTCGCCTCCTATGCTGCATGATGTCATCCCGCCGGTATCTGTCCGGCGGGATGCTGTGCGCGTTTCAGCTCATGTCATTCTCCAATTTTTTCAGCTACGCCTTGTAACCTCCCAGGTTGGCCAGGGCGACGCTGCCCGGGCTTATCGTTGTCGGGTCCACCATGACGTTGATGCATGATGTTTTTCCGGACTTGAAGGCCGCTTCAATGGCCGGCCGGATATCCTCCGGTTTTTCGACGAAGGCGCCGAAGCCGCCCAGGGCCTCCACCATCTTATCATACCGGACGAGACCAAGGTCGGTGCCGTCCTTGATGGCGTGGCCGAGGCGGATCTGCTGGCTGTGGGCGATCATGCCCCAGAGGGTGTCGTTCGCCACGACCGCCACGATGGGCAGGTTGTTCCGGATGGCGGTGTGGAACTCCATGAAATTGAATCCCACCGACCCGTCGCCGATGACAAGGAGTACCCGCTTTTCCGGATAGAGGAGCTTCGCCGCGTTTGCGTAGGGAAGTCCCACGGCCAGGCAGCCGTACAGTCCGTAATCAAGGTAATGGCCGGCCTTCCGCACGGTGCGGGTCATGCCCATCCAGGTAGCAGTGTCGCCGCCATCAGCCGCGACTATATCGTCTTCGCGGTCCATGTAATCGTTGATTTCCCGCGCAAGCCGCAGGGGATGGATTGGCGTACCTTCCTTCTCCCACATCGGCTTGGCCTGGGCCTTGCCGTTTGCGTCAGCTGTCTTTACCGCCTCGACCCATTCGCTGAACTGCTTGGTGAATGTCGGGCCGATCTTACGCTCGCCTACGATGCGGGTGAGCTCAGCCAGCATGGCCTTGATGTCGCTCACCACGCCGAGATCAATGGACCGGTTGCGGCCGATCTCCTCCGCCTCGATGTCGACCTGGATAAACTTGGCCGTCTTCGGGAAGATGTCGCCGAATATGTAGAACAGGCTCAGCCGTGAGCCGAGAAAGAGCACAAGGTCGGTCTGAACATTCGCCACAAACGACGCGCCGGGCCTGATGGCCAGGGACGATTCGAAGCAGAGGGGATGCGTGTCCGGGATGACGCCCCGGCCGCCGCCGAGTGTAAAGGCCGGTATGCCTGTCTTCTCGACAAAGGCCGTCAGCTCCGGACCGGCATCGGCGTACCAGGCGCCGCTCCCGGCAATGATGATCGGTTTCTTCGCTTGCGCGAGCATATCCACGATCTTTGCTGCCGCCGTTGTGTCCACGGCCTTCGATTCTATAGTGCTCCGGTATTTTTTTACCTTGTTCATATCAGGGACAGCGTTTAGCACATCGCAGGGAAGTTCAAGGTAGACCGGCCCCGGCCTGCCGTTGCCCGCATAGCGGAACGCCATGTCGATGAATTCCGGGATCCGCTCCGCGTTGTGGCAGACCAGCGCCTTCTTCACCATTGGTTGAATTACCGGCAGCTGGGTCATATCCTGGAGATCGAGCTTTTCCGTCGTTTCGAGGCCCACGCACCCGGCGATCAATATGACCGGCGCGTTGGATAGCCGGGCGCTCGCGATGCCTGAGAGGGCGTTGGTAAATCCCGGTCCCGCCGTTACCATGGCAACCGCGGGCTTCCGTGTCATGCGCGCCATGGCCTCGGCCATGAACACGGCCGCCTGTTCGTGCCGCGTCGCGAAGATCTTGACTTCGGTATTCTCGAGGAACTCGTAGATAGGGGTGATGTGCCCTCCGCTTATGGAGAAAATATGTTTCACGCCGCGATCTATGAGGGCCTCCGCGGCAAGTCTTCCGCCGATCATCTTTTCCATGATCATACTCCTGCAAATTATTTATTCATTGTATTCTAACAACTTTTTTCCGGCGTTCTCCTCCCCCATGATGGGGGAGGAGCGAGGTGAGGTGATATCCTGTCTTCACCCTCCCCTGGCCCCTCCCATCAAGGGAGGGGGACACAAATTTTTTACAATTCCATTAACTGCCCGCCCGTAATGTTGACAGCCTGGCCGGTCATGTACGACGATGCGTCCGAGGCGAGGAACGCCACCAGGTTCGCCACTTCCTCCGGGGTGCCGATGCGCCCCAGGGGGATCGTCTTGCACATCTCCTTTTCGCGCTCCTCCGGCGTTGTCTGAAAGACCCGGGCCTCCAGCCCGAAACGCCACCGTTCCAGGTCCGTCATGATCTGCCCCGGGCAAATGGCGTTCACGCGCACGCCGGCGCCGGCCAGCTCCTTCGCCATCACCTTGGTGAGCATGATGACCCCTGCTTTGGCCACCGCGTAAGCGCCGTTCATTACCGGCGGGAACTTGCCGGCCCGGGACGCATTGTTGATGATGCTTGCCGGTTTTCCCAGCATGAGGGGGAGCAGTGCCCGGGATACCCTGAAGACGCCGTGAAGGTTGATGTCCACGGTCTTCATCCACGCAGCCTCGTCATAGGTGTGGACCGCAGCGGGGACCCCGAAGGATGCGCCTGCATTATTGCAGAGGATATCGACATGTTCAAAGCTCTCTTTCACCGTCCCGGCCATGGCTGCGACGGATTCAGTATTGGAGACATCGACCACGACCGCCAGGGTGCGGACCCCGAATTCCCCCTGGAGCAATTCCGCTATCTCCTGCATCTCCGTAGAGGTGCCCGTGGCGACCGGGGCACCCGGGAGAGTGGCGCCCCCCAGGTCGGCGATGATTACATTCGTGCCAAAAAATGCCAATTTCCGCGCCATGGCGTAACCCATCCCGGTCTTTTTGCCGGACCCTGTGACGATGGCCGTCTTGCCTTTGAGATCTGTCATCATGGTTTTTCTCCTGTAGGAATATTCTGCCGCACCCGCGGAAGGTGAGCCAGCCCGGAAGCGAAACGCCTTTTTTTTATCGGCTGCCGGAATAAACTGCTTGAAATAAATTATATTCATATAATGAATATTATTCATTATATGAGACTACATCCGACATATATCCCCCTGTCAATACAAAAAGACCGGGGACCGATAAAAGAAAATCATCGCACCAGTGCAAGGGTTAATCTCAGGAAAATGAAATGTATGAGTTAATATACGGATACAGGCACTGTCGAAGCGAAACAGTATACAGCGCGGGCTTCGTCGATACCGAGGAAAAAGCAGCCGAATGGGCCCGTTTTAAAAACGAAGAACAGGACCCGGTGCCCCCCCCTGACAGTGACCCGCTCTGCAACTGCGACGTCTCCTTCTGTCCGATGAAATTTCAAAGACCGAGGTATTCATACCGCAAAGCCTCTACCCAATCACCCGAATGACCTCCAGCGCGATCTGGAACTCCTCGTTCGCCGGAATGACCAGGGTGCTGATTGCGCTACCCGGCGCCGTGATCACGCCAGCATGGGCGTTGTTGGCGGCTTCATCAAGGATAAGGCCCGTATAAGCCAGGCCGCCCAGAACGCCGTGTCGCAGATATGCCGAGTTCTCTCCGATGCCGCCGGTGAAGACGATGGCGTCGACCCCGCCCATTTCAGCCGTGTAGGCACCGATCAGGCAGGTGATCCGGTTGACCAGCATGTCGCTGGCCAGCTTCGATGCCGCGTCGCCGGAGCGCGCCCGATCCTCGATTGTTTTATAATGGCTGTCTATGCCCGACAGGCCCAAAAGCCCGGAGCGCTTGTTGATCATGGTCTTGATATCATCAGGCGCGTACCCGTGCCGCATGAGAAAAAATATTATTTCAGGGTCGAATGAGCCGCTCCGTGTCCCCATCGGCAGGCCTTCCAGGGGCGTAAAGCCCATCGATGTATCGAAGCTCTTCCCGTGCTTCACGGCGCAGAGGCTCTGGCCGTTGCCCAGGTGGCAGGTGATGATCTTCAACCGGGCGATGTCGCGGCCCAGCATTTCCGAGGCCCGGTGTGCCACATAGTTATGATTGATGCCGTGAAAACCGTATTTCCTGATGCCGAATTTTTTGTAGAGCTCCAGCGGCAGGCCGTAGAGGTAGTTCGTTTCAGGGATGGTCCGGTGAAAGGCGGTATCGAAAACCGCGTACTGCGGCAGATCCGGCAGGGAGGCCGCAAGCTCATCAACACAGGCAAGGCCAATAGGGTTGTGAAGCGGCGCGAGAGCGGAAATATCCGCAAGGTAGTCAAGCACATCCCGCGTGATCAGCGTCGCCCGTTCGTACCGCTCTCCGCCGTGGACGATGCGGTGGCCGATGACAGCGCCCTCGTCCCGGCCGCGGAGCAAGTTCTCACCGCGGAGCAGGTCCAGCATGTCGCCGATGGCGGAGCGGTGGTCCAGTACCGCCAGCGCGGTCTTTTCAACGGAGCCGCGCCGGGTAATTTTCCGAACGACTTCCCCTTTCCCTGCCGTTTCGCCGATATCGATGTAGTGGCCGCCGATAATCGCGTCTCCGCCATCGCCGTCAAAGAGCTTGAACTTCAGCGAGCTGCTCCCAGCGTTGATGACCAGGACGTTCATCGCGGTACCGTGCGGCCCCTAGACCGCGCTCAGGTGTTTATACTTGGGTAAGTACCGCACCGCGGGCTTAAAGGCGTCGCGGCGGAATGGCTCCGCCAGCACCTTCTCGCCGCCCTCGATGACTGCGTTGATCACGACGGGCCTGCCGCACTTCACCGCCTCGAGGACAATGTCCTTGACGTCGGCGTAGTTCTCGACCTTGAAGCCGACAGCGCCCATATCCTTCGCAAGCTGAGCATAGTCAGGGTTCGTGAGGAGGTCCGCGCCGACGAAACGGCTCTTGAAGAAATCGATCTGGTTCTTTTTCTCTGCGCCCCACTCGTGGTTATTGAAGACCACGGCTATCACCGGGATCTCCTCACGCACAGCGGTCATTACCTCTGAAAGGCCGCTGATACCGTAGGCGCCGTCACCCTGGAGGGCGAAAACCGGTGTGCCCGGGGCGCCGATCTTCGCGCCCATGGCCGCGCCGTAGGCAAAACCGCAGTTGCCCCAGGAGAGGGCCGATATGTGCTGGCGGGGGCCGGTGAATGCAAGATAGCTGTTGCAGATGGACGAATTATTGCCAATGTCCGTGGCGACGATGGAGCCGTCAGGGATGGCGTCGGTGAGCTCCTTGATGAAGCGGCGCGGATGCATCAGCTTGTTCGTCGAGGAGGACCAGGAACCGAGCTCTTCCTTCCATACGCCCTTTTCCTTCACAATTTCCGCCAGGCGGCCAGTGTCCTTCTTCCGCTTCCCATCGATGGCCGCAAGGGCCTTCAGGAGCTGCACCGCGAATTCCCGCGCGTCAGCGACGATGCCGAGGTCGATCTTTTTCGAAACACCCAGCTGCGTGCCGTCGATGTCGACCTGGATGAGCTTCGCCGCTTTCGGCCAGTAGTCGATGTCATACTGGGGCAGCGTGCCGAAGGGTCCCAGGCGAGTTCCCAGTGCAAGGACCACATCAGCCTTCGCGATGGAGCGCATGGCGGCCTTGGAGCCGCAGTACCCGATGGGACCGACCGCCAGTTCGTGGCCCGCCGGAAAGGTGTCGTTGTGGAGATAGGTGTTCACCACGGGCGCGGTGAGGAATTCCGCCAGGGCCTTTGTCTCCCCGATGGCGTCCGCCATGGATACGCCGCCGCCGGCGAGAATGACCGGGTTTTTGGCCCGGGAGAGAAGCTCCGCCGCTTTCTTAATCAGGCCTTCGGGGCCGCTGCCGTAATTGACATCGCCGGATTTATATATCTCGCAATCAATATCGCCGTAAAAAAAGTCGCGCGGTATGTTGAGCTGGGCGGGACCGGACAGTAGCTTCGCCATGTAAAAGCAGCGCCGTGTCAGCTCCGCCATCCGCTCGGGCCTGTTGACCCGCACCTGGTACTTCGTGCACTTTTCGAACCAGGGCATCTGGTCGAGTTCCTGGAACCCGCCGGTGCCGATGCCCATGCTTCCGGTTTCCGGTGTAATGGCTACCACCGGTGAATGCGCCCAGAAGGCAGCGGTGATGGCAGATATGAAGTTGGCCGCACCGGGCCCGTTCTGGCCGATGCAGGTCTGGGGCCTGCCGGTCACCCGGGCATACCCGTCAGCTGCGTGGGCCGCCGCCTGCTCGTGGGCCACGGAGATGAAGCGGATCCCCGCCGCCGGGAACAGGTCAAGGGCGTCCATGTAGGCGCTGCCTACGATCCCGAAGGTGGTTGTTATGCCCTCGGCAACCAGGGTCTCGACGAATGCTTCTGATGGGGTCATTTTTGTCATGTCAGCCTCCCGCGGGATCAAAATATTGAATATTGTTCAATATGTGAACTATATTCATTACCGGCGCGGTGTCAATGACTTTTTTGATTAATTTTATTCTCGACTTTTCACAACTATTGTGCCTCTCATATAAAAAAGCGCGGCTATGCAACCGCACATATGACAAGTCCCCCTCCGGGGGATTTAGGGGGCTATTAAGACAACCCTATTACATTTTGCACAGGTGACGCCATGCCAAAAACAGTGAAAAGCAAACCATCGTATACCCGGGAGATTCTTCCATCTCCGGGAAGCCTGGTCAAGGACGGGAAAATTAATTTCGGCACCTTCAACGCACCATTCAGCGACGTCAATCCCCTTGATGCCGCCAGGGTCTTCGGCCTTCCCCTCCCGCGCTTCTTCAAAAACTTCCGTCTCAAGGAATGGCAGGCCTTTCAGCTCGGGAACAAGGATTATTTCATGCTCGCCGTTATATACAATCAGAAGGTGGGGACCCTGATCCAATTCATTGTGTGTGATAAAAAAAATGAACGGATGACCAAGTACGAGAAAAAAATCCCCTCCTGGGAGGCACGCGTCCCCTCGTCCCTCGGCGACACAAGAGCGCGGTATATCACGAACAATTTCCGCATCGACATCCACAACAAGCTTAACCTGGGAAGGATCTTCATCGATGTCGCCATCGACGCAGATAAAAAACTACCGGCACTATACGGCCACTTCGAGGTATTTCATGAAACCGGCAGGGTCAGGCCCCTGGTGGTGAGCCTCCCCTTTGCGGCAAACCGGGGCATGTATTCCCACAAGTGCCTGATGCCCATGGAAGGGGTACTCATCTTGAGCGGGCGGCGCATTGATTTTGACCGAAAGAGCAGCTTCGCGATCATCGACGACCACAAGGGGTACTATCCCTATATTCTAAAATACGACTGGGTCACGGGAGCCGGCTTCACCGCGAAAGGCCTCACCGGTTTCAACCTGACCGACAACCAGGTCC
Organism: Spirochaetota bacterium; assembly: GCA_041753395.1. GTDB lineage: Bacteria > Spirochaetota > UBA4802 > UBA4802 > UBA5550 > RBG-16-49-21. The sequence continues at coordinate 107,947 of JBGSUQ010000012.1, forward strand.
ACGACAAGGAACGTTACAACGAGAACTGCCTCTGGATGGGAAAGGAACTGCATCTGCTCCCGCCGGTCACCTTCTTCCGGCCCAATGGCGTTCATGACGAGTGGTCAATAACGGATGAGTACGGGATGGTGGATATTGCCTTCATGCCGGTCTTTGACAATCCCCTGAAACTCAACCTGGTTGCGATCAAAACCGATTACTACGGCCCCTTCGGGCGTTATTCAGGCACCATACGGACGTCATCCGGCGCGAAGGTGTCCGTTAAGGGATTTTTCGGTATGGGGGAAAAAAAGTTTTTCCGCGGATAGGGGAAAGTCAGACCGTGAAGCGGTCATGCTCTGGATCAAAGGGCGGCGACGTGACGATAAAGATGACCATCCTGTCCCCGCCGGTTTTCACCAGGCCATGCACCATGCCGCGGGGAATGGAAACGATATCGCCCTCTGACACCTCCGTGTACGTGTCGCCAAGCCTCATCGTTCCCCGGCCGGAATGGATATAATACATTTCATCGCTGATCTTATGATAGTGATCAGGGACCCCGGCGGGTACAATTCCGAGGTTAAAGCTCATGGTCTCGTTCTGGAACACCTTTTCAAGGCCGATCTTCAAGTCAGCCCTGACTTCCACACGGCCAAGTATATCCTGTATCGCATCTATTCCCATCGATTTCCCCCTACTGTATTGCTGTCTAATCCGGTTTACCGCTACCATATAACGCAATAAGTGTCGACCTTTTTTCATAATAATTAAGGCCGGGGAATAGGCAAATAAGGCTTGAATAAATATGAATTATCTCAAAATTAGATTATTATAGTATCACCAATGTCATCGCGAGCAAAGCGAAGCGATCGTGTTTATGATTTGTTAATATGCAAAGAAAAACTAAAGTCGTTCATGAATATTTTGAGTAATTATAACAGGATTGCTACGTCGCTGCGCTCCTCGCAATGACAATGTGAGTCACAATACATCTTGAAATGACTTCGATATTATCACAAATGAAATCAACTGCAGTTATAACGACATCTTATATCGCATGATGAAAATATTCAAACATATCCTCCTGACTCTATCTATCGCCATAACCGCAGCAGCGGTAATAGCAACGCACGTTCTCATACTGCTCAACACGGATATCGCTCAGAGGCAAACCCAGCGATTCATCAACAGCATTATGCCTGGTTCGATAAGCTGGGACTATCTCAGCATCTCCCCCCTCCAGGGAAGAGTTGAAATTCGGAACGCGGTTCTTGCTGGTGCGGACCGTAAGCCCATTGCGCGCTTTAACCGTCTGAGAGCGCGGATATCAGTATGGTCGGCACTGCGGGGTAAACTCGACATCGTCGACGCCAGCTTTGAAAAGCCTGTTGTGCACCTTGAGCTGGAAGAAGACGGTAGACTCAACATTGTAAAGGCTCTGGGAATAAGGCCGAAAAAAAAGAAGCACGACAACAAACCGGTCCGGCTCCCGGGCTTTCTCCTTGTCAGGCATTGCATGCTTGACAGGGGACGGTTCGGCTTTACCCGGACCGCCGGGAACTTTGAATTGGACATACAGGAGATCCGGTCCGCAGCGGGGCTCGACTTCGCCAGCAAAACCGGGGAGTTAGATCTGACGGTAGGCGGGGGGGTCTTTATTGTCAAAGGCCGGAGGACCACCCTTAAGCACCTGGACATTAACAGCACGGTCAGGAAGGGGATAGCGGAGCATCTACGCCTAAAAATGCAGACCAACGCGTCAGACATATCGCTCCAGGGGGAGATACTGGAACTTTTCAGGAACCCGGCCTTTAATGTCAGTGCGGAATTTTCCCTGTCGCTTTCGGAATTACGCGACATCCTGGATGCGTCCCGTCCCCTTGACGGGACGGTCACCGGCGCCTTTACCGCACGGGGAACGGTGAACAATCCGGCCATCTCTCTTACGGCCCGCTATTCCGGCGGAAATATACTCGGAAGCACTGTGACCTCCATCAGCGCTGACATGGCCATGGATGACCGGGTGGTTTCCATCGCGGGTATCAGGGCCTTCTCCGGACCCGGATATATCAACCTTCGCGGCTCCTTCGATCTGCGTGACGCCTACCCGGCCGGTTTCATCAAGCCCGGCCATGACAGCGGCAGGATATCATATGCATTAGCTGCAACATCCAGGGGCTTCAGCATCGAGGGCGTCCCCGGCATTGCCGGCACGGCGCAGGGCCTGATCGATTCAGATTGGACGCTTTCCGGCACCGGCTTCTCCCCCGGATCGGCCTCGGCTGGCCTCGAGGTGAAGGCATCGGTAATTAATTTTTCTGTCGGTGATAAATCAGAGCCCGCATATCTGAGCCTGCGCGCCCGGGCAGCCATGAGCGGAGGAACCCTCCAGGTAAACGATTTTGAAGCCCTCCTCGGCAACACCCGGTTCCGGGCCGGGGGCTCCTTCACGACCGCCACAAAAGGTGTGCAGGCGTCATTTTCCCTGACAAGCCCGGACATTACCCGCGAAACGGCGTCACTTGGCTTCAGCGGCTGCGGAGGGAAGCTGAGCATGAACGGCTCCCTATCCGGGACAATCCGGCGGCCCGTTATCATTGCCGGCTTGGCCGGTGCCATGGTCCGGTTCAGGGAGGTGATGATCGGCGATGTGGCGGTACACGCGTCTCTCGATGAAACCGGCATGGTGACCATCGACAGGTTTACACTGTCGAATAACGAATCGAAAGTTTCTCTGACCGGCGGGGCGGGAATATTTAATGAAGAAAACCTTGGCATGCGCCCCGACCCGCCCATCAGCTTGAACATAGAAAAATTCGAAGTGGATGCCGGCGATTTTCTGACACAATATACCGGCCGCCTCTCCCTGGCCGGGCATCTGACCGGGAGCCTGCGGGACCCCGGAGGTTCTCTCGCAGTAACCGGCGAAGGCATCGATCTCGGTTGCCAGAAATTCCAGGCATTGAATTGTTCGGTAAATTTCAAAGGCAGAAAAGCATGGATCGATCCGCTCCTGCTGACCGTGTTACCGGGAGAAGCGATCCGGTGCAGAGGTTGGATCGGAACTGACCGCACCTGTGACTTCTCCATCGATTCCGATCCGATCTCCCTCGCATCCATACAGGCTATCGACACCGCCGGCGGAATTAAGGGACGGATCATCCTGGGACTAAAGGGAAGAGGATCTCTGAATGACCCTTCAGTGGAAGGTTCTGTGGCGGCCACGCACCTCGCCGTAAAGGATACCCCCTATAACGACATGAACATGAACCTGATCGTCCGGAACCGGCGTGTCACGGTGAAGGGGAAATTAAACTTCGATATTAATGCGACGTACGAATTCGGGAGCAGGCGCTTCATGATCGCGGCCCTTTTCGATAAAACCGACCTCACACCGTACCTGTCCGCTGCGGGAAGAAAAAATATCAGTGGCATCATGTCAGGAACAATAAAAGCAGAGGGAAGCGCCGCATCACCGGAGAGGTCCAACCTGAGCATTAAGCTGTCGCAGTTTGAGCTGGGAAATGCCGGTGAACGGCTGGTCAAGTCCACCATGTTCGACGCCAGATTGACCGGGGGCGTCCTCGCTATTCCCGGCATCAAACTGGCACTTCTCGATACCGGCTGGATCGCGATAAACGGCAGGGGCAACATATATAACGTCTTCACCATCAACATTGACAGCAGCATCCCGCTCAATCTGGCCAACCGGGTCACCGATAATCTGACGAATTTTTCAGGGAACCTCGCGCTGAAGGGCGGGATAACGGGGACCAAGTCCTACCCGCACGTTAACGCCGATGTCAAACTTGACACAATCGGATTTTCAATCCCATCCATAAGCAACGACGTGCGGGACCTGAACGGCAGAATATCATTCACGTCCGAGCGGATTACGATCCATGATATACATGGGTTCCTGGGCCAGGGCCGGTTCGGGATGAAGGGCTCCACGGGCATTAACGGACTGAAGCTCCACGACATACGGCTGAACGCCATGGCCCGGAATATCCCCATCGACATACCGGATATGATGCATATGACCTTTGACGCCAACGCGATGGTTACCGGCACTACCGCCAGGTCGGTCATCAGGGGTGATTTTACGCTCATTGAAGGCACTTACTACCAGGACCTGGTCCTGCACCCGCTTCAGGATATCGGCAGAACTGCGGAGCGGAAAACAAAGGCTTCAAGGGATTCATCGGGCAGATCCCTGTCAGACGCCATAACGATAGACATGGCGATTTCCAGCAGGCGGCCCTTTGCTGTTGAGAACAATATAGCCAGCCTGAAGATCAACACCGACCTGAGAATGACTGGCACCCTGGGGAAACCCCTCCTGAGCGGCAGCGCACGGGTAGAAAGCGGCGTGGTCCACTACCTCGGCAGGGACTTCGATATCGCGAGAGGAAAAATCGATTTCATCAATCCCAACAGGATCGAGCCGGTTATCAGCATCAGCAGCAACGCAAGGATCCAGAAATGGCTGGTCTCGATTGCCATCACGGGGACCCCCGCCACCCTCAAATACGATCTCTCGTCAAACCCGATACTGGACACCAACAACATTCTCTCCCTGATCATGCTCGGAAAAACCACGGGTGGCGCCATGTCCTATTCCACGGGCGATCTCCTCGGGCAAATCATAGCCTTTAACTACGGAGGGCAGATAAAGAAATCGACCGGCATCGACAGCATCGAGGTGAAAGCGCCGGATTCGCAGAGCAAAGGCTCCTTCAAGGGGCAGGTTGTGACTATCGGAAAAAACCTGGACAAGCGGTTCAGCATTTATTACTCCCTCGGAAAGGACAGCAGTGAAATCAGATCCGGCTCTGCGGTTAAATATAAATTGAACGACAGCATACTGCTTAACCTCGATTACGACTCGAAGGGCAAGGTCGGCATTGATATGCAGTACAACAAGGAATTCCGTTAATACGCCATGGCACCCGAACCCCGACCAAAAGCGGCCCAAGACCGCACACCTGTTTGCATCATCACCCTTTTCCTGACCGGCGCATTGTTTGCCACGGGCGCCGCCGGGACGGCGAAGGATGATCCATACCCGCGGTTCCAAGGCGCCCGCATCGGCGTCATAACCGTGCAATTTCATGATTTCAATGAGCACGAGGACCTCAGCAACTGGACGGACATGGCGAGGAAAGTCGTCCACCTCCGGGAAGGGGACGTTTTCTCCACCACCCTTCTCAATGACTCAAAGAAGGCCCTGGCGCTGCTGAATAAATTCTCCGACATACGGACCGCCGTGCGGCTCGACAAGGGATCCCTTGCCGTTGACTTTGATCTGACGCCATGCCGGTTTATCAGGAATATCGACATACGGGGAAATGCGGTGATACTGGAAAGCGAGATTACCGGCATCATGTCCATTCATGCCGGCACAGTCTTCAAGCCGGAGCAATTGCCCGAACAGGAGAAGCTGGTCAGGGAAAAATTCATTGCCGAGGGATACATCAATCCCGGGATAACGGCCCGGGGGGAGAGAAGCAAAAGAGACGGAAAATACACGGTGTATATCACTATACAGCCGGGAGCCTACTTCTCATACGGCAACATCACCATTGACGGAAACCAGGCCTTATCAGACATAGAGATTAAATACAGATTATTCTCGGAAACATTCCGCTTTATCGAATCAGAATTCAAAAACAACATTACCGCAATTAAAAAGCAATACTGGAAAAGGGGTTATCCTGAAGCGGATATCCGGTACACACTGAACAGGGACAGCGCAAACAGACTGGTGGATATTGTCATCACTATCCATGAAGGCCCGAAATACAAAATCAAATTTTCCGGCAACAAACGCTTCTGGGACATCACCCTGAAAAAGAGCCTCGTCCTGTCTGAACGGGGCAATGCCAACGATGCCGGCGCGAGAAAAAGCGCGCAGAACATAACCAGCCTGTACAAAACGAAGGGCTACCCCGGCGCCCGGGTCAAGCTGGACATCAGGCAGACTCGGGATGGGGAGAAAGAGCGGAAAGCCCTGACCTTTGTCATCGATGAAGGGCCACGGGTTGATGTCGCCCGGCTGCAGATAACGGGCAACGCGTCTTTCAGCGAAAAAACCATACTGGACATGATGGGCACCAGGGCTTCCGGGAGAATCATAAAACGGAGGTTCGATGCCGATGTCCTGAATAATGACATGCTCATCATCAGGTCTTTTTACATCAAGAAAGGCTTCATGGATGCCGGGGTCACTTCCAATGTCAGGCTGAGCAGAGACAGGACACAGGCATCGATACAGATTGTCATCCTTGAGGGAACCGCCACCCGCGTATCATCAATCGTATTCATGGGAAACCATGTCCTCACCGACACTCAGATACGGAAAAAAATTGCACTCGCGCCGGGCAGCCTATACCAGGAATCCGATGTAGCCGCCGCGGAAAACCAGATATCCTCACTCATTTCTGAAAAGGGATATCCCTATGTCACCGTGAAGGGATCCGCCGCCATTACCGATGACCGTTCGAAAGCCGCCATCGTATTTCAGATAACAGAAGGAAAGCAGGTCAGGCTGGGGACCGTCAACTTTTCAGGAAATATCCGGACCAGGACATCCTACCTCCGGAAACAACTCTCCCTGAATCCCGGAGACCCTGTTTCGATTCCCCGGTTTCTCGAAGAATACAAGAATATCAGCGATATCGATATATTTCAAGGTGTCAACCTGGCCACCCTGGGCATCGAGGAGAAAAGAGAGCGGGCTGATCTCTTTATCGATGTGATTGAGAAAAAACCGTATCTCTTCAGCATCGGCGGCGGCTACAACTCGGAAAAAGGACTATACGCAAATACGGCCCTGGAAGACAGGAACTTCCTGGGCAGATACAAGTCAGTCTGGATCAGGGGAGAAGCGGCGCAGACCGGTTACAGCGGTGCAGCGGGATTTACCGAACCGAGGCTCATCGGGGCGCGGGCCTCGGCAACCGTAAGCTTTTCCATCGACAAGATAAAAGAATTCAACCAGACCTTCGGCACCCTCGTGTACGGCCCTTCCTGTTCAATCAAGTCGGCATGGTTAGACAGCCTGACCGCCGGACTGGCCGTGAGTTACCAGGAGCGGAAAATGCTCGGTTATTTTTCCATCGAGGACATCACCGACCCTGACAAGACCAGCCGGTTCAATCTCAGAAGAATCATCCTCTTCTCTGCCGCCCTCTCTTACGACCGGAGAGATTCCTTCATCAGGCCCCGGAAGGGATTTCAGACATCGCTGACGATTGACGCGTCAGTGGATTTGACCAGAACAAAAAAACAATTTTTCTCGCATGACTATTCAGACAATTTCATCAAGTATCAGTACGGATTGAAATTCTACGTAACGCCCTGGTCGCGGCTGACCTTCGCAGCCCATGCCATGCTGGGCTACATCCAGCCTTATACTTCGGTAAAGGGGGTCATCAGCGACCAGCTCTTTTACCTCGGCGGCATCGGGGACGTGCGGGGATTCAAGGAGAACAAGCTGAAGTACGATGTGTTCAACAAACCGGTCGGGGGCCGGGCATCCGCGGCCGCCAGCATTGAAGCGCGGATAGACCTGGGTTACAATTTCGAGCTGAGCGGTTTTTTCGACGCGGGCAGGATCGACAACAGCTTTCACGATTTCTTCCGGGTACGCATGTCAGCCGGCGCCGGCCTGCGCTACGTGACCCCGCTCGGCCCCATCGGCCTCCTGTATGGATTCAAGATCAACAAGCTGAAGGGCGAGGACCTGGGAGTCCTGCACCTGTCGATCGGATACACCTTTTAAGCCGCCCGGCTGCCGTCCGCGCAGGAACGGTCATTTAATGGCCCTGATACCGTCGCCTGAGAACTCATTTATGGAAACGCCCAGACGCATGCGGTTAAGCTTGAGCTGCAGCAGGGCCTGCTCGTATTCGTGCCGTGCGCTCTGTAGATTGGTGAGCGACACCAGCATGTCGAGAATCGTCACCTGGTTCAGCCGGTACTCGTTCGACACGACCTGGTAGTTCTGCTCGGAGGAGGCCAGGGCCTTCCGGTACGCATCCAGCTCGACCTTTGAACTTTCCCATGTCTGGAACGAATCCAAGATGTCCTTCCTGGCAAGGCGCACGGCCTGTGAAAACCCCAGATCGGACTGGCGCTTCTTTGAATTCGCCTCCCGTACTTTCGCGAAGGTGATGTCACCCCCGAAAATCGGCAGCTCCGCGCCGAGGGAAAAATAATAGTCGCGGGATTTAACCGGGTTCCCGTTATTCAGTCTTGACCCGAGCAGTGACCCGGCCGTTGGGGGCGACAGTGCAAGCTGCGTCAGCTGTTTGTTCTTATCGGTCTTATAGAGCTTGTCCTGCCACAGGAAGTAGTTCCCCTCAAAATATACGTTGGGCAGATGCGTTCCGTACGCGTTGAGGACCCCGGCCTTTGAATATTCCATCTGCTCTTTCGCCGCCCTGATGTCCCAGCGGTATTCCACTATCTTTGCCGTGTCCTCCAGCGTAAAGGGCGGATCATTCAAATTAAGCGAGTCTGTCAGGACATATTCAGCTTCAATCCCGGTCATTGCGGCAAATGCCAGTTTCGCGTGCACAAGGCCGGTGCGGAGCGACTTGACATGGGCCTGCAGCGTGTATATCTGCGCGTTGGTCCGGAGCAGGTCGCTCTGCCTGCTCCGTCCTATTTCGACGCGCCGTTTGGTTTCATTAATCTGCTTGGTAAGCAGGTCAAGGAGCTGTTCATTATTTTTCAGGTCCCGATCGTTGAGCAGGACCGTGTAATAGGCTATTCCCACGTCCATCAGCAGAAGGCTCGCGTTGTTATTCAGCTGGTATTCCTTGATTTTTCTCTCCGACCATGCGGATTTGATCTGGGAAGCCTCCTTGAGGCCGGTTATGATCGGCTGGCGCAGGTACAGGCTCACGGCCGACCGGGCCAGGTTGATATACCTGCTATCAGGCCCGGGAAGCGCCTTGTTGGCCCTGATCGAAAAATAGGGGAGGAACGACTCGATGGCCTGGAACTTCCGCTCCTCCGCCTGGATAGCGCTCTCTCCTTCAATGGCCATGCGCTCCGTTTTGTGGACCGCCAGGGCGTAGGCGTCAAACAGGGATATCTCCTTTTTCCCGGATGCCGCCCGGACGTCTTCATCGGTAATGCCGGTCGCCCGGCGGATCATTTTTTTCACGTCGTCATCAATGGCATACAGGGATGCGGCAAGAAATGACAGGGTCAGCAGTCCCAGGAGCGGGGCAAGAAAGGGTTGGATCCTGTTGTCTTTTTTAAGCGTACGATACGTCATTCTAAAAAGCTTCATTGTTGTAAAATCATCCCATCAAATAATCAGTGAGCAATCGTGCCTGATAATAAAAAAATATCAAGACATTTACATATTCAGGGAAGAACAATGTCATTATGGCTTGATCCTCCAGGGGTTGGTATAAAAACCATACAACTTCCAACCCTGGCCCCCCATATAACTCCGCGTCCTCAGCGCCCTCTCCTTATTTGACCTCACCCGCGCTCTGCGCGCCCTCTCCTTACAAAGGAGAGGGCTTTCGCATCAAATACTTTGTTCTATATTCCCCTTCTCCATTTTATGGAGAAGGGGTTAGGGGATGAGGCGAATCAAGGATAGGGTTGCCGTAATATGTGAACCACTCCATTTGCTGGAGAGGGGCCGGGGGTGAGGATATAATGGGAGAGGGCGTGATGGAGGCTGGGTGAGGGCATATAACTTTTTCACCATAAATGTAGTATTTTATTTGCATCCCGTGACCGGTTGATAATACTATGCATCAGGCCAGCGCAACAGGGATAGACTGGCCCGGACAAATGACATGACCCTATCAGACATATCGATAAAAAACACCGTCTTCGCCTGGATCCTCATGTTCGGGCTCATCATATTCGGGGCTATCGGTTTCAGCCGGATGGGCATCAGCCAGATGCCCGACGTCGACTTCCCCGTCCTTACCGTCACCGTCACCTGGGTAGGCGCCTCTCCCGAGACGATGGAATCCTCCATCGCTGATGTGCTGGAGGATTCCGTCATGACCATTGAGGGGATCAGGAACATCAGCTCCGTCTCCATGGAAGGTCTGACAAATATCACCATCGAGTTCGAGCTGAGCCGCGACGTTGACACGGCCCTCCAGGAGGTCCAGACCAAGATCCTCCAGGCCCAGCGGAACCTCCCCAGCGACATTGACACACCCATCGTAACCAAGTCAAACCCGGAGGACAATCCCATCATGTTCACGTCCCTGAGCGGGACGGCTCCCATTCGTGACAAGGTGCTCTTCATGCGTGACCGTCTCAAGGACGCCATTACCACCATCGAGGGCGTGGGCGATGTACGCATGGGGGGCTACGTGGACCCAAACTTGCGCATCTGGCTCAACACCGACCTGATGGCGCGGCAGGAGATCACCGTTGACGACATTATCACCACCATCACGAGTCAGCACACCCTGAGCCCTTCCGGATACATTGAAAGCGGCCCCAAGGAATCCAACGTACGGGTCCTCTCCGAGGCGAGCACGCCCGGGGAATTCAAGAGGCTCATTATCACGCGCCGCGGCGGTGAGCCGATCTGGAAGCCGATCAGGCTCAGCGATGTGGCCATTATCGAAGAGGGCACCGCCGACGTCAGGAGGATGGCGCGTTTCAAGGGGGTCCCCTCGGTCGGGCTGGGAGTCATCAAGCAGCGCGGTTCCAACGCCGTGGCGGTGGCCCGCAAAGTCAAGGAAAAGATCCAGCATCTTAACCTCCCCGGGATGCTGCCAAAGAACATGAAGATGAACATCTCCTTCGACAGCACCAAGTTTATTGAGGACTCCACGAACGAGCTCATCTTCACCCTGATCATGTCGGTCATACTGACATCGATCGTGTGCTGGCTCTTTCTTGGCTCCTGGAGCTCCGCCCTGAATGTCATCCTGGCCATACCGACATCACTCATCGGCTCCTTTATCGTGCTCTATTTCCTCGGCTTCACCCTGAACACATTCACGCTTCTCGCCCTTTCCCTGGTGATCGGCATCGTCGTGGACGATGCCATAATGGTCATGGAAAACATAGTACGATATTTCGAGGGAGGAATGAGCCGCGTCAAGGCTGCCATCGTGGGAGCGCGCGAGATCACCTCCGCGGCAGTGGCCGCGTCACTGGCCATCCTCGCCATATTCATTCCGGTCGTGTTTATGAAGGGCATCATAGGCAAGTTCTTCTTCCAGTTCGGCGTCACCATATCAGTTGCGGTTATCCTCTCTCTCCTGGAAGCGCTGACGCTGGCGCCGATGCGCTGCTCCCAGATGCTGCAGACAAGCAAGGATTCCAAGCTCGGGAAGGCCATGGACAGTTTCATGGAATTAGTTTCTTCAAAATACCAGGGCGCCCTCCGCTGGTGCCTGGACCACCGGTGGAAGGTCCTGGGCACAGCGGCGGCCGTTTTCGTCACGTCCCTGCTGCTACTCCCGGGAATGGTCAAGGAATTCGTCCCCACCCAGGACCAGGGCATTTTCATGGCCACCATCCGGACGCCCCTGGGTTCATCCCTGGAATTCACTGATTCGGTCTTTAAAAAAGCCGAGGCCCTGCTGAAAGAGAGACCGGAGGTAGAGAAATTTTTCGGCAACATCGGCGGCTTTCAGGGGGGCCTGGTCAACCAGGGAACGCTCTTCATCACCCTGAAGGATTACAAGGACCGTCCCACAATTGCTCCCTTCAAGAAGCGGCCCACACAGCAGGAGTTCATGGGATTCATGAGGGGGAAAATAAAAAAAATACCGGGGGTCTATACCGCGAATCTGATGGACCCGTCACAGGCCGGGTTCACAGCCAAGCGCGGTTTCCCGATCCAGTTCTCCGTACAGGGACCGGACTGGGAAAAACTGGCCGGCTACAGCAAGACGATGACGGACCGTCTCGATAAATCTGGCCTGGTCACCGACGTTGACACCGATTACCAGCTCGGTATGCCCGAAGTGCGGGTGACCCCGGACCGTGAGCGCGCCAGGGACCGAGGCGTCACTATCACGAACATTGCCAATACAATCAGCGCCTCCGTGGGGAGCCTCCGCGTCGCGAAGTACACCAGCGAGTCGGGGCGTCGTGACGATGTCCGGATCAAGCTCCTGGACCGGTACAACCGCGCGCCAAATGACATCAGCCGTATAAAGGTACGGAACATCCACGGCGAAATGGTCCCTCTCTCCAGCGTCGTCAACATCACCGAGAAACCGTCATACCTGACCATCACGCGGTACAACCGCGAGCGGGCCATAAACATTTTCGCCAACATCGGTCCGGGTAAGTCGCAGTCGGATATACTGGGCTTCATTGAGAAGACCGCCGCGCAGGTACTCCCCCGGGGATATCACATAACCTTTTCGGGAAGCTCAGAGACCTTCAAGGAATCCTTTGAAAGCCTCATCTTCGCCCTGATCATGGGCATTGTCGTGGCCTACATGATCCTGGGTTCCCAGTATAACAGTTTCCTGCACCCTATCATCATACTTCTCGCCCTACCCTTCAGCGCGAGCGGAGCTTTTATAGCCATGCGGATGACCGGCATCTCCCTGAACATTTACAGCATGATCGGTCTGCTCCTCCTGATGGGCATCGTGAAAAAGAATTCCATTCTCCTGGTCGATTTCACCAATCACCGCCGCGTCGACGGAATGGACGTGCACGACGCTCTCCTCGACGCCTGCCCGGTGCGCCTCAGGCCGATACTCATGACCTCCATCGCCACGATCGCCGCGGCGATACCGCCGTCCCTGTCCCTCGGTCCCGGATCGGAAACAACGCGGCCCATGGGGGTCGTGGTAATCGGCGGGATGCTCCTGTCCACGATCCTCACCCTCTTCGTGGTGCCCTGCGCCTACAGCCTGTTGAGCCGGTTTGAAAGCAGCCGCCACCAGAAGGAGCTCCACGAGGCCCTGGAATCACTCGGGGAGATCAAGAATTAGCAAAACAGTTCGAGCATTTTTTTCTGATACCATGAATTGAGGGAGAGGCCCTCGATGTAGCCGCAATGGCCGCCATACTTCTGTATAATAAGTGTCGTGCTGCCATTGGGCCCAATGCGGGAAAAATCCTCAACCGGGATAATGGGATCATCCGCGGCCGATATCACCGTGAGGGGCATCTCAACCCTGCCGAAGAGTTCGCCAGTGAGGGTATATCCCCGGAAGTACTCCGCCGCCCCGGGATAATCTGAAAGGCGCGGGATCAGGGCCTCGGTCATCTCCATGCAGGTCTTCATCGCGAAAATGTCACTGAAATCATACCGGTCAGGGAAGAGTTCCTGTTTACGCTTCAGCGATTGTTTCCATTTCCTGATGAAGTAGGATTTCACGAGTCCTATCCGGTCAATGCCGGCGGTCGCTTTCATTGGATCAAGGGGCGGGTTGATCGCCAGCACTCCCCTGAGGTTGCCAACGGGGTCATCACGGAAACGGGCCGCGACCCTGATGGCAAAATTAGCACCCATGGAAAACCCCGCCACAAAGACCGGAACCTTCCCAGCCATGGCCGCAACATCCTTTACCGCCCGGTATACTTCGTCAAAGAGGGTCCCCATAAAAAGGCCGTTGTTGAGATGGTGAGTGTCCCCGTGATCGCGGAAGTTGAGTCTGAAGACATCATAGCTGTTATTAAAAAGGTACTTCCCGGTATGGAGGATATAGGCGGACCGGGCGCTCCCTTCCCATCCGTGAAAGAGAATGACCAGGCCTTTCGGCTCCCGCTCCCATTGCCGCGACATGAAGCCCTGCAGCCGCACACCCCCTTCCAGGTCAAGGACCACCTCCTCGGCCATTTCCGCCATGGGGTTTTTCCCCAGGGCCCTCAGACCGGAGCTGTTCAGGACCGTCTGCACCATCGGGTTCCGGAGGTAGCGGGGCGGTGAAAAACTTCCATCCATAGTCATTGTTTTCTCAGCGCCTCCATGACCGACTTCACCATATCCTCCCTGAAACTCCCGGCTTCATCTTCATTGATAAGATAATGCCTGAAGTGGCGGTACCCGTCATATATGGTTATGATGATCTTTGCAGTCCTTCCAGGGTCCCTGAAGGATATTCTGCCGGCGGCGCTTACCTTCTCCAGCTCGCCGATTATCAGGCCTTTAAGCACCAGATACATGTCCCGGATTTTTGTTTGCACACGTTCATTCCGGCAACTCAATGAAAGCATGGCGAAATCAACACCGATATCCGTTATGGCGCACCATTCATCGCTGAAAAATATCTCCACCATGTTCTGCAGGCGTTGTTCCGGCTTGTCGGTCTGTACGCTGAGCTTCTGATACATCTTACCCGACTCATAAATGATATAGTCGACAAGAGCAAGGGTCAGGTTATCCTTGTTCTGAAAATAATGAATGATCAGGCTTGGATGGATGTTCATCTTTTTCGCCAGCTTGCCTATCGAAGCGCCTTCAAGTCCATCTTCAATGATGACCTCGTGATAATTCCTGATTATGTCCGGCTTGCGAATATCGGCATTCTGACGTTTTTTTACCACTCTCACCTGAGTACACCCCGTTTTTTAACTACCCGATCTCTACACCTGCCGCGTCCCCCTCATGGACCGCTTCGATGAGCCTGCGCGGCTTGATAACATCACCGGCTTCGACATAGGGAATGCCGAGCTTCTTGAGTGTGTCTTCCAAAATACGCTCCGGCGTTGATCCGAAGGCCTTGATTATCATCGCCGCAGGTCCGATCCGCAACTCCTTTCCGTCCTGTTCCACGGCAACGGTATCCCCTTCAATGGCGGTGATTTTGCTGTTCAGCAACAACGCTCCGCCGCTTTTTTTAAGGCGCCGGTGGAGCCAGTAGCCATGGGCCGGAAAGGAGCTGACCGGCGGGAACGTGGCCATTTCAACAACGGTGACGCCGATACCCCGCTCGATGCAGAAATCGGCAGTCTCCATTCCGACATACCCTCCCCCCAGGATCACCACCGGTCCCTTCAGCGGGACCCTTTCGGTCAGCACGTCGCGGGCCTCAAAGACATTGTTGCCATCAATGCCTTTGATGTGCGGCGTGATCGGCGCCGCTCCGGCAGCCAGCACGGCCGCATCGGGCCTGTTATCCGCCAGCATCGTTTCCGTCACGGCCGCCGAGTCGCGTATGACAACGCCCAGCCGCCTCAGCTGGCGGACAATCCATTCCACCCATCGGTAGAATCCTTCCTTGTGCGGCGGCCTGCTGGCGGACAGAAGCTGCCCGCCGAGAAGGGCCTCGCGCTCGAAGAGGGATACCGCGTGGCCCCGTCGCGCCGCGGCCAGTGCGGCTGAAAGGCCCGCGGGGCCTCCGCCGATGACCCATACTTTCTTGCGGGTATCCGCCGTGCGGTACAGGTTTTCATATTCCCTTCCGCACTCCGGGTTGATGGAGCACGTGGTGGCCTTGAACTCGAAGCTGAGACGCTCGATGCAGCCCTGGTTGCAGCCAAGGCACCAGCGTACGTCATCCCATCTGCCCTCTTTCGCCTTGATGAACACCTCCGGGTCTGCCAGGAGCTGGCGTCCCATGGCTACGAGGTCCGCGTCACCCCGGGCAATCGCCTCGTCGGCCATGCGGGGGTCAATGATCCTCCCCACGCCGATGACGGGGACCTGCACTACCTGCTTTATCTCCCGTGCCCGAAAGAGGTTGAATCCTTCCGGCGTGTCGGATGACGCGATGGTGAGAAGTCCCGGCGTCGTATAGACCCCTACCGATACATGGAGGGCGCTGGCTCCGGCCTCGACGAGACGCGGCGCGAGCCATTTGGTGAAATCAAGCTCAAAGCCGCCCTTGATGCATTCTTCCGCCGAGAACCTGGCGATGACCGGATAATCGGGCCCGACCTTTTCCCGAATGGCCTTCACTATCTCAAGGTAAAAGCGGGCCCTGTTCTCGTCGCTGCCGCCGTATTCATCCGTCCGCTTGTTGGAAAAGGGCGATATGAACTGGTGCACCAGATAGCCATGAGCGCCGTGAATCTCCACCGCGTCCATACCCGCCATCTTCGCCCGGTACGCTCCCATGGCATAGGCGTTTACAATCTCTTTTACGCGATCAATGGACATTGCCTCGGTAGGCTGGTTGTAGATGAGGCTCGGCAGTTCGGATGGCGCTTCGGGTTTGGCGCCTGCCACTCCTTCCACTGTTTCACGGCCTGCGTGATGAAGCTGGAGCGCCACCTTCGAACCGTGCCGGTGGACCGCCTCAGCAAGGAGCGACAGGCCCGGGATGAAGGAATCATTCCAGATCCCTATCTCACGGCCCATATTCTTTCCCCGGGGATCAATGGCGCATTCCTCGGTTATGATAAGTCCGACGCCGCCACTGGCCCTTGTTTCAAGGTAGGCAATGAGCTTTTCAGTGACCGTGCTGTCCTTGCCGCCATATCCTGTTCCGATTGCAGGCATGACTGTGCAATTCTGTAGTTCCATGTTGTTGATTTTATATGTTTTGAATAGATTGGGTAAATTGTTCATGGCTATACCTTTGTGTTAAATTAAATAATAAAAATGTTTTAGTACTATAAGGGGTCTAAGGGGCGAAGCCCCTTAAAAGTCCAGCTGGGTTCTTCTGCGTCTCCTACTGAGTTGTGGGCAAAGCCCGCACATTAATTAACTGAACATTCATTTAATTAAATAATATATGTCAAGTGTAAAATAATTTGGGGGTCAGAGTAACCATTTGTGACCGGATTGAGGCATGGATGCCGAAATCCCGATTGCGGCGGGATGCCGCGATAATCGGGATAACTATCGGTGGTAATGGGATACTCAGACCAATGATATTAAATTTAACCGATAACTATCGGGGAAAAAGACTTGACAATAATAGACGACCGGTCTACTAGTCAATTATTGAGGATAAAATATGGCCAGAGAAGATACCCGACAACTCATCCTGAATAACGGCGCAAAGCTTGTCCATGCCAAAGGATTCGTGAATACCGGTATCCAGGAAATCCTCGATGCCTCTTCTGTGCCCAAGGGTTCATTTTATTTCTACTTCAAGAGCAAAGAAGATTTCGGCATGGCATTGGTGGAACATTACAGCAAATTCATATCGGCCATGTTCGACAAGTACCTGAAAGACACAAGCTGTGCTCCCCTGGGGAGGCTTCAGCGATTCTTTGACGACAGCTGTAAATTCTATACCAGCATCAACTTTTCCAGCGGCTGTCCCATCGGCAACCTGTCCCAGGAGATGAGCGACCTCTCCGAACCTCTCAGGAACAAGCTGATAGAAGCTTATTCAAAAATGAAATCCACAATAAAGGCCTGCATCGACGAGGCCCAGGGCCAGAACCAGCTTGATAAAAACCTGGACGCAGGCAATCTCGCCACCTTTATCCTGAATGGCTGGGAAGGCGCCCTTATCGATATGAAGCTCTCAAAAAGCGTTGAACCCCTGGTCATTTTCAAGGATATGCTTTTTGGAAGTTTAATAAAAAATAAGAACGGTAAACTGTCATGAAAGAAGAAATTCGTAAATATGCCATGAGCCTTGGAGCGGATGACACGGGATTTGCCGCGGTCTCCGACTAAGAAAGCCCGCAGAACCCGAGGAGCGTGGCCGATGTCTCGCTCCGGCACGCGGCGGTCGCCGCAGGGCTCGGGGTTTTCGGCCGGCACAATCTGGTTATTCATCCACGCCTGGGGGCGCGGGTTCTCTTCATGGCAATACTGACAGACCTGGATCTCCCCTCCGATCCGCCGGTGAAGGAGGATCTGCCCGGTGGGACGGCGGTAAATTATAATCGGAGGAACAACATGGAAATTTACGAACAACTCAGGGACGTCCTCGACTCGCATCCCACGACAGCGCCGAAGACGAAGACGATCATCGAAATTCTCAAAATCCTTTTTACCCCGGAGGAGGCGGCCGTGGCTGCCACCATGAGTTTCAAGGCCGGCACTGTTGAAAAAATCGCAGCAGCCGCTTCGGTAACAGAACCGGAAACAGAGAAACTGCTCGAATCAATGGCAAACAAGGGCATTCTCTTTTCAAAAAACAAGGACGGGAAAATAATCTACGGCCTGGTGCCCCTTATCCCCGGCGTTTTCGAGTTCCCCTTCATGAAGAGCGACGGTTCACCGATGTACAAGCGCCTGGGCGAGCTCTGGGAGAAATACCACCACGAGGCCCTGGGAGCTTCTTTCTCCGGCAACCCGACACCCCTCATGAGGGTCATCGCGGTGGAAAAATCCCTTAAGGCGGAAAACCGTGTCCATCCCTATGAAGAGGTGAAGCACTTCATTGAGAGCGCAAACTTCATCGCCCTGGCCGACTGCGCCTGCCGAACCAGCGTCGGCAATTGCGACAGACCGAAGGACGTGTGCCTCATCTTCGATGGCGCCGGAGAGTTCCTCGTCGACCGAGGTTTCGCGCGCCGCATCACCAGGGAAGAAGGGATGGATGTACTGGACCGTTCGGAAAAGGCGGGCCTGGTCCACACCAGCAACAACAGCGCAGACAAGGCCAACCTGATATGCAACTGCTGCCCCTGCTGCTGCACGGTGCTCCGCGGCAGGACCCAGATCAAGCACCCACACGCCTTCGAACCGAGCCGCTTTGAGGCCAGGGTTAACAACGCCGACTGCACGGGCTGCGCCATCTGCGCGGACGATCGCTGTCCGGTCAAGGCCATCGAGATGAAGAATGGCATTGCCGTTGTCAACACCGTTGAATGCATCGGCTGCGGCCTCTGCGTCACTGGCTGTCCCGCCGAGGCGATCGATCTGGCAGAGCGTACATCAGTTCCCGCGGTGCCGTCCACGATCACGGAGATGGGGATCAAGATCGCCCAGGAGAAGGGAAGGTTTGATAAATTCGTCAAAATCATGCAGCGGTAGGCTTACTCAGCCACCAAACCGGGACGATTAAATGGTCTGACGCGATGATAATCGCTCACGGTCACTGTGACTTATCAGACCAGCAGACACCCTGTTTGCACCATGAACCTTCTGACCTACGGATATCATTACTTTAAAATGAGGGATGATACTGAAGGGAAATTGATCTGTCAGGCCTCTCCTGCTGGCACTGCCGGCCCTGCCGGTTTATGGGGACGCCTGTTCCTCCTCCGGTGATTGCCGCTTTTTCCACGGGGCCTGGAGTCTCCCTGCGACCGTTGTGCGCCGACTTCAGACTGCAGCATCCCTCTCTCCGGACTCTCCTCGCCGCCATCCGGGAGGCGTCTACCCCCCTCGGAAAAAATCCGCGCAGCGCGCTCCTTCCAGTAATTCAGCTCCTCCTCATATTTTTCACCGGCCTCGGCACAGATGCCGAAAAACAGGAGGGCGTTCGGGAAGTGTGCGTTCCGGATGAAGCGCTTCTCAAAATTTTTACCTTTGGGGCCGCTGACGGGACGGCTGAAGCTCGACTGGCGCGCCACCAGGTTGGTCATGGCGTCCCATTCGCGGCGGGGTATCCTGAGGCGCGTCACCAGCTCGCTGAAGCGCTGGTGCATCATGGAGAATACGTCCTGGAATCCGCGGCGGTCCTCCATGGCCTCATCGAACAGGTCATACAGCAGGGCCGTCAGGAGCACCGCTGCAGGAATTTCCTCGCCGGCTTCGCGGCGGCGGTCCACCGCCGCCAGGCGCCGGAGCAGGCCGTGGTGCCGGTCAGGGTCAAGCTCGGGGATCCAGTGCTTGAGGATCCGGAAATTCTGAAGGTTTTTGATCGTCCCGGCTGAGGCGCCGCTCCTGAGTATCTTGTACAGCTCCTCCAGCATGCGGTGGGCGTTGGCCTGGATGATGAGATGCGCGCTGGCGACGGCCGCCTTGAAGTCAGACCGCGACAGGGTGAAGCCGAGCTGGGCGCAGAAGCGCGCCGCCCGTATGATCCGAACCGGGTCCTCTGCGAAACGCTTCGCCGGGTCGCCGATGGAGCGGATCGACTTTTTCTTCAGGTCATCAAGACCGCCGCTGTAGTCATGGATAGACCCGTCAGTGCTGTCGTAATAGAGGCCGTTGAGAGTGAAATCCCGCCGAAGCGCATCCTCCTCGATTGTGCCGTACGTGTTGTTGGCGGCAAAACGCCCCTCGCCGGCGACCTCCTCAGGGTCGACAGCAGCGCGAAAGGTGGCCACCTCCACGAACCGGTCGTGGCTGATGTAGACATGGGCCAGGCGGAACCGCCTCCCGATCAGGAAGCAGCGCCGGAACAGGCGCTTGATCTGCTGCGGCCGGGCGTCGGTAACGATGTCGAAGTCCTTCGGTTTCTTGTCGAGAAGAAGGTCGCGCACGCACCCGCCGACCAGGAAGGCATCAAAGCCGTTGCTTCTCAAGCGGTGCATGATGTCGAGCACGTTTCTCTCAATGAATTTTCGGGACATGGTATGCCGGCTCTGCGGCACGATGACAGGATACTTTTTGCGGAATAGGTAAGGCAATAGTTTCATATTTTATTAATTCGCGATTTTTTTACACTCTACAATTTCCTTGCTTATTTGTCAATTAACGTTTGATTAAAAAGCATTATTGACAAATTGGGAGGATAATCTTAATCTTTACCCCATGTCTATCGCATCATCATTGAAACGGAAAGCCGCGGGATTAAAAAAGGAGCTGTCCGCACTTTATTACGCGTACAGGCATCCCCGGACCGGGATTGCTCCGCGCCTTATCATTCTCTTCACCCTCGGCTACGCCCTGAGCCCGGTGGACCTGATTCCGGATTTTATTCCGATATTAGGGTACCTGGATGACATTATCATCATACCGCTGTTGATTACCCTGTCGATCCGGCTGATTCCGACTGACGTGATGAAGGAATGCAGGCGGAAGTCTGAAGAAAAACCCGTTACGCTGAAGAAGAACTGGAAGTTCGCAGCTGTAATAATCACAATCTGGATATGCATAATTTTCATAATAATGCGATTGATCATTAACCATGTGCAGGCTTGAACGATACATCCCGGAGAAAATCACAGGTATTTCACCAGCAGCACCTGGTTCCCCCTCGCGTTATAACTAATCTTATCGAATATCTGCATGGTCATCTGGATGCCCCGCCCGTGCGCCAATAACTCGTCATTGACGGCATCAGGACTCTTCTTTATAACTGATGCGTGATCGAAGCCGTTTCCCTCATCGGTTATACGATATGTCACCTTGTCGGGTTCCAGGGCATAATCGACGGCAACCTTCTTGCTGCGGCAGGTATCGTTCTGCTGCCGCCGGTAGATAAGATTGAAATAATCATCGGCGAGCATGGCTTCTGATTTTTCCTCGAATGAAATTCCCAGGTTCCCGTGTTCAATTGCGTTAATGATAATTTCCCGAAGTGCGAGTCGTATGAGCTTTGAGTCGCCCTGTTTCAGGCGTCCGCCGAGGAGCTCGGTGACACGGAACGCCACCTCCTCCGCTGCGATGAGAGAATTCCCAATCTGGAGCGTAAGCCGTTCCCTCACGATATATTTCTGGATCATCTCCTCTTCGGCAAGGGTGGCCCTGCCCAGGACTTCCTGCTTTCCCTCGATATCGAGATACTCAAGCCTCATGTTCATGGTCTTTGATTCCTTGAAATAGGGCATCTTGAAATCGACCTTGAACTGTACCGGGGCCCGCTCCCTTGAAAAGCTCTCCAGCTTGGTTTTCATCAGCCCCATGGTCAGATCCTTGTCGTCCATATCGTCATTGATAAAATCGAGAAGGCTCCGGCTTCGCAGTTTCTCGGGAGAAATATTGAAATGAACCCTCACCGCGTTGTTTACCGAAACAACATTCCAGTTATCGTCGAGGGTAAAAATGATTTCGTTGGAATTTTCGACGATCCTGCGATATTTTTCCTCTGACATCCTGATGGTTTTTCCCGCTTCGGCGAGATCATGCGACTTCGCGCGTATGTTACTCTCCATAAGCGAACGCTCAATAATGATTCGCCGCGCCAGGTTGAAGCTGAATACCGAGGCTATTAAAACCTGGACGACAAGACTTGCGAGCAGAATATTAAGGTAAAAGGTGTTGATGGTGGTGACCTTTGACTCTGAAATATTCTTTATCCCTACGACAATGTCATCGATTCCCCTCAGGATTTTTTCATCCTTCCCACCGGCACGGTTAATGATGCCGTCCTTTCGGGCGAACCCTTTTTCATTCAGTTCCACCAGAAGAGATATGTATTCGGATGATATGGCATTATGAAGAACGGCAAGGTCATGTATCTTACCGGGAATGCTGTTGAAATCAGAACAGGTCGTTTTCAGGTTAAACAGCAAGTCCTGTATCATCGCCGAGTACCTGGAAAATGCCAGGTATTCCCTGCGGTAAATCACGGAATTCTCGCCCTCCAGGACAATCCGCCTCCAGGTCTGGAACTGCTTCTGCATCAGGACCTGGACTTCCCTGGCATGGTCGACGGCATCAATGTAATCCTTCGAATCCTGGTTTGATTTGTAAATAGAATAAAAACCCATCGCCCCCGTTGTTATGATAATTACAAGGAGGAAAATGACTCCGGATATTATTTGCCAGTTGCTGCGGTACGCGATCAATCTCTTGTATATGGACATAGTCTATGTGATCCTTCAGATAATTCAATCTCGACTACATTATTCGCATAATAATATGAGTAATTTATTATTCTGATATTAAGATTTTATTAATTATTCATCTAAAATACAGAGATGCTTTAAATATGGCTGGCGGCGGCCAGGTTATATGTCACCTTTACCGTGCTTAATCCATCCCTAAATGCGACAGCGTGGCGATTTTTTACATTTTCTTTATATTTTCAAAACAAAAATTAAACATTATCAGGCTATGTTTCAGATGAAAACGGAATACAAAAGGAGACAGCGGACAGTCTTTTTATGCCACAAACAACAATGAGCCACGCGCGAACGTTCAGCAATGAATTGATGGGGGAGCTTCAAGGATTTCTCAAACAGCAGGAAAAGAAATTTCCCAAAAAAGACACCCTCACCATCGATCTCCACTGTCACGACTACAACAGCAGCACCCCTGATGAGCTCCTCGGGCGGATCCTCAACATCCCGGAAACCTGGCTCCCGAGCGAAGACCTCATCGACATCCTGAAAATCCACGGCTGTGACACCTTCACGGTGACAAACCACAACAACGCGCGGTCATGTTATGAGCTTCGGGAAAAGGGCATCGATGTCCTCACCGGTGCCGAATTCACCTGCCAGGTTCCGGACTACCGGGTGGGGATCCACGTCCTCGCCTACGGGTTCACCCCGAACCAGGAAATGATGCTCAACAAGCTAAGGAGCGACATCTACCGCTTCCAGGATTACGCGGCGGAGAACGACATCCCCACGATATGGGCCCATCCCCTCTATCACTACCACCGCGGCGAGATGCCGCCCCTTGATTTCTTCGAGAAAATGGCCCTGGTCTTCGAGCGCTTCGAGGTCATGAATGGACAGCGTGACACCTGGCAGAACATGCTGGCAAAGATATTCATCGAGACCCTGACAAGGGATAAAATCGACACGATAGCAAAAAATTTTAAGATGTCTCCCAACCGCTACTGCAAAAATCCATACAAAAAATCGATGGCCGGCGGGTCCGACAGCCACATGGGCATTTTCACCGGCCTCACGGGAACACGCCTCCACGTGGAGGACCTTTCCGAAAAGCTCAACATCATGAGCAGGTCGAAGCTGGCCCTGGAAGCGATCAAGGCGGGCGCCATGGCGCCTTACGGCTCTCATAATGACAGCGAAAAGATGACGGTCTCGTTCCTCGATTATTTCTGCCAGATCGCCATGCATATGGAAGACCCCGGCCTCTTGCGAATGCTGCTCCACAAAGGAGACGCCAGGGAAAAGCTCTTCGCCATGGCCATCGCCAACGGTATGTCCGAAATGAAGCGCCACCGGGTAACCATGAATTTTCTGCAGTTATTTCATCAATGTTTCAGCGGAAATGTTCCCTCCTTCAGGAAACGCCTCATGGTTCCCAAGGTATACAAGCCGATATTCGACGAAGCGACGCACATGGCCGTGACCAGGCGCGACAAGCCGGAAGAGATCATTCACAAGTTCAGGGAGTCGATAGACGTAATCTATGAAAGCCTGAGCCGTATTCTGATAGGCAGGCTCCAGTCGAAGATTGAGAAGCTGGACCGCGACCATAACCTTAAAGAAATGAAGATCGAGGAAATTTTCGAATCATTCGAGCTGCCGACACAGATCAGGAAATACGCTGCTCCGGGAGCCATGAAAAACGGCGGCGGATCGTCGCCCTTGAACCTTACCGAATTCTTCGACGGGCTCTCCTTTCCATTCCTCGGATCCGCGGTCATCCTGAGCGCGACCTTCGCCAGCGCCCGCGTCATGTATAACTCGCGTGATCTTCTTTCGAAATTCTCCGAACATATTGGCAGGTTGAAATATCCGCAGCGCATGCTCTGGCTCACGGACACCCTGGAGGACGTCAACGGCGTCGCCATGGTGCTCAGGTCGATGCTCGATGAAATAAGGAAGCGCGACCTTCCCATCGACATTCTGGTGTGCAGCAGCACGCTCAAGCCGGAAGACCACCTCATCGTGGTGCCGCCCCTTGGGGAGTACACGTTCCCCTTTTATGAGCAGCAGCCGCTACGGGTCCCCAGCATTCTGGACATCCACCGCATCTTCAAGGAAGGTGAATACGACCGCCTCATCTGCTCGACCGAGGGGCCCATGGGCCTCATATCGCTCTTCCTGAAGCAGGCCTACACGGTGCCGGCGTACTTCTTCGTCCACACCGACTGGATGATGTTCGCCCGCCAGGTCCTCAATTTTGATCATGAAAACCGGAGCAGGCTCCGCCGCATACTCCGGGCCTTCTACCATAACTTCGACGGCCTCTTCGTCCTCAACAGGGACCAGCGGAACTGGCTCATCGGTAAGGACATGGGCTTTGACCCCTCCCGGGTTTTCCTGACTGCCCACTGGACCGACGAAGAATTCGTCCCTCAGAAAATAAAAAAATCGGCCATCTTCGGCGTTCCCGACACATCACCGGTGCTCCTCTTCGCCGGCCGCGTGAGTGACGAGAAAGGGGTCATGGAACTGCCGTCGATCTTCCGGGGCCTGCGAGAGAAGCACCCGGACGTCAAGCTTGTCATAGCAGGTAAGGGCCCGAAGGAAGACGAGCTGAAAAAGGCCCTTCCCGACGCCGTGTTCCTCGGATGGGTGGACCATAAAAAGCTCCCGGCCGTGTACTCGGCGGCGGACATGCTGCTGCTCCCGTCGAAATTCGACACCTTCGGTGTGGTAGTGCTGGAGGCCATGAGCTGCGGGCTCCCGGTCACCGCATACAACACCAAGGGGCCCAAGGACATCATCGAAAACGGCAAAAATGGCTATCTGGTGAAGACACGATCTGAGATGACAGCCGCGGTGGATGGCTACCTGGGCAACGTAAAATTACGCTCAAGCTTCAAGACATCCGCCCTGGCGCGGGTAAAGGCTTTCAATCCCGACGCGATCATCAAGCAGCTCCTGGCTGACGTGGGGCTCCCGGCCGGGAAAAAACCGAGGGCGAAACGGCCATGAGCGGACAGGCCGCGTGGTGGAAGCACGGGGTCATCTACCAGATCTACCCGCGGAGCTTTTACGACTCCAACGCTGACGGCACCGGGGACCTCCGGGGCATCATCCTGAAACTCGGGTACCTGGCATCCCTCGGCGTTGATGCCATTTGGCTATCACCAGTTAACCGCTCCCCCATGTACGACTTCGGCTATGATATCAGCGATTATTACGAAATCGACCCTATCTTCGGCACGACCGGAGACTTTAGGGAACTCATCCGCGAGGCACATGGCCGGGGCATCCGCGTCCTCATGGACCTGGTGCTGAACCACACGTCCCACCTCCATTCATGGTTCCTCTCCTCCCGCTCGTCCCGAAGCAATCCGAGGCGGGACTGGTACGTCTGGCGGGACGGGTCGCGAGACCGGCCGCCCAACAACTGGCGCTCCGTTTTCGGCGGGAGCGCGTGGAAATGGGACGACCACACCTGCCAGTATTATCTCCACTCGTTCCTGGAGGAACAGCCCGATCTTAACTGGCGCAACCCGGACCTAAAAAAAGCCATGTTTGACATGATTATCCATTGGCTGGATTGCGGCGTCGACGGCTTCCGTCTGGATGCCATCAACTGGCTCATAAAAGACCGCCGCTTCAGGAACAATCCGGCGGTGCCGGGGGCGCCCTTCTTCCAGAAACATCTCTATGACCGGAACAGGGCCGAAATTCATGACATCCTGAAAGAACTGAGGGGCATCCTCGACCGGTACGGCGATCGGATGGCCGTGGGAGAAGTCTTCACCCTCCCGCCGGGCAATCCGTCACTGTCGGCCGGGTACCTGGGTAACGGCGAAGACGAGCTCAGCCTTGCCTTCGATTTTTCCCTCATGTACCGGCCCTGGGACGCCCGCCGGTATCACCGGACGATCCGTCGATGGATGGGCCACATTCCTCAAAAGGGCTGGCCCTGCCACGTCCTGTCAAACCATGACCAGCCGCGCGGTATCAGCCGCTACGGCGGGGGCAGGGACGAACGGAAGCGCGCCAAGGTGGCGGCAGCTCTCCTGCTTACCATGCGGGGGACACCCTTTGTTTATTATGGCGAGGAAATCGGGATGAAAAACTGCAGGGTGCCGCGGTGCGATATCCGTGATCCCCTGGGGAAGCGGTACTGGCCCCTCTTTGCCGGGCGCGACCCGGCGCGCTCGCCCATGCAATGGTCCCCCGGCGAAAACGCGGGCTTCACTACCGGCAGGCCATGGCTCCCCGTCAGCGCCGATTACCGGGAGGTCAATATCGAGGATGAATCACTGGACCCTTATTCCCTCCTCAATTTCTACCGGTCCCTGATCGCCATGAGGAAGAAAAAGGCGCCCCTTAACCGCGGCTCGTGGAAACCAGTACTGAAGGGGCATCACGGGGTGCTCGGATACTACCGGAAGCATGAAGGCGAGACCATTTTCATAGTCCTCAATTTCACGGATAAAGAAAAGCGGGTCCATGTTCACGACCGGGCCCAGTGGAAAGTGCTCCTGTCTACGCACCGCTTTGTCAATACCCATTTCACATCACTTGAATTCACATTATTGCCATACGAGGCTACCGTAGTTGAGAAGTTTGGAAAATTGTAATGCTTACCAGGATCGTATCCAGTTTCCGGAAAATACCAATCCATCTATTTCGCCGCCATGAGCCAGAGGGCCTGCGACCTCCCCACAAAAAACCTTCTGCGCTTCACGGTATTTCTACCCGTGGAAGTCCAGGAAAACAGGCACTTTTTCAGGCAATCCTCGCCCAGGTCGCAGACCGCCACGTCAATATCACCGCTCCCGCTTCCATACAGGATGATATTGACGCACCGCTGTCCGTGTGCAGTTTCATCAGGGTACTCACATTGGTAATGACCGCAGCGTCCATTTATCACGCGCGCATCGCAGGATACCGGCTGCCCGCTTTCAACCGTATCAACGCAGATTGAACCATAGTCCATTATAATCCTCCCACCGCACTATTTGATGACAAGAAAAAACTCATCGGGCTTTTCAAATTCAAGATATCTAATGCACTGCAGGTATTTTTTTATATCATGAAATTCAAGAACCAGTTTATCAGTATCGGCGACGACTAATTTGGACTTTACTTTATCGATTATTGATACAACAGAAGCTGCCATATTCGCCTCCTTTTTTTCCGGCCGGCGGTCTTAATCACCAGCTGTTTCAGATAAACACCACTCACAGTTGTCAACAACATAGCTCCATCGAACAATGTTTTTATAAAAAATTTTTATTAATATTGTTAATTTTTTCAGTCTCGTCCGCAACAGGATCCCGGGGGAAAACCTGTTTCATGACTGATCACAACCCCCAGGATAAATGCGCATACAGGAGTCATTCAGAATAAAAAAAGGAAGGATCGCTCCTTCCTGAATGATTTGGACATCAATATCAAAAGGGTAAAAAATATCATTCAACCTCATCCAGTCCCGTTATCTCTTTAACAACCCTGTAGATATCGGTATTGTCGATAAGCTTTGTGCCCTTGTTTATGGTGCCTTCATATTTATTAAAAGCTCGGGCTCCGCTGCCCAATGCATAGAGCATGACCGGCTCGTTCGTATGGTTCATGGAGCCGTAGGTCACATCGCCGTCCGGATACGCATACCCGTTGCCGAGGGCTACCTGGGCCGGCAGGTCCCCCTTGCCGAGCTTCTTATCGTCGTTCAGTCTCATGTAGCTGTTGCTGTGGTCCGAGGTAACGATAATGGTCGTGTTGCTCCAGTCGATATCATCGCCTGGTTTATCCACATAATCAATCGCCGCCTTGACGGCCTCATTGAGATCATAGACGGTACCGATCATCCATTGGTAATCATTGGCGTGATTCGCCCAGTCGATGTCTCCCTGCTCGAACATGACGAAGAAGCCGTTACTGTTGCCGCTCAGCACATGAAGGGTGGTCTTAACCATTTCAGAAAGCTGGGGGTTTTCTTCATTTAAAGAAAATGAAGGTTTTCCCGGCATATCGGCGGGAACCGGAGGCTCGAACATCCCGCCGGATCCGCCGAAGAGGCCGAATAGCTTTTTAGCAGTTTTTCGGGCCTCCCTTGCGGTCCTGGACAGGGCCTTGCCGCCGTCCATTCCTGCGATCCTTTCAACAAAAGCATATTCACCCGACGATTTCACCGCCGTATAATCAGCCTCAGGCAGATACTTGAATTTTCCCGGTTCCCAGTTCGGGTGCCCGGCGCCGATAACCACGTCGGGCTTGACGATTGAGGCAATCTCGTGGCCGATCTGGCCGTAGTTGTTCCGGTTCATGTTATGACTGGCAAAGGCGGCGGGGGTTGCGTGGGAGAGCTCCACCGTGCTGACGATGCCGAAGGAAAAGCCGAGCTTCTCCCGGAGATCCTCGGTAATGGTCCGCAGGGCCCCGTCCGCCGGGTCGCCGCTCTTCCATGCAATGTTGCCGCCGTCGGTCTTGTACCCGGTCGCCATGGCCGTCGCGGCCGACGCAGAATCAGTCGCCGAGCCATGGGTGATAAAATAATCGAACTGGCTGTCGAGGTAATCAAGGGGATAGGGCTGTGCGCCGCCCAGCTCAGGATTGTACCCGTTGATCGGATCATAATTATCCGGATCGTAACTCGCCAGGCCATGCAGGCCGGCGCAGTAGTTATACGACGACACGTCCCAGGTCGTGCAGGACCCGACATAGGGGAACTTGTGGAACACCAGGCCGTCATCTTTACCATACATATACCGGCTTGCAGCGATTTCATGTTCCATCTGCATCCCGTCCCCGATAAAAAGGATCACATGCTGTGCCCCCCCGCTGTCATAGCAGCCCCCCATCAGGCCGAGCAGGAGAATCGAAAAAATAATTTTCAGCTTTTTCATAAAACCTCCATAGTATAGCTCATGAAGGACAACGTAACCGCTTCATGAGCTAAATATTTTTAATATCAATAAAGCATACGGGTATGAAAAAATAATAAGGGTATTGTGAATAAATATTAGGTTTAGATCATGTGCCGGCCAGGAACAGGCCCCTGGATGCTCCTGGTATAAATGCGGCTATGACAAAAACATGCTGATCCAATCAGCGATCAAGGCCGGCCTGTCCATGCTTTCAGCTCGCACCGTGTGAGACACAGTGACAAGAATCTTACCATTATCTTTTTCCGTCACATCGGAAAGTTTCATGATGCTCCGTATCCTTGAACCTGACAGAACCGGATTAATGAAGCGGACCCTGTCGAAACCGTAATTAACCGCGCTTTTAATCCCCTCGGGTATCCAGATGCCCGATGCTGCGAGACGGGCAAGCAGGGAAAGCGTGAGAAAACCGTGGGCGATGGTGCATCCATAAGGACCGGATTTAGCCCGTTCCAGATCAGTGTGAATATAGTTATGGTCGTCGGTGCAGTCGGCGAACAGGTTGATCCGCTCCTGGGTGATCTCAATCCAGTCGCTTGTTTTCTCATTACCGATACATTCTTTGAGCCTTGCCAGCGGCATGACTGATATCGCCATATATCGCCCCCCTGTGGTTACTACCGGCAGCATACAGGGAATACGTTAAGAAAAATTAAAACAAATATAAATATTATTTAATGGAAAGGGGGTGGGGATTCAGGGAAGGAATCAGCACCAACCGGGCAGCATCCAGTTGGGTCCAAAGCCCCCCGGCACGAGACCGACCGGCCCGGCGTGACCGGACCGGCCGGTCATTTCAGTATACGGTCTATCCTCTCGGAAATATTACTAATAACCTCGGCCTCGGTATTAATTGTCGACGCGCCGGTTATGCAGTCGACCCCCATGACGCTGTAGTTTGCCGACGGCTTGCCGGCCGTGAAGAAGAGCACGATCTTCTTCTTCTCTTCCGGGTCCTTGATCCCGCCGATAAACCACCGTGTCCTGACGTTGAACATCTGCCACGCCATCAGGGCGTCGATGACCACCAGGGCATCGTATTTTTTGTATTCGACCGAATTAAGCTTCTCGATGGGCATAACCGTTACCCTGGACCGGTCCTTATACCGGTCCACCAGTCCCTGTGTGATCCGGTCTTTATATTCACTGGGCAGGGCCGCGATCATTATCCTCTTCTTCGCGTCGGCGGGCCCGACCTCCCGTATACCTTTCGCGCACTGTGCCAGGAACAGGACAGGCAGCAGAAGTATTATGGCTGTATAGCGTATTTGTGTCATTAACGACATTTCTCCTCTTTATTCCTTATCTGATACCGAACCGTAGACCTTGAAATACCGGGAATTGCCTCCCCAGTTCATGAACCGGGTGTAACCGGCCTTTTCGAGTTTCTTGATCACCATCTGGACCCTCCCCCCGGTTTCGCAGGTCATGATAAGGTACTGCGTCTTCGGTATTTCACCGAGCCTGTCCATTATTTCACTCGAAGGAAAATTCCTCGCCGTGGGGATATGCGCTTTCCGGAAGGCACTTGCGGGCCGCACATCAACGATCCAGATGTCCTTCCGCGGTTTATCCACCAGCTCCTTCAGCTTCGCCGGTTCCAGGTACTGCTTCAGCATCGCGCCGTCAGTGCCTGAATATCCCTCATAACAGCAAGCCACAAACGCTGCCGATACTACTATTAATGCCGACAACACCATATTCTTCATTTTTGAACACCCCCTGTTGAAAATGAAATCATTATAATGTTCCTATAGCAGCTCAATTAACATTATTTATTTTCTTAAAGACGCTTACAGTTGTTTTTCTTTTTCACGCCATGCAGGGGAAGCCCGCCTCGGTTCATCGCCGGCGGGTGTTCCCGCAGCATGCGGATACGATCAGAGCTGGGCCGACAGGAACACCTGCAGAGTCATCTGGGATATCTGGCCCTGGAGCGACTCGATATCATCTATATGGCGGTCCTCGTCTTTGAGTATGCTTTCGAGCACTTCCCGGGTCGCGAAATCGCCCACCTCGCCGGCAAGCTTGATCGCGTCATTGTACGCCTTAATGGCGTCCTCTTCCGCGGCATGGTCGCTGGCAAGCTGCTTCTGGGTGTCCGCGCCGATATTTATTTTTTTCAGATTGCTCACAATGGGAATTCCTTCAAGGAACAGTATGCGGCCGATCAGCTTTTCCGCGTGTTTCATCTCGTCAATGGCCCGTTTCTCAAAGTGTTCGTGGAGCTTGGCATACCCCCAGTCATCGGACATTTCGGAATGCACCATGTACTGGTTGATGGCGGTAAGCTCATCAGAAAGAAGCGAATTCAGCGTTTCGATAAGTTTGGCGTTCCCTTTCATGTTTTCCCTCCTTAGATGCGTTTAACAGAATGTACGCGTGTGAGTGTATTTTCTAACAGGGGCGCTGCCGTTCGTCAAGCAGGAATAATGCTATGCGCGATAGTTATCGGTAATAATTGAAAAGCCGGCTGAGCTACAGCAGGTCGGACGCAATCTCGGCGAGGTGCGAGCGCTCCCCCTTTTCCAGGGTGATGTGCGCGTAAATATCCTGCCCCTTCATTTTATCGATGAGATAGGTGAGGCCGTTGGAGCGCGAGTCAAGGTACGGCGTATCGATCTGGTAGGGGTCGCCGGTGAAGACAATCTTGGTCCCCTCGCCGGCGCGGGTGATGATGGTCTTCACCTCGTGGGGCGTAAGGTTCTGCGCTTCGTCCACGATAAAGAAGACCTTGGAGAGGCTCCTGCCCCGGATGTAGGCCAGGGCCATAATCAGCAGCTTCTCATTGATGACCATATCCGATATGCGGCGGTAGTCCTGCGTGTCCTCATCGAACTGGTTCTTGATTACCGAGAGATTGTCAAAGAGGGGCTGCATGTAGGGATCGAGCTTGCTCTTGATGTCGCCGGGCAGGTACCCGATGTCGCGGTTCGACAGGGGGATGATGGGGCGCGCCAGGAGTATCTGCTTATAGCTGTTCCGGCGCTCCAGCGCCGCGGCCAGGGCCATGAGCGTCTTGCCGGTACCGGCCTTGCCGGATAGGGTCACAAGCTTGATGTCGTTGTTCATGAGGGCGTCGAGCGAAAAGGTCTGTTCCGCGTTCCGCGGCTGGATGCCGTAAGCACGCTTCTTCTCCACCAGGCGGAGGCTGGCATGATCCTTCTGGAACGTGGTAAGCGCGCTCTTGGTCCCGTTCCGCACGATGAAGTACTCGTTCGGCCGGGGCGCGAGCCCGCCGCCATTCAGCTCGCTGGCCTGAACGGACCCTTCGCGGTATATCCGGTCCACGATATCAGACGCCACGTTTTCGAGAATGTTCTTCCCGGTATAGAGCTCACTGATGTCCTTGACCTTGCCGGTCTCGTAGTCTTCAGACTGAACGCCGATGCTCTTCGCCTTCATGCGCAGGTTGATGTCTTTCGACACCAGGAAGACCCGCTCTTTGCCGTACTGGCCTGAAAGGTTATGGGCAAGGGAAAGGATGCGGTGGTCCGAACTGTCCTCCCAGAAGATGTCCCGCAAATCCCTCCCCATCTTCACATTGGTTTCCACGAAGAGGAACCCGCCGGTACCCAGGGGGACTCCGGTGCCGGGGAGATCGTAGCCGATGATAGCGTCCAGCTCGCGGGAAAATTCCCGCGCGTTGTAGTTGATGATCTCGTTGCCCCTCTTGAATTTATCGATCTCTTCCAGAAGGGTTATGGGGATAACTACATTGTGTTCCTCAAAGGAGTAGATACAGCGGTAATCATAGAGAACAACGTTGGTGTCGAGAACGAATATCTTATTGGAGTTTGTGTCTAGCATACACTCAATGAGACATAATATCAGACAGGCATGATAATTGCAAGTTTAAAATATTCATCCCCGCCACTTTTTCCCCAATGTATAGCCGATATGCCGGCACAAACCATGGCATTCCAGGCAGTCAGGCCGGCAGCAACATTATAAGCATTATGGCGGTAATAACCATGGTCACCACAATAATCGCATTCTTCATTGTAAGATTCACCTCTTCATATCTTAGGATTATACAGTTATCATACATCACGATTGTAAAAAAACAATAAGCATATAATGAATATTCCTTAAATTGCGCCGCGCGTCATGGCGGTTTCGACTAGGAACATGATGCCAATCACCCGAGATAACGTAGCAGCAGAATCGTCATATCATCATCCTGAGCATGTCCATTTCTGTACTTTCTTATGTCGTGGAATATGCTGTCCTTGAGAATCTTCAGGTTCTGTACATCGTTGCCTGTGAAAAAATCCCTTAACCTGTCCGGGCCGTACCTGGCGCCCCCGGCATTCGTCTGCTCCTCGATACCGTCGGTGAAAATGACGAGGAGGTCATCCTTCTTGAGCCTGACACGATAGGTGCCCGGATTATAAGCGGTCGATATGCCGAGGGGGAGGTTTTTCGAAACACTGTCAAGTTGAATGATTTTTTTCTTCCGCACCAGGAAAATATAGGAGTGCCCCGCATCTATAATTTTAACATCTCCTGCGGCCTCGTCAAAATCGGCAAACACGCCTGTTATGAATTTCTCCGATTTCAGCGAGGTATATATGAAGTTGTTGAGCTTCTCGACATACTGACGAATGCCCCTTGTGAAATCATAAACATGGTTGACGCCTCCCATCAGGACCGACAGGAGCGAGGCGGATATACCTTTTCCGGCGACATCGCATACGGCGAAGAACCATTCCGTTTCGCCGTATTTCCTCACCGTGTAATAATCTCCCCCGACGTCCTTGGCCATTTTTGTCGCCGCAAGCATCTCGCAGTGTTCATTATTAACAAGCGTTTCCTCATTAATGATGCACGACTGGATGTTCTTGGCGAACCCCAGATCCCGCGTTGTCAGGTATGAAAGATAAATCAGCAGGTCCCGGTTGGTGAAGATGCCGTAAAAACGCCCGGTGGCGTCCGTCAGTACGTAGTGTACGTCCCTGCCGGCCATCAGATCAGATGATATCTCTTCAGCGACGGAGAAAATATTATCGCCGCAACTGAACTGTCTGGCGTTGACAGAAATCGTGTTTATATGTTTGTTCCTGTACAGATCCCTGCCAAAGGGCCTCCCGAGAATGTCGAAAAACATGTCCCTGGTAATCAGGCCGAGGATCTTTTCATCCTTATCAACTACCCCGACGGAAAAAACCGCATCATTATCATTCAATTTTTTAAGAAGATCATCAATTCTCACATCATCCTGCATGTAGTAATGACTGCTGGCCATTCTTCCGATGACCTGTCCCTGCATCGTCTCAGGGACGCGCCGGCGCACCGGGCCTTCCGGAGCATGAGCATGGGAGACGGATGAGACAATTGAACCGGTATTCTTTGTTATTGAGCCAGTATCGCGGGAGGTTACTTTCTGCATGTTCCAT
Organism: Spirochaetota bacterium; assembly: GCA_041753395.1. Lineage (GTDB taxonomy): Bacteria > Spirochaetota > UBA4802 > UBA4802 > UBA5550 > RBG-16-49-21. The sequence continues at coordinate 142,766 of JBGSUQ010000012.1, forward strand.
TCCTCATTGGCACTAGTGGTTTTACATTCACCCTCAAGGAAGGAAATTTCAGTAAGGATTCAATAATCCTTTTATGTGTTTCCTGTAATAAATGCGCTGGATCAGTCCGGGTTTTTAAGCCAGACTTCAATTTTATTCTTTATCATATCACGGACAACGGCGGTCTGATTCATTATTTCATCATCAGTGCCTTCAAAACGTGAAGGATCCGGGAATGACCAGTGCAACTTCTTACCTGTGCCGGGAAAGATGGGGCATTGATCCGCCTGGGATTCATCGCACACCGTAATGACATAGGAATACAACCTGCCCTGTTTGAAAAAATTAAAGACGCTCTTGGTTTCATTCCCGGAAATATCAATACCTATCTCTTTCATGGCCCGGACGACATAGGGATTTAAATCTCCCGGCTCCAGACCTGCGCTTTCAACGACAAACCGGTCCGCGGCGAGTGCTTTCAGCAGGGCTTCCGCCATCTGGCTCCGGGCCGAATTATGGCTGCATACGAATAGTACCCTCAGTTTATCCATAGGACGATGTTACCTCTCGCTGACAGATGCACAATATACGTTATTGTTCTTTTGCAGCAGAAAGCTGAAAATCCTGTTCACACGTTTCAGCCTGTTAAATCCATGCCTTCGGTTACGCACCGCTTTGCTCCTTCTCGACAATCTATGAATTCTTTTCATATATTACTCCTAATTATAGATATTAGGTAATCATGCAGAGTTTAGAAAGTATGATAATAATATGAAGAAATTATGAATTTCTGGATCTTGCCCATATACAGCTCTTCTAGTATGTATTACAACAACCGGTGATGCTATTTTCCAGGAAACACCTGCAAAAAGATCAATATCTGAAACTGCCCTATTGAAATCCGATACGCAAATTCAGATATTTTTTAATATTACTTCATAAATAATTTACAGCGATCCGCTATGTTATCCAAAAATTTTACGCTCTGTGTTAATGCAGGAGGCCACATGAAAGATTGCCCTGTCTTTCGGGAATCTGATCATACATATGAAAAAAACAAACCGGCAGGCGACAGGAGCACGGTGCGCGCAATCTGGAAGCTGTTCCTGTATTTCCGCATAACCCTCGGTCATGTTGTGTGCGTATCAATGCACAATCTCATCCGCCAGCACGCTGTTTCGGGAAGAGACGGTCGGGACCGGCATATAATCCAGCGTTGGGCGAAGGACCTCAACCGCGCCCTGGGCCTGGAGGTCGCCGTAAAGGGGTCCCCCCCCGAAGAAGGGGTACTTCTGGTGAGCAATCATCGTTCCTACATGGACATCACCGCCATTGGAGAGCTGGCCCCGGTGACCTTTCTCGCCAAGCAGGAGGTGTCACGGTGGCCGGTGCTGGGATACGGCTGCCGCCTGGTCGATGTGGTTTTCGTGGACCGCGATAACACCGGAAGCAGGCGCCGGTCGCGGGAAGAGGTCGCGCGCCGCCTCTGGCAAGACACCTCGATCGTGGTTTTCCCCGAAGGCACTTCATATGAAGGGCCCGGCCTGTTGACATTCAAGCCCGGCATATTCCAGGTCGCCGCTCAAAACCGTTTTCCCATCATGCCCGTGGCAATTGAGTATGATGATCCCGATGACGCATGGGTTGGCGACGACACCTTCATGCGCCATTTTTTGCAGACCTTCTCAAAGCGACGGATCCATATCACCGTGACTTTCGGCCCCATCATGAAGGGAGAGGACCCCGTCAAACTGATGAAATCATCCTGGAAATGGATATATTCGTCGCTGGTTCACGGCGGGAAACGCGAAAAGGCTTCATAACATGCAACAATCAAAACAAGGAAGGGTTAATGTCCGATGAAAAAGGTAAAAAGAAATAACAAAGGATCATTTATGCTGATGTTTCCAAAAATTAACAATAAAACGAAGGGCGTAAAACAACCATACAAACAAAAAAAGAACATGTACCGGTATCAATTCCTGTACCGTCCGGGATTAAACCTGGGCGAAGAGGAGTTGCTGAATCTCGTGATCTCGATGCGCGACGTGGCGTCTTCCTGTTTCAAAGAAATCCCGGAGTACCAGGCCATGACCGGCTGCCGGAAGGAACTTGCCGATACGGTCATAGCGGCCGCCTGGCGGAGCAACGGGACCATGGCCGGTTTCTGTTCAACCGTCATTCTCCATGTCCCCGGCGTCGGCGACGTGCAGCACCTGGGGCTCACCTGCGTGAGGCCCCAGGAACGCAGCAACGGCCTTACCCACATCCTGACCCACAAGGCCGTGGCCGGGTATCTTATGCGTCACAAGCCGGTCGTCGGGAAACTCTGGGTGAGCAACTGCGCCGCGGTGCTCTCTAGCCTTGTCAATGTCTCTCTTCATTTCGAGCAGGTGTACCCCTCACCTTTTGCCGCAATACGGCTTACCGAAAAACATCGGAAAATAGCCGAGGCCATCGACCGGCACTATCGTCACAAAATATATATTCACGGCGACGCGACCTTTGATCCCGACACCTTCGTTTTCAGGGGAAGCGTGAAAGGCACCATGTTCCAGAAAGATTCCGGCGAAACCTGCTATTACCACCGCAACCATGACCTGAACGAATTCTATAAAAACCGGATGGTCTTTGAAAACGGCGACGAGGTGCTCCAGGTCGGATACGCCACGACCTTTGCTGCTGTCAGGCACCTGTTACGAAACATACCCCTCCCGAAGCAGAAAATGAAGCTTACAACCGAGAGGCCCGTGTCCGCGGCATGACAACAATCCACCGGATCCCGGGAAACCCCGAAAACAGGGTTTCCCGGGATTATTATGCTTAAAACAAGACGGTCTTCTTGAGTGGATATTGACAAAATGCCGGTTTTTAAAGAATAAAGATTTTTAATAGTAAAAAAACGGGCCCGATTCATATTTTATTAATAATACCTTTATAATTTCTTAATAATGTAAGGCCATGTTATACCTGTTAATGGATACAGGAGATATACAACACCGGATTGTTGAAACAGCCATGGCCGAAAAAACAAAAAGAAACACCAGTATTGGCATGAGCCTCATAGCCGAGAAGATATTCGAAAAATTCTTTATGATCATTGGATTGTCATGCCTTTTCATTCTAATGCTGATAATGGTTTTTCTTTTTAGCGAGGGACTCCCAATACTAAAAGACGTGGGCATAAACGATTTTCTATTCGGGACGCAATGGTACCCAACAAGCGTCAATCCCCGCTTCGGGATTTTGCCCCTCATAGCCGCGTCCGTCGCCGTTACCCTCCTTGCTTCTTTTTTCGCGGTGCCTCTCTCCCTGGCCATAGCCGTGTACCTCGCCGAGCTGGCCTCCCCCCGGGTGCGGGAAATCGTAAAGCCCGCCATCGAGGTAATAGCGTCAATTCCGTCAGTCATTATCGGCTTCTTCGGCATGGTCGTTGTGGCGCCCTTTCTCCAGCGTTATTTCAATATCGACACGGGCCTGAACCTTTTCAACGCCGCCCTGATGCTCGCCTTCATGGCGATACCGACCATAGCCAGCATATCCGAGGACGCCATCTCTTCAGTGCCAATGTCCCTCAAGGAAGCGTCATACGCTCTCGGAGCGAACCGGTGGGAGACCATTTTTCACATCACTATTCCTGCGGCCCTTTCGGGTATATGGACCGCAATCATCCTGGGTATATCGCGGGTGATCGGCGAGACAATGGTGGTCCTCATGGTGGCGGGAGGTGCGGCCGTCATGCCGGGATCCATCTTCGATCCGGTCCGGCCCCTCACCTCGAACATAGCTGCGGAGATGGCGGAGGCCCCGGTCGGCGGGAGCCATTACCACGCTCTCTTCGCCATTGGAATCATACTCTTTATAATAACATTTTTCTTTAACTTAATCGCCGACTACCTGTCAAGCAAGTATAAATTCAAGGGGAACTGAGATGCTTTCACGGCATGCCAGATCAGAAGCAATCGAAAAAATCATGTTTTCCCTCATACGGGTCATGTCGTACGTGGTGCTGGGGGCCCTGGTTTTCATAGTGGGATTCATCATCATGAAGGGCTACTCGGCGATTTCCTGGGAGTTCATTTCTGAAATGCCGATGAATGAGATGACCCGGGGCGGCATTTTACCCGCGATCCTCGGCACCTTTTACCTGATGATAGGATCGGCCCTGGTATCAATACCAATCGGCATCATCACCGCGATCTATCTCACGGAATACGCTAAGCGCCCGGCACTCGTTAAGGTCATCCGCCTCGGCGTGAGCAACCTGGCAGGGGTGCCCTCGGTGGTGTTCGGCCTCTTCGGCCTGGCCCTCTTCGTGGTCTTCCTCGATTTCGGTACCTCCATCATCGCCGGGTCCCTCACCCTGGGCGTGCTTAACCTGCCAGTGATCATCCGCGCCACCGAGGAGGCGCTGATGACGGTGCCCATGACCTACCGTGAGGCGTCCCTCTCACTGGGCGCAACGCGACTCCAGACCATTTTTCGGATAGTACTCCCCAGCGCCCTGCCGGGCATCCTCACCGGCGTGATGCTTTCCCTGGGACGCGCCGCGGGGGAGACTGCCCCCATCATGTTCACCGCTGCGTCTTACTACGCGCCGGACCTGCCTGACTCCCTGTTCAGCGAGGTCATGGCCCTTCCCTACCACATCTACGTGATGGCCACGGCGGGAACGCATATCCAGGAAACGCGGCACCTCCAGTACGGCACCGCCATAATCCTTATCCTTCTCGTGCTGATGCTAAATTCGATCGGGCTGGTGCTGCGCTACCGCTTCAGGAAGCGTCTGAAAGGATAATTCACCGGAACCACTTGAGAGGCTCCCGCGGTCCGGAGGCGAGTTCTTTATTAAAGCGGCACTGTAGGCGCGCCCAGGCGAGACCGGCATCGGTCAGGATGGAGCGCACCGGCGATGAATATGACGAAAACCGTTCACGCCGCTCGAACTTCTTATCGAAACCCCGGTTGAACCGCTTGAATTCCCACTCAGCCCCGTTCCTGTCTGTGACCGCATGAGCCGCGAGCCTGCCGGAAATAATCGCACCAACAATGCCGTATCCCCAGAAGGGCTCGATCATGCCCGAGAGGGTCCCGGCAAGGATCATGTCGCCTGCGAAGAGACGCACCCCAGCCGGAACTGCCATGGTTACCCGGCGCCACGGATCAGGGTAATCGGCGATGCCGATTTTTTTCAGCATCGCCCGGTAAGCGGCGATGTCATTATCCGTCACCGGCTTCCGCGAGAAGAGCAGGTTGTAGTCCAGGCCGAGTGACTGCGCGGTGTACCCGTAGTCGGTGGAGAAAGGCCCCATATAGATGTTACCGGTGGCGCTGCGATCATCGATCTCCCTGAAAGACCACGCCCCATATACAAACCGGCAGGGAATACCGAAGGCCTCGTAGCCGGCAGCATCGAGACCCGTGGCAATAATAGTACCGGCGCCGAGCGATGATGAATCAGCCTTCCTGCCGAATTCGAATTTCACCCCTTCCCTGACCGCTATTTTATAGAGGAAATTATCGATTGATGTTGGGCGCGGGCCCCGTTCGATACAGTAAGCCCGGTTGTATTTCACATAGGTCGGGAACTCAAGACGCCTGGTTTTATTGTAGAAGACCGGATAGGGATCGCATGGCACAAAGGCGGCGGTGAAATCGATCCCGGTATATTTGCACAGCTCCGGTAGCTGGGCTGGCGTGGTATGCACTGACGGATGAAGCAGCGGCGAACCGCCGATCTTCTTCTGCGCGTCGGAAACCGTCACCCGGTATCCTTCCCGCGCCAAAGAAATCCCCGCCACCATGCCAGAGAGGCCGGCACCGATTATGTGAATGCTTTTGTTTTTTTTCATCTAAACTTGACCCCCCTGCCCCCCTGAGGGGTCATAATAATCGCCACACAACCCTCGCGATGATATATGAAAAAACTTAATAGTATTATCATAAGTAATTCCCTGATGTCAATTATATTAGCATGTATGCGGTCTGGCCGAAAGACTAGTTGCATAACTGATCCTGATTTTTTCTATTTACCCTGTCACCTTCTGTGGCAGGAGCAGCAAATAGTGAATAGTTAGTTACACAACAAGTCTAAAATAAAATTTTCATTATACTAATAAAACATCTTCATATATATAAATTATCACCAATAATGATAAAAAAATCAATCATTAAGGAATTACTGAACACTTTATAATCTTTTAACATTATTCACACAAAATTTTTATTTGACAATTTGCACCTTCTTTATTACTGGATTAATGCATGAAAACTAAAACACTCGCATTATTCATCATTTGTCTCATCGGTTTTTTTGCATCATTCATGGGCTGCGGTAAAGGGAAATATGCCATAACCGTTGCAGGTTCTACCGCATTTCAGCCTTTCGCTGAAAAGCTTGCCGATCAATATATGCAAACCAATAAAGACACGAATATCACTATCCAGGGCGGCGGTTCAGCTGTAGGGATACAATCAGCGCTTTCTGGGGCCGCGCAAATCGGCATGGCAGACCTGGTCATACTCCCGCCTGAAGCTAAGAGCTTAACCTCGGTCGTCGTGGCACGGGATGGTATAGCCCTCATTGTCAACCTGAAAAACAAAGTTAATAATCTTACCCTGCAGCAAATTCAGGACATCTATAACGGAAAAATAAAGAATTGGAAGGAAATCGGCGGTCATGATCATCTCATTACCGTTATATCACGCGAAGCTGGCTCAGGAACACGTTCATCTTTTGAAACAATTGTGAAAAACATATCATTGACAAAAGAGGCTATCATACAGGATTCAAACGGCACTGTTCGCGAAACGGTTATTAATGATATGAACGCCATAGGCTACCTGTCTCATGGACTTATAAACGAAAAAATTAAACCGGTCTCCATAAATGGAATTACCTGTACAACAGAGGAACTCATCAAAGGAAAGTATATTCTGGTCAGGCCCATATTTCTCTTAACCAAGGGCGCTCCCATGGATAAAATCAAAGGTTTTATTGATTATATCCTATCCAGCCAGGGACAGGAAACCATAAAGTCGAACGGGTTGATACCTGCAAAATAATTTTTTGCATTCAACCTTTTTAAAAAAAATTTGACTGATAATAGCAAATGAAGATTCTTGAAGAAAAGGGTATCTACAGACTCCTGATGGTTATAGCTCTGTCCGCTATAACCATGCTTTTCCTGATAGTCCTGTTCATCTTAAAGGAAGGGCTGCCCTTTATTTTTAAAGTCGGCATCAGTGATTTTCTACTTTCTTCCAACTGGCATCCCTTAACCAACAATTATGGTATTTTTCCGATGATTGTAGGATCCCTGTGGGTTACCCTCGGCGCCATGATTGTTGGCCTTCCCCTCGGGTTGGCAGGCGCTATTTTTTTATCGGAATTCGTACCACGCTGGGCAATGAGGATCATAAAACCGACGATTGAACTGCTTGCGGGAATACCGTCGGTAGTGTACGGTTTTATCGGCGTCATGGTCCTCGCGCCATTAATCAGGGATTATTTCGGCGGTCCGGGTCTTTCCATCCTCGCGGCATCAATTATCCTGGGCATCATGATCCTGCCCACCATCATGAGTATTTCCATTGACGCCATCAAGGCCGTGCCGAACTCATATCGGGAAGGGGCATTTGCCCTCGGAGCGACCCACTGGCAGACAATACACATGGTGGTGCTGCCGGCTGCGAAATCCGGCATCATCGCAGGCATCATCCTGGGTCTCGGCCGGGCCATCGGAGAAACCATGGCCGTCATCATGGTGGTTGGGAACGCAGTCAAGATACCCGATTCACCATTGGATTCGGTACGCACCCTGACCGCCAATATAGCCCTTGAAATGGGCTATGCCACGGGCATGCACCGCCAGGCGCTCTTCGCCACCGGAGTCGTGCTTCTCGTTATAATAATGATCTTGAATTATACAGCGACAATGGCCATCAGGAAGATGGGTAAACATAAATGACAGTACACCCTCGATACACTCAAATCATTGCAATAAGCCTTCTCGTTCTCCTGACTGTCTTCACGCTGGCGATTCTTGTCTTTATAATCGTTTTTGTTTTCGGAAAAGGACTGCCCTATGTTACTCTTGATTTCCTTTTCTCCAATCCCCAGGATATGGGGAAAGCCGGAGGGATATTTCCCACACTGATAGGTACTGTTCTTTTACCGCTCCTGGCCATCATCATAGCGACTCCCCTTGGCGTCGGGACAGCTGTTTATCTGACGGAATACACCAGGGAAAACAGGATAACGCAGATCATACGGTTCGGCGCAGATTGCCTGGCGGGAATCCCATCCATCATCTTCGGTCTTTTCGGGTTCATCTTTTTTGTTACTACCCTTGAAATGGGATGGTCAATACTTTCTGGGTCTCTGACCCTGGCGTTCATGATACTCCCGACTATCATTCGCACCAGTGAAGAGGCCATCAAATCGGTCCCCTACTCGTACCGGGAAGTGAGCTTTTCACTCGGGGCCACGCTCTGGCAGACAGTAAGGAAAGTAGTCCTTCCCAACGCCCTGCCGGGCATCGTTACCGGAATCATGCTGAGCATCGGCCGTTCAATCGGTGAAACGGCGGCTGTTATTTTTACCGCCGGTTCTTCCCTGAGGATCCCAAGTTCGCTGCTTGATTCGATTCGGACCATGTCGGTCCATTTTTATATTCTTGCCCGTGAAGGGATTTCCAGTCAAAACGCTTATGGTACGGCTGCCGTGCTCATTATATCAATTCTGCTGATTAACCTTGCATCCTATTGGCTGATGAACAGGTTTATCACGAGAAGAACCAAATAGACCCGTGATACATAATTTCCAATTTGCAATATGTGCGACCTTTACGTAAACAACATTGAAAAAGACTGTACAAACCTGGTGCTGGTAGAGGTAATATAGAGAAACCATGGAGCATGAAAATAAATTCATTATCAATAACCTGAACGTATTCTGGGGCAAGACTCAGGTATTAAGGAGCATTGATGTCAATATCCCTTCAAATAAAATCCTGGGTATTATTGGTCCTTCCGGCTCCGGTAAAACCGTTTTTCTCAGGTCACTTAACAGGATGAACGACCTTGTGCCCGAAATCCGGATCGAAGGGAAAATCCTTATGGATGGAGAGGACATCTACCATCCCGAGACGGATCCCACGAAACTAAGGAAAAAAGTCGGGATGGTTTTCGCGCTTCCCGTACCGCTTCCGGCAAGCATCTATGACAACATAGTATTCAGCCCGGTTCTCTTCGGCATTAAAGACAGGAAAAAACTCGATGAACTGGTTGAAACCAGTCTGAAGGCGGCATTTCTCTGGGACGAGGTCAAGGACAGGCTCAAGACCTCCGGCATGAGACTTTCCGGTGGACAGCAGCAACGTCTGTGCCTTGCCAGGGTCCTCGCCATGGAACCCGAGGTCATTCTGCTTGACGAACCCTGTTCAGGGCTTGATCCGATATCAACCGCCGCGATTGAGGACGCACTCAGCATTTTGAAAAAAAATTATACTATAATTCTAGTGACCAATAACACAAAGCAGGCAGCGCGTGTGGCGGACAATACGGCGTTTTTCCTGATGAACGAAATGATCGAAATCGGCCTCACCGACCAGGTATTTACCGTACCGAAAGACAAAAGAACTGACGATTATATCACTGGACGCTTCGGGTAACACGTTATTATTTCTGGATGCTCCATAAAAATATTAGTACATTATACCGGGCAGCTGCCATGACAAAAAAAATAGCTATAACGAAGCTCGACCTGTATTACGGCCAGTTCCAGGCTCTCAAGTCCGTGGACATGACGGTGGATGGGAACAATATAGTGGGTCTTATCGGACCTTCCGGGTGCGGGAAATCGACCTTATTAAGGACCATCAACCGGATGAACGATCTGATTGAGGGAGTAAAAATACACGGTGAGATCCTTCTGGATGGCGTAGATATTTACGGCTCCCAGTTAGAGATATACGAACTTCGCAAAAGAGTTGGAATGGTTTTTCAACGGCCCAATCCTTTTCCCCTGTCAGTTTATGAAAATGTCTCCTTCGGATTGAAGGTCGAAAAATTTTCAGATAAAAAAAAGACTGCTGAAATAGTAGAAAAAAGTTTAAAAGATGCATGGTTATGGGACGAACTTAAAGATAAATTAAAGGAGTCGGCGCTAACGCTTCCATTGTATCAGCAGCAACGCCTGTGCATAGCCAGACTGCTTGCGGTTGAACCCGAAGTGATTCTCATGGATGAGCCCTGTTCAGCGCTGGATCCGATTGCGACGATGAAGATTGAAGAGCTCATGCTCGATTTAAAAAAGAATTATCATATTGTGATTGTAACACACAATATGCAGCAGGCGTCGAGGGTGTCGGACATGTGCGGCTATATGCTGCTGGGGGAAATGGTTGAATTCGGCAGAACATCCGATGTTTTCACCAACCCGCGAGACAAGAGGACGCAGGATTACATAACAGGCCGGTATGGATAAAAACAGCGGATTGGTGTAGGGAGGAAATATATGGATCGACATTTTTTTGAAGAATTGAACTCAGTCAAGGACCTGTTGTTGAACATGGGCTCAGTGGCCGAGGAAATGGTTACCATAACGGTACAGGCGCTTGTGGAACATGACGTAAAGCTGCTGGAAAAAGTACATGAAAATGAGGCCCGTGTAAACCGGTATCAGGTAGACATAGATGAGTTCTGCCTGAAATTATTAGCTTTGCATCAGCCGACGGCCAGTGACCTCCGTTTTCTTCTCGGGATTATAAAAATTAACGCAGAGCTTGAAAGGGTCGGCGATCACGCGGTCAACATATGCAAAGGTATTTCCACCGTCCTTGAACAAGAACAGCTAAAACCCTACATCGACATTCCAAAAATGGTCGACATAGTCAGCAGCATGTTCAAGGACAGCCTTCACGCCTTCGTCAATCTCGATGTGGATAAGGCACGGCTCATTCTCCTTCGCGACGACCAGGTTGACAAACTGCGATATAAAATCATACAGGAATTGATAGACCTCATGACCCGGAATCCTTTAAAGGTCGGGATCGCCGTACAACTGATACTGATAGCAAACCACTTCGAAAAGATTGCCGACCACGCAACCAATATCGCCGAAGTTGTCATTTTCGTGGCCCAGGGAAAAGACGTGCGTCATCATTTCAGCGATCCCATAGTTTAAAGACACCGCTATCATGCCCGCAGTCAAATAGCGGTATCCTCTTCCAGCACCCCTTCACGAGCACCGGGCCTTCGCGATTGATTAAACTGATCAGATTTTTATACAAAGGATTATGCCGCGGGCCGGGGCAGCGAAGGTGGTCATGTTTCTACAACAAACTTCGTCCCCGATGCATCAGACGACACACTGATATTCCATCCTATTATATCCGCCGCGTGTTTAACAATGGAAAGACCCAGCCCGGTACCGCCGGTTGACCGGGACCTGCTTTTATCGACCCGATAAAAACGTTCGAAAATGTGGTCAATCGAATCGGCTGGTATGCCGATGCCCGTATCAACAATGACGATGGCCAGCCTGCCATTTGACTTTTCCATGTCGATGGTTATGGTTCCCCCTTCGCGGTTGTAATTGATGGCGTTATCAATAATATTAAAGAAGATTTCTTCAGCCAAAAACCGATTCCCGGGCACCCTCGAATTCTGACCATCGGTATTGAAGTTGATCGACACATTTTTTTCATTGGCCTTGGGGACGAGGATCTCGATGTTGGACCGGATAATGTCCCGTACATCGACATATTCAGTGGTGAATTCCTTGGAGGTTTCGAGGCGATTGAGCTTGAGTATGTCATTAATAAGTGAATTTTGACGTTCAATATTTGCAAGCGCCTTATGAAGAAGGTCTCTGGCCATGACCGGGTCGTTCAGGTGAGGTTCAATGGTCTCCAGATAACCCTTAAGGATCGCGATCGGCGTTTTGAGCTCATGGGACATGTTGCCCACTAGATCCGTTTTCATCTGCTCCACCCTCTTTTTTTCAGTGGTATCGTGCAGAACGATAAGCAATCCCCCGAGGGAAAACTCCCCGAGGATGGGATTGATAAAGACATCGCAGTGTCTCCCGTTCAGGAATGCTTCCTCAAAAGTCATAGAATTACCGGTTGCGTGTGCCTGCTCTATGCGGGTATTCATCGAACGGTTCCGTATGGCTTCGAAAAAAAGTCTACCCACCACGTCTGTGTTGATGTCGAGAAGCGACTTGAAGGCCCTGTTCGCCACGAGGATTTTCTTGTCCCTGCCGATGACGGCGATGCCGTCATTAATACTCTCAATTGTCTTCTCGAGCTTTTTCTGTTCAAACACGAGGTTGTTGATCTTTTCCAGAATGGTGTCGGCCAGCCGGTTCAGCGCCTTTTGAAGTGTTCCAATCTCGTCATTGCTGTAATTCGGTATTCTACGGGAATAATCGCCGTTTGAAAAGTCCCTGGCGAAGCTCATGGTTTCGTTGATCGACCTGGTGATTCTTCGTGAAATGACAACCACAACCAGCGATGAAACAAGGAGAGCTATCCCGCCCACGATCAGAATATAGCTTTTTAGCCGTGCAATACTTTCATCAACTTCGCTGAGCGGCTTGGCAAGCCTTATTATTTCATTGTCGGACTTTTTGGCGAGATAGAGCATGTCAGTTTGAATGGTATTGCTGTAGCGGATACTATTCCCGCTTCCCCTTGATAATGATCGAAATATTTCAGGACGGTATTTATGGTTATCCATGGTTTCCGCATCGGGGTGTTCGGAATCGGCGAGCACTATGCCGTTAAAATCAACCAGCGTGATCCGCAGATTAATAATTCGGGCTAATCCCTGTATATAGGCCTTTTGTTCATTTCTGGAACCCCAGAGATACTTCCCCGGGTTGTTGCGTATTTCAAGCTCGATAAAATTAATTTTTTCCGCCATCTCACGTTTCAGAATGACAAGATGAGACGTGCGGATATGACCTACGATGAGGACAAGAAGCGTGATAATCAGTGTGATAATTAGAATTAAAAACGAAAAGATAATGCGGTTGCTAAGTTTTTTAAACATGATTATCTCTTATTTCTTAAACCCGTACCCGACGCCGGAAAAGGTCTTAATCACGTTCTTGTATGGGCCGAGCTTTTTCCTGAGGTTCATGACATGCACATCGATGGTGCGGTCAATGACATACACATCCTGCCCCTTGATGCTGTCGATAATATTGTCACGGGTGAATATTTTACCCGGGTTCGACAGCAGAAGACGGAGAATCTCGAATTCGGTTTTGGTCAGGTCAACACTGATACCGTCCACAGCCAGACTGTAATGTTCAGGATTTAATTCGATTCCTTCATATATAAGGGGGCGGGAAGAAGGCCCGCCGGATTCGAGGTGAGACATCCTTCTGAACATCGCCTTGACCCTTGACTTGAGCTCCTTCACGCTAAAGGGCTTGGTCATGTAGTCGTCACCGCCCAGCTCCAGCCCCAGGACCTTGTCGATCTCATCAGACTTGGCCGAAAGAAATATGACGGGAATGGCGGCACATTCCCCATCGGCCCGGATCCTGCGGCAAAATTCATATCCGTCAATGCCCGGCATCATGATGTCAAGTATGATCAGGTCGGGTATATTTGTTTCGAGAGCCCGTAGCGCAGTTTCCGCCGACGAGAAACAGAAAATGGTGTAGCCCTCATCCCGAAGATTAATCCGGATAATATCCTGAATATCCACTTCATCGTCTATGACGAATATTTTTTTTAACATGGCGGTTCTTTGTTTGTCGGCGCTATTTTATTCTTCTGTATGCCGTATGTCAACCCCTTCAATATAATAAATCGCACGCTCGGCTATATTGGTCACATGATCGCCGACCCGCTCCAGTGCTTTGGATACCATAATAAGGCCCAGCGCCTGGGATATATTGTGGGCATTCTCGGCCATGTAGGTGAAGAGTTCCCGGTATACCTGCATATTAAGGGTGTCGATGTCCTGGTCGCGGGCGATGATCTCCCGCGCCAGTTCGGCATTGCGCTCGGTGATGGCGGTAAAGACATCACGGAGCATTGTTATGGCGATCTCAGCCATGCGCGGGATATCCACCAGGGGCTTCAGGGTCGCTCTCCCGTGAAGGTTGATCGCTTCATTGGCTATATTAGTCGAGAGGTCGCCGATTCGCTCCAGATCCGTGTTGATTTTAAGCATCGCAAGGACAAAGCGGAGGTGCACAGCCGCCGGTTGCCGCGTGACCAGCACCTTGATGCACTCGTTGTCGATTTCGACCTCAAGATTGTCAAGCAGCGTATCGTCGCGCAGTACCTGTTCAGCCTGCCGGGCATCTGATTCCTTCATGGCCTTAACCGATTTTGCTATAGACTCAATGGCCAGATCAGCCATTTCGAATATCTTTGATTTAATTGTTTCGAGTTCCTGCTCAAGATGTGTCGTCATGTTCTCCTCCTCATCTTCCTTTTCATGACCTCATCCCCCCTGCCCCCCTTCTCCCACCGGGAGACGGGGGGGGGAACTATGAAAATTGCCTGCTTCGTAGCCCTCTCCTTGCAGGAGAGGGCGCGCCGTAGGTGGGGTGAGGTCTTATCCAAACTTTCCAGTAATATAATTTTCGGTCATTTCTATGTCCGGCTTGGTGAATATCTTCTCCGTCGAATTAATTTCAATGAGATCCCCGAGATAGAAAAAAGCAGTCTCGTCGCTGACCCGTGCCGCCTGCTGCATATTGTGGGTTACGATAATGATGGTGTAGTTTCTTTTCAGGTCCTGGATCAGCTCCTCTATCTTCTGCGTGGATATGGGGTCAAGGGCCGATGCCGGCTCATCCATCAGGATCACTTCCGGCTGGACCGCGATAGTGCGGGCAATGCAAAGCCTCTGCTGCTGGCCGCCGGAAAGCCCCAGGGCCGATTCATTCAGGCGGTCTTTTACCTCATCCCAAAGCGCGGTGTTTTTCAGCGATTTTTCGACAATGCTTTCAATCTCGTACTTGTTCCTGATACCGTTGATCTTTAAACCATAGGCTATGTTTTCATAAATTGATTTAGGAAAGGGATTCGACTTCTGGAACACCATCCCGACCCTGCGGCGCAGCGAAGTAACATTGTATTTCGGGTGATATATCGAGTCTCCTTCAATGGAGAGATCTCCTTCGATACGTGTGTTCGGAATGATGTCATTCATGCGGTTTATGCAGCGCAAAAATGTCGATTTTCCGCATCCCGATGGACCGATAAGGGCAAGGACCGTGTTGCTCTTGACTGAGAGTGTTACGTTTTTTATAGCCGCTGCGCTTCCATAATAAAAGGTCAGATTTGATGCTGTTATTTTCACTGTCATGACAATAAGTCCAAATGATGAGTATTAGAATTATTTCAAAAATTATAATTAATGAGTATTGAATAATTCTATTATTTCTCACATACATATTTATTAATTCAGGTTAAGTAATTATAATAATAATATGAAGATTTTGTTAATAACTCGATGTATTGTCAGACTCCCCTGTAGTCATTTGTCCATAGAACCAGCAATTAAACACAAGCATCCCGACATGAATTCATTTATTACTCCTGGCATATCCTACGTCAAACGTCGAAAGCATATCTTCCCAAAATTGTTAACCCGATTATTAACATTAACTTCTCAATATCTTTATAATTTCTTTAAATAAACATAATATAATATTTATGTAAAATCATGAATAAATAAGGAGGATTTATAGATGAAAAAATTAGTATTGATGATGATTGTGGCCGTTCTATCAGTTACCATGACCATTGCACTGTCATCCTGCAAGAAGGATAAGGGAAATCGCGTAGTTATCAAAGGATCAACAACTGTTCTGCCCATAACTCAGAAAGCCGCGGAATTTTTTAAGAAATCTGAAGGCATCAATGTTTTTGTCGAGGGAAGCGGCTCGGGTAACGGCATCAAGGCCCTCATTGACGACGGCTGCGATATAGCCAACTCTTCCCGGGAGATGAAGGCCGAGGAAAAAGAATCGGCAAAGAAGAAAGGGATCCAGGTCAAGGAAATCCTCTTAGCATACGACATGATCGTACCGATAATTCACCCGTCAAACCCGATAAAAAACCTGACCATGGACCAGCTTAAAGCGATCTACGACGGATCGATCAAGAACTGGAAGGAACTGGGCGGCAAGGATGAAAATATAGTCGTTATTTCCCGCGATACCAGCTCAGGCACATATGAAATCTGGCATGAAAAGGTCATGAAAAAAACCGACGTCCGCGGGGACGCGCTGCTCCAGGCCTCCAATGGCGCCATCGTGACCACCGTTGCCGGAAACTCGAAAGCCATTGGATATGTCGGGTTCGGGTACATCAATGACTCCGTCAAGGGTCTTACGGTAAACGGTATTGAAGTCAGCATAGAAAATGGCAAATCGGGAAAATTTGTAATATCCCGGAAACTCTACATGTACGTGAACGAAAAGAAGCTCTCGGACGAGGTCAACAAGTTCATAAATTTCGTATTGAGCAAGGAAGGACAGGACCTGGTCAAATCAGCGGGATACATTCCGCTCTAAGATATCATACAGGTAAAAACCCGGAAGGAGATGCTTTACGCATCTCCCTTTTTTTAACCCGGCACACATGAACAACAATTATCCGGGTTACACGGTGAAATAGACCAGGTTCCTATCGGATATCACTAGTATTCAATGTAAAAAAAAGGGGGAGGATGCGGCTAACATCCTTCCCCAACAATGCTTAATGAATCTGTGGAGTTAAGCATACCACTGCAAACAACCATATCACAATCCTTTTTTTCCGGTTGCATGTGGCCGTCATGAATGTAAATATATCGCCAATGATCCCGATCCATTAGAAGAACCACCGCTTTCCGCGTGCCGGCATCATTTAAAAACATTAAAAAGCCTGTACCCATTACCTTCCTGTATTACAACTCCCAGAATATTGTCGTCGATTACATGTTCCACCATGCCATTTTGACTGGAAACCTCCATGTATACCGGAATACGATGCAGGAACCTGTAGGGTCCGGCCTGAATCACTTTTTTCGGCACGCCGACGCCCGATATCGATTGTATTCTCCCTTTATATTCCCTCGCCTGATACATGGCATCGCTTATTCTTTGCCGCTCAATAAAAATCCGCCAGAAATCTTCACCCGAGAGGTGGCGTCTTGATTTCCCTTCCGGAGTCTTCGGATAAATTTTTTCTATATATTCCTTCTTCGGTATATATGCCTCAATTATTGCATCGCTGTTTCCTTCGTTAATGCTCAATGACACATATCTCGCCAGGTCTTCCTGCGATGAAAAACTGATTCCCTTGCTGACCAGGACTTTTTTTTTCGAACACCCTTCCCCGGCAACCAGGGTAAAAAGCATTGCCATGCAAATAATCGCGAAATAATTTTGCCTAAACATCTTCAATTATATTCATCCCTAATCGTTTTTTTGCTTTGTAGTAACAGTGCAGGGGATAATAACGCTGGTCATTATCCCCTGCACATCTACAATTTTTTTTAAGCGAATATCAGTTTTCCGGATACTCGGTCCATCCCGATGTCCAGTTATTAGCGCCATTCTCTACCGCCCCGATAAAGTTCGCCGTTGTATCAAAAAAACCATCATTGGGAGGCGTGGCGGCTGTTACGCTGTTGGTTGCCCCCAACTGGGGGACCCAGGAAGCGGCTGTCAGATGCGCGACCGTGTCAATTCCGCTTTCAGCCAGATATGACGTGGCAGGCGCGTTATCCGCCGTGATATCGGCTCCGGCAGTTACCGTCCCGCTGCTGGCAGCGGTATACGCCTGTGTACCGCTCGCTTCAACCAGGGCGTTGTCAAGAATTACAACGGTCGGGCTATCGACGACATAGAAGGCCCTGTCGGTCTGACAGCCATAGGCGTACACGTTCCTGAATGTGGGCTGAACACCCCTTCTCATGTGGGCGTAGGTTTTTGTTGCTGCCATGCCGACGAGAGTTACGTTGTAATACACCGGCGCAGTAACCGGGGTCGCGGTAAACGATGTCTCATTATTGTCGTGCTCCATGACCTTATCTCCGTAGCCGGCCTTGTCCGCAATGGCGAACTGGACCTTGCCGCTCCATCCCTCGACGCAGTCTATCTGGTCGTCCTCGTTGCCGGTGGCGACAATGTGTTTAAGGTTGACAGCGCCGCCGAACATCTCGAAGCCGTCATCCGAACAGCGGTGCACCTGGACATAGTCTATCTCCGTGCCGCTTCCCACGGTATAGAGGGTGAGACCGTTCAGCTCCTTGGTGCCGGTATAGATATGACCGGCGAACTGGATTCTCACATAGTTGAGGACCCCGCTATTGTCTGCATTATTCGAGCCACCGTATTGCCCAGTTCCGCATTCACCCTCCGGCGTGCCGCCGATGTTGGTGAGGCCGCGGCCGTTGATGACGATGCCACCCCAATCCTGGGACCCACGCGCGCCCGCAGCATTGGCGCTGGTAAAAGTTATCGGCGCCACCGCTGTTCCGTTGGCGTAGATCTTCGCGCCCCGGTCTATGACCAGCAGCGACACGTTTGAGGTATCACCCTTGATCGTGGCGCCCGGGCCGATAGTCAGAGAAGCACCGGCATTAAATTTCACCGCGCCCACCAGTGTCACGGTGGCATTGGCCGGAATAACAATGTTGCTGTTGTATTCGCCGAGCAGCGATCCACCATCGGGAATAGTCCGGGGCATAAACGACAACATCGCGAGCATCATGACTGAACTGTCTTCTTTTTTTTCCCCCGTTAATTCACATGACGAAACGGAAAGCATAACCGCCAGCGCTGCCACTGCCGGCACGGCATGCTTGAATGTTTTTCTTAAGAAATTCATATTATAGTTTCCTCCTGATTATTGTTGAAATGATTTCTTAATCGAACTAAACATACACGTGAATTATAATGGAATTATAAGCATATAGTGATTTATTTCTAAAATTTATAACTGTAAGCGATGCCGATAGAACGCCCCAGCCGATATGTCTCGGTGGTAATTTTCTTCTTGTTGATAAGCAGGGCCGGATTGGTGACCTCCTGAGTGACCTTCACGGCAGGGTCGATCAGGTTGGAAAAGGTTACTTTGATATCCCCATACTTGAGTATTCTCTGCTTGATTACCAGGTCCAGCTTAGAATAGGGTTCCTCGTAGACATCACCGAAGAATACACCCGATTTCAAGGTGCCGACCCGAAGAATTCTCCGGCCGCTGATATTGTAGATCAAGGATGCGTTGAAGCCGACGTCATTATTGTCGTATTCAAAACCACAATTGACCATCCAGGGCGACTGTCCCTGGAGTGGCCTGTTACTGCTGGTATACACCGTCAGGTTGGTCAGATCGCTTGCCAGGGAGCCCAGTTTCAGCGGGTCGATGTCTCCCCATTCTATATTATTGGTGTATTGCAGTTTTATCACCGACCATATATACGCTGCGTTGGCCGACACCAGGAACTGTTTCAGTATCTTTTTTACGTCATCGGAACCCCCGAAAGCAAGATCTTTCCTAATTTCCAGCTCAACGCCGATATTTTTGGCATATCGTGCGTTGCGATACGTGTAAAAGGTGGTGCTGGTGGTACCGGCTGTCTCGAGCATTTCAATCGGGCTTTCCAGATACTTGTAGAAAACCGATGCGGCAATAATTTCCAGAGCCGATGGAAACCATTCAACCCTGAAATCGTAATTATATATGTCCGTCTGCTTGAGATACTTGTTTCCCTTAATGTACACTTCCTTTGAAAGGAGTGAATACACAGTCGGAGACAGTTCCCGGAAATCAGGCCTTCCCAGCGTTTTTGAAAAAGCCATGCGTATGTTGATATCATCTATCGGCGATGCGGTCAGGCTTACGCCGGCCAGGTGGTTGTCCTTTTTTAACGGAGAGGCGTATAGGTCCCTGTTGGTAAGATATGTTGTGTCGAAGGTCTTTAAATTCATGAGGGAACGTTCATATCGGTAACCCCCGACAAGACGCAGCTGTTTTATAATGGGGATATCCAGCTGGCCATATCCATTTAAAACATTGAGACTGCCGCTGTACTTGTCGCCGCTCGTGGTGATCTCCTGGAGATAATAATGATAGGCGTCCCCGGGCGCGGTAGTGCCGACTATGAAGGGCCACCCGAAATACCATTCGATCTTTTCCCGGGGGTTTTCCCAGCCCACGGAGCCATTGTTCTGCCACTGGAAGGTCCTTTTTGAGGATTCCCGTTCCCGCACATGAAGACCGCCGCCGACCTTAATCTTGCTGTAGATGCCTGTCCACTGCTTGAACCTGTAACTGATCGCCGCCGAGCCTTCGCCGACCCAGTCTGAGTGATCAATCCAGTACCTTCTTATATCGTTGGACCGATAGAGCTCGAAAATGCCGGGAGTTCCCGCGTCAGCCGCGTCGGTGAGCTGTATCTGCCGCACGTCAGGCTCCTCCTGCTCGGCGAGCGAATACGACCCGCTCCACTCAATGGTCGTGTTAATAGCGGGAAAGGTGTGCTCACCGGTCATCTGCGTGAACAGAAGCCCCGAAGACACGAATTTTAATTCGTAGTTCTTGGCTATATCAAGGCCGCTTGTCGAGTTCTGTCGGTCGGTATTGTAGCCGACCGCCACGTCCGTCGAGTCCTTCGACTTGTGGTTATAAAAAACGGTTCCGCGGATTTTATGCTCCACGCTTGAAAAGCCAAGCGAGAACAGGACACCTTTATTCGTGTTGTACTGGGAATTTTCTATGTTGTAAATTTTTTCCGGCATTAAATTGCCATAGGGTTTATAATAATTGGATTTAACAGTTTTACATGTTTCGCTGAAAACACCGGAAAAAATAAAACCGATGGTGTATTTCTCCCTGATTTTATAACTATCGCCGATGGTGACATCAAATTTACCAGAGGGGAAACCCTTTATCTGATAGGGGGTATATACGTTCTGGACCGATGTTCCCACTTTATATCGTATGATCGCCGGTACCGCTGAGTTGTTCAGACCTAACTTGTCGATGCCCCACCTGTTCAATTCGCCGGGCATTTTCCTCGTGCCGTCGTCGACACCGAACCAGTCCCAGGAGCCTCCCTTGTAGGTCCAGAAGCCTTTCCCCACGGTGTTCAAATCGAACGTGGCCCCCACCGACACCCGGGCCAGCAGTTGATCGGGATAATCCTTGGGATTGATCTTTACGACGCCCCCGCAGAAATCGCCGGGAAGATCGGGCGTGTACGCTTTTATCACGACAAGATTGTCCAGCAGCGCAACGGGAAAAATATCAATGGGAGTTACCCGCGAATCAGGATCTGTCGAAGGCAGCACAGTATCGGACAGCATGGTGGAGGAATAGCGTTCCGCCATGCCTCGAATGACTATCCTGTTGTTCTTGTCCATGGTTATGCCAACTATGCGCCTGGCCGCATCCGCGGCGTTGCTGTCCGGCGTTTTCGCGATCTGCTCGGAGCTTATGGCGTCCTGGGCGACGGCCGCCTTCTTTCTTGCCGAAAGGAGCGAGGCCTCGGTATTGGATATTTTCTTCGCAATTACCACCATTTCGTCGGCGGTCTTGTAGCCCATGCTGATATTAATCCGCGCCTTCTGGCCTGGCGCCAGTGCAATCATTGAAGCCGATGTCTGGTATCCCATCATCTGGAATACGATTTTCACGGCCCCTGGTTTAATGTTATTGACCAGGTACGACCCGTTGATGTCTGTAACACCGTACGCCTGCTGACCCTCGGCGATGACCGTGACGCCCAGCAGGGGCTCCCCGGAAACCGCGTCGATGACCTTCCCGCCTACAGAACCCGGCGCTTCAGCCCGAAGCATGCCTGCCGGCACCGCCATCACCAGGATCATAATGCACCATGCGATACTGTATGTTTTAATCTTCATCATCTGATATCTCCTCTATGCTGAACCGCAATGGCGCGTTCAAATGAGCGCGAACCTGACCGGTTGATATATCTTGACTGTTATAGATTTGCCGCTGCTATTGACGCTCGGTTTGAATTTTTTCCTTCTGAAGCAGCGGGACGCCGATTGTTCAAGGCCATGGCCTAGTTGTTTCCCCACGGGCTTGGCCCTCAGAACGTCCCCCTCGTCGCTGATGATCAGCTCGAGAATCACCGTGCCCTGAATTCCTGCAGACCTCGCCTGGGAAGTGTATTCCGGCTGGACCTCCGGGCTGAGGTCGATCGGTATGGTGGCGTTACTCACCATCGGGTTTACCGCCGTACCGACCCTGGGGTCTATGATGTCGCTGTCCGGATCGAATTCATTCTTTTTATCCTTAATGAACTGGTTGCCGAAGACCTCGTCTATTTCCACATACCTGGTACCGGCCTTCATGTTATATACCGGCATTTCGCCGAAATCGAAATCGACCACCGTGACCGTCATGTTATCCAATTCCTTTTCCTTCATCAAACCGAGGAAGTCCCAGCTGATGCTGAAAACGGCCCACGAAAACAGGGTAAAAAAAACGAACAGAATGGCGTGAAAATTCTTTATGTACCACTTTTCCATCCGTTCGGTCCTAAAGGTATTGCTGATCGGGAGATCATATATATCCAGGACCCCGGCCGTGGCATGTTGTAGCTCGTTCATGATTGGTATCCCCGCGCCGTTTTACGTTCTATTCGGAACGCCGTTCTTTTTTGTGGAATCAACAGCAAGACCGACCTTGGCAATGCCGGCCAGCTTTACTTCGTCGAGCAGGTCAAGAAGAACCTGGTACTTGATATCGCCTTCCGCCCTGAGAATGACCGCGATATCGGGGTACACCTTGGATGCCGTTTTCAGCTGGACAGGAAGGGTTTTAATATTCTCAATCTTCCGATCGTTCCAGTAAACATCACCGTTGTTTTTCACGGTAAGCGCCACCTTGTGGGGCTCCCGCTTAATCGAAGCTGCATTGACCTTAGGAAGGGCAATGGGTATGGTCCGGTACTTAGTGAATTCCGCCGTCACCATGAGAATTATAACCAGCACCAGCATAATGTCAACGAGAGGGGTGACATTGATGCCGCTTATTTCAGATTCATTGTGCTGCGTTGATCCTGCCATGAGAACCTCTTATGTTGATGTATTGTAAAATATCTCTGCACCGAAATCCGTCCCGATGCTACTCGGCTGTTACGGGTTCGCGGATGGCGGTCATGCCGCCAGAAACTGTTTGCTTATCCTTACCAAGAGATCCGCTGGTATATGAAACAACACCCTCCGATCCATGGCGCTCGAAAGCAGTCCGGACACCCTGAATAATTTTCACGATTTCTTCCGAATTGGAGAGCTTCGATTTAACCTGTTTTGAAAGTACATTGAAGGCGATAACACAGGGTATGGCCACACCGAGACCGAAGGCGGTTGCGATGAGGGCTTCAGATATACCCTTCATGACCACCGCCGGGCCGGCATCTCCCATCAGGGCCAGGTCGCGGAAGGCTTTCATGATTCCCAGGACTGTCCCGAGCAGGCCGATAAACGGGGTGTTGTTTCCCAGGGTGGAAAGCACCACCAGTCTCTTGTCGAGAGAACGGGTCTCTGCCTCGATCGCGGCAGCGGCGAACTCGCCCATGGCTTCAACACCGAACTTCCATCCTCTCAAGGTTTTTGAGACGATTCTGCCTTCCATGCCGTATTTTTCTTCCGATGCCTTCTCTATCAATGCAGCGGGGTCCTCGCTGTTACTTCCGAGTCCCGCCAGGACCTGATCCACCAGGTCTGCGTTGTCGCCCCTGTTGCGGTATATGTAAATAGAACGTTCAACCGTGACGGCCATAGCAAAGATGAAAAGGCCGATAAGGAGCCAGACAGTCCAGTCTTTGCCGATCCTGAATTTTCCGGCCTCCGCCAGGTGGGCATTCTGGGCATCATCATTCTTTACGGTTTTATCATCCGAAGCGTTCGCGCTGTCATTGCCGGTCGCGTTCGCTTCATTCCCCGATTCAGCTTTTTTATCTTCTTCTTTCCCGGCAGCATCAGTTTTTTTCTCCATCCCTGCCGTATCGGCCTTAATTGCCACAGGCGCCTTGCCCGCGTCCTGGGCGAATACCGGCATCACGCCGGTGCGCGCGACCAAAAAGACCAGCGTTATGGCTATGACGGCCATAAGCGCACGAAGCATCGTTATCTTTATGAACCGTCCCTTGAGAATCTCACCCGTTACGGTTATAATATTCAAAAAAAGTTTCATTCTCTATATCCTCCATCAGAATTGTTACTACCATTTCCACATTTGCATGAAAATTATTTATATGCCGCAATCAATGAATCCATCAAATCTATGCCCGCCCGCATCACCTGACAGCGTCGGCCATCATTAGCGGTTGAAGTTAATTGCTGACTCCAGAATGAATGCATACCTCTATGCGGTATTTAATGAATAAATTATGAGCAACTGATTATTAAATTATCAGAATTATATAAATAAAATGTAAATAATCCTCCATGGCATCCCGACCGCTTCAAAGGGGAAGAAAGCCCGCGTCACGCACCGCCTTCTGGCCATCCTCTGACATCAGGAAATCCATGAATGTCAAAACCTTCTGAGAAGCTTTTCGCTTATTGACATATATATAGAGTTTTCTGGATATCGGATACAGACCATTTGTCCCGTTCTCAGGTGTTGCCATAATGCCATTCACAGTAACGGTCTTAATAGTGTTATTAATATAACCGAACCCCACATAACCGATCGCTTTGGGATTGCCCGCCACCGCATAGACCATGGCGCCGCTCGTGGGCAGCATTATCGCATTCCGGGCGATCCCTTCTGGACGGATAATCCTCCTGGAAAAAACGCTCTGTGTTCCCGATGAAGAATCGCGTGACGCCACGACGATGTTCATCGGCTTTCCGCCCACCTCTTCCCAGTTGGTGATATGTCCGCTGAAAATAGCGCGAATCTGTTCAATGCTAAGATTTTTCACTGGGTTTCCCGGATGCACAATGAGCACGATCATGTCATAGCCGATAATTTCCTCATCGAGATCGATGTTTTTTTTTCTCGCGACTTCAATCTCCTCCCGCTGGATCGATCTCGACGACATCGCGATGTCGCACAGACCGCTCATGAGCGCAGCAATACCGTCGCCGGAACCAGTACCGGTTACCGAAAAGGATGTGCCGTATTTATTGGCATACATCTCTGATGCTTTTATCGCGATTGGAAGCACCGTTGAAGATCCCCTGATTATTATGCGGTCGCTCTTTTTAGAGCACGAGATGAGCAACGCCAGCGATCCCGAGCAAATTATTATAAAGAAGAATATTTTTTTTATAAAACCAGTAGTTCTCATCACATCCTCCGATGATGAATATGCGCATAGTGGGGTTAAAAGAATATGAAGGTTATATATAATAATTATGAATCAATCGGGAAACGCTTCCAGGAATCGACCGGCCGGTGATTATGGACAATGGGCACCGCGGGAGCGTAACGGTTTGGTGGCGAAAGAATCATATTTTTGCTTAATCTGGGCATTGGCATCTATATAGATCCCAGGTATTAATTATTTATTCATATTTCATTTATATTTTCTTCATAATAATATGAGAATTTGTTAACTGAAAACTGATAATTCCTGAATAATTAAACAATGACCAAATGTATTTAACATGTATTTAAAAGGGAATTATTAAGAAATCATTCAAGGGCTCCATGAAGCACTGAGCGCGTAATAAATACAACAATACACGCGAAGACAATTCATATAGAGCCCTATCAACATGAATCTGTGGAGGTTTATATGAAAAGAACAGGTATTGCATTAGCAATAGCAGTCATGGTAACCCTGGGAGCAGGTATTATATCGGCCCAGGAACCCAAGGCAGTGGAAAAAAAGCAGGTTGAAAAGAAAGAAGCAGCAGCAAAAGACGCCAAGGGTGCTGATGCAAAGGAAAAAGAAAAGAAAAGCGATGAACAAAAAGATGATGCGGCCCTCGAGGCGATCAAGGACATCTACCGCCGCCTCGATATCGGCGTGAAGATCTACATGGACTGGATCGGCCAGTGGGGGCACAAGGACCCGTCGACATTCGACAAGGTCGGCACATCCAAAAAGGATCCAAGCTCATACAGGGAAAAAAACAACAACGCCTTCAGAATTACCCGCGCCTACCTCGATGTAAGGTACAAGATAAATGACATACTGAGCGCGCGGCTCACTTCGGACGTGGACGGCCAGGTAACGCCTGCGGCCGACAGCAACGCCGCCTTTCATATCTACCTGAAGTACGCCTACCTCGATGCAAAAAAGGACTTTGGCCCCGTGTGGATATCGGCTACCGGCGGTCTTATTGAAACACCGGTAGTGGGCACAATAGACAAGACAAGCGATTACCGCTGGATCAGCCAGAACTATATCGACCAGTCGAAGAACATAATCGGCCAGTCGATAGACAACTCCGCTGACCTGGGCGTCAAGGTATCCTTCGGTGTGATGAAGTATCTGACCCTGACCGGCTCTTTTACTAACGGCGGAGGATATAAAAAAGACGAGTCAAACTCATATAAAGCTTTCACCTACCTCGCCCAGGTAAACCCGGTTAAAGAACTATACATCCTCGGCTTCGGCAGGAACGAGATCACTGACAAATACGATTACACGGGACAGAAGGCGAAACGTGAATACTACGGCTACGGCGTGGTCTATTCGACCGACCTGATCAAGGTCGGCATGACCCACGTCTTCCCTTATTTCTCCACCGTGGGAATGGCGTCAAAGTTTAATTCAGCCTATTTATGGGATGGCGCGGAGCTCTACTGCTATCCAAAACAGCGCCGCGGCGTCATGATAATCGACACATTTTTTAATTTCAATCTGGGCCCGGTTGTACCCAAGGCTCCGCTTCTTGTTACCGGCCGCTTCGTGTATGGCCTCCAGAGGGCTACAGATCAAAAGTTCTACTATGACACTGAATACAGAAAGGAGCGGGTTTCCCTCCTCTACGCCCTGGGCCTCGGGTGGCAGTTTAACAGGAACGTGCGTATTCTCCTCGGCGGTGAGATCCAAAAGTATAATATCAAAAAAGCCCGCGAACTCAGGTACCTGGAAAGGACTTCAGCAGGTACCGACTGGTACAACGCCGGAGGCAATTACTACTTCGCTGGTTCCAAAGACCCCAAGGACACCAAAAGAGTATACGTTAAAGCGGAAGTTACCTTCTAGCATTTCCCATCCCATGCCGGTTCATGCCGGCATGGGCTATTTTATTGCCGATAGTTATCGGTATCAAATTGCAAATCTCCCTCAATATTCATCGAAAATTCTAATTACCGATAACTATCTGTTTTATAAAAACCATAATGATGTATACATTTATTATTTTATGTTTATTTTAATGCTATTCCAGCCAGCTTTGCTCTGACACCACTAAGAATAATTTTATTTTGCTCTGACCCCGCATTAAATTAATCTTGACATATTAGAATATTATTCTAAAATACAAATCTAATTTACCAAGACCGTTATTATTCATGAAAAAAACCAAGTCAAAACATTCCTCGTCGCCGGGACGCAAGCTGAAAGTGATCCATGCGGCCCTCGACTGCTTCTCGGAGAAAGGCTTCACCAGCACGAGTATCAGTGACGTGTGCGCACGCTCAGGCATGAGCGTCGGCAGCCTGTATCACCACTTCAAATCGAAGGAACAGCTGGCGGCGGCTGTATATCTCGAGGGGATCCGCGACTATCAGCATGGCTATATCGACGCCCTTGAAAGCAAGACATTGCCGCGGGACGGGATTATAGCCATTATCCATTATCATTTACACTGGGTGGAGAAGAACCCTGATTGGGCCCGTTACCTCTTCCAGCAGCGCCATGCCGATTTCATGGGCGACACAGACGATGAGTTCAGCAGGTTGAACTCTGATTTCTTCAAAGGGGTTTCCTCCTGGTTCAGGAAACATATAGAATCGGGCGCCATACGGCGCCTTCCGCCCGACTTGTACCCGAGCATCATGATGGGTCCCTGCCAGGAATACTCCCGGATGTTCCTTTCCGGAGAGAATGTTACGCCGATCAATCAAGCTGTGGACGCCATCAGCGATGCCGTATGGAGGGCCCTGGCGGCGACAGCTGATGATAATAAAAAAGAAAGATAAGGGAGGCAGAATATGAGTGATGTATATGAACAATTGCGTGAGCGTCTTGACAATCTGTCGACAGGCTTTCCCGCGACGGCAGGCCGCGTCGAGATAAAAGTTCTCAGGCGGCTCTTCACCGGGGAGGACGCCGGGCTCTTCCTCCAGATGTCGCCGATGCTTGAGACGCCGGCCGATGTTGCGAAACGGCTGGGCCGTGACGAGGGCGCGGTGGCGGCAAAGCTCGAAGACATGGCGAAGCGGGGCCTCCTGTTCCGCCTGCGCCGTCCCGGCTTGCTGAAATACGGGGCGCTCCCCTTCATTATTGGCATCATGGAATACCAGCTCAAACGAATGGACACCGCCTTGGTGCGCGAGGTGGAAGAATATTATCAGTCCGGTTTCATCCAGACCCTGAAAGCGACGAAAACGCCCCTCATGCGCACGGTGCCGATTAACCGCGAGATGGCCGCGCAGTGGCCCATCGCGCCTTTCGATGACGTGATGAAGGCGATCGATGAACAGAAATCGATCATGGTGGCGGACTGCATATGCCGCAAGGGGATGAAGATGATCGGGAAAGGCTGCGACATGCCGGTCGAGGCCTGTTTCCTTTTCGGTTCCCAGGCCGATTACTACGTTGAAAACGGCATGGGACGCTACGTGAGCGCCGAGGAGGCCAAGGCGATCGTGAAAAAGAACCTCGATGCGGCGCCCCTGGTGATCCAGATGGCCAATACACAGAAAGGGGGCGGCTTCTGCATGTGCTGCGGCGACTGCTGCGGCATGCTCCGGTCCCTGAAGATGCAGCCGAAACCGGCCGAAGCTGCCAGAAGCAATTATCGGGCCATTATCGACGGACCATCCTGCACGTCCTGCGCGGCGTGCGTTGACCGGTGCCAGATGGAGGCGATTTCCATGACCGATGGCATTGCGGAGATCGACTGCAACCGCTGCATAGGCTGCGGCAGCTG
Organism: Spirochaetota bacterium; assembly: GCA_041753395.1. GTDB lineage: Bacteria > Spirochaetota > UBA4802 > UBA4802 > UBA5550 > RBG-16-49-21. The sequence goes on from JBGSUQ010000012.1 coordinate 171,813, forward strand.
TGTGACCGGCTGTCCGGCTGAAGCGGTCAAGCTTGAGATGAAAAAGGAAGATTCCCGGTACACGCCGCCGGACAACTTCATGTACACCTACATGGAAATCGCCAAAGAGCGCGGCAAGATCTAAGATTACAGAGGGAAAGGACCATGAAAACACTGCAGCAGATATCGCCGGAAAAGATCAGGGACTACCTGGCAAAAGGATGGCTCACCCATGACGGAATGTGGCTTTACAACGCCATAACCTCGCTCGGGATTGAAAAGGCCAACGTGCTGAACCGGGCCGCCATCCGTTCCATGGCACCCCTGGAAATGCAGCGGACCATGAAGATACTTGGCATTACCAGGGAGAGCATCGTGTCTTTTGAGGATCTGACCGGATTTCTAATCAAAGCGCTGGAGTTGCTGCTGCCCGCGTCCATACTCGATCAGTTTCATACCAGCATAGCGGCCCCCGATGTGATGAGGTGGGAATGGGAACAGGAAGGGTGCTTCGCCTACAAGGGAGTGAAAATGATCGGATGTATTGACCGGTATGCCTGCGGGGTCATTTTTCGTATCAAGTGCTGGCTCGATGCGCTGGGCGTCGAGCACCGTATCGATCCGAGCCCCGACAGTTGCATGATGCATGAAAAGGGATACTGCCGGGGCGACATTATCGTCAACATCCCTGGCTGACCGCACGTGTTGCCCTGTGGTCAGGAACTTCCCTGACCGCAACGGCGGCTACCTTATAACGGCTCCCGGCCCCAACTTCGCCGGTACCGGAAATTTACTTTACACGCATTTCATCCTGTGATCCACTATCATCCAGCGCGTCAGGCGGGAAAATGGCACAATCCCGCACACCCTTCGTCAGGCAACGGACCGATGGCTCATTTCTTTTATTTAATCACACCGAAGATACAGGACGTCATAATGAGATCAGCGGCATTCACCGGTGCGCTCCTGTTATCAGGCATTGTTCATGCCCACGCCATCCCCACAGCGGGGGACGGCGCTGATGTTGGCGGCTGGGAATACCGATGGGGCGATTCTCCCGTCGATGCGAAAGGGACGCCACTCTGGGCACAGGAAGGCCGCGGCGGAGTGTGGCGTCCCACGATGACACAGGTTGACCCTCCCGGCAGGGACGGCAATTCAATCCTCTGGATGAGGGCCCGCCTTTCGGGAAAAAGAACAGCGGACCCGGCAGTATACTTCGACTGCGTGCTGTACAACTTCGATGCTTATAACCGGGGAAAGATGGTTTACCGCTTCGGTGTCGTGTCGCCGGCAAATGAACGAAGGTTCCGGGGACGCCCCTGGCATATCGTTCCGCTGGCAGATGAGTTTGACGGCACCTATCTGTATCTCCGCATCTTTTCATTTGATTCACACATCGGCATACCCGGATCAATACTCCTTGGCTCCCGGCCCGAACACACGAGCAGCATCATCCTGTCCGATTTCTGGCGTGCTTCCATTTCCTTCATGTTCCTCCTCGGGGGCCTGGGGGCCGCTGTGCTCTATGCACGCTGGCGGGACGACAGGGCCATCCTGGGATTCGGCACCTCCCTGATCCTGATGGGGCTGTGGAATATTGCCAATTCGCGCATCAAGCTCATCTACTTTAATGATCCCCTCTTCTGGCTCTATGCCGAGCATGCATCGCTCTATCTCTCGCCTGTTGCCATAGGATTTTTCCTGGAACAGCTCTTCGGCAAGGGCCCGTTCTCAGCAATCCGCCGCGGCTGGCAGGCGCTCCTGGCCTGCACGATAATTTCCCTGGCGGTCTCGGTCTTCAATCCCTACTGGCTTCGCGCTTACACCCTCAGGCCCTTCCAGATAATGATGGCGCTCTATCTCATCATCGTCTGCGGCATCATTATCCGAGAAGCCTGGCGCGGCGATATCGACGCCCGCATCGTGGCCGCCGGCCTTGTTGTAGCCATTGTTTTCGCTCTCTACGACATCGGCATATCCTTCCTGGGTTTCAGCTTCACCTTAAAGAAAATCAGTTACTGGGGGATCCTGGTATTCATATTTTCCCTGGGGATAGTGCTGGACCGCCGCATCAGGGTCATACCGGCAAAAATCATGAGCTTCACCGCTGAACGGACCAGGCCGATTACAGGAGGCCGGCAGGTATCCGGGTCAGGCGGGAAAGACAGCACCCACGCCATCACCCCCGAGATCAGGGAAAAACTTGACCGGGCCATTGATTATCTGCGCCACCATTTCACGGAAAATATTTCCCGCGAAGGCCTTGCCGGCCATTTCGGCATGAACCACGATTATTTCGGTAAAATGTTTCTCCTCTATACCGGTAAAAAAGTCGGGGTATTCATAAGCGAGCTCAGGATCCAGATGGCTGCCGATCTCCTCACGACGACGGACCAGAGCATTGTCACCATAGCCTTTGAAGCCGGCTTTGAAAGCCTTTCCACCTTTTACCGCGTATTTCAGATAAAAACAGGGCTCTCACCCACAGCCTACCGTGGCCGGTTCAGAAAAAACGCCGATTCCAATTGAAAAACCATGGGGCATGAGTCCCGACATATACAGCTCCTGCTGTATCGGGACTTCGGCATCCTGCCTCAGTAATTAAATAAGTACCAATAACAATCGGTGAGAATCTTGGTGTCAGAGTAAAATCCGAACACATCAGCTCTACCAATAAAAACCGACTGGTCGGTTCTCATTTTCAGATATTGTCTGATATTGAGACGACAGGGCCATCCTGTTTGGTGTATACAAGGGCCATCAATGGCCAGCCCCATCTTGGAGCTGGAATACCTTATCACGTGGAGGACTCTTATGCATTATCCATTCAAGTTTCACCGAGCATTACGTATGGCAGCACTTCCCCTGGCTCTGTGCTGCCTCCTGGTCATGCTTCACAGCAATTCATTTTCACAGGAATTCATCGATACCGACACCGTGTATGACTGCTATCCCGGCAGTCCTCTCGACGGTGTGCCATCACTTCAGCTGCCGCCCAAGGAGCGATGGCGGAAAATCGCAACTCCTCTCTTTATTGTCACCCAGGGACCGCCCTATCACATGGTCCACGACCTGGTGATCGCCCCGGGTCAGAACCAGGTAATCACCGGAAAGTTCGATTACGGCGCAGTATTTCACAAGGACCTCGAGTATGAACGGATTCATGTTTATATATACGGCACCGGTATGAGCGCATGGCAGAAAGTGGGTGTGTACACAACCAACGTGGATGGTAAAATTTACGCGACCATTCCGCAGAAAGACCCGGGGGAATACATGATCAAGATGGTGGTTGCCGGTGACCTGTCGACCGCGTACGGCTTCATGACCGTCCTTGACCCGGGACGAAAGGCTGTTGTCTTCGACCTTGACGGCACCCTTACATTAAACGATTTTGAAGCAGTGAAGGACTACATCGGCATCGGCGATGCCTCATCCTTCCATTATGCTGTCAACCTTGTGAACCTGTACAAACTCCGGGGATACCAGATCATCTATCTCAGCGCCCGGCCTTACTGGCTGGTCAGGGAGACACGGGGATGGTTTAACAAGAAAGGGTATCCCGACACCACCATTCACGCGACGCTGAATAACAACGATTCCTTTGACAGCGCCAAATCGGAGCAGTATAAAACCGAGTACCTGCTCTATCTGAAAAATTCGGTCCAGGTCAATCTCGCGGCTGCCTATGGTAACTCGGCCGGTGACATAGGAGCTTACCAGTCAGCCGGCATTCCCGACAGCAGCATATACATCATCGGAGACCTGGCGGGATCAGAAGGGACCGTCCCCATTTACGACAACTACTATGCGCATTATAACTGGCTGTTTCCAATTCTTGAATGCGGTCATTAAGGAGCGGGATTAACACGATTGAAGCCGGCCTGATGATGGCCGGCTTTTTAAACAGCCACCATCGGCATGTCGACCTATCCTGTCCATGCAAAGGTATCCGGTGAATTGTTGCACACAACTGACAGGGCCCTGTGCAAGAGCAGAGCTGAATCTCCGAATATGTATACAATGTACGGTAACCGATAATAAGCAAATTCCCCATTATTAAAAAAGGGTAGTCTTTTATATTGTGTCTTTTAAAAAAATCATGTCTCAGATTAATAAAAACTAGACAATAATCCGGCTCGTCGGTTGCTATTTACAGATGCAATCTGATTTTGACGAGACAAATACTGCATTGCCGTCATAACATATGCATCAACACTATCCTTTACTATCCATCTGAAAAAAAAACAGCAGGATGATGAGGAAGAGCATCAATTTTACCATGGGGGTTTATATGGGTAACAACACTTCTAATCTAAACAGAAAAGATTTCCTTAAACTTACCGCCGCATCGCTCGCCTATGCCGCTGTTGCCGGTTCCCAAACGGGATGTTCCACCCTTCAAGGGATGAAACCGCCGTCAATGAACTTTAAAAAAGGGATGTTCCTTAAAAACTGCAACATTGTTGATGTTGAGAGGGGTTTCATCATCAAGGGAAGAAGCATAACCATCATTGATGAAAAGATCGTCAAGATCGACGATGCAAAGAATCCTCCATCACCAGAGTTCGGGACCGTTGATGTGGAAAACAAGTATGTAATCCCGGGCCTTATAGACGCTCATTGTCACACCACGCTCCCCTGTATAAACGGCACGGACGTGGGACTCCTGAACGATGTCCTCATCCAGCTGGAGAGAAACTACGTTCAGCAGATCCAGTCCGGTGTGACCTCGGTCAGGGACACCGGTTCGGCGCCCAAGCTCCTTCCCAAGTACATGGACAAGATCAAAAACGGTTCAATAGCCGGGCCGCGGATACGCTTCTGCAGCAGGTTCATCAACATTGCAAACAGCCATCCAGATATAAACCTCCGGGAAGTAAGCGCAGTCGGGGGCATGGTTCTCGCGTTTACCGGCGACCCGAACTGCAATTTCACCAGCACTGATGATTTAAAGCAAAAGCTTGCCCTGAACTACGAGAGTAAACCTGATTTCATAAAGTTAACCCTTGACGACGTTTCCCTCATGTGCGGCAAGGACAGGCTGAACACCTACTCCGATGAGCACATAAAGGTGATCCTTGACTCAGCGGCGCAGCATAATCTGCCGGTGGCCGCACATATCCACCACAAATTCGGATTTGACCGGGCCATCAAGTACGGCATCAACGCGGAGCACACCATCTGCGATGCCGTGATTCCCGACGGTCAAATCGCGCAGATGGCTGCGAAAAAATTACATATAGTCCCCACCATGATCCTCGGCCAGCTCCTCTCCCATGAGGAGGATTATGACCAGATCCCGAAGGAATTCCGGAGCGATTTTATTGACAATGAACTCAAACTGCGGAGGGAATTCCTGTATAATTTCAATGACAAATACGCCCAGCCGGCCCTCCACAAGTTCAACATGGAACTGCTGAAGAACTATAAAAAATATCCATGCGGAGAGCTGTATGGACGCAAGATACTCCTGACCAAGTCCGAGGTCTACCTGGGTATCTTAAAATACGGACCGAACAATGTCCGCAGGATGAAACAGGCCGGGGTGCTGATCGGCTGCGGCACCGATGCCGGCGTCGGTTTTTCCTATCACGGCATTATCTGGCGGGAGATGGAAATACTGACGCGCATCGGCTTTTCCAATCTCGAAGCACTCCGGTGCGCGACCATCAACAATGCTAAAATTCTGAAGATGAATGACAGTATCGGCACCATCACCGCCGGTAAACTGGCTGACCTGGTGGTCCTTGGCAAGGATCCGCTGCAGGACATTAAGGCCTGCCGCGAACCAATGCTGGTCATAAAAGGGGGCGCTGTTATGTACCAGTCCCCGGCATCCCCCAGGAAAGGCTAGCTATAAACGCGTACAGGGGCAGATGGCGCTCCTGTACGCGCTCCCGCCGGTCACTTTTTTCTCAAGAGAAAACGGGCGTCGCCGATGTGGAGGTCATCACGGCCGGCAAATTTTTTGTTGACCCTGAATGGTGGAATGTCATGGGAGATAGTATCCTCCCACACCAGTTCGAAACCACTGGCGGCAAACATGTCCAGGTATTCCCCGTACCGAACCCTGTTGGTGTAGGTTACGGCATCATCGGTCAGGAGGTGCTCCCAGGTAAAATCGGAGTATTTATAGAAGAGGAAGGGATTGCCGAAAAAATGAAACTTATCCTTGAGATCGATAACATGAAACATCATGCCGCCGGGATTGAGGAGCTGATTCATCCTCTGCATGTACCGGTTAAGCTCCTTGATGTGATGGAGTACAGCAATTGAGTATATCAAATCGACTTTGCCGTCAAAGGCGCAATCGCACAGATCTCCGGCAATGAAGGTGACACAGCCAGGATTGAGACAGAATGTCGCTTCGTCAACATACTCAAATTTTTTTACCTTATTCTTTGACTTATAATAATCAATCTCATCTTTGATGTAGGATTTCTGCCGTGCCGTATCGGAATAGCGCGGGAACTTGTCGACCAGGATCACCTCCCGGGCGCCGTTTCCCAGAAAGTTGTATGCATTGATATAGGAGTTACCCGGCCCCAGCTCGAGGATCGTTTTTCCCGCTATCTTGAATTTATGCTTTTTTAAAGCGCCGGCCATGATATCGAAATAGCTGTTAAGCGACTCATAATTGCTGCTGTACAACTGGGGCATGAAGAAATCAAAAACCTTGTAGAACTTCAGCTTGCAGTATAAAAAACGGATTAGAAAATCAAACCTGTTGACTAGAAACCGCACCAGCGGACTGCTCTTTGTGACGGCGCTCATGAATGGTATACTCCGGGATACTTACAGTTTGCATCATAACCAATAGTATGAAGGATATGATGTCAACCAAAAACAAATTTCAACCAACGTTATTAAGAAACATCTTCGGTTTTTGTGAATAATCTGTGCAATATTTACAGATCTCATAATAACATTTTTCGTAGTTCCCATTTGAATAATAAATGCAATGGCTTCTTTCGCATCGTATGCATCCCTGGCAATCATTGCATCGTTTCAATCCATCACAAGATGTCTCCTGCATAATTATTCCCCTCCATTATCAGAACAATGTCAATAACACAATAAACATAAACTTATAGACTTAATAAAAAAAATCTACCCGCCGCAATTATATTCGCATTTTTCACAACGTAAATCATAGGGACACTTCTCAAAAGCTTTCAGGAAGAGGCTATCGATCTCTTTTTTTAATTCAAAGAAAAGAGTTTTATTAATTCTGTAATAGACACGGAACCCTATTCGATTTTCTTCCAGTAAACCGATATTCTTTAAAATTTTAATGTGCTGTGATGCCGCAGGCTGGGTGATGCCAAGTTTAACCGCAACATCACTCACACAAAGAGTATCCTTCATATTCGAAGCCAGAAGCTTTATTATCTTAATTCTCTTTTGATCGCCCAAAGCTTTCAAAACTTCAGCCAATGTATTAATTCGATTTTTCATGGGTATTTATTAGTCTATTAGAATAGACTAATAGACGTAGTTGTTGTCAAGCAGTTTTTTAATTCTTAATACCCCCTGTCCCCCGTAGGGGGCATGTGATAAAAGACATTCTTCCGCTTTCATTTCGGCCCGTTTCACCATTTACATTTCAAGCCTATAAACCACTTGTCTTTTCAAACTCCAAGAAAAGAAATAAATCTCAATGACGCTGCCCGTCGAAATGACGGATATTTCTTAAATTCTAAGCCCAGAAAGGATGAGAATACTTTGTGTTTATCAAGTGGTTTTCTTACACGCCCCCTTCGGGGGTCGGGGGGGATATACTGATGAGTGGTTGGGATTTATCCTTTGAAATGATCATAGCCGCCTTTCAGTTCCAGCCTTTCTCCCTCTTTGTTGATAAAAATTCCCTTATCTTTCGGGAGGATTTCCCCCACAACAACAAAGTCGGTAAAATCATTTTTAAGCGTCTCGAGTTTATCAGGTAGGATGGTGAAGACAAGCTCAAAGTCCTCGCCGCCGTAAAGGGCATACAGTCGGGGGTCGCCCCCGGCATTTTCCGCCGCCTCGATGGTTTCCCGGGAGAGGGGTATCCGCTCCCAGTCGATACGCGCGCCGGTGCCGCTCTCCTCGCAGATGTGGCCCACTTCACTCCCGAGGCCGTCGCTCACGTCTATCATGGCCCGGGCATGGCGCGCTATTGCCTTCCCCTCTCCTTCCAGCCGGCTTTTCGGCTCGAGGTAGCCCGCCAGAAACCCTTCCCGTTTTCCGGCAAGAAGAAGCCGGAGGCCGGCTTCGCTCTTGCCCAGGGTGCCGGTGACGCAGATGAGATCCCCCGGCTCGGCCCGGGAGCGGAAGCGCACGCAATCCTTCTCCACATCGCCGATAAGGGCCAGGTTGAGCACCAGCTCGCGTCCGTGGGTGGTATCGCCGCCGACAAGGGCAACCCCGTGCTTTTTCGCAGAATCGTAGAGGCCGCGGTAGAACTCGTCCATGAACTCGACCTCGGTGGCGGGTGTCAGTGCAAGGGATATGAAGGCCCAGCGCGGGCTCCCTCCCATGGAAATGATATCCGACACGTTCACTTCCATGAGCTTCATCCCCACCTGGTACGGTGTAAACCATTCCAGGGAGAAATGGCTCTGCTCCACCATCATGTCCACCGTGACGAGAAGGTACCTGTCAGGGGTATATTCCAGCACGGCGCAGTCGTCGCCGACGCCCTGTATGATGGCCGGGTCCCGGTACGACACGCCGGTCACCCGCTTGATGAAGGAAAACTCACCGCCTATCTCTGAAATTTTCATTTGCGGTACTGCGTCCGGCATTCCTTGTTGATTTTCGCGGAGCAGAAGTCGCCGCACATGGTGCATACATCGGCATCGTCCTTCCCTGTTTCCTTCCGGATGGCGCGCGCCTTTTCGGGGTTCATGGATATCCGGTACATGCTCTCCCAGTCCAGGTTGCTCCGCGCCCGGGACATGGCGTCATCGCGGTCCCGCGCGCCCGGAATGCCCCGGGCGATATCCGCCGCGTGCGCGGCAATCTTCGACGCGACCACACCGTCAATGACATCCTGGATATCGGGTAGGCCCAGGTGCTCCTTTGGCGTGAGATAGCAGAGAAAATCGGCGCCGTAAAAAGCGGCCAGGGCGCCGCCGATAGCGCCGGTGAGGTGGTCGTACCCGGGGGAACAATCGGTCACCAGGGGGCCCAGCACATAGAAGGGAGCGCCGTTGCAGTACTTCTTCTGCATCTCGATATTTTCCTTGATCATGTGGAGCGGCACGTGGCCGGGCCCCTCGATCATGACCTGCACGTTTTTCGCCCGTGCACGCGCTGCCAGCTCGCCCAGTGTCTTCAGCTCCTCGATCTGGGCCCGGTCGGTGGCATCCGCCAGGCAGCCGGGGCGGAGGCCGTCGCCAAGGCTCAGGACCACATCATGCTCACGGGCCATCTCCAGTATTTCATCGTAGCGCGTAAAGAGGGGGTTCTCCCGATCATGGTAGAGCATCCACTTAATGAGGAAGCTTCCGCCCCGCGACACAACCCCCATGATGCGGGAGTCGAGGAGCGGTACGCACTTCCGCGTCACACCGCAGTGGACGGTGATAAAATCGACCCCGTCGTCGATATGGGTCCGGATTGAATTCATGAAATCGTCCTCACTCAGACCGGCCACATCGGGGTTCCTGACGATGGCCTCGTAGACCGGGACCGTGCCTATCGGCACCAGCGATTGCCCTACTATCTTCTTACGCATCGCCCGGATATCCCCGCCGGTGGAAAGGTCCATCACCGTGTCCGCGCCGTACCGGACGGATACTGCGAGCTTTTCCAGCTCCATTGCCGGGTCGTTGTTGTAACCGGAGGTTCCGATGTTAGCGTTGATTTTTATCTTCAGGCAGCGGCCGATCCCGACCGGTATGCAGTCATGAAGACCGCTCTTGAGGATCACCGTCTTTCCTGACGCGATGTCGCCGCGGATTTCCTCCGCCGTCAGGGGCTCACGTTCCGCCACGGAGCGCATCTCCGGGGTAATGGTTCCGTTTTTCGATTGTTCCAGTTGTGTCATATGCCAAACTTCCTTTGAAAACGTAGTATCTCACCGGTCACGTCAGGTTTCGTGACTACCGCCGATATAGCACACACCATGTCAACCCCGGCGTGGATGCACTCATCGACCCTGGAGAGGTCAATACCGCCGATGGCTACAAGGGGGACCGCGCAGGCACCCCTGATCTCCGCAAGTGTTTTAATGCCGCAGGGTGCGCCGGCATCCGCCTTTGTGCCCGTGGCATAGATAGGGCTTACCCCCAGATAATCGGCACCCATGCCCTCCGCCGCTGCCGCTTCTTCCACATTGTGGACGGTCACGCCGATAATTTTCCCCTTGCCCAGGAGCCGGCGCACCTCATGGTAGGGCATATCCTCGCTGCCGATATGCACGCCGTCGGCATTCACCGCAAGGGCGATGTCGACCCTGTCGTTGATGATGAGCCATGTCCCGCTCCCGAAGCAGATCTCCCTGATGCGGCGCGCCTCATTGTAGAGGTGGCGCGTATCCGCGGTCTTGTTCCGGTACTGGACCACCTTGACACGGGCAGCAACTGCCTTCTCAACGTCGCTTATTATCCCGGCGGCGCTCAGGGCCTCATCGGTGATAAAATAGTATCCTTTCATGGCGTGATCTTCTGCATGGATTCGACATCCTTCCTCTCGAGGCGGTAAATGCAGTCGAAGAGGTGCTGCTTGAAAGACGCGGGACCTCCCGATACCATCATGGCAAGCTCCGCCGCTATCTCATAACAGGAGAGTCCCGCCGCCGCGGCCGCGGTGATGTCGTCAGGCGAAGCGCCGGCGAAAGTCCCTATGACCGATGCGGCCATGCACCCGGTGCCGACAACATGGGACATCATCTCGTGTCCGTTTTTCACCACATATACTGCTTTCGGGTCGGCAACGATATCCTCTTTGCCGGTGATCACCACAGTGCACTTCCTCTCTTTTGCGAGGAATGATGCGATCTCGTTACGGTCTGCCCGCACGTCGGTGGAATCAACGCCGCGGGTGTACACGTCCCTGCCGGCCATGCGCGCGATCTCCGAGCTGTTTCCCTTGATGATGCTTATATTCGCCGCGTCAAGCAGTTCAAAGCTCATTTTATTCCTGAAGTGCGTGGCGCCGGCGCCGCATACGTCCAATACCACCGGAATATCCTTTTTATTTGCCGCGGCGGCAGCTATTTTCATGCTTTCGATGAATTCCGAGGTCAGCGTTCCGATGTTCAGCACCAGCGCCGACGCGATGCCGGCCATGTCTGCGGCTTCCTCCGGGGCATGGGCCATGACCGGCGAAGCGCCAAAGCACTTCACCACTTGAGCGCAGTCATAGATGGTGACCCAATTGGTCAGGTGATGTACTACAGGGCTCTTCCCGCGGACAGCTTCAAGATAGGGATAGACATTCATAAATAGTAATCCTCATTATTTACAATTTCATTTTTCATCCCCCTTGACGGGGGAGACCGGGTGGTTTATTGTGAGGAGATCAGATTATTCGCCTTGGCTCCCTTCGCTGGCATTACCCAGATCAGGTTCATCGGGTGTAATCTCAGGCTCCTTTCGGAACCACCCCATGGCAATTCAACAATACTAAATTATGGATATTTAGTCAAGTTAAAGTTACTCGGCTCTATTCCGCTGTCATTCTCCGAACGAATCCATGCACCGGGATTTACTTGAAGAAATCTTCACATCAAAATTTTAACTGATGTTAAATGGTGTTGTGTGAAAGCTTTTTCTATTTGACGGATAAATATTTTCAGCAAAGGTGCCTGAATGAAAAAAATATCTTTTGCAATAATCCTCTTTATCAGTGCAGTATATGTAACTGCCTGTGACAGAAATGACCTCTATTTATTTAAAGATGACCCGGCACAGGCATTAATGTTTCTCATTAATAGTAAGAATAATAATCCCAGCCCACCCCCCGCGACCATCTATATGTATAATGCCGGTGAACATGCTGGAGCCCTGGGCGGCAGGAACGGTGCCGATGCCCTGTGCGCAGCAGGGGCTCCGCCAGGTACGACAATCTATCATGCCTTTCTCTCCGTAACAGCATCAGACCAGGTTCGGTACCTTCTTCCTTACCCATGGCGCAATCTGTCGATACCAATTTATGGCGCAGGCGCTAATGTTATTGCCAACAGCTGGGCTGATCTCTGGGATGGTTCGATTGTTATGGCACTTCAAGATGCCCTAGTCCTTCCCGGTGGATCTCAATGGTGGTCGGGAAGCAGATCAGACGGATCCTTTGACACAGCAAGCACGCCTTCTCTCCGGAGCTGCAGTTCTTGGTCCACATCCGCCAGCGGAACCGGTGTGATTGGATTATCAATATACGGCAACGACCCCGCATGGGTCAGTGCTGCTAACCAGGGCTGCTCTGCAAGCTGTTACGTTATCTGCATCGCCTATTAACGCGGGGTTTAAACCCCGCGTTATTCACTCCATGACTAACCCCGTCACCTGACGCAGACATAGTCCCGTGCCGCACCATTTTTTGAAAACACGACCTGCCACAGGTCATTCATCTGTGCCCTGAAAGAAGCGGCGCAGCTTAAAAAGTAGTATACCCATATCCGGTAAAACCGCTCATCAAAAGCGCTTTTAATGCGATCCCAGTTTTTTATGAAGTTGACATACCATGCCATGAGGGTCCGGTCATAATGCGGCCCCATGAAATGCCAGTCCTCGAGGACGAACAATCCCTCGGCTGCCGAGACAATCTGTTTTGCAGAAGGGATGAGCCCGTTGGGAAAAATATATTTATTGATCCAGGGATCCCCCATCCTCGTGGAAATGTTTGTCCCGATGGTCTGCAGCAGGAACAGGCCTCTGTCTTTCAGGGAATTGCAGACAACCTCCATGAGCTTCCGGTGATTTTTGTAGCCAACGTGCTCTATCATGCCGCATACCAGCACCTTGTCAAAGGCCCCTTTGAAATCACGGTAATCCGATTTAATTATGGACACCGGCAGGCCCCGGCAGAATTCCCTGGCGTATTGCAGCTGCTCGTCGGAAATGGTTATGCCGGTGACGCTGCACCCGTATTTTTCCGCTGCGAACCTGGCAAATCCGCCCCAGCCGCATCCGATATCAAGGACGGAATCTTCAGGGGAGAGCATGAGCTTCCGGCAGACAAGGTCAAGCTTCTGCTCCTGCGCTACGGCAAGGTCATCAGTCTCTTTGAAATAGCCGCAGGTGTACTGGTTGTAGGGATCAAGAAAAGACAGATACAGGTTCACATCGAGGTCATAATGTTTTTTGATCACCCATCGCGACCGCGCCCTGTTCTGCATGTTTAGGAACAGTGACTGCAGCACCGCTATGAAAGATATGGGATTGACTTTTTCATCCAGGCGGGCGCGGAATAATCTATGAAAAAACTGGTCCAGTGCTTCGCAGTCCCACCATCCATCGCTGTATGATTCCCCCAGGGCGAGGGATCCGCTCTTGAAAACCCTTGAAAACAAGGCGTTGTCGTGTATCCGCATGTCCCAGGGCCTGCTCCCGTCGATGCAGATATCGGCGGAATTGAAAAGACTTTCGATATAATCCCGTATTTTTTTTTCTATCATAACGCTGCCCCCTCCATGGGCCGTAAGCATCACGAATTTTTCTTAATCACCATGGCAGCTTCCGTGATTGTTACATCCAGCCATTTAGCATATATAAAATAATAATGAAAATCGGAATATTCAATTAATTATTTGCAGATATAACCGGCGGGGGATCAGCAGATACAATTTCCAAGAAGCGCGAGTCCCCTTCAGGCCCCGGCACCGCCAGGTCAGCGCCCTATCCGCCATCAAGCATGTCATCATAATATTGGAAAACATTTTTTAACAGCGGGTTTGTAACGATGGCATGAACGATTTTCTTCTCAAAATCATCAATGAACACGGACTCGCTGCTGAAATAATTAATGGCTTTATCCATATCCGGCAGGTCTTTTATCATGTTCACAAGTAATGATATTCGGCTCATGTCCCGCATGTTAAAGGGGACCATTTTATCATTTTCATAAATTGTTTCTTTTTTATATTGCCGGATCATATCGTGCAATTTGCTGAATTGCTCTATTTCCAATTTGTATTTATTAAAGAATTCGGCATATATGGCCCCTTCGGTATCTCCTTCAAACATTAGCAACATGACATACTGGAACAGCTGGTAATTTCTCGAGATCATCGTCTTCAGAATGTCATCGGGCAGATGCAGGAAATACTTTTTGAAATCGCTTATATCCTTCAGCGAGGCAAAATACTTATTAAGTGCAATGGTGTCAAGCCTGGTGAGGATAAAGAAGAGAAGGAGCTTATCTTTCGCTATGTATTGCGAATGGAGCACCAGCTCCAGGAGACGTTCTGTAGTAAGAAAATAAAGTATTTCGTCGATAATGCGCCCCGTCGAATGATTGTGCATCGAGCAGAAGCCAAATATAAAAATAATGAGCTTTTCAAGATGCTCGACGCAGAACTTTTCGGAATTAATGTATTTCTGCAGGTGCGGCATGTCCCGGAAAAGGAGCATAAAGTAAAGGAATTGCGTTGTCAGCTCATAATCGTTTGACTTGAATATTTTTTCCACAAGTTCAATGAAATCATCCAGGGTCAAGGCTTCAAAAATCGGCTTGATTTTGCATATCTGGGGCAGCGAGGAGTCTTGAAGAATGGCTTCCACGTAAAATAGCTGATAATAATCAACTTTGGGAATATCAACAGCGGTGTGGGTCATACCATTTTATCTTCTTTATATAGAAAGCGGTCACAGCCATACAGAATATCCTTCAGGAGTCCGCTACCAATGACATGGATTCCCCCTGAGATACCATGACACCGGTAACAGCCTCACGAATAAATACACAGATCAGAATTGATTATATATTAATATGAACATAGAACATAGTTTTTGTCAATATTCTAATGAACCAGCCGAAAAAAAACATAGGCCTGTAGAATCTTAAAAATAACCCCGGAATTGCCCTGCTGCATTCAATAATCCCGGTTCAGGCATAAAATATTTCTTTTAAATTGTCACACTGCATGATATTTTCCATATAAGAGTATAGAAGATAAAGGGGAACCGTGAAATGTATAATCCATTTAAAGAAATAAACGACAATAAGGCGGGGGACATTGAACAGATTTCCAGGGCATTGAAAGGCGATCTCAAGTCTCTCGAGCGTCTCATCCTGAGGCACCAATCATGGATTTTCAACATTGCCGTGAACATGACCAACGACGTCGATAGTTCCCAGGACATAACCCAGGAGGTCCTGATCAAGGTCATCACCAAGTTGTCGACCTACGACCCTTCAAAAGCGTCATTCAGGACCTGGCTCTACCGGATAGTTGCAAACCACATCATCAATATCAGGGAAAGTGAAAAAGAAAAAACCATGTCTGTGCTTTCTGGACATAAGGATTTCGATAATTACTGCACTGCCATCCCCGACACGAGAAAAGCGTTGCGGCCGGGATATGCGCTCATGGTTAATGAGACAAAAACCGCATGCCTCCAGTGCCTCATGCTCTGCCTTGGCAGGAAGGAACGGCTGGTTTTCGTACTGGGGGCCGTCTTCGGAACTGCGGACACGATTGGGAGCGACATCTGCGAAATCTCGAGGGCAAATTACCGGAAAATACTGTCCAGATCCAGGAACAGGGTGAATAATTTTTTCATGAATAACTGCAGTCTCGTCAACGAGAGCAACCCGTGTAAATGCAGGGATAAAACCGGCCCCATGATGAAGCTTGACATGATAAACGAGCACAGCCTGCAGGCGGCGCAGAAAGCGGAAGAAACCATCGGCGATGTCATGGGAAAGACTATCAGCAATCTCGAGGATTCGTATTATGAATTCATGGTGCTCTTCAGGAGCCAGCCTTTTTACAAGGGGCCGGACATGACTGCGTGGTTCAGGGAACTTCTGGGGAGGAACGATATCAAGGCGTTGTTTAATGTATTATAACCATACTGATGAGGTGAAGTTATGATGAACAGGGAAGCGGTTGCTCCATGCGGGCTCTATTGCGGGTTATGCGGGGTTTATCAGGCAACGATGAAGGGGGATCAGAAACTCAGGGAAAAATTTGCGGCTGCCTACGGCATGCCGCCGGAAAATCTTGCATGCAAGGGGTGTCTCTCGGACACGGTATTCTTTTATTGCAGGGAATGTACTATCAAGAAATGCGCTGCCGAAAAAAAAATTGAAGGCTGTTATCTGTGCGGTGATTTCCCCTGTGAGAAAGTTGAAGCATTTCCGATTCCGGAGGGAAAGAAAAATATACTCCGGGCCGTTCCGGAATGGAAACGGCTGGGCACGGAGGAATGGGTCAAGGCCGAGCTGAAGCTTTTTTCATGTCAGGCCTGCGGGGCCCAGCTCTTCCGCGGTGCGAAAAAATGCAGGGAATGCGGGACAATCAAAGAATAATCATAGGCCGACCGTATCACCGTGGTCCTGAACGGGAAAAATTATTAGAGACCGTATTGACAATAATCATCCGGCGTATATTACCTCGGCCTCATTTCATCGCGGATCTTTTTCATCTCATTCCTCTGGCGTTCCTGTTCATTCTTTATCTTTTCCTTAAGAGATTCACGGTCGAGTTTCTTATCTTTAAGCTCCTGCCTGAATCTCTGGACGCGGTCATCGATCTCTTTCCGCAATTCAACGCTCTGATTCCGGTACTCGGGTGTTGCCTGAATCTCACCAATATGCTTCATGAAGGAATCCCGCACTTCACGCCGTATCTCCGACATTTTCATCGTTCTTTTTTTTGCCAGGATATCCATGACCAGGCCCTTGTTCAGGGTGAGGGACTGACCCTCCGCCACCATCTCGGCTATCTGGCGCTGGATCTCCCCGTTCGACACGGGGTTCACCAGTACCGATCCGGTGAAAACATTGACCTCCGATTCATTTTCATCCCCGGCCACCTGGAACATGGTGCCCCGCACCGAGGCCACGTTTGTCGAGGTCTTGACTCCATAGCCGTCGTCCTTTTTAAGCCTGGACATGATGACGATGACGCTGCCCCTCTCCATGTCAAGGTCGGGGTCGTCGGATCTCTTTTTGATTGATGCGAGGGACACTTTCGAATTTTCCTGTATCCTCATGTAACCCTTGCCTCCCATGGAAATATCGGCCATGGAGCCGCTCCCCGTGATGATGGTCTCCCCTCCGGTGAGCATTTCATTGAAAGACGCCGCATGGGCTGCGACGCCGGACACGACCTTCACGTCACCCATCATCATGATTATCTTGTATTTCTTGCCGGCGGAAGCGGCCGAAGCGTTTACAAACAGGATCGGCACGATGACGAGCGCCGCCAGAAAGCATCTCCATTTTTTTATTGTATGCATTCTCTTATCTGTCATGCATCAGCGGCCAGGCCTCTGCGGCCGTTTTGGCCGTTCCTGCTTAATCTTATCCTTGCGCTGCCTGACATTGTCTCCTTTATCCCTGAGACGCTCCCTGTGCTTTTTGATCCGGTTATTGATCTCATTTCTTATTCTGGGATTGAGCCTCTTGAAGCCCCGGGACCCGCGCATGGTGTCGAACCGGTCGGCGAGGCCGTCAAGGTCGCCTTTCTGCAAAAGCGACACCGTGATCCTCTTCCGCTTGGCGATAATATCCCTCACCATCGACCGGTTCATGGAAACGGAACGTTCTTCGGAGACAGACTCCGCGAACTCACGGTAAATATTCCCGTCCCGTACCGGATGAATAATGATTACTCCCGTCAAAACATCCACTCGCGAAGCATCGTTATCGGCAGTTATCTGGAAGCTGGTGCCCCTGACCGACGCGACCTGGGTGGGCGTTTTGACCTGGAAGCTTTCATCGCGCACCAGTTTCGACAGCATGACCATGATGCTGCCGGTGTTCATGTCCATGTCAGGATCGTCGTTTTTTTTCGCCAGGGACGCCACGGTGATCCTCGTCTTTTCATTGACCCGCACAAGGCCCCGGTCTCCCCAGGCGATATCGGCCATGGAATTCCTCCCGGTGATGACAGTATCCCCGCCGACCAGGGCCTGGCCCTCAGTCGCCGCCTTCGTTGAACCGCCGGTGACAATATTCACGTCGCCCACGACCACCTGCACCTGGTATGCCGCCTGGCCGCCCTCCGCCCTCGGTATCAAAAAAAGGGCAGCTGCAACGATCACCGGCAGTATCCATCTGCGTATATTCATAGTTCCGTTCCTCCTCAATAAAATATTACTGGCCATCATTGTCAGTATCTGAAAGAAACATTAAAGTTGACGCCATGGCTCCAGAAGGATTTGCCGATATCCTTCAACTGCATAAATGGGTTTATATTCAGACGTCTGCCCCGCATCGCCCTGAATAATGACAGATATGAACGGAATTCGTTGAGTTTCCTTTCCACCGGGTCCATGGGGGGAGCGATATTATAGACCGGTGTATAGGCCACGGACATGCTCGCGTAATCGAAAAGATTAATAAGAGCCTCGATTTCCCCGCCCACCGTGATATAGTTATCGGAACTCCAGGCCGAGGTGACCGCCGCCGTCAGGGTAAAATATTCGCAGGTTTCGGAGGATACCCCGATCCTGCCGGAATGGGAATAGTAAATGATATTCTCGTTATGCGAAGGGTAAATACTCTTAAAAGAATATGGATTTTTGAATACGGAATAATAATAATCATAGCCGAGATCAAGGCTGGTGCTCTCGATAATGTACCAGCTGAAGACCGGGGAAAGGGTGTAGTCTTGAAGGTGTTTGGTGTTCTGGATTTTAAAGTTCTTGTACCGGGCCATCAGAATCATGCCGGCAATTACCGGATAAGACCAATTAACACCCGGATCCAGGGATCGTAAATCTTTTTTATCATCCGATTTGAACTTGTAGTCAGTTTTTTTATAATTGCCTGTAAAACCCAGGCTGACCACTTCGAAATCAAGGTAGAATCCGCCGGTAGCGTCATTGACCTTATAGTAATGCGATTTATCGCCGGCCGAATAGAGATATGATCCGAACACCTCGATGACCTCGTGGGGATAGATCGACAGGGCCACCTTCGGCTGGGTGAAATTGACAGTTTCATAGGCGCCTGCGCCGTTGGTGATCTGAAAGTCCCAGAATCTGGAAATGCCGGCGGTAAATTTAATATATTTGTGCATCAGATAGATATTAAGATAAGGCTGCGAGTAAAAGCTTTCCGGCGAGGACCCTTCTGCATAACTGCCGTTGTATCCTCCATCGATTCCGAAGATTTTCTGCTTCTTCCTATCCGGTTCGCCGGTGCCCTCTCCCACCTTCTCAGAACCATCTCCCGTTTGTTCCACTTCCGCTGCATCAGCGGGAAGGGCATATGCCGCAACAAAAGGGAATAACCCGGAGAACAGTAGCGACATGATGATGATCAGTGCCGGTAATTCATGGAACAGTTTCTTCATGGAACCATCCTTATAAAAATACCGCGGCAGCGGTGAAAACAGTATGAAAAACCAACATTCCCTTTAGTATAGCAATCATGCGCCAATATTTTTTTCAAATAATTTTTAAATCTTATGCCGCAAAGCCCGGGTAAGGCCGGACAAACCTGCATCCGTATAGCCCATACCTGGCACGCAAACAAATTCTCTCAAACAATTACAGACGTTTTCTCACAATTCTTCTCTGCCTGGCCGCATCCCTGCGCATATGACGCCTTTCTTTAATCCTTTGCCGCCTTTCCTTCCGTTTTTCTTTAACCTCGTCGCGTCTTTCCTTCCGGATTTCTTTTCGGACTTCAACCTTCTTCTTGATCTCTTGTTTTTTTCCGGCCTTGCCTGGATCGGCAATTTCCTGACCATAGACATATACCATTATACCGACAAGGAATGCGATTGAAAATAATACATATCTTTTCATAGATGCATTACCCCTCTTTTTACCAAGATAGTATATTAAACGATTAGATCCAATGAAAAGGACACCAATTAATAAAAAAAGCGCGGATTCCGGTACCGGGGTAATAAATCCGCGCTTTCTTTTTTCTAAATTATTTGTTTGAAAAGGTCAAACTATTTGACGGCCTTTTTTTCTTCAGCTTTTTTATCGGCTGCTTTTTCTTTCTTGTCAGCTTTCTTTTCAGCAGCTTTTTCTTTTTGTTCAGCTTTCTTTTCTATTTTTTTCTCAGCTTTGGGGTCAGCTTGTTTGTCTGCACTGTATCCCATCATGGTTAATCCAAAAACCATAGCAATAGCGATCGCAAGAATCTTTTTCATCTGTAATTTCTCCTAAAAAATTGTATTTTCCCGGAACCAATTTTTATTGCAGTTTTAATGCACTTATAATATATGACATTGGTAAAAAAAATAACGGCCACTATTTTTAAAAAAATGCTCTTAAAAACCCAAATATCCAGCATCTATAAGCAATTTTCAACGGAATTATTCCGTTATTTATACAAATTAACCCGCAATACAGAAGCATCCGAGGACCTTCTTCAAGAGGTTTTTGAAAAATTCATAGCATATACAGCAGAAAAAGAGATCCAGGAGGATAAATATAGAGCCTTTTTATATAAAACAGCCCATAACATGAGCATTAATTATCTCATTAACCAGAACCGAAACCATCCGGGCAGCCTGCACGATATGGAGGATAGCCTTAAAACAGAGGATACACATCTTGACCACCTGGTCCTGGACGACCTGAACCGCGCGATCTACAGGGTCCTCGAAGCCATGGATCCTGAGTCCCGCTCCATTTTTATCATGCACAAGGAAGACGGCATGCATTACGACGATATAGCAGAAACCCTGTCCCTGTCCCCACGAACGGTGCGGCGAAGGATAAAAAGTGTACTTGATATTCTTTATACAGAGTTAAAAAAAGATGGATTTTTAACTTAATTTTGTCAAAAATCAAGTTGCCGATTGTTATACTATATATAAGGAACGTAACATGAAAGGCCATGTGACAAAAACAATCCTGATCGATTACATCCAGGACAATATGAATGTCCAAAAGGCCATGGCCGTCAGACATCACCTTGACACGTGCGACCTCTGCCGCGAGAACCTGACCATTCTGAAAAAAGCCGTCTCTCCTTCACCGGGGAAAAAAATAAAACCAGGCAGATCTGTCCTGACCGGTATTCTTGATTATTACGACAACAACAACCGTCATAACGGCCTCGCGCCGGCCCCACGCCGGACCAGGGTCAGGTACGCGGCAATTGCCTTCGGCACGGCCTGCGCCTGTGTGCTCATCTTCGCCCTGCATTCACATCTGCAGTATGAGAACGCCCCCATATACGCATCAAAAGTCAAGGGCACGGTCAGGGCCGACAAAAACATACTGCACAAGGGCCAGGAGGTGCGGCCCGGTGTGCTCCTCACGACCGGTGAAGATTCAAAGCTGGCCATCATGTACGGAAAAGTCTTGAAACTTATCGCCGGCCCACACTCCCGGATATCCATCACAAAATCCCACATCGACAGGAAAAGCGGTAAAATCTATTTTGAGATGGTCATCGACAAAGGCTCAATCATTGCTGAAACAGGCAGGGGATGGAAATTGCAGTATACCCTTGTAACCCCTCATGGCAAGGTCTCGTCAACGGGGTCAAGAATAGCCATGAGGGTTGAACCTTCAAAGACCCGGGTCATGGTTAAAGACGGTTCGGCAAACCTTTTATCCAACCGGGGACATTCCATTGACACCGAGGAAGGAAGCGGATATTCAATAACCGATAAAGAAGTGACCTCCGCGATGGACTCAACTGAAGAAGATGACGAGGAAAACAACACTCTCTACGACAACACGGTTAGAGACCTCACTGATGATGACGACAGTGATGATGACGATACGGTGATCCAATAACAGGCCCGCCCGGGCTGGAGAAAGTCGATCATCGCATATGCTCCATGATTATTGTTCTGCTTTCCGGTTAAAATTTTTTTTATTTTTTTTTATCAAAAAACTTGATTAATCGTCATGAGCTGCGTATATTATGTCTAGAAGAGTTCAGCCTGTCACGAAAGATTTAGCACCTCACGTGCGATCTTGAGCTTGATTAAAGCAGATGTGATAAAAGCTGAAGAATATGGGTTCAAGGAACATCTATGATCAACGGTTTGTAGGAAGCCATCCGAGAGGGTGGCTTCCGCTATTAATGGCAAAAAAAAGCGACTCATAAATGTTATCTGCTGACAATCTTCATATTATCCGAATTAATCCCGCCCCACCCTCTCCGCCAGGAAGAGTCAATGTTCTTGACTAAACAACATAGATATGTTACAATTGCTGCCAATTAACCGCATGCGGCGACAAAAAAAGAGGGGGCAATCAAACAGCCATGGATAGCATGTTAAAACCACTGAACATGAAAGACAACCTGGAACCGGGCACGATCATACGCCGTATCGGCAATGGCAAGGACCAGCAGGGGAGCTTCCTCGAGTTTGACGAAAAATACAACATGATCCTCGCAAATATCATAGACATGAATGCTGGCCACCTCGTGGCCAGCGAGGCCGTCCTGAAGCCACAGCAGAACGACAAGCTCTATTATTATGCATCTTCGTTCGACAGCAGCCCTGTTTCCGAGAAAGCCATGAAGATCATAACCACCTGGCCCCTCTACAAAAAACACATAGAATTGCAGGATAAAATCATAAATTTCATCAGCCTCTCTTACGCACCGGAGCAGGTCCTGGAAATGTCAAAAAATGATACGCTTCATCTGCTATTCATTCCGGTGCAGCAAAAGTTCCGTATCGGCAGGTTCACCGAAAGGCGAAGCATGGACCGGATATGCAATGATGTCTTCATGCTCTGGCTTGAGTCCATCAACAAAGACAAGCACATCATGTATCTGGCAAGGATTGTGGAGCAAAAAAACCAGGTGCCGCTCTTTTACTCCGCAGGCACCAAGACCCATGAGAAGACGGCCACACAGCTCAACAGTGAAATATACAAATTCGATTCGACCCATGGCGGCCATATTAAAGCCGCAGGCATGAAAAAAGGCAAGCGGCACTTCATTGTCGACGCGGGTTCCAAGTACATGGGGCTGGGGGTCAAGACCCCGTTGCACGTCAGTGAGTTTGTAGCCAATGCTTTACGGGAAACCTATCATGAATTTGAGTTCACCCCGACAGAGGGGCAGGGCGCTCTCAAGTAACGGTTCAGTACAGGGAGACACTTCGGTACATGGATGACCTGTTAAAACCTTTAACGCCGTCGAAAAAAATTGAGCCGGGGACCATACTCCGCCGTATCGGCAACGGCAAGGACCAGCAGGGGAGTTTCCTGGAATATGATGAGGCGGGAAACTACATCCTCATAAATATCATAGATATGAAGAACGGCTCCCTAGAAGCGCTCGAGGGAGTGCTGAAACCCCGGGAAGGGGACAAGGTTTATTATTACGCGTCATCCTTCAACACAAGCCCGGCTTCAGGCAAGGCCCTGAAGATCATCAAAGAGTGGCCTCTCTACAAGGACCACGCCAGACTCCAGCAGCAGATACTCAATTTCGCCATCATCACCTACATCCCCGAGCAGATAATTGAAATGTCCAAAAATGACTCTCTGTCGCTCCTGTTTGTCCCGATCCAGGAGCGGTTCCGCATCGGCCGTTTCACCGAGCGGCGGAACCCGGAACGGGTATGCAATGAGGCCTTTATGCTATGGCTCGAATCCCTCCATACGGGAAACCATATCACCTACCTGGCCCTGATCATGCAGCAGAAGCACCACGTCCCCCGTTTTTATTCTGCCGGAACCAAGCCCCACGAGGAGACCGCGAAGCTTCTCATGGACGAGGCGTTCAATTTTAGCCCGACTCACGGCGGCCACATCAAGGCCGCGGGCTTCGAAAACGGCAAGAAACATTTTATCGTGGATGCGGGGTCAAACTACCTGGGCCGCGGCGTGAAGACGCCGCTCCACGTGAGCGAGGCGGTCACCGCGGGCATGAAGAAAGTCTACCCGGAGTTCGTATTCACCCCCCTGGAAGGCCGCGGCGCCTTCGGCACGGAACAGAGCTACTGACATCGCCGGATGATATGCCGGTCAATTCTCCAGCAGAAGTTCGTTAAGCGTGCGTATAAGCGTATCAGCATCGAAGGGCTTGTGGAGTATGATCTTTATCCCCGCTGACAGTGCGTTTTCCCTGACTTCATCGTCGATAAGCCCTGAGCAGAGGATAACTTTCACATTGGGATTGACTGCCGACAGTTCAGCGTACAGCTCAATACCCGACCTGCCCGGCATGGAAAGATCAAGGAGCACGGCCGAAATAGCATCGTGGCGTTCCTTGAATAGCTCAAGACCCCGATCAGGGGTACCGGCGGTCAGCACCCTCCAGCCATATGCTTCGAGGAACCCGCTGACAACGTCAAGGATGTAGGATTCATCATCAATGACGAGAATGTGTCCCGATCCTGCTTTTGCCCGCATGGCCGACGGGGCCTGCCGTTCCCCGGCCGCCGCATCCCGCCCGATGGCAAGGGGAAGATAGACCGAAAATGTTGCCCCGCTTTTTTCAGCGGACCGCACGCTGATGAACCCCCGGTGCTGTTTTATGATGCCATAGGATATGGCGAGGCCGAGACCGCTTCCCCCTTCGCTCTTTTTTGTCGTAAAAAAGGGCTCAAATATCCGGGCAAGGTTTTCCTCCGGGATACCTACCCCTGTATCAATCACCTGTATGCGGGCCCATGAACTCGCGCTGGCAATCTCCGGCTCCTCCCTCAGAAGGTTCTCATCGGGGATTACTATCTCCGGTATCACCGTGAGGCCCCCCCCCTGGGCTTCATCAGCGCCGCGCATGGTGGTCATCGCATGGGCCGCGTTAATGCAGAGGTTAAGGAGCACCTGTTCCATGTAAACGGGCTCCGCCATCACGATAACGGGTATTTCGAGAAACCTGAAATCGAGGGTGATGTTTTTCGCGAAACTGTTCTGACTGATGGCCAGGATGTTTCTCAAGGTCGTGTTGATATCGATGGGAATGAGGACTATGTCCTGCCTGCGGGACAGGGTCAGCAGCTGCTTGATTATCAGAGATGATTTTTTTGATGCGTCGATGCCGAGCTTAAGGTATTCTTCAATATCACTGCGCCGGTCAAGGCGTTCCTTCTTCAAAAAAATGTCAAGAAGGTTGAAGCTCCCGATAATGCCGCCGAGAAGGTTGTTGAAGTCATGGGCGAGCCCCCCGGCCAAAGTCCCCACGGCCTCCATCTTCTGGGAATGGGCGAGCTGTTCCTGAATCTTTTCCTTTTCAATCTGCGTTTTCAGATATTGCGCGGTACGTTCACGCAGCTGTTCCAGGGCGCTGTTCAATTCGATGTTTTTAAGCCTCAGTTCGTCGGTGCGCTCGGCAACAAGGGTTTCGAGATTGTCCCGATGCACCTGCAGCTCTCTTCTGTCCCGGTCAAGGGCCTTTTTGTAATCGACCCGCACCGATTCATAATAATAGGTGAGAAAAAAAACGAATATCATGGTCCCGAGGTGGCGCCAGCTGAATTCGTCAGAGTAAGTAAATGACATGGGGAGATTGAAGGGATTGTAGAAGAAGAAAGCGCACATGAGCACCATGGTGACAGACCACGCGAATCCCTCCTTTTTTCCGAGCAGAAAAAAAACAAAAATCGGGTAAAGAATAGTCCATATGCTGGCGAATCCAAACCCGGGTGACGTGGCGACCCAGTAAAAAAGGAGGAGCCAGAAAAGTAGTGATACGAGGCGGTACAAGTATATCCCCCGCCTGATCCTGTGTATTGAAAAGACAATGCCGATCAGCGCCAGCGATAAAATCATGTTTACGACGCCGTAGGCGACCATTCCGGATAGTGCATGGTTTACACCAACGAAGAAGAGCGGCACTCCGAGGATGAGCAGGAAAATGGCAAAAAGTTTTTTTCTCGCCCGCTCTTCCAGATCAGGCTCGTCATCCTGGAAGATGCGCCGAAGTAACCGCCGCAGAATAGATTGTAATAATTCTTGATTTGCCAATACACGCGCCTTTCAGCAATAGCATTCTGGAGACTGCCCGCGCTTTAAATGTACCCCCATATTGATTTTTTGTCAAGCCGTTACACTGCCATGGGCCTTTCCTTCGCCGCAGCTCCCGGTTAATCCGGCGGTCTGGGCAGATCATCGGCAGCCTGGATGCCAGCGGCGACCTCAGGTATGATCCCCATCTTTCGGTAGATAGGGCGCACGATCTTCCTCAGGGAGGGGAGGCGCAGGGCAAAGACAATGCCGCCCAGGATGCAGAGGATACCTCCATAGAGGACTGTATCAGGGGCCCCGATGGCGGAGGACACGCTCCCGGCAAGGATACTCCCCAGGGGCGCTGTGCCCATGACCGCCATAATGTAAAAGCTCATGACCCTGCCCCGCTTGTCCTCGTCGACGAGGGTCTGCACCATAGTGTTGCAGGAGGCCATGGTAGTGATCATGCCAAAGCCCGTCAGCACCAGGATGCAGGTGGAAAGGAGTACTGACCTCGAAAATGAAAAGGCGGACAGGGTCGCACCGAAGATAACCAGAGACGTGCTGATGATGCGCCCCAGTCCGACCACGCTCTTCCGCATAGCCAGGAAGGCGACACCGGCGAGTGCCCCGGCGCCGGTCGCCGCCACCAGGAAGCCGTAGGTATGCGAATCCCCATGAAGGACAGTGCCGGCGAAAATGGGAAGGATCACCGGGAAGGACATGGCCACCAGGCTGATAAGGGCGACTGTGGCGATCAGGTCCCGGATGGGCCTGAAGCCGAAGGCGTAGACAAGGCCATCCTTCATTTCGGACAGGAGCTTCGCCCCTTCTTTCTCCTCCTGCCGTGCCGGAATTTTCATCATAACGAAAGCGGTCAGAGCCGCGATATAGCTCACGCCGTTTATGGCGAAACAGACACCCTCACCCGCAAGGGCCACCACGATGCCCGCTATTGCCGGGCCGATAAGGCGCGATCCGTTGAATATGCCCGAGTTCAGGGCAATGGCGTTCCCCAGGTCCGCCTTGTTTTCGATCATTTCCACGACAAAGGCATGGCGCGAAGGCATCTCAAAGGCATTGGCGATGCCCAGGATCATGGCAAGAAGAACAATCTGCCATACCTGAATGACGCCAGTGAGTGCCAAGACGGCCAGTGTGAAGGCCTGCGCCATGGCCACCACCTGCACTGCGATCAGGATATACCGACGGTTCACCCGGTCGCCCAGGACACCGGCAAAAGGCGAAATGAACAGGATCGGCACCTGGCCGGCGAATGCGACGAGGCCAAGGATGAACTCGGAATGGGTCATCCGGAACACGAGCCAGCTGGCGGCCACGGTCTGCATCCAGGTCCCGATGAGGGAAACTCCCTGACCCATGAAGAAGAGGCGGTAATTCCGGTAACGCAGCGAACGCAGCCCTTGCCTGAAGCCGCTCATGGATGTCGGGTTGGACGTATGCATAGAACATATCCCCAGTGAATTACGGCATCAAAAGCCGCACCATCAAGACGAACAGGAATAGATTCAAAGAGGTCAAGAATTATTTAGAGGTCATATTAAAAACAGACCTGGAGCCCGGGGTATTTTTTTAAGAGCATTGTTTGTATCTCTTCACGGTTTTTCTCGTCCCTCACCGGATCGACGGTGCTGACCGGATTTCCGTTATCATCCAGGCGGAACTGCCATTGCGCGATAAAGCCGGGCACCCGGACATAGCGGAGCGTACCGGCGCCCACGCAGGAGCTGCCGATCAGGGCATCGCCGACGACGTACAGGAACTCCCTCCCGCCGCAGACCATCCTCCCCTCCTCGACGACCATACATGACCAGGGATCAGTCCGGGATTCATCACCGGGATCTTTGTGGATATATTCTTTCATACTATTCCCGCTAATATTCATCATTTCATTACAGCCGCTGAAAACCTTCACCGGCCGCAGGGCAATATGTTTGACTGGCGGCACATTTCAATCACAATTAATTCCAGGGGAAACGCCCATGATTTCCTCTTGACATGCCATAATGAGCCTGATAATTTATGCGCGCATAGCATGCAATTCAATAGCAGCGAAACCCGTCTCCTAAATTGTTCATGGTTATTATTGTTACTATATGATGAGTGATCGTCTCAAACAACACTGTATCAATCTCACGCCGATTGATATAATAGTGTCCGCCCATTGTGCCATCATGCTGTTCCTGGTGAGCCTGCGCATCAGGGAGGGCGGGTGGACTGCGGTTATCCTTATGCTGAATTATTCAGCGGTCCTTGTTGCCGCCACAGTAATAGCGCCCATGATGGACCGCCTTCAGCACCCGTTAGTGCAAAATCCATTCATGCGATGGGTCAGACACATATACCCCATGTTCCTGCTGGGACCGTTTTTCCAGTGGACATACCCGATCGGACGCATGTACTTCCCTGTTCCCTTCGATGACTATCTGCTTCGCGCCGATGTAGCCCTGTTCGGCTTTAATATCGCCAGGGAACTGGCACACCGGTGGGGGGACAATTACTGGCTTACCGAATGGATGAACTTTTCTTATCTCTCCTATTACTGGATCACCCTGTATCTGCCACTGTATCTCTATTTTTCAAAACGGTACCGGGAATTCATGTATGTCATGTTTAACGCCGGTCTCGTCATTTACGCCTGTTTTATTTTTCAGGCCCTGTTCCCGGCCCAGGGTCCGGTCCATTACGACCCGGTCGCAAGCGGATACCTGGAGGCGGGACCGATCTCGTGGTTCGCCCGGGAGTTCCTACTCAGGGCGGATATTCCCGGCGGCGCCATGCCCTCCGGGCACATTGCCGGTACGGTGGCAATTTTCTTATACGCCTGGCGTTACGCGCGCAGAGCTTTCTGGATCACCTCACCGATAGTAGTCAGCCTGTGTATATCGACCGTGTACGGCCGCTACCATTACGCGGTCGACGGCATTGCGGGGATCCTGGCTGCGGTGTTCGGTGTGTTTATTATAGGCCCCTGGCTCTATGCTCGCCTCTTCCCGCGTCTGAACCAGGAACTCGAAGAGCCGGATAACGCGACAACGGTCCCGGCGTAACGGGATCTCACCCCCGGGATCGAATCACACTATTTTACCAGAGGATGAAAAAACATTGGCCCTGCAGGAAAAAATGTATCTCCCTTGACTAACAGGAGACCTCCTGATATTATAACCTTAATCGCAATATCAGTTGACCTTGCCGGGTTTTTCCGAGGTGTTCTATACAAATACACACGACTTCGGGTATATTGAGAAAGAGAGAAACATGACTGATTCTGCATCCGTACTGAAATTCAGCATCAAGGCAAACTGGGCGCCGCTGTATATCAATAAAAAGCTGATTGCCGGCCGTATCATGCCCCTGCACAGGCTGGAGGAGCGTCTTTTCAACACGATCGACAGCAGGGGCCAGAACCATCTACAGGAATTCTATTACAGCCGGTACGGCCTGCATTGCGAGCATGAGGACAGGCGTTTGACGACTATTGATTTTTTAAAAAAGAACCATTTCGTCTGCAATGCCATTATCATCTCCCACAACAAGACACTGCTCCTCCTGGGATACAGCATTTTTAATTACCGCTTTACCAACACGAATCCCCGCTCCGGCATTTACATCGATTATTTCACGTCCCTGCCGCTCAATTACCCTGACAATATCAAGCCGGCCTATTTCGGCAAATTCATCAAGGATGACACCTTTTACCGGGTCCGCGGAATTGCCCGGGCGGCGATCGGCATGGCGTGCTGTTATGCCATCGACATGCACCCGGACGAAAAACCGGAAGCCATCGCGGTGGATCTGACAGCGCGGTCCGACGATGCCCTCATCCATGACCTGTATATAAAAAAATACGGCTTTGAGTTTCACAAGGGGAAGCGGGGAAAAGACAACGACCTGTTTCTGACTTTTCAAAAGGCCAAGAAATACATGAAGCTGTACGAGGACGAATACAAAAAGCTCGAACGCCCCGAGGGAAACGGGCTCACCTACAAGGACCCCTTCAAGTATTAAACCGGCCGCCGTCAATTGCGTGCCGCGCATCCGCCTATTCTTTATGACTCAGGATCTTATTGAGATCATCAGCTGATTTCACCAGGCCGTTGGCGGTGCCGGAAAGCTCCTCCGATCCAGAGGCCAGGTGCTGCGTCGATTCATTGATGATCGATAGCGATCTCGTTATCTCATTAATTGCAATTTTCAATTCTTCCATTGACATTTTCAACTCATTGGACCCGCCGAGCACATGCTCCGCGTTCTTCTGCATTTCCCGGTTTATCTCCAGGTCCCTGTTTGACAGACTGTCAACCTCGGCGATGATGCCGCCGAAGCGCTCCACGATTTGCGCGATGCTCCTCGAGGCATTGGCCACATTGACAAGGGAATCACTCGTCAGCTTGAGCTCGCCGTTCGTGTCGCCCACCAGCCTGGTTATCTCCTTGGCGTTCAACTGGGTCTTTTCCGCCAGCTTGCCGATCTCCTCGGCAACGACGGCGAAGCCCTTGCCGTAGTCCCCGGCCCTGGCTGCCTCGATCGAGGCGTTTAGCGAGAGAAGGTTAATCTGGTCGGAAATGTCATTGATCAGGCTGGTGGCCTCAAAGACCTTCCCGCTGGACGAGAGGGCGTTTCCCATCGAGTTGCGGCACTTGTTCACCTCTTCCTCCGAATCGCCAATACGGGCATTGAGCTCCTCCTTGATGCTCATTGCCGCGCTCATCTTCTTCGCGCTCTCGCTGACCAGATCGAAGAGAACCTTGAGATTATTGATAAACTCGCCGGTCCGCTGCTGTTGTTTTAACGCCATGGACGAGGATGATTCGGCGCTGGCTGCTATCTCTTCGATGGACGAGGTGATCTCCTCGATGCTTGAGGCCTGGGACTGGGCGTCATCGGCGAAGGATGCCGATCCGTTAAAAATATCTTCGGATATGATTTTCAACTGCGACGAAACGTTCGCGCATGTTTCCACCATGCGGTTAATCTTGTCGAGCTGGTCCCGCACTGCATCGGTTTTCTTTTCTATTTCCTTGATGTTGGCCTTAACGATAAATAGAAGCAGGAAGCAGAGGGATGACATGAACACTGCGACAATGGTGAAGTTGGCAATCGTGGTCGCAATCTTGTCCTCTTTTATGAGCCCTTCAGAGGTCAGGACAACAAAGGCCGCAGCCGCTATGATGAGGACCGTGCCGACAACCAGTGAAAGCTTGTTGCCATACAGGGTTATCATGACAATGAACATGATGAGATACATGAGGTAGATATATTTGCCGGTCTCTGTCGGCACCCGGTACGCCTGGAGGACGACAACGGCAAAGGGGATGAAGACTCCGAGATTCGATGCAAGCATGTAAAGTCCTTTTTTCAGAATGACCATGCAGAAAATGAAGGATACAGCGATGATCCCCATTGTTATGTTATAGACCGGGCCTGCGGCATAGGGCGTTACAATATTGGTGGTCGTTGCTGAGATTACAATAAGGATCAGCCCGGCAATCTCGAACCAGAGAAACACCTTGGCCTTTTGCTGGGCCATGAAGGATTTCGTCGAATATCTGCCAAGAAAAAAGCCGTAAAAAGAATCCAATTTTTTTCCCATGGGCACTCCTGTTGTTCTGTATTATACTTTTCTAATATATTAACAAATCCTGAAATTGACCACTAAAGCTGGAAGCAGGTGCTATTGTTCAAATAACACAAATCCGACCGCTATGACATAAAGATAATTGGCTGGACTTTTCAGCGGTTCTGCATGCATACGGATAGGATCGGCCGGCCGCTACAGCCAATAATTCGCCAGGGAGAGACCGTCATGGAACGAAAAGCCTTTCAGGATTACTATCCGGACATGTTCAGCCACTGTTACGGATGCGGCCGTCTCAACGATCACGGTCTGAAAATCAAGAGCTACTGGGACGGCGATGAAAGCGTCTGCACCGTAAAGCCTGAGCCGCACCATATCGGCATGAAGGATTTCGTCTACGGTGGCCTCATCGCGTCAATAATCGATTGTCACAGCACCGGGACTGCAGCGGCCGCCGCATACCGTCACGAAGGCAGGGAGATGGACACCGACCCGCCCCTGCGTTTCGTTACTGCCTCACTTCACGTGGACTACCTGAAGCCCACGCCCATCAAGGGGCCTATCGAACTGCGCTCCCGGCTGAAGGAGGTCAAGGAACGCAAGGTCATTGTCGAAACCGATTTACAAGTCAACGGCACCCTCTGTGCCCGGGGTACCGTCGTGGCCGTGAAGATCCCCGGATCAATGATTCCAAAAGAGTAACGGCTGGCTGATCACAATTCAGTATATTTTTTGCTGCTATTGTAGCTCTTTTCCACCGGGTATTTCTTCTCATTCACCAGGAGCTTGTCCCTGACCGCAGCGGCGAGGTCGATCCCCGCGGCTTCACCCAGGTAGAGCAGAAACACGAACACGTCGGCGAGTTCCTCCTCGATTTTTTTCCGCTCCCTGTCCGCACCAAGCATCGTGGCAATCTCTTCCGGTGTTTTCCAGAGAAACAGCTCCTGCAGCTCCGCAGCCTCCACGGACAGGCCCATGGAGAGATTCTTGATGTCGTGGAACTGTTTCCAGTTTCGCCGGTCGCGGAATTCGATGACCGCCTGCTGCAGCTCTTTTATCGTGGTGGTTTTGTCCATGTTGACCTGCCTGGCTCATAAATGATGAAATCTATTTGGTCTCAACAAATCCTTTGGTCAAGGAATTTATTGCTCCGAACGAAGCATAAGGTGATCCGGTGGCGGGTATTGACATGATCGTGGTCAACATGAAGTCTGTTGTATATTTTACCGACGCCCTGTCAATGAACTCTTTGGCCCTGTGATGGAGCGCCGGCTCCTTGAACCAGACCCACCCCGGAAATTCTATCCTGGTGATAATCGATATTGTAAAATTTTTTCAAAGATCAGGTCAATTTCCGAGTTGTCTTTGGGAAAAACCGTCAAAATAATTGAACTGAAAGAGATGATAAAGGGCATTTAATATATCAAAAAAAGAAAAATGTTGGTAATTACATGTTAATATAGTATCAATGGTGTCAGGGTGATTAAAAATTGAATAAATATGTCATAGTGGTGCAACCCAAATTTTGAAATTGACGAAACGAATCAATTGATTATAAAATGAATTCAACTTATCAGATCAACGAGGCACGACATCCCCATGCTACCGATTAAAGAAAACTATATAATAAACAAAAAAGGATTATGACAGGCTCCTTGAATATATCGAGGAGTTGGAAGATATTGCCGCCTACGACCATGCAAAAAAAGAAAAAGGTTCTCCCAAACCCTGGGCTTCGCTAAAACGCTGAATCATGTACGAAATTCTTTTTGCTTCATCAGCCGTGCGGGATTATAAAAACTGCCGGATCAGGAAGTCCCGGACATCAATGACGCCGTTGACACACTCGCCGTTAATCCCCGGCCGCAGGGTTACAGAAAGCTAAAAGATCGGTATGCCTATCGTATCCGGGTCGGGTAGTACCGCGTCATCTATGAAATCAACGATAAAAAAGTGACTGTTCTTGTAATCAGAATCAGGCACCGAAAGGAAGTGTATCGTGATTTATAAACTTCTCTCCCCCCGTCGCCTAATTTTTATATTCAGGAAATTACGCCCCTACAAGATCCAGTCAAAGAGACACATTGACTGAGCCTTATCTGCAACAGCCTATGATCTAACGAGGCCCCTTCCAGCATAAAAAGTTCTGGACAGGGGCCTTAAAATTTCATAGCCCCGGGGAGCAAGATGCGCCTCGAGAAGTTCATTGTTCTGGAGCTGGTCATCAACAACCAGAATTACAGGTTTTTCATTCATTCACTGCCCCATTATCAGCTTTTTCGGCAACTTACTCGACATCGACACAGATGACACAAACATCATCATCGAAATCATTACTCCCCCTGAAATCAACAAGGTCCTGGTACACTCCCCCTAGGAAAAGCGCTGCCGGTTTTCCGAAATGAGCCCGAAAAGAGTCTTTTAATATTTCACTTTCGAAATTTTTATCCCTGGTCTCTTTTCCGTTAATAATATTAATCGCTTCGGTTAATCCGTCGGTATACAGGATCAGCTTGCTTCCCTTTTGCAGAACAACCGATTCATCGAAAAATCTTTTCTTCACGTTGAATAATTCATTGTTATTCATGACCGCAAGCGGGGGTGCGTTGTTTTTAATGCTCAGGTATTCTATCGCAGTGTCATCGATAATATAAGGCGGATTATGCCCCGCGTTTGAATAAACGAACTCCCTTGTGCTGGGCGTATAGTTCCCAATAAAAGTCGTGATGAAATTATCAGCGGATTGATCGATCAGAATGTCGTTCAGCGTTTCGAGAACACTTGACGGACTCGCGGCATTTGAAAAATTCTGGAGGATGGAGCTTTTTATCATCGCGGTAATAAGAGCCGCGGGGACACCGTGCCCGGATACATCGCTGATAAAAATTCCGATCCGGTTATCATCCGGAATCCGGATAAAATCAAAAAAATCCCCTCCCACCTTTTCCATCGGCTTGTACAGGAACGAGATATACGGGACGGGAGTCGTGTCGGGTATGAAACATCTCTGGATGTTCCTCGCCATATCCAGGTCATATTCCATTATTTTATTCCGATCCCGTAATTTCTTTTTTTCATTTTCAAGTTCTATCGATTTCCCGGTTAACGTATCATTCATTTCCTGGATTTTCTGTTTATCTTTTTCTAAATCGAAGGTCCTTTCCGCCACTTTTGCTTCCAAGCCGGCGTTTAAATCAGCCAGATCCCGGGTCCTCCGGGCCACCTCGGACTCAAGCTCTTTCCGGTAATTGCTCTTCAGATCGTTATAGGCCTTGATCTTGAGCAGGGACCGCACCCGCGCCAGAAGCTCCAGCTTGTCGAATGGTTTTGAAATAAAATCATCGCAGCCCGCTTCAATTCCTTTTACCCTGTCTTCTGTTTCTCTTAACGCAGTAACCAGGATTATCGGAAGCTGCCGATACATATCATCCTGCCTTATCCTCCGGGTAACCTCGAACCCGTCCATACCGGGCATCATTACGTCAAGAATAACCAGATCGATCTGATTGCGGGCAATAATTTCCAGCGACTCCTCTCCGCCTGCGGCCTTAATGATTTCATACCCCTGTGGGACAAGATGGGCTTCGAGAAGATCACTGTTTTGAACCTGATCATCAACAAGCAGTATGAGCGGTTTGTCTTTCATTCTCTGTCTCTCTTAAATATGACTTTTAATATATATTGCTACTCACTCTTAATAAACTGAATAACGTCCCTTGCGAAGGTGCGCGTATTTATCGGCTTGCCTATGAACCCGCTGTTTGTTACGTTTTTTATTTCGTCCATGCCTTCCGCCATTACGGACGCCGTCACAAAGACAATGGGGATATCGCAGGTCCCTTTGTCCCGGCGCAATATCATGGCGGCTTCGGAACCGCGCATATCCGGAAGCCGTATATCCATGATCATTATATCCGGCATGAGCTTCCTGGCCATGGCAATTCCGTCGGTAGCGTTTTTAGCTTCAAATACTTCAAGGCCGACGACTTCCAGAAGGTCTTTTTCCAGCATGAGATTGTTTTCGTTATCATCGACGATCAATGCTCTCTTTCCCATCTCACGCCACCTCCCTTGATTCGATAGGCAATGTAAACCTGACCAAGGTGCCTTTATTGAGCCCGGGTGATTCTATTGACAGCTTCCCGCCATGCAGCTCTACCAGCTTCCTGGAGAGCGGCAAACCGAGTCCGGTCCCCTCGGTTACCCGGGAATACGGAGTATCAACGCGGAAAAAGCCTTCAAAGACTTTCTCCATGTTTTCAGTGGCAATACCGATTCCCGTATCCCAGACCACTATTTCTATCACGGAACCGGTTTTCTTCGCCCGCAAGCCAAGCTCACCGCTCTCGGGGGTAAACTTTACCGCGTTTGAAAGCAGGTTGTACAGTATCTCTTTTACCTTGAGTTCATCCGCCTCGATATCCGGCAGATCTTCGGCGATTTCAAGCGCCATCGTGATCCTCTTTTTGCTGACCATGTCCGCGAACAGCAGTGAAATCTCATTCAACAGGTTTTTCATGTGCAGGCTGGATAATGCGAGCTTCATCTTCCCGGCTTCGACCTTCGCCATATCAAGTATCTGGTTTATTAGCTGGAGAAGGTGCTTCCCGCTGGTTGAAACATTCTGAACGTATTTCTTCTGTTTCTCATTAAGCGGTCCGAACGTCTCGTCATACAACACCTCGGAGAATCCATTAATGGAGTTGAGCGGCGTCCGGAGCTCATGCGACATGTTTGCCAGGAATTCAGATTTTACCCGGGCCGTGCGCTTCAACTCGACTGCCAGCTCCTTTAATTCTTCGCTGGCTTTTTTAAGTCCGTTTTCTATTTCCCTGCGCTCGGTAATGTCCTCGATGGCAAGGAGGATTATCCGCTCCTTCCCCAGCACCCGGTGAATCTGCCGGGCATTCAGGAGCATGATGCGCTTGCCGATGGTGGTAAAATCGTGTTCAACCTCATAGTTGTCAAAGGTTGCCTTTTGCGGGAGGATGGTTTCCAGGAGCTCCCGCAGCTGGGGAATATCCCATTGTTTGTTCCCCAGGTCATAGATAAGCTGTCCCACGGTCTCTTCCGGCTTTACCTTGAATACTTCATAGAAGGAACGGCTTACCGTGACCACCCTCAAGTTCTGATCCAGGGAAATCAAGGGTTCACGCACGGTGTTGATAATACTCTCCGCAAACTCACTTGCCTCATCCGCGGATTTTTTTATTGACTCCAGTTCTTTCCGCGTTTTTTCCAGGCCGTTTTCTATCTCCCTGCGCTCTGTGATGTCCTCGATGGCAAGGAGGATTATCCGCTCCTTCCCCAGCACCCGGTGAATCTGCCGGGCATTCAGGAGCATGATGCGCTTGCCGATGGTGGTAAAATCGTGTTCAACCTCGTAATTTTCAAAGGTTGTCTTCTGGGGCAGGATGGTTTCCAGCAGTTCCCGAAGTTTGGGGATGTTCCACTGTCTATTCCCCAGGTCATAGATAAGCTGTCCCACGGTCTCTTTCGGTTTTACCTTGAATACCTCGTAGAAGGAACGACTTACGGTGACTACCCTTAAGCTTTGATCCAGAACGATTAAGGGTTCGCGCACGGTGTTGATGATGCTCTCGGAGTATTCGCGGGCTCCATCTTCAATTATTTTGATTGTTTCCAGATCTTTATATGCTTTTCCCATCATAAGTACCGTCTCCTTACGCCCGGTTCCATCAAGGGATACCAGTCATTTTACTGATTATGCATGGTGTCAGGCAGTGATCTTCCCGCCTGTAATAGCGTAAATTTCCATAAGATTCTCTTTCCCCTTCACCTTGATTGGATCAAGCTTCTTCAACCTGAATTTATCCTTCGTCTATATTCAGGAAATTACGCCCCTACGAGACCCAGTCAAAGAGACCTACTGCAACTTATGTGAACTGGTTACGGGCCATATCAACAGGAAAAGTTCTGGACAGGGGCCTTAAAATTCTTGCTCTGAGCCTGCCGAAGGGTCGCACGCCGGGACGAAATCGAAAAAAACCTATTGTTGTGAATGGAACCCCCGCCCGAAGAATATATAAAACAGCGGTTAAAAAATAATAGCAAGAAAAAACTGATTTTTTGAGAAAATTTTAGCGGGAAGGAAGTTTTACGGGCCATGCTTCATACGGAAATAACCGCCGATAAGAAGATGGGGTTTCTCCCAGGTCTTCCGTGTTATCTCATCGAGCTTGTTTTTAATTCCATGCACGTATATCCCATACGATCATATCGCTTTACGGTGCTTATCTGGCAGATAAAAGAGCATCCGGGCCATGAACTTGTCCTGAGCGCAGTCGAAGGGCTCGTATATGTCCAGAGTCATTTCAGAATAAGACTTTTATGTCGTGTTACGTCAACCCAGCTCTTATATAAGTATCCGCCCTGCGGGTGGATGATTTTATGGCTTAGTTTATATAATAAATTTCATTTCAACCATCATCTGCTACTCTTCTGGATCCCTATAAAAACCGGGCACGGATGCCCGGGTCCAAAAAAACGCGCCCAGGATGGCGCCGGAACCCACGACAGGTTGTAAAAAAAATTAAATTGCCCGATATAAAAGCATTCAGAGGCGCTATCCCTACAAAAAACCCACAGATTTAGACTGGGGTTTATACCCCAGTCTCAAAAACATCAACCTCTAGCCACGCGGCGATTGAGGGTTGCGGAGTTTGCGGTACTGGAACTGAAGTGACGTGGGATAACGTTGTTTTTGTGCCGTATGGGTACTACCGAGAAAAGCTCACCGGCCCTTGCTTTCCAGGATATTGATGCCGTCACGTTTGTATTTCTCCATCAGTTCGTTCCATTTTTCCTTTTCGCTCAGAAGTATGGCATCGGTGACGATGGTTACCTTGTATCCCCGGTTCAGGGCGCCCTTGGCCGTGTTGTAGACGCATTGCTGCGCGTCCAGGCCGACAAGAACAAGTTCATTAATACTGTTTTTCGTTAAAAAGACGTCAAGGCCGGGATTAGAGAAGGAGTCTCCCCGGTGCTTGATAAATTCGTTCTTCGATTTGACGGCGACCCGCTTGTCCATGACGATCCCCGGGCTTTCATGTGTGCCTCTGCCGCCCATAAAGGCCTTGGAAACAAAAGCCATGATTCCCGAAAACTCATGCCTGATGTATATGATGGGCCACTGCGATTTTTCAGCCTTGGCGGTTGCACTGTTGACCCTGGCGATGGCCGCCTCCACGTCGTTCTGGGGGTAGAACTTCGCATTGGGACCGGAAAAATCGTCCTGGATATCGATGACCAGCAGGGCACGATTCGGTTTTTCGTAGGTCCCGATCTTTTTACCCTTCGTCGGGGTTTGCATATATATATAGGAGCCTACAAGCAGGGCCGCGACGGCCAGAACGAAAATACCCGTACCGATAATGATTTTTTTCACCATATTATAAACAACCTCCATTGTTCTCTGAAACGACTTTGACAAATCCGGAAATCCCTGACAAGCAAAAAGTTCCGGACAGGGGCCTTAAAATTTTTTATATTTTTATGTGGTCATTCCGATTTCCTGAATCAAAATATTAACTTAATAAATTACAATTTCTTTAAATTTGTTATAATAATTGTTACAAAACAAATTTTATAAGCATACAAATAACTGTATATGCCATAACTATTATTATTAATATTTTATAATTCCTTATTCGTCGTTCTTTTGCATATATCAATTCTAATTTCGGTTTAAGAAGTTTAATAGTTAAAACAGAAAGCACGCCCCAAGCTAATGACGAGCGTAAACAGATTCTTCCTTGGAAATTTAAAAAATCGGCTGTGTAATCCCAATATTTTTTATGTAAAACTTCTTCACAAAAATAACTTGAAACCAATTCAAATATTGTCATAAAAATCATTCCAACAAAAAATAATATAATCGGATGTTTATCTAATTTTCCAAATGTAAAAACAAGAATACAACCACCAATCCCATAAATCCCAATAATTGGTAATCCCCAAATTATTGGAAGATTACTAATAACTGGTATCGAATTAATGAGAGGAAAATAGTAGCCGGGATTATGATTTATAAAAAGCAGCCCACGTTCTGTTATATGTCCAGATTGAATCAGTACAACAGTTGTTTCAAAAACCCAGCCAACAAATGCACAAATAAAAAAATAAGAAAAAATATTATAGATATTTTTCTTATACCCGGATAAAAAAAAGCTTGGTTTAATCTTTTTCAACGGATTTCCATCCTTTACAATAATTTAATATATAGGACAATGCCCCGCATTCAATAACTTTCCAGGAATTTCCACCACACCGCGGCCGTTTAAAGGGACATATATGGGTGTTATCGGTATCTGCTTCACCCGGGCCTCGTCACTCCGTGCGCGATTCGTACAATTTCTTTGGCAATATCCTCAGGCGAAAGGATAAAATCTATACACCCGCTTGCTATTGCGCTCTCGGGCATGTCCGGTTGTTCGGCTGTGTCGGGCTTCTGCGCGATGGTAATTCCCCCCGCATCTTTTATGCCGCACAGCGCCTCCGCCCCGTCACCATCATAGCCGGAGACAATCACGGCGATAAGTTTACCGTCCCAGTTCCGCGTCAGGGAACGCAGGAAAACAGTAATCACATCGGGCCATCCCCTGGGCTTTGATATCGGTTTCAGACGGAACTCTCCGTGAAGAACATGCAAATCACGCTGTTCAGGGATTATGAAAACATGGTTGGTCTGGATCACTAACTTTTCCGTGATCAATTCAACCGGCATTTTTGTGTAGCCGGGGAGTATCTCGTGGAGAAGGGTAGCTACGGTCCTGAGGTGATTAACGATGACGATTGCAACTCCCATATCGGCCGGCAGATGCCGGAGTAACCGGATATAGGCGTCGAGGCCACCAGCCGAACCGCCCACGCAAACGACAGGAAAGTCCTTTAC
The DNA here is from genome assembly GCA_041753395.1 of Spirochaetota bacterium. Lineage (GTDB taxonomy): Bacteria > Spirochaetota > UBA4802 > UBA4802 > UBA5550 > RBG-16-49-21. The sequence goes on from JBGSUQ010000012.1 coordinate 212,305, forward strand.
AATACTTTTAATTTTCATTGGTAATCACTAAAAAATTCAGGAAATTACGCCCCTACGAGATCCAGTCAAAGAGACCTACTGAGCCTTATCTGCAACAGCCTATGATTTAATGGGGCCCCTGTCCAGAATAAAAAGTTCTGGATAGTGGCCTTAAAATTCTTGCTCTGAGCCTGCCGAAGGGTCGCACACCGGGACGAAATCGAAAAAAACCTATTGTTGTGCATGGAATCCCCGCCCGAAGAATATATAAAACAGCGGTTAAAAATAATAGCAAGAAAAAACTGATTTTTTGAGAAAATTTTAGCGGGAAGGAAGTTTTACGGGCCATGCTTCATACAGAAATAACCGCCGACAAGAAGACGGGGTTTCTCCCAGGTCTTCCGTGTTATATCATCGAGCTTGTTTTTAATTCCATGCACGTATATCCAATACGATCATATCGCTTTACGGTGCTTATCTGGCAGATAAAAGAGCATCCGGGCCATGAACTTGTCCTGAGCGCAGTTGAAGGGCTCGTATATGTCCAGAGTCATTTCAGAATAAGACTTTTACTTCGTGTTACGTCAACCCAGCTCTTATATAAGTATCCGCCCTGCGGGTGGATGATTTTATGGCTTAGTTTATATAATAAATTTCATTTCAACCATCATCTGCTACTCTTCTGGATCCCTATAAAAAGCCGGATGCCCGCATCCAAATAAAAAAACGCGCCCAGGATGGCGCCGGAACCCACGACAGGTTGTAAAAAAAATCAAATTGCCCGATAGAAAAGCATTCAGACGCACTACCCCCCAAAAAAAAACACCGATAAAACCTGAGGTTCAAACCCCAGTCTCGAAAACTTCAACCTCTAGCCACGCGGCGATTGAGCGAGCGGAGTGATGGAGAGCACGAGAGGAAGAGGGAAGTCACCCTCTTCCTCTCGTCATGCCCCTATCCCGGGTCCCGGGATATATTAATAACAATTTCCGGGTCTTGACAAAAGATATAACCGGTATATTTTAAATATAGGCATATAGACATGACATGGAGGCATTCCCATGCAAACGACGCCGCAGCGGCTCCTGGATGAATACAAACGAAAACTGATATCTCCTGCTGAAGCAGCAAAGGAAATCAAATCAGGCGACCGAGTCTTTTACGGCGAGTTTGCCCTCTTCCCCGAGGCCGTGGACGAAGCCCTGGGTGACCGGATCCACGAGCTGGAAAACATCGATATCCGCAGCGTCAGCTTCACGAGGCTGCCCCGGCCGGTGGAAAAGGACCCGGGTCGCCGCCACGTGATCATGAACGACTGGCACTTCGGAAAGGTTTCACGGATGCTGCATGAGCGCGATCTGTGCAACTACATCCCCATCACCTACCACCAGGGGCCGCGCATCTGTCGCAAGTACCTGGACATTGACGTTTCGGTGATAACGGCGGCCCCCATGGACAGGAACGGATACTTCAACTTCGGCCTGGCAAACTCCGTCACCGGGGCGCACCTGTCCAAATCAAAAAAAGTGATCGTTGAGGTAAACGAAAGCGTCCCCTATTGCCTGGGGGGTAACTTCGAATCGATCCATATCTCCGGTGTCGACCACATAGTCGAGGGGAAAAACAATCCCTTGGTGGAGGTGCCGCCGGCGGAACCCCGCGGCGTGGACCGTCTGATTGCCGGCTTCATCATGGGAGAAATTGAAGACGGGGCCACCCTCCAGCTCGGCATCGGCGGGCTCCCCAATACCATCGGCCGGCTCATCGCGGAAAGCGATCTAAAGGACCTGGGGATCCACACGGAGATGCTGGTCGATTCCTGCGTCGACCTTTACAATGCCGGGCGCATCACCGGCCGCCGCAAGTCGATCGACCAGTACAAGATGACCTATACCTTCGCCCTGGGGACGAAAAAGCTCTACAATTTTATACACATGAATCCGACCTGCGCCTCGTACCCGGTCAATTACGTCAACGACGCGCGGATCATCGGCTTCAACACAAAAATGGTGGCCATCAACAGCGCCATTGAAATAGACCTCTTCAGTCAGGTCTGCTCGGAATCGGCTGGGACGCGGCAGATATCAGGGACCGGGGGTCAGCTCGACTTCATCTTCGGCGCCTTCCAGTCGAAGGGCGGCAAGGGGATCATATCCCTCAGCTCGACCTTCACGGACAGCAGTGGTGCCATGCGAACGCGTATCGTGCCGACGCTGCAGCCAGGCTCTATCGTTACAGTCCCCCGCTCCGTCGTCCAGTACGTGGCCACGGAATACGGCATCGTCCAGCTGAAGGGATGCTCCACCTGGGAGCGCGCGGAGAAACTCATCAGCATCGCCCATCCCGACTTCAGGGACGGCCTGATCAGGGAAGCTGAAAAGATGAGAATATGGGTGAGGAGTAATAAGATATCTTGATCTACCCCTCCCGGGGGGAGTGACCGGGAGCCGGTCGGGCATTGTTACGAGGGAGAGAGGGCTCCTTGCCCTCTCTCCCTCGTGCTCCCACACTCCCCGGTCGTTCAGGCGCCGCGACGGGCTAGGCGCTTAACTCGGTCGCTCTCGGCCATCCGTGGCCTCCGCGACACTCGGACATCCTGTCCAGCGCCACATGTTTTTCCGCACTTCGTTCTGTGAGGGCTCGGACAACAAGCGCCTATTTGTGTCCGCCCTGCGGCCGGACTTCTTGATTTCCAGGTTGCTGCAACTATATGTAAAATTAAATACCCGCTGCAGGGATGCAGCGGGTAGCGATCGTCAGCAGGAGGCTGCATACGATCGCCGATCAGTTATAATTAATTCCTTGATTACACCCGGCTCGCCGCAGGCGCGGGGTGATGGGGATCGAAAGGGGAAGGCCGCCGCTATTTCGGCATCCTGCCGGCGGCGGCAGGCAAACATCCTGTTTGCTCAGTGAAGCCACCCTCTTCCCCTTTCAAAGTTGTAGACCCGCCTCCAGGTCAAAATACCCTGCCCTGGTGAAGGACATATTAGAAAAAATACTTGATGGCCCGGGCGACAAAGAAGGCGCCGGCAATGAGAAAGAAAGGTACCGACAGAAAAAACAGGACCACCTCGACAGATCTCACCACGGAAGGGTTGAGGACCCTTTTCCCGAAATGATTATAATGATAATACTCGGGCAGCCGGGCCCTGCGGCGTACCCTGTTGAAAATCGACACCTGCAGGAGCAACATGGCCGCCATCAGGGTTCCCGACATGAGCCAGGCAAGCGTCGAGCTGTCCATTTCGTTGATCGTGCGGGGTTTGAATATCACTATAATGATGCAAATGCCGGCAATGATTACGTTGGTAACGGCAGTATTGATAAATTTTTTCAGGTAACGCTCGTTGTGGGACCGGATGTAGGTGATGAGAAAATAGATATGTGCTGTGGAAGATATACTCAACAACAAAAGAAGAACTATTATCAGCACGGGTATTACTCCTGTTCATGGATACCAAATCAGCAATAATCAGCCGATGATACCGCGGCTCATAAAAATGTCAAGAGGCACTTAGTACTTTATACAATTCCAAACTTTCTCCTGATCTCAGTCACTGCAATAAAGAACCCGTTGTCCGGTACTCCGGCATCGCTGTAATTGGAGACCGGCACCCACCGGTGCCGCTGGTCTTCGGGTATCATCACTTCCATATCATCCACAATAGCATTGAACTCTATGGGGACACCGCAGCGGCGCAGGTCCTTGACCGAGCCGTCGTCGCCGCGGGGCCATACAATATACTCATACCGGTCCGCGAACTTCTCGGGAACCGATCTGCGTTCCAGCAATGAGCCGAACACCTCGCCGGCCTCGCTCTCAGAGAGGGAGGTGTACACGAAGATCCTGTTGAAATTGGCAAGGCAGAATTCGATGAATTCGTACAGTCCGGGACGGGGGTGCCGGTCACCGTAATCGGTCACCAGGGTCCCCTCGATGTCCAGGGTGATTGACTTTTCCTGCACTGCGTCTATCGAAGCCAGGGCCGCTGCAGCCTCTCGTGCCGATGCAAACCGATCGCCCGGATCCGCTGCCAGGCATTTCTTTAAAAAGCCATGGTACGGCCGCGGGACAGTCTGAAGCGCGGCGGCTTCTGCGATGGACCCCGCGGGCAGGCCGCTGATCATCTGGGCAAACACAACGCCAAAGGAAAAGAGGTCGCTCCGGACCGACGGTGTGCAGCCCTGCATAAGTTCCGGTGCGATATAACCCTCGGATCCGACACAGGTGCCGCTGCGAAGCTCGCTCCGGTCGCGGAGGAAGTCCCATGATATTCCGAAGTCGATAATCCTGATGCTGCCCGACGCATCAAAAAGAATATTATCCGGCTTTAAATCGTTATGAGCAATCCCCTGTTCATGGACAGCCCCCAGGATATCAAGCAGGCGCGCCGCGACCGTCTTCGCCCGGTCCAGCGGCATCACCCCGCTGTCCTCCATGACGTCGCCGAGGGACCCGCCGTCGGCGCAATCCTCCTCGTAGAACATGCCAAGCCCGTCCCGGTAGACGCGCACCGGTCTCACGACTCCCGTGTGCCCGACGCCGCGCGCATACTTCTCCTCGTTAATAAAATGCCAGTAGTTCTCATCAAAACCGCTGCCGCGGTTCTCGTGGGTCTTCATCACGATCGGTGCATTCCGGCAACGGTTCCATGCCAGATAGATATCGGACATACTCCCCTTCCATATTACGCCCTTGACAGCGTACACTCCCTCCGTCAGGCCGTCTGCATACCTGATGCCGGGGTCCCTGATCCGGCCAATGATAGCATCATCGCACGCAAAGGTTCCCGTGCGCGGCCTGCCCTCAAGAGAGAGCTCCACAGCAGGCGCTCCCGGAACGCCATCCTCAACATATCGGCCGGCACCTTCCCGGACCGACCTCAGCACCATAAGTCTCCCCATGGACTGGTGCGGATCCCGGCGCCACACCATGAGCGGCCGGAGGGTGAGATAATCACCGGTGTCGATGTCCACCAGGATCGGCGTGCCCGCTTCGAAGTCACCTAACAGACTGTCCGACCATATGAAATACTCCATGCGGGGCCCCAGGAGCACCCGGACCCCCTCTTGTTCCACGCAGGCAATCCGATACCGGGCGAGCATTCCAGCCTGTTCCAGGGAATTGAGAAGCGAGTTCCGGTCATCGCGGTCAACCGTTCCGGAATAGATGCCGGCATGCTGGAGGAGGGAAACGGGACTGGGCATCGAGGTTATGGAACCGAAGGCGCCAATTGCCGATTCCAGCTTCAGATCGCCGGCAACAGGAGGTCCCGCTACAGCACCAGGATCTGCGGCAAGGTTTATGGCCTGCCGAACCGCGGCAATGAATCTGACGGTGATGCCGGCGCACCATTCAATCTTGTTCCTGATTTCCGCCTCATACCGGGCGTGCAGAACCGACTCGTAGGATCGTGAAATCGGCCTGGGAAGCCGGTATCGAACCGCGAACACACGGTCAAATGCTGATTCCTCGGGGCTTACATTCATCGCGTTGCTCTCTATTATCATCATGCATCCTAATCCGACGCAGTCAAGACCTTATTGTGAGGGGGAAGGCCTCCCGGGCCTCATATTATTTGTATTGACAATCCATTCACTTTGAACATATTCTGTTGCCGTTGATCCATCATTCCGGTATGTATATTTTTCTGATGATTCCCTGTTAGAATCCAAACGATTATACTAAGGACCGTCTTAATGACCAAGCTCTTGCCGGTGATCATCTCCATCCTGCCCCTGCTGCTTCGTGCCCCCGCTTCCGGGCTCGAGCCAGTCGTCATCAATGACAATCTCACCGGGGAAACGATTGGCTTGCACCTGGAATACTGCGAGGACCGGACAAAAAAGCTGACCATTGACGACATTACATCGGCAAAACCTGGCCTAGAATGCCGCTGGAGACGTTCCCGCCGGGTCGCACCGGGATTCGGATACACCCAGAGCGCATACTGGATCCGGTTCGCTGTGAGCAACAGGACGGACCATGATATAAGCTGGCACCTGCAGCAGCGCTATCCTCTTATCAATTACCTTAATCTCTACGTGCCATCAGGCGCCGGAGCGGGCAGATACCTTGAAATTAAAACCGGGACATGGCTCAGGTTTTCCCAGAGGCCCCTGCGGCACCGGACCTTCATGTTCCCCCTGATGACGGCGGCGCGCACAAGCGAAACATATTATTTGAGATATGAAAGCGAAGGCGCCATGAACATTACTCTCCATACTTTTTCACCGGATGAATTCCAGGACGAGAGGGACTCCGAGTCTATTTTAATATGGATACTGGTCGGGTTTTTCATGATCATGATCCTTTACAACTTCATACTCTCAATATCCTTCAGGGAAATAAGCTATCTCTACTATGTCCTCTACCTTTTATCGTTCCTGGGCCTGTTCTTATCGATTGAGGGGATTGCGTATCAGTACTTCTGGCCGGACGCTGTCTGGTGGGGGACCTTCAACAAGCCGATATTCGTGAGCATAACCGTGAGCACCATATGTCTCTTCATACGCAATTTCGCAAAAACCAGAGAGCTTTTCCCGTACATTGACCGGGGCCTCATCGCCTTCATCGGCGCGGGCTTCATGGCGGCCGTTATATCGCCCTTTGTCAGCTTCCGCCTCAGCATGTCGGGGACGGTGATTCTCACCATCCTGAACGCAACCTTCGTTATGCTGGCAGGCATATACATGTCAGTCAAGAAGTCGCGCCAGGGGCAGTTTATATTGGCGTCATTCTGCCTATTCATGATCGGGGCCTTTCTCTACCCGCTCAAGTCCTTCGGCTTCATTCCTGATACATTTGTGACCAACTACAGCATCGAGTTCGGGGCGGCACTTCAGATCACCATCCTCTCCCTGGGACTCGCGGACCGGATCAACACGATGCGGAAGGAACTCAAGGGACTGACCCAGACCCTCGAGGACAAGGTCAACGAGCGGACCGAAGAACTGCTGTCGGCCAACGACGAGATGAACGCCATGAACCAGGCCCTCATCATGGCGCGCGATGAGATCTGGGGCGAGATGGAGCTCGCGAAAAAAATACAGACCATACTGCTGCCCGAGAATCCCCGCGTGCCCGGCTATGAAATTTCCACGTACATGAAGCCGGCCCAGGAAGTCGGCGGCGACTACTACGACATCATCAATATCAAGGGATGCGACTGGCTGGTGATCGGCGACGTCTCAGGCCACGGCGTGCCGGCCGGCCTCATCATGATGATGGTGCAGACCGCCATCCATTCGGTCCTTGTCGTGCGGCCGGAAACAAGCCCCTCGGAGCTCTTTGTGCAGGTTAATAAAATCATTGCGGAAAACATCAAGAAGCTCGGAGAGGAAAAGTACATGACCATAACCGTCATGGCCGGCATACAGGACGGGAGGTTTTACTATTCGGGCCTTCACCAGGACCTCATGATATACCGCGCAAGGAACAGGGTCGTGGAGGTATTTGAAACCGACGGGATGTGGCTCGGCATCTACAAAAACATACAGGGCATGATCGGCGACAGTACGTTGACCCTTGAAGTGGGGGATACGCTGCTTCTTTTTACCGATGGGATCACTGAGGCGCAGAGAGCGGATAGTCCGGCCGGCCCATCCGAATCCGAAACCGACATGTTCGGCCAGGACAGGCTGCGGGACATTCTATTAAAATTGGGGATCCGCAACACTGAAGAGATCAAGGTCGGGATCCTGAAAGAGTTATCCTCGTATGTGTGTTATGATGACGTTACCATGATGGTCCTGAAGCGTAAAGAGTAGCCTTTATTATGAAAGCCGGACGGCCATGGTGGACTTCGCTATGGCGTTTCACAGATTGTCGTTATTCCTATATGCATTAATTAGCAATAATCAGTGATGTGCCTATATTATCAGTTTAATATATTGTATAGTAGATATTATTTGGATTTATGCACCTATCATATAAATTAACCTGCAACAACACAAAAGGGAGGAACCTATGATCCAATACACGAAAGAACAGATCGATCAACTCGACAAGTATTACTACGAACCGAAGAACCTGGTAGACCTCTTTGAGGGTAGCGTGGCCAGATGGGCCGACCGGCCGGCCATCGGCCAGAAAGACCCGAAGACGAAGCAGTATGTATGGACCACCTACAAGGAACTGGCGCAGCGCATTGGCAATCTGCGCGGAGCCCTGGATAAACTCGGGCTTAAAAAAGGGGAAACCGTAGGGGTCATCCTGAGCAACTCCATTGAATGGTTCGTCATAGAAAACGCGGCACACGGCCTGGGCGGCCGCTTTATACCCATGTACGAAAAAGAGCTGGAGAAGAAATGGCAGTACATGATAAAGGACAGCTCCGTCAAGTTTCTCTTCGTGCGGAACGACGCCATCTGCCAGAAAGTCAAAGGCTTTGCTGCGGACTGCCCCGAACTGAAAGAGATTTTTGTCGTCTACGGCGAAGGCGAGAAGTCCCTGGCCATACTGGAAAAGACGGGCGCCGCAAACCCGGTCCCGGCCTACAAACCGCACTGGAGCGAAACCGCTGTCATTATCTACACTTCCGGCACCACGGGCGATCCCAAGGGCGTGATCCTCACCCACGGTAACCTGACACACTGCTCCCAGTCAGGATGGAAGATATACCCGGAGTTGAACGAGACGTCCATCGCTCTCTCCATTCTTCCCTGGGCCCACTCGTACGCCATAAGCGCGGAACTGCATAATTTTCTCCAGTTCGGCGGCTCTATCGGCATCATGGAATCCCTTGACACCCTGACCGCGGATTTCCTTGTCGTGAGGCCGACGCACCTGATGAGTGTCCCCCGCGTATTCAACACCATCTATAACGGCATACAGATGTTGATGGAGGAAGAGGGGGGCATCAAGAAAAAGCTCTTTGACGCGGCCTGCGCCGAAGCGGTACGGTGCCGGGACGGCAAAAAGACAATCAAGTTCAAGATCCTGGACAAGCTGGTATTTTCAAAGATACGCGCCAGACTAGGCGGCAGGCTTATCGGCTCCCTCACGGCCAGCGCGGTCATGAACCTGGATATTGCACTCTTTTTCAAAGATATCGGCATCAGCATATACGACTGCTACGGCCTATCAGAGACCGCGCCTGCCATAACGATGAATTCGCCGCTGCACGGCAACAAGATCGGCAGCGTCGGGAAGCCAGTCATGGACATGTTTGTCAAGCTCGACAAGTCCCAAACCGGAGCAGACTCGCCCGACGGCGAAATCCTGGTTTACGGCGCGCACGTGATGATGGGCTATCTCAATAAACCGGAGCAGACCGCGGCCATAATGACATCCGACACATGGAACGGCTTCCCCGGTATCAGGACAGGCGACCTGGGCCGCTTCGATGATGAGGGGAATCTCTACGTGACTGGACGGATCAAGGACGAATACAAGCTGTCGAACGGCAAGTATGTGCACCCCGAGTCAATTGAGATTGACATGAAACTGATCCCGCATGTTACAAATGCCTTCGTCTACGGCGACGGCAAGGAATACAACGTCGGCATCATCGTGCCGAATTTCGAGACCATCCGCAAGGACCACCACACGGCTAAATGGGCGGCCCTGAGCCCGGCAGAACTTATCAATAACACGGAATTCAAGGACTTCCTGATAATCAAAGTAAACGATCATTTGAAGAAATCCTTTGCCGGCTATGAGATACCGAAAAAGTATATCATCACAGATCAGGACTTTACCCTGGAAAACGGGATGCTGACACAGACACTCAAGGTGATCCGCGCCGAAGTTATGAAAAAATACGGGGAGATGCTGAACAGGCTCTACAGCGAATAATAGTTCATATGACCATAATGTTATACAGGGTTTTCGCGGGGAACCAGCCCTGCATCAAATTTGAATTATTTAAATGTCCGCCGACAGGCGGACTCCAATAGGCGTTTGTTGTTCGAGCCCTCACAGAACGAAGTGCGGAAAAACATGTGGCGCTGGACAGGATGTCCGAGTGTCGCGGAGGCCACGGATGGCCGAGAGCGACTGAGTTAAGCGCCAAGCCCGTCGCGGCGTTTGAGCGACCGGGATGGGAGTGCGCGAGGCCGCCTTTATATCGACTTCCTGTCGATTGGCGGCAGGCGAACTTCCTGTTCGCTCAGTGAAGGACGGAGTGTCCTTCCCTCTCGCATTAATCAATTCGACTTCGACCATTCAATTGCGTACTTTATAACATCGGACACGCTTCTTAAATTGAATTTTTCCTTAATATGGAAACGATGTGTGTCGATTGTTTTAACGCTGACCTGTAATTTTTTCGCAATATCCGAGGCCTTATAACCTTCTCCCATGAGCATGAATATTTCCAGTTCCCGGTCGCTCAGCATGTCGAGGGGGCCTGTCTTCCCTGACCTGTTATGCAGTACATTCATCAGGATCTTCGATTTCATGTTTTCACTTAAGTAGATGTTGCCTTTCATAATCTGCCGTATCGCGCAAACAAGCGTTTTCGTCGCTTCGGATTTCATAACATAGCCCACCGCGCCGGCCCTGATGGCCCGCTCGGAATATATTTCCTCGTCACTTTGGGAAAGCACCAGACATTTGATATCAGGGTACCGGTTGTGTATCGCCCTGGTCAGTTCTATCCCGTTTATGCTTTTCCGCAATCCGATATCGATAATGGCAACATCGGGCCCCAATTTCTCAAAATTCGATATGGCATCACCGGCAGCCTCCGATACACCGCAGACGATCATGTCCTCCTCGCGGTTCAGCAGAGACTCCAAACCGTCGAGCACGATCCGGTGATCGTCAATGATGTAAATCTTGGTCTTTTGTTTCAATCCGGTCATACACTCCCCTCCAGTCCCCAATTAGTAGCATCAGCCCGCGCTCAATGCGGATATTGTGCAAATCACCTCTGTCCCGCCTTCCAATCCCCTTCGAATGCTGATGGATGAACCGATCATCCGCCCACGGTACTTCATAATTTTTAATCCTATGCCCCTGCTCCGGTCAACACTTTCGGGAATACCAATGCCGTCATCCTTTATGAGCAGCTGTATATCATCTCCCGATCTATACGCCCTTATTTGTATTACATTCGCGCCCGAATGCTTGACCGAATTAATGACGGCCTCCTGCATGATGTAATATATCTGCGAATAATAGATCCTGTTGATTATATCAATATCGCAATCGATGTCAATATCAAGTCTTACCTTATATCTTCGTTCCATGAGGCTCTTCAACTCTTTCAAAAGGGCGGCAAGACCGCCATCAATGAAATCAATCCTCGACAGGCTCTTGGCGATATTCCGCACATAGGCTATTGCCTCATTGATCAGCCCTTCTATCTCGAGGGCGGCATCCTTCTGTTTGCCTTCAATATCGCCACCCAGTACGCTGCTTTTAAGCGCAATGCCGAAAAGCTTCTGCGCAAGGTTGTCATGCAGCTCGATGCCGATGGCATTTCGCTCATTTTCCGATATCTTGACCAGTTCCTGCTCGAACATGATCCGGTCGGTAATATCAATAGAATAATACACGATGCCGACTCTCTGTTCCGAACCGGCCCGGTAGGGGAGGAGGGATGTTATCATGTATCTCCTGCCTGCCTGGAGGAATTCCTGCCACCTCTCGAATACAACCGGTTCGCCAGAACGGCATGCGTCAAAGTGCTCTCTGAGAGATGCTTCATATACCTCAATGCCGAAAATATCGCCGACTGTTTGATTAATAACGCTTTTACGCTTTCTATCGTAAGCCTTCAGCAGGGCATTATTTACCTCTATAAACCTGCCCTCGCCATCGATAAATGCCATGTGGTCCCGGGACTCTGACACAATATACTTGTAGATATTCAGGCTCTCTATAGCATGGTCTTTTTCATGATTTATTTCAACGAGATTGATATTCAGCTTTTCAAGGTCATTATGAACCTGGGCGAACCGCGACGCCAGCACGGTAGCGAATATTACTGTCATTATGAAAAAGCCCTCTACTAAAAACGAATCCATAGTTAGCAGGCTCAAAAATATCGGAATGCTTAGTAAAAAAGAGGTTGTATACACGGACACGCCTAAAAGGATCCTTTTCGAATAGGGCTGTTTATCTTTCACCGCCCGTATGCATAGATACATACAAAACAACACAACAATTACAACGATCATCATGAACGGATCATACAGGTATTTTTGATAGAATAAAATATTACCTTTGATTATTACTTCAAGTGTAATCAATAATAACAACACAAGATGCACGACTGTCAAACCGTTTGAGATGAGCCGCTCTTTTTTTCGTTTATTGAAAAAATGCATAATAAAATTAAGAAATGACAATGAGGCTACGATCGATGCGAAATATGTCGACACAATAAAGGCAGTTTGATTATCGATGATGAAGAATATAAGACCGACATACCCCATGATCCACAAGCCGAGCGAAAGAGCAAGGAGTGAAAAATAGAGATAGTATGTTTCTTTTTTTCTTTTCAGGAAAATAATAAGAAAGTATATAAACAAGAATACATCGATTGATGAAAGAAAGCTGTTCCAAATTATAAACAGATTCCACTTCTGTTGTATTGATTCGTAACCGCCAAAAAAGATCGGGGAGCAATACTCGCCAAAATTATTCAACCATCCTGTTCTGAGTACCAGGCTATTCTCCCTCTTCAAAACCGATGCTTTAGGGATCGGAACAAGGGCCGGTTTTCCAACAATTTCGGGTGAGACGCCGTTTTTATCAAAGGGCCTTGTCTGAAATATCAGCTTTCCATTGAAATAGACCTGTGTGCCCCTGCTCTGTCTTGGAAGATATATCCCGTAATCGGTCGAAACATGGGGAATACTGATCGTCATGCCATACCAGGAGTTACCCTGGTAATCCTTAAAGTCAGGATGATCGGACCAGTTTTCATAAGGAGAAAAAGATTTGCCGTTCTCTATGATATTTCGCATGTTTTTATTGTCAAGATCGTCGATTGTGCTGAAACACCATAGCCTGGGCAATTCATACGCAGTATGTTGTGATTTTATTTGTCAACGCCGGTTTAAAATTGCCGGAAATCACCGGTTAGAATTTTCCGCTTAATTTGTATATAAAAGGGGGCTCAACCCCGAAGATGGTTGCACCAACAATCATCAATCAGGGAGAACCCCCACAATGTACAAGGA
>JBGSUQ010000013.1:0-88445 GCA_041753395.1 Spirochaetota bacterium
ATCTATAACTTTTCCTGCAGAATTAGCATCAACCCTGCCGATTGTATCATGCAAACTATTCAATTTTTGGAAATGTCTCCTTGTGTAAATGGTCTTGAGGTGAATAAAAGCTTTTTTGATGAATTTACTCTGACACCTATAATATTGATAAATCTAGAAAAATTTAAAAAAATATTGACTTTATTGGGTATGTTTATTACTATATCAATATATCTTGATATAGTAATGTAAATGGAGACCGTACAATATTATAAAGCCCTTGCTGACGAAACGCGAATGCGTCTCCTCAATCTACTTCTTCGTCATGAATTGAATGTTAACGAAATTGTAAATGTTATGGGCATGGGACAACCGCGGATTTCGAGGCATTTAAAGATACTGACTGATTGCGGTTTGCTGAAATACCGCCGTGATGGATTGTGGGTATTCTACAGTGCTTCCGGGGAAGGACAGGGTGGCAGATTCAATGAACTATTCCAAAGCTTTGTCGATAGTGACAGCGAATTAAATTCGGATTATAAAACCATGCGGGGAATTCTTGAGGAGGGAATGAAGGAAAAGACCCGTTTTTTTGATTCGATTGCCTCCGATTGGGATGATATAAAGCGGGGTATATTCGGAACTGTCAATATTTCCAAGGAGATTATTGGGAGGATCACGAATTGTAATATTGCTGCGGATTTAGGATGCGGAACCGGAGAATTACTTATCCCGATCAAGCAAAAGGCTAAACAGGTCATTGGAGTGGACAAGTCGCCGAAGATGCTGGAAGAAGCAGAACATCGACTCGCATCAAACGGTAAGGGTATCGAACTCAGGATCGGGGAAATGGAGCATCTCCCCATGCGTGATCAGGAAGCCGATGTAGCTGTTATCAACATGGTTCTTCATCATCTGCCGTCTCCTGATTCAAGCATTCTGGAAGCAGGCCGCGTCCTGAAAAAAGGCGGATGGCTCATTATTGTAGATCTTGAGAAGCATCAGAACGAAGAGATGCGTAAAAAATATGAACACCGCTGGCTTGGTTTTACAAGAAAAAATATGGAACGCTGGCTGTCAGTCGGAGGATTTTCCCCTCAAGAGTTTGTCCAGTATGATGCCAGGGACGGCTTAAAGATCGATCTGTTTGTTTCTATTAAAAAATAAAGTTCGAATATATCACATGCAAGCTTACTAGTGCTCATCCCATATCAGCAGTGATCAATGATATTTTTAATTGGGATGTAAAAATATATTAAATTAATTATAAAGGAGAATTGTGATGAATGTAACAGCCAAAAAAAATATCATGGAGCTTGAAAAGGAACTCCGCTACAAGGTGGCGGATATCTCTCTCGCGGAATGGGGAAGGAAGGAGATCCAGCTTGCGGAAGACGAGATGCCGGGTCTTATGTCGGTCCGGAAGAAATACGGAACACAGAAGCCCCTCAAGGGACTCAAGATCATGGGGAGCCTGCACATGACCATCCAGACAGCAGTTCTGATTGAAACCCTCCAGGCCCTTGGGGCTGATGTCCGCTGGGCTTCCTGTAACATCTTTTCAACACAGGACCATGCCGCTGCGGCGATAGCCAAGGCGGACACTGCTGCCGTATTTGCCTGGAAAGGCGAAACGCTTGAGGAATACTGGTGGTGTACCGAGCAGGCCCTCACCTGGCCCGACGGATCCGGACCGGACCAGATCGTCGATGACGGCGGAGATGCTACGTTATTGATTCATCAAGGTGTTAAGGCAGAGAAGGACCCCTCAATCCTTGAGAAAAAATATGACAACAAGGAATTCAAGATCATCATTGACCGCCTGATAGAAAGCGTAAAGATCAACCCGCAGAAATGGACAAAGATCGCGACAAAGGTTAAAGGCGTTTCCGAGGAGACCACGACCGGTGTACATCGTTTGTATCAAATGGAAAAGAACAAGGAACTCCTGTTCCCGGCCATAAATGTAAACGATTCTGTGACCAAGTCGAAGTTCGATAACCTGTACGGGTGCCGCGAATCACTGGCGGACGGCATCAAACGGGCTACTGATATCATGGTGGCAGGGAAAATAGTTGTTGTTGCCGGATACGGCGATGTCGGCAAGGGATGCGCCCAATCAATGCGGGGTTTCGGGGCCCGGGTGCTCATTACCGAAATTGACCCGATCTGTGCCCTCCAGGCAGCCATGGAAGGTTATGAAGTTACCACCATGGACGAAGCCGCATCCGAGGGGGACATATTCGTTACCTCAACCGGCAATCTGGACGTTATAACCGGAAAGCATATGGAGCAGATGAAGGAAGGTTCAATTGTCTGCAATATTGGTCATTTTGACAGCGAAATAGCCATGCATTATCTGGAGAACAATCCGAAATGTAAGAAAGATACGATTAAGCCACAGGTTGACAAATGGACCCTGGAGTCTGGCCGGTCCATCATCGTTCTTGCAGAAGGGAGGTTGGTCAATCTTGGTTGTGCTACGGGCCACCCCAGCTTTGTCATGAGCAACAGCTTCACCAACCAGACGCTGGCTCAGATCGAACTGGCTCAGGGTAAGCATGAAATCGGCGTGTATACTCTGTCCAAGAAGCTTGATGAAGAAGTTGCACGACTACATCTGGATAAGCTCGGCGTTAAATTGACCAAAATGACAAAGGAGCAGGCGGATTATATCGGCGTTCCGATTGAAGGCCCCTATAAACCGGACCACTACCGGTATTAAAAATTATCGAGATTCTCAAATACTATATACAACGGGCGGCCAATTGGCAGCCCGTTTGCTTTTGGGGATGGTGGTGTCAGAGTACCGATATCGTGGCTTTCTGCCGCTATCGGGATTTCGGCCTCCTGCCTGAATACAGTGGCCATAACTATTATATAACCCAGACCGATAGTTATCGGTATTAAGATAAAAATGGGGGGCAGAGTATAAATTGTTTCTTATAATGCTGTTAAGAATTAACAAATTTTTGATAATGTGCAGCAAAATTGTATATTTAGGGGTCAGAGTAAAGCTCACAATGATCGAGTTGCTCAGAGTTGCATAGCGGTGTCAGAGTAACATCACTATTCGGCTCAAGCTGATATCGTGAACCTGCCTTATCCACCAGTATCACAAAATGCTTCAGTCTCATCTCGGTATTCGCGACAGTCACGCTCATGACCTCAATGCTTTCTCTTATAGGACGAATCTACTCCTGCAATGGCAGGAAGCGGGCAATACAGCCCTTTGAAAAGATTTGACAGATGGATATGTATTCTGCAGGGTAATTATATGTGCAGTTCCAGGGAGATTATCATCTAAATCGTAATAGGTCATGAATTGCTCGCGCTTGATTGATTAGTCGTGGGATAGAAGTAATATTTTCAAACGGTTCAATTATTATGACATATCATCATATTCCATCCCGTATCATTGATTTCCACGTTCACCTGTTCCCTGACAGGATGTTTGACGCCATCTGGGATTTTTTTTCGAAGGGCTACAAATGGGACGTCATATACCGGATGTATTACCGGGAGTGTGTCACCTATCTGCGGGAACAGGGCGTGGAAAAGATAGTCTATTCCAATTATGCCCATCGCGAGGGCATCGCAGAAGCATTGAATGAATGGAACCTGAAGATCCTTGACGAGAACCCAGACCTCTACTGCTTTGCTGCATATCATCCTGGCGATGATAACGCCCTGGCCATGGCGGACAGGGTCCTTGCACATCCCCGGGTACTCGGATTCAAGCTGCAGCTCCTGGTGCAGCGCTTTTATCCCCATGACAGCCGCCTCTTCCCGATGTACGAAATGGTGATGGAGCGCGGGAAGCGTATTCTATTCCATGTCGGAACCGGTCCGGTGGGGAACGAATTCGTGGGTCTTGCTGAATTCAGCAGGCTTCTCGCACATTATCCGGAGATCCCGGCCAATGTGGCCCACATGGGAGCTCTCGAGTACCGCGGCTTCATGGACCTCCTGGAGGATCATCCCGCGCTTTATTTTGACACGGCCTTTGCTTTCTTCAGAGAATTCCAGGGCAGGGGCGGATTCGACCTCGGGAATGAGGCACTTGAAAAATATAAAGGCCGCATCCTGTACGGGTCTGATTTTCCCAACCTCATTATGCCGCGCGAATCGGAGATTGGAACGCTGTCTGAGTACGGCCTGTCGCCGGAATTCTATGACCGGGTGTTCTATCGGAACGCCCTGAATCTGATCGATTCGATAGTCAATCGATAACTATCCCGATAATCGCGGCATCCTGCCGCAATCGGGATTTCGGCATCCATGCCTCAATCTGTCAGGAGCGTATTCTTTATGAGCACAAATATCGACAAGTCCCGCTGGTATGACGGATTATTCTACCGCATGACGGTGGATCCGATAGCGGGAAAATCTTTTGCGAAACCGGTCGCTCACTACGTGGCCGATAATTCTTCTGCCATCGACATCGGGTGCGGGGTAGGGAGTGTTGTGCTGGAGCTGGCGAAGCAGTGTTCCCATGTGACCGGCGTCGATTATTCTCCCAAAATGGTCAGTTACGCCCGGAAGAGACTTGCCGCCGTCTCCATCGGAAATGCGGAGATACTGTATGCGTCCGCTGCTGAACTGGCATCACGGGTCTCGCGCACCTACGATTATGCCATCATGACGCAATTCCTGCATGAAATACCCGCGGACATACGAGACCGGGTGATGGAAGAGGTGAGGAAAATTGCTAGCGAATATATCATTGCGGATTTCATCGTCCCGTACCCGGACACATTCCAGGGTAAGATCATCCGGCTCGTCGAGATGAGCGCTGGAAAAGAACATAACACCAACTTCAGGGACTGGCTGGGGAAGGGCGGACTTGACGGCTTTATCCGCAAGCACGGGTTGTCGGTGGTTGAAGAGCGAATATTCTCTACCGGCGTCGGGAAAATCGTAAAGGCGAAAGCCCGGTGACGATACCGGTATCGGAGCACGTTGTTATTCGCTCGCTTCCGACATCCAGGGGTGCGGTCTTATCAATTCGGGATTGCCTTCCCGATGATTCATGCGTATTCGGCTGCAAGGAAAGAATGCAGGTGATTCTGTAATTTTGATTGATTCATCGAGAAGATTCAGTCGCTTTTTAAAAAACCGTTGATGATAAAAAACACTTGATCTCTTGATCTGGCAAGATAAGTATGTCGATCGCATCCACAAGCCGTAAAACGACACATGGATTTGCATTGATATAAATGCCATATGGTTTTTAACTCTTTTGAATATATTTTTTTATTTCTACCCGCAGCCTGCGGAATTTATTTCATCCTTAACCGGCGTATTGGTTTAACCGCGTCACGGATGTGGCTGCTTCTCTGCAGCCTCTTTTTCTACGGCTACTGGAACCATCTATCACTACCGCTTTTACTGATTTCGCTACTGGTAAATTTTTACATCGGTAAAATTTTACAGGGCAGTTTCACCCATTTCGCTGCAATCAACCGGAAAGCAATCCTGCTGACAGGTCTGGTTTTCAATGTCGGGCTCCTGGGGTATTTTAAATATTCTGATTTCCTTATCAGGAATGTCAACGCCGTTGCCGGATCCAGTATCGGGCTCTTGAATCTAATGCTTCCCCTGGGCATCAGTTTTTTTACTTTTATGCAAATATCGTTCCTTGTGGATGTTTATCGCGGAAAAACACGTGAGAAGGGCATACTGCTTTACAGCATTTATGCATCATTTTTTCCATATATCATGTCCGGTCCCATTACACGTCATGATGAAATAATACCTCAGCTCGAAGAAAAAGAAAAATGGTCCCTTGATCATCAGAATATATCAGCAGGAATCCTCCTTTTTTCCATAGGTCTTTTTAAAAAAACCTTCATCGCTGACACTCTGGCGATTTGGGCGAACCAGGGTTTCGATTCATCAGCGGCATTAAAATTTTTCGAGGCATGGCTCACATCCTTTTCATACACCTTTCAGCTTTATTTTGATTTCAGCGGTTATACGGATATGGCCCTCGGGACCGCGCTTTTTTTTAACATACGGCTTCCGATTAACTTTGATTCTCCCTATAAATCGCTGTCGATCCAGGAATTCTGGCGGCGGTGGCATATGTCCCTTTCCCGTTTCCTCAGGGATTACATATATATAGCGTTAGGCGGAAGCAGATCCAGTGAGATCAGGACTTATATCAATACTTTTATAACCTTCCTGGTTGCAGGAATATGGCACGGCGCCGGATGGACTTTTATTCTCTGGGGGATTGCACACGGACTGGCTCTGATAGTCCAGCGTCTATGGGGCAAAACCGGCTTGGGGATGAACAGGTTTATCAGCTGGTTCATAACCTTTAATTTTATAAATGCCGCCTGGGTGCTCTTCCGGGCAAAAGACCTTGCCGGGGCAATAAAGGTGTACAAGGGAATGCTCGGTCTTAACGGCGTACTGCTGTCATCCGGGCTGGAAAAGTTTGCATTCCTGAAATCGCTGGGCTTTGAATTCGGGAAGTGGCCTTCCATTTTCAGTAAAGACACGTACTATATAATCTATTTCATTGCCGCGGCGGCGCTGATCACTTTTTTTACTAAAAATTCCAGCGAGATTTTAACAAAATATAAACCCGGCTGGAAATGGTTTGTATTTATCTCGATCATACTCGGGATCGGGTTGATACACGTGACCAGGATATCGAATTTTGTATATGTGAATTTTTAATGGCCATGAAGAACAGTTCTAAAAAATGGAATATTGCCATCCTGCTGGCTTCGCTAGTGATCCCGCTTCTTGTTGTTGGGGCCAATTATTTCATGGACCCTCTCTGGTGCTTTTCCATTTCTCACCAGTATAACCAGTTCCAGGAGGCATTTAACGAACGGATACAGAAAACCAATTATCTCACGTACCGGGACGGCAAATACCAGGGGGTCCTGATCGGGACGAGCAGGTCCACCTGTATCAATCAATACTCCTTCAAGGGCATATCCGTTTTCAATTATTCCTGCAACGGGCTCACCCTGGCGGAATATAATGGTTACCTGAAATATGCCAGAAAAAGAATGGGGAAAGATCTGCGGTATATCTTCATCGGTCTTGATTTCGGCCAGACGATGGGGGATGGCCCTGAACAACAGCTGCCGGGGCAGGCTGCCGACAATATCAAATCCATGGATCCCGGCCGCATAACCGCACAGGTCAACAGCCCCTTGCATCGGTTGAAAACATTACTCAGTGTCGATACGTTGAATTATTCCCGTCGTGATTTTAATCATTACCCCAAAGGCTGCCGTTTGTATTATACACGGGATAATGTCAAGGTTTATCAAAAATTCAGGAAGGATGAGCTGGACGGCATTATCTCCCTATACCTTGATCTTTTTAATAAATCTATTTACCCTTCTTATAAGTACAACCGGTCCTATCTGGCTCAATTAAAAAAAATAAAAGATGAAAATCCCAATACAAATATTATCGTGTATCTTACGCCTGAAAGCGCGCCTCTGATGAAACTTTTCATGAAGTATGATCTGCTGGAATACTATTTCCGCTGGCTGACAGACGTCATATCCGTTTTCGGCGGCTGTTACAACTTCATGTATCCCCATGACGTGACGCGGAATTATTATGATTATTTTCATGATGCCGTTCATTCAAATCCCAATGTCGGCGATATGATAGCAGATGCAATTTATAATAAAAAACAGCGATCAGACCAGGAATTCGGCCTCTATATCAATAAAAACAATTTTGAATCAAGGAAGAAGTATCTCGAAGTTCTTTTTAGAAAATTGTGATGTTTCCTGTTGCCAGTACTCCCGCCCTCTTATATTAATTGACAAAACGGTCATTCTGCGTTACCGGTGGTGTAATATATTAACGTCCCAATGGAATCACGGTAGAATCCTTTAATGCAGATAAACATCGAAACATACCAGAACCGGCCCACCAGGGCAGAAGTGTCCCTGGGAAGGGTCCGCAACAATTTTGAGATTGTGAGGTCGCTCGTCGGCAGGGACGTGAAGATCATGGCCATGGTGAAATCCAATGCCTACGGCCACGGCATCAGAACCATATCCGAAACGCTCCTCGCCGCCGGTGCTCATTACCTCGGCGTGGCGTATCTTGAAGAGGCGGTATACCTCCGTAAGAGCGACATCTCCGCGCCGATATTGGTGTGCGGCGCCATCAACACCGACCAGGTGGAGGAATTTTTAGAACATGACATCGAGATCACCAGTTCGTCCTACGATAAGTCGGCGGCCATTTCGGAAGTAGCCGTGCGTCTCGGCAGAACAGCCAAGGTGCACCTCAAGATCGATACCGGCATGGAGCGGATCGGCGTGCACTGGTACAATGCCGAGCGCTTCATCGGACGCACCCTGGAGCTTCCCGGCATCAGCGTAAAGGGCATTTTCTCCCATCTCGCCAGGGCGGAGTCGGACCGGGAATTTACAGATATACAGATACGGCGTTTCGGCGAGCTCGCAGATTACATGGCGAGGGGAAACGTCTTGCCCGAGCTGGTGCACCTGGCCAATTCTGCGGGAATTATCGGCAATCCGGGGTCCCATTTTAATATGGTGCGCCCCGGCATCATGCTCTACGGATACAACCCATTCGGCTACGATACGGACCATGACTTCGGTAGCAGGAAAATTCTCCCTGCCATGACGCTCAAGACGAAGGTGTCCTACTTCAAGGTGGTGCCGGCCGAGACCGGCATCAGTTACAACCACTCGTACAAGACGAAGAGGCAGACACGCATCGTGACGCTGCCCATTGGGTATGGCGACGGCTACAGCCGCTTCCTGTCAAACCGCGGCGAAGTTTCCATTCGCGGAAAGCTCCATCCCGTTGTGGGGACTGTTTGCATGGACCAGATCATGGTGGATATCGGCATGGAGGGCACCGCGTACAACGGCGACGATGTGCTCCTCTTCGGCGAAATGAACGGCTCGATCATACCTCTCGAGTCCCTGTGTGATAGGATAGGCAGCATCACCTACGAATTTTTGTGCACCATTAGCCTGCGGGTGCCGCGGGTATATGTGGAGTGATTTGGGTGTCAGAGTAAAACGGGTAATAGAGAAAATATAACCGATAGTTATCGGTAAACACCAGTTCAGTTTTTTCTGAATTTGATTTTCACTTGCACCGATAGTTATCGGTAACCCCTTCTTCCCCCGGTGTCAGAGTAAATCCCCTTCCTTTCCCCTGAGAGCAGTGAATTTCCCGAACAGATACGGCGCCCCGAAAGAGCACCAGAAGCCGATGCACCAGTATCGGAAAAAACCGGCTGCCATGTTGTCCGGCAGTATGAATTTCAGGCCGAAGCGGACAGCCACCACAACGGAGATGCCGATGGCGATCTTAATCAGCTGGAAGTGGAGCCGGTTCTGCGGGTTGAACTGTATGCGGTCTTCCGCGAGAAGGGCGCCTATGAGAAAACCCGATATCGTTCCCATGGTGGTATTGACATGGTGTCCGGGGACCGCTATGTAAATAAGTACCGGGACAATAACCAGGACAATTGTTATAAGCACCAGGCTGACGGAACGGTAATACTTTTCGCTTGCAACTGCCGCCGGTATTATTATGAGAAGACAGAGGATGCCCAGCACCAATCCGCCGATGACATCGCCCATGTAGTGTACTCCCATGTAAAGGCGGGAGTATGTCACCAGGATGATCATTGCGATGCAGATTGCTTTTACGGTTTTGTTCCCGGACATTATCCCGATGGTTCCCCAGAAGGTCATCGATCCCTGGGCGTGACCGCTGGGGAAGCCGGGTCCATCCGGCCTGTACAGCGTCGCCAGCTCCTGGATGCCGGAGAGAAGCTTGGCCGGATCGGGCCGTGGATGGTTGAAGGTGTATTTCAGCGCGTCGTTCAAGGTCATGGCAGTGAGGAACACGGCCCCGACGTAAAGGGTTTTCCGCCGATCCCAGCACCAGTAAAGTACCGGCAGGGCAGCCATGTAGAAGAACTCGCTCCCCGCCGATGTTATCGACAGCATGAGAATGTCCAGCCACGATCCGGTGAAGATATGCATGCTGTTAAGTATATCTTCACCGAATAAAAAGTTGTTGGCGAAAAAAGATTCCATGATGCTCCTCTGTGCCCCGCGGGGCATGCATTAATAGTGATTCGTTTCAGCGAATTACCTGCGGGCGGTCATGCAACGTAATGTTCCTTTAACTGGTCCATCGGCAGTGTCAGCATTACCGTTGTATTAATGGATGAAATGATCGTAATTGCCCGCTCGCTGGTGATCCCCAGGTTGTAGAGTATAACATCGATCTTGGCGTATCCGAGACCGAATCCTGACTCGCTGGTATCGATGTTGTCCACGAAAAACTCGTGCTCCCGGTCTTCATCCCGGTAGCGCCGGTGCTCATCGCGCTTCTCGTGTATCCTGTTGATGTCTCGCGTGAGGATCGGCGCCGTGTTGGTGACCTCGATGTACATGAAGTCATCATCGCTCTGAATGCGCAGTATTATCTTGATGTCCTGTTCTTTGATTTGTTTCTGTATATCCCGGACCATGGTGAGGTTCATGAGTACTTTTTGTTCTTCAGCGGTATACGGACGGTTCTCCAGGTAGGCCTTGTTTTTTATGGTGAGAAGCTTCGATTCTTCGTTCAGGATCTCCCGCACTATGCCGGAGAGGTCTTCTTTCTTTAGAATCTCCTCCGCCATGCGGTTGAAATTTTCCGGGTGTTTCATGAGGGTGTCAATGTTCTGGTTGATTTCCCCGGAGTCCTTGTCAGGCCGGAGCTGCTGGAGTTTTTTTAAGATTCGGTCCCGGAGCAGGATATACTTGTAATTGGCCTTGACCGCGTTTTTTATCAGCTCATCGACGCAGGCAAAAAGATCCAACGTCATACCTTCAAGACCGGACGAAGACAGAATCTTGCCCCCTGCCTTCATTATCTGGTCCCTGGTCTTCCTGCTGTAGACCTGAATATAGCCTTTTACCTGCTGCATGATCCATCCATGGTTTAGCCGGGATTAATTGTGGGAACAGCGCGGCAGAAAGTCAAGCTTTAATGATTTCAGTGCTGTTAGATGGTATGGAAAAAAATCAGAATTTCTATTGACAATAATAGCCATCTCGATAATTGTGCTGTATATTATTGAGAAGGAATACCGATTATAAACTAAAGACTGTAACTGGTAGTAATGATGAAATACACGTTGGCGTCACTTCTAAACCTGCTTCTCGGCCTGTTGTTATGCTTGGAGGGTTCGCTCCCCGGCCATATTTTGTGATGCCCGCTTGAAAACTGATACAGGTAAAAGCCGTCACAGAATGTGGCGGCTTTTTTTATGTAATGATATGAATTTACGATGCAGATATAATAAATGCAGGTAATTGAATGGATTATTCTTGTACTATTTTGATTCCCGGGAGGTGGCGGGGTATATACCCCTTGTTGCTTGGGGGAGGATCATATCCTTCGTAACACCACATTATTCTTAATAAGGAGAAAAATATGTCAGATACTAATAAAGATAAAGTCGTGATATTCGATACCACGCTGCGTGATGGGGAGCAGTCCCCCGGTTTCACCATGAATATGAAGGAAAAGATGATCTTTGCGGACCAGCTGATCAAGCTCGGTGTCGACGTTATCGAGGCCGGATTTCCTATCGCTTCCGACGGGGATTTCGAAGCGGTGAAGTTGATTGCTGACAGGGTTCGGGGCGTGCAGGTCGCGGGCCTGGCGCGTGCGAACGAGAAGGATATCGAAACAGCCTGGAAGGCTATTCAGGGAGCTGAAAATCCCCGTATCCATACATTTATCTCCAGCTCCGACATCCATATCCAGCTCCAGTTCAAGAAAACCCGCGAGGAAGTTCTGAAGCTGGCCATCGAGGCGGTGCAGCAGGCGAAAAGCTATACTAAAAATGTGGAGTTTTCTCCGATGGACGCCACGCGGAGCGACAAGGCGTTCCTTGCCGAGATGGTCCATGCCGTGATCGAGGCCGGCGCCGCCACGGTCAATATCCCTGACACGGTGGGATACGCGATTCCCTCGGATTTTCACCGGCTCATCCGCTTTCTCTTCGAGCATGTATCAAATATCGGGAATGCCGTCATATCAGTACATTGCCACAATGACCTGGGCCTGGCAGTGGCCAACTCCATCGCTGCAATAGAGGCGGGGGCACGGCAGGTCGAGTGCACGGTCAACGGCATCGGAGAGCGGGCCGGCAATACCTCGATGGAAGAGCTCGTGATGGCGCTGCGCACCAGGAGCGACCTCTTCAACTTGAGCACCGGCATTAACACGAAGCAGATCGTGCCCACGAGCCGCCTCCTGACGAACATCACCGGCGTCTCGGTGCAGCCTAACAAGGCCATCGTCGGCAGCAACGCTTTTGCTCATGAGTCGGGCATCCACCAGGACGGCCTGCTGAAAAACACCATGACCTAAGAGATCATGAAGCCCGAGGATGTGGGCATTTCCAAATCTAACCTGGTTATGGGCAAGCACTCCGGTCGCCACGCGGTCCTGGACCGCGTGAAGTCCCTCGGCTACAACCTGGACAAGGAGGAAACGGAGCGCTTCTTCCGACTCTTCAAGGCCCTGGCCGACAGCAAGAAAGAAGTGTTCGATGAAGACCTTGCGGTCCTGGTAGGGGAGTCCCTGTTCCGCGGAGAAGAGGATCGGCGGTACAAAGTCGAGAACGTGCAGATATCCACCGGTATGTTCTCGCCGCCCATGGCCCTCGTGACTGTCAAGGATCACAAGAAGGGGAACCGCGAGGCCTTCGAGGTTGCCCACGGCAACGGCGGCGTCGACGCCGGCGTAAAGGCGGTCAAGAGGATAACGGGCACCACGGCGAGGATCACGTCTTTCAACCTGGTGGCCATCACCGGCGGTTCCGACGCGGTTGCGGAGGTGCACTGTACCGTGGCCGATGAGCATGAGGGGAGGGAGCTCAAAGCCTTTGGCAGCGCCGCCAATATAGACGTGTCTATCGCGGGGATCCACTCCTTCGTCGACGCCCTGAACAAGCTGGAATACATGAAGATCGCCGGCCAGCGCCGCCGCGATCTTATGAATAGCGGAAATGAAAACGGCTATATCAAAGATAATGTGTAAGGCAGTTATGCGTCGCCGCCTGCGGCGGGCTTGAGGTCAATGCTTCTGCTATTATTATCATTTATCTGCCTATTGAAGTGGGCAAAGTACCTTCATGTTGTTTTATCGGGCAATTGAAAATTTCTTCACTGTTTGTCGTGGATTCTGGCGTTTCCTTGCGCGTTTTTATTTGAAGCCGGGCCTCCTGCCCGGCAGCTGTAGCATATTAAACTGCGTGTTCTCCCGTCCCTGTGGCTTTTTATTTTTTCAGAAAGCATCAAGTTTTTTCTTGCCATTATTACCATTAGTTATTTGAGTATTCACCGGGTTGGGGGATCCTTATATATCAATTGCGTTTATTGCATTTTCGGACTGTTGTGCGAAATGGTAAGGCCGTGGTCTGGTGCTATAAGTACTGGAAGGTTTCTATATTGGCCTGAATCAGGCGCAAATAATGCAAATTGTGTTCCATTGACTGACTGTTTTTGTGGCGGACATTATTTCTAAATAGTAATATATAAGATCAGGAGGGTTTTCATGGTAAAAAAAATAATAATAGTAGTGCTGATAGTCATTGCTGTCCCGGTAATTTTTTTCAGAACATATTTTCACCGAACAGATCTGCCTCTGCTTGCGGAACTATCCGGCGAGTCAGGCCCGATCCTCATTGAACATGCGTCGATTTTTACGGGCAGACCGGCTGATAGGGTCCTAAACAACGCAAACATCCTTATAAAGGATGGGAAAATTACGGAAATAAGCGAAAAGATGATACATGCCGACGGAGTGCGGAAGATCGATGCCTCGGGCAAAATGGTCATCCCGGGCCTTATTGATTCCCATACCCATATACAGCTGGCGGGCGATCCTTCCTCTCTTCCGTCCGCTCCGAACATAGAGCGAAACCTGACCGCTTTTCTGTATGCCGGCGTCACCTCTGTTATGGATATGGGTGCTGATCTCAAGGATATTGAAAAGACCGCCGGTTCCCTGGAGAAAAATGAACTATCGGGACCGAGGCTGTTTTATGCCGGTCCCATGCTTACAAAAAAAGGCGGTCACCCCGCCGCCATGATAAGGCTCTCTGTCTTCTGGCCTTTAAGCGCAATGGCCGTTTCATCTTTTACCCGGGAAATCGAACAGGGGACAGATGTTGAAAAAATTGTGTCGGAAAATATTAAACACGGCGCGAGGTGGACCAAGATCATGCGCGACGATATCCCCCTGGGTGTTCCGTGCCTTGATGTGAAGGATCTGAAAAAAATTGCCGAGGTATCAGCAAAGTATAAAGTTCCGGTATTCGCTCATGTTGCCACGGAGGAGGATATAAATATCTGCCTGGATGCCGGAATTAAATATTTTGCGCATAGCGCGAACATGTCCGCATTGTCTGATGCGACAATAGCCAGGATGAAAAAGGAGAACGCGGTGGTCATCGCGACCCTGGCCGTCTATGATAGTATAAACCAGCTGGCCTTAAAGAAACTCGTTTTTTCACCAATGGACAGGGAAATCGCGGACCCAAGATTTATCGAGGAGTACCTGAAGGGCCAGGACAAGCACACGCATCCGGCCATGATAGAGTGGGCAAAGGAGGTATTAAAGTATCAGGACATTAAGTTTGACAATCTGAGAAGGATGAAGAAGGCCGGGATCACGATCATAGCCGGATCGGATTCGCCCAACACGGCAATGACCCCCGGCAGTTCCATCCATCACGAGCTTGAGCTGCTGGTCAAGCGCTGCGGCTTCTCGCCGGTTGAAGCGGTCGCGGCCGCCACGTCAGTGCCGTCCGACCATTATTCCTCCATTCTGGGAAATGCCGGGTATGGCTGTATAAAAGCCGGCGGGTCTGCCGATTTGGTGATCCTTGAAAAAGACTTCAGGGACAATATACTCAATACGGCCCTGATCAATACGGTCATTCAGAAAGGACGACTGGTGCGCCGCATCAAGCCTTGATGGGCGCATAGGCAATGGAGTTGCGATTAAGAATTGCAGGAAAAGTGACATGACATGGGGAGAACGTTTGCTGTCTGGACTTCCATTGTAAACTGGAGTCCAGGCGGTTCGCGGGATCCCGCTAGAATAGACTCATGAAAGAATTTAACGCTATACATATCCGGCCTCACTGCCTTAGAGAACCTCCATCCCCAGGATGCAGATGTCATCAAGGAGCTGTTCGCTCCCCTTGAATTCCACGAGCCTCCGGAATGAAATTGCTACGACATCATTTATCGGCATCAGGGAGAGCGGAGGGAGTACCTTTTCAAAGAATATTTTTTCAAAGGGCTGGGTTAAGTCATTGATTTCTTCTATTAATCAGTCAGTAAAGAATAGCACCTTGTCCCCCCATTCGAGCTGGATTTCAGCCTCTTCATACCTGGCATACGGGTTATATCCAAGCATCCCTCCTTTAGATTTAACATGAATCAATTCGCCATTTCTCATTATCAACGGGTATGGGTGCCCACCCCGTGCAATCCTCATAATCCGGCTGTCGGAATCATACAGTGCATATACAGCTGTAATGAAATTATCTCCGATTATGCCCGACGTGTGTGTATTGATATAATGAAGAAAGCCCGACACGGAATATTTTACTTTTTCGGAAGCGGATATAAGCGATTCACGCATGCTGGTAATAAGCGCGGCGGGAAGTCCGTGACCGGATACATCGCTTAAAAAAACCGATCATATTCTTTTCCTGGAATCGTATAAAATCATAGTAATCACCGCCCAGCTCCTCCATCGGCCTGTAAAGTGAAGAAAACCTTACCCCGAATTTTTCAGGATATGCATCGGGAAGCAGTTGCAGCTGTAACTGCTTGGCCAATTCAAGTTCCGCCTTCATCTCATTTATGTGCTCAATTATTTCCACGTTCCTGCTTTTTAATCTCCTCCTGCTACAGAAATTCAATCCTTTTGAAATCTCAAACATATAGGCAACTATAATGCCGATGACAGTTGATGCTATTAAGAAGAAATTATTGTTAAAGAATACCAGTATCTTGATGTCGGGGGGTGCCGCGGTAGTATATTTTTTGAATGAAGATCACGGATGCCTCGTAGCCGGCAAGAATAATGAGCAATGAAAAGAGGGTGTACTGGTAATGGCTTAATAATGAATGTGTATCGGGATGACCTGGTCTCTTTCAAGATATTACCGGATAGACGACATGGGATCGTTTATCTGTTGGTTTATCAGTTGTTAGATCAAACCTGTCGTGATCGCCTCGCAAAAACGGTGTGGACGGAGGCTCGTGTCTGGCCTTACCAGGGGCGTATTTAGAGCGATGCCGGCCGATAGTTATCGGTACTACACAAAAATATAGTAATTTTTGCTTGACATAATCCTGCCCCCAGAGTATTCATCTTTTCATGCCAGTGAAAATTTTTTTGTACTTTACAAAAAGATGAGACATAAGTTTTAATATTGTCACGGCATATTCGTATACTCAGCATAATCCATCATACATGAATTCGAGGTAATAATATGGCTGATCATAAAGAAGTGAGTCAAAAAGAAAGCAACCAGAAGGCCCAGGCCTTGGAATCGGCAATCATGCAGATAGAAAAACAGTTCGGCAAGGGGTCCATCATGCGCCTTGGCGACGAGAATCAGATCGTCCAGACTGAAGTTATATCGAGCGGCTCACTGGAGCTGGATATTGCCCTCGGCATCGGCGGCGTTCCCCGGGGACGGGTCGTGGAGATATACGGCCCGGAATCATCCGGCAAGACTACGCTCACCCTCCACATCGTGGCGGAAGCCCAGAAACTGGGCGGTGTGGCCGCCTTCATAGACGCGGAACACGCCCTTGACCCGACCTACGCATCAAAGCTCGGCGTGAAGACCGACGAACTCCTGGTCTCGCAGCCCGACACCGGCGAGGAAGCCCTGGAGATCGTTGAGGCCCTGGTTCGTTCCGGCGCGGTGGACATCATCGTTATCGACTCCGTGGCCGCCCTGGTGCCCAAGGCCGAAATTGACGGCGATATGGGTGATTCCCACATGGGCCTGCAGGCCCGCCTCATGAGCCAGGCCCTCCGAAAGCTGACCGCGGTCATATCAAAATCCAAGACCTGCGTTATCTTTATCAACCAGATCCGCATGAAGATCGGCGTCATGTTCGGATCCCCTGAGACAACCACCGGCGGTAATGCCCTCAAGTTTTACTCCTCCGTACGCCTCGACATCCGCAAAATAGAGACGCTTAAATCCGGCGAGGAGGCCATTGGCAACCGGGTCAGGGTCAAGGTCGTGAAAAACAAGGTTGCTCCCCCCTTCAGGCAGGCCGAGTTCGATATCATGTACGCTTCCGGCATCTCCCGGGTGGGCGACATTCTTGACCTCGGCGTGAAGTTCGAAATCGTGAAGAAATCAGGGACCTGGTTCTCCTACGGCGAAGAGAGGATAGGCCAGGGACGCGAGAACGCAAAGAAATACTTCCTGGATAATCCCGCCATGGCGCAGGAAATCGAGTTAAAGATAAAAGCCGCAGCCGGCCTCACGGAACGGATGAAGGAAAACGGGAAACCCGAAGCCCCGCAGGCGGCCGAAGCCTAGGTAGTATGACATGACGGCGCCTGTCCCGGCCCGGTGCCGGGCTTCAGGAACTGATCGAGGGTTATGAGAAACAAGCGGATACGGATCAAATCCCCTGACGATATCAATCGCATACGGGCTGCCGGCATCATTATTGCGGATATATTCAAAAAACTAAGTCGTATCTCCCTTGCCGGCCTTTCCACCTGGGAAGTTGACATGATGATCGATTCAATGATCATCAAACAGAAGGGGAGGGCCGCCTTTAAAACAGTGCCGGGCTACAGCGCGGCATCCTGCATTTCGATCAATGACGAGGTCGTCCACGGCATCCCCTCGAAAAAAAGGAAAATCAAGAACGGTGATCTGGTGAAAATCGATATCGGCGTTGTCCTGAACGGCTACTTCGGCGATGCCTGCCAGACTTTTTTTGCGGGAAAAGCTGCGGAGAGTGCGAAGCGGCTTGCTGACACGACGCGACAGTCCCTTGGAAAGGCCATCGAAGTAATGATGCCCGGGAACAGAATTGGTGATATTGGCCATGCCATCCAGGAATATGCTGAGGCGAGCGGATACAGCGTGGTGCGAAATTATACCGGTCATGGCGTAGGCTTCGCCCTCCATGAGCCCCCGGTGGTCCCCCATTATGGAAAGAAAAAGACCGGTACTCTTCTTGAGTCCGGGATGGTCCTTGCCGTGGAGCCGATGATCAATGAGGGGGGATACGCGGTCCGCCTCCTTGATGACGGGTGGACAGCGGTGACCGCTGACGGCAGCCTGTCGGCCCACTTCGAGCATACCATTGCCATTACTGAGACAGGACCGGTTATTCTCACTGCATAATTTCTAATTTCAGTAATACCTTGACAAAACATCTACTCCTGAGTATTTTTAAGGTACGCTTTGCAAACCCGGTTATGAAAGGCTGTGCGGGTTTCGTGAGGTTGTATTATGAAAAGGCTCATAACCTGTCAGTGTAATTCAAGGGAGGCATAGTACTATGGAAATCCAGAGTATTCTGCCGACAATAGAGGTATCTAACACTCGGGATATTGTATGAAGCGCATACTACAAACAGTTCTTTTAACCGCCATATTTTCTTTTTTGCCAATTACATCGGCTTATCCATGGCTTTTTGTCGACATGTCCCAGGCGCCAATAGTTTCGCCCTCGGGGATCGCAACAACGATCGCTGAGCTTGACAACGTGATGTATAAAAACTTCAGGAACTATCCCGGCGCTTTTGCCCTCGCTAATGTGGGCGGGTACCCGATAGGAGACGCCTTGATCGGCGATTTTCCCCATATGTACTTCGGCGTTTCCTTTGCCCTTGGGTGCGCTAACATGAAACATTATGACGAAAATATTCCCCGGGAAAAGAGCATCTATCCCGCATTTGCGCCCAACCCGGTCCTTAATTTCGGTTTCGGCCTGAAAGGCGGCTTTGACTTGCTGTTTAAGCTGATGATTTTCACTGACGCTATCTACCGACCTCCGCTGAACCAGAAATCCGCCAAGCTCAGCAAATTCAATTTTTATTCAGGAGGATTAAAGCTTCGCAAGAACCTGATCACGAAGAAAGAAATTCTGCCTAACCTGCTCAGCTTCGGCGGTTTCACCATCGCCGCCGGCGCCAATTACATGGAAGGGATCATAGGCATAAACGGAAGTTATGACTATACACTTAGCGGTATAAATGTCAGCGGCGGCTATTACGATGTCCTTTTCACGGCGTATTACAACTTCAATCTCAAGTGGCTGATGATCGGGGTAAACGCGGAGGCCGTTGCATATATCAGTTTCCTCTGGATATTCGATCTATACGCAGGCTTCGGATTTGCCCTGACATGGGGCAATCTCAAGCTCGACGGCAGCGGTGTTGGTCCCATTACCAACGCGGTGGTCGGGTCACTTGGTTATATCAACGCCCGATGCGAATATGAAAGGAAACCGAAGCCGTTCATGGGGCTGTTCATCGCAGGGCTGGAAATCAACATCTGGGTCCTGAAGCTTACCTTCGAAACTAACGTCAATATAACTAACGGCAAGGATATCAGCCTCCAGCTGGGGACCAGGTTCCAATTCTAGGTTTCCTTAGGGTCTGGACTGCCGGGACCTTGAAGGCATCCATTTGTATCAGCAAAAACCGGCTTGCCAATGAAATTCATTTGACATTTTGTAACACGGCCTTTTTGCTATGTCCTTATTCCATAACGCTATTAATTCTGGAGTCAGTACATGAAAAGGAGTATCATTGGTATTGTCGTATTGGCCGCGTTGTTCAATGCAGCGGGCTGCAAGATGTCTGGTGACGTTCTTGCCACATTCACCGGGGGTCAGATCACCAGGGGGGAATTTTATCAATGGCTTGACGCCCGTAAAATGGCTAAAGACGCGATTATAAAGAAGAAGTCAGAGCAGAAGAACCACCTGGAGCGCTTTGCCACTGAAAAGCTCGTTGTCCAGGAAGCACGTAAAGCCGGTTTTGATAAAAAGGATGATTTTTTATTTTTAACCAACCTTGCGACACGGGGTTTCTATGCCCAGTACCTGGGCAAGCTTATCAGCAGCGAGGGCAAGTTCAGTGAAGACGCGGCAAAGGCACGTATCATTAAGCTCACCGTCAAGAATTACAAGATCGATAAAAACAATCGCCAGAAGCTGTCTGATGTCGAACTCGAAGCCGCTTTTAAAGAAAAAACCGATAAGGCTCTTTCAATTATCGGGGAACTGAACAAAGGGGTCTCTTTTGATGATCTCGCAAAAAAATATTCCGATGACTTTTCCAAAAGAAAGGGCGGAGATATTGGATATATTATCCAGGGAATGCGCGGGGAAGACTTTTCAAAGGCCGTATTTGCGGTAAAGGAAGGCGAATATACCAAAGAGCCGGTGAAGGTCGGCAATGCCGTGTATATCATCAAAGTGGAAGACAGGGAAAAAATTACCGAGGACAATATCGAAGATGTCATCGAGGACAAGAATCAGCAGATGGGATTGAAACGGCGCCTCACGTACAATTCATCGATCCGGCTTCAGGATTCACTGATGAAGTCAAAGGATGTGATAAACAACATTGAAACAGTATCTTTCTATGATCCCGCGGCGCTCATATATAAAGTTGGTACAACCGAATTCAAAGTGGCGGACCTGAATAAGCTTGTTGATTTCATATTGGGTAAAAGAAGGAAAATGGGCCGTCCGGACATGCCGGTTGATGAAAAAATGAAACGTGAGCTGGCCAAGCGTTTTTTGCGCGAAGAAGTGCTGAGGCGCGAGGCTGTCAAACGGGGAATGGATAAGGAAGAAAAGTTTAAGACCGAACTGAAATACTTTATCGATTACAACCTCGCCGGCACCTATGAGTCGGAAGCCATTCTCACCAACATCACCGTGACTCCTCAGGATATCCGGGATTATTATACCAAGAACCTTGACCGCATGTATACCAGGAATATAAACGAGGGCGGGAAAAATGTGAAGAAGGTTATCCCCTTCGAGGAAGCCCGGCAGAATATCGAGCGCCGGATGTTTGATATTAAGCGGTCCGAGAAGCGAAAAGCATGGGTTGCAGAGCTCCTCAGTTCCAATAAATTCAAGGTAGATGAATCCGAACTGGAAGGTAAATAGTCAAAAGCACATAAATAAGGGCCTCCCGTGAGGCCCTTATTGTTTAATTGATGGTATTGGGGTGATGGCAATTGGCTGTATCGTCAATGGCCTGGTTTAATTCACCTTCAACGGATATCTCTGTAAGTGATTCAACATCCAGACCGAGTTCCTTGGCGGAATCCACATAAAAATTAATGACGTTTTTTATCCTTCGTATTGCTTCATCTTTGTCCGATCCGTAACAGTTTATATCGAGTTCAGGGCAATTGGCTATAATCTCTTCATGATTCTGAATAAGTTTAATAGATAATTTCATACGATACCCTTAATGGTAAAGTTAAACCAAGTAGCGCTCACCGGTGGCCCCCTTCCGAGGGAACGTGCCGATTACCGAGGTCCTGCCGCGGCGCTTGTAATGCATCATTGATCTGGCTTTTTTATTATCGACAGGTCCCGATAGATGCTTAAATTTTCATAACCGCAGCCCATAAATTAATATCCGGATGAAGCATTTCAATGTCGCTGTGGTTTACCTGATGGAATAGCCCCTGCAGGGGTGATAATTAACCAGTCTCCGGGAGAAGGTCATCCCCATAAATTGTTATTTTTCATATTCAACCAAAAAAACAAAGCGGTGATGATGAAAAACCCTTGACAATTACCTAATAAAAAAAATGCTGACAAGAGTAAGTTGAATGTTGAATTTCACCAGGAATTGAAAACAGATTGAATAAGAAAAAAACGAATTATGCGGTTTTTCAATATTCAACGATAGGAATTCAACTTGCTGCGACAGTAACATTGTTTGTTGTTGGTGGGTATAAGCTTGATGAGTATCTGAACCGAACACCGGTATTCACTATCATTGGAGCTTTTACGGGAATGGGGATCGGTTTCTATCATCTGATGAAGCAACTCAAAGAGATGGATGTCAAAGAGAAAAATAAGGATAATCAGGAAAGAAAAATTTGGCACCGATGAATTAATCTTGATTTTTAACGCTTATTTTTTTAAATGGTCATCAATATAGAATATATTAGTTTAAAAAGAGAACACAAGATAATTAGTTAAGAGCATCATGTTGATGCACTTTAGGTTGCATAGAGAGTAAACCAAAGTTGTAGGAGATTCCCGTGAAACGGATAATTCCACTTGTAGTAGTTATTGTAGCTTATGTTCTTTTCCTGATGCTGGTTATGGCTCCCGGCGGTGGTCACCATGAAGTGAAAGATGCCGGCGAACTCGTTAACAGCCACCTCACCGATAAAGTAGTTGAACCCATACACGCAAGTCCTAAAGACAATATAATAACCACGAACCTGAAAGCGTTGAACAACGCGATAGCCCATGTTAACGAGGGGCCCCTCAGCAAAAAGCTCTTTGGCATATTTGACATGCGGATCACCCGGTGGGTCATGATGTTGTGGCTTGCCTTTCTTCTCTGCCTGTGCGTCTTTATACCTGTTGCCCGCCGATTGAAAAAAGATAAGATGGGTTCCGAATCAAAATGGATTAATATGTGGGAATTCTTCATTATATATTTTGTTTATGAGAATGTTGTTGAACCAAACTTTGAAGGTAAGTATGTAAAGAAAGCGATCCCTTACTTCGGGACGCTCTTTTTCTTCGTACTCTTCTGTAACATGCTGGGCCTTCTTCCGGGAATGTCGACAGCCACGGGCAATCTGGCAGTCACGGGCGGCCTGGCATCACTGACGCTGGTCGGAATGATAGGCGTGGGTGTGGTCAAGCAGGGCCCGCTCTGGTTCTACAAAGGCACGGTTCCCCATGGTGTTCCGTTTATCCTGGGGATCCTTCTTCTCTGGCCCATCGAGCTAGTGGGTCTGATTATCAAGCCTTTTGCTCTCACCGTCCGTCTTTTTGCGAACATGACCGCGGGACACGTTGTCATCCTTATATTCATTTTTCTTGTAATGATGTTCCAGAATGTCTTTGTTGGAATAGGTTCTGTTCTTGGATCGCTCATGATCTATATGCTGGAACTCATGGTGGGGTTTATCCAGGCTTTCATATTCGCCGGTCTGTCAGCTATGTTTATCGGATCTTCAATGCACGCACATTGATCAAACGATTGGAGTTTGCATATAAATTAATTTAATGTAAATTAATTTAAAATAAAGGGATAAAAGATTAAGTTTCATAATACTAGGAGGAAGTGATGGAATATTTAGGTTTGTCGTATCTGGGAGCTGGTTTAGGTGCTGGTCTGGTTGTTATCGGCGCAGCAATGGGTATTGGCCGGTTGGCCTCTGGCGCTATCGAAGGTATGGCTCGTCAGCCTGAGTTGAGCGGTGACCTGAGAACGGCTATGATTATTGCAGCGGCTCTTATCGAAGGTTTTACGTTCTTTGCTCTCGTTATTACCTTCATGCTCGCAATTCAGAAACCGTTGGCAGTTCCTAGTTCTGAAAAAGCACCTGCAGCAGCTGAAGAAGTGAAGAAATAAGCCGTTGCAGTGATTTGCATACTGCTTAATAGAGATTTATCTTTTCGTAAAAGGTAATTAATATGGATTTTTTGAAAGAAGGATTGCTCCGGGTTGATCCAGGTCTCATGCTGTGGACGATCATTACATTCGTCGTGCTGCTTTTGATTATGTGGAAAGCCGCATGGAGACCGATCGTAGACGCCCTGGACGCCAGAGCGGAAAAGATTCGATTTGACATCGATAATGCAGAGCGGACACGTCAGGAAGCTGAAAAGTTGCTGAATCAGCATAAGGCCATGATGGACAACTCTCGGAACGAGGCGTCCCAAATCATAGCCAAGGGCAGGGAAGAGGCCGAGAAGATGAAGGCCGAGATCGTGGAGAAGGCGACCGCTGAATCGAGAATGATAGCGGATCGCGCCAAGAAAGAGATCGATCTTGCCAAGGACAAAGCACTTTTGGACATCAAGACTGAAGTTGTTCTGCTGTCGACGGAAATCGCGTCGAAAATAATCAATAAGAACATTAAGCCGGAAGATCAGAAAGCTCTTGTCGAAGAAGCTTTGAATAAAATAGGGACAGTTCAGTAATTCATTACTGAACTGTCCTGATATTTAAACTTGATAACAGGGTAATAACGTGGCTGCGAAAGATATAGCTCGTGTATATGCATCTTCTCTCGTGGAACTGGCGCAGGATAAAAAAATCCTGCCCGAGATCGAGGAGGAAGTAGGTTTTCTTGCCGGTCTGGTGAAATCGGATAAAGATTTCAGGAACTTTCTTGTTTCACCCGGAATTGCCAAGGAAAGCAAAAAAGATTTTATTGAAAAAATCTTCAACGGAAAACTTTCCGAGTACATCATTTATTTTTTGAAAGTGCTCATAGACAACGACCGGCAGTCGTGCATCATTGAAATCAATGATGCGCTGGTGGCCTTTGTGGATAGCCTTAATAACCGAAAGAATGTTACTGTTATTACCTCTGTTGAACTGGATCCATCAGTCAAAAACAAGCTAGCCACCAAGCTGAAAGAAGTAATGAAGAAAGAAATCATAATGAGCGAAAAGGTCGATTCAAGCATTCTGGGTGGTATCATTATTAAAGTAGGTGACACTGTAATAGACGGATCTTTAGCAAAGGATCTTAGAAATATAAAGAATAATCTGTTAAATAGCAAAGTCAGGAGTGAAGTGGCCTATGAAGATTAAAACTGAAGAAATAAAATCTATCATAAAGAAAGAGATTGAAGGATATAAATCCACTCTGGACGTGAGTGAAGTCGGGACCGTTATCCAGGTCGGCGACGGTATCGCCAGGATACATGGCCTTGAAAACGCGATGTCCGCCGAGATGCTCGAATTCGACAATGGTGTCCAGGCGATGGTTCTCAACCTCGAAGAAGATTCCATCGGCGCCGCCATCCTTGGCGATTACCTCGAAATACATGAAGGTCAAAGCGTCAAGAGGCTCAACCGTGTTCTAGCAGTTCCGGTCGGTGAAGAAATGCTCGGACGGGTTGTTACTCCTCTGGGAGTGCCGATCGACAATAAAGGTCCGGTAAATACTAAAAAGTTCAGACCCCTTGAGTTCATCGCTCCCGGTATTGCTTCCAGGCAGCCGGTTAAGGAGCCGATTCAGACCGGTTTAAAGTCAGTTGACTCCATGATACCGATCGGAAGAGGGCAGCGCGAACTTATCATCGGTGACCGGAAAACCGGAAAAACCGCAATCGCCATCGATGCCATCATCAATCAGAAAGGCAAAGGTGTTATATGCGTTTACGTGGCGGTCGGCCAGAAAGCATCAACTGTCGCCGCTGTCGTTGAAAAGCTTGAAGCTTACGGCGCAATGGAATACACCATCGTCGTTGTAGCCAGCGCATCGGATCCTGCTCCGATGCAGTATATTGCACCCTACGCCGGAACCGCGATGGCGGAATATTTCATGTATGAAAAGAAAGGACACACATTGTGCGTGTATGATGACCTTACCAAGCAGGCCAATGCATATCGCGAAATGTCGCTGCTCCTCCGGAGACCTCCCGGACGGGAAGCATATCCGGGCGATATTTTCTATTGCCACTCACGGCTTCTCGAGCGGTCGGCGAAACTCTGCGATGAGCTCGGCGGCGGCAGTCTGACCGCGCTTCCGATCATTGAGACGCAGGAAGGCGAGGTTTCCGCGTATATTCCGACAAACGTCATCTCAATTACTGACGGGCAGATTTACCTCGTTCCTAACCTTTTCGCGTCAGGTATCCGTCCAGCCGTTGACGTCGGTATATCGGTTTCCCGGGTCGGCGGCAACGCTCAGACCAAGGCCATGAAAAAATACGCCGGTTCCCTTCGTCTGGATTTGGCCCAGTTCCGCGAACTCCAGGCATTTGCCCAGATGGGTACCGAGCTTGACGCTGCAACACAGAGGCAGCTTGACCGCGGTATCAGGCTCGTCGAAGTTCTGAAACAGGGTCAGTATGTTCCCATGGCTGTCGAAGAGCAGGTAGCTATTCTTTTCGCCGCGACCCAGGGGTACATGGATAAAGTGCCCGTTGATAAGGTAAAGGATTTTGAATCGAAATTCATCGCCTTTATGAAGAGCTCCAAAAAAGAACTGCTGTCAGAGATTTCATCAACTGGTGTATTACAGAGTGAAGATAAATTTAAAAGCGCGACACAGGAATTTGTGGACCGTTATATGTCGGAAATAAGCAAATAAACTAAAAAGGGATTAGGCTGTGGCTACTCAAAGGGATATAAAAAACAGGATCAAATCCGTCACCAACACCCGAAAGATCACCAGCACAATGGAAATGGTGTCTACCGCGAAGATGAAGAAGATGCAGGGACGGCTTGAGATGACCAAACCTTATGAACTGAAGGTCAACGAGATATTAGCCAATCTGGTCAACTCCGGCGTCACCGTATCGGAAGATCCCCATTTCAGAGAATCTGACGATCCGGCACGGGTTCTGGTACTGCAAATAGCGGGTAATCGCGGACTCTGCGGCAGCTTTAACACCAATGTTATTGAAAACACGATTAATTTCAAGAACAAGCTTGCCGAAGAGCAGAGGGATACTCAGGTCTATGTCGTGGGTAAAAAGTCTATCGGTTTCTACAATTTCATGAAGATACCGATGTACAAGTCGATGATGAACCCTGAAGACAAGCTGACTTTTGAAGATGCCGCGATCATAGGAAACGATCTGAGAAGCCTCTTTCTCAGCGGTGAGTTTCATGAAATTTACATATCCTACACCAAAGTAATATCGTCATCCTCGCAAAAACCGATGATAACCAGGCTTCTTCCGATTCTTCTCGAGGAGGAGGAAATCAAGGACATGTATCCCGGGGCACAGCTCGAGTTTTACTTTGAGCCGAATCCGACTAGGATTTTTGCATATCTCATACAGCTGTATCTGAAAGTAAAACTGTATACCTGTTTTCTTGAGTCTTCTTTTTCAGAGCAGTTCGCCCGGCGGGTGGCCATGAAGAATGCAAGCGATGCTTCTTCTGATATGATCCGGGATCTTACCATTACATATAACCGCGTACGGCAGGCCAAGATCACCAAAGAGATTTCTGAGATTGTCGGCGGTGCCGCGGCTCTCAAATAGAAATGTATATTCGTTGATTGATACTATATGATAGCAAGGAGTTTGTCATGAGTGATAACATCGGAAAGGTAGTTCAGGTAATTGGATCAACCCTGGATGCTGAATTCGCAGAAGGGAAGTTACCCGAAATTTATAATGCACTGATTCTTGAGTTTGAAGTTATGGGTGAAAAGCGGAAGCTGGTAAGCGAAGTCCAGCAGCACCTTGGCGGTAATCGGATCCGTGCGGTCGCCATGGCTTCGACTGACGGGATACCCCGCGGCGCCAAAATAGTTGACACCGGGGCCCCCATTTCCGTACCTGTTGGCGAAGAGACGCTGGGAAGGATTTTTAACCTCCTTGGCGAGACCGTTGACAATAAAGAGCCCATCAAGGTTAAGGAAAGAAGGTCAATCCACCAGGTGCCTCCTAGATTTGACCAGCTTGAACCGAAAGCTGAAATTTTCGAAACCGGCATCAAGGTTATCGACCTTCTGGCACCCTATATTAAAGGTGGGAAAACCGGTCTGTTCGGCGGCGCCGGTGTCGGCAAGACGGTTGTTATCATGGAGCTGATCAACAACGTTGCCCAGCAGCACGGCGGTTATTCGGTATTCGCCGGTGTTGGCGAGCGTACCCGTGAAGGAAACGACCTCTGGCTCGAGATGCAGGGTTCAGGCGTTATTGATAAAGCATGCCTCGTGTACGGGCAGATGAATGAGCCTCCCGGAGCCCGGCTCCGCGTTGGTCTTACAGCATTGACCATGTGTGAATATTTCAGGGACCTGTCCGGTCGGGACGTTCTCCTGTTCATTGACAATATATTCCGTTTCAGCCAGGCTGGCTCCGAGGTTTCGGCCCTCCTTGGCCGGATGCCTTCCGCCGTTGGTTACCAGCCGACACTGGCTTCTGAAATGGGTCAGCTCCAGGAGCGGATCACTTCAACCAGAAACGGGTCCATCACTTCTGTGCAGGCCATCTACGTTCCTGCTGACGACTTGACAGACCCGGCGCCGGCGACCGCGTTCATCCACCTTGATGCACAGACGGTTCTTTCCCGTCAGATCGCTGAAAAGGGAATATACCCGGCTGTTGACCCGCTGGATTCGTCATCACGTCTTCTTGCTCCCGAGCTTGTCGGTGAAGACCACTATAATACCGCAATGGAAGTAAAAAGGGTGCTCCAGCGCTACAAAGACCTTCAGGACATTATCGCAATTCTCGGTATGGATGAACTTGCCGAAGAAGATAAGCTTCTCGTGCAGCGCGCCCGGAAAATCGAGCGTTTCCTATCGCAGCCTTTCTTCGTAGCCGAGCAGTTTACCGGTTACAAAGGCAAGTATGTCAAGCTCGAAGAGTCGATCAAAAGCTTCAAGGGTTTGCTGAATGGCGAATATGATAGCCTTCCCGTGCAGGCCTTCTACATGGTTGGGCCAATCGAAGAAGCTGTCGAAAAGGCGAAAAAACTACAAGGTTAATACAAGATGAAGAAGATAAAATGCAGCATCTTAACGCCGGACCGTTATCTTTACGAAGGTGAAGTTGCTTTTGCCGTGGTGCAGGCGCACAATGGCGAGATGGGCTTCCTCGTAGACCACGCTCCCCTTATTTCAGAA
Source organism: Spirochaetota bacterium (assembly GCA_041753395.1). Lineage (GTDB taxonomy): Bacteria > Spirochaetota > UBA4802 > UBA4802 > UBA5550 > RBG-16-49-21. The sequence continues at coordinate 28,867 of JBGSUQ010000013.1, forward strand.
CTGGGTGTGGGGGAAATTCGGCTGCAGGACGGTAAGACAACTGAATACTTCGTAGTCGAAGGCGGTGTTGTAGAGATACGCGACAACAAGCTGATAATAATTGCTGAAACCGCAAGTAAGAAAGAAGAACTGGATAAGCCTGCGCTCGAAGAAAAACTGAAAGAGCTGCAAGAACAGAAGGCAAGAGAGATTAAAGCATTTTCCCCTGAATGGATTAGATTCCAGGGCGAAGAGAGGCGTATCAAGGCACGGATTAAGGTTGCCAGTAGATAATAGACACTATCACATTATTCTATATATCAAAAAAGGATGGCAGAAATGCCATCCTTTTTTTCTTGCCATGCGACTCCATTCATTTTGATTTATATATTAAAAATCTTGATTTATTTTACAGAATAATCGATACTATATATAGGAAAATCTGTCATAAGATACCGGCAGTTTATGTAGCTATTGATGCAGGTAACTAATTGGGTTTTTAAGGGTGTAATCGAACAGATATATGGCTAAAGATATTATGCAACAAATTGGCGGAAAAGCCGGCAATGCTATTATCAATATCCCGGAAAGTGTAAAAAAGAACCTCCCGCGGGATTTTGATATAGGGGCTATCGGGAAAATTGACCTGCGAGAGGCTGAAACTATCGCCAATGAGGACATTTTAGTTATTAAAGAAAACGAACTCCTTGAAGGCCTTGATAATTATGATATTATCCCCCTCAGGGAGGAAGATAAAGCTACGGCTGATGACAATGCCGCAGCCCGTGTTGAAGGAAGAAAGTCGGCCCTCACGGCAGAGATTGAACGGATCGTTGATCGAATAATTAAACATGAGGGTAAAACAGAAGCGGCACCGGAAGAAAAGAGGTTCGATCAGGAATCGGTAACTGTCGCAGAGAAAAAAGGAAAAAGCGATCTTGAATTTGATGATGGCCGTAAATGGATATCTCTTGAAGATATTGATAAATATGATGAGCAGGGACAGAGAGGGACGCCCTCTGAAAAGCCTTCCATGGTTGATGGCTATGTAGAAAGTGACGATGAGTATGTGATATGGGACATACCGGTCGAGACCAAGGCTGAAAAGGAAACCGTCAAATCCGTAAGCAAAGATAAAACTCCCGCCGTTACTGCAGAAGAAAAAAAGCCGCAAGGACAGCCAAAGGATAAAAGCAGCATAACCAAAGAAGATGAAGTCGTGATATCAATGGAGGACCTGGAAGATCCGGTTAAAACAGAAAATAAAGTAACGGCGGATATGGCTCCCCTTGAATATTCGGATACTCTCAAACATACGGATCAAAGTATTGATGTCATAGGCAAACCTGAAAGCTTGAAGGAAGAGCGAATAACCCTGCAGTACAAAGATTTGATTTCCTCTGGAATACTCGGCGAATCGCGGGATATTGGAAAGGTTTATTTTATCGATGATGAACCGAATGGAAGTGAACGGGACGAAAAGAGCATATTCGGCGAGAGCGAACTGGACAAAATCATTTCGGGGATTGTGCAGGTCGAAGAGGGCTCGGCCTATATGCTTGGCGAGGCGAATGTTGATGAAGACCGGGAACGGATTGCTGTTGTTTCTGATGACTTTGCGCCAGCACATGAGGACCTCTTTGTTGACCTGGATTATAAATACGGTGATGAAGAGCTGGACTATATACATACCGCTATCGTTGAAGAGGACTACACCAGTTACATACGGGAAATTGACGAATTTTTCGGTAGTCCCGGCGGCAGGATCATACCGGCCGCTGTTGAACTCCTCGGTCTGACTGCCGATGAGTTCGACACTATTGAAGACACCCTGTTTCAGGATGAGTTTAAGGATATACATCTTTATGACCGGTATCATCTGTATGAATTTGACCGCGCCTCCCGGGAGGGAATGGCGCGCGATCAGAAGAATTGCAGGTACCTCCTCCCTGATGAAAAAAGCCTGATGGACTATGAACGCGATTCAATCGAGAGCGACGTGTCATCCGGGAGCGCATTGATTTTCGAGGAGGACATTCACGATATCACCGAGCAATTAATACGGCGCACCGGTAAAACAGAAGCGGAAATCAGAGCCCTCGTTGAAAGAACCTTCGGGGTTGAGTCCCTGATGGAAAGCGGTACGTATGAAAAGAAAGATATCCCCGTTGTTGAAAAAAGGGATGGTGCCGGCGTGGGTGAGACGAAAGCTGCCGCTGATGGGATCACCGATATAACCGACCGCGTTGTGATACTGGACAATGAGGCGGATGTGGACCGGTTTGTGAAAAAATTTCCGGAGGGGAAGCAGATGAACATCAAAATGCTGCTTAAATATCTCGATGGATTGTTTGAAACGCTCCCGGAAGAAATAATAAAAAAATTCGCCAGCTCCGAGTATTTCGAGTTGTATTTGAAAGTATTAAATGAACTTGGTGTGTAACCATGGGTTTACTGGAAAAAGCATTAAATTTCAAAAAAGAGATCGGCAGTAATGGGAAAAAGACCATAATGGACCGAATAAAAGGCCCTGCTGAAACAGGTTTGCCTGAGGAAAAAAACCGGGGCACAGAAGCCGGACAGAATGATGCCGAAATACTCTACCTGGACCAAGAGGATCTTGTGTCTGTGGATAATGAAGACGTCGTTTCGGAGTCTGAGGCTGGCGCCGATAGTCCCCGCAGGACCGATACTATGCCTAAATTTTCCATTGCTCCAGCGGACCAGGAAGCGGAACGCGCAGCCAGACCGGCATGGGATGATTCCGGTGTATTGCTTGACAACCTTGCCCTGTATGAGCTCAGCAAGGACTTGCTTAAAGCGGCAACAACGAAGGAACTCTTTGATGTCATTTTGTTTTCGGTTATGGGGCAGGTCGGCGCGTCCTCATCCTCGATCATGATGCCGAGCAGGGAGATTCCGGATGAATGGGAAATCGAGGAGTCCCGGGGTGTTACCATAAATAAAGATGAAGTGGTTTTTCGGCCCCATGCCGGCATTTTGAAGCAGCTTATAGCGAGAAAAGAAATCATCGACATGGATGAGTTCAAGGACGATCCCTCGTTCAGCGATGATTATTACAACTATATCTCTATCGATGCGAAACTCCTGGTGCCCATCATGTATAACGAGGATGTTATTGGAACGATAGTTCTGGGCAACAAGCTGAATTCAGAGGATTACACCGGCGAAGAAAAGGGATTTTTCAACATTATCGCTGAATATTCAGCTTTTTCGTATCGCACTATCCGTTTCAAGGAAATGAATGACGCCGGCAGCGGGCCCGGGTCGCACGTTTCAGCTGTTGAAAAAGTCAGGAGCAGGGTGACAGCCGAGGGCGGCATCGGGAAGGTCCGGGAAATAATTCAGGATGAATTCATAGAGCTGGGGATTACGGGTTTCGCGATTTTTGTAAAGGATGAAAGTAGCAGGGACTATGTCTTTTTCGCTGCGGAGCCGGAAAACCGTCTGAAGCTGGATGATCCGGATTTCCGGATTTCTTCAACAACCAGCCTGATACAGGATATTATACACGCGGAAAGTCCCATCATGTTCAATGAGCTCCAGAGGTCCAAGTCGCTGATCGAGATTTTCACTGACAGGCAGCTGAGAACCATGTCTATTCTGGACCTTTTTACCTTCAAGCTTGGCGATGATCTTCTCGGTTTTATCATGATTTATGAAATGACAGAATCGGTTCCCCTGGACTATGTTCATGCCAGGATCATGAAATTAATCGATTTTATTTTTCCCTATATCGCAATTTTCAGGGAGCTGGAATATCGGCGCGGAGGCTACATAGACACTATCGAAAGAGTGTTCAACCGCGTTAATGATGAAATAAAAAATGCAAGGGATCTTTCCATACCGGTAACGCTGGTGCTGATTTCCATCAAAAATTACAAGCGTTATCACGGCCTCTTCGGTCACGAAAAAGTGAAAAGCATGTTCATCCATTTTGAGAAGTTCACGCGCACAAGGCTCGGCGAAAGGGACTTCTCGGTCCGCTTTGACCGGAACAAGATCCTTGTTGTCCTGCCGGGCAAAGACAAGAAATTCGCTGTTCCCCTGGCGAATGCAATCTGCAATGAGATGATACAGTCCTTCAGCACCAGGGACGTGCAGCTGCTTGTTACGTTCCTGACCGCCGAATATCCAATTGACGGCAGGGATGCCTTCAGCCTGATGGATTCCGTCAATTAGTGCCGGGTCATGCGGTGCAATCTTCATGGCCCGACGACATGCCACGGGCATCCTGCTGACAACAGCGGACCTGGTTTTAGCGGGCCCTTCAGCCTGAGCAATAAAGTATTCAACTAATAAAAAAGCGGAACTTCCCATGATCTTCAGTGAATCTGAGTTCATCAAGATGCCGAGCGGGAATTATTCAATCGGTCTGTCCGCTGCGGTGCTGGATAAAGCGATTGGTGCCATACTTCACGGCACTATAAAAAGGGAATTTCTCGCAAACTCATATCCAGAGCATATCGTCCATATCGATGACATTTTTATCAGAAAACGCCTCGCCACGTACCGTGATTTTTCGATATTCGCTGAAGATGCCGGGTACATGACCGAAGGAGAGAAACAGGGATGGGGATGGATATGGCAGGATGAGAGGTGGCAGAAGAAATCGGGGGTCAGCTGGAAACACCCCTTTGGTGGCGGCGATGATGAATGGTACAGAAAAGATGATAATGCGCCGGTCATGCAGGTGAGCTGGAATGATGCAGTGGCCTACTGTTCCTGGCTATCAAAGAAATCCGGTCTCCTGATGCGCCTTCCCCGGGAAGCGGAATGGGAGATTTTCGCCGCTCTATGGGGCGTCCCGGGAATGGAAGAATGGGCAGATGGATTATTTAAGCCCTCCGCGCAGGTGTCTCTACTGGAAGCCGTGCAGGGGATCAAGCCCGGGGGTGTTCATGCGGCAGGACTCCTCTGGGAATGGATGGATGATTGGTATGACTGTTATCCCGGCGGGATGGACCAGAGGGATTTTGGAACAGTGTACAAGGTTTTACGAGGCGGTTCAGTACTGAGCCTGCCGGTGCAGAAGACCCGGGAATTCAGGCTGAGGAAATGTCCAACGGCCCGGAGCCCTTACTATGGTTTCCGTATCGTTTGCGCCGATGAACTGTGAGAGATCATATTTTTTTATTGTCATTCCTCCGTCAGTTTGATACAATTACACCATGGCATTGAACTATTGTGATACCACCGCGATCTGCAGCATCTATGAATCGCTGTTTGAACAGAACAGCATGGCTGTATATCTACTTGATGGCGATCGGCGTTTCTTGCGGATCACTCCAGTAATTGAAAAGATGACTGGTTACAAGGAGGCCGAGCTTTCAGGTACGCTGTTCGATGCCATCGTGTTCTCTGGTCATGACAATTCTCCACATGAGCTTTTTAACGGCGCAGCCGGAGTGCCGGTTAAGCGTGAAATGTTCATCAAAAACAACGATTCAATTCCTGTCAAGTACGTCGTCACCTGCATAAGCGTGGCGATTCCCGGGGATGTCCGTTTCATCGGTATCATTCTGCCGAAACAGCAGCCTGATCAAGATATGGATGAAAAAATCAGGGTGTTTTCCATGGCCGTTGAACAGAGCCCTGCCACGGTTGTTATAACTGATATACATGGCTCCATAGAATACGTAAATCCCAAGTTCACCCACCTGACAGGATATTCCTTCAACGAGGCGCTTCGGCATAATCCCCGGATACTAAAATCAGGGAAGCAATCGCCCGAGTTTTACCGTGAGCTCTGGCAAACGATTATCTCGGGGAAGGAGTGGCGCGGCGAATTTCATAATAAAAAAAAGAATGGTGAACCCTACTGGGAGTCTGCGTCAATCTCTCCGATCAAGAACGATAAGGGTGAAATAACACATTTTGTTGCAGTCAAAGAAGACATTACAGACCGTAAAAAGGCAGAGGAAGAGCTCCGGATTACCAGCGAAGAACTTAAAGAAAAAAATGATGAAATGGCGAGAGGATTGATGAACGCGCAGATGGTTGCAGGCCTGCTGCTTCCGGTGGCGTCCCCGAAACATGATCGGCTTCGGGCCGATTTCCGTTTTAAACCTCTCGATGCAATAGGGGGAGATTTTTTTTCATTTAATACTTTACACGAGCACGGCATTGGTGTTTTTATAGGAGACGTTGCCGGTCATGGCGTTTCAGCCGCACTGTTTCTTTCGCTCCTCAGGTCGCTTACTGACCGGCTGAATGCTGCGGCGGGAGCCAACCCGTCAAGGTACCTGAAAGAATTGAATAGTGCTCTTGTTGACGGCGGAGTATTTTTCTTTATAACCGCGTTGTACGGATTTTTCGACTTGTCCGAGGACGGTGTTGAGTTCAGGTTTGCAAAGGGAGGACACACGCCGCCCATCCTGCACCGCGCCGGCGAAGGGTCGGCCGTGATTTTAAAATCCGGCGGTATTCCGGTCGGGCTTTCCGGGACAGCGGTTTTTCAGGAGATCACAGTTGACATCAAACCCGGTGACAGGGTTTATTTGTATACAGATGGTGTAATTGAAATCAGGAATGAAGAGGGCGTAATGATCGAACCGGAAGGTCTGCGGGACATAATTGCGCGAAGCGGCGCAATGAGCCTCAAGGAATCCCTCGACTATATCATGGATGAGGCCGGTCGCTTCCAGGGCTCCCGCAGGGTAGAAGACGATATTGTTCTAATCGGTTTTGAAATGATAATATAAGTGAAGGAGCATTTGATGGCTGCTCATGAATCATGGGGAAAGCTGGCGTCGCTGATTGAGAATGCAGTGGAGATGGATGGCACCGGTGTCTGTGTCTGCGGTATGGATGGTTCCGTCAGATATATGAATAGTGCATTTCTCTGCATCTTCGACCGGGATGAAACAGCAGCATCTTTTACGGGCAAGGTTTCAGATCTTGCCCGTGACTTCACCGAAATGCTGGCGGCGGCCCATAACAATAAGTCGGCTATCAGGAAAGTGTTGACTGTAAAAACTAAATCAATGGCAGAGCGTCATCTTTCGTGCTCGATCAGTATCCAGGGAGGTGGCGGTGACCATGCTGCGGTTATTATAGTCCATGTACTTTCGGGAAACTCGATCGGTAGTAATGATGACAATTGGCATGCTATCATAGACAGCCTCGAAGACGGCTATTACGAGTGTGATAAAGACGGGAATTTCCTGATGGTCAACAGTGCCATGTGCCGCATAACCGAGTATGATCAGGATGATTTTATCGGGATGAATTATAGCAAGTGCTTCACTCCGGAGGATGCCGAAGAAGTATTCCGGCGTTATAATGAAGTATTCAAAACCGGTAAACCGGCGCGAATTATTAACTTTAGCGGCATCACTAAGAGCGGGAGAAAGAAAAAAATCGAGGGATCCATTGCGCTTATCAGGAATGCGGATGGAAATATAGGAGGATTCCGGGGTATTATCAGGGATATAACAGATAAAAACAAGATGGAAATGGAACTCCTGCGCGCTCGCAAGCTCGAAGCCATCGGCATACTCGCCGGCGGTATTGCCCATGATTACAACAATGTGCTGACGGCCATCCTGGGGAACATATCCCTTGCCAAGATGGAAGTGAGTCAAGAGAACAGAAGCCTGATGGAAGTCTTGAACGATGCCGAGGTGGCATCGCTCCGGGCTGTGGAACTTACGAGACGGCTCAGCACCTTCGCCCGGGGCGGAAAACCCGAGCGTCAGGTGATCGAATACAGCGAATCCCTCAGGTCAATTGTAGATTCGGTGTTGCGCAATTACACGGGCAAGCATGAACTGGTCATCCAGGACAAGCTCTGGGATGTTGAAGTCGATGAATTCCAGATCGGACAGGTGGTCACCTACATCCTCAATAACGCGATGGAGGCAATGGCAAAACCGGGACCGATCAGGATTGAGGCGGATAATGCCGTAGTGGAGAAGGAAGCCTCGCACCATGAAATATCTCTCCAGCCGGGTAACTATGTCCGGATTGCAATCAGTGATGAGGGCACGGGGATCCCGGCGGATTCACTACATAACATCTTTGATCCATACTACACGACAAAGGAAATGGCAAGCGGACTTGGTCTGGCCACGAGCTACGCCATCGTCAAGCGCCATCACGGGTATATCGATGTTCAATCAACCGAGGGGAAGGGGGCGACATTTTACCTGTATTTGCCCGTGGCGCATTAGCACCGTTGCATACCGCTGCAAGCATCATGAGAAAGCAGCAGGACTGGCGTGCGATAAACGATAGTGAAAGAAATAGTAACACCGGTATTAAACATAGAACAGACAGAACCTCGAGGTAATGATGGCTATAATAAAGAAATTTAAAGTTGTTCCGAACCTGCCGGACAGGCTCAAACCACTCCTCGCCATCGCGAATAACATGTGGTGGGTATGGAATTTTGAAGCGATCGAGCTGTTCAGAAGGCTCGATGTTGACCTGTGGCGTGTTGCTTCGCACAATCCGGTAAAGATGCTCGGATCGATATCCCAGAGCGCGCTTGATGAGGCTGCGTCCTCGGAGAGTTTCCTCGCACATATGGAGAAGGTGCAGCAGGAACTGGAATGGCACATGACCAGGAAGACCTGGTACGATGAGCATCAGAAAGGGTTCGAAAACGCAGGCATCGCCTATTTTTCGGCTGAATTCGGGGTCCATGAAAGCTTGCCCACGTATTCGGGGGGTCTGGGCGTGCTCGCTGGAGATCACCTCAAGTCGGCGAGCGAACTGGGGCTCCCCCTGTTCGGCGTCGGTCTTTTTTACCGGCTGGGGTATTTTCACCAGTATTTGAATCTCGACGGATGGCAGCAGGAGAGCTTCCCTGAAGTTGATTTCTACAACATGCCGGCAAGTCAGGTGCGGGATGATAAAGGGAACCCCCTCATCATCTCAGTCGATCTGCAGGGACATGCCGTGTACGCACAGATATGGGCCGTAACAGTAGGGAAGATCATAGTGTACCTGCTTGATACCAATATTGACAAAAACGAAGCTGAAGACCGCTCCATAACCGATGAGCTGTACGGCGGAGACAATGAAATGCGGATCAAGCAGGAGATAGTGCTGGGCATCGGTGGTGTGCGGGCCCTGAAGGCCATGAACAAGCGCGTTACCGTTTTTCATATGAATGAAGGCCACGCGGCCTTTCTGGCCCTGGAGCGTATCAGGTCTGTCATGGAGGATTGCCATCTGACCTATGCTGAGGCCTATGAGTTTGTCACGGCAAGCAATGTATTTACGACCCATACGCCGGTCCCGGCCGGTAACGACCGCTTCCTCCCTGAGATGATAGAGGCCTATTTCGGCAATTATTATAAGTCGTTGGGGCTCTCACGTGAACAGTTTCTTGCTCTCGGCCGTGAGGTCCCTGATGATAAAAAAGAGACATTCTGCATGACCGTACTGGCCCTGAAGACAGCGGCGGGGTGCAATGGCGTTTCCCGGCTCCATGGAAGGGTTTCCCGGAACATGTGGAAGCAAATCTGGCCAGACCTGCCGGTCCACGAGGTGCCGATTGATCATATAACCAACGGGGTGCAGACCCTTTCGTGGACATCTGACGAGATGATGCGCCTCCTTAACCGGTATCTGAGTCCGCAGTGGATCGATAATCCGGGTGACAATACCATATGGCAGAACGTCGACCATATCCCGGATTCGGAGCTGTGGCGATGCAGGGAACGTCTTCGGGAACGCCTTGTCTCCTTCGCCCGGCGGAAACTGAAGGAACAGCTCCTGAGGCGGGGCATATCACCCAAGGAGGCGGACATAGCCAACTCGGTCCTTAACCCGGACACACTCACTATAGGGTTTGCCCGGCGTTTTGCCACCTACAAGCGGGGCACCCTGATACTCCGCAGCATTGAGAAACTGGCGCAGCTCATGCATGATAAGGACCGGCCGATGCAGATCATTTTTGCCGGCAAGGCGCACCCGCGGGACCACATGGGTAAGGAATTGATCCGTCAGATCATCCATATCTGTGGCAACGAGCGATTCAGGCGGAATATGGTTTTTATTGAAGATTACGATATTGATATAGCGCGGTACCTGGTCCAGGGCGTGGATGTGTGGCTCAATACGCCCATCCGCCCCAAGGAGGCGTCCGGTACCAGCGGTATGAAAGTGGTGCCTAATGGCGGCATAAATATCAGTGTGCTTGACGGGTGGTGGGACGAAGCATATAATACGGTCAACGGATGGGCCATCGGAAACGGCGAGGAATATGAAGACCTGGCTTACCAGGATGATGTCGAGAGCCTTTTCCTCTATAATATAATCGAGAAGGAAGTGAAGCCGGCTTTCTACAACCGCGGACTTGACGGACTGCCGCGGGAATGGGTGGTCCGCATGAAGGAATCAATGAAAAGCAATACCGCGATATTCAACACCAATCGCATGGTCAAGGATTACACCGAGAAATTCTACAAGGTTGCCCACCAGAATCATGTGAATTTCGAGGAAGACAATTTCAAGCTGACCCGCGAGTTTTCTTCATGGAAGGCTGATATATTAAAAAAATGGGACTCGGTGAAAATTGTATATGTTGATATTGCCGAAGAAAAAGAAATTAAGGTGAACACGCAGATAACGGTTCGTGCAGAATTGACCCTGGGAGACATACCCCCCGAGCATGTGCAGGTTGAACTTTATTTCGGAGCCATTGGCAGGAACGGAGATATCGTGGAAGGGGCGGCACTGCCGATGCGTGAAAGCGGTAAAGGCGGGAAAGGGACCATTGTGTTCCAGGGACAGATGCTCTGCCTGCAGTCCGGGCAATTCGGGTTTGCCGTCAGGGTGATACCGCGTCACCCAAACGGCACGCGTAAGTTCTTTCCTGACCTGAAAGTTACTTGGGCATGATGTGATGAAACCCGGAATGATCGTACCAACGCCAGATGTATGAAGAGCAAATGTGTCACAATTATTTGCGTGGCAGCGATATCAGTAAGCCTGCTTTTCCCATCGAAAGATCTACTCGGAGCCGACCTGGGGATCGGCGCCACGGTATGGTATGCCTGGTGGAGCCCCTACTGGTCCCAGGTAACGGATACCCTGGTCCTTCCACGCATTAAAATGGATTCTGATTTTTCAGGCGGTCCGCTAGTGAACCTTTCGATCAATGACACATGGAGCCTCTCGGCATCATATGTTTATGGGGCATATGAGGGGCGGGTCACGAGCTTTATGTTGAACCCGCTTTATTATTATATAGAGCAGCCGGTCACCACAAAGCGAAAGGCGAAACGGCATGATTCGAATTTTCTGGTTTCCGGACGCCCACATAAATGTGTGAAGCTTTTCGGTGGCGTTGCGTACAGCGGGTATTCAATGTATACCAGGGCGACCGTGGCCTTTTTGCCGTATTCATATTCATTGCGGATCTTCCATCATTTAGCCGGTCCGATGATCGGGGTTGAATGTATCATACCCGTCGTTTCAACCCTGTCCCTGCTACCCGGTGTTTCCGGAGTTTTTCAATTCAGCAGGTTTACGGATGAAAAAGGGAACAGGATCAGCAAATTCCTCAATTCAAGATTCGGTGGAACAGACACAACCCTTCTGTATGCAGGGCTGGATTTGACTCTGTCGCTGGCATATTATATCCGGCAGATCAATGTGACCCTGGCCCTCGGTGGAAGGTTCCGCTACCTTTGGATAAGCACTATCAGCAATAATAATTTTGTGGCAAACAAACGGCACGATATGTTCGGAGGGATAAATCTTGCGGCTGTATATACATTCCACCTCACGGCTCCTGCGGAGCCGAAGATAGATGACCCCATGCCTCTTTCCCAACTGCATTAGGATGTCCCTGTATGAAAGAACTCTGGCTAGCGAAGGGCCTTCATGTGGTTCATCTGATAAATTGAAAATTTCCTCATCAGAATAATAAAACCAAAGACGATAGACAGAAAAACACCGCTCAGAACTAACGTCAGAAAAACCATTGCTTTTCTCATAATGATCCTCCCCCGCGTCATGTTGGCAGTTTAGATCCATCCGGTTCAACGGTTCTAAATACAGTATCGGTCTGAGTTGAAGATTTGATAATTTTTCCTTGAAATGTTTTCCGCCGTGGCATGGGCAACATGAGGCGGGCGGCCCGTTATGTATAAATGGGGGATCGAAATCGTCAGAGCAGGTTTTTTACTTCGTTCTGCAGGCGATCGAAAAAGGCAACCATGAACTGGTGCCGCTCTTCCGCCAGGCGCCGGCCCTCCGGGGTCAGCATCCGGTCATGGATGAACCTCAGCTTCACCATGTATTCGCGGTACGCAGTGTCCTCCTTGCTGTACGCTTCGGTTAAACATACGTCGATATCCGGATTGTGGAGCCGTGCGCCGACTTCGCCGGAAAAAAGGAATGCCCGGCCGATTCCAACAGCCCCGATGGAATCAAGCTTGTCGGCATCGTAAAGGATCTTCGCTTCGATGGAGTCGGGTTGATGGTCGTTCCGGTAGCGGTGTGAAAGGATGCACTCGCGGATCTGACCTGCCCTGGCCGGGTCGAGACCGCTTGATATGAGAAAGTCATAGGCCATCCTGCTGCCCCGTTCGGCGTGACAATTTTTACCGGTGCTGTCCACTTCATCGATGCGGGCGATATCATGAAGGATTGCGGCAGCTTTTACGATAAAGAGGTCAGCCCTGTGCTCCGATGCTGAGATTCTTTCGGCAAGGCTTACCACGCGCTTTACATGGTCCCACCCATGACTGGAGTGGAGCCGGTTCATCCGCTCTTGTGCAAAGGATGTGGCAGCGTCGATTATCTGATGTTCCTGCTGGTTCATTCTGGTCTCATTCTTGTCTATTGGACCGATAGTTATCGGTATATTCAGCTTCAAGGATGGTTATTGTGCCGATAGTTATCGGTGAACAGGGTACTCAGACTCCGCAGTGTAACGATTGTTATCGGTCAAACCGATAGTTATCGGTATAGAAAGAATCCTACAGGCTATCCAACCGATAGTTATCGGTACTAATCTATTTTTAGTATAGTCATGAAGGCCTCTTGAGGAACCTCGACTGAGCCAATCGTTTTCATCCGCTTTTTGCCTTCTTTCTGCTTTTCCAGGAGCTTCCGCTTCCGGGTGATGTCCCCGCCGTAGCACTTGGCTGTGACGTCCTTGCGCACGGCCGATATGTTTTCCCGGGCTATGATCGAGGCGCCAATAGCGGCCTGGAGCGGTATCTTGAACTGCTGGCGGGGAATTATATCCTTCAGCTTGGTGATAATGTCCTTACCACGGATACGCGCCTTATCCTGGTGGACGATGAAAGAGAGAGCATCCACAGGCTCCGCGTTGACCAAGATATCGACCTTTACCATGGCCGAAGCCCTGAAATCTTTCAATTCATAGTCAAAGGAGGCGTAGCCCCGGGAGATTGACTTGAGCTTGTCGTAAAAATTGAATACGATTTCCGACAGGGGCAGGTCATAGTGGAGTTGAACCCGCTGCTTGTCGATATACTGCATGTCCTTGTGAATTCCCCGGCACTCGGTGACCAGGGCCATGATGTTGCCGATATAGTCGGTCGGGGTGATGATGGTCGCTGTCACGAAAGGCTCTTCGATGTGTTCGATGAGTGACGGATCGGGCATCTTGACAGGGTTGTCGATGGTTTGCATTCCGCCGTTTATCATGTAGACCTTGTATTCGACGCTCGGCGCGGTCGTGATTAGGGCCAGGTCGAATTCACGCTCGAGACGCTCCTGTACAATCTCCATGTGCAGCAGGCCCAGGTAACCACACCGGAATCCGAAACCAAGGGCGTATGAGTTGTCAGGTTCAAAGATGAGAGAAGCATCGTTGAGCCGCAGTTTATAAAGGGCGTCTTTCAAGTCTTCATAATCGTCGCTGTACATCGGGTAAAGGCCGGAAAAAACCATCGGTTTGGCGTCCCGGAAGCCCTTGAGGGGCTCGGCGGTCGGATTATCCGACCTGGTCACCGTGTCGCCGATTTTCGTGTCGATCACGGATTTGATCCCGGCGATAATGTATCCCACGTCGCCAGGCTCAAGGACATCTTTTTTCTCAAGGGTGAGCCTGAATATCCCCACCTCTGTGACTTCATATTTATTGCTGGTTGAAAGAAACATGATGGGATCGCCGCGCCGGACCGTCCCGTCCATGATGCGGACCTTCATGATGGCGCCCTGGTAATTGTCAAAGAAGGAATCGAATATAAGAGCTCGCAGGGGCTCTTCAATGTTTCCCTTCGGTGGCGGAATAAGCTCGACGATCTTTTCAAGGAGCTCGTCTACGCCGGTCCCGTCCTTGGCTGATACCGGGACTGCCGTGTCAGCGTCAAGGCCAAGGCTTTTTTCGATGCTCTCCTTGGTGCGCGGGATATCGGCACTCGGCATGTCGATTTTGTTTATGACCGGGAGTATTTCCAGGTCATTGTCAAGTGCAAGGTAGAGGTTGGCAATGGTCTGCGCTTCCACTCCCTGCGAAGCATCCACGACGAGCAAGACCCCGTCGCAGGCCGCCAGGGCCCGCGACACCTCATACGTAAAATCCACATGACCAGGGGTGTCGATGAGGTTGAAGATGTAGCACTCTCCGTCGCGTGCGGTATAGTTAAGAGTGATGGCGTTTGACTTGATGGTGATGCCGCGCTCTCGTTCCAGGTCCATGGTGTCAAGCATCTGGTCGCGGTGGTTTCGTGGGTCTATGAGCCGGCATTTTTCGATGATGCGGTCGGCCAGCGTCGATTTGCCGTGGTCTATGTGCGCTATGATGGAAAAATTTCTTATGTGGTTTAAATCCATGGGTCTCTTGTTTGCATTAATGTTTATGTGCAGATAGTTTTAGATGCGCATTATTGGCAAGTATTATTTTGAAGTTTATACTTATGTCAAGTAAAAATGAAAAATGAGCTATTGATGGATGCGATCAGCGCGGGGGTTCATCGCTCGCCCGCCTCGTATAAGCAGAGCCTTTTCGCGACTTCCTGTCGCGGCTCTGCACTCGATCATCCTGATCAGCGCCCCCTGTTGACTCGGCGGGTACGGCGACTTCCATGTCGCCTTCTCACTGATGAACCCACCGCGCGCAAGTCGAATTCTTATTATTGCATGATCTGGTACAGGATGATGCCGGCGGCGACCGACGCATTGAGAGATGATATTTTACCGGCCAGGGGGATGCGGACGATGAAATCGCATTTCTCCGTTGTGAGGCGGCGCATGCCGGAGTCCTCGCTGCCGATTATGACGACCGCGGGACGGACCATGCCGATTTTCGGCAGTTCATGGCTGCCGGCGTCGGCGGTTCCGATGATCCAGAATCCCCACTTTTTTGCCTCATCCAGGAACGTGGCCACGTTGCTGATTTCCTGGATTTCGATGTGTGCCGTTGCTCCCGCGGAGGCTTTTATCACAGCGGGTGTTATCCCGGAAGAGTGCGCCCGGGGAATGATGATGCCGTCGCAACCGAGGGCCTCGGCGGTTCGGATTATTGAGCCGGTATTGTGAGGATCGGTGATCTGGTCAAGAAGCACCAGGACGCCCTTCCGTTCGGCGGACCTGGCGAAGAGACCCTCCATGCCGACTGCGGACGAGGCGGCTGCCGGGACCTGGAGTTTCAGTGCGACTCCCTGGTGCCGGGACGAAGGCCCCAGGCGGGCAAAAAAATCCCTGTCCATGCGGTTGATTTGTATCTTTTTTACCTGCGCCGTGGACACAATTTCATCTATGATTTTACCATGGGCAGTTGCTGCCACATACAGCTCGGATTGCTGTTCCGGGCCTGCGGCCCGAAGGTATTCAAGGACGGGGTTGCGGCCGAAAATCAGCTCTTTATCTTCCACCGTGTACCTTCTTTGGTGTCTTCGAGAATGACTCCTTTGTCGGTAAGCTCGGTCCGGATTTCATCGGCACGTTTAAAGTTTTTATCTTTTTTTGCCTGTATCCGCTCTGTTATCATTGATTCGACCCAGGATGAGTCTATGTCCGATTGAGCCGGCTTATCGTAGAAGATAACGCCCAGGACCGAGTCAATTCTTTTTAGCGTGTCCATGATGATGTCGACATCGGCGTGTGAGAGCCGTTCTTCATTGATAAGGGAGTTTACTCCATGAATGAATTCGAAAAAGACCCCAAGGCCGCGGGATATGTTCAGGTCGTCGTCGACAGCCTCGGTGAACCTGGTGATCATATCGTCGGCGAGCTTCTTCGCTTCATTGCTGCGCGTCCCCTCTTTGCGGATGTCCTTGAGGCGCACCAGAAGGTTGTCGATTCGCTCGAGGGCCTGGTCGGCCTGGCCGATTCCTTCCAGGGTGAAGTTAAACTGCTTACGGTAATGGGCCGAGACGAGAAGATAACGGATCGATCGCGGCGAATAGCCTTTATTTAAAAGATCGCGCAGGGTGAAATAGTTGCCCAGCGATTTCGACATCTTGGTGCCATTCACCAGGAGGTGCTCAGCGTGGATCCAGTGCCGCACGAACTTCTCGTCGTAGGCCGCTTCACTCTGTGCGATTTCATTTTCATGGTGCGGGAAGACGAGGTCAACACCACCGGTGTGTATGTCGATGGTTGCGCCGAATATCTTCCGTATCATTGCAGAGCATTCAATGTGCCAGCCGGGCCTTCCCTTGCCGAATGGTGTATCCCAGTAAATCTCATTTTCCTTGGGCGCTTTCCAGAGGGCGAAATCGCGCACGTCGTCCTTGGTGTATTCGTCCGTATCGTACCGGAGACCGGTCTTTATCTCGCGAGTATCAAGGCGCGACAGTTTCCCGTACTTCTCGAATTTCGCGATGCTGAAATAAAGCGAACCGTCCTTTTCGTACACGTAACCTTTTTTTCTGAGGTTTTCTATAATGTCGATCATCGCCTCGATGGATTCGGTGGCTTTCGGCATGTGTTCCACCGCCTCGATGTTGAGCGATTTCAGGTCTTCCAAAAATATGGCGGTATAGCGGCCCGTATATTCCTGAAGGGTTATGCCTTCTCCGTTTGCCCCGGCGATGATTTTGTCTTCAACATCGGTTATGTTCATAGCGTGGTCGACCTTGAAGCCCCTGAACTTCAGGTACCTCCGCAGCAGATCGTTGAAGATAAAGGTGCGGAAGTTGCCGATGTGAGAATAGCTGTAAACGGTGGGGCCGCAAGAGTATATTGTAACCGGGGGATAATCGCTTATTTGTTCCTTCCGGACACCGCCGGGAATCAGCTCCTCCTGCGTGCCGGTAATTGTGTTGTGAATTGTAAGGGCCATGCCGGGATCCTTGGAAGTAAATGGGCGGTGTCGTGTGCCGGGCGCGGCATTGCATCGTTGCGCTCGAGCGTAACACCGTTACAGGTATGTCGCCATTTGTCTTCCGGTGTTGTCAAACATTTTTTAGGCAGTTGCGATAAGGTTCGTTACCGCTTTTGTGTATCGGTATCAAGGGGGAATTCAGTTTCTACCACATCTTCGAATTCAATTTCGTGCTCGGCCTTTTCCGTTATGGTTGTGCTCAGCGTCTGGATGAGCATTTCTGGTGACACTTTCAGCTTCTTGAGCTCCTCTTCATCGGTCGAAAGGTGGGCGAGGAGCAAGTGGAGTTGCTTTATATAGTCGATCAGCTCTTTGAGTTTTTTATTCTTCCGGTCAATTTTGGCCCGGGCATCAGTGATGACTTTTTTCAGGAGCTCTCCCTGCTGGTGAAGCTTTTTTTGCAGCTGCATCGCAGTCTCGTAGTATTCCTTGTTCACCTTCTGAAAATCGATGCGGGCAAGGATTATTTCATCTGACTCGCTGCTCTTGTCGATGGATTCGAGAATTTCGTTCAGCTCTTTGATTGAGAAGAGGTCCTCGGTGGAGGTCTGGACCCATTTCTTCCCATCCGCATCGGTATATTCGGTTTTGTCGGGTATAATGGTCTTTTTGCTGGCCTTTTTCATGTTAGATCGTTCCGGTCCTGTCTACCTCATACTATCGGCATTATCGCAGACATTTTTAACTGGTAATATCAGGCACGTATTTGTTGCCTGTGACCGCCGGTAATATAATTGACATAATTGGAGTTTTATCAGTTATTGAAACAACAATTTTTATTACTTGGCCTTTTCTTATGGGTCCTGCGCCCTTTCGGTCAATTAAAAAATGAATTATTTTCGATTAGGCATGTGAAAAAGAGCTACCATGAAGATACCGCACCCGGTGATTAATGCCCTTCGCGAGTGGGGAGAGGTTAAAGAAACCGAGCCCCTCAAGCGCTATACAACCTATAAAACCGGCGGTCCTGCCGATGCCCTGGTAATGCCCCGGGTAAATGAATCGGTGCCGCATATAATCGCAATATTACGGGAAGGGAATATCCCCCTCACCGTGATCGGCGGTGGATCGAATCTCCTGGTAGGCGACCGGGGTATAGAGGGCGTTGTGATGCGCATCTGCGAAGATGAATCACGGCGAGCGAAGATTTCCCTCCTTGAAGATGGGATTGTTTACGCCGACGCCATGGCGAGCAAGGAACGTCTCATAGCATTTGCCCTCGATTCCGGTATGGGAGGCATTGAATTTATGGCGGGCATACCTGGCTGCATCGGTGGAGGAATTATAATGAATGCCGGAACAAACATGGGGTCCTTTGCCGATATCCTCAAAGAGGTGGATACTGTAAATGCGGATGGTTCGATGCGTGTTGTTTTGATTGATAAATCGATGTCGTCATACCGGCATCTGGATCTCGGTGACAATATCATCATCACCGGCGCACGCTTCAGGCTTCACGCCGCCGATGACAGCGCCGGTGTGCGGTCCAGGGTTGAAGAGATACTGGCGGACCGGAGAAAAAAGCACCCCCTGGATTACCCTTCGGCGGGATCCGTGTTCAAGAACCCGGAGGGACATTCATCATGGAAGCTGATCAATGACGCTGGTCTGAAAGGGAAATCTGTCGGTGGAGCATGCGTTTCCGATCTTCATACGAATTTTATCATCAACGTGAACAATGCCACTTCGGGCGACATATGTAATCTCATCAATCTCGTCCGCGAAACAGTGTATAAGAAATCCGGGGTCCAGCTGGAGCCGGAAGTGAAAATGATCGGCTTGTTTTAAAAGCCATGGTAGATACCCGGAAAAAAATATCTGAAATAGAATTCTGCGCCCTTGATCTTGAAACGACGGGGACCAACGCCGCCCTGCACATGATTGTTGAGGTGGGCATTGTACGCTTCACCATCGATAAAATAATCGAAACCTATGAAAGCCTGGTGAACCCCGGCATGAAAATTCCGGAGGATGTTGTTGCCATTCACGGGATCACTAACGACATGGTGCGGGGCGCCCCACCGGTATCAGATATACTCGGGGAGATAACGCGCGTTATCAGAGATTCGGTGCTTGTTATCCATAACCCCGGCTTCGATCTCTCGTTCCTGGGATGGGCGTTTCTCAAGGGGGGGCGGTTGTCACCGATGATGGAGTCGATTGATACGGTGCGTCTCGCGCGCCGTGCATGGCCGGGACTGAAAAACTACAAGCTCGAAACAATTTGCGAACACCTGCGCCTGAACCTCACTCCACACCGCGCTATTCCTGACGCCATGGCGTGCATGGAGGTTTTCAGGAACGCGGTCAGGAAGGAGGACCGTGCCGGACGCTGGATGTTGGATGACCTTGTCGGTTATCATGGAAGATTGATCCGTTTTATCAAAGTCAAAGGAAAGCGGGTCACCGGAGAAGGGAAGAGCCTTAAGGGGTTGAGCCTGGGGGCTAAGGCCGATATCGCCTATCAGGATCATTCAGGCGCCGTCACCGTTCGGACAATACTGCCCATCGAGTTCATCACTGCCGACGGTGAAGCCTATGTGTTTGCGCACTGTTACCTGAGAGATGATAAGAGATTTTTTAACATGAGTCGGATCCTTGATATTCAATAATACCTGTTGTTTCCCCGTATTACCACTTGTTGTAAATATTGAAATACAGGTGGCCATCGTTTGTTTTCGTCGACACCAGATAATCCCAGCCATACTGCAGGTATAGCTCAAAGTGGTCAAGGATCAACAGCCGTACCGTGGGGCCTCCAACAAAACCGAATTGGATTCCCTTAAGGTCGCGCCCGGAACCTTCGAAGAGTGTCATGTCAAGATATGCGCCGACATAGAGAAAATCCTGATACACGGAAATACGGTATTCATTGGATACCGAAAGCGCATTCCGTGAAAAATAGGCCAATCTCTGCAGTCCCATGAAGCTGTTGTTGCTGACCGATGATTCTTTGTAAAACGGGGTATCTCCATAGGCGAACTGATAGATAATGCCGCCTGAATAGATGCCGCGGTTCTTAAATTCATGGTCGAAGTTTCCAAGTAGCCGTATCGTGTGGAAATTTTTTTTCAGAATGTAGAAGTCATACGCCAGAGCAATATCCTTTTTCATCCTGTTTTTTCTCAGTTCGTAGACCTTGTTGCTTTTTTTACTGAAATCATATAGCACGCCTGCCTCGATATACGCATAGGTGTCGATATGATTGTTTACCTCTTTATAAAAATTAACAAGATCAGTAAGAACCTTGGTTTTTGCAAAGGCATTATCGCCAGATACCAATTGGGACGGGAGATACTGTAATACTATGAATGGATTTTTCTTGCTATTAAAGATGAAGGCCGCTTCAACCCCGACACCGGTGTATATATTGAACTTCTTTAACAGGGTTATGCCGGGGGCAAGCATGGCGTTAAGCAGCAGGAAACTGTATTCCCGGAGACCAAGGTCGAAGCGGGCTGCTTTACTCTGGTACAGGCTAAACCTTACCAGCGGGGTGAACAGTTCCTTGAAGGTCGGTGTGAAAAAATAGTTCAGGTTAAGGTTGGAATATGTTTCCCGGGGCGGCCTGGTAAATTTACGGTCAAGACCATACATGAAGCCGGCTGATATTTCACCCATGAAAAAATCTCCGGCTGATATTAATCCCAGTTGATAATACTTTAAATATGGTATAAAGCCCTTGTAGTAGTTGACCTTTAAGCCATAATCGACTTTATTCAAAGTAAATTTTTTTTTCTTTTTAATGGCGATCTTTATTTTGTCTAATATGATTCTATTTGATTCGGTTTTCTTGTCCCTCCCAAGGGACCTGTCTTCTAATTCCGGAATTACTCCCCTGGTGAAAACAATTATCAGGTCATACCGGGGGCTGTATCTGTCGAAAAAGGCGAGTTTAATTTTTCTCATTATCTCGAGATTTAGGGCCCGGTCTATCTGAATAAGAGACGCATCATAATCCTTTACGGGTTTCAATTGCCATGTGATATATTTCCAGCGTTTCCCTTTTTTCAACTTCTCGATATTCTCTTCAACGGAATAATAGTTAAAGACCTTATTCTTGAGCTTGAAAACAATCTTGAGGTACAGGGTCGTGAAATCATCCATGTTGAGGAAAATAATTTTTCCAAGGGCTCCCTCGTCAACATAAATCTTTAAGGATGAATCGGTATCTTCAATGACGTATACTTTAACCAAGGTAAAACCGGAAGCGCTGTAAAAGGATACTATGGCATCAATAACTTCTTTCGAGGTTATCCTGCCGCGTTCAAATCGTTCCAGGTCGAGCAGTTCGTATATATGATCTTCGGTGTATATCTTGAGTCCGGAAATTTCGAGAGTGCGTAGTTTCGAAGAGAAAGCAAGGGGGAGGCAGAGGATTATGAGAAATGATATTGCAGCAAGTTTTGGCATTTAGCAGAAATTGTTTTTTAAAGTCTCCATCAGCTTGAGTATATTGTTGTCTTTGATTGAATAGAACATGAAGTTCGCCTCTTTACGCCTGTCGATAATATTGGCCTTCCTGAGAACGGTCAGGTGCTGAGAGATATTGGAGATAGTTGACCCAAATTGTTGTTCAATTTCACCGACATTTTTTTCACCTTCCGTAAGGAAGCAGAGGATTTTCATTCTGATGGGGTGGGCTATTGATTTTAATAATTCAGTTACCGCATCTACTTGTTGTTCGTTGAGTTTCATGTGTATGCCTGCCCATGGAATTTAAGTATTTTACAATACTCTCATGTACCTTTAGTATGTCAATTTATTTTTCATGGAAGGGCGCAAATAGCGCCAAGTCAGGTAAAGGATACACAAAAGATGGATTATCTATGAGCTATCATGCTGTTTTTTGATTGACAACAGTAATTATTCCAGACGAGAAATAATCGATAATATTCAGCATAATAAGGATTTTTTCCAGAGTTAAAGAAAGGATCAGTACGAGCTTTCCGCCATTTTTTTCTATATTTTGTTTTGCATGCAATAAAAAACCAATAAAAGAAGAGTGAATATTCACTGTTTTACTTAAATCGAAGGTAACAGTTTCTACAGGTTCCACATATTTTAATTGATCAACATAGGAAGAAACCTGTTCTATGCTTATGCTTTTTGGGAAATACCACGCTTTATAATCATCCATGATTAACGATCCCTCCTTGGGCGGATAATGTGATCTCCATATAATTTATATCGACATAATTCAACAATCTCATGAGTAAAAATGATTAGTAATAAGATTGGTTGTTAAGTATATTTGTTATGTGATTGCAGTGAAAATTATGACAAAAGCGTTGATTGTGTTCTGGTAATCAAATCTGAATTATGGACAATATTATTCAATTCAGCAAAATGATTATTTGACCAGTTTGGCTGATAACCATATATTCTTTTTGCTTATTGTTTATATTTTAGCATTAAAATGCTTGAAAAAAGGTTATTTCGCATAAGAGTGGTATGGTTTTATATTGAAAGTCCGCAAGGCTATAAACAATTAAAAGAGATGCGATGTATACTTTCTTAAAAAAGAAAAACGTCCGGGG
The DNA here is from genome assembly GCA_041753395.1 of Spirochaetota bacterium. Lineage (GTDB taxonomy): Bacteria > Spirochaetota > UBA4802 > UBA4802 > UBA5550 > RBG-16-49-21. Next base: position 51,670 of record JBGSUQ010000013.1, read on the forward strand.
ACAATTGTTCACTACTGATATGGGCCAGCTGAAAAAGCTCTTCATCATGCCTGATTCCCCTGATAAATTTCTCGAATTTGGAACCGAGCTGCTGGACCTGATCCATAATTTTTTCAAGGAAAAAGGCGGAATCCACAGTGAAATACCTCTTTCGGAATTGGAGAAATTGTTCTCCAATGTGAACATACCAAAACGGCCCCAGCTCTTGAAGGATGTCCTCCTTGAAATCAAGAATAAAATTATAGCCCACTCGGTGAAAGTGGGAAATCCGTATTACATCGGCCACATGACCAGCGCGATCCCATATTTCATGATCCTCCTCGAGATGATTATCGCCGCGCTTAACCAGAACCAGGTGAAGATAGAATCGGCAAAAGCATCCTCCTTCGTGGAAAAAGAACTCATCGGCTGGATGCACCGCCTGATATATAACAAGAAAGCCAGTTTCTACAAGAATCATATCCAGAACTGGGAGGTGGCTCTCGGCAATATCACTACTGACGGGACTATGGCTAATCTAACTGCACTCCTTGTTGCGCGGAACAAGGCTTTCCGGCCGGACGGTGATTTCCCCGGCATACGGGTCGCGGGACTGCATGAGGCTTTTCTCCACTACGGATACCGTAAGGCTGTTATCCTTGTTTCCAAAAGGGGTCATTATTCAATCGACAAGGTCGCGCGCATCATAGGCATCGGCAATGATAATGTGATCAAGATCCCGGTCAATTCAAAGAATAAGGTGGATATCAATGAGCTGGGCAGGATCTGCAAGCAGATCAAAGATCACAATGAACGGGGACAGGACCGTATCAAGATAATGGCGATAGTCGGCATAGCAGGTACAACGGAAACAGGGAATATTGACAACCTGCAGGAAATCAGGTCCATAGCCGATGAGCATGGCGCTCATTTTCATGTTGATGCAGCCTGGGGCGGTTCAGTGCTAATCATCGACCAGCTCAGGTATTTTTTTAACGGGATACAGGATGCTGATTCCGTCACGGTTGATGCCCACAAGCTGCTTTACTCGCCGGCATCCATGGGCATGGTCCTGTTTAAAAACGAAACCGATCTCAATTATCTGAAACATTTTTCCAACTACATAATACGACAGGACTCCGTCGACCTAGGGAGATTTACCGTGGAAGGGTCCCGACCCTTTGCGGCCCTGAAGCCGTGGGCCACTTTTAAGATCCTGGGGACTGACGGGTTCAGGCTCCTTTTCGAGCACGCCTTTGAGCTGACATCGGTTTTGAGAGGCCTGGTGGAGATGCACTGTAATTTTGAGCCGATGAACCAGCCTGAGCTGTTTATATTCAATTATCGATTTGTTCCGAAAGAGGTTCAGGAAAAGATTGAAAAACTCATGATGAATATTAGCAACGTCAGGCAGGACCTGCCGGAACACCAGATAAAGAATAAATGGCTCCGCCGGCTCCACAACTTGAACAGCGTCATCAATGAGCTCAATATTGAGCTCCATAAGGAGCTCCGGGAGGACGATAACACATTTGTATCACGGACCATGTTTGATTCGCCCATTTATTACTATCAGGACATAGTTGTGCTCAGGGCCATAACCATCAACCCCCTTACCACGCCTGATATCCTGAAGGAAATAATCGATCTCCAGAATACACTCGGTAAGAAAATCTATAAAGCGCAGTTTGAAAGCCGCCTTGAAAAAATTTAAGATCACATTCTACCTGGCCCTGTTGTCAGTTGTATCACTCAATCTTCCTACCGTCCTTGCCGGGGAGAAGCTTGCAAGCATCTATTCAGTCGATGCGGGAAAAATCATGATATATGCTGGTGATTCCGTCCGGTCTGTTCCCGTTGGCGGATCCATAGACTGGCACTGCCAGGGAAATGACGGGATATATTATATCACGGTAAAGAGTGAGAGCGGCACCGGAGTGCTCTATATCGGATATATTGATTTTCAGTCCGGGGATGTGAGTTATGAAAAAAAGCTGCCGGTAACCTCTGATGAATACACAGTGAAGAAGTTCATGGTAGCGGAGGGTATCGCCTATCTCCTTGCAGAACCGCGATCGTCAGCCGGAACAGGCAGGGTCCTGAACAGGGTCAATCTGAATTCAATGGAGGTCGACCGGCTGCCAGATGTGCTGGATTATCATGTTGATGGCCGGGACCTTATTGTACTGTCAAAGAGCGGATCCGGTATAGCCCTGATCCGCAATGAAATATCGGTGCCGATAACCCTCATGGGGGAGGGGCTTCTCAGGATCAGTGTCGTCATGGATAACAGGATGGTCTTTGTTACCAATGGCGATGAAACTGAAATTGTGGATGTGCGCGCAGGCAGGGCCCTCTACCACTATGCAAATAATAAAGAATTCCTGATGCCTGAAGAGTATAACATGCTTATTCAGGCTGAAGATATCAAGGTATCAGAGCAGGACGAACGGGAGATGGTATTTTACAAGGTTTTTATTGATGGCATTGAATCAGGCAGAACTGATTCGGGTCCATTAAGCCTTTCCAGGGAATTTCACGTAAAGGTTGATGCCAATAAATATCATCTGATAAAACTTGATAGATGGGTGCTCAATGCAGCCAAAGGCAGATATGACCGGGAAAATAATATCCGCCAGCCGAAAACTGAACATATTTATATACCGATGAACAGGATTGTAAAAATATCTATAAAGTTTGACGGTAAGAATTACCATTATGAAATCATGCCTGTATTTAAATAAAAATATACATAAATAATTCATAGAGCAAATATATTATAGTCGCTAATGTTTACTCTGACCCCAGCCAATAAAAAACAAAAAAATTTTTCTTAGATATTGACGAATGTATAATTATTTTGTATTTTATTGTTAGCACTCAACAATAATGAGTGCTAACAATAAAATACAAATAAAGGAGGTGCGCCATGCAATTTGGGCTTAAGAAGAGAGATAATACTTATGGCACAGAGATCGATGCATTCAGAAGAAGCATCTCGGATTTATTTGATGACTTCTTCACTATTAAACCGGGCAGCATGATCGAAACAGAATGGATGCCGTCAATAGATGTTCAGGAGGATGCAAAGGGAGTATATATAAATGCTGAGATGCCGGGTATGGATGAAAAGAACATTGATGTGAACATCGAGAACAATTATCTGACAATTAAAGGAGAGAAAAGCGAAGATCGGCAGGAAGGGAATAACAAGAGAACTATTATTACAGAGAGAAAGTTCGGTTCATTCCTGAGGACGATAAGGCTGCCGGATGGCGTAAAACCAGAAAAAGTAAAAGCTGATTTTAAAAATGGGGTGTTAATCATTGACATCCCAAAAGAAAAAATTGAAGAACCAAAAAAAATTAAGATTAATATCAAATAAGGAGGCGATCCATGTATACCTATGATATTTTTGATGATATCCTCAATCTCAGGGAGACGGTAAACTCATTTTTTTCGGAAAAATCCGGAAGATGGAGAAACCATGAATTCCCCAGCCTTGAGATTTATGAAGGGAGTGATGAACTTGAATTTCGTGCTCTGGTTCCGGGTGTAAAATCAGAAGACATGGACATTCATCTGGTTGATAATAATCTCGTTATTGAAGGCGAGAAGAGGAATGACTATGATGATAATCCATATATACGCCGGGAGCGGCAGTTTGGTAAATTCAAAAAATCAATTAAACTTCCCTACCGGGTCAACCCGGATACTATCAGCGCGGATATGAATAACGGGATACTCCATATCAGACTCCAGAAGAGCGAAGACGCCAAGCCGAAAAAGATTGAAATTAAATAGGAGGTGCAATCATGGCGAATGAAATGGTAAAAAACGATGCTTATCAGAAGGATGAACGATACCTCGTACCCCTTGCTGATATATATGAAACAACGGATCAATATACGTTAAAGCTTGAAATGCCCGGAGTTACCAGGGAAAAACTGGAGATAACGATGGAGAATGATGAGCTTGAAATCAGGGGTGAGGCCGGGACATACAAGCCTGAAAATAAGGAGTTGAAGTATTCAGAGTTCTCCCAGTATGACTATTACAGAAGGTTCAGCGTGGGAAATGATATTGATCGGCAGAACATCAGCGCTACTTTTGAAAATGGGGTGCTTACCCTGGTGCTTCAGAAACATGAATCCGTTAAACCGAAAAAGATAGCGATCAATGTGCATTAAAAGGCTGTCTTGATAGGATGAGGAATGATCAATAAAGGCGGGCCTAAAGCTCGCCTTTATTGCGTTTATGCTTCCATGTCTACGTTTTCTCCGACGCCGGCTTCAACAGTAGCCTCAACATTTGCGACAACATTAGCCTTCATCATTTTTTCATCCACGCCGAGTTTGGCAGCGGCAATCATCTTCAGGAGATCATTGCTCTTCTGGATGCTCTCGATAACTATCTGGTTTTCACTTGCTTTTACATTCATATGAGCCTCGTTTGTGTCACCCTTTATATTTATTTTTATCCAGTTCAATTATCGACAGTATTGTGAAAAAATTCACACATTTTTATGAATTGTCATAATTTTTTAGTTTTTGAGTGTTTTACTCTGACCCCACATATCATATATTTGAAGAAAGATTGGGTCAGAGTAAATAGTTTATCAGGCCAAATAATCCTTGCTGGATGTAATGATAATTGCTATACTATTGAAATGATTATTGAATAATAGAGTTATTATTGTACAAAGCGGGTGACAGAGTAAAAATTACAAATAACAGGGGAATACTTTCATGTGCGGCCGATTTGCCCAGATAGAGCCCATAAGCACCATCATCAAGACTTTTTTCATTGATGAAGTCATGACTGATGTAATCCCAAGTTATAATATTACACCAGGAAGCCATATCCTTTCAGTAATAAAAAAGGATGGGAAACGCTTTCTGGCAGGTCATCAATGGGGACTCATCCCTCATTGGGCAAAGGAGCCCTCTATCGGGCATAAACTGATCAATGCGCGGGGGGAATCGGTGCACCAGAAACCGAGTTTCAGGGAAGCTTTCAAATCGAAGCGCTGCCTCATCCCTGCCAGCGGTTTTTATGAATGGAAAAATGAAGGTAAGATTAAAATCCCCTATTATATAAAATTAAAGTCGGGTGCTCCCTTCGGTTTTGCGGGTCTCCATGAAACATGGACATCGAAATCGGGGGAGGAAGTCAACACGTGCACCATAATTACCACGGGGGCCAATGCCATCATGAACCCGATTCATGACAGAATGCCGGTGATCATCCCTCCGAACAGGCAGGATCTATGGCTTGATGCAACTGTTCTGCCGGATGAAGTTCTCGGCCTTATTGCACCATATCCGGACGATGAAATGGAACTCTATCCGGTTTCGACCATGGTAAACTCGCCGAGGAATGATTCCGCTGAGTGCATAGCGCGCCTGTAATAATAAATTATTTACTACGTTCTGTTATATGCATATTGATGACGGCTTTCATCACCTCGGTACCGCTTGTATCTGTTACACTTACTGTCACCGGTAGTGCTCCTTTCACCATTATGACTCCACCAGGTATTATGCAGGTTCCGGTAAGGTCGCTTTTCGCGATTTTGATATATTCTACTTCCATCCCCCGGGGGATCCACCGCAGGTGGGGCGGCAGAGTTACATCAAGAGTGGTCCCTCCTGCAAGTTCGCAGAGGTTGCACATGGCAACCGCATGAACACTTTTCAGGTGATTCTGGACAGCCCTCCGGTTTTTCATGGTTATCCTGCCATAGCCTGGTCTGAGTTCCGCAAACCGGGGCTTAATCGTTTTAAAGTAGGGTGCCATCAGGCAAACAACCCTTGAAAATAAATACTTCCCCATGGGAAGGCCTTGTAATTTATTGTACGCTGCCGATACTGTGATCATAGCCCCTCCTAAATAAATCATTTGAATCTGATAAAAAAGCTGTTCAGGATGCGTTTGAAGATTTTGATTTCATCCTCGCTGAATCCTTCTTTAAGCATATTGTTAATTCTGCGGGCGATTGCTTTTGACTTATCAGCTTCGGCAATACCCTTTTCCGTAATGCAGACTATGCATTTCCTTCTATCATCCGCGTCCTGTTCACGTTTAACCAGTCCATTGCGCTCGAGGATATCCACGTGACGCGTGATTGCCGCATTGTCGATGGATAATATTTCACTCAATTGGTTCATCGAGAGTCCGTTGCGCAATTTAAGTGAGAATAATATGCCACTCTGGGCTGGTGAGATTGTAACACCACCGGTGGTGAATTCCCTTTTCAGATAATTCTTTAACGTGTGCTGAGCTTTTGACATGAGAAAAAGAAGCCTATCGTCCATGGGTAAATCCTGTATATTATTTGATAAGTCAAATATTGATAAGTCAAATAAATTTGCAAGCTTTTTCCGGGCAGGCAATAATATTAAAAATAATATACTAAACATTTGTTGACATATTGTGGGTGGTTTCCTATATTGTTATCGGATGAGGGGATTTGCTCTGACCCCGTGTTGCCAGTAGGAGGCGCGTATGCGTGAAATAACGGTTGATAAGAGTCATGTAGCTTTTTGCGGGCTTTATTGTGCCGCCTGCCCGCGGTATGTTAAAGAAAAATGCCCAGGATGCCGGGAGAACAGAAGAGCCTCCTGGTGCGGTGTGCGGACCTGCTGCCTGGAAAAGAGCTATGATTCCTGTGCGGATTGCACCGGGTTTACGGATGTGAAGGAGTGCGGCATATTCAACAATTTCATGGCGCGGATATTCGGATTCATCTTCCAGTCTGACAGGGCCGCCTGTATCGCTGCTATCAAGGGGAAAGGCTACGATGTTTTTGCCCGGGACATGGCCGTCCGCCGTGCCCGGACCATACGGCGGTAGCGGAGGAATCCATGGGAGTTGCTGAAAAGATTCGGGTGGTGCGGGACAACTCCATCGAGTCCATACGGCGGGCAGGTGGATGCGTCCCGGCCCGGTTTCCCCTGTTTGCGGCCAGGATACCGGCCGGTTTTCCTTCTCCGGCCGATGACTACGTGGACAAAGGGCTGGATTTGAATGAACTCCTCGTGAGACATCCCGCAGCCACGTTTTTCGTTCGCGTCTCGGGCGATTCCATGGTGGGGGCGGGGATCCATTCTGGCGATGTCCTCGTGGTGGACCGGGCTGAGAACGCCCGGGACCGGAGCGTCGTCATTGCGGCGCTGAACGGCGAGCTTACGGTGAAGCGCTTCGTCCGTGAAGGCGGCCGTGTTTACCTTGTTTCGGAAAACCCGGCTTATGCGCCCCTGGAGGTGACCGGCGAAGTGGGATTTGAGGTATGGGGCGTTGTGGTGCATGTAATACACAGTTTCAAGTAACATGGATCTGTCGGATACGCCTGTGCTGACCGGATAAAATTTTTTTCATTATTATGATCTCCGTTCGTATATCCTTTGATGGATATCCAGTGAAGGACGGGGGGGTAATACATGGAAACTACACTCAATATTCATGCTGACATCCTGGAAAAAATCAACCGGGCCGCGCGGTTGCGCTGTACCTCACGTTCTGGCATGATTATTGTGCTTATCAAAAGAATTATGGATGATGTTCCCAATTCGGTGCGGTTTGGCAGGATGGTCCGGTATCAAAAGAGAAACAGGCCGGATGTGTGGCATACTGTTCATGTGCAGTTGAGGATGGATGATTATGAGTACCTCCTGGATCTCAGGAGACTGCTTAAAATGTCTGTTTCATTAATTCTTGCGTATGCAGTAGGGAAATATTTGAATGGAATAATGGAAAAAAAAGAAACCGATAACTATCAATATAAAAATTATGTTCTCATTAAGGAGGTGTTTAATGGTACAATATGCTGGAGATTAATATGGGGATATCCACCCGACATAGAAAAACTCCTCCCCGGAAACTGTTGCTAATCATCCGGAGGCACTGATAAGATATAAGCGCCCTTTGTATTACACGATAACAATCCTTTGTAGCCAGAGACAGAAAAACCATGAAAAGCCTCTGCTGTTTAGTCGATTGCAACAACTTCTACGTTTCTTGCGAACGGGTCTTCAGGCCGGAGCTCCGGGCGAGACCCGTAGTGGTGCTCTCCAACAATGACGGCAACGTCGTCGCCCTGTCCAACGAGGTAAAGGAGATGGGGCTTCCCTTCGGCGCCCCTTTTTTTAAAGTGAGGGAATTGATCAGGGGAAACCGGATAGCAGTTTTTTCTTCCAATTACACTCTTTACGGCGACATGTCGCGGCGGGTCATGGAATGCCTGGCGCGGTTTTCCCCGGAAATGGAAGTCTATTCCATCGATGAGGCCTTTCTGTCTCTGGGCGGGATGGGCGCTGATCCGGTGGAATACGGCAGGATGATACGGGACGCTGTAAAACAGTGGACGGGGATACCGGTAAGCATCGGCATAGCCCCGACCAAGACACTGGCGAAACTCGCCAGCAGGATCGGCAAGAAGGACCCCGCCTGCCGCGGTGTCTGTGATCTTGTCGATGGCGCCCGTGTTGACGGGATACTGGGGGCCACGGACGCGGGCGATGTGTGGGGAGTGGGCCACCAGTACCGCCAGCTCCTGCACCGCAACGGCATCCACACGGCCCGGCAGCTCCGCGATGCGCCGGACAAGTGGGTCCGCCGGAACATGACCATCATGGGCCTCCGCACCGTGTGGGAGCTGCGGGGCATGCCCTGCATCCCCTTCGACGAGCTCCCCGCGCCGAAAAAGGGCATCGTGAGCTCACGTTCTTTCGGAAGGCCGGTGGAGTCAATTGGAGAGCTTCGGGAGGCCGTTGCCGCCTACGTGAGCCGGGCCGCGGAAAAGCTTCGGGCCCAGAAGAGCGTTTCCGGGTCGATAACGGTGTTTCTCTCCACCAACAGGTTCAAGGAGAATGATCCCCAGTATTCAAGCGGGATGTCCTGCCGCCTGCCGGTTCCGTCGTCGTACACGCCGCGCCTCATCCAGGTGGCGGGCCGTCTCCTGGATGAGATTTACCGGCATGGGTACCGGTACAAGAAGGCGGGAATAATGCTCTACGAGATTATGCAGGAGGGGGACGCCCAGCTCGACCTGTTCAGCCGCTTTCATGACACGGACCGCACGCGGCGCCTCATGCGCGCGGTGGACGGCATCAACCGGGAGATGGGCCGGCACACCCTGCATTTCGCGGCGGAGGGAATAGCCCGGCCGTGGCAGATGCGGCGCGAGTTCCTGTCGGGGCGCTACACCACGCATTGGAACGAGATCCCGGTGGTGCGCGCGTGATGACGGGCTTATGCTCTTATTTGTCAGAAGAAATATTGATGTCGGGATAGAGCTTTTTAATGCAATCGGGGCAGAGGGTATGGGTAAATTCAGCCTCAGAATGATTTGAAATATATTGTTCGATTTTTTCCCAATAGCCCTGGTCATTTCTGATATTCTTGCATGAGGCGCAAATGGGAAGAAATCCCTTTAAGATTTTTATTTCTTCAAGGGTTGCATTCAGTCTTCTAGTGAGTACCTTCTCAACATCCAGAAAATGTTTGATTATGGAAAGTCCAATAGCAAGCGTGATGAATGAAATGAGCCGTATGCCGCCGTTCCATATAAAGAATGACCAGTGTGAGTAATTATGCTGTGAGAGTATATCAATGGTCGTCCAGGTAAGCGCCGAAAGAATGGAGTTGAATAGTGCCCATTTTCTATTGATATACCAGGCAGTTATCGCTATGGGGATATAATAAAAAACAAAAAAATTCAATTCAACACCGGTTATATTATCGAGGATGCCAATAACGGTAATCAGACTGAGCGATACGATTATCAGAACAGGCCGCGATTTAAACATGTGCGCGATCATATGAATCCTTTTAATTTATAATAGATATGTTGTTCATGACCTGAAAAAAGCATAGATTATTAGAAACAATTACCGGCTATAAGTTATATACTATATCGATAAATATAAACAAAATAATTAACCGACAATGGTTCGATATTTATTCCCGGTGACAGGGTCCACCAAATCCGGCTCCAGTTCAACCAGGTGTTGCATGATGAATTTCCTATTTTTGATTTCCGGATGCGGGATGGTGAGGTCTGCGGTTTGAAGTATGACATTATCATAAAGAAGTATGTCCAGGTCGATCGTGCGGGGGCCCTTGGGAAATGTCTTCTGCCGGCCGAGCTCAAGCTCGGTTTTCCCGGTGCTTACCAAAAGTTCCTGCGGGGTAAGGGCCGTTTCCACGACAATGATCATATTGAGGAACCGGTGTTGGTCCTGGTAATCGACCGGTTCCGTCTCGAGAATGGAGCTTTGCTTCAGGAGGTTAATGGACGGGCGCGATGTAAGTTTGTGGACGGCTTCCTTCAGGTTCTTTTCACGGTCGCCCAGGTTCGATCCGAGGCCGATGTAAACGATTGCCATTTACAGCTTTTCCCTGTAATCTTCACCGCTGATTTCCAGGATGAGGCACATCTCTTTTATGCGTGAAAGTATCCTTCCCTGCGACAGGTCCTTGAGTGCCTTGTTCGGGTTATTGTTTGATGTGAAGATGGTGAACCTTTCGGCCTCGTATCTGGCATCCACCAGGTCGTAGAGTGTTTCCTGCTTCCATTCGGTGTCTTTCTGTATCCCGAAATCGTCGATTACCAGGATGTCGACGTCGGCCAGTTCCTTTTCGATCCTGCCCGACTCCCCGTATGTTTCCGAACCCTCGTGGAACGATTCCTGCAGGGTCTTGAAAAAGTTTCGGGAAATGCTTATAAACCTTCCCTCCACGGCGTGACGGATAATGATCTCGGTCAGAATAATCGATGCCAGAAGGGTCTTGCCGGTTCCGGCATTGCCCCACAGGTACAAGCCTTTTTTTACATTGGGGAACTGCCTGACGATGTCGTATGCGGCGTTTTTGGCATCATCAGCCTGCTTGTTGACAGATTTGAAGTGATTGAGCTGTTTCCATTGATATTTTTTATTGATCCCCGAACGGTTGTAAATCATATTAATTTTAAAGATTTTCACCCTGGTTTCGCGGCAGAAACATTCTTCAATCTTTCCATTGTTATTATGGTAAAATGGTTCCTCCCCCTTGCACTGGCATTTTTTGATAACGCATTTGGGGCAGGGGACAAGGGCATTTTCACCCAGTTCTTCGAAATGGGGATTATGGATTATACCTGTCTTGTCGCAGAAATCGCAGTACTTCGAAATTATTATGGGCTTGGCCTGGGTCTTCATGGTTATGAACTTGAGATTGTAGGTTTGATCACGAAGGTTATTATGTCAACAATATTTATGCGACATATCACTACCATTTAATATTTGGGGAAGGCATTAATTATTGAAAAAAGAATGAATTTTTCATATAATTAAGCCGATAGATGAGTGTGGTATTGCACTCGGAGCTTCATCGTGCATTCACGGTCTGATTTATTTTGCGGTAAGGGGTTATTATATGAAACCAGGAAATATGCATAAGACAATCATTGCTGTTATGATCGGGGCGGCACTTCTCATCTTTGGGTCCAATTCCCGGCTATCCGCACAGCAAGCTGATGACAAGAAGAAAGATGAAAAGAAAGACGCAACCCTGCTCAATGAATTCAGCGAGGTGGATGTCTCCGGGTGGAGAATCAGAGACTTCAAGCCGTATATAAAGGCTATCCAGGAGCTTGAAAAACTGAACAAGGAATATTCCGATAACCTTCTTAAGCTTGCAATAGATGAGTACTCGACCGGCCTGGATATTCTTGAAGATATGGAAAACGAGGTTATAAAAATCAGGTCCACCAACAAAGAAAAGAAGAACCTCAATGAGCGGTGGTACTGGCAGGAGATTGACCGGAAAAATGCCGAACAGCGCCTTATATGGTCCAAAAAGTCCGAAGCTAAAATGAAATCCGTAACGTATCTTACCAAGGCGATCAATTATATGGACCAGGTTCAGCATACAGAAATAAGGCAGGAGCCGCGGTTCCTCAATTTCCAGGCCAGGCTGTTCCAGGTGTACATATCTACTCAATATGATCTTCAGAATTTTTTACCCTGCATAGCCTTACTGGAAAGATACATAAGCCTTTCAGACAAGAACGCCAAGGACATCTGGGCCTACAAGTACATGTCCAGCTGCTATGGTTATATGGAAAAAGTTTTGCAAAAATATAAGCACGCTTCCGAGGACGAGATCAACACCTACAAGAACAAGAAAAACAGAAGTATGCTGCAGGCTGTTGAGTTGAAATACGGCATTGAGTCGCCGCATTACAAGCATATGCAGGAGCTGGTCGAACAGGATGAGAAGAAAAGTGAGCGCATAAACGACTTTAAATAGTAATAAAGATTATTATTGAAGAAAACCCGGCTTGCTGCCGGGTTTTTTTATCCGTATCATTTCATTTTATTCAATCGCCGCGTTGCCTTCTTGAATTCACCATCCATTATTTTATGCGCAAGGTTTGGAATGTGACGAACAATTGACCATAGCAGGCGCGACTGCCCCGGATGGATGTAGAATTTATTTTTCATTATCCCTTTCATGAGTTTTTTTGCCACCTGTCCGGGATCAAGGAGCCCCCCGGATTCTGACATCATCATAACTTCGGCAGGTTTTGACTTGTTTTCATTTTCAAATCCGGGGGTATCGGTATCGGGAGGATACAGTATTGAAAACCTGATACCCTGGGGTTCGAGTTCGCATCTGAGACTTTCAGTCAGGCCGCATAAGGCGAACTTGGATGGTGAATAGGTTGCGTATCCTATCATGCCGAGATATCCGAGAACTGATGAGCAGGTGACAATATATCCGGATCGTCTTTTCATGAAATGGGGGAGGACGATGAGAATAGGGACAAGCTGGCCATAGTAATTGGTTTCCATGTTTTTCTTGAATTCATCAAAGGTAAAGTCCTGGACATGCCCTGGCTTTGCATATCCCACGAAATTCATGAGGTAATCAGGAACCCCGTTTTTTTTCATGTAGTTGTCGAGAAGGGGCTGGAGCTTTTTCATGTCCGTGGTATCGCAGGAAATTGTTGTTACTGACTGGGTGTTGTTTATTCGCATGCTGCTGATATCATCATCGGCTTTTTTTAAATCGTTTTTATTGCGTGCGATTACGCATACGCTGCCGCCGCCTTTAACGAATTCTATCGCCGCCGCTTTCCCGATACCCTTTGATCCGCCGGAAATAATCGCTGTTTTACCGGAAAAAAATGAAGGTGCATTGTCCATTTCAAAAATCCCCCTGATACAGTTGATGAAGAATAGAAAAAATGAGACGGAGAGTCATGTGTCAATGAATATTCGATAATAATTAATAGTCTTATTTTGATGCGAGTTGTTTAAAATGGGGTAATGTGCCGAAGCCCTTTTAAAACAATAGAAGTTTTCGTTGCATATATGATACGGAGTTCTGACTTTTTTGATCCAGCCAAATAGAAATGGTGTTAAAACAGATTTAATTGCATTAAATTTAACGAATATGTGTTAAAAATGAGTAAATAAAAAAAATAATTTGGCACGGAAATTGCATATTAATATATTCAATACTTAAAAGAGTAAGACATAATTAATAATGATGTGAGAAATTATTTTTCTTTCTTGACGTAAACTTTATATAAAAAGAAGTATTTTGTTTTTTAATAACAAGAGTATTACTAAAAAATATCATTATGGGACCCCGTCAATACTAGTAGTTCAGAATTATTTTACATTGCTTCCATGCCGCTTCCGTCGGCAACGTAACGTATAATAATTTCTTATGTCAGAGTTTTAAGATGGCCTTCTTAATAAAAGAGGCCAGAGGTTTATTCTAAAAAAAATTTTAAGGATATGTACATGAATGCAGCAGCAGTAACACAAAGAGTGGCACACCTGAAAAACAATTCCAGGTATGAACTGAAGGCTCAGACTCTTGTCGAATCTCTTGAGCAAAGAGCGGGTTTAAAACCGGAATTCCTTATATTCATGGATTTAAAGAACAAGGAAACGAGGGTATCAGCGTCAGAGGTACTGGAAAAAGCACGGTCAGTGGCCCAGTACCTCATGGCAAGGGGGCTTAAGCATAATGATAAAGTCGTCATCATGCTCCCCACGGGACAGAAATTTGCATATATTTATTTCGGCATTATAATTGCCGGCGGCGTTCCGGTCCCTGTCAGTCAGCCTGCGGGCACCAGCAATCTTGCCAAGTATCTTGATAACCTCACTCATATCATTCACGATTGTGAGGCCAGGTTTTTCATAACCTATGATAAAATAAAGCTGATTGCCGGCAGCCTGATGAATATTTCAAATCTGGTAAACGGGTTTCTCTTTGATGACGAGATATTCGCGAACCCGGTACCTGCGGATCATTATAAAAAATTTCCCGTGGTAAAGACCGACGACCTTGCGCTCATCCAGTATACCTCGGGAACGACCGGAAAGCCGAAAGGGGTTATGCTTTCACACCGGAACCTGCTTCATAACATACACGGGATCGGCGTTGCCAGTGCCATGACCGATAATGACGTGGGCATCAGCTGGCTCCCCATGTACCATGATATGGGGCTCATCGGTGGCTTTCTGTCGACCATGTACTGGAACATATCTTTGGTGCTAATGGCGCCGGAGGCCTTTATCTTCAGGCCTTTATGGTGGCTGGAGAATATAGCAAAGTACCGTGTAACCATGGGTGTGGCTCCGAATTTCGGCTACCATTACTGTGTCACGCGGATTGACGATAAGGACCTGCACAAGCTGGACCTCAGTTCATGGCGGCTGGCCCTTAACGGCGCCGAACCGGTTGACCGGAACACCTTGAGCAAGTTCCTCGACAAGTTCATGCCCTGCGGGCTTCGGGATGATATCTTTCTCCCAGTGTACGGCATGGCGGAAGACAGTCTTGCGGCTACCTTCCCGGCCCTGGACAAAACAACCGTGGTGCGGCGGTTCATGCGCAGCAAGCTCGAGGAAGATGACCGCGCCGTTGATTCCGACAGCCAGAATTCGAAGGAATATATGGACCTGGTTTCCGTAGGATATCCCCTGGTTGGCCAGGAAATCAGGATAGTTGACGACCATGGCAAAACCTTGAACGAGCGGGAAGTCGGGGAAGTATGCGTCAAGAGCCACAGTCTCATGAGCGGCTATTATAAGAACCCGAAGGCCTCGAAAGAAGCCGTCAGGGACGGCTGGCTCCACTCCGGCGACATGGGCTTCATTCTTGATGGCATGCTTTTTATATCAGGCCGGAAAAAAGAAATGATCATCAAGCGAGGCAAGAACATATACCCGTATGATGTCGAGAGGATTGCCTCGACACTTAAAGGAATTCGCAAGGGATGCTGTGCCGCTTTTGACGTACATAACGAAGAGCAGGGCACTGAAGACCTGGTGCTGGTATGCGAAACTACGGTTAAGAACAAAAAGGAACTGGAGCGGATTAAGCAGGAAATCCATAATGAGATCCTGGCCAAGCTTGGCATAGCGCCGGACGATATCAGACTGGTCCCCAGGGAAACCATCCCGAAGACAACCAGCGGGAAAACCCAGCGGATCCTGTGCAAGAAGATTTACCTTGAAGGCGACCTGATACCCCGGAAAAGCAAAAACCTTCTGGTCCTGGCAAAAACATTCCTGATGAGCCATTTCCATCTCTTCAGAAGACGACTCAAGCAATAAGGTCATTTGCCTGACAACGCAAAATATTCATTGAAAATATAACGGCGTATATCACTATGTGCTGTCTAGATAGTACTGCGCCCGCTTTGTGCGCGTATTTTCCTACTAAGGAGACTATAATGGGAACTGTTACAGCGGATCAAATTCGAAAGGATTTTCTTGCCATCATAGCCAAGCTATCGGGGAAAAAACCCGAGCAGCTCAAGGACGGGGACCGGTTCAGGGAAGACCTGGGATTCGACAGCCTTAAAAGCATGGAGGCCATATCACGGATCACGGAAATGTATGATTTCGATCCTGATCTGGACGAGGTGATGGAGCTCCAGACAATTATTGAAGTAATCAAGTATCTTGAGAAAAAGCTTATATAACCGGTGACCGGTGCCTGATAAGCCGGGTATGCAGATATTATACTGAGTGAGGGTCGTTCATGAGTCAGTTAGTAAGTGATCCCATGAAGCAGCAGGCGGCGCTTCTGTCTATGCTGCGCAAGGAAAACATATACACCTACAGTCTTGAGGTGACTTCCGCCTGCGCGAACCGCATTGTGGTAAGCGGAAAGGAGCGGATCAATTTTATATCCAATAACTACCTCGGATTTTCAACGCATCCAGAGGTGCTGAAGGCTGTCAGGAAAGCGTTGGACAAGTACGGCCTGGGCATCGGCGGCTCACCCCTCGCATGCGGCACCACGGATATACATTATAGGCTGCAGGAAAAAATCGCCCGCCTGTACGAACGCGAAGCGTGCGTGCTCCTTCCCAGCGGCTACCAGGCGCTCCTCGGTTCAATACAGGCAACAATCGGCAAGGGCGATGTGGCCCTGCTGGACAGTTTAGTTCACCGCAGCATTGTTGACGGTGTTACCTTATCCGGTAGCGATAAGCGCATGTGGCTCCATAATGACACGGAGGATCTGGCTACACTTCTGGAAAGGGTCAAGACCAAGTATCAGCGCATGCTTGTCATCGTTGATTCGGTTTACAGCATGGACGGCGACTGGGCCGACCTGAAAGAACTGTACCGCCTGAAAGAAGAACATGGCGCACTTCTTCTCATTGATGAGGCTCACAGTCTCGGTGTGCTGGGGAAGCGCGGCTACGGCCTCCCGGACCATTTCAATATGCCGCAGGCGCCCGATGTTATCGCCGGAACATTCTCCAAGTTCGCCGGCGCGGTGGGCGGCTTCGTGACAGGGCCGTCAGATTTCATAGACCACCTCCGTCACAACGCCTCGGCGTATATCTTCTCGGCATCGATCCCTCCGATGACCGTGGCGGGCGTGTACCGCTCTTTCGAGCTGCTTGATGAAGAGCCCCAGTGGCGCGAGCGGCTTTGGGACAATATATCATACTTTCTCAAGGGCCTGAAAGAAATTGGCTTCGATACCGGCCCTTCACGAACGGCTGTGGTGCCACTTCTTATACGTGACATGGAAAAAACCATGACCTTCAACAAGATGATTTTCGACGAGGGTGTGTACGCTTCGCCGATCGTGCACCCGGCGGTGCCCCCGGCTGAATCGCGTATCCGCCTCGGTGTAATGGCCACCCATACCAAGGAAGACCTCGACAGGAGCTTCGAGGTGTTTAAGAAAGTAGGGAAAAAACTAGGAATTATCTAGGTATTAAGAAGCTTTCTGGTATCTACGAGTTTAAACCCGTGGTTACCAGTCATCAGGAAACCTATGAGCAACATCAAAATCGCACCCATCCCTAATAACAAATCTGACATCAAGAAGTTCGTGAGTTGCGCGTGGAATTTCTACCGGGATAATCCATACTGGGTACCGCCCCTTATCGGGGAGCAGGTGAAATTCATTCACGCAGGTTCATACCTCGAGGTCGGAGAGATGCAGCCGTTTCTGGCATACCGTGGCGATGAAATTGTGGGCCGTGTCATCGCACATATTGACCACCGGCACAATGATTATTTCAAGGAACGGCGCGGATGCGTGGGGTTCTTTGAATCGACCAATGATCCGGAGGTTTCGCGGTCCCTGTTCGACGGAGCGGAGAAGTGGCTCAAAGAGAAGGGCATGACTGATATGCAGGGCCCCTTCAACTTTACACTCTACGATGCACCCGGGATTCTCATGGATGACTACGAGAATATTCCTCCTGTTGAGCTGGCTTACAATCCGCCATATTATCCCGGCCTTTTTATCGACTATGGATTTGAAAAAAAAATCGACTGGTATGCCTACAAACAGACGGTTGAGGAGCGGTTTCCGAAGCTCTTTTACAAGATGTGGGAGAAAGTGAAAAAAGACGAGGCAGCCAGGAAAGACGGACTGGTGATCCGGGACGTAAATCTAAAAAAGTTCGACGAAGAAAAGCTGAAGATCCTTACCGTGTTCAACGAAGCATGGAGCGAGAACTGGGGCCATTACCCCCTTACCGAGAAGCAGTGGGACAAGTTCGCACAGGAGCTGAAGACAATCGTGAAGCCGGAGCTCGTCATCATGGCGGAATATAACGGCGAGATTGCCGGCTTCATCCTGTCGATACCTGATGCTAATCCGGCGCTCCAAAAGGCAAACGGCAAGCTGTTCCCCTTCGGGTTAATAAAGATCCTTCTCGCCATGAGAAAAATTGACCGGCTAAAAACTATAGTCATGGGTGTGAGGCCGAAGTTCCGCATGAGAGGGCTCGATGCTTATTTTTATGTCGAAACCTTTGAGCGGGCGAAAAAGTTCGGCTTTGCCATGGCCGACATGTCGCTTATCGTCGAAAACAACCACAGTATGCGCAATGCCCTTGACCACATGGGCGCGAAAATTTATAAGACCTATCGGTTTTTTAATAAACAGATTTAAATTTTGTCCCGGACCGGGGCAGGAATTATGACCGAGAGTCGGTCTGCATTTTGAAAGGGGAAGAGGGAGGCATCCCTCTTCCCCTTTCGATCCCCATCACCCCGCGCCTGCGGCGTGCTGGTATTTATCTGAGAAAAAATTGAAACTGCTCGGCGATCGTATGCAGCCTCCTGCAGACGATCACCGCCTGCGGCATCCATGCCGCAGGTTTGAAATGTCGTAAGTTCCTCCAACCTTCAAGTAACCAAAACGTCCGCCCGCAGGGCGGACACCAATCGGGGTGGATGTCTGAGCCGAGTCCTGCGAAGCAGGCGAGGCGAGTTCACCCCGTAGCCCGTCGCGGTGCCTGAGCGACCCGGAGGGGGGAGCGCGAAGGGGGGAGGCCGGGGAGGCCTTCCCCCTCGCATAATCCCGACCGGATCCCGGTCGAATCCACGCCCTGGTTCAGGGCATATGAATTTGAGTTATCGGTAAATTAATCCAGGTCGATAGACGCCCCTGACATTGCCCCCACGGGGCACGCGATCTTGCATAACCCGCAGGCAACGCATTTTTCATGGTCGAAGGTCACTTCCATGGTGGCCCGGTCAACACAGAGAGCGTCCACGCGGCATACTGAGGTGCAGGCGCCGCAGTTGATGCAGCGGTCATCGTCCCTCAAGATCCTGTTGACCAGTGTCTCGACCGCGACGCCTTCTTTTATGAGATAATCGATGCTGCCGGTGATCGATTCTTCCGTGCCGCGTAATTCCAGTATAAGCCTGCCTTCCAGTTTTGGAAGGATTTTTGCTTCAAGCACGTTGAAGACCACGTCAAAGTCCTTCGCCAGCCGGTATATCAGGGGCTTGTACATTATCTTTTTGTCGAATATGAGCAGCACATTTTTTGAATTCATGATTGTTCTCCCTTTGGATCAGCCAACTCCACGTTGCCCCTGGCGGCGAGTCTGTCGCGGTAGAGTATAACCACGCCTGATGCACCGCACTTCATGCCGTAATCAGCGGAATCTTCCATTGTTTCCTCGCTCTGCACTCTGTTGCACACTTCTGTAGCAATGGCGTCCGCAAGCGCTGCAGTGCCGGCAATCACCGTGGCAGCGTCGGCCTTTCCAAAGCTGAATGAGAGTCCTATCCGTGCCGATGAGGTGCATATGCCGCAGGGCGTTTGGTCTGGAGATATCTTCAGTGCGACAGCGTCAAAGTAGTGACCTCCCGGATAGATACTCACCGAAGCTGGTCGAGTTATCCGCAACCAGATGTCACCGCCGTTTTCAATTATTATTTCTTCGGAATAGCCCATGAGCTCCCGGCCGACGACTTCGGCCACGGTTCCGGCCACTGCCGCCATGGGACCGACGCCCGCCTGTTCCGACGCGGTGTACATCGTGCTGATGATTTCCGGACAGCCGTCAATACGATCCACGGGCGTGTAGGATGTGAGGAACTCGTTCTGCCCATTGATGTGGCCGATTATTTCTTCCCTGGCGCGGCGGACCGCCTGTTCGGCCTGCGCCGACAGGTCTTTATCAGCCCTGATGAACAGGTCAGATGTTTCTATTTTCACGTGGAAGCTTTTCCACCTCTCCGTATAGGTGAAATCGCGGTAGAATCGTTCAGTGCGCTTCATCTTCCTTTTCCTTCTTGTATGGCACCGTTGGAATCGGCGTCTGCGGAACGCCGATGGTGAATCCTTTCATTATCCAGTCTTTAAGTTCCAGTGCGATTTTCCTGGCCATGGGGTAGCTCGACAGTGGCGCCGCGTCGATGGTTTTGCCCATGAATTCTATCCTGCCTGTTTTTAGCTCGGCATAGCTGATCTCGCCCAGGGTCCTTCCGATGCCGGATGGGTAGTCATTCCCGTAGTCGACCACCTGGCAACGAAGATCTTTGTCGGACTGGCCGGTGAAGTAGGCCATGTCTTTGTTGATGATGGGGATGGGGATGCCGATGCCGATCATGATGGAACAGCCGTACCCGGTGAAGGAGGCGCCGCGAACGAAGCGTGGGTCCATTTCCTTCATGTCGCCCATGACTGCCAGCGTGCCGCTTCCCTCACAGGGGATGCTGTTAAGGCCCCGCTTGCTGTCTGGGGCGTGCTGTGTGCCGTGCCACACCACGGATCCCGCCGCTCCGCAGAGGAAAATCCTTGTGCCGGTGCCGATGGTCCAGTAGTAGGGATCGTTCAACAGCGGGGAGAGCTGGCCGGCGCTGGAATAGGTGGCATTGGCCATGTCCGGCTTCAGGATCCCCATGTAGGTGTAGATGGTCTTCTGCGAAAGGTTCACGGCGCAGTTGTAATTCTGATAGGAGTTGCGCGGATTGAACATGATGGCGTTTCTGAGGTCGTCGATAGTTATCGTCGCCTCGTATTCCTTCAGGGGATAGCAGTCCGTCCCGTATCCGGCGGCCTTGAGCTTGATCCTTTTCCTGGCGATAAGGTCTTCGATGACATGGCCCCCGCCGTACTTGAATTTGCCGGGATGGACCATGTTGAGAGGGTCGTTGTCTTGTACCTGGGTTGCACCAATGAAGCAGTCTACGGCGCCGATGCCCCCGTAAGCCTCCACGTTGTTCAGCCATACTTTTGATGCCTTCATGCGCGGTGTTCTGTGTCCGATATTAATGAACGCGCCTGAAGAGCACATGGCGCCAAAAGTGCCGGTGGTGACCACATCGACTTTTTTGAAGGCTCCGTCAACGCCTTCCCGCGCCACTATATCCGGCATCTCGTCGGCGGTAACGACAACGGCCCGGCCTTCCTTGATTTTCTGGTTTATTTCTTCATAACTCTTTTTGATTACAACGCCGCTCATGGTGCGCTCCAGAATAAAAGTATCTGATTGGCTACATACCCGCCGGGGAGAATTTATTCAACTGTTTTTTTATCATTGCCCTGGTCCAGGGCATGGGTGCGCCCGGGTTCCACCCGGGCGAGGATGTGCGAGGGGGAAGGCCTTCCCGGCCTCCCCCCTTCGGGTCGCTCAGTCGCCGCGACGGGCTACGGGCGTAACTCGCCGGGCCCGCTTCGCGGGACTCCTGCTCAGACACACGCCCGATCGGTGTCCGCCCTTCGGGCGGACGTTTTAATGCCGGATACAGGGATAAATAATAATTTGAAAACCCGCGGCACGGATGCCGCGGGCGGCGATCTTGATCTTAAGCTGCATACTATCACCGGACAGTTGCAATGTTTTTCTCAAGTGAAGCCCAGCCCGCGGCAGGCGCGGGGTGATGAAGAGCGCGAGAGGAAGAGGGGAAGCCCCCCTCTTCCTCTCGCAAAAATTCTACCCCTTTTTTACTTGCCATAACCCATCCCATGAGTTATATAGTGACCACTATTACAACGTTATGACTTTTTCATCCTTATTGCATCGGAGATTATCATGAAAAAAACATTGCCGCTTATACTAGTGCTCCTTCTCGCCCTTGTTGTAGACATATATCCTCAGGAGCGCGTTGACGACGTTGAATCGATAACTCCGTCCGGGGTCATGTTCTTTATTAAAACTTCCAGGGTCAAGCAGGCGGTGGTTTCCCTGAAATATGTAGTGGACAATCTCCTCTCCAGAGACGACGCCGATAAATTTAACCGGAAAAAAGATGAGATCAGGAATAAGATCGGTTTTGACCCGATGGATATCGAATCGTTAAAAAACGCCGGCATCGATATAAGCCGGACCGCGAGTATGGCCATTTACGCCAAGGGCAGGCATGACGAGGAGCGGATCCTTCTTTTCATACCCGTCCTTGATGAAAAAACCTTTCCCCTCAAGTTTGTAGAGATTCTAAAGAAGATGTCCGGAAGCGATAAAACCGACATGTATCCGGCCATTACCGACTATAAAGGCCATGCCATGTACCAGATACGCCGGGATGTCTTTGCAACAGCCTTTGACGGTGTTTTCATCGTGGGATCCACCGGAGAGCTCCTCCGAAGCGTCATAGATGTTAAGATGAACAATTCAGGTTACCTGGCGCTGGACCCGTTGTACAGCGATTATCTGTCCAAGACGAAAAAGAATTATGATCTGCGGGTTTTCGCCACCAGGGATTTCCTGAAAGATGTTCTGAAGAAGGACGTGAAGAAGGATGCTGAACCCAAAAAGGAAGATAAAAAGGATTCCGGCGATAGCGCCTTTAACGAAGCGGTGCTCACGAACGTGCAGTACATGGTTGAGGTGGCGGGTGGCCAGCCTACGGTCCGGTCCGAGCTTGACAAGCTCTCCACCGGGCCCTCTCCCTTTAATTCAGTCGAATACGCCTTCCTGGGCGGAACGGTGAAGCCGACGGAGATTGATATCGATATTGCCGCGCACTTCAACAACACGAGCGGCACCGTGAACACGTTTCTCGAGGTGATGAAGACCGGTGCGACAGGAAAGGCGCTGTATGTTAAAAATGCCGCGACCTATGCCTTTATCTCCCTGAATTACAATAAAATTGTAGAGCTGTGTAAAAGCTCCACGGCCGGGTGCTCCTACTATGCCAGTATCAAGGAACAGGTGCGTGAGGAAATGGGGATAGATTTTGATAAGGATATAGTTCCATACTATAGCGGCGTTATGAATATCGTCGCGGGACAGCCGAAAGGCGCTGGCGGCGGGTACCTGCTTTATCTGCCGATGAACGATCCCGCCCAGGGTAAGAAGGCATGGGAGAAATCGTCGGCCTATCTGGCGGACAAGTTCAAGGGCACCGAGCGATACGGCACAATGAAGATCGGAGGCGAGAAATCGTTCTGGTACGTGGATTCGAAGAACAGCAGGATTTACGTTGTCTGCGACAGACGGGGCCTTTACATGGGTAATGACCAGGAACTCATGGGTGCCGCCCTTGCCGGCATGGAAATTGGGGAGAAGGGCATTAAAGACGACGTACTAAGCAGGCTCGGGGGGAATGTTTTTTTTCTCACCCATATCAAAAAAGAAAGCTACTTCGGCACATTGCTCACGCTCTTTGCATACCGTGCCAGGGAGATCAGTGGTATTATCGATAAAATGACGGACCTTTACATAATCGGCGAGAAGACGGAAAATTTTGTTTCCCTTACCATAAAGATAAAGCTCATGAAACGCAAGTAACGCCGGGGGGCGAATCATGAAGTATCTCTTTGGCCCGGTCAATTCGCGTCGACTCGGAATATCCCTGGGCGTTGACCTGATGCCCTATAAGACCTGCTCCCTCAACTGCGTATACTGTGAATGCGGCGGGACCACGGCGGTCACCTCGGAAGTGGCGGAATATGTTCCGACGGAAGAAGTGATAGCAGAGCTGGACGGATATCTTGCAGGGGCTCCCCGTCTTGACGTGATCACATTCTCGGGTTCGGGCGAGCCCACCCTCCATTCCGGTATCGGCAGGATCATCAGGCATCTCAAGGAACGCTATTCTCAATATAGAATCGCCATCCTCACTAACAGCACACTGCTCTGGGACCCGAACGTACGCAGGTCCATTGCGCCGGCGGACATCGTGATCCCCTCCCTGGACGCCGTGAGCCCGGAGGCCTTCGCTATGATCGGAAGGCCCGCCGGCGGCATTACGCCGGACAGGGTGGTCGAGGGACTCGTTGAATTCAGGAAGGAGTTCAGGGGACAGCTATTCCTGGAAATATTTATCGTGCCGGGGGTCAATGACGGTCCCGGGGAGCTCACCAGGCTCAGGGATGCAGCCCTGAAGATACGGCCCGATACGGTCCAGATAAACAGCCTGGACCGGCCCGGAGCTGAATCCTGGGTAGAGCCGGCAGGGCGGGCGGAATTGGCATCTATACGGGAGTTGTTCGCGCCCCTGGAGGTGGAGATAATCGGCCGGCCGGCGGAACGGGTCTATGAGGACCGGCACGTAACCGACGTGATGAAAGAGGTTATATCATTACTTCGGAGAAGACCTTCGACCCTGGATGACCTTCAGCTGGCCCTTGGATCAGACCGGGAAGTGCTCCTGAAGGTCCTGGGGTCGATGATTAGCAAGGAGATGATTACTGTTGAAATCCTGGATCGTGGGGAGTTTTACAGGATCGTATAGAGTTATTCCTGGGTAAATTATTATTTCTCATATATGCGCGGGAGTTCATCGCTCGTCCGCCTCGTATAAGCAGAGCCAAATGCGACATCCTGTCGCAGCTCTGCACTCGGCCGTCCTGGCCAGCGCACCATGTTGACTCGGCGGGAAAGGCGACATCTTCTGGACTCCTGGTCGCATATTACTGCCAGGATGGCAGGATTGCCGCAGAGGGCATGGATGCCCGTGAACGGCCTCGCTGATGAACCCACCGCGCATTAATCAGTAATCATATAGTAGAGGAATTAAGCTAAAGGTATGAGGATCGTCGCGTAAGTCTTGTTGGTGCCGTCGGTGGTGACAATGAAGTTTTTGTGCGATATGTTGATGTTTTTCAGCATAATAACGACCATCGACAGGCCGAGGCCCATTCCCTCCGCTTCCGGGTCCGGGTTTTCCATGTAGAATTCTGCTATATTGTCATATTTCGATGATACTTCAATCCGCTCGCTTATCTTCTTCTGCTCTTTTTCAGCCAGAGGCACGTTATTTATTACTTCGACGATCAGGTTGTTGCCGTGGACTTTCAGGTAGGTGCGCGTTGAGAGCTTGTATTTTTTCGCTTTGAGCCCGTACTCCAGGAGCGCCTCGTCATTCAATATCTTCCGGATCTGCTTGACTACGTTGTTGGGGTCGTCGTCCTGCTTTATCTTTCCCTCGGTGAAGAGAATAGTTTTTGCGTTGGCCTTGGTGGCATTAGCTATCAGTTCCTTGAGGCACGATAAGATCGGGGTGAAAAGCTCTTCTTTCCGGAAGCGTTCGAGGATTTTGGCCAGGGCGAATTTTATTTTTTCCTCGGTATCCTCGAGTCCTGAATAGGACAGGAACACCAGGTCGCTTCGGTTCTTGAGGGCCGTAATGATTTCGGTCTGATACGTCGTATCTATGTTTTTTCTCAGCATTCCCTAGGATCCCTGTCTGGCAAAGGTTACACTACTATCAATCGGAGAAGAACCTCGTAACCTTGATGGTTTTATGGCAATCCGTCGGCTTCCGGCCTTGCCCCATTATTCATAAGAAAATAAATAATTGATTTTTTTCAAGCATTAATTACTGTTGTCCACATAGCAGGGTCTGTTTCGTTAAAAACTATGATTGATACCATAATTCCTTCCATTTATTCTATTGCCACTCTGGCGGCCCTGGCGGTCGTCTTCGGTCTTTTTCTGTCCATCGCCATGTTGAAACTCAAGGTCACGAAAGACCCGCGCATTGAAAAAGTCGCCAATGAGCTTCCGGGGGCGAATTGCGCCGCATGCGGCATGCCGGGGTGCTCTGCCTATGCCACCCGCATCGTTGAAGAAAAATTTGCCGTCGATCTCTGTCCGGTCGGCGGGGCTGAAACAGCGGGAAAGATCGCGGCGATCATGGGTCTCGTATACGCCGGCAGCCAGGCGGCTGTCACGGCGCGGGTCCGTTGCCACGGCGGCAGGGCGGAGACGTCCATGCGGTTTGAATACGGTGGACCGAAGACCTGTGCCGCTGCTGAGGGCATCATGGGCGGTTTCAAGTTATGCGGCTACGGGTGCCTCGGCTTCGGCGACTGCGTGCGCGTATGCCCCTTTGATGCCATGTATATGGATGACACCGGCCTTCCCATGGTCAGGTTCGACCGGTGCACCGGCTGCGGTCTCTGTGTCAAGGCCTGCCCGCGGAAGATTATAACCCTGGCGCCGAAGGGGAATGACATCCGCGTGATGTGCATGAACGAAGAGAAGGCCCCGATCATGAAGAAGGGCTGCAGTGTCGGCTGTATCGCCTGTAAATTGTGCGAGAAGGCATGCCGTGAGGCCCTGGCTGAAACAAAACCGGGCGTGGATCCGGCGACAATAGAGCTGGCTATAGAAGTCGACAACTTCCTGGCGCGCATCAACTATGACCGCTGCATCCAGTGCTACCGGTGCGTCTACGTCTGCCCCGTCCCGGTCATTCATCCTCTTGAAAAGTCGAAGAAACGGCTTGAATCGTCAGCAAAAAACGAAAAGAAAAAGAAAGATGCTGAAAAGGTCGGGGCGCCGTTTTGAAAGACGTATTTGATCTGAGTGGTGTTGAGCGTGCGGCCGCGCTTCTGGTTGCCATGGGCCCCAAAGTTGCGGCCGAGATAATGAAACATCTCGATGATGCCAGCATAGAAAAGATCACCACCGAAATCGCGAAGATAGACCGCCTCAGTCCCCAGGAGCGGGAAGAGCTGATCGGCGAGTTCCTGATCGACCTTCGAAAGGAGAAGCGCCGGCTCCGGGGAGGCGAGGGGGCCGCGCGCGAGATACTCACCAGGACCTTCGGCGACGGCAAGGCAGACCAGATCCTGTCGAAGTTCACCAATATCGATGTGGACAAGGAGTTCGCGAACCTTAACGAGATTGATGACCAGGCGCTGGTGTCCTTTTTAAAAGACGAGCATCCTCAGACGATCGCGGTGGCGATGTCGTTCTTGGCGGCGGAAAAATCGGCCGCCATCATGAGCGCCCTTGACCGTGACAAGGCCAAGGAAGTCGCCCTGCGTATGGCCCGCATGGACAAGGTAATGCCGGAGGCGGTGGCGGGGATCGTAAAGACCATCAAGAAGAAATATCAGGAATACCAGAAAAAGAACCGGGGCCTTACCGCGGGAGGGCTGGACACCCTGATTGAAATACTCCAGCACATGTCGGGTGATGAAGAGCGGAAGATCATGGAAGATCTTGAGATCACCATGCCGAATGTTTCCCAGCAGATCACCGAAAAAATATTCATCTTTGATAACGTAGTGAACCTGACGAACCAGGAAATCCGCATCCTCATCGACGCCATCGGCGACGATGCCCTGATAGCTAAATCGCTCAAGGGCGCAGGCGACGAGGTGCGGTTTAAATTCTTAAGAAACATGAGCCAGAACCGGGCGACCGATATCCTCAATGACATGGAAATCATGGGCGTCGTCAGGCTTACCGAAGTAGAGGACTGCCGCAAAAAAATAGAATCGGTCATGAGGACCCTTGACGACAATGGCGTGCTTAATCTGCGCGGCGGGACTACGTTTGTGAAATGACCCCCCTGTCCCCCAGAGGGGGGCACGATAAAATCGAAAAGTATTCATTTGATTTGTCATTGCGATGAGCGCAGCGACGAAGCAAGAGTGTGTCTGTAAAACAGCACTATAATTAAAACAAGATCGCTTCTCTGTGCTTGTGATTATAATGTGATTGCTCCTGATCTTACCAGTATTATCCATCGCGCCCCCTATGGGGGTCGGGGGGCTTACAAGAACGTAACAGGGGGGTCAAAAAGTATAAGGGAGAGTGATCTGCATTACTTGCTGTAAATGACAATGGTACCGTCGCTCGCGACCCTCTTATAGAGCCTTCTGACGGCGTGCTCCGAGTAATTCCTGCTCTCTCCTGTGTATAACGACATGATGGCGTTAACATAGTCGATGGTCGCCTGTATGGGGGGGAGGGACATCCTCTTCTTTACCCTTCCTATGCCTGCGTGATAGGCCCCCAGGGCCAGGGGGATATCATTCTTGAAATAGTTCAGCAGGGACTTGAAGTGTCGGATGCCGGTGTCCACGTTTTTTTCAGGATCGAAGGGATCTTTCAGAAAATAGTAATCTGCGGTTTCCTTCATGAGCTGCATGAGTCCCATGGCGCCCGCCGGCGACACCGCTTCGGGATTGAAGTCGGATTCCACCCGGATGATGCACTTGATGAGACGTGGGTCCACGCCATGTTTTTCAGCCAGTATCTCGATGAGCCCGTCAAATTTACTGGAGAGGTCGCGTTTTATCCTGTATGGAGCGCCTCCGGCCTTTTCGTTTTTATTGTAATACTCGACAGATCCGTCCTGGTTGATCCGCTTGTAAATCCTGGCAGTGGCGTCGCCGGAAAGAAGAGGAACCATCGTGACAAGAAGCAGGAGGCCGTATAGTTTTTGCCATCTTTTCATGATGATATGTAAGGGTTTTACTGGCATGATATGTTACACTAACTCCGGTTGGTGACTGCATATTCGGATATGCAGAATCTGTCCATCATTAATTCCCCCTCTCCATTTCATGGAGAGGGGGTCAGGGGGTGAGGTCGAAACATGGAGAAGGGGCCGGGGGATGAGGGGGTATTGTTGCCCTTTGCGTTGAAAGCGATTTTTACAAAAATATAGGATTTTTTCCTACAGGATATTCGGTTAATCACCAATTGACGATCAAAGGCACATCAGGTACATTTTATACTTTATAATCTTTGTCATCCGGCATTGGCTCTTAAAATATAATCTGGTGCGCGATAATGACTGAATCAGCGATTAAAGAAGTGTTCATCAGCGAGACCAGGGAAATCATTGAAAAGTTTGAATCCGACCAGGTCCGCTCCGGCGGAATCGTCGTCAACAACAGCCTGATCGATCTCATTCTCGACAGCATTGATTGGATCCGGGACGAACTGTTTACTGAAAAAGCCGGCACTGAAGAGTCGAGAGCAGTCATGACTGAACTGCAGCAGCACATTATTGAATTTACCGGAGAAGATAAAGCCGGCGAAGCTGAAGCTGAAGAAGAAAGTAAGGGGACGAAACAAAAGGCGGGCGTATATAACTATTTCAGGATCAAGGCCCGGTTCCGGGAAGACGTATTTGAGACCGGTATCGATCCGCTCATGATCATTGAGGACCTTCTTGCCATTGGAACACTCCTCACCGAGAATGTTGACCGGGAACAGCTGCCCGGCCTTGAGACGATGAACCCGCAGCGCTTATGGATGAATTCAGAAATAGCGATGAGGTGCTGATAGATTTCTCGGATATGGAGCGGGTCGATCTTTCGGTCGTCCAGGTTTAATTGCTTCGGGTCGAGCCGCTAAATCAGCGGGAAAGACAGTCAAACTAAAATCCGTTCCGCGCTTTGTAAAATACCAGATGCAGATATGCGGGATCAACATATAGCAGTTTGCTGAAAAACGGCAAACTGCCGGACTATTCTCGTGGAGGATCCGATGGGCAAGTATATCCTGGTTGTTGATGATTCGCCGACTATTGGGGTATGCGTTGAATATGCTTTAAAGACGGTATCTTCTTCAATATCCGATGACAATGTTCGGATTGAGAAGCTGATGATTGAGATGGACATCCCCATTGCTGAAAACGAAATAGGGAGCGATTATACCAGAAAACTTCTTCTTGACGTCAGGACGGGCAGGGTCTTCCTGAAGAAATCGACGCGGAAAAGCATCATAGAGGAAATCGGGAGGCTGGAAGTGGAATATGACGGGAGGAGCTTGGAGAATGAATAAGATCAGGGTCATGATTGTCGATGATTCGGCGGTAATGCGCAAGTTTCTCACCGAATCCCTGTCGCAATCGCCGCGGATAGAGGTTGTGGGTACGGCACTGGACCCGTACATCGCCGCGGACAAAATCAACAAGCTGCGGCCTGACGTCCTGACGCTGGACATTGAGATGCCACGAATGGACGGCATCACGTTTTTGAAAAAGTTGATGATTGCGTCGCCCATGCCGGTAATCATGGTCAGTTCTTTAACCGACCAAAGTGCCAGGGTGACCCTCCAGGCCCTGGAGAACGGGGCCGTGGATTTTATCCTGAAGCCTTCAATACAGGACAGCGCCGGCATGAAGGATTTCGCCGATGTCCTGACTGACAAAATCATCATGGCCAGCAATTCACATGTCAAGAGAGGCGTTCCCGCCAGAATATTTTCAGATCATAAGCCCGCGCAGATCACTGTTGATAAAAAATATACCGCGGACATTATCCTGTCGAAAAAGGACCCGCTGGAAATACAGTCGAGGAGTGAAAAGGTCATTGCCATAGGCGCCTCAACCGGGGGGACCGAGGTGATAGATGAAATACTCGTCAACCTCCCCGACAACCTCCCGGGCATTGTCATCGCCCAGCATATGCCGGAGAAGTTCACCGAGGCCTTTGCCGGCAGGGTTAACGACAAGTGCGCTATCATGGTGCGGGAGGCGAAGGACAGGGACCGCCTTTACAAGGGCATGGCGCTTATCGCGCCCGGAGGAAAGCACATGCTTCTCCGCGCTGATGAGAACGGTTACTGGATCGAGATCAATGACGGCCCGCCGGTGAACCGGCACAAGCCATCGGTGGACGTTCTCTTCCGCTCGGTGAGCCTGGTGGCGGGCACTTCGGCCCTGGGGATCATCTGCACCGGCATGGGCGGCGACGGGGCGGCGGGCCTCCTTGAGATGAAGCAGGCGGGGGCCGTGACAATATCGCAGGACGAGGCGTCCTGCGTGGTTTACGGCATGCCCAACGAGGCAAAAAAGATCGGCGCCGTCACCATGGAACGGAACGTCAGGGGAATGATCGATTATATCCGGACATTCAATGACTGAACCGATGTTTATCGGCCGTTAAAGCGCCTTGGTGACGACAATATAATCACCAATGGCTGGATAATTCGCGTGAAACACTTTAGGGAGAGGGCATGGAGTTGCAGTTTCCCACCAGAATGGCACGGGGTCTCCTAGATGAGGGACACTGAGAGGATCTGTCTGCTCAATGGTGAAACTATTCAATCCATTGGTGGTTGTCAGTACAATGGGTGCAAGAAATTCAACATACTGGAGCGCTATTTTTTTACCCGAACCTTTCAGGTTGTCACTGGTGTTTTTTGTTGAGCATGGTATGTCAGGGGGGAGGGGTGCCGGACCCGTATAAACATCGTCACCATTTACATCATACTCCGGTGTCGTTTCGATTTCACTCTGCAGGGTGGTAATTCTGATAGATGATGCCGGAACAACTTTATTTCTGAAACTTACCCCGTTTACCACCATGATAATGCTCCAGCCAAAACCCGAAACATGGGTCATGGATAACTTGAGCTGGCTTGCCCCTTTCGTTGCTCCATATAACACATGATCGTCATTAAGTGATACCCCCTGGACGGGTACGGATTGAGTGAGGGATTGGCCCCCCAGCCAGATGCAGGATACCGCCATGCACTGGGTCCCCTGGCAGGTTCTTGACTCGGGAGCACCGGCTACCGGCTGGGGTGGTATATTGGTAAAATTGAAGCTTTTTTCCGGTGCAATACCTCTCGGCCTGAGTTCCCCCGGGGACCAGTATCCGGGAATGACGTTATCTTCACTATCCTTTGAGCATCCACCCGACAAAGCGGCGAGTGTGATCACGAGACAGATTATTGCAATTTTTATATATTTCATTTTTTTTCCTGGCTATACAGATTTATTAGGGAAATAAACCGGTCCCTTGTTTCAATTTTCAACCGTGAAAGTATGCTTTTTATTATAAACAAATTAAATATGAGACGAATATTTTGTCAACAATCAATATATTCTCCCGATGATTTCACGTCTCTTTTTCCTGGCTGCCAGATCCGTATGAGACAGCCGTGTCGTTATCGCAATCCCGGCTGGGTGAAGCCCCACATGCCGGGGAATCCGGTGTCAGGGTGCTGCACAAATAACATCGCCCCGCGTGAAGCGGGGCGATGGAGTAAGTCAAATCGGTTTGATAGAAAAAATTATCGGGCCGGCTATTTCTTGACCTCTTTTTTCTCTTCTTTGGGCTCTTCTTTCTTCTCTTCTGTTTTCTGGGTTTTGCTCATGTATTTCTTGAATCCTTCCTTGTTGACCTTTGCCTCGCCCAGAAGTTCTAGGATGAACTGGTTGGACTTGATCTCAAGCTTTTCCATAAACACCTGCTGCTTGATCCAGTTGTCCACTTCTTCGTTAACCGGCACGCCTTTGAGGCGTTCCTTGTTCCTGTTGTAGAAATTGTTCTTTTCCTCGTCAGTCACCTTGATTTCGTCTTTGAGCTTCTGGCTTAAATAGTAAGAAGACACGAACTGGAGGTCTGAAAGCTCTTTGATTGTTTTCAAATCGTCCTTGTTCATTGAGTCATCTTCAAAGGCCTTGTTGTAAAGTAACTTTCTGCTGACCAGGAAATCGAGGAATTTTGTCTTATTCAGCAGGTTGAGGGTAGGATGGTTCTCGATTTCAGGATTGGCGGCCATCTTGTCCACTTCCTTCTTGTCCATGTTCAGCATCATTTTAGCGAACATGTAGTAGTAATTATTAAATTCGTCGAGGGTGATTTTTTCGTCATCAATCTTAACTATAACCTCGTTGCCTTCTTTCTTGCAGCCGGACACCAGTGTGGCGGCGATAAAAAGCATGATCATTAAGGCCAATGTACTCTTTTTCATTATTCTTTCCTTATGAATGATATTTGATTGGGAATGAGGCTCGTTGAGAAACAAGGGAGCCGTTATTTTTTAGACACACTTCAGATTGCAGAAGTTACCAATCACGCCAATTGTTGCAACAATTTTTTCAGTCCCGGCACCTTTTTTTCAGCCTTCATCGATTCAGGCACGAAGACAAGGGTCTCCCGGTCGGCCTGATCAATGGAGAGGCGCCGGTCCGCGGCCATCAACGTGATGACCTTTTTCACATCGACCCTGGCGCTGCCGGAGATCTTGATTCTGATGGAGCGGGAATCCTCCATGATCTCGTCTATGGCCAGGAGGGAGGCCATGGCCCGGATCTGCTCGATCTCGATCAGCGTTTTCACTTCCTCCGGGTAGGGGCCGAAGCGGTCAACCATCTCCTTCTCCACCTGGTCCACCTCTTCGGTTGAATCGCACGACTCGAAGCGCTTGTAGAACTCGATCTTCTGCTTCTCGTCGTTGATGTACGCGTCGGGTATGAAGAAGTCGGTCTTAAGGAAGATCGGGGTACGGAACTGCGACGAGAGCGGTTCGCCCTTGAGCAGCTGGACCGCGTCCTCGAGCATCTGTAAATACAGCTCGAAGCCCACCTCGAAGATGTTGCCCGACTGTTCCAGGCCCAGGATGTTGCCGGCGCCCCTGATCTCCAGGTCCTTCATCGCGATCTTGAATCCGCTCCCCAGTTCCGAGTACTCTGATATGACGCGGAGGCGCTTCATCGCTTCTTCAGTGAGGGGGCGGTGCTTCGGGTAAAAGAGATAGGCGTAGGCCTTTCGCATTGAGCGTCCCACGCGTCCCTTGAGCTGGTAGAGCTGGGACAGTCCGAAGGCGTCGGCGCGGTTGATGATAATGGTGTTCACGTTGGGCATGTCCAGGCCCGACTCGATGATCGACGTGCTGACCAGGACGTCGAACTTGCGGTTGAGAAAGTCTATCATGACATCCTCGAGCTCGTGCTCGTGCATCTGGCCATGGGCAACGGCGCAGGTTGCCTCCGGCACCAGCTCCCGCAGCATCACCGCGTGGGCCTCGATGGTCTGCACGCGGTTATGCACGTAGAATATCTGGCCGTCCCGCTCGATCTCGTTCATGATCGCCATCCTTAAAATATCCGGGTTGTCCTCCATGACATAGGTCTCGATGGACTGCCGGTTTTCCGGCGGCGTAAGGATGATCGAGAGGTCCCGGATGCCGGCCATGGCCATGTGCATTGTGCGGGGGATCGGGGTGGCGGACAGGGTCATGACATCCACCAGGGTGCGGAACTTTTTCAGCTGTTCCTTGTGCCGCACCCCGAAGCGCTGCTCCTCGTCGATCACAAGGAGTCCCAGGTTCTTGATGATCAGGTCTTTTGCCAGCATGGCGTGCGTGCCGATGATGATATCGATCTTTCCCTCTTTTAGCTGCGCCTTGATCCTGGTTATCTCCCCGTACGTGCGGAAGCGCGATATCATATCGATGTCGATGGGGTAGCCGGTAAAGCGTTTTTTAAATGTTGTGAAGTGCTGCATCGCAAGGACTGTGGTGGGGACCAGAACCGCAACCTGACGGCCCGCCATGACGGCCTTGAAGGCGGCCCTGATAGCCACCTCGGTTTTACCGAAGCCCACGTCGCCGCATATGAGCCGGTCCATGGGGCGCGGGTTCTCCATGTCGTCCTTCACGTCCTCGATGGTCGTGATCTGGTCCGGTGTCTCCTCGTAATCAAACTGGGATTCGAACTCCTCCTGCCAGAGCGTATCCGGCGGGAACTGGAATCCCTTCAGCGCCCGGCGGGCCGAATAGATCTTGATGAGCTCCGCTGCTACTTCCTCGACCGATTTCTGGACCTTCTCCTTGATCCTGTTCCATGCCGATTTTTTGCCCAGGCTGTCGATGCGCGGCTTTCTCCCCTCGATGCCGATATACTTCTGCACCATGGTGATCTGGTCAAGGGACACGTAGAGTTTGTCGCCATCGGCGTATTCGATGAGCAGGAAATCCCGTTCCACGCCGCCCGCGGACATTCGCTCGATCTTTTGGAAGATGCCGATACCGTGGTTGATGTGAACGATGCAGTCTCCCGGCTTGAGGTCGAGGAACGAATCGATGGGCCGTGAGGTCTTTTTCTTGAATTCGCGTTTTTTCCGGTAGCTCTTGCCGAAGATTTCATGGTCGGTTATTATGAGGAGCATGCTTGAAGCAATCTCGATCCCTTCCTTGAGGGGCGAAATAAGGATGTTCAGCCTCGCGTCCGTGAATTCCTCGAAGCTGCTGTCGGGTTTGAATTCAGCAAGGAGGTCGAAGAGCCGCCGCGCCTGGCCTTCGAAGCCGGTGGTGACGACCACGCGCCATCCCTGCTCAATCCTTGCGGCGATCTCCTCGCGAACCTGCTTGATCCTGCCATGGAAATTGGGAATGCTCCTGAGCTGCCATTTCATGGAATCCCGGGACGCGGTGAAGGCCTGCAGGGAGAGCGCTTTTTTGCGCCCCTCGTCCAGCGCCCCGGGGTCGATGAGCTTGTCCGGCGGCAGGCAGAGTGTAGTCGCGTGCTTTTTGCCGTATAGTTCGTTAAATGTTTTTTCGATATGATTTTTCCTGACGGTGAGCTCCGCCGGTTCCAGGTAGATGATGAGGGCGTCATCCCGGAGATAGGAAAGAAGGGTGTCCGCCGGCAGCGCGATGGGAAAGAGGTCTTCCATGCCGCTCGCGTCGGTCAGGGCGCCTTCCTTTAATTCCGAGAGAAACTGCTCCGGCAGGTCCAGGCCGCCATCCCGGGCTTCCATCAGGGCCTGTAACAGGCTCTCACGCTCCCTTTCGAAAAGGACCAGCTCTTTCCGCGGGTAAATGGTGACTGAGCTGTGTTCGAGGCTGGAAATCTGGCTCGCCAGATCGAATTCGCGGATCGATTCAAGGGTGTCGCCGAAAAAATCAAGGCGCAGGGGCGTTTCATGGGAGGGCGGAAAGATGTCGATGATGCCGCCTTTGACGGCGAAATGTCCATAGGATTCAACACGCTTTTCCCGTGAGTAGCCGTAAACAGCCAGCATTGCCACGATATCGTTGAAGGGATAATCAGCTCCCGCATCCAGGGTTACCCCTTTTTTTTCGAAGAATTCGCGGTTCGGGATTTTTCTTATGAGGGACTCCACCGTGGTCACCACCAGGGCCGGCTCGCCCTTGATGAGGCGGTAAAGGGTGGAGATCCGCTCCCGCTCGGTCGTTTCCGGCGGTGAAACGAATTCGTAGGGAAGGGTCTCCCATGGCGGGAAGAGGAATAGGAGGCCCTCGTCCACCATGGCGCTCAGGTCAAGGTGCGCTTCGTGCATTTTCTGGTAGTTCTCCGCCACCACGATCACCTGCCGCGGTGATTCATTGAAGACCGACGCGGCGATCAGCGGAAACGAGGCGGGGGATATTCCCTCGATCAGGAGACTAACGTCGCTATCGCCGCTGTTCCTTTTATCAAGAACCTTGCGGAGATCGACGAATTCTTCCGACTCCCGGAATATGTCGCATAAGGGTTTAAGGATCATTTCTTTTAAACGCGGGGTTAAAACCCCACTCTACTTCATGGTACATTTTTTCCTATGGGCATTTTATGCAAGGAATTTTTTTCATTATTACCCTGGCAGGGTGGGGTGGCGACCCGGAGGCGGGTCGACAAATTTGAAAGGGGAAGAGGGTGGCATCCCTCTTCCCCTTTCGATCCCCATCACCCCGCGCCTGCGGCGGGCTTGGCTTGTATGTGAGATAATCTTTATCCTGCCCGGCGATCGTATGCAGCCTCCTGCAGACGATCGCCTCCCGCGACATCCCTGTCGCGGGTCAGATCTTGGGTTGTTGGAGTGATATAACAAAGCCGGGCAGGACGCCCGGCTTCAAATAAAAACGCGCCTAGGATGGCGCCAGAATCCACGAAGAGTTGTGCAGGATCTTTCAATAGCTTGATCCAAACAGCGTAGAAGAGTCTTCAAAATATACAAAACGAAGCATTGAAGAATAGCACTGAAGCATAAATCTAGAGGCAGTCGCGCCAATTGAGCGACCGGGGAGGAGAGGAGCGCGAGGGGAGGAGGGCGCGTTGCCCTCCTCCCCTCGC
>JBGSUQ010000014.1:0-26872 GCA_041753395.1 Spirochaetota bacterium
CCCCCCCCCCCCCCCCCCCCCCCCCCCCCCCCCCCCCCCCCCCCCCCCCCCCGCTATTGCCTGAGCGGCTCCCGCTCATTTTTTTTGCAAACTTCACACAGAGTTCATAATCCCTTCACCCTACTCCTTCATATTTATTAAAACATTACACAGGAGGAAATAAATGATTTTTAAAGGATTAACAGAATCCCTGATCTTTAAAATTGTGTTCACCGGCATATTGTCCCTTGCCCTGCTGATTCCACTCACCATGGTAAGCGGCATAGTGACCGAGCGGGAGTCCCGGCGTGAGTCGGCGTTAAGCGAGGTGAGCAGCAAGTGGGGCGGCGAGCAGACGATCATCGGACCGGTACTCACGGTGCCCTACCGGCATTATTACAAGGATGAAAAGAATGTCACGAGGATGAGCATAGAAAATGCCTATTTCCTTCCTGATGCCCTGGCAATTGAAGGCACCATAACACCTGAAAAACGGTCCCGCGGCCTCTACGAGGTGATCCTCTACCGGCTTGAGGGCCTTTCAATTCTGGGACGCTTCAGCGTGCCTGATTTCTCGCGGCTCCGGGTCCCTGAAAAAGACATTCTGTGGGATGAGGCATGCCTCACGGTGGGAATACCTGACACACGGGGCATACAACAGCGCGTATCGCTAACCTGGAACAACAAGGCAATACCTTTCCTGCCGGGGGTGCGCGGCAGCGGCCTCTACGAGTCTGGCATCCACGCCTTCATTCAGGATATTCGCTCCGGTGCCCGGACATTCGACTTTGCCATGAAATTGTCCATCCAGGGAAGCTCGTCCCTCAGCTTCGCCCCCCTCGGGCAGGAAACCACGGTACGCCTGAGATCATCATGGCCGCATCCGAGCTTTACCGGCGCCTGCCTGCCATCAACGAGAAAAATAACGTCGGAAGGATTTGAGGCCGGATGGAAAGTATCATACTTCGGCAGGAACTTTCCCCAGGAGTTTACCGACAGCGCAAAGATCAACCCGGCCAACTCGGCCTTCGGGGTCATTCTCTATCAGCCGGTCGATTTTTATCAGAAGTGCGTTCGCGCAGTGAAGTACGGGTTTCTCTTCGTTTCTCTCACGTTTCTCTGTTTCTTCCTCTTCGAAGTATTCATGGGATTGAAGATACACCCGTTGCAATACCTGATGGTAGGGTTCGCCCTATGCCTGTTCTACCTGCTCTTCCTGTCCCTCTCCGAATACATGAACTTCATCGTGTCTTACCTGATAGCAAGTGTCGGTGTTATTGCGATGATTACCGGCTACAGCATAAAGGTTCTCAAAACGAGGAAGCGGGGCGGGCTTATGGCGGGATTGCTTACCGGTCTGTATGCGTATCTCTTTATATTGCTGCAAAACGAGGACTACACCCTGCTCCTGGGATCCGTGGCGCTCTTTGCCGTTCTTGGTGCGGTGATGTACATTACCAGGAATATAGACTGGTACCGGGTGAGCCTGGGTTCATCTTCGCAGACAATCCCAGTTAATTCCAGGAGGGACGAATAGTAAACATTCGGATAAAGTTTAATTCCCCAATCACCTCATGCCCTGCCCCTTCTGCCTTGTTCAACCTCACCCCCGGCCACTCTCCATAAAATGGAGAGGGGGGAGTTGAATTAACTCCATATTACGGAAACCCTCTCCTTATAAAGGAGAGGGTGCGCAAAGCGCGAGTGAGGTCGCATAAAGAGGGGGACCGAGGGGGCGAGGTCATTTCATCGGTGCAATATACGCGGGTGATTTCAATAGAAAGTGCTCGGCTATTTCGAAAATAACGACATCTGGCTTTTCTTTTTCGATAACGGTGGCGTCGTAGCGGCCGTAGCTCTGGAAGCACGCCATACGGCTGAAGTGCTCTCCCATGAAAGGCTTGAGGAAATTAAAAAATGAATCATGGAACACGACGGCTTTCGGCTTCGACCGGTCCGGCGTTTCCAGCGCCTCGGTGAACCTGCTGAAAGGGGCCGGGTAGGTTATCGGCAGAGACTTCGATTTCCTGCCTCCCTTGAGGGCATAAACATAGCCGTCCTCGCTGAACCTGTCCTTGAGGCCGAGCATGTTCGCAAGATCTCCTCCGGTGAACCTGACGGCTGTAATGGTGTAATCGTCAAGAGAATAGGGAGGCATCGGCTTCATGGCCACCGACATCTCGTCCATGATGGCGCGGTATGCTATATAAGCGCCATAGACGTTCCAGTGAACATCATGCTTTATAAATACCAGGTGATCTTTTTTACCGGCGATTATCGCCGGGCCCGTGTCAATGGCGTCTATAGTGGTGCGTTTTTTTATATAACTCATCATCTGGTCAAGGCGTGTCCGCTCATGAATCGGTTTCAGGTACTCCGGCACATATTCGGGATATACCCGCTGCTTCATCGGCACGAACACGACCAGCAGGTGTATTCCCCTGCCGGTCAGATGCTTCTGTATGTCGACAAGGGGCCGCATCCATTCCGCCATTTCCTTCTCTCCCGGAAACAGGGACAGCGACCGGTAGTAATCCAGGGAGTTGTTCCCCTCGTCGTCCTTGATGAGATAGAGCCAGCCCTCCTTGCCCACAAGCACCTTGGGGAACTGGTCAACCTTAAGGACGTTTAGCTTAAAAAGGCTGTTCCATCTTATGAAGACATTGCGGAAGCCGAAATTGTCAACGTAGTATTTCATGAACTTGCTCTGGAAGCTGATGATCGACTTCCGGTCGAGTTTGAGCTCGGGCAATTTCTCCATAGCGCGCTGTTCCGAGCTTTCCCCCGGGGCGATATTTAAGACGCTGCCGATGTTCGGCAGCCAAATGGCCATTATGAACAGGACTATCAGTATGATCTGGTAAACCGATGTGATTCTGGATTCTTTCATGGGAGCACCTCAGAACTGCCTGTAGAGGAACGGCGTGTAGGTATCGCTCGCAAGGGCCATCGCCGACAGGAGCAGGACGACTGCCAGAAAAATCATCTGCACCGTGAAAAA
This sequence comes from Spirochaetota bacterium, assembly GCA_041753395.1. GTDB lineage: Bacteria > Spirochaetota > UBA4802 > UBA4802 > UBA5550 > RBG-16-49-21. The sequence continues at coordinate 2,981 of JBGSUQ010000014.1, forward strand.
GGCGATGGAGAAGGCGCGATAGGCAGCGCCGCTGCGGGAGTCAATAAAGGCCTCGATCTTGCCCCTCAGGAAAGGAGCCAGGGGCACTGAGCCAATCAGTGCCAGGATCACCGCGATCATCGTGTCCGAGTTGCTTATGAACTGGATAATGTCATAGCGGGCCACGTCGGGACGAAAGATGCCGTACATGGTCCCGATATAGGTCCCTGCCGCGGAAAGATCGCTGACCCGGAAGAACACCATGGTGGTGACATGAAAAACCAGGAGATAAAGGTGGCCCAGGGGCTGCCATGTCCGTTCGGTCAGCTTGTCGGTGGCCTTCTCAAAAGCCGAGAAGATACCGTGGCACATGCCCCAGACCACGAAGGACCAGGCCGCTCCGTGCCAGAGGCCCGAAATGAAAAAGATGATAACGACGTTGAAATATGCCCTGGCCACTGGTACCCGGTTCCCCCCCAGGGGAATATAGAGATACTCCCGGAACCAGGCGGTAAGGGTTATATGATTGCGCTGCCAGAATTGCCGCACCGAGCGTGCTATCAGAGGATAATTAAAGTTTTCCAGAAAATTAAAGCCGAACATCTTGCCGAGACCGATGGCAATATCGTTGTACGCGATCAGGTCGAAAAGGATCTGGAGCACATAGAGGGCCGCGCCGAGCCAGGCCACTCCGGCCGACAGGTCCTGGGCCGGGATCGCAAAAATCTTGTCGACAGGCCCGCCGAGCACATTGGCGACAAGGGCTTTTTTGCCCAGGCCCATGATCACCCGTCTTATTCCTTCGGCGAAATCGGCTTTCGAAACGCGGCGTTCAGCAAGCTGGGACGCCATGTGGTGGTAGGTTTCTATGGGGCCCTGCAGGACCTTGGGGAACAAAGCAATAAAAAGGCCTATCTTCACCGGGTCCTTCTCGGCTTCGACCTTCCGGCGGTACACGTCAATGCAGTAGGTCAGTATCTGGAACGTGTAGAACGACAAGCCCACCGGCATTTTAAAGTGCGGCACGCCAAAGGGCGCAGCCCCGAAAAGCGCGATTACCGAGTTGAAGTTGCTCACGAAAAAACCCGTATACTTGAAAAAAACCAGGGGAAAGATATTGCACACGAGGGAAATGATCAGAATCATCCTGCGGCGCTCGCCAGCCCGGGCGATAAGGATCCCGAAATAATAGTTCATGACCGTAAAGACCACCAGAAGGACGGTGTATATCTTCTCATCCCAGAAATAAAACACGAGGCTCGCGATAAGAAGGTATACATTCCTCGCCATCGGTCTGTTTCTTAAAAAAAAGAAAATGGCCAGCGATAGTGGAAGGAAAAAAAACAGGAATGTGACTGAGCTGAAAACCATATGGCGACTTACTTTATAATCCTGACTAGTTTCTTTGCGGTCTTATCATGTGCTGCGGTCCGGCCCGGCGTATGAAATCATCCCTGCCGAGGTATCTTCATTTTAAAAAAGTTGTGCAATGCTAAACATCTTCCTGCACAAGTCAAGAAAAAATCGGACAGCGACCAATAGTGTAAAATTAAACTTTATCCTGGGGTTTGGTGATCGTTTTCACCAACAGGGGACACGATGCCCCCGCCCGCCATAGTACAAGGAAGTACTATTTTGGCGGGTGGGTGAAAGCGGTCACCAAACCCCCAAAAATACAGTACAAATAAATTTGATTATTTAGAGGCTGGTGCCCTAAAAGTCGTAGACCAGTTTCATCAGGAGGCCGGGATTGTTGTTGATGAATCTTTTAATATCATCGCTCTTCATGGCGTACACGGCGACCGTCTCGCGGTTGGAGAAGGTGTAGTCAGCCGGCTCGTTCAGGTGAAGCCTCTGGACCGAGCCGATGAAATCTCCCCTCTTCAGCGTGGCAACACGCTTCCCCTGCCTTGTCACTTCCACCTCGCCGCTCCTGAGAATGTAGATATACTGCATCGGCTCCCCTTCGCGTATGATATCCCCCGGCCCCTGCAGCTCCATGGGGACGAATATCGACTCGAGCCAGGTCTTCTGCGAGGAGGTGCAGTACCGGAAAAATTCGCTGGTGGAGAGGAGGTTCCACGTCTCGCTGTTGCGGATCCTCGCCAGCCGCTGGAGCGTCTTCTCGAACTCGGTGCCGACGATGAAATTCTGGAACTTCTCCCTGCAGATGGTATACACCACCAGGTCCGTTTCCGCCATGACATCGGCGGCACGGTTTTGCTCGGTAACGAGGGCCACTTCGCCGAAGTAGTCATAGGTGCCATAAATCTTTTTCTCTTCAAGGCCGCCGCTGTCGACTGAAACATTGCCGGAATAGATGATAAAAAACTTGTCCCCCGCGGTCCCCTTCCTGATTATGACGTCGCCCTTTCGGTACCGCTCCTCCTCGACGATGTCCAGGAACTCCTGGGCTTTCGACAGGGGCAGGGCCTCGAAAAAGTCGAGGCTTTTCAGGATACCCATGATCTGGTACGCTATCTCAAAGCGCGGGTGAGTTGTCTTGAAATAGAGCGTGTTCTCGATGCCGAACTTCGCCAGGGTCAGGGCGGTCTTGGCCGGGAAGTCCTTCTTGGCTATATGGTACACGACGATCTTTTTCCTGGTCTTTTTAGGGAGCGAGTTCAGGTAGGCAATGGGTGTATGCAGCGGGGCAATGCCGGATTCGTGATAGATGACCTTCGAATCCCACGGAAAATTGCTGAGCTCGTCATAGCGCTCCCTGGTAATGAGACCCTTATCGAAAAGCTCCCGGTGAATACCCGGGTCGTTGTTGTGATCGGAAGAATACACGAAGGTCTGGTCCTGGAACTCCATCTTGAACCCGATGGTGGGTATCGAATGGAGAGTATAGAACATGTCGAACCTGCCGCCGTGAATGAAGGTCGGCTTCCCGATCCTGACGGGATGGAAGTCAAAGAGCCTCATCAGGTATGATATGGGCATGTTGCTCAACCCCGAGTACTTGCGTAAAAAGCTCATCATCACCGTTTCGGTGGTGTAGATGGTCACCCGCTGCTCCTGGAGGATCTTCTGGAAGGTGCCGGCGTCATGGTCGGCGTGACAGTGGGTCAGGATGATGCTGTCGGTCAGCTTCGGGTTTACGTTCGAGTCGACAAGCCATTCGGTCGAGTTCACCGGCGGGTCCACCATGATGCCGTTATGGTTCAGCCAGACGATGAAACCCGAAGTGTTCTCCTGCGGGTCGAAGCCATGGCTCGGGCCCAGGCAGGTGACACCGAAGAGGGGGGGCATATACGGCTCCGGGAGCCGCTTGCCGATAAGGTACTTCGGTTTGTACTCGACCCGTGAAGGCACCACGGCTATAACGTCGCTCCCCTGGCTCACGCGGAAATCGCCGTCCTCCCCGATCTGGATGGTTATGCCCTGGAGGGTAAAGCAGTCGTTCTTGAAAAAGCCGAAAGAGAGCAGATCGGAGAATTTAAGGCCTCTCCGGAAAAAATCCATTTCCATCTTGATGTCGGGGACGGCGCGGCCGTCCGGGGTTACGTCAAAATCGGTGGTAATATTAAATTCTTTCGGCCCGAAGATGGCCTCCTGTAAAACCTTCTTCATCTGTTCGAACTGGTTTTCACGGCAAATGATGGTTGTCCGTCTCTTCTTGAGAAAAAAGTTATAATATATAGGGAATTCGATCTCCGCGATGCTTATCCCTTTCAGCCAGTTGAAAAGGTCATCGGTGAGGACAAATATCTGCGGTACGCCCTTGACCATGCTCATGGTGTCCTTTATCGTCTCGGGCGGCGATCCGAACTGGATGTATCCCGCCGGCGTATCCACCAGGTACCCGCCCCGCGGGAGGACCGTTATGTTCTGCATGAGATGCTCTTCTGTCATAGTTATATGCCGGTGAACCGGTACGCGCCTGATGATGGCTGGTTCTTTTAAAAATATGTTTTGTTAATTATCAGGAAATAAATCAAGTACTTTTTGTTTCGAGGAGGCCCCGCAATTCCCCCGCGGTCTTCACCGGCGGAAAGCATCGCTTCCCCCTGCATACATACGCGGCCGGTCCCCCATCGGGAGTTTTCATCGACGCGGTGAACGGTGCGAGGCGATCGACGGGCGAGCCTTCCTCCCGCACCGGCCTGACCAGGACAACACAATTCGGCCGGTATTCCCGCCGCAATTCCCGCAGCATTTCCCGAAAGGCGCCATCCCCCGGATCACCGGCCAGAACCACCTCGCATGATTCCGCCAGGGTGCACTGGAACGCCGCAAGGAGCATCCCGAACCCGTGGGGATAGTGCCGAAGGCCTTCCCCGGCGCCGGCAATTATCCTCTCAGCCGGCGCTTCCCAGGCAGGGTCGCCGGTTATCCTTGCCAGGCGCACCAGATTATAATAGGCGACGGAATTACCCGACGGATACGCCCCGTCATGGTTATCGACGGTCCCGGCTATAAGCTGCTCTCCGTCCAGCGGCGCGAAATTCAAGCCCCCGTTGCCGGCGGAGAAATATTTCAACATCGATGCCGAAAGCCTGAGCGCCAGGTCCAGGTGCTCAGGGTCAAAGCCGGCCTGGTGAAGCTCGATCAGGCCCCATATAAAAAACGCGTAATCATCAAGATTGCCCGGTACGGAAACCTCGCCATCGCGGTACCGGTGCATGAGTCTGTCGCCGCCAACCAGCATCTTCGCCCGTATAAAAGAAGCGGCGTCCCCGGCCATGCGCAGGTACCGGTCATCGCCCAGTGCCCGCGCGCCCGCCGCCAGCGCCGCTATCATGAGGCCGTTCCAGTCGGCGAGCACCTTGTCGTCCCTGAAGGGCCGCGGCCGTCCCTGCCGCGCGGTGAAAAGTTTTTTCCGAATCGCCTCGAGGCGGCCGGCATCGGCCGGAATTTCACCGAGATGAAGTATGTTCTCCCCGGTCATCCTTCCCGTTGCCTCGTCAATGAAATTGCCGTTTTCGCCGGCATGGAACACCGCCATGGCATGTTCCCCGTCGCCGGCGCCCAGCAGGTCCGTCATCGCCCCGGCCTTCCAGACGTAGAAGGCCCCTTCCCTTCCCTCGCTGTCGGCGTCCTCGGCGGAATAGAAACAGCCCTCCGGTGCGGTCATCACCCGTGACACGTACTCGAAGATTTCCCGCGTTGTCGCCGCAAAGAGCGGGTCACCGCCCGCCTGGTACGCCTCCGCATATGCCATTGCCAGCATGGCCTGGTCATAGAGCATCTTCTCGAAATGGGGGACCAGCCACAGCTCATCGGTGGAATAGCGGTGAAAGCCGAAGCCGACGTGGTCATAGATGCCGCCCATCCGCATGCGCCGCAGCGACTCAAAGGCCATTGCGCCGGCCTTTTCATCGCCGGCCAGCTTCCACCGGCGAAGAAGAAACAAAAGATTGTGCGGTGACGGAAACTTCGGCGCTCCGCCGAAACCGCCATGGGACGCATCATACATGTCTGCAAAAAGAGCGGAAGCGCGAAGAAGATCCTCCTCGTTCCCCGGACCGGAACTGATTGCCGCCTCTCCCCGGCCCAGTGCAGCGGTTATGTTTTCGGCCGAGTCTTCGACCTCGGCGCGCCGCTCTTTCCATATTTCCCTGACCCGCCCGAGGATCTCCGTGAGACCGGGCCTGCCGTGCATGCTTTCACGCGGCAGATAGGTAGCCGCAAAAAATGGCTTCCCTGCCGGGGTCATGATTATGGTGAGGGGCCATCCGCCAATCCCGGTCATCATCTGGCACGCGGTCATGTAGACCTTGTCGATATCGGGCCGCTCCTCCCGGTCGACTTTTATCGACACAAAGGACTCGTTCAGGATGGCGGCAACGGTGCTGTTCTCGAAGGACTCCCGCTCCATGACATGGCACCAGTGGCAGGTCGAATACCCGATCGAGAGGAATACCGGCCTGTCATGGGACCTCGCGATGGAAAAGGCCTCTTCCCCCCAGGGATGCCAGTCAACGGGATTGTGAAGGTGCTGTAGAAGATACGGGCTCTGCTGCCCGGCAAGATGGTTCATCGTTATTCCCTCAATCCGGCACACCTTATTTTATCTGATGCCGGGTAAATTGTATTAATATAATGATGGCATTGGGTACGGTCAACCGGATAGTTAAGATTTTCAGTTAAACCTGTATTGCCTGCCATAAATGATGAAAAAAATTGACGGGTCCTCTGCAATTGAATACATATATAGATAAATCTTACTTTGTCTTTTGACCTCACCCCCTCAATCCCCCTCTCCCACGGGGCGAGGGGGAAGCCGAAGAAATATTTTTAACCAGTAGCCCTCTCACATGGGAGAGGGCGCGCCGTAGGCGGGGTGAGGTCATATAGAGACAGGGGGGATCTAAATTGGGAGGTGTCCGTGCTTGTATTTCTCGATTACTTCTTCCTCATCTTTCATACCACATTCACCCTCTTTAACATGACCGGGTGGATATGGAAAAAAACACGGAAGATCCACCTGGCCACCATCACGGCCACGGCCTTTTCCTGGTTTATCATAGGGATATGGTATGGCTGGGGGTTCTGCTTCTGCACAGACTGGCACTGGAAGGTGCGCGACGCCCTGGGCCGGCCCATCATGTCCGATTCATACATACACTTTCTCATCCTTGATATAACGGGAATCAACCTGCCCCCCCATCTGGTGGACACAGCCACACTGGCGGTCTTTACGGGATGCTGCGTCATGACCATCGTGCTGAATGTAAGGGATTTTGTGAAGTATCGAGGCGGGAAGCGGAAGCTTGCCGTTTAGGGCTTCCCCGGTAAAGAGGGTCCGGCCGTCACCGCGTCACTGCCAGAGAGCTTTTTTGCACGGCAGGCAGTTAGGGTTGATCTTTTTCTTCTTGATCTGATGTTCAGGAACCGTTTCCGCCGTGTATGCCGCGACATTCGCTTTTGTCACCAGATGGCCGAAATCAGCGGGCGCCACGCCGGGAACATTGAAGATCCTCGCCGCTATCATACGGCCGACCGCTTTGCGGTAATGTATCAAGTCGACATAACTAAAAATCGTCTCTGTGACCGACGAGGGCCTGCTGAAGTCCCAGAAATCGGCTACCTCCACAAAACGCACGCGGATCTTATTCAGGAATTCTATGTTGTCGCAGAGATACTGCGGGGCGTATTCCGGATTTATGAAAAAGGTAGTCGTTATGCCGTTTGCTCTGCAGATGTTAATAATCTGTGTGATCTCATTGAGGGTCCTGTCCATGCGGTCATCGCAGACCGTCAGGATAGGAAACTGGAAGCGCGCCGGGTGCTGCTCTGGATGCTCGTCTATGTTTTTTTCTTTTTTCAGGAAGGTATACTCCCCCGTCCCGAATATATCATAGACCAGATCTTTTCCGTCAAAATTCAGCTCATTATACATGGTGGTGTCCAGGGGCAGGAATAGATACTTGAAGTATTGCCGGTACCGGTCCCACGGATCATCAGGATACATAGTGCCCCGGTGAAACTGGTTCGGCGTGGCACCTTCAAAAGAATAAAAATCAAGGCCTATCACAATATGCTTAACAGCAACCTTGTTCCGCAGCAATATTTTCAAAATATGCAGATAGTCGGACGGCACACCGGCCATCAGCGTCATGTTGTAATAACTCCTCCCCGTCTTCTGGTTGATGATATCCATCGGGACCTGGCTGATCCTTGACGAGCCGAAAACAATAGAATCATATTTCCCGGGGTTCTTGATCAGGTATTCGGTCTTTACCCACCGCTCATTAGGCAGTATCCGCATCGATTTAGCATCGTGGCGCAGCAGGAAATACTGGTCAATGTAGTAATTATACAGCGCCACCGGGGCCGCCGATATAAGGGCGATAAGAGCTATTTTTCCAATCAGTCGTTTCACGTACGCACCTTAAAACTTAAAGTAAATAAACTGCTGGGCGCCGCGGACGCCGAACATCAGGATGCTGAAGCAGAGCAGGATATAGAAAGACCACCGCACCCATGCCGGCTTCGTCCGTATCAGGTCCCGTATGCGGCCGTGGTATTCCTGAATGTACTGGATTATCATGAAAATTATAACAACAGAGAACATCAACACGGCCTGTAATGTGTCTTCCAGTAGGACGTCGCTGTTCACCGTCTTTCCAACCGAATGGGTTATCATATACCACCCGTCGCTCACGCTCTTGACGCCGAAAAAGACACCGCTGTAGGCGAACAGATTGAACGTCGCGAACATCATCCAGATCGTTTTGAGATTGCCGGTGAATCTCCCGAACACTTCTCCCCTTGTCCTGACAATTCCGAAGGCGAGCATCGCCAGGCTGCCGGCTCCAGCCGCCACTCTGCCGCCGGTTCCCATCGGGATCCCCGCCCTGCCGGCCAGGACAATCGCGGCCCCCAGAACCACGGCGAGGATGAAATACGCCGCAGCGGGAATCCTGCCAAGTCCGTTAAAAAATTTCTCGCGGATCCAGGTACGCTGCCGGTCAGTCAAACGGCTGATAATAATTATAAGGCCATTGAGGAATCCCCAGAGCACGAAGGTCCACTGCGCGCCGTGCCACAGGCCGGAGAGGGTGAAGATGATAATCAGATTGAGATATATCCTCCACTGGGGTACACGATTCCCTCCCAGCGGGATGTACAGGTAGTCCCTGAACCAGGATATGAGCGATATGTGCCACCGCCTCCACATGTCAGTAAGGGAGATAGCCAGAAAGGGCCTGCGGAAGTTCTCCGTGAGCTTGTATCCCATTATGAGGGCCGCACCGATGGCCATGTCGGTATAGCCGGAAAAATCGCACAGGACCTGGAACGGATACAGGTAAACAGCTGCCATCACCGGCAGGCCGGAAAAGGCCTGGGGCATGTCCTGCACCTTGCCGATAAACAGGCTCAGCCGGTCGGCTATGACAAGTTTCTGGAAATAGCCCCACGCCATGAGCTTGAGACCGTCCGTTACGCGTTCATAATCAAACTCCATCTCCTTGTAGAACTGCGGCAGGAGCGTCGTGGACCGCTCGATGGGGCCGCAGAGGAGCACCGGAAAGAAGCTTACATAAAGCGCGAAGATGCCGAAATGCCGTTCCGGCTGCCTCGTCCCCCGGTATATATCGATGGTATAGCTCAGGGCCTGGAAGGTATAAAAGGAAATGCCGACCCCCATAAGAAGGTTAAAGGCCGGCATCGTGTAGCTGGCCCCGAAAAGCGAGAAAATGTCTTTCAGGATGTTATTGATAAAATTGAAATATTTGATCGATGCCAGAATGGACAGGTTTATTACGACACTGATGGTCACCAGGATTTTTTTCACGCGTTCGGGCCTGCCATTCATCAGGAGCGCCGTGCCGTACACGACCACGGTGGTCGTCAGGATCAGTATCGCATATCGGGGGTCCCAGTACATGTAATAAAAATAGCTCGCGGCGAGCATGAATATCCATCTGAAGCGATGGGGCAGGATGAAAAAAACACCGACGACAACGACAAGAAAAATGAAGAATGTATATGAAGTAGTAAGCATTATGCTCCGATTTTTTCTAAAAATAAAAATTTGGTCCGTCTACGAAAATATCAACCAATAAGTGTTCAAGACAAAATGTCAAGTAAAATGTTTTTGGCTGCTGTTAAAATACCCCGCAGCAAGCTACGGGGTATTTTGTCGCATAATGGTTTGTGCGCACTGCGATCAAAAACCTATCTTTTCCTTTCTTAATTCCGGAACCGGGATATTTTTTATAACGCCGTAGGAACCGGCAGGGAGCTTGTCGCTCCACTGGCGCTGGGCTACGATAAGCCGCTGGAGCTGTTCATTGTAACGGACGATGACCTCATGGCCCCGCCCCTGGAAGTTCGTGATAAATCCGGAAAGGGTACCTCCTACCATTTCGCGGTTGATCTCGCCGGGACTCAGAATTCTCCGGACCCTTCCATAGAAGACGCCGATCAGGTGTTTGTGGGTCTGATTGCCGTTTATGATCAGGGCTGCCTCGGTATAGGGCTCACCGTCCTTATCGGCGCTTGAAAATTCCCACGTCACATAGATCGCGTCCTGCCGCTCCGTCCGCGGCGTTTCGCGGACGCTCTTGTTGCAGCCGGCGGCGGATATGACGGTGACGGCGAATACGACAATTACAACAATGACCTGTTTCATGAGCATACTCCTGAGTAGTGTGGCAGTCTGTGCCCCGGCACGCCGGCCTCAGCCGCCGATCTTGGACATGAACCTTGACCTGGACAGGGCCGAACACCCTCCCTCGTCATGGTCGCAGTCAAGGCTGTGGCCTTCTCCCTTTTCCGATACCGCCTTAAGTATTTCCGCGCGCACCGTGTCATCATCAGCCCCGTCGCGGAGGAGCGATTTCAGATCATGGTCGGCGCTTGAATGCAGGCATGTTTTTAAATATCCGTCGGAAGTGATCCTGAGGCGGTTGCAGGAGGAGCAGAACTTCTGCGTCATGGGCGGTATCACGCCGATCTTCATCGGGTATTTGCCGCGGTACCGGTATTGATACATCAGCGCGACATTCGTGTCGATGCCCGTGTTGCGCGCCAGGTCCCCCCTGGCCTGCAGCTCCCCGATGAGTACGTCCGAAGAAAGAAACGAGCCGCCGGATTCATCATTGACGAAGGGCATTTTTTCTATGAAGCGGATGGTAACGTCGCGATCCTTGAAAAAATCGAGATAATCATCCAGCTCCGCTATGGTCTCCCTGAACAGTACGGCATTCACCTTCACGTCGAAAAAACCGGAGGCAAGGGCCCTGTCGATGGCGGCGATGACATCGTTAAGGCCGTCCCTCATCGTTATGGCCAGATATGTATCTTTTGAAAGCGTATCGAGGCTGATGTTCAGCTTTTTAACCGCCAGGTTCTGGAGGTCGTCGATATAATCGCCCAGAAGGATGCCGTTGGTGGTAAGGCACAGCTCCAGCTCGGGGTGCAGTGACCTGACCCGGGATACAATGTCTATGAAACCCTTCCGGATGAGGGGCTCGCCGCCGGTGAATCGCACTTTTACAATGCCCATGGAGGCGAAAATGTCGACAAGCCTGACGAATTCTTCGTTCCGGAGGACCTGGTAGTGCGGGAGCAGTTCCACTCCTTCCGGGGGCATGCAGTAACGGCACCGCAGGTTGCACTTGTCTGTTATGGAAACACGCAGGTAATCGTGTTTACGCCTGTATGGGTCTGTCAGCATACTACTATCAATAAACCCTGATCATATGAAATATCGGCACTTTTTAAGATACAATAGAAATAAGGCAATATTGACAAGTATTTTAAATAATTGCGTATTTTTTATTTTAAATTAAAACGGTGGCGTATAAAAACATCAACACATCCAGAGACGTGCACATGCCGTTCTGGTGATAGTATCAACCCATCCGCATTACCGGTGGCAGGGGGTTCCCGCTATAAATTTATAAATAAAAGTGTTGACTAAAAGTGATAATTTTTTTCCACTTTTAAGTGATTATTCCGTCATGCACATGATGTGAAACATCAATTTCATGTATAATTCAACAGAGGATATGATATGGGAAAAAAAGTAATGGTAACCGGCGGATGCGGATTTCTCGGATCCCATGTATGTGAATATTACATACAGCAGGGCGACAAGGTTGTTGCCTATGACAACATGACCAAAAATGAACTCAAACGGACGGGATTTGCCGCCGATGAGGCCCGCGTTCATAACTGGAATTATCTGAAAAAAATCGGGGTCGAGCTCGTCAAGGCAGACGTTCGGAATTACGAAGAACTGATGGACCACGCGAAAGGCTGCGGTTATATTATCCATACTGCGGCCCAGCCGGCTATGACCATAAGCTGGGAAGACCCCAGACTCGATGTCACAACAAACGTCCTCGGCACCTTCAACGTCCTCGAAGCCGCGCGGAACATGAAAATACCCGTGGCGTGCTGCGCGACCGTGCACGTATACGGCAACGAAATAAACAACACCCTGGAAGAGGAAAAGAATAAATATGTCCGCCAGCCGGTCGGCATTGATGAGCTGCATCCGACGCTGGAAGGGGTCCTCACTCCGCTCCATGCCTCGAAGGCTGCCGGCGATATCTACACCAGGGCATACATTGACACCTACAAGCTCGAAGCGGCAAGTTTCCGGCTGACCGGCATATACGGCACCCGCCAGTTCGGCGGTGAGGACCACGGCTGGGTGGCTAATTTCGCCATCCGTTCCGCTGTCGGCTGGCCCTGTGTCATGTACGGCAACGGCAAGCAGGTCCGTGACATCATTTACGCCACCGATGTATGCAGGGCCTTTGACGCATTTTACAAAACAAGGAAACCGGGGATTTACAATATCGGCGGCGGCACCCAGACCGCGATATCGCTGCTGGAATGCATCGATATTCTTGCAGAAATTCTTGGCAAGAAGCCCGAAGTTAAATTCGAGGCGGACCGCCACGGCGATCTGCGCTATTTCATCTGCGATATAACAAAAGCGAAAAAAAATCTCGAATGGGAGCCCCAGGTGATGCCCCGCGAGGGTATCGGCAAGCTCGTGGACTGGATACAGCAGAATATCGATATATTTAAAGGAGGATGAGCGTCCCTCATCCTCCCCCGCGGCACAATCGGTTCATCCATCACAACGGACCTATCATGAGAATAGCCATTGAAACATTATCGATGTCGTCAAAAAACCTCACCGGCATAGGGAATGTAACGCTCAATTACATCAGGGAACTTCAAAAAATCGACCCTGATAATTTCTATTACATCTACACCATAGACGGCCTCCTCCATGCCGGCCTGCCAGGCGAGAAGTGGAAGCATGTCCAGTATGACTGGCGCATAAAAAGATTTAAATACCGGATCACGGATACCCTGGCACTCCTCAAAACCGGAAGTAAAAAAACGTTGTCGTCGATAGTGCAGCTTGGCCTGTACCGCGTCCTCAAGATGGTCCTCGAGTTGATTGACCGGGCCTGTCTCTACTTCTGGCTCACAAAATCGATGCGCGGCAACAGGATCGACGTCTACATCGGTTTCTTTGCCGATTTTTTCCCCCTCTGCTTTTTTTCACCGGTAAAAAAGATATGGCTCATTCACGACCTGGTATGGAAACTGTATCCTGAAACAACGGACATAAACAGCTGGTATAAAAAGCGCGCTATCGTAAAGAATATGAAACGGGCAGACCTGCTTCTGTCGGTGTCCGACAGCACCAGGAACGACCTGATCAGCCTGCTGAACATACGGAAGGATATAATCACCCTGCACAACGCCGCAGACCGGAACGTATTTTATAAAGCCGGTCCGAAATCCGTGGCACGCGTTAAAAAAAAATACGGCATTACCCGGCCGTACATACTGTCGGTTTGCACCCTGGAACCACGCAAAAACCTTGCCGTGCTCCTCGACGCCTATGCAAAAATTGAACCGCGCGTGCGGCACCAACTGGTGCTGGTGGGGATGAGCGGATGGAAGAATACAAAGCTCTTCGACATGATAGAGAGGCACTCGAAGAAAGGATCCATAATCATGACAGGATACGTCCCTTCAGAAGACCTTGCGCCGCTTTACAGCGGCGCCGACGTCTTCGTGTTTCCCACCCTGTATGAAGGCTTCGGCATGCCGGTCCTTGAGGCGATGCAGTGCGGGTGCCCGGTCATATCCTCCACGTCATCCTCCATACCGGAAGTCGCCGGTGATGCGTGCGTCCTGGTGGACCCCCTTGACACGGAGGGTCTGGCGTCATCGGTGGAAAAAGTTTTATCAGACAGGAACCTGAGAAGCGCCATGTGCAGAAAAGGCCTTGACAGGTCAAAGCGGTTTTCATGGGAGCAGTCGGCGGCGCGTCTCCTTGAAATCATCAACTCACAATGACTGCCTGATGGTGCGCCGCGGGCATTACTCCTTTATCTCCCGAAAATCCGCGAATTGCGTGAAGTTGCTTCTGAAAACGGCATTGCCCGGTTCAAGCCTGCAGGCCTCGAGATACATCCTGAAAGCCCCGTCCCTGTCGCCGGTAATCTCGCAAATGACTCCCAGGTTATTGAGAACGGCCGGGTCGAGGGCATCTTCCGCCAGCACTTCCCTGAAGAGAATTTCCGCCTCGCCGTACCGGCCCTGGAGCGCAAGGTCAACGGCCCGGTTGTTTATCGCGGCGACCGGCAAAAACGAGCTCTCCCGCGCGAAAACCTTCTCTGCCGCAACCCGGAACCGGGCCGCCGGTTTCCGGCCGCCGGCAGCGTCTGACCGGTACAGGCTATGCATGCGGTCGACCGATATGGCCTTGTAGCAATAGCACGATTCCATGGCCAGGAGCGCAAACAGGGCCATTATTACCGCAAGACGCGTCACGAGATGCCTCCATTTATGATTAGCAGACATATCATTTTCCTGTTGATGTCAATATAAAAACAGATTATATCCCCCCGGCATCCCCGGCAGGGCGCTCCGCCGGTCATCTCCTGAATAACTTGTAACCTTTCCAAATAATTATTGACTAATTCATTTATCTGCTTTTTTTAGTGAAAGTAGCCCTACGGAGGGGCTTTGCAAAGGGCTCCGTCCCTTGACCCCTGAAGAATAATATATTTTATAACGATACTAATTTCATCCCGGAGAGAAATCCAATGTCGAAAAAGTACCTGGTCCTGATCGCGACCTTTGCGATCGTTCTATCCTGCTTTAAAAATTCCGAAGGCCTTAAAAAGAATGATGTCCCCACGCTGATTAACCAGTTCCTCGCCATGCACGTGCAGTACCATTCCCTGAACGACGAGCTGTCCGAGCGGATCCTTGACAACTTTATACTGTCCCTGGATTACGGCAAGTATTACTTCTACAAAAAGGACATCGACGGATTCAAGAAATACCGGCACAAAATAGACGACTACGTTCAAAACAACCAGTTCGACTTCATCGAGGATATCTACTCGGTCTACAAAAAGCGCTTCATGGAGAGCAACAAGCTCGTCAACGAGCTCATCAAGAGCAAGTTCGATTTTACCACCGACGAAAAGATCATCGTGGACCGCGACAAGGTCGAATACGCCGAGACAAAAAAGGACATGCGGGACCGCTGGCGCAAGAACATCAAGCTCCAGCTCCTTAACTACCTCTCGTCCGGACAGAGCCTGGCCGAGGCGAAAAAGAAGCTCGCGAAGAAATACAACCTCCTCAATAAGCGGGTCGATGAAATCGACGAGGAAAAGCTCCTCGACCGGTTCATGAACGCCTTTTCAATGTCCCTCGACCCTCACTCCAACTACCTCACCCAGGAAGAGAACGAAGACTTCAGCATATCCATGAAGCTGAAGCTGGAGGGGATCGGCGTACGGCTCAAGTCAGAGGACGGCTTTGTCATTGTCGAGTCGATTATCGCCGGCGGAGCGGCCGACAAGCTGCCGGACAAGCTCAAGCTGAAGCCGGGCGATAAGGTCATAGCCGTGGCCCAGAGCGACGGCGAGCCGCTGGATGTCGTGGACATGGACCTCCGCGACGTTGTAAAAAAAATCCGGGGGACCAAGGGCACCGAGGTGCGCCTGACCGTCCTGCGCAAGTCCGGCGAGGGGAACAAGCCGATACGGATGGTGGTCCCGATCGTTCGCGAGGAGATAAGCCTCAAGGACAGCGCCGCTGAATCGCAGATACTGACCATCAACGGAGACAAGAGCCGCAAGGTCGGATACATCAAGCTCCCCTCCTTCTATTACGACAAAGAGCGCGGCAAGAGCTCTTCCGGCGACGTGCGGGAAATATTATTGAAGCTGAAAGCGGAAAAAGTCAAGGGCATCATCCTCGACCTCCGCGGGAACCCGGGCGGTCTCCTCAACGAGGCCATTGACATCGCGGGATTCTTCATAGCCGGCGGCCCGGTCCTCCAGATCGTGGACGGCAGGAACCGGCCCCACGTGGTCAACGATAACGACGAGAGCATCGTCTATGACGGCCCGATGGTAGTGCTGATCGACAAGTTCAGCGCCAGCGCCTCGGAGATCCTCGCCGGCGCCATCAGGGACTACAACCGGGGGCTCATCGTGGGACCCGACAACACCTTCGGCAAGGGGACCGTGCAGTCATATAATGAACTTCCCTTCAAGAAGGGCGCCATCAAGATCACCATATCGCTCTTCTATCAGCCGGACGGCTCGTCGAACCAGCTGACCGGCATCGCGCCGCACATCAGGGTTCCGGATCTTTCCACCATATGGGATATCGGCGAAAATAAAAACCGCTATCCCCTCAAGTGGAAAAAGATACCCGGCGCCGAGCATAAAAACTTCGCCCTGGTGAACCAGGGCCTGTTATCGCAGCTGAGCGGCCAGTCGGCGGCCCGCGTCAATGCCAGCGAAAAGTACCGCAAGCTCCTTGAAAGGGTCAGGAAATACAAGGAACAGATCAACAGCAAGACCATAAGTCTGAAGGAGGAGTCGGCTATCGAAAAGCAAAAACAGAAAGAGCTGGAGAAGACCTTCAACAAGGAGAGCGGTAAAAAGCTGATTGACATGGAAAACGACCTGTTCTTGGGAGAAGCTTTCAAAATTACCGGTGATTACATCAACATGGTGGGAAAATAAAACAAGCCCACTAAATCCCCCGGAGGGGGACTTCTTTACAGCAACAGTAATCCTTCAAGCCCCCCTTTGGGGGGTTTGGTGGGTATATTGAAGCTTCTCACATCCTCTTGAGATATTCCCTCACCTTCCCTCGTGATTCCCCCGGCGCAATCACGAGGGGGTCCACGCCGGACCGCATCAGGCGGATACGAAGGGCGTCAATGTCTCTCCTCCGGGCCGGGCAGCAGAGGTCCTCGATAAACAGGACCATCTCGATGCCGTGGCCCTTGATCATCGAATAGAGCAGAGCGGCCCGCTCATCCACGGTCCGCACCGACGGGCACCGGGGGCGGTAAGAAAAAGCGTCAAGTATTTCATTATACAGGTCAGCCGATTCATGGTTGTACGACATGTCGAACTGCCTCCTGCCCCCGCAGGCATCATCCTCGACAATAAGGCACCCGGCCTCCTCGATCTCGTCCAGCACCGCCGCATCGCAGGCAAAGCTCGCGTAGGCCATCACCGGTACCCCACGGGCGGATGCGCCGCTTTCCGTCCGTTTCAGCGCGTCCAGTACTGCGGCCAGGAATTCAACCGTCACAGACGGCGGGAACACCATGGCCGCTTCCAGTATGACCCCGAGGTCCCTGCATGAGAGAAGGTCGGGCTTTTCACCCCGGGCCGATACGATGCCCCGCACCATCCTCCGTACATTATTGTATAGCACCGTGACAGCTGCGAGAACCGCCGGCTCCAGCCGGGAGAGGCCGGCACAGCCCGAATGCTCCAGGAGACGTCCCAGTGCGGCCTCCATTGACCGGCATGATTCTTCGCCCCACCCGGTCGGGCAGGCGAATTCATAGACTGTCACGGCCGCTTCCGGGACCCCTTCCCTTCCGGCGCATCCGCGCGGCACCACCAGGAGATCATAGATCCCTTCAATGCCATCAATCGCCGATGCCCCCGCAGCGGTGCAATGGCCTGTCATCAACGATGGTATCCGCAGCGGAACCAGCCCCAGTGCCGCGCCTATCTCGGCGGGAAACATGTCACAGGTGAGACCGGCCACGCGCGCGCCGCTCTCCTCGCGGAACCTGCCGATAACCATGCTGAATTGATAAATCATTTCCCGCAGGGGATCAACCAGATGTGATAGTTTTGATTCCAGCATATGCGTTATTAATTTAAAAAAAATGTTTGTATTTATGCAGATATTTCATTACTGTTGCTTTTTGCAAGAATAAAACAGATTTGTTGCATAACCGGCGTCTCCCGATCCGGGATACCCCGCCACCACAAGTGCCGGGTAACAATTCTGGTAATCAACCGTGACGTGGAGTATCCCTATGCCATCGGCAAAATCAGCGCAGAAAAAAAAGTCCCGGGGGCCCTACCTGTCCGTCGTCCTGCCGGTCTACAACGAGCAGGGCAATATCCGTCTCCAGTATGAAGAAATCATCAAGGCCCTGAAGCCGCTGAATGTCACCTATGAAGTCATTTTCATAGACGACGGCAGTACCGATTCATCGCCGGATATCCTCCGCGACATCGCGAAAAAGGACCGGAACATCAAGGTTATTTTATTCCGCCGCAATTTCGGGCAAACGGCGGCCATGTCGGCCGGCATAGATTTCGCAACAGGAGCCATCATCATCTTCATGGATTCGGACCTCCAGAACGATCCAAATGACATCGGCATGCTGTTCAAAAAAATCGAGGAAGGATACGACGTGGTGAGCGGGTGGCGCAGGAAAAGGATGGACAAATTCCTGTCCCGCAGGCTCCCGTCCCGCATCGCCAACTGGCTCATCGCCCGGGTCACCGGGGTCAAGCTCCACGACCTGGGATGCTCACTGAAGGCGTACCGCAGCGAAATTTTAAAACAGGTCAGTCTCTATGGCGAGATGCACCGATTCATCCCGGTGCATGCCTCATGGATCGGGGCGAAGATCACTGAAGTGCCGGTCATGCACCACCCGCGCAAATACGGCGAGTCAAAATACGGCATCAAGCGCACCTTCAAGGTAATCCTGGACCTTATCACCGTCACCTTCATGGGAAAATACTCTACCAAGCCGATATACGTATTCGGCGGCACGGGGTTCCTCATGTTCTTGCTGAGCTTTTTGAGCGGGATAGCAGTCATCCTGATGAAAGTGTTCCTCTACCAGCCCATGAACAGGAACCCGCTCCTGATCCTCACGGTAATGTTTCTTCTGCTTTCTGTCCTCTTTATCCAGATCGGTATCCTGGCGGAAATCCTTATCCGGATATATCACGAGTCGCAGAACAAGCTGCCCTACAACGTACTGGAAACATTCAACATTAAAAAGAAGTAGCAGCGCTGCTCACTTCTCCTTCTTGCCGCCGAAGAGGAACTTCATCGGGTTTTTCTTGATCTCCGTGGCCACTTCATCAAGCGTCCGGGAAGTCTTCCGCATGCTGCCGATGATATCGATGATATCCTTCTGCGAATTCTGTAAAATGCTGTTGAGATTCGTAATGCTCCCGGCCAGGCCGGTGACGAGCTTGCGAATGTCGCCGCGGCTCTCCTGAGACACCTCGCGGTAGAGAGTCACGATTGTCGTCACCTCGGTCAACAGGGTGTTGACCTTGGCCATGATATCTTCTATGCTACCAGACTCGATCCCCTCGATAACGTCACCTTCCCTTAGAAAGGCCCCCTTTTTCTCCGGATTGCGGAGCTCCACCACCGGGTCGCCGATGACATTCTGGTTTGTGATGATGGCAGCGCAGTCCTCGTACAGTTCGATGTCCTTCTTGATGCGGAGCGTCGCGATGAAATGGAGGGCCGGTTTGAAGAGGGGCCGAACATCAACAACGCGGCCAAGCTGGTAACCCTTGATCTGGACCGGGGTCCCCTTCTTCAGCGAGGTGATGCTGTTCACCTTCACGTACACGTCCATGGTGGAGGTGGCCAGGGAATAGCCGAGTTTTACCAGTATAAAGAGGACAATGACGACGGCCGGGATGAGGACAAAGAGCCCCACCCGGTATTCAATCCGTCCCAGTCCCTCAATGACCTTGTGGAGCCTTCCGGCTATCATGTTCCTGACGAATTGCATTTTCATACACCCTCGCGCTAGCGGATCTCCATGGGCCCATCCAGGGCCACGTTCCGGAACTGGACCAGGTAGGGGTTATCGGACTCGAGAAAATCCCGGCGTGCCCCCGAGAAAACCATCCTTCCTTTATACAGCATGTAGAACCTATCGGCAAAATCAAGAAATTTTTGCGGATCATAGGTTACAAATACCACCGATTTATCCCGGCTCTCCACCTGCCGCTTCAGCACATCCATGAAGGAGCGGATATTGAGGGAAGACTGTCCCACGAAGGCATGCTCGATGATGAGCAGGTTCGGGTCATGTGCAACCGCCCGGCCATAGGCGGTGCGGAAAATCTGCGAAGCCGTAAGGGCAACGGGCCTCTCCCCCCGTTTATCGAGGATATTCAGGTCCCTCATAAGGCCCTCCGTGATGCCGGAAATTTCCTCCGGCGAATACTCGGAATAGTATTCAAGACGCATCGATATGTTCTGCTCAACGGTCATGTTGGAGATAAGGCCGTAATCGCCGTGAACGTAGCCGATCTCATTTTTGTAGCGGAGCTTCCCCAGGTAATCCAGGCCCTGAATCGTCGTCCCCCTGTACCGGATATCGCCGGTATACAGCTCCTCCAGGTTCAGCATCAGTTGCGACAGCGTCTGCAGTCCCGACTGCTCCACCCCGAAAAACACGATGTTTTCGCCGGGCCCGATGGAGAAAGAGAGCTCCTCCACCGGCTCGGCGGCCACGCAGGACACGTTGATGAATTCAAGGAGCGGGGCCATATCCTACTCCAGCCACGTAAAATAGAATATCACCGAAATGGCCACGTTCAGCAGGACGACGAAAAAGAGCGTCCGGCTCACTGCTCGCGACACGAAGATTGGGATTTCGAATTTCGAGCGGGGCATCATCCCGTAATAGCAGCTGATAAGGGGAATGAGGAGACCAAAGGTGAGGCTCTTGAGGATGGTGGCCGCCAGGTCTTTCAGCGAAAAGGACATGACCAGGTTCTGGAAAAATACATCCAGGGGAATAAATATCGTCGTGAGGGATATGATATAGCCACCCAGGAAGGCCATGATATCGAAAAATATGATAAGGGAAAATATCGAAAGTATCGTCGCGGCGATTCGGGGAATTACGATATAGAGGCGCGGGTCTATGCCGGATATCTCCATCGAGAGAATCTCCTTGCTCCATTGCTGCGTCGCCGTCTCAGTTGCCATGGCGGACCCGGAACGGCTTATCACGATAAGGGCCGTCACCAGGGGCCCCAGCTCACGCGCGATGATGATCACCAGCAGGTTGCCGAAGTATCCCTCGATGCCGTATTTCGGCAGGTTGGTCATCCCCTGGATGATTACCACACCGCCGAGGAGCATCGCGATGACGAGAATAATGGGGAGCGCGTTGATGCCGGTATACATAGTCTGGTTCAGGATGATGGTATTGATCGCGCGTATGCGGATAAACCGCAGGGACTTGAAGGACTGGAAAATCGAATACACGTATGCCCCGAAGTCCCGAAGCCCGTCCCAGAAACGCAGGACCCTCGAGCCGGTGGCTATTACTATGGCGCTTCCCTGCGTTCCGTTGTTTTGTTCTTCAGCCATTAACACACACCACTATAACCAATTTCTTTCGGCAGGGAGATACTATGGATGGGAAGGATTAATTAATCAATTACAATTTATTATGATCTATCATCGCTACAAGCAGCCGGCCGGTGCCTGATCCCATCATACAACCACTAAAAACGTCCGCCGCAGGCGGACACAAATCGGGCGGGTGTCCGAAGTCGATTTCGGTGAAACCGAATCGACAAGTTACGCCCGCAGCCCGTCCCGGCTTTTGAGCGACCCGGAGGGAAGAGCGCAAGGCCGCCTTTAAATCAACATCCTGTCGATTGTCGGCAGGCGGGCTCCCGGCTTCGTTAATGCTGATGGGAGAAACACCCGCTGCAGGGAAGCAGCGGGGTGATGGGGATCGAAAGGGGAAGAGGGAAGCCACCCTCTTCCCCTTTTAAAATTGCTCGACCTGCTCCAGGTCAAAATGCATTATGCAATGAATACTATATTATTATCCCTCCCTATTAAAAAAATTATTGCTTATAGACAACGAATATTATGTCATGTACCGCAAACGTGATACCGTAATGAACAAGAATCTGAATTATATCATTGTCGCCATACTCGGAGCATGCACCATCCTGGCCGGCGTCATCACCCATTTTGACACGGTCCTATACCTGCACGACTGTGCCCTTGGCTTATACATCGAGACAGCGGAGACCCTTATCCCGTCAAGCCCCACTTATACCATTATCAATCATCGCGATTTCCGGACCCAGGTGCGGACCTACCGCGATCTTCCCCGGGGATTCATCCACACCGGGAGTATCCTGATGTACCGGTCGGACAGCGACGACGAGGACCTCGGCGATATCGCGTCAGAGGCGGTCCGGTACACCGATTATTACCGGGCTTCCTCACTGGCAACGTCGATCCGGGAATACAACGGTATACGGGGCAGCGAAATTCCAGCCGGTACCGCCCTGGTCATCCCCGGTTCCGCACCGGCCCTGCGCCATGACCCGAGGAACCAGGCCATGCCGGCCCTCATTACTGCCCGCGGCCTCTATTTTACCGGCACCAGCATTGGAGGGAGCAAGATCCTGGGCAACCTGGACCGGTACAAAAAGCTCGGAATCAACACCATCGTATTCGACGCTAAGGACATCGGTGGAGATGTCAGCTATTTCAGCAAGGTACCGGAAGTGCAGAGCCTTGACACCCATGACAAGCGCTCAATCGACAATATAGAGAAATTCATCCGCACTCTCAAGGAGAACGGCTTCTACACCGTGGCGCGCCTGGCCGTGTTCCACGACCATCTGCTTCGGAAAAGAGACCCGTCCATGGCCATCCGCTCCCGCAGCGGCGGTGCCTGGAGTCCCGGCGCGAAGGAAAAGTGGTGCGATCCCACCAATAAAAAAGTGCAGGACTATAACATCGCCATAGCTCTGGAACTTGCCGACATGGGGGTCGACGAAATCCAGTTTGACTATATCCGCTTCCCCACCACGGGGAACATGAAGGACGCGGACTTCAGATACGATTTCGGAAAGATGTCCCGGGAGCAGGCCATCACCCATTTTCTCAAACGGGCCCACGATGCCATTGCAGCGCGCAAATCGCGCCTGTCTATAGACATCTTCGGCGTTGTAGCCTGGGGGAAGGGCATCGATATCGAAAGCACGGGCCAGCGGATCGAGCTGCTGGCGCAGCACTGCGACATCATCTCGCCCATGCTCTATCCCTCGCACTTCAATGACGATTTCGACGGTTATGCCCGACCCGGCGACAATCCCTATTATTTCATTTACAGCGGCTGTCAGAAGGTGATACATCTTGCGGGAAAAAACAGTGTCGTGCGGCCGTGGCTGCAGGCGTTCCGGTGGCGCGTTTCCAACTACAACAGCAAGTATATTCTCACGCAGATAAAAGCCACCAACGATTCAGGCGCGAAGGGCTACCTTTTCTGGAACGCATCAAACGATTATGAGACGGTGCTCAGGGCAATGGCGGACATGAACGGCATAAAAAAAACGAAAGAGGAACGGGAAGATG
Source organism: Spirochaetota bacterium (assembly GCA_041753395.1). GTDB lineage: Bacteria > Spirochaetota > UBA4802 > UBA4802 > UBA5550 > RBG-16-49-21. The sequence goes on from JBGSUQ010000014.1 coordinate 26,132, forward strand.
ATTGACCGGGGCCGGCGGGCATCCCAATCATATGGGAGGGAATGTCATCATGGAATTCTATAAATATCACGGCCTGGGCAACGATTACATTGTCATCGACCCTTCGAAGAATAGCGCAGTCCTCACTCCTGAAACCATTACCCTTATCTGCGACCGCAACCGCGGCATCGGTTCGGACGGTATTCTGTACGGCCCCATCTTCGATAATGGCTCGATACGGCTCAGGATATTCAATCCCGACGGCAGTGAAGCCGAAAAGAGCGGAAATGGCGTGAGGATATTCACACGCTACCTGCACGAGCATGGCTACACCAATGGAACTGCCGCATCATTCAATACCCAGGGCGGCCCCATTGAAGCGCTGCTGCTGGATCCTGAAACATACTGTATAAAAGTCAACATGGGGACCTGCACATTTGACAGCGAAAAAATCCCCGTATCCGGCCCTCGCCGGGAAGTCATAAACCAGCCCATTGAAATCAGGGGAAAAACGTATCATATGACCTGCGCATCAATGGGGAACCCCCATTGCGTGATTTTCCCGGGGGACATTTCCCGTGAGCTGGCCTGCGACATCGGGCCGCTCATAGAGCGCCACCCCCTCTTCCCTAACCGCATCAACATGCAGATTGTCAAGGTGATCGACCGCCGCTCCCTGCGGATAGAGATATGGGAGCGCGGCGCCGGCTACACCCTTGCATCGGGGAGCAGCAGCTGCGCCGCGGCCTGCGCGGCCCGGCG
>JBGSUQ010000015.1:0-16219 GCA_041753395.1 Spirochaetota bacterium
CGCGGTTTCGCACGCACCCGAGGCCGCAGCCGATGCAGGGGGCGATGTCATCCCAGGCCCCGGCGGCAGCCTTGGCCGGCCACGCAGGGTCCGCGAGAAAGGCCCTCCCCAGCACCACCATGTCTGCGTCGCCGCGGCGCACGATATCCTCCGCCATGCCGGGATCAACGATCCTCCCCACCACCATGACCGGGACCGGCACGGCCTTTTTTATCTCCGCAGCGCTCTTCGCGTTGAGACAGAAGGGAGTGCCTGTCGGCGGGATTACGCGCCACGACAGGTCCGGGTACACGCCGCTCGAAATATGGAAGCCGCTCACGCCGGCATCGGCTAAGAGTGAGGCGATATACCCGGTCTCGCGGATGTCCCTGCCGCCAGCGACCTGCTCCTCAGCGGAGAGCCGCATGGTTATAGGGAAATCCTTCCCAGCCTTCTCCTGCATGGCCCGGATCGCTTTAAGGGGAAACCTGAGGCGGCCGGACAGGTCGCCGCCGTAGGAGTCGGTGCGGCGGTTGCGCAGGGCCGATAGGAACGATCCGGCAAGCATGTAGCTGTGGGCGGCGTGGAACTCAAGCCCGTCAAAGCCCGCCTCCCTGGCGCGGCGCGCCGCATCGCCGAATTGGCCTATGACGGCATCAATCTCCGCAGGTGAAAGGTCACGGCATTTCATCCTGGTCAGGTTGTTCACTATCCCCGCCGAGGGACCCACCGCGGCCGTGCCGTTGAAGAGGGGCGCCAGGGATTCGGGGCCCGGGTGCGCGATCTGCGGTATGATGCGCGCGCCGTGGGCATGGACCGCGTCGGTGAGGCTTTTCAGCCCCGGGATGAAGGAATCGTCACAGATCCCCACGGTGCGGGGGATGTAGGGCGACATGCCGTCAATGGTGCACACCTCGAGAATGATGAGGCCTGCTCCGCCCCGGGCCCGGGCCTCGTAGTAGTCGACAAGACGCCGGGTCACTGTGCCGTCGCCCTCAGCGAAATCGGTAGCCATGGGGGCCATGGCGATCCGGTTCTTTATCTCCATGGTCCCGATGGTTACAGGACTGAACAGCGTGGTGAGTTTATTCATGAGACAACCTCCAATTCCACCTTAACCTCAATGCATAAATTCTATTCTGACCTCACCCCGCCTCTGGCGCGCCCTCTCCCTCGGGAGAGGGCTACGAATTAACAACTTTTTTTAGCCTCCCCTTCTTCCTGTGGGAGAGGGGGATTGAGGGGATGAGGTCGGATACATCACACTCTCGCCCCCTTAGGGGGTCGGGGGGGTCTTTCCATCTGCCCGCAGCGCCAGGCCCGTCCAGAGGGCCCCCAGGGCGTCAACGACCGTGAAGCCGATAACTATCGGCTTTGCCATATCCAGGAGCACGAATACGATCATGATCAGGAACGCAGAGAAGCGCGTGAATACAGTGGTCAGGTAGAGGGGACGGAAGGCAGGATGCCGCCCCGCAACAAAATAGTATATGGACAGGTAGATGAGGACCATGCCGAAGAGTCGCACCGTGACGTAGTCATTGAGGCTGATGCCGGCAATGTCCAGGCAGAACTGGGGGAAAAACATGAGGGATACGCCGCAGACCAGCACCCAGAAGCCGAAATAAAAAATTGATTTCCCTGCACGTGTCATAAATCCTCCTATTCTTATCAGTAGCCGCACAAATGCGGAATATTTTCTTTTTGATTGCAGCCATTCCGGTTATGGTTCAACAGCCTCAACAGCCGGGTTGTCTTCTCATCGGATAGACGCAGCAAGCAGGGAACAGGCAACACGCGAACGATCAGTCAGCCCGGCGCCGGATCGGTATGTCTCAAGGGGTCGGGTGGAAAGGATCAGTATCGACTGATTCTTCCTGACCCCGAAGTTATAGGTTTCCCGGTGACTCAGCATCAGCAGGTCGATCCTTTTTCCGCGTATCTTGCCGCCGATATCCACGGCAAGGTATTCCCTGCCCATATAGGCGAAGAGGGTGCCCATAGGTATCACTTCCGGGTCAACCGCGGCGATATTCAGTTTCTGATTGGTATAATAGTCAATGCTCTTTCCCGTGGCTGTTTGGCCGGCCCAGATTCCGTTGCAGCAACTGCCGGGACAGTACGCGGTAATGGTGAAGCCGCGCATTTCAATGCCGGCCCGAATGTCCGCTGCCTTCCCGAGAGCACCCGGGGCCGGGCGGTTCCTGAGGGCTATCGCCTGCAGCAGCGATATGACACCGAAGTAAAACAGGATAATTGCCGTGACGAGCAAAACTCCTTTTTTGTTATGGATTATTTTCATCATCTTCATTTTTTTTAAACATTGATTAAAGGTCGTTAAAACCCGGTCATGTCGAATTTCCAGTAGGGGCCTTCTTTTACAAAGGGCAATTCCATGCCGTTATCGACGCTGATGACCGCCCGGGAGCCTTTCCGGTCAATGCCTACAACGGCGCGCTTCGTGGCAGCACCGATGACGTTCTTCTCCCTGTCCAGGGCAAGGGTCAGGGTGCAGTAATCCCGTACCGAGAGCTTATTCAGCCGCTCCGCCGGGACATTGAATTTATCCGAAAGGGCATGAAGCTGCCGCTCTTCCATGCGGGAAAAGAGCCCTGTCATATAGCGGATCTTGCGGATGCTTTCCCGCGAGAGCTGGCGCTCCAGCAGGGCAGCGTCTGATTTCCGGAAGGCCTCCTTCAGGTCATGGAAAGCCGCCTGCGGCGTGAGGGCGGCCTGAGGCGCGCACGATAAAAGGGCAATTACCGGTAACAGGAAAAGCCGTGCCAATTTCAGTAGATGCATCGCGCAGATCCCCCGTCAAGTTCCACGATCATGTTGTCGATGAGCCGTGTGTCACCGTAGAACACCGCCGCAGCGATGACCGATTTTTCTGTGATTGTATCGACCAGCGCGAGGTCACTGTATCGCACAGTTGAAATGTAATCGATCTTTTTCGGATTCGACTCGTTGATGACGTTTATCATGGCGATCGTGATCGCCCTGGCGGAGCGCTCACCGGATCGCATCAGGTCTTCCACGCTCTTCATGGCCCGGCTGATGGCCACGGCCCGCTTCCGCTCGTCCGGGGAGAGGCGCTTGTTGCGCGAGCTCATGGCAAGGCCGTCATCCTCCCGCACCGTGTGGGCAATAATGATACGCACCGGGAAGTTCAGGTCAACCGTCATCTTCTCGATACTCACCGCCTGCTGGATGTCCTTCTGCCCGAAGACCGATACATCAGGCTGGATTATGTTGAAGAGCTTGCTCACCACGGTATAGACCCCGCGGAAATGGCCCGGCCGGTGGGCGCCGCACAGGTTCTTCGTGAGGATCTCCACGTCGACGAAGGTCAGGTTATTGTTATACATTTCGCTGTCATCGGGAACAAAGATCAGGTCGACGCCGGCGCCCCGGGCGAGTTCGAAGTCCCGCTCCAGATCTTTTGGATAATTGGCGAAGTCTTTTGGATCATTGAACTGGATACGGTTCACGAAAATGCTCATGACCTGGTACTGTGCATGCTTTTTCGATTCCTCCACCAGGGAGAGATGCCCCCGGTGCAGAAAGCCCATGGTGGGGACAAAGCCGATCCGCTTCCCCTCCTTCCGCGCCCGGGCAACATTGTCCCTGACTTCGCTTGTCGTGTGTACGATCCGCATGATTTTGACCCCCCTGTCCCCCTGAGGGGGCACGGAATACTGTATTAGTTTCCCCTATACGATTCGCTTCCTGAAGCAACAACAATATTCATTTCATCCAATTTTTTTAAATGGTAATCCATTTAGAATTCATCGTGGTATATCATAATATGGTATTAAAAGTGAGACTGTACAAAAATGCCCACTCAGGGGGACAGGGGGGTTACACTTTCTCCGCGGCAATGAGCATCATGTCGCCGAGGCGGAGCCGCTTGGCCATGATATCGGCGATTTTTCGCGGAAGGGACCCCGGTTTTCCAAAGCCGCTGCCGTAGGTAGCGCACTGTACGATCCTGAAGCCTTTCCGCTCAAGCAGTTTTTCTATCGCCGGGCGGGAAAAATAGTAGAGGTGCTCCGGAAAGTTGTAGAACCGCCAATCCTTTCCGTAAAGACGCATAAAATTCAGGCCGCTGGCGCGGCACGTTGAGATAAAGAGCCGCCCTCTCTTTTTCAGTTCATCATGGGCTTTTTCCAGGAAGCGGTCCGGGTAGTGGAGGTGCTCGATGGAGGCCCAGAGGGTGATAAGATCGAAGGGACGGGCAAAGGCGATTTCCAGGTAATCGTCCTCATACACCGCGAGCCCCGCCCCGCGGGCGAACTCAACGCACGCGTCGGAGATGTCCACTCCCGTAGTTTCCCATCCCCGGTCATGCAAGCAGGAGAGAAAATAGCCCGCCGCGCAGCCTATGTCGAGGACCCTCTTCTCTTCCCCGAGGCTTTTTTCGAACTCGAAAAACCCGAGGTCCCGGAGATTCATTATAATAACGCGTTCTATCTCGCGGCGCGTGGCTTCGGAAAAATAATTATCATAACCCCGGTCGGTTCTCCTGGTAAAGTAAGATTCGCTGTAGTATGCGCCGATCTCGTCAGGTCCGGGACGGGGAGATAAATATTCGAGGCCGCACTCGGGGCACTTAACCAGGGTGAAGAGGCTGCCGTCCCGGGAAGCTTTCTGGAAGAGGGGCTTATGCTCATCGCTCCCGCAGATAATGCAGTTTACGGTTTCCATGGTTGGCGAGGTCGTCCCCTACCATCCTTTCATACTATTTTACTTCTTAAATCGTTATACGACGGCAAGCATCTCAGGCTGCACTGCGCTCAATCCCGCACTGGATGAAGAAGATTATTCTATCCCGCTCTTTTTATTGCAAGAAGAATTTATTGACGGCATCTATCCTCAACCAACTGCGGAAATTTTTGGAGATTTCCCTGCTGATGCTTTCCAATTATCCTTTTTTTCTTGCCTTTTATACTAAACATTGTTTTACTATTCCATGGGCAGGAATTCTTCACATAAAGGAGAAAAGAACATGGGCAAAGGAATTCACAACAACGCTTCAGGCGGCACCGTATACGGCCTCGGCTTTATCGGAGCGGCCGTTTATTTCATTTTGAACGCAACCGGTTTTTGGATGGGCGTACTGGGCTTTCTCAAGGCCATTGTATGGCCCGCTTTTCTTGTTTACGAGGCATTTAAGCATTTCGGAATCTGATAAACTACCGGAACCGGGCATAAAAATCAGCGGAAGAATAATCTTATTACCTATGAAGATCTGTGTCCGCAATATAATGATGCGTGCAATGAGCTTTTTGTCATGAATAAATACGCTCTAGCCATTATAATAATCTGTTTATCGCTCTTTTCGCTCTCATTAGTGGAAAATAATGAAAACGGAGACATACTGTTTAAAAGGTATTGCGGCAGGTGCCATGGCGCCAGTGACAGAAGAAGTGGCTCCCTGGTCTTTCATTCAAAGAAAACGATTATTTCACGATACAGGAACAGATCGAGGCAATTACTTCATAAACTTGAGAACATTGATAAGTATTCCATCAACAATACCATGATAACCGCAGTTCATAAAATAGAGGATAAAAAGATCCTTGTATTGATAGCAGATTACCTTGGCAATCCGGATTTACCCTCAGACTACAGGGAAGCCTCACCGTGATCAATACCCGTAACTGAGGGACAATGCCTGCAGAACCTGACTCTTTGTAAATGAATACGATGTAGCGGTGAATTATGGACTGCTTCCTGTTACGGGTAGAAAACCATAAGGAAGTAACTACTGGCCTCAGCCTATCAATGATGGCTGATGGAAAAACCGAGGGAATCCTGGCCGATGACCTGGGACAGGTCCTTGACCAGTCCGTCGGTGGGCCTGACGTTGAAGGTCGAATGGGCCTTGATGACCTTCTCCCCTTCCTTCGCATTGACGTGGAAAAAGATGGGGCAGTCTCCCTTGTGGCGGACAAAAATCGCCTCCATGGATTTGAGGATATCATCATCCACGCCGATGGCATCAAGCTTGATATGCAGAGCCGATATTGACTCCTGCCGTACCTCTTTAAGAGACTTCACGCCGGTCACGATCAGCTTAATCAGATTGTCGCTTTCCGCCTCGATGGTGCCGGTTACCATGAGAGGCGAGCCGCCCATGACAAGCTGTTCGTTCTTGGAGAGCACCTTCTCGAAAAATATAACCTCCACGGAGCTGTCCATGTCCTCCAACTCCGCCAGGGCGTAGCGTTTGCCCGTCTTCTGGGCGCGCTTCACCTGGAGATTCGTCAGGATCCCCACGATGGAGACAGTCTTGCCGTTGTGCTCCTCTCCCAAATTAGAGAGTGACACGGACGAGAACATCCGTATCTCCTTCTCAAATTTTGCCAGTGGATGGCCTGATATGTAGAGGCCGAGGACTTCCTTTTCCCGGGCAAGCTTCTCGTTGTCGTGCCATTCCGGCATGGAGAGGAGGTCCACATGAACGCCGGCGCCCGCGCCGGCGCCCGGTTCACCACCGAAGAGATTTCCCTGACCCGACGCCCGGTCTTCCTGCAGGCGATGCCCCGCCTCAAGGAGGATGTCGATGGAGGCAAAGAGCTGCGAGCGGTTCTCGTGGAGACAGTCCATGGCCCCGGACTTGATAAGGGACTCCAGCACTCCCTTGTTCACCGTGAGGGAGTCGATATTCTCGAGAAAATCCTTCAGGGAGCGGAAGGTCCCGGACTTTTTCCGCGCGGCTACAATCGACTCGATGGCCTTCGCGCCTACCCCCTTGATGGCGGAGAGACCGAAACGGATCGATTTGCCCTCGATGGTGAAGTCGTAATCACTCCGGTTCACCGACGGCGGCAGCACATCGATGCCGGCGGTCCGACAGTCGTTAATGTACTGAATCACGTCGTCCTGCCGGTCCGGCTGGGCAGACAGGAGGGACGTCATGTACTGCTGGGGATAGTGCGCTTTCAGGTAGGCGGTCTGGTACGCCACGAGGGCATACGCCGCCGAATGGGACTTGTTGAACCCGTACTCGCCGAACTTCTTGATCATGTCATAGAGGCTTTCGGCGAGGTTTTTGTTGATGCCGTTCTTCTGTGCCCCTTTCAGGAACTTTTCCTCAAGGGCGTTTATGATATCGATCTTCTTTTTGCCCATGGCCTTGCGAAGTTCATCCGCCTGAGGCATGGTGAAGCCGGCGATGATCTGGGAGATCCGCATAACCTGTTCCTGGTATACCACCACGCCAAGGGTATCTTTTAGAACAGGCTCCAGGGTCGCGTGCGGATACTGGACAAGCTTCGGGTTTCTCTTCCGCTTGATAAAGTCGTCGGCCATGCCCGAGTTCAGGGGTCCTGGGCGGAAGAGCGCCACGATGGCTATAATGTCCTCGAAGCAGGTGGGCCCGAGGCGCCGGAGCAGGGTCTGCATGCCGCCGCTCTCAAGCTGAAACACCCCCTTGGTGTCCGCCCTTTTAAGCAGTTCATAGGTCTTTTTATCGTCAAGGGGAATCGTGTCGATATCGACGGTCTCCCCTTTCGTTTCATGGATAAGCTTCAGGCATTTATCGATGATGGTGAGGTTCTTCAGGCCCAGGAAATCCATCTTCACCAGGCCCGCTTTTTCCAGGGCATTCTTCTCGAACTGGGACGAGATGGCGCCGTCCTTGTCCATGTAGAGGGGCACGTAATCGGTCAGGGGGCCGCGGGAAATAACGATACCGGCGGCGTGGCGCCCAGCGGAGCGTATCAGCCCCTCGAGCTTCAGGGATGTGTCGATAAGTTCCTTGCCCATTTCACGGTCCTTGTACAGGGCCTGGAAGTCCTTCGACTTGGCCAGGGTTTCCTGAAGCTCCTTCTCCTCGATAAGCTTGCTGATCTCGTTGGCCCGCTGGAAGGGTATGTCCATGGCCCGGGCCACGTCCTTGATCACGGCCTTGGCCTTCATCTTGTTGAAGGTGATGATCTGGCTCACGTGGTCGTCGCCGTACTTGTGCCGCACATAATCGATGACCTCCTCGCGCCGGTCGGCACAGAAGTCGAGGTCCATGTCAGGCATCTCGTTCCGTTCCGGGTTCAGGAAGCGTTCGAAGAGGAGGTCATACCGGAGCGGATCAAGTGCGGTGATTCCCAGACAGTAGGATACCATGGACCCGGCGGCAGAACCCCGGCCCGGACCCACAGGAATCCCCTGCTGGCGGGCGTATTTGATAACGTCCCACACCACAAGGAAATAGCCGGAGAATTTCATGTTCAAGATGACAGAGAGCTCGTACTCAATTCGTTTCCGCACCTCATCGGGAACGCTGCTGCCGTACCGGACAGCGGCTCCCTTCTGTACGAGGTGACGCAAGTAGCTGTCAAGGTTGAAGCCATCGGGGACCTCGAAGTGGGGCAGGATGGCCCTGCCCAGCTCCAACTCTATCTCGACCATTTCGGCAATCTTGACGGTGTTGAGCAGTGCGTCAGGATAATCCTGAAATAATTTCTGTATCTCGTCGCCGGATTTAAGGTAAAATTCGTCGGAGGGAAACTTCATGCGGTCGCCGTCTTTCATGAGCTTGCCGGTCTGGACGCAGAGGAGGACCTCGTGGGAACGGGCGTCCTCCTTGTTGACGTAATGGGCGTCATTGGTGGCGATGAGGGGAATGTCCATGTCCACGCCCATCTTCACGAGCTCGCGGTTGACGGTCTCCTGCTCGGGGATTCCGTGGTACTGAAGCTCCAAGTAAAAGTTGTCCCTGCCGAAAATTTCCTTGAAGCGCCCTGCCAGTTCCCGGGCCTTGCGCTCCTTTCCCTTGAGTATCAATGACGGGATCTGCCCCCCCAGGCACGCGGAGGAGCAGACCAGGCCTTCGCGGTGGCGCTCAAGCACCTCGAAGTCGATGCGGGGCTTGTAGTAGAACCCCTCGGTAAAGCCGATGGAGGAAAGCTTCATCAGGTTTTGGTAACCGGCGATATTCTTCGCAAGGAGGATCAGGTGGTAGGATTTCTCATCTCCATTGTTGCGATTGGACTCCTTCACCAAACGGGAGCCTGGGGCCATGTAGAATTCCTCACCGATTATCGGCTTTATGCCGGCCTTGCGCGCCGCCAGGTAAAAATCGATGGCGCCGAACATGTTGCCATGGTCGGTCAGGGCCACAGCCTTCATACCCAGCTCCGCCGCTTTTTTCACCAGTTTGTCAACCGTTATGGCGCCGTCCAGGATTGAATGGTCGGAATGATTGTGGAGATGCACGAAATCCATGTCCCTATGATTTTCTGCATGGGACATAATTTCAAGTAATTAATTTGCGGGGATATTTAAAAAGGAAATTTTTCGCCTGGTCGCTACATGTGCAAGGGTTTCTTCTATATAATAGTTTATGCACAGAACAGGAGAAATGCTTGATTACCGATAACTATCGGTAAATCCCGGTACCAATCCTACCTGATCTGTTTATAACAAAATGCCATTGGCCGGGATCATCGCTCCAGGCGAAGCCTTTCCTGGAGACTTGCCAGGGTATCATCAACCTTGAAATAATCCAGATATCCAAGGGAACGGAGGTAAAAATCAACCTGCTGGGAAAGGCTGTTCAGATGCAGGACGTATTCCTTGTCGTTGATAAAGCCGTTTATTTTAATAAGAAAATTAAGCCCGATGTTATTAATGTATTTTACGTTATTAAGCATAAATACTACATGTTTTCTGCAGGAGTTCTCCCTGATCATCTTTTGTATATACACCTCATACTTGCCGGCCGTGAGCTCGTCCAGGTCATTACTGAAATAGAGAACGGTAATGTCATCTTCGAGATCCGTTACCTCGGATATCAGGCTGAAGCTTGTGCGGCGCATGGCGTCCTTTGCCTTTGATGCCAGCGTTTTCGATATGGCGGTTTTAACGACTTCCAATAAATGGTTCAGGTCAACCGGCTTGAGAAGAAAATCAAAGGCATCTTCTTTCATCGCCTCTACTATCATCTTAGAATCAGCGGCTCCGCTGACGAGCACCACGTGGATGTCCTTGCTGTCGGACTTGATTGATTTGAGGAGCTCGATGCCATTCATTACCGGCATTTTATAGTCGGAGATAACCAGGATCGGTTTATGCTGTTTGAAAAGCTTGATCGCATCCCTGCCGTTATTGGCGATGATGACCTGGTAGCCTTTAGCGGACAGGTATCCGCTTAATTCAACGCATATATCAGGTTCGTCGTCAACAATTAGAATCAGGCTCTCGTTCATTTACATCCCCCTTCCATGTCATTCTGCTTCATGAAATCCGCCTTCAACCGGCAGGCTGATGGTGAAGGTTGTGCCCCGGTCATTGGAAGCAACCTCAATCGTCCCCCCGTGCGCCTTTATGATGCCGTAGCTTATTGAAAGGCCGAGGCCGGTGCCTTTCCCGACTTCCTTGGTAGTGAAAAAAGGTTCAAAGACCCGGTCCCGTATTTCCTCCGGTATGCCAGGCCCGTTATCGCTGAATTCTATATATATGATGCCCTGCTGTTCCTTAAAGTATGACTTTACCAGTATATTCTTTTCCTGTAAAGAATTTTTCATTTCCTCAAAAGCGTCTTTCGCGTTGACGATCATGTTGATGAAGACCTGCTCAAGCTTGTGAATGTCACCCCTGATTGAAGGGAGGCTGGTGTCCAGTTCAAGGACCGGGATGATGGAATGGAGCCGCAGCTGCTCGCCGAGCATGTCAAAGGCCACTCTGATCGGCTTGTGGGGATCGATCATGCCGAAATCATAGTCGCTTTTCCTTCCGAATTCCCTGAGATGGTTGATGATATGGGCGGCCCGGTCAACCTGCACGATGATTTTATCCACACGCTCCCGGAGGAAATCTTCGGTGGCGTATTTTTCCTTGATGCCGTCCAGTATGAACTGGGAGGCCATCTTGATGACATTGAGGGGCTGGTTCAATTCATGGGCGACGCCGGTGGCCATCTCCCCGACCGAGGCCATTTTGCTCGACTGGAGGAGCTGCTGCTCCGCCAGTCTGCGTTCGGTAATATCTTTCCCGTATATCAAAAAACCTCTCAGTGTTTTATTATCTCCTATTATCGGATTAATAGTGATGCCAAGCAGGCCTTCCGTGCCGTTTTTATCCTTGAATTTGATATCTGTCAGGTTGACCGGGCCTTTTTCAATAATACAGGAAGATATGCCGGTATAAATTTCAGTCCAATCCCAGTCGATGTTAAAGCCGGTTATTTTTTCGCCCAGCGCCTTTGACGCGGGTATCCCGAATGTATGCTCTGCCATGTAGTTCCAGTGTGTTATTACATCCAAAGTCGATACACCGATCAGGAGCGATGTAATGGAGTTAAGGATATACATGTTTTCGGCATGCATGCTTTTCAGCTCTTCAATATATTTTTTTCGCTCAGTAATATCGCGGGCAATCCCGAGGATTGCATAGGGCTTGCCTTCCCGGTAAAGGAGCGACGCGGATGCTTCAACGCAACGATAACCGCCTGATTTTACCTTCAGATTAAATTCCTGTATCTGGCTCCGGTCCTCGGATCCGATGATATTCCCGATGCGGGCCTTGCTTCGTTCAAGCTCCTCCCCGGAAAGGAGATCCCGGAAAGAAAGCGAAGAGATATCTTCCCGGGCATAGCCAAGAAGCATAAGGGCGGCATCATTGGCATCAATAAAATTACCCTGGAAATCATAAATATATATCAGGTTCAGGGACCCCTCAAAAATGGCCCGGTAGCGATGCTCGCTCTCGCGCAGGGCCTCCTCCATCCGTTTCCGCTCGGTGATGTCCACGCCGGCACCGACAATATATTCCGCGCCGCCGATCACCACACGCCGGCCGGTGATGATGAAATCCCTGAAAACGCCCCCCTCGCTAGCCAGGCTCAAACGCGACTCCAGGGTCATCTCGCCTTCCGATAATCCCTCTTTAAATTTCTGTTCGAAAATTTCACGGTTCTCTTTGTTCATCAGGTCGAAGACACTGACGCCTCGCAGCCGGTCTCCGGAATATCCGGAGATATCTTCCAGCTTACGGTTCCACCTTGCGAACTTTCCTTCGCGGTCAATGGCGTAAAACACTGACGGCAGGCTTTCGATGGCCGCAGCGGTGAAATCCTGCTCCTCCTGCAGCGCCCGGCGTGTTTTCTCGCTCTCGGTGATGTCCCGGATAATGCCGCGAATTATCTTTTTATTACCATCCGACAATATTTCCAGGTTCGCCGAAATAAGGCAGTTAATGACCGAACCGTCCTTCCGTATAAACTTCGTTTCAAAGTCCTTGATATGACCATTTTTTAAGATTGTCTTTATAAAGGGTTTGAGGTCCAATCTGTTCGCGAAAACATCCGGCGGGATCATACCCAGCAGCTCATCGCGTTTAAAACCCAGGAGCTCTTCCAGCGCCGGGTTGAAATCAATCATCCTCCCGTCCATGTCGTGAATGTACATGGCGTCCTTCATCGTCTCAAAGAGGGTCCGGTAGCGCTCTTCGCTCTCCTTGAGCTTGATATCGAAGCTGTGCTTGTACAGGGCAATCTCGATATTGGTCAGGAGTTCCGTCTCTCCGAAGGGCTTGATGATATACCCGTACGATTCGGTTTGCTTCGCCCGGTCCACGGTCTTCCGGTCGGCGAAGGCGGTCAGGTATATGACCGGGATCCGGTGGCGCTCACCAACGATCCGAGCCAGTTCGATGCCGTCGATGTCGCCTTTGATCGTAATGTCCATCAGTATGAGGTCAGGGCGCTCATGCTCGATCAATTCGAGGGCCTTGCGCCCGTTATCCGCCGAGCCGGTGACCAGGTAGCCCCGGCCCTCGAGCACCCCCCGGATAACCTCCACCGTTATGAGCTCATCCTCTACTATCAGGATCTTTACATCGGCCATCATTCATTTCCTTTTCGTCATGTCTGCCTGTCGATGCTGAAGGGTCCGGGGCCCATCGGTAAAAAGGGGAAATCCACTACCCTGACCGATCGCTTTTTCAATGGCAATCCTCGTGCCGGATCCCCTGCTGGAATCGATTTTCAGGGAAAAACCATTCTGGTCACAGCGCTGGCGAATAGTGGAAAGCCCGTATCCTTTACCGGCTTTTTCTTCGGCCTTGAATCCAATACCATTATCGTCCACGGAGATGGCGATGTTATTCTCATCCTGCACATGGAGTACGACCGTTACAGAATCGGCGCCCGAATGCCTGGCTATATTTGAAAACAGCTCCTGCATGATGCGAAATACGTTCACCTTGATTTCTTCACTGACATCTTCATTGATGTCAAGCTCCAAGGCAACCGTGATCTTATTCATTTCCAGCTGGTGCTTTGCATACCATCTCACGGCCGCTCCCAGGCCGAGGTCGCGCAGCATGGAAGGATAGAGATTGCCGTATATTTCCTTCAGCTCCTGCAGGGCCCTGTCCAATAAACTGATGCCCTGGTGGAATTCATCCTCAATATTTCCCGATTTTTTATCGAATTCAAATAATTTCATTTTTGCCGCGAGCAGTGTCTGGGCCACGCTGTCATGAAGGTCGCGCGCGATGCGCTGCCGCTCCTCGTCCTGCGAACGGACCAGGTCCCGTGAGAGTTCCCGCACCTGCTGCTCGGCTGATTTTCTTTCCTTGATTTCTTTTCTCAGGCTCTCATTCGACCTGACAAGCTCCTCCGTCTGCATTGTTACCCGTTCCTCGAGTGTCTTGTTGAGGTCATTGAGCTCATGCCTGAGACGGTAAATAGACAGGTGGGTATCGATCCGTGCCAGCAACTCGTCCACATCCGCCGTTTTTAAAATATAATCCGAGGCGCCGCACTGGAAACCTTTCACCTTGTCAAAGGTTTCGGACAGGGTTGTTGAAAAAATGACCGGGATCTCATTGGTTGATATGTTCGATTTCAATCGTCTGCAGGTCTCATATCCGTCTATTCCGGGCATGATGATGTCCAGAATTATAATATCGGGATGGACGGATTCGACAGCCCGCAGGGCCAGCTCGCCATTGACGGCAACCGACACCGCGTAATTGGCCTCTTCGAGGGCGGGACGGATCATTTCAATGATCAGCGGCTCATCATCAACGAGCAGGATTCTGGCTTTTTTATTTTTCATAACATTGATTCTTTTTATAAAAAGACTTGCTGCGAAACTGACGTTTCGCACTCGCAGGGATCCCCTGCGGGGGCTTTTTAAGGGGCTTCGCCCCTTATACCCCACTTCAAAAATGAGTTATGCAACAAGTCTAATATTGATATCTATACTATACTTCTTCACTATTAAATCTATACCGCAACCGGTGGATAATCAATAACATTTTATAATCCCAACCGATTTTCACCATTTTCATACAGCATGCTTTTATACTTTGATGGAATCCTGATCATGACAATTAAAAAGCATATAACTCAAAAAAGGCCGCCATGTTTTCATGGCGGCCCGTACTTGAGGCTGTCCGTTAATGCTATTTATTGGCCGGTGGAGGGACGACTGGTGCCCCAAAAGCGCGGACAGGACGAACGCCAAGATTTCCCGCCTTAGTCCAGAAGTTCTGTCTGACATCAGCGAATAAGAAATACTGGTACCACGCCTGGGTGGCATCATACTCAGACGAACTCCAATAGAAGTTTGACATATTGACAAGTCCGAACGGCTTTAAATTTAAAAATATTTGAGCTAATTCATCTTTAGAAGGTAAAAACCATCCGGAAGTAAATACTCCGTAGCTATAATTTCTACATGCCTCCGCGGCAGGATGTCCCGCCCCGGCCATCGCAGCGGTATTTGCCGCCCCGCTTCCAATAGTTGTTGATGTACCACCGGTGGATGTGGTTGATGTTTTCCATTCAAAAAGGCCTGTCGCATCAGCAGGCGCCGCTTCGAGGTATCGTCCCCAGCTCTGAACACTTCCGGCGTCATAGAACACCAATCCGCCGGCAGGACCAGTTTTCCTTAATACATCGGTCCCCGTAGTGAAAATAGCGTAAAGTGTCGTGTTTGCAGTTATGGTGAATGAGCTGCCTGCATAATACTGCACCGTAGTGGCATGCTCATCGGTATTCCAGCCACTAAGAAACCGCTGCCTGATGCCGCTTACTATTTCTGCTCCAATAAGAGTAGTGGTGTTGTCAGAAACATGAACCGATGCACCGGAAGCGTAATTTGTTTCATCAACAGGCACTACTGAGGCATCGCTTCCTGCTCCTTTATTATATGTTACAGTGTAAGCGGCGGCCACGGTCACAGTCACCACATACTCCTGAATCGAAGCATCGGCCGCGGTTACCCTATATGTGACAGGGTCCGTGAAATTATTCGGCGTTCCCTCGCTCGTCTGGGTAGTTGAGCCGACTTTTACGGATGCTCCGGTCGTGCTGAAGGTCGCGACAAGTTCGGTTACGTTTGTTCCATAGGGGACCGCAACGCTGATGTTTGTCCCGGAAATGACTCCGGTTACCGGGACTGATGGAAAACTGAAGGCGGTAATCTCCTTCGCCGGACTCAGGGCGATGGTAACCGTAACAATGTAATCCTGATACGTGCTGTCCGCAGCGGTTACTCTATACACAACAGGTTCCGTAAAATTATTCGGAGTTTCCGTGCTTATCTGAGTGACCGAGATGATATCGCCCTTTGTAACGGACATTCCGGTCGTACTGAAGGTCGCGATAAGGGCGGTTACGTTTGTTTCATAAGGGACCGCAACGCTAATGTTTAACCCGGATATGACTCCGGTCGCAGGCACAGATGGAAAACTGAATGCGGTAATATTCTTCGCCGAATTCAATGCGATGGTAACAGTTACAGTATAGTCCTGAAACGAGCTATCCGCAGCGGTCACTCTATACACAACAGGATTCGTAAAATCATTCGGTGTTTCCTCGCTTATCTGGACGGCCTCGCCGACGTGCACCGACGCTCCGGTCTTGCTGAAGGTCGCGACCAGGGCGGTTACGTTTGTTTCATAGGGGACCGTAACGCTGATGTTGGACCCGGATACGATTCCGATCGCGGAGACTGACGGGAAGCCGAACGCGGTAATCTCCTTTGCCGTATTCGATGCTATAGTAACGGTTACGGTATAGTCCTGAAACGAGCTATCCGCGGCGGTTACCCTGTACACAACAGGATCCGAAAAATCATTCGGCGTTACCCCGTTTTCTTGAATGATCATGCCAATATCAACAGACGCTCCCGTCGTGTTGAATGTTGCGGCAAGGGCGCTAACGTCTGTTCCATAGGGAACCGTGACGCTGATGTTGGTACCGGAAATGACCCCCGTGGCACTG
>JBGSUQ010000016.1:0-87229 GCA_041753395.1 Spirochaetota bacterium
ATATTCGTGATGGTCGTGGCATTTTTCCTCTCGTTTCAGGCGTAATTTACAGGTATACGAACGGGACGGAAACAATTGAAAAAAATTCGGGGTCAGAGCAAAATAAAATAATGGCTCCAAAAAATGAGGGGTCAGAGTAAAAAATATTTATTATCTCTTGATATATTTATAACTTGTTTATATCATTACCAAATATATCTGGATTATTAAATGAAGATTATTTTCTTAACTGACATACACGGCTCTTTCAGCCAGACAGCTTCCCTGCTCTATGAATCAGTCGCTGATCTTTATATTATAGGCGGCGATCTTATCGATATACCCTTTTATAGTATAAATACCGCCATCCAGTACCATGACATTCAAACGCAACTTCACAGCCTCAGGAAGAAAATGAACCGGGACAAATTGATCCTGGAAGATTTTGTTAACGAACTGCTCGATTCTCCCAACGTCCCGGAAGACATCATCGACAAAGGGAGCGAATACCAGCAGATGACCATCAGGGCGCGCCGCGTTATGCAGCAGAAGTACAAGGTACTGGAAAACATGATATCCTTCAAATCGGCAACCGTGTTCGCCCTGCCGGGCAATTATGACATGGACCTGAAATATACCTCCCTCCACGAACGGGACCTTCACCTGCACTGGCACAATATCGGCGGCCTCAAGGTCGCTGGATACGGTGGTGCGGACGTCTGGACGGCAGGGATACCCGAACGGTACATTGTTAAATACAATGGCGGCATCGGCACTAACGATATCAATAATGAGATGTGGAATTTCTTTAAAGCAGTGAAGCCGGATATCATAGCCGCCCACCAACCGGCTCACGGCATACATGACCGGATCGCACGCATCGGTCCGTCCGGTTCGCCGGCGCTCAGGAACTTTTGCGAGAACAACCCCGTACAGCTCTGCCTTACCGGCCACATCCACAATGACTGGGGCTTCAAGGAGGTGGAAGGATGCGTGTATCTCAATCCCTCCAATTTCGGCGAGGTGACAACAGTGCAGGGCGAGGTTTCCGAGGGAGGTTTTTTCTATCAGATTGAATACAACGAAACCGATCTGGAAAAAATCACACTGAAAAAATTCGTCGGCGATCACCGCATCCACGATATCGTTGAACACCACTTCATTGACGGTAGATGGATCGAGGACATCATAGATATCGAGAGATACAAGGCAAGGCGCCTGGGACAGAACTATGACATGCAGATACAGAAATATCACCACATCCCGGAAATCGAGCTCTTCAAGGAGATAAAAAATTTTTTCCGCATGTTCCGGACCCAGGAAACAGAGGAACGCCTGGAAGAGCTTGACAATGCCGTTGAACTTCTCAAAGACAAGTTCGACGATATCGCCATGGACATCGTCGGCTCGGTGAACATGGGCATTTCCCAGGAAAGCTCCGATATCGACATCGTGCTCTACCTGCGGTGCGGCAAAAACTGCCAGGACATGTACGCGCAGTGCGGTTACTACAAGAGCGCGCGTGCCCTCCTTGAAAACATCATCGGCGACAAGTACAAATTCGAGATCATCGACTGCATCGACCTGAACGTGGTTGAGCGCAGCATTATAACGAAAAACTATGAGTGCGAGGTGACCCAACGCTTTGTCGCGTACCGATCCATCTGCAGGCCGGTTAACTATAAAGCCATCGCGCCAATCGAGGACATTCTGAACGAGGATATCGAGTTCCGCCGCGAGATGGAAGGGAGCATCAGGTCATACTTCCGGATCTTCGCCACGACGTCCCAGCACATGCGCTCTTTTGACAAGTATGAATCGCGCCTGAAGTCGATCGGGATCAAGCTGCCCGAATCGATACGGGACAAGATACGGCAATACCTCCAGGTCGCCAACACCGACAATCTAAACTGGTGATCACTTACACCCCTCCATATAGGAGGGAGCACTTAATTCTCTGGAAACATCATCATGTTCCGTGATATTATTGCACCATACCACGCTCTTGAATCCTGGTTCTATGATCGTGCAGTGGCCCCCGCCATTGCCGAAATACTCGAGGAGCGAAGCGATCTCCTGGGGACCATCCTCGGCGTCATGCCTGCCTATGACAGGCTCCTCTATGTCGGATGCGGCGGCGGCCAGCTGGCTCTGACTCTTGCAGACGATCACCCCGGTTGGGGGATAACTGGCCTGGACCTGTCGCGGGATCAGGTGCGGCGCGCCATGAAGCGGGGGAAGATGCTGGCCGGGCAACTGCACTTCCTCACCGGTTCGGCCCTCGCCCTGCCGTTTGAATCAGATATCTTTGACGGGCTGATAAGCGTCTGCTCAATCAAGCACTGGCCGGAACCAGCCCGAGGATTGGAGGAATGCCTGCGCGTTCTCAGGCCGGGATCTCCCATGGTTGTGCTAGAGGTTGACCCCGATTACGACCGTGTCGACGGACGGGCCTTTGTCGCCAGGCAGCATGTACCCTTCATCCTGAAACCAGTTGCCATGGCCGGGTTCAGCTGGAAAATCGCCGCCCGATCCATGTCAGTGAAGCATGTTGAATCATTATTCAGGAGTCTGCCGTTCTCCGATGTCACGGCAAAACCGGTCCCGGGCATACCCCTCTGGATAATCAGCGCCAGGAAAGAGAGACCGTGTATACCATCAAAAGCAGATCAACCATGAACCACCGAATCGCTTCAACACTAATTACTTTAACTTTAATCATTACCACGGGATGTGCCACTCTCTCAAAGGTAAAACTCAACCCCCCGCTCAAGTTCCTCCTCCTGGGAGACTCCCTCATGCAGGGATACTTCGGATATATGCTTGAACACCGCCTCAGGGAAACGCCGGGAGTGCAGGCTCTCCGCGTCGCGGTCAAGTCTACAGGCCTCAGTGAATTCATCCCCTATGATTGGTACGGCAAGACCATCCAGTATATCCGATGGTATCGCCCCGATGTGGTGGTAATCTTCTTCGGCGGGAACGACTGCTACGCACTCCGCCGCCCGGACGGAACCCTACTGCTATTTACGCAGGAAGGCTGGCGCGATGAATACGCGGCACGGCTGGACCGGTACCTGGATGGAATTACGCCGCTGGTTAAGCGTGTCTATCTGGTCGGCCAGCCTTCGACCAACCATCCCTATTTCGAATCGCGCTACCCTCTCCTGAATAAACTATTCCGCGAGGGATGCCGGAAACATCGCGGCGTCCGTTATGTGCCGGCATGGGAAATGACAAGTAAAAAGGGATTGTTCGTGGCGGTCATGAAGGATAACAAAGGTTATGCCGGTCCGGTAAAATATCCCAATGACCCGATCCATCACACGCCTTTCGGCGGCCGGGTCCTGACGGAGCGGTTCTTCGAGTTCATTTCAGATGAGTTCCATCCGGCATCTGCCGTTACGCAGTAAGGATCAGTGGCGAGAAAAATCTATGGTGGCGAAATAATCATCCAGCGTCTCGGCGCGGCGGATCATCTCAACGGAACCGTCCTCTTTCAGCATGAGTTCGGCGGAGCGGAGCTTGCCGTTGTAGTTGAAGCCCATGGCATGGCCGTGGGCGCCGGCATCATGGATCACCATGATATCGCCGATTTCAATCTCCGGCAGGTGACGGTCGATGGCGAACTTGTCGTTGTTTTCGCACAGCGATCCTGTCACGTCGTAGGTATTGCTCCGCGGCCGGTCCTCCTTGCCTATCACGGTGATGTGATGGTAGGCGCCGTAGAGGGCTGGACGCATGAGGTTTGCCATACACGCGTCAAGGCCGATATAACTCTTATAAATGTTCTTCTTGTGGATCGCCCTGGTCACCAGGTACCCGTAGGGACCGGTGATCATCCTGCCGCTTTCCATGAATATCTTGAGGGGATGCAGCCCTGATGCGGTGATCGTTTTCTCATAGAGCTCGCGGATTTTATCCGACACATATTCAAGGTTGATAGCGCTGTCCTCCGGCCGGTAGGGAATCCCAAAGCCACCCCCCAGGTTCACGAACTCAAAGCGTATCCCCGCCTCGAGGTGGATTTCCATGACAAGATTAAAAAGCATGTCCGCCGTGTCGACGAAGTAGTCCGGGTCAAGCTCGTTTGACGCGACCATGGTGTGGAGCCCGAACCGCTTCACCTTCTTGTCGCGCATGATCCGATATCCCTCGAAAAGCTGGGGCCGCGTGAATCCGTACTTCGCATCCTCCGGGTGTCCGATGATGTGGTTGCCGCCGCGCAGGGGCCCGGGATTGTACCTGAAGGATATGACTTCGGGTATTCCGGCCTGCTTCTCCAGATAAGGAATGTGGGTGATGTCATCAAGGTTGATGATCGCCCCCAGTTCACGGGCCTTGACGTATTCCGCAGCCGGCGTATTGTTGGAGCTAAAAAATATATCCTCACCCCTGATCCCGGTCCGTTCCGCCAGCACCAGCTCAGCCAGAGAGCTGCAGTCAGAGCCGAAACCCTCCTCTTTAAGGGCCTTCATTATGTATGGATTGGGACACGCCTTAACGGCATAGTATTCCTTGAAGCCCGGGGCCCAGGAGAAGGCCTTCACAAGGCGCTTTGCGTTATCGCGCATCCCTTTTTCGTCATATATATGGAAGGGGGTCGGATACTCCCGCGCAATACGCTCTATCTGCTCCCTGCTAAAGGGAAGGGTCTTATCAGTCATTTAAAATCCGCCTGTTTCCAATGATTGCGATTGTTGGTGATACTAATTCCGCACAACAGACGAGTGTCAAGAATTTTACTCATCCGACTCCATTCCCGATTCAATGCTTATTGAGCAGATATCCAAAACATCACAGGCCGGTCATGGAAATATCGAGCGAGAACCTTTTGCCCAATTTTGGGACACAGTCCTGTTTTTTTAGTGACAAAAACAATATTATATATTCAAAATCCATCCAAATCAACCGAAATTGTTTATAACCGGACGAAAAGCCAAGGTAGCGCGATGGTCATGAAAAAAAACAAGCAAAACGATAAATCGCATGAAGATGCTGAAAAGTCTAAAATATTTTCCGATGTAATTATCGAAAACAATAAACGGCTGCTGTACGCTTTTCTCTTCATCATGTGTTTTGCCAATACTGCGGTTACGGCCATCAAGGCTGCAGGCATCGGCTCCAAATACCTTGAATATGAACATATCATCATTGAATTGGCCATCGTTATCGTGACCCTTGTCACAACCGTTCTCTTGTCCAACAGATTCAAGGGTAAAATAGCTTCCGGATACATCATGATCACCGGCGTCCTGATATGTATATCCGTGTTCGAGTATACATTCCACGGAGCGAAGCAGCTATTCGCAACGCGCTACATCCCTCTTGCGCTGAGCATCTTTTATTTCAACACGCCCATTACAATTTATACGATGGTTATCGTCTTCATATCCCAGACGGTGATATTCATTATCAGTCCCGAGCTGCGTCTGCCGCCGCCTGTTTCAGACACTGCGGTTCGTTACATACTCTACGGCATGGTAGGCGTCGGCGCCTTTGTCGGCTCACGGGCGACGCGGAGGCTGCTGAAATTTGCCATTTACCAGCATGATGAGGCAAAAAAAAGCCTTACCGGCCTCCGCGGCATGGCAGTTGCCGTAACGCACTCAATGGATATCCTGAAAAAAGAAACAACCGAGCATGATGGCATAACAAAGAACATGAACGATATCTCCCAGCATCAGGCCGCGGCGCTGGAGGAAATCACGACTTCCCTGGAGGAGCTGGCATCGAATTCCAGCTCCATCAGCGATATCGCCCGATCCCTCTACCAGGAGCTGGAAATAACGGTCGACTCGGTGAACGACCTGAAAACAGTCAACGACAAGGTTCAGGATAGCTCTCTGCAGATGAACCGGTCCCTGAACGATGTAACCGAGTATTCCGGATCGACGGCCGACCAGATCAAGCTTACGGAAGAAAAATTCAATACCGTCAAGATTAAATCGGATGAGATGGCCCGCTTCGTGCAGGTAATAAACGATATCGCCGACAAGGTCAACCTCCTTTCCCTGAACGCAGCCATCGAGGCCGCCCGGGCAGGCGATTACGGCAAAGGCTTCGCGGTCGTTGCGGACGAGATATCGAAGCTTGCAGACGCCACGACACAGAACGCAAAAGAAATCGGCAACATCATCAGCGAGAACCTGAAGCTAATCGATGAAAGCGGCAGGCTTATCAACATGTCCGTTGACACCATGAGTAAACTCAACGATGCAATTTTAGCCATCAAGATAGAAGTCACCGAAGTGGGGAACCTCATCAACGACATCGGAGTGACCATTAAAACGATCAAGAACCTCAACTTCAAGATCCACGAGTCGAGCAAAACCATCGAAAATTCGACGGCGGAGCAGAAGATCGCCACGGACGAATCCACGAAGACAGCCTTCGATATCGCCCAGAACTCCCAGGAGATTGTCAACATAGCCATGAAGCTTTCCCGCTCCACCTCGGTGATCAACGAGCTCACCGGCGAGCTGGACAAGATCATCGGCGAGATGGTTCAGTAGCTACAACCCCATTCAGCATTGCCCCCCTGCCCCCCCCCGAGGGGGCACGTGTTAGAATTCAATTATTTACGAAAAGCCCCGGGACCTCACCCGCGCTTTGTGCACCCTCTCCTTTTCATGGAGAGGGTTTTTGTATTAGTGATCATATTAAGAACTCCCCTCTCCATTTGATGGAGGGGCTCCCGACAGGATGTCGCAGTGGCGAGCGCGGACAGGACGTCCGAAAACCGCTCGCCGGCCGGGGGTGAGGTGTAGCTACCTGAACCGCTTCAGCAGCAGAGAATTCATCACCACCGATACCGAGCTCATGGCCATTGCGGCGCCTGCTATGATGGGCGAGAGCATCCCCGACGCGGCGAAGGGTATGCCGATACAGTTGTATATGAATGCCCAGAAGAAGTTCTGCCTGATCTTTCTGATGGTCCGGCGCGAGAGACGGATGGAGGTAACGACTCCGGAGAGGTCGCCGCTCATGATGGTGATGTCAGCCGATTCAATCGCGATATCGGTGCCGGTGCCGACGGCGATGCCTGTGTCAGCCGCCGCAAGGGCCGGCGCGTCGTTTATGCCGTCACCCACCATGGCCACCGCCCCAAGATCGCGCTGAAGCTCCCGCACTGCATCCGCCTTGCCGCCGGGGAGGACCCCGGCAATGACCCGGTCGGCGTCAATTCCGACCTGGGCTGCGACAAATTCGGCGGTGCGGCGATTGTCTCCCGTCAGCATGAAAACCTCAATTCCCAGCTTCTTCAGATCGGCCACTGCCCGGCCTGACGTTTCCCTGGTTGTATCGGAAACCGCGACAACCCCGGCCGCCTTCCCGCCGGCGGCGATGATCACCGCGGTCTTGCCCATGCTTTCCAGGCCGGCGAGGATATCATTACAGCACGACGCGTCAATGCCGTTATCTCTTACATAGGCCGGCGTCCCGGCGATGATTTCACCCCGGTCAAATCGGGCGCGCACTCCCCTGCCTGGTTCCGCCATGAACTGTTCCGGATCGGGGATTTCATGCCCCTCCGATGCCCGGCGGTAAATGGCCCTGCCGACAGGGTGCTCTGATTTCTTTTCAGCAATACCGGCATACCGCAGCAGTTCATCCTCCGATACGCCGCCGGCCGTCACGATATCCGATACCGACAGGTCCCCGGTGGTGATGGTGCCGGTTTTGTCCAGAACAACGGCTCGGATACGGTAGGCCGCCTCCAGGGCCGGCCCGCTCTTAAAGAGAATCCCCATGTCGGCTCCCCGGCCGGTTCCCACCATGACAGCAGTGGGAGTGGCGAGCCCGAGTGCGCAGGGACAGGCGATCACCAGGACCGCCACGGCGCTCACGATCGCCGTCTGCAGATTGCCCGTGGCTATCATCCATGCCGCGAAAGTTATGGCGGCCACAGCCAGGACCGACGGCACGAACACCGCGGCCACCCGGTCGGCAAAGCGCTGTATGGGCGGCTTTCCGGCCTGCGCCTCTTCAACGGTGCGGATTATCTGCGCCAGGACGGTGTCCCTGCCGACGCGCTCCGCCCGGAAGGTGATGGTCCCGAAGCGGTTGATAGTAGCCCCGGTAACCGGGTCGCCGGGGCCCTTGTCGGCCAGGACGCTCTCGCCGGTGATCATGCTCTCATCCACTGACGACGCGCCTTCAAGGACACGACCATCCACGGGTAACTTCTCGCCTGGCTTAACCGTAACCGTGTCGCCGGGAGCGACCTCGGCAGCAGGAACTACGATCTCCCGCCCGTCCCGCACGATCGTGGCCGTCGCCGGCTGGAGCCCCATGAGCTTCTTGATCGCCTCTGAGGTCATTCCCTTGGCCCGCGCCTCGAAAAACTTACCCAGGAGAACCAGGGTTATGACCACGGCCGAAGCCTCAAAATAAAGGTCCCCTGCCGCGCCGGACATGGCCGGCAGAATGAATCCGTTGTACACGCTGTAGAAATAGGCCGCGCTGGTGCCCAGGGCAACCAGGAGGTCCATGCCGGGGCTCCCGCCGCGCACGCCCAGGTACGCATTGCGGTAAAAACGCCACCCCACTATGAACTGGACCGGCGTTGCCAGGATAAGCTGGAGCAGCGGGTGATGGAGAAGCGGCACATGGATTTCGAGCAACATGAATATCATTGAAAGAATAAGCGGAGCGCTCAATACGGCTGAAATCGCAACGAGTATCCCGAGCTTCCGTATCTCGCCGCGCCGGAGTTCAGCGGCACGGTCCGGGCTCTCCTCTTCGATCTTCTCGGCGTCATATCCCGCCCTGTGTATCTCATCGATAATTTCATAGGACTTGACCTTAAGCGGGTCAAAACGCACCCTGCCATTCTCAGTGCTGAGGTTTACTGAGGCCTCACTGACCCCGTCCTTTTTCTTCAGCGCCTTTTCAATGCGGGCGGCGCAGGCGGCGCAGGACATCCCGGTTATGAGGAGATCAATCTGGTGTTCACTGGCTTGATCTTCGATTTCAGCACCATAGCCGGCCCGTTCAACAGCCTCGATGATATCGTCCTGCTTGACCGCAGTGTCATCATAGGCAACCCTGGCCGTTTCCAGTGCCAGGTTGACGCTGGCATCGCTCACTCCCTCGATCTTCTTAAGGGACTTCTCGATCCGGGCCGAACAGGCTGCGCAGGACATCCCGGTTATACGAAGCTTTTTAATTGTTTCCATGACATCGCCCTTGTTAATTAGAAATCCATGAGACTAGATTGTTACCGCCGCCGGCAAATTGCAAACACTAATCCCCCTGTCCCCCTGAGGGGGCATGCATCATAATACAAACTGGCAAAATCAATATTTTTTGAATGATAGGAATAATCAAACAACTAAATCATCATTGAAATTATTTTTGATTTGCAAACTCATCATAAATATAACATTATTGCAAATATTGTAAATCCACACGGAAATTTTTCTCCTGAATGCCCTCCCCAGGGGGGCAGGGGGGATTAAATATTTCCTATTAATTTATATGAGAAATGGGGGATATCATTCATGAAAAACATAGCGCGCTTATTATTGGCCTTCGCCATCCTCGCCACGGCAGCTGTTACCGCGGGAGCCGGAGACAGCAAGGAAAAACTCTATGTTGTCATCAATTATTCAGTTTATCATTGCCACGCTGATGTTGAATTGAACGGTGTGACTATGACAAAAACCGATAAACAATCCGCCTACACGACCACCGGGTTCTCAACCGGTGCCGGTCTCTGGATTTTTCCCGGCAAAAACACCATAACACTGCATATCAGGCCGAAGGAAAAAGAGACCGATCCTTCCAGGAAACCCACTATCGAGGTCAGCCTGTCCACGGTGAAGGAAGGGCAGATGACCAACGAGGGTAAAAAATTTTTTGAACTAAAAATTCCGGAAAAAGAGGGCGACGCCAGGCTGGAGAACGTCAAAAAGGCCTTCACTATCGCGGTTAACTTTACACCGGCATACGTGCCCCCGTCCGAACTCTGGGAAAAGGCCAAGGCGGTCAGTATCGACGCCGCGGCCCGCCGGGAGATAACCAAACTCGTAAAGGACTACCACGCGGCCCTGCGTAAAAAAGACGCCGACACCGTATGGTCAATCCTTCAATTTTCATCGATGGATTCGATACGCATCCGCCACCAGCCGGCCGATAACCTTAAAACACAGTTCAACCAGATGTTCAAGGAAATGATGGCGGACAAAAACTTTAACCTCCTCCCCCTGGACGCTGAAAAGCTTGTCATGAAGCCGGTGGCCGGCGGGAAAATCATCCAGGTAACCGATCATTCAGGCAAGGAGCCGATACGGACCAAGGAGACCAAGAACGAGGGTGCGTACACCTTCGGCGTTTACGTGGGTCTCATTGACGGTAAATGGATGATTGCGAGATAGCCCTATCGATCCCCCGCGTGTCGCCTCAAACGCCGGCGGGGATCGCGGGAAGCTGATCGTGCGCCAACCTCGAGACGCAGGACTTCCTGTCCGGCGGGCGGGGGGCGCAGCCTGACGGTGAACGTGCTCTTAAAATATAGCAATCAGAGACACGAATGCCCCGTGAAAAAGATCAAATTTATTTACATACTGGGGATTCGATTTCTTGAAATAATAAATGTACTGGGCCTTGTATCCTGCTGACAGTGTAAGGTGAGCAGCTTGTATAAAATAGCCCAGTGCGAGCGAGCCATTTGCACCCAGGGCATTCGCGGTTGTAATTAAAGTATTATTCGATTGTTTATCGGTCGATCCCAGCAGGTTGCTCCCACCATTCCGTTTTTCCCACCCCAATAGGCCGAATATTGATATAGCTGGCTGAAAAAAGAAGGTACTGACAATTGGGACGGTGAATGACGTTCCAAAACCCAGGGAAACGGAATGATACATAACCTTTTTGCTGGCTATTGCTTTTTCGGTATATGAATATCCCTGGTATTTGGGGCCGAAGAATATCTTCACATATCTGTTAATGACATAATTTATCAACAGGTCAGCATCCATCTTTATAGCGGTTCGCGTTAGAGAAACCGGGATTATCAACGGTGGATAGCCGCCGCCGGAAAGCAGGATGGTATACGACCTGGTGGTAGCCCTGTATTGTGAATAAACAAAACTGCCGGATAGGCCCCATGCGGGATTAAAAAAAACACTTAAAATGGGGCCGTACAGGTAAGATGGCTTTATATTAAATGTATAAGAAGGTACAAAACTGGTAATATTTACGGTTAAGGGTGTTTTCTGCCATACCGGTTTCCACCATGTGAATTGACCGATCGCACCGATACTGATACTCCAGTTCTTTTCCTTTTTTTCTTTTTCAGCAGGCTTTTCGTTTTTTTCCTGCGCGAATAATATGCCATGAAGTGAGGACATCATTAGCATAGAGCCGATAGCAGCCAGTATAACTTTTTTCATACCGCAACCTCCTTGCCAATGGGCAGTGGTTTAATTATGATACAAAAATGGTGCGGGTCAAGTACAATAATTATGCTGGGATAATTGTCATCATGCGTCTGCTGGCGACACCTCGTCCTGCATGATTCTCTCTAGTTCATACTTCCGGGTCTTTAATGGTCAGGTGCAGTTGTCGAAATTTCAAGGCCTCTGTCCGGCATTTATTGCGTTGACAGGTGCCCGGAATTGCTTCAAAGAGGGCGCACTTTACCAGATAATAAAGCAAAAGCCCCCTGCCGGGGGCTTTCAGAAATAATGCTTTATTCTGGACTGTGATTACTTCGCATTGATCCATTTCATCATCTTACGGAGCTCAGCGCCGACCTTCTCGATGAGATGGTTTTTCTGCTCTTCCTTTATCCTGTTGAACTCGGGCCGTCCCTTCTCGTTCTCCCTGATCCAATTCTTCGCGAAGGTCCCGTTCTGGATCTCCTTGAGGATCTTCTTCATCTCCTTCCGGGTCTTCTTGGTGATGATACGGGGCCCGCTCATGTAATCACCGTACTCGGCCGTGTCTGAAACCGAGTAGCGCATGTAGTTGATCCCGCCCTGGTAGAAGAGGTCCACGATGAGCTTGAGCTCGTGAAGGCACTCGAAGTAGGCTATCTCCGGCTGGTATCCGGCTTCGACCAGGGTGTCGAAGCCGGCCTTGACCAGCTCCGAGGCGCCGCCGCACAGGACAGACTGTTCGCCGAAGAGGTCGGTTTCGGTTTCTTCCTTGAAAGTTGTTTCGAGGACCCCGGCGCGTGTAGCCCCCAGCCCCTTGGCGTAAGCCAATGCCGCCTGCTTCGCGGTGCCGGATGCGTCGTTATGGATGGCGATAAGGCACGGGACGCCGCCTCCCTTTTCGTACTCGCTCCGTACCAGGTGGCCCGGTCCCTTCGGCGCGACCATGATCACGTCAATGTCCTTTGGCGGCACGATTTGGCCGAAGTGGATATTGAAGCCATGGGAGAAGACCAGTGTCTTGCCCGCCTTCATGAAGGGCTCAACGTCCGCTTTGTAGAGCTTTGCCTGTACGTGGTCCTGGGCCAGTATCTGGATCAGGTCGGCCTTTTCCGCAGCCTCCCGCGCCGTCATTGGCTTGAAGTTGTGCGATTCCGCCAGCCGATAGTTATCGGTGCCGGGCAGCTCCGCAACGATAACGTTAAGACCGCTGTCACGGAGATTCTGCGCCTGGGCATGGCCCTGGCTCCCGTACCCGACGATGGCGATCGTTTTATTTTTTAACACGCCGAGGTCGGCGTCATTATCATAATACATTTTTGCCATGATGATCTCCTTGTTGACCCCTCTGTCCCCCAGAGGGGGCATGGACCAATTATTTATTATTTATTCATTATACTATAAACTGCATAGGATTCTACCTATCAGTATCCCGATAGTTATCGGTATGTTTATAATGAACGATAATTCTGCTAATTATAAAATAGCAACCGATAACTATCGTAAATCTTCTCCCTCGTGCCACCTGCGGGGGACAGGGGGGCTACTCCTTCAACAACGACACCCTTCCCGTGCGCATCAATTCCTTGATGCCGTACGGTTTTAAAAGCTCGATGAAGTTATGGATCTGGTTCGGATCACCCTTCACGCCCAGGGTGATGGTCTTCGGCGATATATCGGCGATGTCGGCCCTGAAAATCTCGCCCAGCTGGTATATCTCAGGCCGCTTGTTCGGCGGCGCGTTCACCTTCACCAGGACCAGCTCGCACTCAACGGTGGGGATATCGGTATGGTCGCTCACCTTTATGACATCAATCAGCTTGTTAAGCTGTTTCTTCACCTGCTCAATGACCCGGTCATCGCCCCGCACCACGATGGTCATGACCGATACGTCTTCCTGCTCGGTCTCGCTCACCGCGAGGGAGTCAATGTTGTAGCCGCGCGCCGAAAAGAGACCGGCAACGCGCGCCAGAACGCCGAAGCGGTTCTCCACCTTGACCGATATCACATATTGTTTCATGTTTTCACCGATTGGCACTGTCATGGCTTACGCGAGCATCTCCCTCATGATGATCTCCTTGAATGACTGCCCTGCCGGCACCATGGGATACACGTTCTCCTCACGGGAAACACGGAAATCCATGATGATAGGACGGTCGGTTATTGCAAGCGCCCTCTGCAGTGCCGGCGCAACTTCCTCGTACGTTTCGATCCGCATCCCCACCGCGCCGTAGGCCTCGGCCAGCTTCACAAAATCGGGGGCGAAATCAATACAGGTGTGGCTGTAGCGCTCCTCCCAGAAGAGCTGCTGCCACTGGCGCACCATGCCCAGGAAGCCGTTATTGAGGATCGCGATGATAATCGGCAGCCGATGCTGCACCGCAACAATCAGCTCCTGGATATTCATCTGGATCGAGCCGTCGCCGGCTATGTCAATAACCCGTTTGTCCGGCCTCGCCATCTGCGCGCCGATGGCGGCCGGGAAGCCGTAGCCCATGGTGCCCAGGCCGCCGGAGGATATAAAGGTCCGCGGCTGTGTGTACTTGTAGAACTGCGCCGCCCACATCTGGTTCTGCCCCACCTCGGTGCAGATGATGGCATCCCCTTTCGTCTGGCGGTAGATTTCCTCCACCACAAACTGGGGCTTTATCCGGTCGCTGTCATTTTTCTCATAGGTCAGCGGATGTTCGCTCTTCAGCCTGTCAATAACGGCGAGCCACTCGTCGATATTCGGGGCTTTTATCTGCCCGGTCATCTCGGCGAGGACCTGCTTGCAGTCACCCACAATGGGGACATCCACCGGCACGGTCTTGCTCACCGATGCGGGGTCGATATCGATATGGATAACCTTTGCATTGGGGATAAACTCGGCTATCTTGCCGGTGACCCTGTCGTCGAAGCGGGCGCCCACGGCAATGAGGACATCGGACTCGTTCACCGCGTGGTTGGCATAATAGGTGCCATGCATGCCCAGCATCTCCAGGGAAAGGCGGTCGGTTTCCGGGTATACGCCCAGGCCCAGGAGGGTCGTCGTAACCGGTATCTGGGTTTTCTTCACGAATTCCCGGAGCTCTATCGCAGCGTTGGAAATCACCACGCCGCCGCCGGCATAAATCACCGGCCGCTTCGCGTTTTCGATGAGCTGGCATGCCTTCTTGATCTGGCCCGGATGTCCCTCGTACACCGGCTTGTATCCCCGCAGGTGAACTGTTTCCGGATAATTGAATTTATACTCGCCTTTGGAGATATCCACCGGCACATCGATGAGAACCGGGCCCGGCCTGCCGGTCGAAGCGATGTAAAAAGCTTCCTTAATGATACGGGCAAGGTCCTTGATATCCTGGACCAGATAATTGTGCTTGGTAATGGGCCGCGTGATGCCGGTGCTGTCGACTTCCTGGAAGGCATCGTTCCCGATCTGCTGGCGTGTGACCTGGCCGGTGAAGACCACCAGGGGTACTGAGTCGAGATGGGCCGTGGCGATGCCGGTCACGCAGTTGGTGGCACCGGGGCCTGACGTGGCAATGACAACGCCGACCTTGCCGGAGGCCCGTGCATAGCCGTCAGCGGCATGTACGGCCCCCTGTTCATGCCTGGCAAGAATGAACTTAAAGGGTGCGTTGTGCAGGGCATGAAATATGGGAATGACCACGCCGCCAGGATAACCGAACATACATTCGATTTTCTCCCTTTTCAGGCTTTCAACTATTATATCAGCGCCTTTTATTATCACTAAGAAACCCCGGACGAAAAAGTAAATATCAGAAAGAAAGTGTTTAACATACTGTTCTACATGAAAATTTGTCAATTTTTTTTCTTGAAAAGCGACTCGGGCAAAAAATTCCTTGAAATAAATCATGTCAAGGGTATCATACCGCACGGGTCAAAGATAAGGAAAGAATACCGCCATGCTTGACAAATTCATAGAAGATGTTTTATTAAAAATAAGAGCCTGCAATATAAAAGCCAATCATGATTCCATACCCCATTCGGATATTTTCGAAAAGGAAACCCAGTCCCTACTCGGTATCGACCGCCCGGAACTGGAGAGAATAATACGAATACTCAAAGACTCCCATAAGATCTTCACCTTCGAGATCATCAAGGACGACCCGGAAAACGAGATAAAGCGGATCGACGGTTATGTTGAAACAGACCTCCAGACGATCCGTAAGCTTAAAAACTATTTTCAGAGATTGCTCATGGATGAATTCGAGAAGCAGTTCAACAAGCGCCTGCTGTTTCACCAGATCGTCAAGGACATGTATACGAGGCCGCAATTCTATAAGAACACCATGATCGGCCAGATCGGCAACAAGGCCATCATGCTGGATGAATACGAGGGATACATTGAGCGTAACTTTAACGAGTTCACCGATTCGTGGAAAACGAACAAGCTGAACGAGCTCCTCAAGTTGAACAAAAACAAGCTCCTCCGCGACTCTATGCCTTCCCCCGCGAACAAGGACCCCCAAAACAGCGGGGCCCCGCCAAGCCAGCGGGCGGTTGACTCTGCCCAGTATCAGAAATATACTAACGATAAATCGCAGCAGTCCCTCTCCAAGGTGCTGCAGATATACGGGGTCGAATTCTTTTTCCGCATCAACCTCCGCAAATACAACTTCGACCTGCTGATGCAAATAATCGAAAGCGGTGAAATTGACCGGCGGTCTGACCTTGTCCTCCTGCGCGACATGATCCAGCATATGAAAGACAACTTTGCAAGAGACCCGAAACTGGGCGAGTACACCGACAAGATCTACCGCCTTGAGCGAATCATTTCGCGGCAGATGCTATACAGCCACTGACCTTACAAATGGCCCTGCACCCGCCCCGCCCCTCGATCCCCCCTCTCAGGCTATGACCTCACCCGTGCTTTGCGCACCCTCTCCTTGACAAGGAGAGGGTTTTCGATGAAAATATATTATTCACGCTTCCCCCTCTCTGTTTGACGGAGAGGGGGATCGAGTGGGTGAGGTCATATCGGTACGGCCGGCGCAGCACCTACTTCTTGCCGCAGGGGCTCTTGCCGTCCATGTACTCCTGGAATGGAACCTTGTTCAGATAGCATTCATCCTTTATATAGCTCAACAGCGGGAGCATCATTGATTTGTTAATATAACCGGGTATTTTCGTGATCAGGTTCCCGTCCCGGTCCAGGAAAACCAGTGTGGGAAGTCCCTGTACGCCAAGCATCATGGCAAACTCCTGCTTGGTAAGGGTATGGTTTTTATACTTGATGGTCTCGCCCGGATTTCTGTCAGTATGAAGCCTGACACAGACGTAATTATCACCAAGCTTCGTAACAACTTCCTGGTCCGCAAACACTTCCGTTTCCATCTTCCGGCACCAGCCGCACCAGTCAGCATAGAAGTCCATGATAACCGGCTTCCGCTTGGCAGCGGCGATCTTAATGCCCTCGTTAAAATCATGCCAGGTGACAGCCGTCCCGCTAGCCGCAGCAACCGCCTTCGCGTCGTTCTCCTTTTCGGATGATTTTGAGCAGGAAGCGAATATCCAGAATATGGTTATTATCAGTATAAGTACATTAATTTTTTTCATTAAATTCTCCCTCATGTATTAAACGGGCACTCTTAAATCCAGCCATGTTTCCATATGAAAATGATTTAAGCTGGCAGATACAACCGTCTTTAAAAAGATCATAAAAAAATGCAATTGAATAATACTATTTTATTTTTTTTTCTATTCAACCGCCTTTGGCGGTTGAATAGAAAAAAACAATATCTATATTTACTGTCATTCCCTAAGTTCAGAATAATAATCAGTTACCTCTATCCCTATAGCAGCATGACCAAATAATTAGTATTTAAGAATATATTAAATATCTTTAAAATTGTCAAGTTAATTTTTGCGTCAGGCGCTTATTGTTAATGACGCCCCATGCACGATTAAATCCCCGGAGGCAACTGCTAAATAGTTATTGACCGATCTCCTTGACCATGATGTTCATGCCGCCACAGGAGCCCGCATGATGAGCAGCTACACCGGCATAATAATCGCGACTAAAATTGAGGCCAAGCCCTTTATAGACGGCCTGGGGCTGGAATTAATTGAAAAAAAACCCGTCCCCATCTACAGCAACGGCTCCACGGTGCTCGCCCTGTCCGGTATCGGGAAGTCATCCGCCGCTATAGCCGCGACAGACCTCGCCGACAGGTATCCCCTGTCGCGGATTATCAACCTCGGCGCAGCAGGGTCCACCGGCATGAAATTTAACATAGGCGACATCCTCCATATCGACACGGTTTATGAACTGGACCGCCCGCGGCCCGATTCTGACGGTCCGGTAGAGCACAAACCCGATACGCTGAAAGGCTTTACCTGCGCTACCCTTGCCACGCAGGACCGCCCGGTCCTTGGGCAGGATGACCGCGCCGCCGCGGGAAGATTCGCCGATCTGGTCGACATGGAAGGCGCCGCCGTGGTACAGGCCTGCCGCGCCCTGGATGTGGAGGTTCATCTCTTTAAAATCGTGACCGATACCACAGTCTGCACCGTCAAGGATATCATAGGCAGCATAGTTGAGACACGCGGCCAGCTCTTTGAATTTTACCGGGAGAAAGTAATGCCGGTTCTATGAAGTCCGGTATGCCCTTACGCCGCCCCAAACCATGGGCAGTTTGCCCGCATCATTTTTTTTCTTCACTTGTTATTGCATGCTTAAATGGCATCCACCATGCCGCCCCGAACAATAATGTTTTAATGATTATTTCCAGATACCCGAGGCCCGCCTTTTTCCCAAGCGGTATTGAGATAGCAAGCTGGATCGTATGAAGTCCGGCGCAGGCAAAAAGGATCATCAGCCATATGATATATACCAATCTATTCCCGATAGGATAAAAAAACCCGATGACAACGATAATCCATCCCAGAACCGGAATGGCTTTTACTATATGAGGATTGATAGCTTTAGTCATATGGGACAACCCCTTGATCGTTTTATCCGTACATGAATATATACGATATTTAACCCGAGTTGCTCTTCAATTCCTCATCGGCTGTTTTTTATCCTGCCATTTTTCAATGCATCTTCTATCTCGCGTCCGTCTTTTGATTTTTTTCCGGCTTCAATATATTTACTCCGTGCAACCATCCTTTTCATTCCGAGCAGGGTATTGTAGGGTAGTTTTTTGCCCATGAGGTTCGCTGCCCATGGGGGTATTGCGCCAGCGGGGTTTACCTTCATATACATGACAACTTCGGTATGCTCCCTATCAATATAGGTCAAAACAAACCGCGACGTCATGTCCGTCATCCGGATGACCCCTTTCGCAACAGGCACAAGGGGATCCTTGAGCGCATTTGAAGAAATGATTATTCTTCCATTCGGGTAATCCCTGGTCACCATTATTTGTGTGACGGCATCCCTGTTATGGACAGGCCACGGCGCTTTATTGACGCGATACAGTATTAAATTATCATCGTTGATTTTTTTAAGGATCCGCGCTTCGATGCAGGCTTCAAACCATTCTATCTGCGCCGGCACATCCCTCATCAAGGTCGTAATGGTTTCAAGCCGGGCATTGATGATGGCTACGCCCATCCCTTCTTTAATTTTGGAACCTTCAATATTTTTCATGTAAACGTTAATCCCGTCTTTACTTATGACGGGAGAACCCCATTCACTCGAGCCATGCAAACCGATTATTGAAACGAATTCAATGATCAAAAGGCATGCTGCCGGTATGATAATTTTCTTCATAGCTTTCTCCTGCAAAATATATGTCTGGTTTTTTCAGGATCAGTGCTTCTCCTTGATTTTATTCAGCACCCTGCCTGTTATTATCATGATGCCGTGATAGGCAAAAAACAATTTCCGCTTCAGGAAATAAGCCAGCTTGATATCAAAAGAAGTAATAACCAAGAATCGTTTCTTCTTTATTGCCTTCATGATAAGAGCCGCAACTTTTTCCGGAGAAACAGCATGTTTCGCAAACGTCTTCAATAGACGCTGCATGTATTCACCCTTCATGACCTCCTCCGGGACTCCCGGAAATTCTACAGTGCGTTTCAGCGGCGTATCCACGGCACCCGGGCAGACGACGGTAACTCCTATCCCGTGCTGCCTCAGGTCATATCGCAAAACCTCAGAGAATCCAACACAGCCCCATTTTGCCGCGCAATATGCGGCATGCCACGGTTCTCCGAGCAACCCGGCGGCGGAGGATACGGTTACCAGATGTCCCCTGATGCCTTTCCGTATCATTTCAGTTACAAGAAGCTCGACAGCATACAGGGGTCCCTTGAGGTTTATATTTATTATCTTTTCCCAGTGGTCATGATTCATGTCTTCAATTAATGCATACACCGCAATGCCGGCAATATTCATTACAATATCCATGGGGCCGTATTTTTTGTGAATCTCCCCGGCGAATGACTTAAATGCCTGATAATCTGATATGTCAAAATTCCTGTATTCACAAACATCGCCTCCCCCCTTTGCGATTATGGATGCCGTTTCCTCCAAATTGTTCCTGTTGATGTCTGTTAAAAACAACCGGCATCCCATCCTCCCCATGGCGATCGCAGTGGAACGGCCTATCCCGCTGGCTGCTCCGGTGATAAAAACTTTTGTCCCGGCCGAAATCTTCATCTTGTCCCCCCGGATTATTTGCCTTGAAAAAACTCCGTTACCGGAGTGTTGCCCCTTGTGCATTAATGAGCTTTTTAATATTGTTTTACTCGTGCGGTACCTGAAATTTAATATCAAGAAAAAGAACCGTCTTCCACAATATTAATAATTTTTTTTTAAACTTCATAGTGTATACTATTCAAAAATTTTTATTATTGCCGTAATCCATGAAACCTAATTATTATAACAACCGGATTTATGCAATGGGGCCGTTCCCGACATCGATAGTATGCAATACAAATATTTTTCGGTTCGGCTAATTTTAAATAAAGGAGGATGATGATGAATCTAACCCCCGAGCAGGAGAACCTCGCGGCCGGAGAGGGCGGTGCTGCGCTGGGCCTTGCCATGAAGACCCTTGTCGCCTACGGCGAGGCCTTCGGCGCAAAGCGCATGGTGCCCGTGAAAAGCGCCCATGTCGCCGTGACATTCGGCATCAACTTCGCAGTCGCCATTTACAAAATACTAGAGCGGCTGACAGAGGAAGGAGTGCGGGTGAAAGTGCCCACCAGCGTCAATCCCCGCCCGGGATATGAGTTGAATTGCATCAATCGATTTGCCTTTTTACACCAGAAAAAGCTCGAAGGCATGCTCAATTCCCTGGGTGTGACGCCCAACTATTCATGCGTGTGCTACGAGGACGTGAACATCCCGGCCATGGGAGATAATCTTGGATGGGCCGAATCGTCTGCGGTTCAATATGCGAATTCCGTGCTGGGCGCCCGCACGAACCGCAATTCCCTCCTCATTGACATATGCTCCTCCGTGACCGGCGTGACGCCCGAGTTCGGGTACCTGCTGGACAGGAACCGCCGCGGTCGGATGCTTGTAAAATTAAAAATAAAGAAGATGGATGCAAGCGCCCTCGGCTTTATCCTGGGCCAGAAAGTTGTCGACAAGGTCCCGGTGCTTGAACATTACGATTTCAGCCGCGTTGAGTTCAAAAACATGGGGGGCGCCATGGCGGCCTCCGGCGGCGTTGCGCTCTTCCATGTGGAGGGGGTGACCCCCGAGGCGCCGGATATGAAAACGGTCTTCGACAACAGACCCGAGGCGGAGATCACGATTAATCAGGAAGACCTTGATGCCATGCGTTACCAGGGAGATGCCGACATGGTGGTCTTCGGCTGTCCCCAGCTCAGTTACGACGAAGCGATCGACCTGGCGGCCTGTTTCGTCGGCCGCCGCGTGAGTAAGCCGACCTGGTTTTGCATGGTTCCTAATTCCCTCAAGCGCTTTAAGGAAACAGATCTGTACGGCAGAGTCCTGGATGCGGGTGTATCAATTCACACCTTCTGTCCGGTTTCAGCTCTGTCAGTGGGACAGGGGATCAGGAAAAAACGGATCCTCACCTGCTCCGGCAAGCTGTATTACTACCTCGAGGGAACAGTGTACGGCAACCGGGAAGACTGCCTGCGAGCATGCGGGGTGATATCATGATACTATTACAGGGAAGAGGAATAACGGGAAAGAGCGCAAAGGGACCGGCCTTGATGACACGGGCGCCGATGAATTTCACGGCCGCCTTCACCAAGCCACAGAATCTGATTTTTCCGTGGCTCGGATCCCAGATAAATGACCGCCATCATGAGCTGTACAAGAAGCTGCTCAAGGGCACGGTGCTGGTTTATCCGGCGACGATCGGCTCTACCGGGACCGGCATGGTGCTCATGGAACTGATGGCCAACGGCCAGGGACCGGCTGCGATCATTGTGGGAAATCCGGATACCCTGATGGTCTCCGGACCCATCCTGGCGGAAGTCTGGTTCGGCAGCGGCGTGCCGGTAGTGGAATATCCGGGCGAGGACATCTATGACAGCATACGCAACGGCGACCAGGTCGAGGTGAATGGTGCCAGCGGTGAAATAAAAATATTCCAGGCGTCCAGCCCCGGACGATAATATTCTCATGGATATGCCGGGCACGCAACGGGCGCGGGTTATAGAATAGCAATAATGAAGTCAGCCAGGTGCGCCCATTAAGACTGCACGTTCTCCTACATTATTCTCCCCAGATAAACATACCAGGATGTGATCCCGGTTATCTCCTGTCCCGCCTTTTCCACGTATTCATGGTCTCCTGTTTCAATATACTGCGAGCATAGCCTGCCTATGGGGCCCTCTTTGAGGCTTTCGGGAAGCTCCCTATATTTAGCGAAATCATTATGGGCAAGATCGTAGAAGGCCCGGGCCAGGGCCTGCCACTCGTCCTCCGGCATCCCGAGGCGATCCCAGATATATTTCATGATATCTTCAGATTTGTTCGTTTCCATCTGATTTCCGGTATTCACCTTCGAGTTGAGTTATCTAAAATTCCGACAAAACCGCCAGGCGCTTTTCAGCAGTATAGCAATTCATGCTGTCTGTCACAGATATATTCTTGCTGCTGAATTTATTAAACTGTCAATAAAATTCTTGACATGATAACGCTTTTAAAAATTTTAGTGAATCATTATGGAAAAGATAAAAAACGAAATAAAATTAAGACGAACATTCGCAATAATATCACATCCGGACGCGGGCAAGACCACGTTAACCGAAAAATTGCTTCTCTATGGGGGAGCAATCGAACTCGCAGGATCAGTGACAGCGAAAAAACAACAAAAAGATACATCTTCAGACTGGATGGAACTGGAGAAAAAAAGGGGTATTTCAATATCTTCCACGGTATTGCAATTCAACTACCGCGGATATAAGCTGAACCTGCTTGATACTCCCGGGCATAAAGATTTTTCAGAAGACACATACCGGGTCTTAATGGCTGTTGACGCAGTGGTCATGGTTATAGATGCCGGCAAAGGTATCGAAAGCCAGACCATCAAACTTTTTGAAACCTGTAGAAAACGCCGAATCCCGGTTTTCACTTTTATAAATAAAATGGACCGTCCGGCCCTGGCGCCCCTTGAATTGCTGGACCAGATAGAAAAGGTCCTCGATATTCACGCGTATCCCGTGTGCTGGCCCCTGGAAAGCGGCCCTTCTTTTAAGGGTGTATACGA
The DNA here is from genome assembly GCA_041753395.1 of Spirochaetota bacterium. Taxonomy (GTDB): domain Bacteria; phylum Spirochaetota; class UBA4802; order UBA4802; family UBA5550; genus RBG-16-49-21. Next base: position 23,015 of record JBGSUQ010000016.1, read on the forward strand.
TAGAATCGACAACACGGTGCATCTTTACGAGAAAGTCCCGGGAGGCGTCTACCTGGCGCCGGTTTCGGTCCATGGCATTACGGACCCGGTTGTCAAGAATGCTTTAAATGAATCTTCCTATAGACAAATTGCCGAAGAGATAGAACTACTGGATGCGGCACACGGAGAGCTTGAAACAGACAGGGTGTACAGCGGTGAAACAACGCCCGTTTTTTTCGGCAGTGCGGCAAACAATTTCGGAATAGAGCTTTTCCTGAACCGGTTTCTAGATTATTCAGGAGAACCGCTGCCAAGAAAAGCCGGCGAGCATTCAGTGCCTCTTGAGGGCCCGGTGTTCTCAGCCTTTGTGTTTAAGATACAGACAAACATGAACCCCCAGCACCGGGATAGAATGGTTTTTGCCAGGGTCTGTTCCGGAAAGTTTCACCGGGACATGACCGCATATAATTCCAGAAACGGAAAAAATGTAAGAATATCAAACGCTCATAATATATTCGGAAGGGAACGGGAAACCGCAAACGAAGCATACGCCGGAGACATCATCGGTTTTATCACCAATTCCGATTTTCAAATTGGCGACACCATCAGTTCCGATCCCGCTTTGCGCTTCAATGAAATTCCCCGCTTTGCGCCTGAATGCTTTGCCTATGTTCATAATACATCGATATCCAGCTATAAGTCTTTTAGAAAGGGGCTTGACCACCTGCTGGCTGAGGATATTGTTCAAACTTTTTACCCTAAAAATGGCGTGAGCAATCTCCCCCTTCTGGGCGCCGTGGGCCCGCTTCAATTTGACGTGCTGCAATACAGACTCAGGGATGAATACGGCGTAGAAACAAGACTGGAAATGAAAGATTGGACTTCCCTGCGCTGGCTGGATACTATAACAGAAAATACAATTTCACAATTGTATCTCCCTCATGGCTGTCATCATGGAAACGATGACAGCGGCAGACCTGTTTTATTTTTCCCGAATTCCTGGACTATGCAGTACTTTGTAGAGAAAAACCCTGATACAAGGGTCTATGACACCCTTGCATCTTATTCGTAGAAGGCCCCGGCAAGAGCCCGCCATTCGGGCCTGGTGATCCCGGGGCGGTCCCCGGGGGGTTCGGGGTTAACGGTGTGTTACCGGACATCACGCGATTCCAGGCATTCACCTTCAGATAACTATTTTCAGCAGGGCGAAGATGGCGAGATTCACGCCGAGCAGTATGGCGAACCAGAGGAGGTTCGGGGCCAGGAGCTTCTCCTGTATAACATCCCCCGTTTTGTCCCTGGCGACCCGGGCGATCGTATCGAACCTTATCGGCGCATCATCACCGCCCTCCTGCCCCTCGATGATCCCGGTGAGCATGCCGCCGAGATCGATCTTATTGATGAGCATCCTGAAGATCATCCGCATGGGCCTCGGCATGGTATCAAGCTTTTTCAGGTAGACAGGCAGCACGCTCAATATTCCGGCTTTTGAGATAGTGGCGTCGACCCTGTCAGCGATACCGGTCGATTTCTTCACATGCTCCATGAGGCGGTCCACGGTGTATTTCATGATGAACTCCCGGTTGTTGTTTACGATATAGTGGATGGCTTTGCCGACCCCGTGCTTCTTCCCGAATATGAAATAGAGGACCGGGAAGACGATGCCGAAGCAGACGATCATGAGCGTTATCGGCCAGTAGACGACTACGAGGACCAGAAAAAAATGACCGTCAGGGGGCCGATTCCGCCCGCCTCGGCCATATGGCCCACGGACATCTTTTCGATTATAACCACCATCTCAGGGACAAGATAGTGCAGAAGCACCGCGTTAAGCACCAGGGCAAACAGGGTGAATCCCACGATACAGCTCACAATGCAAAACGTAGACTTTGATATGGTCTTGATGATTTTCACCACAGCGGTTTTCATAGGGCATCCTCCGATACTATTGTAAACATGAAGGTGATAACGCAATGAACATATAGCGCTTCCGCGGTCGAAGGCGGCGGGAGAATTATATGCAACTACGGCCATGATCAAATTTCAACTACTTTATTGCCGGGGTTAAACACGGGACCGGGAGAAAACAAGCAGCGCCACCAAGCCGGCCCGGGCGTTTCCTGAGTATGCCATTTCATTACGCCCTGCCGGAGGGCCCTACTTTCGGATGTGCCGGCGATTCCCCGCACCGATAGAAACATTTTTACTCGTCAATAAATGTTCAATCCATTACCGGCTCATAATTGTGTTTGACTTTTATCTGAGATAATCAACTATACACCCATCAGCCATGGGGACGTGTACAGCAGATGCCCGTGGCGTTAACATTCCATAAATGGAGCAACCCGATGAACAAGGTTGTGGCATCATGCATGTTAGTATCCCTCATCTTCGCGTCCTGCTCGAAAAAATCAGAAATGAACAGGCAGCTCATCGGCGCCGTGATAAAGGGAGACACCGCCGGGGTGAAGGAGCTCATCATCAGGGGCGCTGACGTCAACGCCCGCGAGGAGAACAATCCGGGTCGGCCCGTTCTCATAATCGCCGCCGAGGAGGACTACCAGGACATCGCCCATGTCCTGGTCAATGGCGGCGCCGACGTTAACGCGAAAAGCACCGACGGCTTCTCCGCCCTCATGAACGCATCCGCCGAGGGGAACACGGACATCGTCAGGCTCCTCCTGTCAAAAGGCGCCAAAGTCAATGAGGTGGATAATACAGGCCAGACGGCGCTGATCAAGGCCGCCACCGACGGCCATAAAGAAACAATTGAGATCCTCATCGGGGCCGGCGCCGATCTCAATACAACCGACAAGGGCGGTCTTACCGCGGTCATGAAGGCCACGATAAACGGGCACGGTGAAATCGCCGCCCTGCTCTTAAAAAAAGGTGCCCGGATAACAGAACAGGAAAAAGCAAGGATACAGGAAGCTGCGCGCATGATCAACCAGGGCGAAGAAGTGGTTGATACGGAAAATAAGTAAAATTTCCCCATCTCATGAGGAACCGCCCGGTTTTCGGGAGCATCCCATTGATGGAAAAAATAATTTCAGAGACATGGTTATGACACAAAGAATCCTTAAAGCGATAACCCTGACAGCCGTGATGGGCTGCATCACCGGCTGCATGCACGTTTTGGACCAGAGTAAAACCGATTACAACTACGTAATGCGGGGAGAGACCGAGCTCAGCAACGCGCAGCTGCGCGGCGCCGACCTCGCAAACGCCCGCCTGGAGGAAGCGAACCTGAGCAACGCGAACCTCTCCGGCGCGAACCTCAGGGGGGCCAACCTGATCGGCGCGAACCTCCGGGGGGCGATCCTGGAAAGCGCCAACCTGACCGGCGCCCAACTTAACGGTGCGAACCTGACCTGGGCCGACCTCCGGAAAGCCAACCTGAAAAACGCGAACCTGAGCAAAGCCCGCATTGTCCGGGTCAACCTGGCCCGGTGTAATTTACAAAACATCCGCCTCAAGGGGGCGGTCCTCGCCAAATCGAACCTTGCCGGGGCAAACCTCGCGGGCATCAACCTTAACGGCGCGGACCTCATGGGGGCGAACCTATTCGGTATCAACCTGGACGAAGCGGACCTGGGAAGCGCAGTTCTTTCATGGGCCGTTCTGCAGAACGCCAGTCTTCAGAAGGCAAACCTGGCCGGCGCCCAGCTCGACAACAGCAACCTCAACGGCGCCGTCATGGTATGGACCAACCTTGAAGGGGCTTATATGAAAGACTCCTCCCTCAGGAGCGCCAGGCTGGAAGGATCTCGGATGAAAGGTGCAGATCTCTCCGGGGCCGACCTTCTGGGCGCCAGCCTCTCCCAGACAAACCTGTCCGACGCCAAGCTGCAGCACTCGAACCTGATAAACGCGAACCTGCGCGACGCCAACTGCCACAAGGCGAATCTCCAGGGGGCGAACCTCAACAGCGCCGACCTGAGCAAGGCGAACCTTGAAGGTGCCGTCATTGAAAACGCGGAATTCACCAACGTTGACCTTGACCATGCGCGTATTGACCGGAAATGGAAAAAATATTTTGAGCGGCTTAAAGTGAGGAACTTCGAAACAATCCGGTGGGTCAACTGACCTGCTTAGGCGGCCTGTTCGAACGAGCTTCGCTTTCGCGTTTCGAGTAGATGCAGCCGCAATAATCCTGACGGTAAAATCCATAAACGCGCGACAGCTCCACGCTCTGACGGAATCCGTCATTCTTTTTAAAATCCTCCTGGATGAAGGCGACGCCGAAGGAGCCTTCAAGCTCTTTCCCGATGCTGTTTATCATGACGGCATCCTTGTGGGGACTGATAGAGAGAGATGTCGTCACCGCGGCGATATTGAGCTCCTTCGCCTTTTTAAATGACTCCTCCAGCCTGAAGCGGTAGCATTCCCAGCAGCGCTGTGACCGCTCGCCGAGGTCCCGGAACTTCTCGACCCGCAGGGTCCACTCCCGGACATTATAATCGCCCACGACAAGGGGGAACCCCCTGGTCCGGCCGAACCGCTCCAGCTCTGAAAGGCGCCGCCCGTATTCATCGCGCGGCGCGATATTGGGATTGTAATAAAAAACGGTCACGTCATGGCTGCCGGCGAAGAGCTCGTAAACATGGCTCACGCACGGTGCGCAGCAGGTATGGATAAGAAGGGACCGGTTATTCACGGCAATGTCCTGCTATAAATAGTTATCGGTGACGGCAATGAAAATGCCCCCTCGGCAGGGGGCATGGTCGGCTTCACCGATTTGCGTGCTTCCGTTACTTCAGATACTTATCCATGAAAGATGACAGCTTTTTGGCGTTATCGGGATTGATCTTGCCGTCAAGCCACAACAGCAGCTGTGAGCGCACGCTGTTGCAACGGCAATACTCATGGTGAATGACGAACCGCGCAATTTCAAATTTTACCTGGTCAAGTATTTCCTCGGCGAGCTGCAGATTGGAAGGATTTGGTCCGAGGATTTCGCATATTTTAACTATAATTTCATGCTTATCAATTTCCTTGAGCTCATGACAGCAATCCTCGCCGAAAACTGAATTGGCTAGAAATACTTCATCTCCCTCGCCGATATACGCCCGATTTATCTGGGTTCCCTTATTGCTCATTTCAGCCTCCCGCACAACAACTCTCTGTCTGGTCTTGTATACTATCACTATTAGCGTCTAATCAGACTGTTTCCTGTCGTCAGCGCAGGCGAAGACAACGATTAGAACAGTAACTGATATCAATTGTAATTATTGCATGTATTGAACAGGCTGATTAGATTAACCAATTATATTACCTATATTTTATACAAAATAAACGTTAACGTCAATATCGATCTGGAAATTTTTAGCTATTTATGCAGAAAAATTGTTTTAAATACCCTTTGTTAACATCCTCGATCCAGGAAGGGCATGAGAAGAATTGAATGAAGTACCTCAACTACAAGATCGCTTCGCTACGCTCGCGATGACTGATTACCAGCAATTCAAACATGCCCCCTCAGGGGGACAGTGGGGTCTCAACGGGATACTGCGAGTTACACGGTCTTAAATACGATGACGACCACATCTGACGTGGGGGACAACAGTCCCATGAAGGATTCGAATGAACTTTTTATCTGCGCTGCGATATCGGAAGCTTTGCGCGTCCTGAGCTCCATGATGGTGTTGCGGAGCCTGAGAAGGCCGTACTCATCGCCCTTCTGGTTTTTTGACGTGGTCAGTGTCTTGGAATAGAGGATGCCGATGTCCCCCCGTACCAGGTTGGTCCTTCCGATACCGTAGGTTGCGCTCTCATCATACCCCAGCGGGATCCCCTCCGTGTCGAAGGTGTCAAAATTGTTCTTTTCAATCCTGAAAACCTCCAGCGCCGGATAGCCCGCGTTGGTATACATGAGTCGCATCGACTTGATGTCATAATAGAGGTAATAGGCAGTAACCAGCTCGCCCTTGCCCTTTCCGTAATCGCACAGGACTTTGTTCATATTGCCAACGACCGTCGACGTGGACGGCGCATCGGGTATGCTGGAATGAAAGGCAGAGCGGAGCAGCACCGAATAGAGGGCGCTGTTAACGCCGACACCCGATATGTCTGTCGCAACGATCCCGACACCCTGGTCACCGGGCCGGATGAAATCGAAATAATCTCCTCCCTGGGCGTACTTCGGTATTATAAAGGCGCCGAACTTGATATTGTTTATATTGGGCAATGACAGGGGGACGGCATTGTGGATGATCCGGGATGATATGTCGATGGTCCGCGTCACCATCTGTTCCTGCATCGCCCTCTGGTAGGTAAGGGCCGTTGATATGAAATCATTGCTCTTGAGATAAAACTGCCTGAGTTTGTCGATCTCATCTGTGTGATAGCCGGCCAGGGTTTCCTTCATACCAAGGCAGAGGAGCCCCACTACCCGGCGCTCATGGTACATGGGAAGGATGACCTGTATCCCGTTGTCATTGAAAAATGACGATATCTCCTCGCGTACCTCGGCGAAAGACTTGTCATCGGTATAGACCCGTGAGAGCTGCAGTATGTCCTGATTACGGACGAACCAGCGGATGATGGATGCGTTCCTCTCGATCGGCGGTAACTGCGGCTTTTCCTGTCCCCCCTTGTAGTAGTAGAGCTCGTATTTACGTGTCTGGTCATTGAGCAGGATGAAAAAGGCATGGCCGAGCGACAGACCCTCGCGGAGGGTATCGACGGTCCGCTGGACGATATCGGCAAGATTTTTCTCATCAGCGATGTCCCGGATAAAATTATCGACGACAGTACCAAAGGCATACTGTTTCCGCTTGAAGACACGGTCGACGAAAGGCTGGATATACACCGAGAAAAGAATGAAAATTGCAACCACGACACCGGCGACCAGGTAATAGGGGATATCTCCCAGTATCCAGAGCTTCCGGCTGTATGCCCAGAGGACCCCGAATATCGGGAGGGAAATCACCATCGAGATGACGGTATACACAACGGTCTTGTGCACGACTGTCCTGATATCAGACATGTTATAGGCGATGATCGAATAAAAGAGTGAGGTGACCGTGAATAGCGACGCGATCGACGGGCCGATTACATAGAGCTCAGTGTAGCCGAAGAAAGCCGGCATGATGATGGAAAAAAACGACGCGATCGTGATGGATACCGTGGAGCCGACGAAGAGATAGCGCATCTGAAGCCGGTAAATATATTCTTTCGTTATGATATACTTGCGCACGTAGCCACCAAGGGCCAGGAGAACATATATGAAAGCCAAGGCTGCATAGATAGTATACCCGGGAATTTCCTTGTTGTAATCACGGATAAATTTCCCATCCTTAAAATAAGCTTTCGTGATGGTAAAATCAGTGAAGAGAACTAAAACCCCCATCGTCAGTGCGGGTATCAGAATCAGAAACGTAATCCAGAAAGGAAATTTTTTGGCTGTCTTCGGAAAGACGAAGGACATACAGAAAAGACTCCAGAAGGTCATCAGCGTTGAGAACTGGGTTATCTTGTTCATGAGGGTCAGGTCAAAATCTTCAGGGAACGTGTAGGTCAGAAACATGGTGAAGAGGATGCCCAGGGCGCTGGTGGAGAATAACGCGAAGTACCGCATGACCTGGTCCTGCCAGTCCTTGACCAGAACAAAGATGATGGAAAACAAGATCATCGCGGACGCGGCCATTGATACGAAAATACTGATGGTATTCATATTGCCCTGGCTTCCTGGTTATAGTATTGCCTTCTTTCCGGCCGCGTTGATGTGGGGAGCACTGCACCGGCGCGGGCGGCACAAGGTATATGCGGCAAAAATATAAAAAAATGATTCCGGCCCAGTAATCAGCCGCAAAAATCATTGACTAATATGGCTGCGTGCCTCTATATATAAGCTTTGGGGGAAAAGGCTCGAGGCTCCCCCGGCAACCATCATATCCATAAACATTGAGGTTAATTATGGCTTTGACAAGAAAAAAATACGTCCTTGATAAAAAATTTCAATTAAGGATATCGATCCGGGCCATCATACTCCCCCTCATAACCACCCTGGCCATTTGCGCAATATTGCTCTATTTCGCGGGCAACTCTAACCAGCTTATTAACGAGAACAACAAGAACATCAACGCCATCATCGACACCCAGGACAGCATGTTCGATATGTTCATGGCCATACCAGCGCTTCAGGACCCCGACAATCCCATTGTGCGGAAATGCGATGCCGCCTTCAAGGAAAACCTGAAGATCACCAACAAGATCAACGACAATCATGAACAGATAAAGAAAAACAGCCTCATAGTGCTCTACATACTGATCATCATGACGCTAGTCCAGACAGCCATTATATTCTTCCAGTTTATCTTTTTTTCCCACAAGATTTCGGGACCCATACATGTCATGACGAAATATCTGAAAGAGATCCGCAGCGGGAAAAAACCGAATTTCAGGCCGCTGCGTAAAAACGACGAGCTGAAAGAATTCTACGATGAATTCCGCTCAGCCGTAGAGCACCTTCATAAAAAATAGATACCGTCAGGGACCGGAACAGTGAACAATGCCGCATCAGCATTGATCGTCGTTGATATGCAGAACTATTACCTCAGGCGGGATTCATCCTATTTCCAGTATTTCAACACTCTCCAGCCGGGATGCCTCGATTACATAATCAGGCGCTGCGAGAATATCGTTGTTCCCAACCTAAGGCGCCTGGTTGAAACATACCGGAAAAAAACAATGCCCGTCGTGTTCCTGCGCCTCTGCGGGAGTGATCCGGAGCGGAAAGACCTGCACCATTTTTTCAGGGAGACCTACATCAAGGGGAGACGCGCCGGATACGATAACGTGTACCCGCTGGAAAGCGACCCCTGCGCCGATATCATCGATGAGATACGGCCGCTCGCATCGGAAACCGTCATCAATAAAACCGCCTTCAGCCCCTTTACCGGGACCCGCATCGACGCAATCCTCAGGGAGAAAGGGATAACAACCCTTGCCTTCACCGGTCTTTCAACCAGCCAGTGTGTTGAAACAACCGCCCGGGACGCGTCAGACCGCGGTTTTCACATCATTCACATTGAAGACGCCCAGGCGGATTACGACGAGATGAGTCACACCTCATCCCTCTACAGTTCACAGGGAGTCTGCGGCGGATACATTACAACTACCGGGGATTATCTTCAGGCGGGAATGGGGCTACTCTAAAGCCCCCCAATCCCCCGGAGGGGGACTTCAATAACTTTTGATCAATCAACCCCCCTTCGGGGGATTGGGGGGGGGGACAAACCAGCGGTATTATCTGAAAACGCGGAACCGTACATACCTCTTGCCGGAGCGGGCGATGCTGCCGTCCGGTTTCACTTCCGAGAAGACCGGTCCTTCCTCAAGGCCCACATTTTCAATCGGGTTGCTCCATGCGGCGTTCGTGTCCTCGCGGGCATCCTCAACCAGCATGTAGGCGACCTTCCTTGACCCCAGCTGTTTTTGAAGCTTGTTGAAGGAAGATACCGGCACGGTGCCTTCCACGTATTCGTCCGTTACCTGGGCAATGGAGGCCTTGTGGCTGCGGATGATCTCTATGACCTGCTCCGATTCGCTGTAGGAGCGCCGTGACCCGTTAGCGGCGATGTCACCCCGGTCATGAACGCCGATGATGCCGGCGTTGAACAGGCCGATGCCCGCAATGACCAGGATGGAGGCCGCCATGGCCGGCATCGATCTCAGGTAGAGTCTTTTTTTCTTCGACGATTTTATCTTGCTTATTGTTTGCAGTGACAGGTTTTCCAGGGAAAAAGAGATGCCGGCTACATCCCGGCAGAGATGCAGGGTTTTTCCGAGCCGTTTATACTCAAGGGCGCAAGCCCTGCACGACTCGATATGGCTCATCAGCAACGCCGTTTCCTCCCTTGAGGAGATCTCATCATCATAGAGGTCGGACAGCTTGTCAAATGGAATGTGATTGCCGCTCATATCAATCCCCTTGCCAGTAATCTGTTTTTTAAAAATTCCCTTCCCCTGTGAATCCGCACCTTCACATTGGACAATGATATTCCAAGAATTTCAGCGATTTCGTTATATGAAAGCCCTTCAATATCGCGCAGGACCAGAATTTCACGATAGTCGTCAGGGAGCGTGCCGATCTCCTCCCGGACGATCCTGAGGGAGTCATTCAGGATGACTTCCTGTTCCGGGTTTTCCCTCTCATCGGGCAGCTGAAGGTCGTATTCATCGTCGCCCCGGGAACTGTTTATGGAAACCAGGTTGTACCTGCTGTTCTTCTTCCGGTAATTCTTGCAGTAATTGACCATTATGCTGTAAAACCAGGTCGAGAACTTAGACTCCCGCCTGAACGAGCGTAACGCCTCGATAGTCATGATAAATATCTCCTGCGAGATGTCCAGGGCCTCGTCATAATCTTTTACCTGAGAATAAACGTAGTTAAAGGTCTTGTCCTTGTACTTTTCGATAATGCCTGAAAAGGCATCAACGTCACCGGCCAGGACCCTATCTATGATTTGAATATCTTCACTATCTGATTGTGACATGCATTACCCGCAGGAGTTACGAATTAATGATAAAATATAAAAAAAATATATATGACAATACTATTCACTATGTCAATCCCGCGCAAGCGGGAATCCAGCCTGTTGTTAAAAAAAGCCTCAGCCGATGATCCTGACGAATTTTCGCTTGCCCACCTTGAGGATCCCATCAGACGGAAAGGGCAGCTCATAATCCTCGGCGGCCACCTTTTCACCCCCGAAGGTCACACCGCCCCCCTTGATGAGCCGGCGCGCCTCGCCGTTGGTCGCCGCGGTGCCGGCAAGGACCATAAGCTTGACAATCCATATGCTGCCGCCGGTTTTTTCACTGTCGGGCACCCGGTATTCGGGAACATCATCGGGAAGCTCCTTGTTGGCGAAGACCCGGTCGAACTCGGCCGCCGCATGTTCCGCCGTATCAGCGTCATAGAACTGGGCGCATATATTTTTCGCCAGGTTTACCTTCACGTCCCGGGGATGGATGGTCCCGTTTTGGACCCCCTCCCGGAACTTCGCAATTTCGTCGCGGGGAATGTCGGTTATCAGCTCATAATAGAGGAACATGAGTTCGTCGGATATTGACATGACCTTGCCGAAAATGTCCTTCGGCGGCTCGTTGATACCGATGTAATTGTTCAGGGACTTGCTCATCTTCTGTACGCCGTCGAGCCCCACCAGGAGGGGCACCGTCATGATGACCTGCGGCTCCTGGCCGTACTCGCGCTGGAGGTCGCGTCCCACCAGGAGATTGAACTTCTGGTCAGAGCCGCCCAGCTCGACATCCGCCTTCAGCATCACGGAATCGTATCCCTGCACCAGGGGGTACATGAATTCCAGTATGGTGATGGGCACACCGCCCTTGTAACGCTTGTCGAAATCATCCCGCTCGAGCATCCGCGCGACATTGTACTTGGCGGTGAGCCCCAGCACATCGTTGAAGGTCATCGGAACGCACCATTCCGAGTTAAACACGATTTTCGTCTTCTCTTTATCCAGTATCTTGAAGACCTGGCGCTTGTAGGTCTCGGCGTTTTCCATCACCTGTTCCCGGGTTAGGGGCTTCCGCGTCACTGACCGGCCAGAGGGATCGCCGATCATACCGGTGAAATCACCGACGAGGAACACGACCGTGTGGCCCATGTCCTGGAAGTGCTTCATCTTCCGCAGCAGCACAGCGTGTCCCAGGTGTATGTCCGGCGCGGTGGGGTCAAAGCCGGCCTTGATTATCAGGGGCTTGTTCTCGCGCTCGGAGCGCTCCAGCTTTTTCTCAAACTCCTCACGAGGCAGTATCTCTTCAGTGCCGCGCATCAATAGTTCTTTATCATTCCGTATCATCGGTCTTTTCCATGAAAATATATTTAAAGCTGAAACCTGCCGGGCGAACGTTAGTGCTTCTCGCTCTCCTCCGCGTCATCTATTTCCCGAAGGTCTTCTTCAGCCATCTCCTCGACATCATAATCCGGACCCAGCTCGCGCGTATAATGGAACTGGGCGATAATCGCAATCAATTCGCTTCTGGACTCGGCGGCTTCCTTTGAAGTGTCGAATCCTATAATAAGGGGTTCATTCATTCCAGAAAGATACACCTCGAAGCCGAATTTGCCGCTGTCTTCAATGATATTACCCACCGCTGCGACTTTCGGTATTACGATGGCAATCCCGCCGTAATCTACTATTGGCAACATGCTTTTCTCCATGAACTTTTTTATCATGTCAGGTTGATAGCACCCCGCCCGGTACGTCAAGATTAATACTGCCGTTACACCTCGATCTTGAACTGGGGCATAGCGATCATGGGCGGGTATAAAAAATACTTGCATTTGGCGACATAAAAAAATATTAATGCTTCATTGTCTCCCTCTCGAACCGACGACAATCCTGATTTTCTGCCGTCTAGATTTTTAATGTAAGGACTGACCAATGGCCATTACCAATGACGACCTCAAGCTGATCGCGACTTCTATACGCACCCTCTCCATGGATGCTGTTCAAAAAGCCAATTCCGGCCACCCGGGTATGCCCATGGGGTGCGCCGATATCGCCGCCGTGCTCTGGGCAAAGATACTGAAGCACAACCCGGCAGATCCCGCCTGGGCAAACCGCGACCGCTTCGTCCTTTCCGCGGGCCACGGGTCCATGCTCCTCTACTCGGCGCTGCACATGAGCGGGTATGACCTGACCCTTGATGACATCCGCAGCTTCCGCCAGCTCCACAGTAAGACACCGGGACACCCGGAGCACACTGTCACCCCCGGGGTGGAAACCACGACCGGTCCGCTGGGCCAGGGCTTCGCCAACGGCATCGGTATGGCTGTGGCGCGGGACATCCTCGCCGCGGAGTTCAACAGCGCGGAAAGCGCCGTCATCGACCACTACATTTACGCCCTCGTCAGCGACGGCGACATGATGGAGGGCATTTCCTCCGAGGCTGCGTCCCTGGCCGGCCACTGGGGAATCGGGAAGCTGATATACATCTACGATTCCAACGACATCTCCATCGAGGGGCCGACCAGCCTTGCATTTTCCGAGGACGTCGCGAAACGCTTCGCGGCGTACGGATGGCACGTGCAGAAAATAGACGGCCACGATTACGGACAAATCGAGAAGGCTGTGAAGAAAGCGCAGAAAAACCTGGACCGGCCATCGCTGATCATCACGAAGACCAGGATCGCAAAGGGGAGTCCGAAACTGGAAGGCTCCGAGGACTCCCACGGCGCGCCACTGGGGGTTGACGAGGTGGCGGCATCGAAAAAGAACATCGGCTGCTCGCCGGATGAATCCTTCTGTGTTCCCCAGCAGGTGTATGACATATTCGGCGAGCGCAAGAAGAAATTAAAGAGAGTGCACAACGCGTGGAAGAAGCAGTTCAAGACGTCCTTCTCCGGCGAGAGGCTCACCCGGTGGAACGCCCTTTTCAGCGTCCCGGACATAAGCGGGCTCCGAAAAAAGCTTCCCGCCTTTGACCCGTCCAAGGCCGTGGCAACGCGCTCCGCGAGCGGAAAGATACTGGAGTCTCTCTTCAAGGAACTGCCGAACCTTGTCGGTGGATCCGCGGACCTCGGCCCCAGCAACAAGTCTTTCGTGAAGGGCTTCAGCGAATCCGGAAAGGGTAAGATCGGGAGGAACATCCACTTCGGGATCCGCGAGCATGCCATGGGATCGATCCAGAACGGCATGGCCTACTACGGCGGCATTATCCCCTACTCGGCCACGTTCCTCGCCTTCCTTGATTACATGCGGCCCCCGGTGCGCCTTGCTGCTCTGGGTGGGCTCCATACCATATATGTCTTTACCCATGACTCGTTCTTTGTGGGCGAGGACGGCCCCACACACCAGCCGGTGGAGCACGTGGCCTCGGCACGGGCCATCCCCAACCTGAACGTGATACGGCCCGCCGACGCCGAAGAAACAAAAGAAGCGTGGCTGGCGGCTATCGAGCGCGAGAAGGGCCCCACCATGCTTTCCCTCACACGCCAGGACCTGCCGATTATCGCGCGGGAACAGAGCCGCGGAGCAGAGAACCTCCACAAGGGCGCTTATATCGTTAAGGACACCACCGGGAAGCCGGACATCGTGATCCTCGCGTCAGGATCTGAAGTCCACATTTCAATGGCCGCCGCGGAAGAGCTCGCATCAAAAGGGATAAAGGCCCGTGTCGTATCCTTCCCCTGCTGGGAGCTTTTCGACGAACAGCCGGAATCGTACCGCATGGAAGTCATATCCCACGGCACTCCAAAGGCGGTCGTGGAAGCGGGCATACGGATGGGTTGGGATAAATACGCCGGGCCCCATGCGCTCTATATCACCATGGAAAGCTTCGGCATATCAGCGCCTGCCAAGGTGCTCGCTGAACAATTCGGCTTCACAAAGGAGAATATCGTGAAGAAGGTAACGGAGTTTCTGAAAAAATAATCCGGCAGGGATTCTTCACCCTGTGAATATTTACATATAATAAACATCCCAACCGCCGCGTCATTTGCGGCGGTAATTCATTATTTTTTCCCCCGGCGGTGGATAATCCCCGGGAAAATAAGTATAATTGATCAACAAAAGGAGTTATACATGATCGTAATAAAAGAACTGACCGCCCCCGACATGAGCTGCGGCCACTGTAAGATGACCATCGAAAATGCCGTCAATGAGCTTGACGGCATTGAAAAGGTCGTTGCGGACCCGGTCACGAAAAAGGTGACGGTGGAATTCGACGAATCATCCCTCACGATCGAGGACATTCAGCACGCCATAGAAGACGCCGGATACGAAACGGAGATCGAGGCTGATTCAATGGCGTAACAGTCATCATGAGAGGGTTTACGGACAGGCGGGAAGCCCCCCGGAAAGGGCGGTGCGCACGCTTGATGCAGTTCCGTACGTTGTACTGCCCCAGTTCGCATCGCTGAAGGCTTGAGCGATGACATCTGCTCCGGGGAGCATCGTGCTTGTATTCATTTCCATCATTAACATCTCGCTATCTGTGCAATCACTGAGCAATTCCGCCGCCCACATCATGCTTTCCCGGCTATGCACACATTTATAATCACGAATATAGCCTATAAAGTCGTTCAGGGCTGTTGCGTCATACCCTATAAGCCTAAAACTATAATTGGAAGGCCTGAGCCGCGTGAACAGGTACGCGCTTGCCAGGGTATTGGATATTCCGAAGGTTATGCCCTCCGCCGGCGGCGGGGTTTCGTCCAGGCTGTATTCCCGCAGTTCTCCGTGACCCCACCCATAAGGAATTACATTCAAGTCCCTTGGAGTCTCCTGGTAAAAGTATAGCGGTGTTATGAGAGGAGAGTTATCAGAAAGATATGTGCTCTGCTCAAAGGGGACCAGTGTGTCCCATTCGTCATGGACCACCATGAAGTCCGTTGTCAGCTTAGCCAGCAGGGCCGCGCCGTCCCAGTTTTCCCATCCGGATGCCGCCTTGATGCGGTCCAGGTACGGCTCGAAAAATGTTTCATATGTTGTTCTTTTCATTGCGTCGGTAATATCCGGAATATTATTTGGAATAATGCCGGCAGGATTCTCAATATAATCAACCTCATCTGCGAAATCGCTCACAGGGAAAAAGGCGACCCCCGCGAGAGGAACAGCACCCCCTCCATCTGCCGCATAGGCCGCGCCATAGAGGGCCTCGAATCCGCCCCAGGACCCGCCCCATATACCGATCTTTGTCGCGTCGGCAAGGCCGGATTCAGCGAGGAACCGCAGTCCCGCGACCGTATCATCCACGTCGTTCTGAATACTGCCTCCGGCATAATACCGCTCGAACACATTGAGCACACCATAACCATTAAACAAAAACAGATACGCCTGCTGAACATACCCTGCATTGGAGGTCACAGCCGTAAACGGGGGGACCGAGTCGCCGTTCCATCGGATATAGTCATAGGGCCGGGTCATGACCACAACCGGTTGTACTCCACCGTCCAATGGAGGTATCCACATGGCATAAGATGGCTCATTCCCGTCATATTCCAGTTTGAGAAGATAGTAGCACTGCCACTGCCCCTCGTTCCACACAGATCCGCTGTCCATCAGGGTTGCACCTGCCGGGAGAGTGAGCTCGGGACATTGCGGAGAATGAAAGGGGAGTAGAGGAAGCGGTGAATTATCACTTTTTTTACCGCAACCGGTCAGGGCGATCATTAATGACAGCACTGAAACTTGAACAATATTGAGAATGTTAATTGATAATTTCATTTTTCACAAACCTTGTAAATATACAATAATGTATTTAAATAATCAACAAACAATCCATTTTTTTTAATTTTTGAACATCCTATTCGTATATCATGAAAATCAGATCAAATTGAGGGTCAAGGATTATCAACAATGGAAACAACAGTGAACATTTCGACAAATAACCTGGAAAAAATAACACGGACAGCTCAATCATTAGGCATATCACGCTCTGCAATGTTTATCATGCTGATAAAAATGGTAATGGATGACATCCCTGAACCCGGAAATTTTGGCACACTGGTCAGGTATCAAGCAAGAAAAATTCAATCAGACTGGAACACATTTCATCTGAAGGTCAGAGAAGATGATTATGAATATTTGCTGGACTTGAGGAAATTCCTCAAAATGTCGGTTTCTTTGATTATTGCTTATGCAATTAAAAAATTTCTCGGGAAAATACATGATAAAGATATGACCGATAACAATCGTTATAAAAATTATGTCCTCATAAAAGAGATGATCGATAACATCATATGCTGGCGATTATTTTGGGGATATCCACCCAGTATTGGAGAACATATCAACAACTGCGTTTAAATCAGCATCATAATGAAATATAGCACCAACCTGCAGACCTGGTTCGTTCCCTCAATGCGCCTCCTCCCAGCTCTTCCCGGTGCCGACATCGACCTTGACCGGCACGGTGAGGTCCAGGGCGTGCTCCATCCGGTCCACCACCATCTTTTTAGCAGCATCCATCTCGTCCTCAGGCACCTCGAAGACGAGCTCATCGTGCACCTGCATGATCATCTGTGTCTTCATCTTGTTCCTTTTAATGTCGTCGCTTATACTGATCATGGCGATCTTGATCATGTCCGCGGATGTTCCCTGGATCGGGGTGTTGATGGCTATGCGCTCGGCGCCCTCGCGGCGGAACGACGTGTCAGAATCGATCTCGTCGATGCCGCGCTTCCTGCCGAGCATGGTCTTCACGTAGCCGTTGGCGCGGGCGAACTCGATGGTCTCATCGATGAACTTCTTGAAGCCGGGGTATGTCTCGAAATAGATGCGGATGAACTCGGCCGCCTCCTTCATGCCGATCTCGGCCTGCTGCGACAGGCCGAAGGGCGACACACCGTAGATGGTGGCGAAGTTGATGACCTTGGCCTGGCGCCGCATGTCCGGCGTAACCCCGTCGATGGGAACGCCGAACACCGACGACGCGGTCATGGCGTGGATGTCAATCCCGTCATTGAAAGCGCGGATCATGTTCGCGTCGCCAGACAGGTGTGCCGCGACGCGGAGCTCGATCTGGGAATAGTCAGCAGACATGAGAAGGCGGCCCTTTTCCGGCACGAAGCCGCGGCGGATGCTCTTTCCCATCTCGTCCCGCACCGGGATGTTCTGTAGGTTCGGGTCCGATGAAGAAAGCCTTCCCGTCGCCACCACGGTCTGGTTGTAGGAGGTGTGGATCCTCCCGGTCTTCGGCGATATCAGCTTCGGCAGAGCGTCGATATAGGTGTTCTTGAGCTTGGACAGGGTCCGGTACGAGATGAGGTGGTCGATGATCGGGTGGCTCCCCTGCAATGACTCCAGCACCTTGATGTCAGTACTGAGACCTGTCTTGGTTTTCCGCTGGGGTTTCAGCCTCAGCTTATCAAAGAGGACATGGGAGAGCTCCCGCGTGGAATTAATGTTAAAAACTTGTTCAGCGGCGTCATATATCTTTGCCTCCACCTCTTTCAGCATTTCCCGGTTCTTCACTTCCAGCTTCCTGAAATACCCGGTATCGATCTTTACCCCTGCCCGCTCCATATCGGCCAGCACCGGCACCAGGGGCATTTCGATATCGTTGAAGAGCTTTAGCAGATCATCATCATCGATTTTTTCCCTGAAAATGTTATAGAGGCGATACGTGACATCAGCGTCCTCGATGGCGTATTCAGATATTTTGTCCAGCGGTACTTCCTCGACCGGGACCGCGCTCTTGCCCGTTCCCACCAGTTCCTTGAAGGTTATGGTCTTGTAGTTCAGATATTTTTCCGCGAGGTCATCCAGGTTGTGGCGGCGCTCGTTGGGCGAGAGCAGGTACGACGCCACCATGGTGTCGAAGGCGATGCCGGCCAGCTCGATGCCGTAATTCAGGAGCACCAGCAAGTCGTACTTGATGTTCTGGCCTATCTTCTTCACCTTCGGGTCTGTCAGGAGCGGCTTCAGCAGGGACAGGGATCGCGACGGATCTATGTAGTTTTCGCTGAACATGCCCCGGGACAAAAGCTGCAGGTACCACCCTTCCCGCTCTTTAATAGAAAAGGACATGCCCACCAGCTCCGCATCCACAGGCGCCAGGGACGTAGTTTCCGTGTCAAGGGAAACCTCCCCGGCTTTGCGTATCAGACCGATCATCTCCACGATCTCGTCCTCGGTTTTTATGACGCGGTACTGCTTATGCTCTTTTTCTTCCTTTACTTTTCTTTGCGTCGCGGCAGCTGCTTTTCCCTCGTCGTTGCCGAAGAAATCCTTGATGACGGAAGCCATCTCCATCTTTTTGAAATAGGGCACCGCCGCGTCCCGGCTTATGCCGGAAAAGCCGAACTCCGATATATCATGATTAATGGGAAGGTCCGTCCGCACCGTAACCAGGTCGCGGCTCAGGTACGCCATATCCTTTTCCCGGATCAGCGTCTCTTTCTGCTTCCCGGTGACATCGTCGATGCGTTCGTACAAGCCGTCCAGGTTGCCATAAACTGCGATCAGCTTCTGGGCTGTTTTCTCGCCGATGCCCTTCACCCCAGGAACGTTGTCCGAAGTGTCGCCAGTGAGGGCCATGTAGTCGATGACCTGCTCCGGGCGGACTCCCAGCATCTCCTCGACCTCTCTGGCCCCGTACAGGTCATATTCCGATATGCCCTTCTTGTTGGCGTAGATCTTCACGTTGTCGCTTACCAGCTGATAAGCATCCTTGTCGCCGGTGACCAGCATTACCTCCACCTCGTCCGAAGCGTACTTCTTCGCAATGGTGCCCAGCACATCGTCGGCCTCAAAATCAGCCTCCTCAATGCGGGGGATACCCAGAGTCTCGATCATCTTCTTAATCTCCTCGATCTGGGATCGGAGATCGTCCGGCATCTTCTGGCGGTTCGCTTTGTACTGCGGGTACATGGCAAAGCGGAACGATTTCTTCGGCGGGTCAAAGGCCACCACCAGGTAGTCCGGCTTCTGATCGGTTATGAGCCTGAGGAGCATCCGGGCGAAACCGAAGATGGCCGAGGTATTCTGGCCGT
Organism: Spirochaetota bacterium; assembly: GCA_041753395.1. Taxonomy (GTDB): domain Bacteria; phylum Spirochaetota; class UBA4802; order UBA4802; family UBA5550; genus RBG-16-49-21. Next base: position 42,462 of record JBGSUQ010000016.1, read on the forward strand.
CGCTGTTCAACAGGGGGCTGCGGATGAAGGCGTAATAGGCCCGGTAGCAGAGGGCGTGACCGTCTATGATAAAAAGGCGTTTTTTCATTTTACCGACTCCTGATGATACCCAGTACCCCGCGGGGTGATTAAAAGTGATATCAGTTAATTATAAAAAATCCCTCAGGGATCTGCAGGCTAATGCGCCACGACGACCTTCAGCATCTTGTCCAGGGTGACCTTGCTACCAAAGGTGACCGCCTTGATGTGGATATAATACAGGCCCGGTCCAACACGGCGGTTGTCCTTGTTCACCCCGCACCACCCCGCGTCCTTGATGTTCTGACCGCCGGGGCGGTACATCCTGTCGGCAAGTATGTTAATCACCCTCCCCTTGATATCGTACACCTTGATAGTCACCAGGGAATCAACTGTCAGGAAATATGCCGGGAAACAGCAGGGGATGGCGCTGGTCAGCACGTTATTTAACGCCCTGGTGGGCCAGGGGAAAAAGAGAGTCTTCTTGGCGACGCGGAAGCGCCATTCGTCCAGATTCCAGACGCCCGGAGGACCAGGATCAGGCGTGTGGTCATAGTAGGTAGAGACCCCACCTATGACGGATTCCACGATAAACCTGATGTTCGCATTCAACTTCATGAGTCTATGCGTGCTCGGAATCAGGGCCTGGTAAGTATTAGCGGTGACCTTCACGCAGGGTATGGACCACCGCCCCACGCCGCTGGCGAGACTCATGATATCGTCATTGGTGCTGGTAACTCCATATTGAGGCGCCCCGGGACCCATATCAGAATCATTACTGGCTATAATAATATTAACCTTCTCCGGAACTGCTCCCGTTGTAACAAGGTACACTGACACCTTGATGGCTGTTTTTCGCACACTATGTGACGCCGGATCGGCGTTTGCAAATGCTGTATTGTGATAGGTGGATATACCATCAGAGATCGTTGCCTCAACGGTAACAGCCGATGTCGTCACATTCCCGGTGATCCGGTTGACGCCAGGGACTTCATTGCCGAACACGTCAATGGCCGACACCTGGTATTCATAGGCCGTCAGCGGCTCCAATGGATTGGTCGCACCCCCCACGTCAATGGTACCGGTAGTTATCACCCCGAGCGCTGGCGTGTTGGACCTGTCAAGCATCCGCCAGGTTGGGTCGCCCAATCTTCTGTAATATACCCGGTACGTGTAAAAATCAGCGTCAAAGTTTGGAGCAATCGTTGAAAGAGGCGTCCATTGCAGGGTGAAACCTGTCGCCGTTGACGGTGGCGGAATCGAACCCAGCTGGGGAGTAAAGGGAACACCGCCGTAACCGGGCCAGTGAGCATTTTCCCAGCGGCAGGAATAGCCGGTCGAATTCAGTATCCGCGCCGCCGAGTTCTGCCCATTAGCCGGGTTGGTATTGCCGTAGGCGCCGCCCGTAACGGACTGTACGGTATAGTTAAAAAGAGTATTCCCGCCTGCTCCAACCGCCGGATAGGGAGCTACCAGGACGGTCCCCACAGCGGCCAGGTTGACAATTTGCAGGTTGTATGTATTGACGGTGTCTGTAATCGAAAACATGACAGTGCCGAGCATCGCTCCCATGATAGCAAGACGGAGTTGTGTGCCGGGGACGTTCACGCTCCGCACGTTGTAAGGCGGGGTATTGATACCGCCCCCATTGACAAAGGTGAGTCCGCCGGCATTCACCCTCACCATGCCTACAGTCAGTCCCAGGGTGCCGCCGCTGGCGGGTTCCGGCCCGCCGGCCGTATCCATGGTTGCCGTGACGGACCACACGTAGGCCCCGGTCACGACAGTAGCGGCCGTGGGCTGCCCAAAGGAAAAATACTCAGGTGTGATCGCATACAGGAAGTCGTTGGTTGCCCCGGTATTGCCGATCCCTGAAGCGACGGCATTTCTATACAGAGTCAGGGCTGTTATCTCAGCTGCTGGAACCTGTGTGGTAATCATCTGGCCGAGAATATAATACACGATCCGGCCGGTGACGTTGAAGGCGTCATGCCACGGGTTGACATACCCGTCTGCGGCGTCTCCCGTTTGCGCATAGTTTAGCACTGCTATCTGAGAAACAACACCAAAATTAAAAGTACGAATATTGTTGTTCGTTGTGGCGCCATTGTTTGCAGTCACCGTGGCAGTGACATTGTTGGCACCCGCGGCGACAGGCGGGGCATTCCAGTTGAACCGTACGACTACCGTGTAGTCGATGGTGGTGTAAATGCCCCCGGAGTTGTCCGTTGCGGATAGCACGGTGATGCCGGTGCCGCCGAAGGCATCAGCGCCGGGGCTGTTGAGATCAACATAGAAACTGCTTCCCCCGGGGAAAGCAACAACGATTGTATGCTGGACCGCGTTGCTCCAGTAGGCTTTCCCTGTCGCTAAAAGGTCAGTGGCCTGGATCCGGAAGGTATAGTCACCGGTCGTATGGCGGCCTGCACAATAGTATGTAAGGCCATTGGACATTGTCGTGGGAGGGGCAGCCGTGAGAGTAATGGAGGTAATAGCCGCCCGGGCGTGGGATGACAGCGAGATAATGACAATAATTAACAAAAATATATATTTTTTCATATACTATGCCTGATTATCTTCATATATTATACTCTGAAAGATAGTTATAGTATGTAAAACAATTTGACAAATGACGGCGATTCTTTTATAATTTATTATGTTACATCCATTTAGCTTGAAAAGGTCAATCAAAAAATCCTTTATGCGGAAAATGACCCGTTACATCTGCCACGGGATGATTATTATCACCAGCTTCATTATGCTGATGCTCCCGGCGTGTAAAGAAGCGCCGACGGTTTTCCCATTAGACGCCATCATATCCGCCATTTCCAATCCTCCCGGATACTACTACCCGTTAATATTGGACGTGATTCCCGCGAGCGGATCAACCGATGTGGCGGTCAATACCAGCTGCGCGGTTGTCTTCAGCATGGCAATCGATCCAACCACGCTGACCGCAGCCACGGTACTTGTCCACACGGGTCCCCCGGCCCCCGGTGGCACGGATCTGGTTTTCGGTGGCGATTTTACTGTGACTACCAATGTACCCGATAACACTATCATGACCATCATCTTCACAGCGCCGCTGCCGATCAACACCCCGGTGGCGGTGACACTGACCGGCGGCATTACGGATTTGACAGGGATCCCCCTGAACAATCCGGTGACCTTCAACTTTACCACTGGCACGACAGCGGATACCACGCAGCCGAACATTTCTGCCGGAACGAACAATCCTCCCAACGGTACCATCAACATTCTTCTAACTAACGCCCAGCGCCTGGCAGCGATACCGTCCCAGCGGATAGAGATAACCTTCGACAAGGCCACCATCGATCCATCAACCGTAAACATGTCAACATTCAATCTTTATGACAATACGGGAGGGTTTTACGTCCCGTCAACATACACCTTCATTTATACGGCAACAACCACAACGGCGATCCTGACCCCGGCAGTTAATCTTGCGGCATCCACGGCTGCAAATAACTATACAGCTAGTGTCACGACCGGTATAAAGGATCTGGCGAACAATTCCCTGAGCGCCGGCGGCCCTCTGTGGAGCTTCACGACAACGGCGACTCCCCTCGACCCCGTGGCAGGGGCGCCAACCTATTTGGGCGGCTCTCCGCTGGTGGATTATGTAAAATTTAACACATTGTCTCAAAATGAAGCGCTCATAAGCTGGACCAATAACGAAACCACCCGGTACCGCGTCTATTACGGATTGGGGGATGACATCACCACGGCAATTCCCGGAGCTGCAACCTGGGGCGAATTCTCCGATTACCATGCTGTCACTCTCGGGCCGACACTGACTGCAAACCACCGCTACTGGTTCAAGATCAGGTGCGAGGATTACCAGTTCAACCAGACCATGCCGCAGGACTACCCCGCCACGGCGCTGCAGTTCAACACAGAAAGCAGCGACGCCGGCATGGTGATCATCGACGACGGCGGTGGAACAGGGAGCCAGCATACGGCGAATAAGCTGACCTATAACCCGGTCAATGGGAACCCGACCGGATTCTTCCTCTTCTGGACAAGCAACCTGGGCACCTGGAATAACATCAATGGCCAGGTTTACGACTCTGCCCTTGCCGCAGGATGGAATGCGGGAAGCCCGCATGTTCTCTTTAACGGCAATGCCAATTACGCCTTCCAGTCCGCAGCTGAGGATGGAGTGAATGGCGTCATTGTTATTGCAACAAGTGGAGGTACTACATATGCGAAACGATTTGCCAACAATGGCACTTCATCATGGGGCTATGTATCTACTGACAACGGTCTCACGGTAGCGGCCGGCGCCATATCAAACGTGTCCGCGGTGCCGGTCTATAACGGCATCACCGCGACTGTCACGAGCGGGACCACGGAGATGGGCTCCCTGGGTCTGAACAACCCCTTCTTCGACGATCAAATTGCCCTGAACGGATTAATCGATGGCGACATCATCATGGACCAGGCCAACCATGACGGCACCACCATTGACAACAACACAGTGGCCCAGGACTTTATTTTTATGCTCGGGCAGAACGCCAACATCATTGCAGCAGGTGACACATACTATATCGGGAGCGCGGCTGACAATGTGGGTGTCACCGCTGAGGACCATGAAATCAGTACGACGAATCCTATCGCCACGGTAACCGATTACGTGAGCGGTTCTTGGCCCACCGCCGCCCATGTATATACTCCTCATCCTGGCGGTTATACTCCGCCCATATTATGGACCCTCAATGCAGGAGACATCATTGAGAGCGGCGGCAGTTACGGCAGGCTATTGGCGGTCACGCCGCAAACCCCCATTGCAGTATTTGATTCCGGGACAGCAGACGTAACCGACACGACCGAACTCTGGGATATAACAAAATGGTGGGCTGCGGGGGGATTCGGCCCTGATGCCAGTATCAACGACAGAATTGTAAACACGACGGATGGCATACTTTCTTTTATCGATGCTGTTCTGTCAGATATTCACCTGACTATTCATAATCCGCCTAATATAAATTTTACTATTGGAGACGGTTATTCAATATATGACATGTACTGCATTGACCATAATGCAGATCTGGACCAGTTCGGCACCTTCTACGACTTTACCGCAAACTGGGGCATGGGCATCACCTCCGGCACGCCCTTCACCATTTACGACTACACCGGCCCCACAGGCCAGGCGGATTTACTCCCGACAAATCCACTGCTTGACAACGACAGCACATTCCTTTCTGCTGTTGCGCCCTTGCCGGTTGTCAATGGAGACGTGGTTGTCAACACCACTGACTCCACCTCCGCGGTGGTAACCTCGGCGACATACAATCACGCCCTGGGACTTGATTCAAATATCATGGGGGACAATGAGAATTACACCGTCAACCGCTACCGGTACGCCACCCTTGCCACGGGAAGATGCGATGCCGGAAGCGCCGGCAACTCCATAGTCGACGCAGCCAATAATTTTATCGTTCTCGGAGTGCAGGAAGGCGACATAGCATACAATCCGGCCACGGGTCAGTATGCGGTTGTTACCGCAGTTGCCATCAATACCCTGACCCTTGCCGTCGGCGCAGGTTTCGGGAATACTATATATTACGCTATATTCCATTGCCCCGGTGTCCTCTTTGTTTACGCGTCAGGAGGCGCTGTTATGGGACGGGTAATAACCATGGAGGGAACTCCCCCGGTCCAACTGGTGGCGCCCTTCACCATTCAAGCGGCGTCAAACAACCCAAAGGCTATTCCTGACGGCAATGGAAACGCGTTTGTTGTATACCGTCTTACCGCAACACAGCAGATTTATGCGGAACTCGTCAACCTGACGGGCGCCACCACCGCCGGTCCCTTCGAGATCGATACGCAGAACGCCTCTGTGGAGACTCTCCTCGACGTTCAGAGCGACAGCGCAGGGGGAGCAGTAATACTTTACAAACTGGCCACCAACTCCCTGCGGGCGCAGAGGATTACCCTTACCCCGACCACCTTTGTACTCCACTGGACAGTCAACGGTATAGAAATCGCGCTAATGGCCACATCCGAAGAAGTGATGGAGTATATACCAGCGGCCGATGATGTTATCGTGGCGGCCAATAATACCGGCAACAACATGTACGCCGCACGGTGGCACGGCGACATCCTTACACCAGTGAACGTGTGGACCCATGCACCCCTTACCGCCACCGGCACGGCACACCGACCGAAGATATACTATGATACCAATGCTGCTCCGGCCACGGCCATAATACTCTGGTATGACGACCGGTTCTATGCCCAGCCCTACATCAGCACAGGACAGGGAGTGTTCGGACTTAAGGTAAATGCCGTAACCGGAGCGCTCATCGCGGCATGGAATGCGGCGGATTCGGGAACTGCAGACTGGAACGGCGTCTCAATCATATTCAACCATTACGATACACTGCCACCCTTACCGCTTGTGGCGCCCTACAATGATGGCAATAACGCCCTTGTTATATGGGAGGATTATCGGGCCGGTAAAACGAATAGCGCACCCGACTTGCGTTATATGCCTGTCGACGGCTTTACGCCGCCGTAATTTACAGCCACTCCATCTTCTTCTTCTCGAGCAGAGTTATTCTCTCACTGAGGCGCCTTGAAACATAGAGGTTGACCTTTTCATCGATCAGGATCACGTCGATCTCGCCGTGGCGCTGTAAAAATTCCCGTGCTTTGTCAAGACCCATCACGAAAATGGCCGTTGCAAAAGCATCGGAAAGCACCGCGCTCCTGGATATCACCGATACCGAGATAAGTCCCTTTGCGGGGAACCCGGTATGGGGATCGATAATATGGTGATACCGTACGCTGTTGCGCATTATGAAGCGCTCGTAGTCGCCGCTCGTGGCAATGGCGTCCATGTCATTCAGCTCGATGGTGAGGAGAATCGATTCCTTACGCGGGTGCCGCAGGCCTGTCACCCAGGGGCTCAAGAACTTTTTGCCGAAGACCTGCAGATCGCCGCCGGCATCAACAATGCCGGCCCGTATGCCATTCTTCTTCAGCGCCTCGACCCCCTTCTTCACCGCGTATCCCTTGGCAATGGCCCCGAGACCTACTTTCATTCCGGGCCTGGCAAAGGAGACGCTCATCCGGTCAGGCTGCATAATAATGTTCCGCGATCCGACCAGGGGAAGCATCGACGCCACAATCCCGGACGAAGGCGGTATGAAGTTTTTGTCCTTGTAGTTCCAGAGCGGCTCAAGGGCCGCAAAGGTGATGTCAAAATAGCCGTCTGTTTCACCGGATATCTCAGCGGCCCTCTTAATCAGGTCATAGGTTTCCTTGCTCACTGCCACGGGGCCCGCGGCGCCTTCATGGTTGAGCCGGTAGACATCGCTTTCGGGCCTGACGGGGCTCATGAGCTTCTCGATGCGCTCGATCTCGCCAAAGGCGGCCCCGGCAGCGGGCCCGGCCTCTTTCATGTCGCATACCATGGTCAGGTTCACGGCGGTACCCATCAGGGGCATGGTCACTCTGTTGACCGGCTTCTGGCAGGAGACGAGGGTAAGCATTATTAAGGAAAAAACAATACGTTTCATGGGGTATTCCTTCTTGTGATAAATAAAATTTAAGTTTCTATGATTACTGCATTAAATTTCAAGAAACAATTGATTGCAAAAACATGCAAATGGATGTGAGACTCCACTGAATAGTTACTAAATAAAATCAACCTAATAAACCTCATCCTCAGCTGAAAAGTCCCGGCCGATCAGGCTGTCACGCATCATTCTCTTGTATTCTATTGGCGAATAACCGGTATGCTTCTTAAAGTGGCGGTAAAAATAGGTAAGGTTATCGAAGCCCACGTGAAAGGCTATATCGATCACCTTGCTGTCGGTCTCCTGGAGGAGCTGCTTCGCGGCCTCGATCCTCTTCATGTTGATATAATTGGCGATGTTGGTGCTGGTCACTTTTTTGAAGAGCTGGCCCATGTAGTCCTCGTTGAGGCCGAAGCGCTCCGCCAGCTTGACCCGGTCATAGGTCTCGTTGAAGTTGTTGTCGAGGTATTCGATCAGGTCATGGATGATGTCGCGCGGCTCCGGCTTCACGTCGGTCCTGGCGAGATCCTTCCTGGCGCGCTGGAGCTGCTTGGTCTTGTTCATCAGCGCCAGGGCCAGGGAGTCTCTCTCTTTCTTGATGTTCTTCAGGTCAAAGAGGTACACGGAAAGAGCACCGAGGAGTATCGCCGGCAGGCGTAGCGCGAAGGAAAAGGACATCCGGTACATCTGACCGCTGATCAGGATATAGAGCATGTTCGAGACCGATACCAGGATGAACACCGCAACGATGGTGAGGTACCAGTATCTCCTGGGGTCGCGATATAGTGCGGTAATAAACACCCCGACCGCGTATAGTATATAGATGATGACCAGGACGATCGACATTGACCCGCCATAGGATATGGTGAATCTGGTCGTCGGCGCGCAGATGATCAGCACCGAGACAGCTGCCAGGAGCACGGTGAAAATAATCGTCATAATGCGGCTTTTTAGATTGAAAAATTCCTGGATGAGCAGCAGCAGGGCGTAATCGACAAAGGCGTATATGCCTAAAAACAGCTTGAACCGGAGCAGGTTGTTGTCCATTTTCGGCAGCCCCAGAAGAAGGAGATTGATGATAAAAACGCTGGCGATGAAAAGAGCGGCATAAATGCCGATATACCTGTTCCCGCTACCCTTGACGACTATGACCAGGAAGACAAGGAGGATGATGGAAAGCAGGATCGGGTTAAGGTTGTTGAACGAGGGCGTGTATTCACGATAGCGGGTTACCCCTGTCCAGTCCGTCATCCGGTACAGCTTCGGATCGTCCCTGATGCCATTAACGAAGTGGGAGAAGACTTTAATCGCGATGACGTTCTCCCTGCCGAAGCGGACCAGGCCGGGGGGAATATAATAGGTCCGCTCCCGGTGCAGGGAAAAGGTGTAATCGAGGGGCTTTTCCCTGGAGGGGAAATCGCCGGTACTGCCTATGAAAACGCCGTTGATATAGACCTCGTCCGACAGGGCGATCGGGCCCAGCGACAGCACCAGCATCCGGTCGGTAAATTCCTCTCCGATAGTCGCCTTTTTTCTGAGCCAGATCGTCGATGTCAGATCTTCATTTTTTTCAAGAACACTGTCCCAGCTCCCGGGGATCACCACTTCTTTCGCAGCGGAGTCGTCATAGCGGGGGTCTGCCGGTGCCATGGCGCCCCCCTCGATCAGCTTCCAGCTGCCGGAAAGCTTAAGGAATGGATACTCATCCCCGCTGAAGGCGGCGCAGGAAATAAAAGCCGCCGCGAGGAACGCGGACAGCACGATGCCGATATAAATTCTTTTCAGCATGGCACTACTAATTTTCCGGATCAATTGCCGGGCCGCCGCACTCTGCCTGATATTTCGCGGGGATATCTTTCCAGCACACGTTAATAGTCATAACGTGCAGAATAATTTCAAGGATTAATTATTGCGTCAACTGATTTACCGGAAACCGCCGGCATGTCTCAATGACTATTTCTAAGGGAAGATCGGGAAGTGTATATAGTTTCATAGTTTTTCTCTTTTAAATAAAAATATTTAAATGTTATTGCTCTGACCCTCTTCTGTTTTGGCCTGTATGACTTGTTTGGCATAGTATCAACCCCGACGCACTATTATTGCTGTGAGGCCGCTTATATTCTTTTAGCATCTATATCTACTTCACCAAGCCTGTTGCCCGCCTTGACACAGTTTAGTAACGCCCGGGTTTCAGCCTCATCCTTTGAGACTGCCTCGTAAACCCTTTCTATTAGAATTGACCCGCTTATCCGATTCGAGCAGGTCGTGTTATATTTAGCCGGTATTCTATCCATATTGCTCCTCCCATTAAACATCGATACAGCACACATGTTGATGTTTAACTATTTATAATATACTTAATTACTGTATATTTGTCAAGAATATGTTCCATTTTATTGGCCCGGTTTTGCCATTGGATATCCCTGCGGGTCCGCCGATCGATTACAGCGTGTACATGACAATTTTCCATACCTAAAATTTTCAATTTTTTCGTTCAGAATTATAATCATGAACGACACCGGCACGAAACCATGCTATGTTCATGTAAATGAATCGTTTTACTTATATATCCCCTATCTAATCCGGTGGGTTCAACAGGGGCCGGACAATAACAATTTCATTTAAAGGAGCGCAGTATGAGAGAAATACCAACAAATATCGGAATCAAGGAACTTTTAACGGAGATCAGCCCGAATATCGCCAGGGAAGCAATCAAATCATCAGGTGCGGAAAAAGAACTGGAGGGTACTGTTTTCTCCCTTGTAGTCGAAGTCTCAGGCGAAAAATACAGCTACCTGGTCAAAGACGGCAGGGATTTCGATGTCAAGCAGGGCGACATCGATTCCCCCCTCGTACGGGTGAAAATCGACAAGAGCAGCCTTGAAAAAATGATCGCGACAAAAAGCCTCGACATGCTTCTGGGGATCCAGAGCGACCTGAACAAGCAGAAATATAACGCGCTGAAAGGATTGAAAGGGAGCTTCACCGCGGAACTGACCAACGACGACGGGAGCGTTACCACTATTGAAACCATCCTCAACAACACCCTGGAGCCAAAAGCCACATTCAAGATGAAGACCGCCGATTCCATTTCCCTGGTCAGAAAAGAAACCAATCCGGTCAATCTTTTCATGTCGGGCGCGATGAAAATCGAAGGAGACATGGCCTTCGCAATGTCCACGCAGCCATTGTTTAGTTAAAGCGCATCCCAAAACCCGGGATGCGCTTTAAGCAGTCCGGGACAGCTTCTTGAAGCTGGAGATAGTTATCGGTTACTTCTTGGGTCTATGCTTGTTAAGCCAATCAATGACGTCCTGAAACACCTCGTCGCGGTTCGTCTCGTTCAGAGTCTCATGTCGTGCGTCCTGGTAAAACTTATAGGTCACATCCCTTATGCTGGCCTTCACCAGTGCATTGTATGTCTGTAGCACGCCCTTGGTATTACCACCCACCGGATCCAGGGATCCTGAAAAGAGATATATGGGTAATTCCTTGGGTATCCTGGCAACATTCTTGCTGTCATTTATGAAAGCCACGCCGCCCAGCAGATCGCAGAAGTAGCCCGCGGTAAAAACATCGCCGCAATACGGGTCTGCCACGTATTTGTCAACCTCGGCATTGTCCCGTGACAACCAGTCGAAGTCGGTCCGGTTCGGCTTGAAGGCTTTGTTGAAAGCGCCGAAGGAAAGTTTATCCAGGAGCGGGCTCTTGGTCTTTTTACCTTTCTTTGTCGCCTCCCGTTTCGCTATAAAACGGCCGACCTTGCCGAGGAGACCTGGGTCACCTGCAGTCGCAGAGAGGATGAGGCCCTTGATGTCATTACCATACAGCATTGCGTAATTCCTCGAAAGCAATGATCCCATGCTGTGGCCGAAAAGGAATATCGGCACCTTGGGATTCTCCTTCTTGATAAGGGCTGTCAGGACATGCATGTCGTCAACAACCATGTCCCATCCCTTTTCGTCTGCGAAATAACCCACGTTCTCAAGGGCGCCGGCAGTTTTACCGTGGCCGCGATGGTCATTCGCGTAAACCGCATAGCCCGCCTTGACCAGTACCCTGGCAAAACGCTCGTACCGCGCGGCATGCTCAGCCATGCCATGGGCTATCTGAACGGCGGCCTTGATATTTGATTTGGCATCAGGCTGCCAGCGGTATGCGGATATCTTTGTCCCGTCAGATGCCTTAAAAGTAAAAATATCACTCTTCATTCAAAAATCCTCCTTAGATAAATTGCTTCATTAAAACGTATTGAATTATAATAGTTAGTGCAGGGTATAGGGGGCAACGCCCCTTGAAAAGCCCTTGAATGCGAGACGGATGTTTCGCAATTGGTCTATTATTAATAAAACTAATAATGTGTCAATAATTATACTGTTCATTTTTCAGATAATATACAGATCAGCATCTCAAGATATTTTATATATTGAAAAGCTTTCAATTCTGCATAAGGCTTTTATAATATCTCCCAGATTTATAATACGCCCGCCTCCGATGACAACAGGGGCTGGTATAATTGATCATTGAGTTTTGCAGCAATACCAGTATAAAAATCAAAACATTATACATTTTGAAGTTCGTTCAGTAATTCTTAATTATGTAAAAGACAGCCCTGTTTCTTTCAGGTACATTCCAGCCATACTCAATTTCTTAATTCCAGATAATATCAACTGAAGAACACATGGTGGAGTTGTTACATGAGAGACGTATATGCAGTCGGCGTACATACCAATAAATTCGGCAAGTACCTTGATAAAAGCATAAAGGACCTTGCTGCTGACACGATCGTTCCATGCCTAAAGGAAGCAGGTCTGAACAAAAAGGACATACAGGCACTCTGGTTTGCCAATTCCGGATGGGGATACGCAAAAGGACAGGACTGCATCAGGGGTCAGGTGGCCCTGCGGCCCCTGGGTATAGAATCCATACCGATAACTAACGTGGAAAATGCCTGCGCCGGCGGATCAACGGCCTTTCATCACGCCTGGCTGGGGGTGGCCAGCGGATTATATGATATAACCATGGCGGTGGGCGCGGAAAAACTCCATCACCATAACAAGATGGCGGTGTTCGCCGGTTTCCTTGGGGGTCTGGATATTGAAAATATCGGGGAGATAATCGCCAATATATCGATCTACGGAATGAATGAAGAAGATAAGAAACAGATGATGGAGCATGTCAGGAAATATGCCCATCTCGCAAATTCAGGAAAAATCTTAAAGGGTAAAAAAAAGAATAAAAAAACCATGAAAGATAAGGTTGGCAAATACCGGGACATGATGCTTGTGTACCTCCGGCTGCGGGAATGTCTCGGACCGGAAGCTGTAAAAGATATGCGTAAGCTCTTTTCCGGCAACCATTCTCCCTTCATGGACGTGTATGGATATGCCGCACGGCAGCACATGAAAAAATACCGGAGTTCCATGGAACAGCTTGCCCATATCGCTTCCAAAAATCATTTCCACTCATCGCTGAATCCCAACGCGCAGTACACCTTCACGGTAACGCCAGAGCAGGTCATGGCGGACCGCCTGGTGACCTGGCCCATCACCAGGGCCATGTGCGCCCCCATCGGCGACGGAGCCGCCTCGGCAATCCTGTGCGATGATGCCACGGTGCGGCGCCTCGGCCTCACGTCGCAGGCGGTCAGGGTCCGGGCATCGGTACTCGGATCAGGTCGTGAAAGAAATTTCGAGGATACCGATATCGGCGAACGGCTGAGCAGAATCGCCTATGAAAAAGCCGGTCTCGGTCCCGGTGACATCAACTGCGCCGAGGTGCACGACGCCACCGCCTACGGCGAACTCCATCAGGCCGAGGCCCTGGGTTTCTGCCCCGCGGGAGAGGGCGGCGCCCTCGCCATGAGCGGAGCCACGACGATAGGCGGTTCGATACCCATAAACCCGAGCGGCGGCCTTGAATCGCGGGGACACCCCATAGGCGCCTCCGGCCTTGCGCAGATCCACGAGCTGGTGACCCAGCTCAGAGGCACGGCGGGGGCGCGCCAGGTGAAGGGAGCCCGGATCGCCCTTGCCGAAAACGGCGGCGGCGCCCTGGGCCAGGAAGAAGCGGCCATGTGCATCCATATACTTGAGGCCCCGGGGAGATGAACCTCATCCCCTGGCCCCTTCTCCTTAAAAAGGAGAAGGGGGATATGAGTAAAATTACGTCATTCCACACCCCTCTCCATTTCATGGAGAGGGGACAGGGGTGAGGATAAAACTAAAAGAGGAATCATATGTATCTATTCGCAAATGTAAAAAACGTATTTCGCTTCACCCGCGCTGCCGTTAATTTTCTCCAGGATGAGAGGAGACGCGGCACCCTCAGGGCGAATTTCAGGAGCCTGGTGAAAACAAAGGAAATAGCGGAAGACATGTCCTGGGCCGAGCTATTAGAGGAGAAAGCCCGAAAATACAGCAACCGGGAATTTCTCATGTTCGAGGAGAAAAAATTCACCTATCAGCAGATGGACGATAACGCAAACCGCATGGCCAGCTACCTGAAGTCCCTCGGCGGCGGTAGGGGCAAGGGGATCGCCATCATGATGGGGAACTGCCCGCAGTACCTGGACATATTCATCGGCTCGCAGAAAATCGGCATGTACTCGATCCCCATCAACACCTCCCTCCGGGGCGACAGCCTCCTCTACATCCTGAACCACAGCGAGGCAGAGTTCATCATGATAGACGAGGAATTCCTCGACGTGTACCGGAAGATCGCGGACCGTATCGAGAAGATCAGGCACGTTATCGTTAACTGGTCTTCAGATCAGGAGGGCCATTCAGATTTACCGTCAGCCCGGCCTCTTTCCCAGGCATACCGTCAGTTTCCAAAGAAACCCGACGGCGCATACGGCAGGAACGACATCTGCTTCATCCTGTACACATCCGGCACCACGGGCCTTCCCAAGGGCGTCATGTACCGCTACGGGAAGACCACGGCCAAGCTCCTCTCGATACCGGCCTACGCGATGTATCGGAAATCGGACATACTCTACACCTGCCTCCCCCTCTTCCACGGCAACGCGCTCTGGCTCACGGTCACCGTGGCCATGCACCGTGGCGCCAGGGTGGCCCTGGCGAGAAAATTCTCCGCGAGCCGTTTCTGGGACGACATACGCAAATACAATGTTACTGCCTTCAACACCATCGGTGCCATCATCCCGATCCTCATGAAACAGCCGCCCAGGGAGAACGACCGCCACAACCGGGTGCGCTTCACCCTGTCAGCCGCCTGCCCGGTGGACGACTGGGAAAAGTTTGAGAAACGCTTCGGTATAACGATCTATGAAGGCTACGGCGCAGTGGACGGCGGCGGCAAGAGCATTATGAATCTGGGGAACGCGCCGGTGGGCTCCATCGGCAGGCCAAGCCCCGGGGTCGTGTACCGCCTCGTCGACAGGGAAGGCAACGACGTTCCCGACGGAACCCCCGGGGAGCTCATCTTTGAATCCAAAGGAAAGAAAAAGTCCGTGGAATATTTTAAAAACGATAAAGCCTCGAACGACAAGCTCCGGAACGGCTGGATTTACACCGGCGACCTGGTCCGGCGCGACAGCAGGGGATATCTCTACTTCGTGGGCCGCAATGCGGAATTCATGCGTATCAGGGGGGAAAACGTGTCCGCCTACGAGGTGGAACACACCATACAGAAACACCCGTCGGTGGTTGAAGCGGCCGTGTACGCGGTGCCGTCGGAACTGGCGGAGGACGAAATCATGGCGTGCGTGTCCCTCGTGGAAGGGCACACGCTGAAGGAACCGGATCTGATCGCGTTCTTAAAAGAAGATCTCGCAAAGTTCGCCGTGCCGCGTTATATTAAGATTGTCAAGGAGTTCCCGAAAACCGAGACACAGCGCATCATAAAGAAAGAACTGGAGAAAACGGGCATCATCCCCGGGACCTACGATTCCCGGGAGAACTCCTATGTAGCGGATTGTATGGTTTCGTAGGAATGCACTAACCCTCATCCACCTGCCCCCTTCTCCCACAGGGAGAAGGGGAAGCATAGGGAAGAAATAATATCGTCCTCCCCCTCTCTTTGGAGGAGAAGGGGTCGGGGGGGGTGAGGTCTTATTATAAGGAGACACACGTATGAAAATACAGGGCATGAACAGGCAGTGTTTTATAACCGGCGCGGCAAGCGGTATCGGGAGGTCCACCGCCATAGCCATGGCGAAGCTGGGGGCGCGGCTGTTCCTGACTGATATCAACGCGCAGAAACTCAGGGAAACCGTTGAAATGGTCAGCAATAACAGCGGCACTGTTTCCGCCTGGAAGGCCCTTGACATATCGCACTATGACGCGGTGAAGCAATTTGCCGACGAGATCCATGCCGCGCACGGGCCGATGGACATCGTGATGAACATCGCCGGCATCGCCCTCTGGGGCGCCGTAGAAGACCTGCGGCACAAAGACTGGGAAAAGGCGATTAACATCAACCTCATGGGCCCGATACACGTCATGGAATGCTTCCTCCCACCGATGGTCAGGGCGCGAAAGGGCGGCCACCTGGTGAATGTCTCCTCCGCGGCCGGCCTCATCGCCCTGCCCCTCCATGCTCCTTACAGCGCGACCAAGTTCGGCCTGCGGGGCATATCGGAAGTCCTCCGCTACGACCTGATGAAGCATGACGTCAGCGTCTCCGTCATCTGCCCGGGAGCGGTTGACACGCCAATTAAGCAGTCTGTGGAAATCGTCGGCATCAACAAGGACCATGAAGAGATTCAAAAGCTCACCAGGAGATTCTCGGAGCACGCGGCAACACCGGAAAAAGTCGCTTCAATGATAGTCAGGGCTATCACAAGGAACCGGTACCTTGTCATTACTTCCTTCGATATACGGGCGGCTTACTGGTTCAAGCGTAAATGCTTTTTCATCTATCATATCATAATGAAGCAGATGAATAAGATGATATCTAGAACATTGAATTTTCCCGGAATAAAAACATACCGGGGGGACGGTTGATTATATTTTCATTGTATTTTGATTAAATAATACTTTTTAACGGATAAAAAATATGAACGCAAGAATAAAGAATAGGATCAAGCAGGTATTATCATCACATCCAGATTCCATAATCTATTATCATGAGGATAATGAGTGGAGCATCTATCCTTCCGTATCAATTAAAACAAACATCCAATACCCCGAAATGACCGGGAGCGAACTGCTGGAAGGAAACGATTTTCATAATAAAAAGGGATATGCACCCGAGCTGGTCGTTGCCCTGGCGGAGCTTCTCGGCATTACGGTTAGGAGTAATGGAAGAATCAGCTGATATCTGATATGTCACGAATTGATGTGTTTCTGAAATCAACGATATTTCTATTAGCAGGAGAGGGGAAGGATTATGAAACCGTTGAAAATCGGCAGAAAAGAAAAACAGGCCCTGCTGACGCAGGGCCCGAAGATATGGGAGGCTTTCAACAGCCTTGAATGCCAACACAGGCTGGCCCCGGGGACTCATCGGGACATCAAGACAGCAATTGCCATAGCGCGCAAATTCTGCAACGAGGTGCTGCGGCCGATCTATCTTGACATGGAACTCAAATGCATGGAGGACCATGACTATCTTCCCTGGGAATTCGTCAAAAAGGCCGGAGACTGGGGGCTCTATTCCCTCTTCATTCCGAAGCTTTTCGGCGGCAGGGGCCTCAACTTCCTCGGTCTGTATCCATTTATTGAAGAGATAGCATCGATATGCTCCGGCCTGGGGCATATCATCTTTGTCCATTATCTCGGCATCGCCACGGTGTTCCCCTCCTTCAACACGCCGATATTGAACAGGGTCCTGCGCGATGTGGCAAAAAGTGAGAAGGAAGGAACGCCGCGCCTGCTGGATCTCGTCATAACGGAACCGGAAGCCGGCACAGACGTGCAGGAGCCGCTCCTTCTCGACCGCGGCCGGGTCGGGACCATAGCGAAAAAGGTCAGGGGCGGATATGTTATCAATGGAAGAAAGATATTCATCTCCAACGGCCACCTCTCCCACTGGCATATTGTCATGTGCTGTGAAGACAAGAAAAACCAGGCCGAGAGTTTTCTTCAATGCGTCATACCGAACGGAAGCAAGGGTTTCAGTTTCGGCACCCATGAAAAGAAAATGGGCCACCTCGCCTCCACGGCAAGCGAGCTTCTATTCGAGGATTGCTTCGTCCCGGACAGATGGATGACTATTGTGGCCCGGGATCCGAAAATCAAAAATTCAAAGAAAGGATCACGCTGGACCGTCCACTCCGCCATTGACTATGTGGTTTCCAGCTCCCGGGCCGGGGTCGGCGCCATCGGAACCGGCATCGGCCGCGGCGCCTATGAAATCGCGCTGGAGTACGCGAGAAAGAAAAACATTGACGGCGAGCTTCTTATAAACCTCCAGTGGGCACAGATCGTCCTGACCGACATGTACCGCAATGTAAATATTTCAAGGGCAACGTACATGGAAAGCGCCTATACCGATATGCTCAGCGGCCTCTTCAAACTGCTGGGAAAAAAACCGGTCCATTACTTTCTATCGATCTTGCCGCGGTGGTATTTCACCCTTATATCGCCGCTCCTCAATTTAAACATCATAACCGCACTTTTCAGGAAGTATTATTACGACTGGTACACCAACGACGAGCGGGATGCATCATCGGGCTGGGCCTCCCTGGCCAAGTACACCTGCACCGACATTGGGGTCATCAACACGAACCTTGCCATCGACCTCATGGGCATGGATGGCCTCCGCCATGATCATGGCGCGGAAAAATGCTACCGCGACGTCAAGCTCACCCAGATATACGAGAGCACGAACCAGGTAAACCAGCTGAACCTTTTCTGCTGTCTTGTCGGCAATCACAAACCCGAAGTGGAATTCTTCAAATAAGATATGGAGGATAACATATGAACGCTATAAATACCGATATACTCGCAACTGAACGGCAGGCCTTCGCGGGCCTGGCCAGGGATTTCAGCGCGAAGAATCTGGTGGAACACCGCGAGGAACATGACCGGTATCCCTTCGGCGATCTCTTCACCGGGGCCATCCGGGACGCCGGCGTGGTCGGTTTCTACGGCATCAATCTGCCCGTCGATTACGGCGGGGTCGGCATGAACGCCGTCATGGTCGCGGCCATACTGGAAAAGCTGTCGGAGGTCGATGCCAGCCTGGCCGGCGTCGTACTTACCAACACGGCAGCCCTTGAGATAATCCAGGTTGCATCGGAACGCACCGGTTCCCAGAGCATATATGAAAATGCCGGCAGGTTCGGCACCATACCGCTGGCGTTCCAGGTCTTTGCCGGTCCGAAGGAAAGCGAGATGCCCGTGATCGACGACAGAGGGACCTCCCTTACCGGCAGGGTCCCTTACCTGGTGCTTGGAAGTATCGCAGACTTCGCGGTCATCTCCGCCCGGCGCAAGGGCCCGGATTGTTTTTCCTACTACCTGGTAGACCTCGGCAACAACAATGTGCATAAATCAGAACCGGTTGTGAGCCTGGGCCTCCATGCCTGCCCTGCCGTTGACCTGGCCCTCGACAGCGTCCCTGCCCTGCTGATCGGCGAGGAGGGAAAGGGCGGGGAATATTTTCAAATAATGCGGGACCGTCTGTCGATCTGTTCGGCAGCAATGTCCCTCGGAATTATGAGGGGTTCATTACAGGACGCACTCCAGTACACGGCGGACCGATACCAGGGGGGACGCCATATCATCGATTGGCCCCAGGTGCGGATGATGCTGGCGAATATGGCCATCGAGGTGAAGATAGGGGATAGCTGCCTTGCAGCAGCGTGCCGGGAAATGGATTGTGAAGAAAAAGGATGGGAGATGACGGCCCAGGCCGCGGCGATACACATCAGCGAACTGGCCAACCGCGTCACCACCGACGGCGTGCAGCTCTTCGGCGGAAACGGCTACACCAGGGATTATCCCCAGGAGAAGCGGATGCGCGACGCGAAACAGACACAGTGCCTCCTGGGGATGGCGCTGCTCCGCAAAATAGATTATATCAACCGGGTAATTGAGGAGAAACAATAAATGAACATCAACAAACGATTCCCCGGGAAAAGAGTCATTATTACCGGCGCCGGCAGCGGCCTCGGGCGCGCGCTGGCGCTGGAATTTGCGGCAATGAACTGGAAAATCGCCATTGCCGACATTAACCGGGAGCGGGCGCGGGCGACCGAGGCCCTGGTGGACTGCAGGGGTGGTACCGGGCTGGTACTGGAATGCGACGTGGCCAGGTCGGATGATTTCATCAAGGCCCTGGGAATATTAAAAAAGAAATGGAACGGTGTCGATATCCTCATCAACAACGCCGGCGTTGCCGCCGCAGGGTATTTCGAGGATATCCCCCTGGACCAGTGGGACTGGATAATCAATATCAACCTGAAGAGCATCATCTACGGGTGCCGTACTTTTATACCGCAGTTCAAGGAGCAGGGTTCCGGTTATATCGTCAACGTCGCCTCGAACGCGGGCATATCGTCCCTTCCCGAAATGGGAAGCTATAATGTATCAAAGGCTGCGGTGATATCTGCATCCGAGACATTGAAGAATGAACTGTCCCTCAGGAATATCGGCGTATCGGTCGTGTGCCCCACCTTTTTCAAGACGAACCTGATGGACCAGTTCACCTCTCCGGATGAGCGCCAGCGGCGTATGGCGGATAAGTTTTTTGAAAAGGCAAAGATGCCGGCTGAAAAAATCGCCCGGCATATCATCAGATCAATCGAGCAGAACAGGCTCTATGTCATAACGCAGACGGACGGGAAATTTACATGGTGGGCCAAGCGCCACTTTCCGGAATCGTATTTCGCCGTATCATCATATATTTACAAAAAAGGATTAATGGATAAATATCTGGGCATCACGCCCAATTGAACTGCAGATACAATAAACAAAAGGCGGGAAGAGAGCATGAATGTACAAATTGAGGGACTGTCTCCACTCGGGGCATACCGGGAAGGCATGCCCTGGAACCCTGTTGAAAAGATCATCATGGAGCGGCGGAGCATCAGGTCTTTCAAGAAAGACCCGCTCCCCGACAGCATGATAGAACGCATATTAGAAACGGGCAGGTTCGCTCCGTCGGCGGGTAACTGCCAGCCATGGAGGTTCATCGTGGTGAAAAGCCCGGAGATTCTCGCAGAGATGGAGAAGCACGCGGTGAGATTCGTGAAGCTGCTGATGTTCTTTTTCGACTATACCCGGGGAGGATGGCTGCGGCGCCTCATCACCAGGCCGATCGGTAAAACAGTCATCAGGTTTTTACCGAACGAGTTTCACCCGGTCCCCTTCGGTCTCATGTCCCAGATCGCCCAGGGAAAAACGCCGGTCTTTCACAACGCCCCCACCCTCATACTCATGGTAGAGGACCGGCGGGGCGTGTCCAGCCCCTCCATGGACATAGGCATCTGCGGCCAAAACATGGTGCTGGCGGCCCACAGCATGGGGGCCGGCTCCTGCTGGATCGGGCTTATCAAGCTCCTGATGTACATGCCCTGGTGGAGAAAACGGTTCGGCATCAGGTACCCGTATAAACTCGATGTGTGCATTGCCGTGGGGTGGCAGAAGCCCCGAGCCGACGGCATCGTACCGAGGGAATCCCAGATCATCGAATGGTTTGAAGGCAGTCTCAAGGATGCGCCGCGATTAACGGAACAGGGGGTGTGATATGAAGAAAGAAAAATATTCCTTATTCGACAGAATCAGGATACCGGACTATGACACCGTAAAGCAGATGCAGACGGGGGATCTTACCTTTGACAGTGAAAAATGCAGGGGATGCGGCGTGTGCATTCAGCTCTGCCCGGGCGGCTGCCTGCTGACCGAGACAACGGAAAAAACCGACATTCTCTCCGGAAAAGCCAGGGGCGGCAGATACGGCGTCCCCCATGTGGTAACAACCAGTAAAGGTGCGACACTGTGCGTCGCCTGCTTCGATTGCGGCGCAGCCTGCCCTCACGGCGCCATATCGATAAACCAGAATTTCAACCCGGGATACCATTTCAAGAGACTCACGCAGACTTCCAACTTGAAGTACCCGAAGAAGTATTGAAGATCACAACTGGAATCCCATCCCGCTGGGGCCTCTTGATTGCCCTGACTGCAAATAGTTATCGGTTGCCGTCCAATTGTTATCGGTTGTCACATGATGAACATGTGCAGTTCTGTCATGAAAGAGAATACCCGGCATGCATCTATCATACCACCATAAAACCCCTTAATAAAAATAACTTGCCTTAATGACATCTTAATAATAGTGTTCTTCTTGATCAAAGGATTCCTTGAGGTGTGTCATGACAAAATACCGTTATCCAATTTTAAGACTTACCCTTGCTCTTGAAGTATTCGCTTATGCACTGCCGGTTTTCCTGCTGGCCTATTTCGTGATCATCACCTGCGACTTTTTATCAAACCTGGCCTTATTTATACCGGCTGCCCTTTTCGGATCAATCATCACGCTGATCCCGGGCTCAATCATCAGGTGGAACCTCCTCAGGAAGGGTTTTGATATTTTACAAAGCCCCGAGGGAACCGACGATGATACACTGCGCGGGATAAAGCTGAAGTTCCTGAACCATCCGCGCTATGAGGCCCTGTCCCTCCTGATCCGTTATCCCGTCGGTGTCGGCGTCATCGTCTTGTTCCTGGCTTTTTCGGGCCAGATGACAACGATGCGCTATATCATGACCGGAATCGGCATGCTCATGTCCGTGCCGGTCAACATGGTTTTCTTCATGTTCCAGACGGAGATAAGCCTAGCCCCGTACCTGGCCGACAGTCGGCTTGCCGGCATCATCCTTGAAAAAGCCGTGTACCGGCCGATGGATGTTTTCAGGAAGATACTCTTCGTCCTCATATCCATCCTTCTGCCGCCCCTCACAATATTCATTTCCCTCATTTCCCTCATCGACCTCAAGCTTCTTAAACTGGAAAACCTGGCGGTCCATTTTACCTTCATAACCATCATGATGGTCACAACCTCGGTTACAACGGCGTATTTTTTCGCAAAGTCATTGAGAAAGACTGTTTCAAGCATGGAGAAGTCCCTGGACAGCATCGCCCGCGGCGAACTCAACGAGGATTTCGTCCCCATGGTCACCACCGACGAGGTGGGTTCCATGAGCGTCTACATGAACAGGCTGATGAAAAAAATCATCGAGGTCATAACCCTGATCCAGAACATGTCGGGCGAGCTTACCATATCGGCCGTGGAAACGGCCAACACCGCCGACAATGTCGCCCAGCAGAGCCAGTCTACGGCAGCAACGATAGAAGAAATATCTTCATCCCTGGAGGAGATATCCGCCGGAGGGGAATCGATCTACAACAATATCGAATACCAGAACAAGCGGACGCACATGCTCATCGACAACATCAACAAGATGCATGCCATCATCACCGATGAAGGGAAGGAAATGGAACAGGCTATGAAGGTCAAGACCGGCCTCGACCTGAATATTGAAGAGGTCAAGGGCAAGATCAACGATACCATGGCATTGATGAAAACCGCGACCCAGGACGCCGGGCGCATGCTTGATTACACGGGCCTCATAAACGAGATATCCGACCGCACGAATCTCCTCAGTCTCAACGCCAGCATCGAGGCTGCCCGCGCCGGGGAATACGGCAAGGGGTTTGCCGTTGTCGCCGACGAGATCGGCAAGCTCGCGGAACAGGCCGGGGAAAACACGAAAAACATTTCCGAAATTGTAAAGACCACCAACGCCAGCATGGATAAGTCCTCGCAGGCCCTGAACGAAGCCATCGCAAAGATAGAGAATATTTTCGAGGGCCTGCGCTCCTTCGGCACCATGGTCAACTCCATCGGTGAAATGACGCGCCGCGACATGGAGATAAACAACGGCCTCAAGGACGATGCCGAGCATTTCCTCGAGAGGGCCAATGAGATCATGAAAGCCATGGAAGAGCAGAAGAGCGCGGTCGATGAAATCGTAAAGTCGATAACCGTCATAAACACAACGACCCAGAGCAATTCGGCCTCCAGCGAGGAACTGACGGCGGCCTCTGAGAGTATCGCGCAGAACGCTAAGATGCTCAAAGATGAAATCGGGTTCTTCAAGATAATACATTCATAGAAGGAAATCATTATGATGATCACACGCATCGAAGAAAAATGCAGCAAGTGTCTCCTCTGCGTTAGGGATTGCGTTTCCGGCATATGGCGAGTTATCGACGGAGTGCCCACGCCGGTTGATCAGGACCTGTGCAACCGCTGCAGCCACTGCATAGCGGTGTGCCCCCGGGATGCCATCCGCCACACCGGTCTTGATGCGGACCGGACAGTCGGGGTGAACAAGAAAAATCTCAGGCCTGAAGTGTACCGGAACATCATCCTGGGCCGTCGGAGCATCAGGCATTACCGGGACAGGGAAGTGCCCCGGGAAGCCATCGAAAAAGTGATAGACCTGGCCCGGTATGCACCCACGGCCAGCAATGACCAGAACGTCGGGTATATCATTATAACAAATAAAAAAATCCTCTCGGAAATATCAAAAAGAATATTCGGCTTTGCCAATAAAATCTATGACAGGTTTAATACCGGTATAGGCAGAATGATTAAGAATGCAACAGGCCTGAAAAACAACCGTTACATCAGACGCCTGGAATATATCCGGGAAGAGTACGCGGCGTCAAAACGGGATTATATACTCTATAATGCGCCGGTGCTCATTCTGCTTTACACGCCGAAAAAAGCGAACTTCGGGTGCGACAACTCCAACATCGCGGCAACCACGATTGTCAACTATGCACATTCCCTTGGCCTGGGTACCTGCTTCATCGGTTTCATGACCCTTGCCCTGCGGCTCAGCAAAAAAATGCGGAAACTAGCGGGAGTGCCGAAGGAAGTCAGGGTCCATGCGAGCCTGGTCATGGGCTTCCCCGCCTACAGCTTCGCAAAAACAGTGTCCCGGAAAGACCCTGACATTAAATGGATATGAGGAATCGATTATCTTCCCTAAAACAGGCTAATGATCGGGAGGTTCGACAATGAAAAAACTGCTATGGTCCATCATCATCGTCATGCTCTTTCCGGCCGCTCTTTTCCCCCAGGCATGGCAGCGCGTATTCGGTTCAGAGGAGCTCACCAACATGCGCCACCAGGACCTGCCGAACGGTGCCATCGGTCTTGCCGACGGCTCGGTCCTGATCAAGGTTGGGCAGACCGGCAACCAGACGGAGGCGGAGAGCAACTGGTGGTACGGAAAAAAGATCAAGCCGGAGATTCCGGTAACGGCCCCCACTCCCCTGGGCTGGGGATTCGTCATGAAGGTAACCCGGGCCGGTAACCGTGAATGGATGAAGGTGCTCTATCCCGATATACCGGGACTATACAATCCCGCCAACGAGGGGTGGCAGTCGCAGTACCATATCGCCCAGGTCTCACCGACCTCGGACGGCGGCTTCCTGGCAGGCGGCTGGACGCCGCTCATGCAGAAAGATGACTTTGCCGAGGTGCCCTTCATTTTACGATACGACCGCAACGGGAATAAAACATGGGAAGCTGTTTATAAAAACTTCAGGGAAGACAAATTCTCGAGGAGCGGCGTCCAGGTCGTGGGCGAAACGAAGACAGGCGTCGCCGCCATTATCTTTTTGCCCGATAAAAAGTACATTCTGTTAAAGGCCGACTCGAAAAGCGGAAATACCCTCTCGACAACGGAATTCCCCGCCTACAGCACGTCGTCTGCCACAATCCAGGGGAGCGAAACGCGCATCGCGCAATCAGGAGAAATTTTCAATGTGGAATGTACATCGCCTGACGGCCGGATAAAATCGCCGGGCGAGAAAAACATTTATGTGACAAAGTACAGTCCAGACGGCACCCTGCTGTGGCGGAAAGAATTCGGGGGAGACCGGGAAGACGGGCTTGTGGGGACTACCAATCTCACACTTACCCGCGAGGGTGGAGCCGCCTTCTGCGCCTATTCACTCTCATTCGGACCGTACCGCGATTACTATGCCGCCTGCCTGGACCGGAACGGTAATACCCTCTGGTCGGGGACCTATGGCAGGCCCGGCTTCGAGAACTGGGCCTGTGGCATCGTTCAGACTTCTGACGGTGGATTCGCCATCGGCGGAACTGCCGCGAAGAATGGCAGCCAAGTGATGTTGTTCGTGAAGCTGAATGCGGCCGGCACAAAGGCCTGGGAAAGGGAAATCAAGAACGATGACGGCAACTGCTACCTGGCGCCATCGAAGGATGGCGGTTTTTATTACCTGGGCTATACCTACTTGCGCGGCTCCGCAGGCGGAGATACCTACGTGGTCAAGTTTGACGCGAAGGGTAATATAGATGGCGAGGGAAAGCGCGCATTATGGCGTTTTGATCCGAAGAAATAGCCGGTAAGGATATTATTCGGGAAGCAGCAGATACCGGCAGACCATGTCTTCCAGTTCCGCAAGAATTCTATTATTGTCGATGTCTGTTCCCATGATCCTGATGCGATGAATGATTTCCTCGCTGACCCGGTATAATAAAAGTGCCGCCGCCTCGATATCCTTAACGCGGATATGCTCCCGGTAAGTGTTTAATAAAGATGTCATTGTTATGACAACCTTCCGTTCCTCTTCACGGTTTATATCCTCGATTTCCTTATCCAGCAGTATCATGGCCATGAATTCCCTGTGAAGTGCGGGATTTATCTCATGGGCGGCATAGAGCGCCTGTATCATGAAATGAACCAGGTTTCTCCCTTCCCGATAGTTATCGGCCGAATTATCACGGACCCGGGCCTGGTATGTATTGAGGACCTTTTCTGAAGCATCGGCATAGAAATTCCTGATCACTTCAATCAGGACTTCCTTTTTATTATTGAAATAGCCGTAAAAGCTCCCGGTAGCAACTCCTGCCCGTTCCGCTATCTCCAGCGCATTTGTTTTATGATACCCCTTTTCTGAAAAGAGGACTTCTGCGGCTTCAATGATCTTCTTTTTGGTCTCTATGCCCCGTTTCTGTACCGGGGTCCTGGCTTTATGCTTTTGCTCTGACACCGCTATTCTCCTGTGCCTGCAATAATAATAAAACACCGTTACATATCAAGCATAATATGAAATTTATTTCATATTATGCTTGACAATATGAAATTTATTTCATATTATTTATTGCAAGGTAACCGAACAAGCCGATAACTATCGGCTTAACAAGTAATTAGAAGGAAACCTCTAGAAATCAAATTTTGATGTTCCCTTCTGAGCACTTTTAATATAAAAATTAGAATTTTCCAAAGTATGAATAATGAAAATTCTAATTTTTAGGGGTACCCATAAGTTACTCTGACACCATCCAAAAAAAAGGAGTCTTAGAAATGTTCAATTATCGTTATATGATTATTTTATTGCTGATTCTTATCCCTGTTACTTTCCCATTAGCAAAGGAAACACCTGCAAAAATAGACAAACAATCGGTTACGAATTCACAATTCATAAGAATGGAAAAGACCTTTATAAGCCAGGGAGACAAGTTAAAGGCCTGGCTGTATCAGCCCACCGGCATATCTAAGCCGCCCATTGTGGTTATGGCGCACGGGTTCGGCGGTCAGCGATGGATGCGCCTGCCGGCCTATGCAGAACATTTTACCCGGATGGGCATGGCGGTTTTTCTTTTTGACTACCGCGGATTCAACGACAGTGAAGGCGTGCCCCGCAATTTTATAAATCCACCGCGTCATCTCCAGGATTGGGACGCGGCTATCGCTTACGTGAAGAAACTGGAGATGATTGATGCAAAACGCATGGCCCTGTGGGGGACTTCATTCAGCGGCGGTCATGTCATTGTTGAAGCGGCAAAACATCCGGAAGTACGGGCAGTCGTTTCACAGGTCCCTTTCACGGATGGAATGTCAACCATGTGGTACTATATTACAACTGATCCAATCTTTGCGCTTAAAGGCACATACCATGGTCTGGCCGATATATTCAGCTCTCTCTTTAGCAAAAATCGCCACAATGTACGCATTGCGGGAAGACCGGGCGAGGAATTTGCCATGATGAACCAGCCGGATACCATGTCGGGATTGTTAAAGCTGGTGGGAAACGGAGAAAAAAAATTCGAAAAAGATAATTACTGTCCCGGGAATATAGTCTTCACACTTGGTCTTTACAGACCGATCAGGGACGCAGAAAAAGTTGCCTGCCCGGCCCTGGTCATTGGAGCAGAAACTGATACGCTGTTTCCGCCCACAGGGCCGAAGAAAATGGCGGATGTGATGAAGAAAGCCACCTATATAAGCCTCCCCATGAACCACTTTGATCCCTATGTTGGCGAGCCATTTAATAACATAGTTAAGGTCATGGGTAAATTTTTAAAGACTAACTTGCAATAAATAATTCTGAAGGATAACAATCATGAAGTAGTACGTGGGAAAAACATATTGATCACCGGCTCGTACGGCGGATTCGGCAGCCATTTTATTTCGATTCTTTAAGAATTGATACAATAATGAATCTTCACTATCAGTATAACAAAACCTTATACTATATCAACACGCATCGTCTGTTCTACATTATGTGGAAGAATGATCCCGGCCTCTGTACTATTATACGTTCAGCTCCATGGCGGGTTTCATATCGGACAAGATAATGATAATCCATCATAAAACGCTTGATGAAAAATGGATGATGCGGGAGCATGAATCGGCACAGGCGTGATTCATCGCCGCAAAACAGGACAGATATGGCAACCGGAACAAAAGAACGGATACTCGATAGCGCGGGAAGCTTCGTAGACCGGATATTTCTCGCGGCACCACGCGTTTTCAGCCCCTTTAAGCCGGTGAGAAAAATAAGCCGCGAGGAGTATGAGGCACAGATCGATTTCTATTTCACCGGGGGATATGTCGATGACCCGGCGTCTTTTTTCACCTTCCCCATGAAAGCGCCATCGTACGCCATAGCGAAGAGAAAGCCCTACCGTGACGGCGAGTACCAGGTCATCACCTATACAAGCGGCTACACTGCGAAAAATCCCATTATACGAGAACATTACCATTCCTTTGAAGCCAACAGGACCGGCTACCTTGTCCGATGGACCCACGGCGGCAGGGGCCGTAAAACCGTGCTCTGTCACCACGGCTACATGCTGGGCGAGCCGCTGCAGGCGCACACCATGTTCAGGGTCGAGACCCTTTTCAGCAGGGGCCTCGACGTGGTACTGTTCATCGCGCCGTTCCACTGGAAACGGGGCACCGGCGCGATCAGGCAGCGGGGGATATACCTCCAGCCGGACAACGTGGTCATGACCTGCGAGTGCGCCGGCCAAGCCATGCATGACCTCTACAGCGCCTTCCTGATACTCTCAGACCTGGGGTCGCCCGCAACCGGCCTCATCGGCGCGAGCCTGGGAGGGTACAACACGGCGCTCTTTACCGGCCTGACGGACATCCACGCCTTTGCAGCGATGATGGTGCCGGCGGTCAATTTCTCGCGCCCCCTGGGTCCCGATACGGTGCGGCACCCTTTTCCCGTCGACGAGAACCTTCGCCGGAAAATACAGAAGGTCTGGGAGCTCCACTCGCCCCTCCACCTGACGCCGCACCTCCCTGACGACAGGATTCTGGTGGTTGCGTCACGGGGTGACCTGGTGTGCCCCTTTGAATATGTGAGAGAATTATGCGACACATGGGGCATCACGCGGCGCCATTTTCTCACCGGCGGGCACTGGCTGATCTTCAACCGGGAAGAGCGGGGCCGGGCTTGGTATTCTTTTCTGTCTGAAATGAGTTTCCCGGGAGACAGGAGATGACAGCACCATGACAGAACATACGCGGCTGCTGAGCCATGAGATCCATCGCGGGATACACAGGATAATCCTTCCCCTAGCCGGAAAAAAGCCGGGACCGGTAAACGTCTATCTCTTTACCGGCACCGCAGCGACCCTCCTCGACACCGGCACCTGTAACGCCTTCCCAGTCCTCGAGCGGGCCCTCTCCGCACAGGGAATGTCGTGTGCCGATATCACCCAGATCATACTCACCCACGGCCATATCGATCATTACGGCGCGGCCCGGAAGATCATCGCAGCTTCAGGAAGAGACATCTCCTTAATAGCCCATAAAGAGGACCGCGTCCTTGTAGAGCACGGCCTCGAGGTCCCGCGGATGCAGTTCATCAGGTACTACCGGCTCATGGGCGTCCCCATGATCTTCCAGTTATCGCTCCAATTATTACGATGGATTTTCTCCTCCATGGCCGAGCCATGCTCCATCGACAGGTTCCTTGCAGAGGGCAACACGATAATGATGGGAGATTATGAAGCAACTGTGATCGAGACCCCGGGACACACGCGGGGATCCATCAGCCTGTATATAGAAAAAGAAGGGATCCTTTTCCCGGGCGACCACATCCTGGGGCACATCACCCCGAACGCTTTCGTGATGCTGGAGACGGATTTCGTCCTTCCCCGAAGAATGAGCCAGGTCGAGTTTTACGATTCGCTCCGGAAGATCGAGGAGATCGCGCCCCGCATCGTCTACCCCGCCCATGGCGAACCCATAGAAGACGTCGGGAAAACAATCGCCATGTTCCGCGAACAGTTTTTACTGCGGCAGAACAGCATCCTGTCGATACTTTCAAACGGCGAATACACGGTGTACGAGATCGGCAGGAAGCTCTTCCCCGACATCAGGGGAAAGAGGCTCCCGCTTGAGGTTTTTCTTGCGGTTTCGGAAGTATTCACGCATCTGCAGGTGATCGAGAAAAACAACGCCGTAACATCACGCTTGAATAACGGCGCGCTGTATTACCGGAAAACCGGTTAGTGAGACTTCTTTATATCAATTCAAACAGCAGGGTCTCGCGAAACTTCTCGTCAAGACTGTTTAAAAAATCGTCGAATATCATCACGTTGATGCTGACGATTTTCCAGTTGTTTTTATCAGACATCACCTTGATAAGAAAACTCTGCGCTTCCTCCTCCGTGACAAAACCGATTATCGAGGTATTGATATCATCAACCTTGCGGAAGACCATGTTCTTCTCCCGTAATTCTTCAGTATAATCCTGCGTGACGATGAAAAACAAATCCCTTTTACCGTCTTTGAATTCGTTAAAACTATCCTGTTTGTTCATATCTGTCCTGCTCGTATTATGTTAGGGAAAGCGCACCGGAGGACCAAATGGGGATTGGACTGCGGGCTATATCGTACTATATTTTTGGAGCAGAATTGTCAAACAGATATTTTCAGAGTGAAAAAATATGGATATACCTTCCAAATAAAATGTGCCGGGATACATGCAGTGACACTCCGGGCAAAATCTTAGCCATCATCCGTAAAGCCGTTGACCCCATAACTGGTATTTCCGCGGACAACCTGCACTAAGAACGTCTTGTCGGCGCCCCCATCTGATTACCTCAAAAAAAATCTGCATGGTACAATCTCCATATGTTGGGAATATAACAGTCACAGGGAGATTTGTCGTCTTATCCCCCAAGGCAGTGCGTTTTTTTATATAGTATCGATGCTTCTTTAAAAAGGTAATCCCCTGAGTGCCTGAAATCAAATATTTTTATTTCTTGACTCTGCTACTTAAAAATTCTATCTGGTGGAGGCATTATACACCGGAATTCCATGAAAACATCGATACAAATCAAGGGCCTGGCTCTGAAAAATCCGGTAACTGTGGCCTCAGGCACAGCCGGGTTCGGCGAGGAGCTGTCGAAATACATCGACATATCGAAGCTGGGGGCCATCTTCACCAAGGGCCTTTCAGTGAAGCCACGGCCGGGGAACAGGGGGAACCGCATCATCGAGACGCCGGCCGGAGTACTTAACTCCATCGGCCTGGAAAATGTGGGCCTGGAGCTCTTCCTCGCGGAAAAACTCCCCTTCCTGGCGGCAAAGGGCGCCACGGTGATCCCCAACGTGGCGGGACACTCGGTGGAAGAAAATGTCGAACTCTGCAGCGCCCTCTCCGCCGCAGAAGGAATCAGCGCCCTCGAGCTGAACGTGTCATGCCCCAATGTGAAGGAGGGCGGCATGGCCTTCGGCACGGACCTAAAGCGCTTCACGGACCTGGTGGAAAAGGCCCGGAAAGCGACACGGTGCCCCCTGATCGTGAAGCTCTCGCCCAACGTCACGGACGTGACCGAGTTCGCGGTGCGGGCGGAGCAGATCGGCGCGGATGCGGTGTCCGCGGTGAACACGTTCCTGGGCATGAAGATCGATACGAAGAAAAAAAGGCCGCACTTCCAGAACAGGGTCGCCGGCCTTTCCGGGCCCGCCATCAGGCCCCTTGCCGTGAGGGTGGTGTACCAGATTTACGAGAAGATCAGCATCCCCGTCATCGGCCTTGGCGGCATCGCCTGCCTCGATGACATGCTGGAATTCATCATGGCCGGCGCGGCTGCAGTGTCCGTCGGGACCATGAACATGGTCGACCCTGCCCTGTCACTCTCCCTCATTGGAGAACTGGAGGGATACCTGGAGCGCGAGAAGATCGCGGATATAAAAGAAATAGTCGGCATAGCGCACCGGTCTAATGACCGGCCCGATGATTGTACATAAACAAAAAACAGGCTATCTCGCCCCCCAAAATCCCCCGGAGGGGGACTGTAAAATCTGACCCAGGGAAGGAACGCCCCCCTCTGGGGGGTTGGGGGGGGATAACAGGGTGATTCGAAAAGATAAACAATTGACAGATTACTGATGAGGACCATATGGCTAAAGGAAATGAAATGAGATACTGGAACACACGGCTGAAAAATGCCGCTGAATATATCCCCGGGGAACAGCCTCAGGGGCTCGATGAATTCATCAAGCTGAATACTAACGAGAACCCCTTCCCGCCTTCAAAGACGGTTTTGGAAGCTATCAGGACCGCGACGAACGATTCCCTCAAGCGTTATCCGGACCCGACAGCCCGGGCGATCCGCGAGGCCTACGCAGCGGCAAAGGGCCTCGATCCCGACAACGTGTTCGTGGGCAACGGCTCCGACGAAATCTTCACCCTCCTCTTTCGGGGATTCATCGACCCGGAGGACTTGGCTGCTTTCGCCTATCCGTCGTACGCCCTCTACTCGACCCTGGCACAGATGAACGGCATCAAGTATGAAACAGTGCCTCTAAACAAGGATTTCTCCTACAACCTCGCGGCCTTTTTGAAGAAAAAATATAGCCTGGTCATCATTGCCAATCCCAACAATCCCACCGGCACCTACGTCGAGGTGGAGAAAATAGGATCATTTTTGCAGAAATTCAAGGGACTCCTCGTCGTGGATGAAGCCTATATCGACTTTTACGGCGGCTCCGCGGCAAACCTCACCGATGAGTTCGACAATCTCATCGTGACCCAATCAATGTCGAAATCATACTCCCTGGCGGGTCTCCGTATCGGCTTCGCCGTGGCTTCACTGGAAATCATCCGGGGTCTCATGAAGATAAAGGATTCCTACAACGTGGACATGCTCGCGACGGCAGGGGCGGTCGCGGCCATCAAGGACAAGCGGAGCTTCACCTACAACATCGAGATGGTGGTGAGCAACAAGGAATACCTGGAGGAGAGCCTTGTGGCCCTGGGCTTCGAAGTGGTGCCGTCACGGGCCAACTTCATCTTCACCAGGCACCCGGAATTTAAATCGTCAGACCTGTACCAGAAGCTGAAAGAAAAGCAAATACTGATACGTCACTACACCGGCCCGGTACAGTCCGAATACATCCGCATCAGCGTGGGCACCATGATGGAGATCAAGGCGGTAATCAAAGAACTCAAGGCTATAACGGGAGCTTGATCACACGACCCATGGTGTTGGTGACGAAGCTGCGCTGGACCAGCTCGTCGAAGGTTATCATACCGTCTTCAAACCTTATGAAATCGTCTTTCAGGATCCACACGCTCACGTGCTCGCGCCCCCCCTTAGCGGTCCATTTCCATCCGATCACCATACCAACAATCGGGTCCTCGCTGAAAATGCTCCGACATGAGTTAATGGTCTGCACCAGGTCACGAAGGTTCCTCCGGATAAGGCTTACCGCAACATTTTCAAAGGGCTGGTCGAATTTTCCATTCGTATCAATGTCCAGGCCCAGGTAGAGCTTGTTCCGGTCACCGGATTTTTTATCATAATAAAAACCGATACTCCCCTTCTCAACGGCAAGGCTCTTCTTCTCAACAATATCCCCCGCAATGCCTATCAGATACCGTAAAAACCTGTTATGGTATTCCGTAGCGGCCGTGGTGTAGCGCTGTGTATCGACCAGGAGGTCGGCGTATTTTTCCCTGTTACGATCGCTATAATTATCCAGAATCTTCTGCTCCCGCTCGGTGGTCAGGGCGCAGGTCGCAAAAAGCAGCACCGCCAGGTGCAGTAAGAAAACAATATATTTCTTCCCATTAGTCATATTTTCATTCCTTATCTTTCATGGCTGCCGCGGATTGCCGCTGGCCGGTGCGGCATCACGGTGCATCGTATTTGTTTAACTTTTATGCTCTGATAATCGACAATTATACTATTGACGGAAAGCAACTTACCCTCAGGGGACAGTATGTCAAGCAGGTTTAGAATATTTCTTGACCGTGGGGCAAAGTTTTATACCGATTACTATCGGGCTCTGTACCGATAACTATCGGGCTCTGTACCCATAACTATCGGCTCTGTACCGATAACTATCGGCTCTGTACCCATAACTATCGGGTATATTAAATATTTGCTCTGGAACCATATTTATGAATAGATTCACGCTACATATATCAGCTGCATTAATCGCTATAATCCTTACCGCCGGCTGCAGCACGGCAGTGAATTATCACCTCAACTCCGGCGGCCGCCGTGTCCGCACCGGCGTAGAAAAATTCATCAATGGCCCGGTCAAAAAATACAGGGGGCGGAAAGCCGCCCTGGTGACAAACCACTCAGGATATGACTTCGACCTCCGCCAGAACATCCAGCTCTTAAGAGACAGGGGCGTCACGGTTTCCTTTGTACTGGCGCCTGAGCACGGCATATATGGATACAAGAATGACATTGACTACCATCCCGTAACATACGACCGGAACAACAACTGCTATATCTACAACCTCTACGGCATAAACCGGCACACCCTGAGATACCTGGTGCAGCAGGTGGACATCGTCATTTTCGATATCCAGGACATGGGCATGCGCTGCTACACCTATATAACGAATTTAAAGGATATCATTGATGCGATGGACGGCCTTGACCGGGAGCTCATCGTCCTGGACCGTCCCAACCCAGTTGGATTTCTCGGCATAGACGGCTCCTTCCTGGAAAAACGATATACCACGAAGTATGTGAGCGCCTTTCCGGCGCCATTTCTGTATGACATGACCATCGGGGAGGCGGCCCGTTATTACCGGGGTGAGTTCAGGCCGAAGGTCAAGCTGAAGGTCATCCCCATAGGCAGGTATTCCCGGAGAATGCTCTTCAACGAAACGGGGCTCCCCTGGATACCGCCCTCACCGAACCTGCCGACCTACGAATCGTCCATCGTGTACACCGCCATCGTCCTCATGGAGGGAATCAACCTTTCCCTCGGCCGGGGCACCACCAAGCCCTTCGAGTACATCGGCGCACCGTGGATAGAGCCGGTATCCTTTTGCAAAAAACTGGAGGACCTCAAGTTGAAAAACTTCAGGTTCAAGCCGGTCTACTTCAAGCCGACCTTCAGTAAGTACGAGAATATACGTTGCGGCGGGGCTCAGATCTTCTACACCGGCGGCAAATTCAGCCCCACCGAAGCCGCCTACCGGATCATCGCAGCGGTCATGAAACACTATCCATACCTGGCGCGATGGGTGCAGTTCGGGCCCTACTATGATGTCGATGCCCTGGCCGGGACCGACAGGTTCAGGGTTTTTATCCAATCAGGCAAAACCTGGGAGGAATTTAAAAAAGAAATAGCGCCGGGCTTGAAGGCTTACAAAAAGAAAAGAAGGAAATATTTGATATATTAAGATCTGGTATTCAGGTCAGTCTAACTGTCCTCCCCTTTGATGGGGGCCGCTCTCGGCCATCCGTGGACTCCGCGGCATTGGGACATCCTGTCCGGCAGATGTCAGGTGGGGGTGAAACACTGGCCAGGTTAATAACCCTCCCCTGTCCCCTCCCATCAAGGGAGGGGGAATCTTCCTTAGAAACAGCACAGAAAAAAAACATGAGGATTCAATTATGAATAAACAATGGATACTCGTTACCGGGGCCAGCACAGGGATCGGCAGGGCCTGCGCGGAACATCTAGCGTCAGAAGGGTTCGGTGTGTATGCCTGCGCACGCAGGAAAACCGATCTTGACAATCTTGGCGGCATATCAAATATCGTATCACTGAAGCTCGATGTGACGAGGGCAAAGGATATCATCGCGGCCCTTGCTTTTATCAAGAAAAGAAAAACCGGCCTCTTCGGCCTGGTCAACAACGCCGGAATCGCCGTGGCGGGGCCCCTTATCGATATACCGGACAGCGACCTGCACCGGCAGTTCGATGTGAACATCTTCGGAATTCACCGGGTGACGCGCACCTTCCTGCCCCTTCTCATGGAATCGCAGGGTAGGATCGTGATGATGTCGAGCGATTCCGGCTTCTTCGCCACTCCCTTCGTCGGCCCCTACTGCGCAAGCAAGTTCGCCCTTGAAGGCTATTCAGACTCACTTCGCCGCGAGCTCCTCCTGTGTGGCGTGAAGGTCATTATCGTTCAGCCGGGCCGCATCGCCACGCCCATATGGGACAAAACCGAGAAACTGCTAAACCTGGAGGGGACTTCTCCCTTTATCGAAGTGGCGAGGAAAATCGGCAGGGAGGCGGTCAGGAAGGGCAGAGCCGCCGGCCTGCCGCCTGAAGCCATAGCCCGGGTGGTGCATACGTCCCTGATGAAGAAAAGGCCGCGGCTGAGGTACCTGGTGGCGTCTTCAACCATGAAGTATCGAATAATAAAAATCCTGCCTGCCTCAAAAATAGACAAGATGGTCAAACAGGAACTCCTCCGGCACTAACGCCCAACCGACGGCCGGGGGAACAAGCTGTCTATCTCGGCCAGCCCCTCTCTCGCATCACGCTGCACAAAGGAATTCCATAGGTATCCCAGTGGCGCCTTGTGCGGATCCTGTTTGAGTACCCACTCCATATCTGCTATAAAACCTTCACGGTTTCCCGTTTTCGTGTGCAAATTTCTCGCCCGTGTCCTTCTAAAATTAAGCATCGTGGGGCCTGTTTTGACGGCCTTCTTAAACAACTGTACTGATTTTTCAAGATCTCTGCCAAAGAGGGCCGGCGACTGAGCGTAGTAATTGGCAGACAGATAATAGGGTGAGCCATTCTGCCATTGCGGATTAATTGCCATCATCCTGGTCATGACGGCTTTGATCCTGAGAACCAAGGCTGCATTAATTATTTTAACCGGTGTGGAATGGCACTCGGTTACATAGCTTCCCGCGGCCAAAAACCACCACCACAGGGCATTCATATCATTTTCAGTTAAAACATCCAGGGCATCCCAGATATCAGCCCCCTTATCCGCTTCTATTTTAAATTCCGGGTTCAGATACACAAGCTGTTCACAATATTGAATCGATTTCAGATAATACTGTTCTTTTTCATCCCTGCTTTTTCCATAACCATACCCCAGGAGGAAATAACAGCTGCCGATCCCGCCAAGGGCAGACCGGTTATCCGGTTCAATTTCCAGAACAGTCTCATATACTTTCACAAGCTCAAAGACCCCGTCCCTGGTGTCAACTTTATCCTTAAGCTTCTCAGCTTCAGCAAGAAGGGACTTCACATCCCCCTTCGAGGTTTTTTCGGAAAAATGTTTCCAACCCCTGTCCCAGGAAATACATGATGTGAAAGACAGCAGAAATACAAGAGAGACTGCTGCAGATAAAATTTTTTTATTACAAACCATGACACCCACAATTGATTGTTATCTAACTATCTATAAGAATAACTATTGGTTCAAATCGTCATTGCGATGAGTCCCTCGTCAGGCTTGGGATAAACTCCGCGACGAAGTATGCCTGATAGACCCCCCTGACCCACTGTGGGGGCATGCGACAAATTTTATTAGTAATACGTACCTTAATCATTTGTCATTACGAGCGAAGCGAAATGATCTTGTAATTCATGCAATGAGGGCATAATGTAATATATCTATATCATAGATAAAATGTAAATCATAATCTAGTTTGCTTCGTCGCTACGCTTCTCGCAATGATAGGTGCATTCTCTTTCCTCCGTGCCCCCTCGGGGGGACAGGGGGCATGAAAAACGGATTATTTTCATGAAAAAGTCGACTATTGGTTTTTCCCCATAAATTACTTGACATTATTTAAGTATTTTATTATATTCTTAATAATCTATAATTATCAAGGATAGCGTACCAATGAATGTAAATTCAAAAAGATGCCCGCAAAACCATGCCTGTCCTGCTGTTCGATATTGTCCGGCCGGTGCAATTGAACAGAAAGGTCACACATTGCCGTCAACAAATGAAAGCAAATGCCTGAAATGCGGGGACTGCATCAGCTTCTGCCCCATGAAAGCTATCGAGGGATGATTATGAAACAAGGTAACTCGGAAATTGCAGGCAAGTTTAAAAATATCCCATGGAAACTCATAATTCGTATGGCCATCGGAGGTGCCGCGGGTTTTCTCTACTACTATTTTGTCGGTTGCCAGTCAGGGACCTGCCCCATCACGTCAAATCCCTATGGGAGTATTCTCTACGGCTCCCTTATGGGCGCCCTGGTTGCGAGGATATAGAGTCCGGCAAACCGCCATCATGATGTCACAGGCCCCACAATAGATGCCACAGTATAAATCGTAGTTAAAGTATTTCATGATGCTACCCCTTGATTATGGATGGATCACTCCGTCAATACTCACCGGCATACTACGCTGCAATCACCAGACATGGGGCAATAATTTATACCTCACTTTCTTTGAATACCCGTCATACCCGTCCAGTTCTGCCAGCAATGTGTTATCTTCCAGGTGAGTCCGGATTATAAGTATAACAACCGAAACCGACGACACCAGCAATCCGTACAAAGAGCCCAGTACCAGCGGCACCATCAGATTCGTTATGATGAATCCTACATATCCGGGGTGCCTCACGAATCCATACGGTCCGCCTGTCGCCACCTGTTGGCCCCGTTCCGTCTGCAGCCGCACCATGGTTGAAAAGAATTTATTTGACACCATTGCCCATGTCGTCAGCATCGAGCCGAAAAAATATAACAGCAAACCTATTATATGAATACTGCCGTTAAGGTCAATACTCCAATAGAACCTGTAATCGAGACCGGAAACAGCATAAATACCGAGTGCTGGAATGATACTTATGGCTGTCAGCACCCTGTCCCATTTTTTAACATTTTCTTTTTTCCTGCCGCGCTCTTCAATCACTTCCATCGGAAGCACGCACAGGTTTATCAGCAGGATAAGAATGTTTGCGCATATCAAAACCCAGGCCCATTGCCATCTGATGGTCCATGCGGTTAAGAACATAATTATGCTTATAAGGATAAATGACAAAAGGACCTGTGTGATTCTTTTAGCAATATTCCTGTTCATAACCAACCCTCATATATGCCGCTATATACACATGATGTATAAGACGGATGAAAATCTATTGACACTAAACAGTAACGCTGTTAATCAATTTGTCAAATAAAACACACAAGCCCATAACGATACCCGGGAATAAAAATGTGTAACCATTTCATTGCCGTTCATTTCGTATCAATATGCCATAAATTTTATACAGGTTCCGGTAAATAATGCGGCTAATAATTGATTATCTCTACGCAACCCAGATTATCGGATTGCTTACATCTATTACACTTGTCATCGCAATTACCTATCTCATAACAAAAGTGTATCCTTTCGAAAATTTCGACAAAATTTCCCCAGGGAAAAAAATATACTACCATCTGCTTATAGGTGTTTCCGTCATTCTCTGCATATTCGTTCTGCTACAGGCTACCATTAACCCTCTCAATGCCGGGCGCGCCGGTGTGATCCGCCAGGTCGTAATACTAAATAAAACCATTGTTTTCATTGATTTATACCCATTAGGAGGATCGGAACTGGGAGATACACCCCCACTCTTGAGGGCCTGGGTGCTGAACCGTGAAACGGGAAAACTGGTAACGAGAAAAAGCATCGAAACAAACGACCCGATCCTCGGGGCCAATGAAAATTCGCTGCTTATCGGGGAGAATGATACATGCTATCTGACCGACGACAGGCTCAAGAAGACCGTCCTGTTTTTTGAAGATAACACATACCGCAACAAGAAGGTGCACCGGTTTGCTTTCAACAACGGGGCACTGTTCCTTTCCTTCACGGATTTTTCGGAAGCCCGCATACCCATGCCCCTCTTTGCAAGGTATGGCACCATTAATCGTGATATTGATATCAAGTACATGGATACCGACCGCGAAACATACATTGTCACGCGGCGGCTCAACAATCGGGTCATCTGGCAGCTTGACCAGTCATCGGGGAGCATGAGAGAAGCGATCCCCGACCTTCTCTACGAATCTCCCTCAAACGATCTTTATTTACTCTGGACAGAATACAGACTGAAGGCAATATCTAAAAAAACCGGCGAAACAGCGTGGACCTTCTGGTATTGATAGCATGGGGTTTATACCCCATGCTATCAGAAACCGTACAGCGTGTGCCATTTTCACGCATACATCGAGCCGTCTTCTGTTAGCCCGGGGTTTAAACCACGGGCTAACAGAAGACGATCAATATTACATATTTAAAAATTCAAAAAACTTTCTAATCTCTTCGGGTAGCTCGCCCTTTTCATCCTGGTACTTCTTGAAGCGGCGTTCGTAGGCCTCCACTTCCTTCTTGTGTACGTTCTTGTAGCGGGTTGCCGGCTGTGTGAAGGCGGGCATTGCCTCCAGCCTGGTGCGGAGCTCCTTCCGGAAGGGGATATGGCGGAAAAACATTTCCCGCACCACATTATTGAGCTTCATGATACCGTCTTTCTCGAACAGGACCCACTGGGTGTAATCTTCGGCGAAGCGGTCGCGGTTGTTCCTGATGCTCTTGAACCTTTCGTCAATTTTCTCTTTGGCTTCCTGGGAGAGCTTCGACATCTTTTTAAAGGTATTGACATAATCGAAAAATTCGCCCGTCACGCCGCCCTCGATCGGGTCGGCCCACATGGCGCCCTTGATGTCGCGATTCAGTTCCCACCTGAAGCTGGCAAAGGTGTGGACGAGGCTCCGCATCAGGTCGCCCATAAAGAATATGGGGACCACGATCCTCCCGCGGCTCCGCTTGTTGGTTCCGGTCATGTCCTGCCAGAGAAGGGTCCGCGAGCCGAAAATGGGAAGGAGGATGAAGTACGGCACCACCTCTTCCTCTATAATCTCCCTGGCGTCGCCGATCTTGAGTACCGTCTCGCGGTAGAACACGGAAAAATCTATGTTCCGGACCTCCTTGGTGAGGGTCTCGATCTTTCTCTTGTCGTTGTATATCTGCTTCAGGCTGCCCCGCACCATAAGCGCCGTCAGTATCGGGAAGGCTGTGGCGGTCGAGCCGGAACAGATGGCGGATGTGGTCGCCAGGCGCTGGCCTATCTCATACATTACCTTGCCGACGTTCTCATCGACCTTCTGTTCCTGTTCACGGTCTTTTTTCGTTTTGTGCTTTTCCATCTCCTCGAGATGCCCCTGGTAGGTGAGGCCCATCTCGGTGATGCTGGGCTCCACCTTGCCCTCATAGATCATGTTAAGGAATTCCGTTTCCATGAGCACGGGAATATCCCTGCTCTTTTCCCGGGACCGGGAAAGATCGGAAAGCTCCGTCACCTGCTGCTCTTCCAGAAGGCCCTCGTCCAGAAAGCCAAAATTCAGCATCATCTGCACGGGCCGGGGAACAACGCTCTCGCTCCTGCTCCTTATATAGACCTGCTTGTAGAGATCCCAGTAGAGGGCGGCGATATGCCTCCTGAGCTTTCTCCCCTCCTGCTCTGTATTGAAGGGGCTCTTTGAGCTTTTAAATTCATTGAGCAGCTTCAGCATCCTGGTCCTGAAATCCTTCGGCACCAGGGCAAATTCGAATATCTGGTGTATCGACTTGTTGAGTGCGCCCGATGAGATGATGGCCGGGGCTTCCCGCCTCGACTCGGATTCACCGCTCATTTTCGCCGATGAATAATAGCCGTGGATTTTCCTAATGCCGGGGAAGAGAACGGTCATTTTCCTGCCGCTCAACTCCTCGTAAAGGGCATTCAGTTTGACCAGCAGGCCGAGGAGATTCTTGATGAAATCGGGCGAACACCTGCCGCTCCGTTCCCATTCGTTTATGCCGCCGCGGTCTACCAGGTATGACGCCCAGCTGTCATCGTCACCGAACAGGATGGCCAGTTCATTATCCACGAAATGGCATATCTTTTCTATACGGTCCAGGGAGGCTATGAAGCTTTCAGCCAGACCGTCATACATGCTCGATGCCATGGTCGCGTCGGATTTAAACATGGAAATAACAACGTTCTGCTCAAGCTGCAGCGTCTTCAGGATAAAATCATCATACTTGGTCTGGGGATGCTCCTTCACGGCCTCGGGTAGCTGGTATTTCTTATCAAGTTGAGCACTGTTGTCGGTGATGAGAAAGCGCGCATCAAATTCCGCCGGGGATGCTACACTCTTCGCCTTGTACTTCCGGTGAAGGTCCTCGGCGACATGGTGGAGCCGCTCGGTGGCGTTGGTTTCCGACATCTCCCGGTACATGAGGGCTATATTGTCGGACATCATGCACACGGTCTGATACAGCCTGGTGTACCTGGCTATGATCCCGTTGACCATCTTGATATTGTTGTAGACATGCTTGAGGATATTAAGGGCCTGGCCCGGATCGGAATCGGCGAATCCCTGGATGCCGCCGCGCGGCATGGGAAACCGGACGACCGCCGAATCTGTAAGGGCCCGCACGCTCTTGTGGTACACACCGTTGAGGTGGTCCGAGAAGCCGGACAGAAGCGCTTTTCCGCTCAACAGGCCTACCCGCATGCTTTTCGAAATAACTATACTGCGGTCCAGGCCGTCATATTCATCGGAAGCGGAGAGTATCTCCAGGCTACCTTCCTGCAGCATAAACAATCCGGACGGATTTTCACCCTGTACAAAAAGCACATCCCCGGCCTTTAAAGAAAGAGAGCTATCAGCCATATCCTCATCCTATTGTGTCTTCAAGTTCTTCATGTATTCGTCCCACTCTGTGGGGAGCAGGTATTTCTTCTTGTTGTTGCATTCTTTGCAGGCGGCAACAATGTTTATCTTCTCAGACGTTCCGCCGCGGCCGAGAGGGATTTTATGGTCCATGGTCAGGTCGCGGGGCGGGAACTTCCTCCCGCAATAATGGCATATCCCCGATGCTATTTTCCTGCGCCACCACGCTGTATGGCGCAGCTCGCGGGCTTTTCGCTTTTCCCTGGCAATGTGAGCATCATCTGTAACAGTATCAAAATATAACACCATAGGCATTTCCGCCGTCGGCATTGATGGTTGCGCCGCATGACGCACAACCATGTCTGGACGACCTTTTTATATACCCCGGTGATATAATATTTGTCAATAATTATTATTGCTGAAATTTGTATTGACAATATATATAAAAAGCAGAATGAGGAAGATTTAGAGAAGTCGTCATAACTATATTGCAAATAGCCAGTCTTTGCGAGGAACGGAGAGACAGAGTCCCGATGGCATCAGGATTATAATTTTCAATATGTTCATGAAAAGTAGTTTTATTCATATCATTTATACTGTTTATTGCAAGATCGCTACGCTCGCGATGACATGTGGTGAAACAATAAGATTTCTATGATAACTTCTAATAAAATATTAAACATCTAAGGATACTATGTTATTTACCGAATTAAACCTACACCCCTCGGTCATGGGGGGAATTCAGGACGCGAGTTTCGTTGAATGCACGCCTGTCCAGGAGGCGACCCTGCAAAAGACCCTCACCGGCACCGACGTCATGGTGCAGTCACAGACCGGCACCGGCAAGACCGCCGCTTTTCTTATCACCATATTCAACCTGTTCCTGACTGACGAAAAGTTCCGCCACAAGAAGGCGCTGGTGCTTACCCCGACCCGGGAACTGGCCGTTCAGGTCGAGCAGGACGCAATCCTTCTGGGGAAGCAGACCGGGCTCAAGACCGGATGCTTTTACGGCGGCGTGGGATACGCCACCCAGGACCGTCTTCTCAAGGAGGACCTGAACATCTACATCGGCACCCCGGGGCGCCTGATCGACTACCAGAAGTCGCACAAGATCGATTTTCTCAAGTTCGAGATCCTGGTCATTGACGAGGCCGATCGGATGTTCGACATGGGCTTCATGCCCGATATCCGGTACATGATCAAGCACATGGTACAGCCGGTGAAACGGCAAACCATGCTCTTCAGCGCCACCCTGGACCAGCGCGTCAAGCACCTCGCCTGGGAATACATGAATGAGCCGGTCGAGATCGAGATAAACCCGGAACATCTTACCGTGGAACTCATCACCCAGGAGCTGTACCACGTGGGCAAGG
Source organism: Spirochaetota bacterium (assembly GCA_041753395.1). Taxonomy (GTDB): domain Bacteria; phylum Spirochaetota; class UBA4802; order UBA4802; family UBA5550; genus RBG-16-49-21. Next base: position 86,560 of record JBGSUQ010000016.1, read on the forward strand.
AGGAAAAGTTCAACCTCCTCCTGGGCATCATCCAGAAGGAAAAGCCGCGGAGCGTACTCATCTTCACCAACATGAAGCGGACCGCTGAGCGCGTATCGAAACGACTCGGGCTCAACGGCATCAAGAACGACTACATTTCAGGCGACCTGCCCCAAAGCAAGCGCCTGCAGATCATCGACGCCATCAAGGCGGGCGACACGGAGATACTGGTCGCCACCGACGTGGCCGCCCGGGGCCTCCACATCGAGGACCTCGACATGGTCATCAATTACGACCTGCCGGATGACTGCCAGAACTACGTGCACCGCATCGGCAGGACGGCCCGGGCGGGAAAAACGGGAAGGGCTATCGCCCTCGCCTGCGAGGAAGACGTGTTCAACCTGGGCCCCATCGAGAAGCTTATCGGCATGAAGATCCCTGTAAAATGGGCCGATGAAGGCCTGATCGTGGAAGCGGCCGGCGCTCCGATCCATGGACGCAGGGACCGGTCGTCCGGCGACCGGCGCGGTGAGAGGCCACGGGGCGGAAGAATGCAGGGCCGCGATAGAGGCAGAGATAGAGATAGAACCAGGAGAACACCCGGCGAAACGCCGCGCCGCGAACCGCGCGAGCGTCCCGCACCTCCCGAAGGGGCCCGCCCGGCGGCAGAAGAGCCGCGTCGCGAAGATCG
>JBGSUQ010000017.1:0-362026 GCA_041753395.1 Spirochaetota bacterium
GCTCCTTGTACATTGTGGGGGTTCTCCCTGATTGATGATTGTTGGTGCAACCATCTTCGGGGTTGAGCCCCCTTTTATATACAAATTAAGCGGAAAATTCTAACCGGTGATTTCCGGCAATTTTAAACCGGCGTTGACAGCAAGCACCTTCGAACAAACAATATCGCGCCTTCTTACCGGCCCGGGCTTGATCTTAAGTCCGCTTATAAACACACGCCCTGAGTGTGGTACCGTGTTCATGAGGCTCTGCATCTCCTGTTACCGGAAAAAGCTGTACGGCTGATCCATGAACCCGTCACACATCATGAACACCTGGCTTTCCCACTTCCATGTCACCTTCACCCTCCCGGGCCCAGTGATCCGGATACTGTTAGAAAAACGCTTTCAGTGCGAAGGCCTGATCACCACGGTTACTGGCGTGTACTGGAAGGAACTTCTGAAAAGCGCGGGCTGCCATAGCAGGGAATGGCAGGCCGGCAGCATAGCAACGCTCCATAAATGCGGCAATTAACCATGTTTATTGAGACATCAAGATGCATTTGCTACTCTTGCCTGCCGTATCTTTTCAATTTTTTCGAGTACAAATTGATCAATAATCAGCGAACCTATAATAGTTATAACTATTAATAAAAAAGGATAACTATAATTGAATGTATCTGGGGGAACAAAATATTTAACAAGTGTGACAATAAAAATGTGTAGAATATATATAATGTAGCTTAAATTACCTACCCTCCTGTCAAAATTATTTGTTTTTGTTAAATTAAAAACAAAGGGGGTACCCAGCATAACAAGGAATAAATACAAATAGTGTTTTCCATAAAATTCAATAATGTTGCCATAAAATATAGTGCACGACAACAAAGCGATACAAATTATCAAATTCCATTTTTTTTGGAGTTTGATTTTTTGATATATAATATAGCTGACATATCCAGCCAAGAAAAGAAATAATTGAGTAGGGAAAATCCGTCTTATCCAGGGGTCAAAACTCACTCCGTTTAGATATAAAACTACATTCAACACCAAGCTTAATGACAACAAAATCCATATTCGATACTTATATTTATTTTGTATTATAATAAATGGTGCGATCAGGTAAAATAGTAATTCCAAACTTAAAGTCCAAGCTTGCGGAACAACTAAACCTTGCCATAAGAGGGGTGATGTATTTCTAAAATTTTCTGTAATATAAAAATTATGGGTGTTGTTATTTAATCCAAAAAATAATGTGGTTTCTTGAAAGAAAATAAATATATTTGTAAAAATAAAATATATAATGCTGGAAAAATTTAACAAGGTAAAGTTCTGAAAATAAAATCTCAGGTTTAGTGCATCTCCTTTAAAAAAATATACAAGTAAACTTGTTATCACAGAAATAATAAAAACAAACCAATATGCAGGAAATATTTTCAGGAATCTATTGGTAATGAAGAGTTTATAATAATTTTTATGGTTCAAATATTTTTCATTTAGTATTAATGACATGTAAAAACCCGATATGATAAAAAACGCTTGGACCGCAATAGCACTACCGCAAAAAGACAATCCGAGAAGAGGAACTGAATGTCCCATTAATACAGCTATTGCAAGTAAGACTCTAAAAATTCCCAAGATATCTACCTATTAATTATTAAAGCCTGTATTTGATAACGCAAATTCTCAGTCCAGAAAAATCCAGATGGCACAATGATCCTTATCCGAACTAAGTTGAAACCGAATCAAGAAAAATTCGCAGCTAGGTATTCTGTTTTTTGAACATAAAAAACTGCTATCCGTAATTTCAAGCATAAAACAAGAAATTAAATTTTAGGGCCCCTGTCCAACGTTTTTTTTGAATTTACCTATTTCCTGTCTCAAACTGTTGCAGATAAGATTTAGTATGTCGCTTGAGCCGGTGCCTGATAAAGGCGCAAATTCCTTGATGTTAACATTGATGTTAATAGGGGTAAAATATAAAAAACGCCAGGGAAAAGGCGAAGAGGATCCACATCCCTGCGTTCACCTCCCGGATTTTACCGGCAAAGAGCTTGATAACCGGGTATGATACGAACCCGGCGGTCATGCCGATTCCCAGGTTATAGGTGAAGCACATCAGGGTGATAGTGATGAAGGCCGGGAAGAGTTCCGACAGCTCCTCGAAGTTGATGCTCGCAACCGGCGATATCATGAGCATCCCCACGATGATCAGGGCCGGCCCGTAGGCGAAGGGAGGGATCACCGAGAAGAGGGGCGCGAAGAAGAGGGCAGAGAGAAACAGGACCGCGGTGACGACCGAGGCGAAACCGGACTTGGCCCCCTCCTCGATGCCGGCGGCCGACTCGATGTAGGCGCCGGTGGTGGTGGTGCCCAGGAGGGCCGCGGCGGTCGTAGCCAGGGCGTCGCAGAGCATCGGCTTTTCGATCTCCGGGAGCTCGCCCTTTTCGTCCAGCAGCTTCGCCCGGTACGACAGACCTATGAGGGTCCCCATGGTGTCCACGAAATCCATGACAAAAACGGTCAGTATGACGGAGAAGAAGCCCCAGCTCAGGGCGCCCAGGATGTCGAGCTGGAGGAACACCGGCCCAAGGCTCGGGGGGAGGCTCACCAGCGCCTCAGGGATCTCCACCAGCCGCTTGCCGTCGGGTAGTATACCCGGGGCGAACCATTGCAGCAGCAGGGCGATGCCGGTGATGCCCAGGATGCCGATGAGCATCGACCCCTTTATTTTCCTGATCATCAGAAAGGCGATGACCAGAACCGCAACAATCGCCAGAAGAGGCGCCGGGTGCGACAGCTTGCCTATATTCACCGGCGCGCCGGGCACACCGATGGAAACGATGCCCGATTCGTTGAGGCCGATGAATGTGAGGAAGAGCCCGATGCCCACGGCAAAGGCTATTTTTAGATTCATAGGGATGAGGTTCGCCAGCCAGGAGCGTACTTTAAAAAGGGTCAAGGCGGTAAAGAGTAAGCCGCCGATGAAGATGGCCCCCAGGGCAGTTTGCCAGGAAAAGCCCATCACCTTGACCACGGTGAAGGCGATGAAGGCGTTCTGTCCCATGTAGGGCGCCACGGCAAAGGGCCGCTTCGCGTAAAGCGCCATCAGCATGGTGCCGAAGAAAGCCGAGATGATGGTGGCCACCATGGAGGGGCCGAAGGGGATGCCGGCGGCCTCCAGGATTTTCGGGTTCACGATGATGATATAGGCCATGGTGATGAAGGTGGTCAGACCGCCTATAATCTCATGCTTGAAATCGGTGTTAAGTTCTTCGAACTTAAAATAGCGTTTGATCATCTGTATCATGGCAGGACTCCATCTATGGGATAATTAATAATCCTAACCCATGAAAAAAAATGTCAATGACTATTAGGGGTGCCGCCCGCGCGGAACAAAAAAACGGGCCCCCGGATAATCCGGAGGCCCGACACATTTTCAAAGACAAATCAAGCCGTCATATCGCGCAGGAAACGCCAACCTTCGCGTAAAGGCGATGCACTTCCGCGCCGTTATACCATGTTTTGGACGGCACGATGCACCAGTAAAATCCGCCATTCAGCGAGAGCAGCCCCTTAGTAAACGTGAGGGCCAGACTGGGTGTGATGTCGCTGAAGCCCTTCTTCAGGGGGGTCCTGGTCTGCTTCATGCCGCCCCAGGTGATGGTCCTGATCTGGCCGCTGTAGGCGAAACTCGCCGTGGTATCAGGAGCGCCTGCGGCGGGGTCCCACATGATATTGTAACGGGTGAATTTCGCCGTGTTGTTGTAATAATAACCGGCCGTGATGCCCGGGGTCAGCACCACCTCTTTGGTCAACTCAAAGGGATGACTGATACCCATCTGCACGTAATAATCGCCGCCGCGCTTGAGCCCGGTATAGTAATCATGCGTGAGCGACACCGTCGGATTTATATAGGGGACTATGGGGAGCCCGATGGACAGCGTCGTCGTGAAAAAACTTATGTCGACATAGGAGACAGTGTTAAGCCCATCAACCTGGGGCCGTGCGTATTCCCTGGCATTCCGCGAATTAAAGTACCACCAGTACCAGAAGCTGGCGCCGATGGTTACAGCGTCCTTGATCGTGTAGGAATAATCCACGCCGACATCGAGGCTCTGGGTGGCATAGGCGAGGTGGTTGAAATTCAACTGCTTCCGTATCGGCGTGCCTGACGAATCGAAGCGGTATTCATATTTCCCCGGCTTCTTCGAAAAGCCGTTGAAGACCCAGCTTGACGAGATCTCCCCGGCCACCGACAGCACCAGGCCCGTCCCCATCAGATTCCAGGCGACCTTGGGAATAAAGGCGCCGTCGCCGTTGAAGAACTTGGTCCCCCGCCAGAGGTAATTGCTGTAATAATCCATGCCGAACGAAAGGCCTATGGGTTCGCTTTTTTTCTCCGCATCATCCTTCTTTTCCTGGGCCAGCGCCGCGACGGAAAGGAAAGATATCATAACAACCATACTAATTAGCTTTTTCATACTGTATCTCCTTTCATATATTTGCATCGTCTTTATTCAACCGTGATGCGCCGGTTCAAATTTTTGGCCGGTGCATCATGCTGATCCTTAACCTATGGCATCGTTGCCGGTTTCACCGGTTCGGACCCTGATGCACTCTTCGAGTGGAACGACAAATATTTTCCCATCGCCTATGCTCCCGGTCCTGGCGCCTTTGACGATGGCGTCAACCGCGGGCTTTACGAAGGAATCATTGACGGCTATCTCAAAGCGCACCTTGTCAAGGAGGTTCACCTCCGTGACTGCACCCCGGTATGTCTCGGTAAACCCGCCCTGTGAGCCGCACCCGATAACATTGGATACGGTCATCTTGCCGACACTCGCCTCGGTGAGGGCCTGCTTTACGTCGGTCAGCTTTTCAGGCTGGACCACTGCTATTATAAGTTTCATTGTGCTATCTCCTTTTCATCTGTGATATATAACCGCCTGCCGCGGGGCAGGTGCTATTTGGTCAGGAACCCCTGGAAATCGGGATACCCCTTCATGCCATGCTCGCCAATATCCAGGCCTTGAATCTCCTCTTCACGGGAAACCTTGATTCCCATGACCAGCTTAATAATAAACCACACGGCAAAGGCCGCGGTTAATGTGAAGGCACCTACCGCGACAACGCCGATCGCCTGGGCAGCGAGGAGCTTCACGCCGCCGCCGAATAAAAGTCCGTTGCCCGTGGCCGTGCCGGTGATCTTGTCCTGGGCGAATAGTCCCACAGCCAGGGTCCCAAAAATACCGTTCACCAGGTGCACCGATAGGGCGCCCACCGGGTCGTCGAGCTTGAGTTTGTCAAACATGATGACCGCGAAGACTACCAGCACCCCGGCGATGAGGCCGATGACCGCAGATGAACCGACGCTCACGAAAGCGCAGGGCGCGGTGATGGCGACCAGGCCCGCAAGGGCACCGTTGATGATCATGGAGAGGTCAGGCTTCTTCTGAAGAGCCCATGATGCAATGGTCGAGCTCAGGATGGCTGTGGCCGCAGCAGTGTTGGTGGTGACCGCAACATGAGCTATGGCGCTTCCGTCACCGACGCCCATGGTGGATCCCGGGTTAAAACCGAACCATCCGAACCAGAGCACCAGGCCCCCCAGGGTGACCATCGACATGTTATGTCCAAAGATGGGGTTCACCGATCCGTCTGCGCGGTATTTGCCGAAACGGGGTCCGAGAAGAATTACACCTGCCAGGGCCGCCCAGCCACCAACCGAATGTACGACGGATGAACCGGCGAAGTCAAACATGCCCAGGGACTGCAGCCAGCCGCCGCCCCAGATCCAGTGGCCGGTAATCGGGTACATGACGCCGACCAGGATGAAAGAAAAGAGAATAAACGATTTGAACTTGACGCGTTCCGCCACGGCACCGGAAACGATGGTCGCTGCGGTCCCGGCGAAGACCAGCTGGAAAAAAAACTTTGCCCACAGTGGTATGCCTGTCCAGTTGAGGGCCTTGTAGGCCCCCTTGTACGCATCGCCCAACGCCGGGCTGTTGTCCGCGCCGCCCGCGAAGAAAAGCCCTTCGAGTCCCATGAAGGGATTGCCATTGCCGTACATGAGGCCCCAGCCGATCAGCCAGAAGGAAACTGACGCGATGGCGAATACGATGAAGTTCTTCGCCAGGATGTTCACCGAGTTCTTGGCCCGGCATAACCCGGATTCGACCATGGCGAACCCGAGGTTCATGAAAAAAACAAGGAACGCCGTGAAGAGCACCCAGGCCGTATCAACGCCGACCTGCATCGATTTCTTGAATGCCTCCAGCGCATCCGGCGTGACGGCTGCGGCGGGTGCGGTTTCAGCACCGACAACTTTCATCGCTACCGTGCAGACGACCAGCGCCAGCGACACTTTTGTGAAAATGTTACTCATATGTCCTCCAGAACACTATTGATAGAATCTTTGAACTATCCATTGAAAACCCACGATACCGCGGTCCGCCGGAAATTCATATATGCCTTTATATATAGCACGGAGCGTGCCAATGTAACTGAAGGCGGGCAGTGGATGAGCATAAGCGGTGATAGTTAACACGGTTGTAATAAATAGGGAGCATTTATTGTCATCATACCGTTATGGGCTATTCGATTTAAGATCCTTTCTCTGCCTGGTGCATTTGAGGAAGATGAACAAAGAATAAAAAACTACATAATTGCAGGATTGAAATTCATGGAGTTACATTGATGTAGGAGCTTTCATGATAGCCCCACTGTCTCCCTCTCCCGGGAGAAGGGGAGGCTCAAATAAACGTATTTGAATTAAAGCCCTCTCCCTGCGGGAGAGGGCGCGCCGGAGGAGGGGTGAGGTCATATTGCCCGGGGACTGGAGGAATTACTGTTTGAAGCGCTTCAGGTCAATACCGAATTTTTCCACGCGGAGGCCCATGATCCGCTCAGTAATGCCCAGGGCCCGGGCCGCCTTTGACATGTTTCCCTGCGAGCGTTTCAGCTCTTCAACGATGATTTCTTTTTCAATATTTGAAACCATGTCCTTCAGCGTACCACTGCCGACCTCTTCCGCGACGCCTGCAGTTTGCAGGCTCGGCGGCAGATGGTAACTGTGGATGACGCCGTCAGTGCTCAGAATGGCCGCCCGCTCAATGCAGTTTTCAAGCTCCCGGACATTGCCAGGCCAGTGGTACGACATCAGCATGTCGATGGCAGGTGTGGATATGCGCGTCATCGTCTTGCCGTATTCGGCACCATACTTTTCCGCAAAATGATCGGCCAGGAGCATGATGTCGGACTTGCGCTCCCGCAGGGGCGGCACCACGATCGGGAAGACGTTAAGACGGTAGTAGAGGTCCTCCCTGAATTTCCCCTCCTGCACCAGGGACTCCAGGTCCCGGTTCGTCGCGACGATGATCCGGACGTCCACGGTTATGGTTGCCATGCCGCCTATCCGGTCGAACGCCCGTTCCTGAATCACCCGGAGCATTTTTATCTGCATCATATAAGGAAGATCGCCCATCTCGTCAAGGAACAACGTGCCGCCGTCAGCCAGCTCAAAGCGGCCCTTCCGTGATGCAACGGCGCCGGTAAAGGCCCCCCGTTCGTATCCGAAGAGCTCGCTTTCAATGAGGGACTCGGGAAGGGCAGCGCAGTTCACCGCGACAAAAGGCTTTTCAGCGCGGTTTGAGCCGTAGTGAATGGCCTGCGCCACCCTCTCCTTTCCCACGCCGCTTTCTCCGAGGATCATTACCGTGGTTTTCGTATCACGGACCCGTTCGATCAGGGAGTAGACCTCCAGCATGGCATGCGCATTCCCGATTATGGAATCAGGCCTGTTCGCTGTTTTTAACTCATCGTGCAGCCGGCGGTTTTCCTCCCGGAGTTTATCAAGCTCCTCCTGGGCGAGCTGACGCAACCTAACCGCCTGGGCTATGATGGACGATATGATCGTGAGGAGCCGGACATCCTCCTCCAGTGATATGGTTTCGTTAAACAGCCGGTCAACGGAAAGGGCGCCAATCACCTCGCTGCCGGTCTTTATCGGTACGCAGATGAAAGCAATATCCTGCTTGCCGAGCTGTTTCCGCGAGCCGGTCCGATCGAGAAACATCGGCTCGTCCGATATGCGCGGAACTACCGCCGGCAGGCCCGTCTCCACCACCCTGCCGGTGACCCCCTCGCCGACACTGTATCGCCCCTTCGCCCGCTCATCCGGCGTAAGGCCGTACGCCTCTTCTATCACAATCTCGCCGGTCTTCCTGTTCAGGATGGTGAAGGTTCCGCGGAGCATGTCCATCCGCTCGGCCATCATCGAAAGCACACGGTCCAGGACGGTGCGCAGGTCGAGGGTTCCGTTCAGGGCGCTGCTGATTTCATACAGGAGCGTCAGCTCGCGCACTTCCCGGGATTCATTATTGTCGTTATGTATCAATACCTTCCTCTCTTCTGAATGATCCGGGTATTCTTGCCGCAATTTGACGCGACTTGTTCGTAATTATGTTTCAATATACCCATGGCTCACCAGAAGCGTCTTTCCTATTTTTCACTCGGAATGACAATTTTACTTTATTGAAACATTAGCGGTATTCTGAAAAAGTTATTGCATTAATGGTGAGTAATGATTATCTTTATGCATAGTTATCTTTAGCCATAATTAACTTTTATTACGGCGGTACCGATGCACGACAAGTCGAACAAACTCAACGACATCATCAAGCTCAGCATTGAACTCAACACGGTGCAGGACCTGGACATACTCCTGGACAGGATACTTACCGAGGCGAGGAAGATCCTGAATGCCGACGCCGGCTCCATCCAGATCAAGGAAGGGGAAGAGCTGGTTTTCACAAACCATGTGCAAACGACGTCCCTCGAACGGAAACTCAAGCCGGGTGAAAAGCTTATCTACACCACCTTGAGGACAATAATAAATAAAAGATCTATATCCGGTTATGCCGCCCTCACTGGTGAGATCATCAACATTCCGGACGCCTATACTATACCGGCCGATGCGCCGTACAAGTTCGATCCCACCAACGATCACAAATCGGGGTACCGCTCCAAGTCGATGCTCACCATCCCCCTGAAGAACAACCGGAACGAGGTCCTGGGAATCATGCAGATCATCAATTCCTTGAATCCCGATGATGGTAAAAAACGCTTTGATGAAGGAAGCGAATTCTGCGGCACCTTCGATTCAGCTGACGAGATGATAGCGCTCCACTTCGCCAACATGGCCAGCATCATTTTGCAGAGAGCGCAGATGACCCGGGCCCTCATACTCAGGATGATCAACATGGCGGAGCTCAGGGACCCGAAGGAAACCGGGGCCCATGTCAACCGGGTCGCCTCCTACGCGGTCGAGATTTACGAGCGGTGGGCCGAGAAGAAAAAGATCACCCGGGACGAGATATTCATAAAAAAAGACGTGCTCCGCATGGCGGCCATGCTCCACGATGTGGGCAAAGTTGCCGTATCGGACCTTATATTAAAGAAGCCTTCAAAATTCACGCCAGAGGAATATGAGATCATGAAGACTCATTCCCTCCAGGGAGCGCGGCTTTTCAAGTTCCGGCAATCGGAATTCGACGAAATGGCGGCGGTCGTTGCCCTCACTCACCATGAAAACTGGGACGGCACCGGATACCCCGGGTACATCGATGTTGAAACGGGTGAAGCGCGGGAAAAGGACGCGAACGGCAATCCACGGCCACTCAAGGGCGAGGAGATCCCGATTTTCGGAAGGATCGTCGCCCTGGCCGACGTGTTCGATGCCCTGTCGTCAAAGCGGGTGTACAAAGACGCGTGGGATCACGAATCAGTATTGAAGGAGATCCGCGTCATGTCGGGAAAAAAATTCGATCCAGAGCTGGTGGATATTTTCTTCAACAACCTGGATATCATCCGCAACATCATGCAGCGGTATCCGGACAGCGAATAATGACTGCAGAATCCGGTCATCATTAAAAATATCTTGATTATTTTCTGCATCGTAGTTGAATGGTATCCGATAAAAAATCGGGAAATTGACGCAGGAACTGCGGGGAGTTTGATCCCTCCGCTCTACCATCCCGAAACGCACACATTAACCGAGATCGGCAAAAGGTTATTCAAATTCAAAGCCCCATGACCGTGACGGGCTTCAACTGTGTGTCGCATTAATCGCACCTGGAGAAACATCATGAAAGCATTACTGCTTGCCGGCGGCCGCGGCAAACGTCTCGACGATCTGTCCGCCGAGCGGAATAAATGTATGATCAAGGTCAAGGGACGACCGGCCATTGAGTACAACCTCGACTGCGCGGTAAGCGCCGGTGTCGACGAGATCGTCATTGTCGTCGGATACCGGGCCGAAGACATTATCAACTATCTCGGAAACCGCTACCGTGACATCACCATCCGTTACGTAATCCAGAAAGAGCAGAAAGGACTCGTCCATGCCGTTGAATGCGCCCGCGAGACAATCGGACAGAGCGATTTCATGCTCATGCTGGCGGACGAAATCATGCTGAACCCGCGCCACCGGGCAATGATCAGTGAATATAAGGAGAATAAAGCTTTTGCGATCTGCGGCATACTTGCCGTGGAAAACCGGAATTTGATTAAAAAAACATACACCCTGATCCAGGGCTCCGACCAGAGGATTTATCGCATGATAGAAAAGCCCCGCAATCCCCTGAACGAATTCATGGGCACCGGCGACTGCGTCTTCAATAATAAATTATTCGATTATATCGAGTTCACCCCCATTCACCATGAGCGCAACGAAAAGGAGCTTCCCGACCTGATACAATGCGCCATCGACGACGGAATGGATGTCAGGTCCTTTATGATCTGCGACCGTTATGTCAACATCAACACCAAGGAAGACATCCAGATGGCGGAGGATTTCCTTAAATGAAAGGACACGGAAAAAAAAGCAGCCAAAAACCGGACAGGCCGCGCTGTCTGGTGGTAATTCCGGCGCGTAACGAGGAGGCCACCATACGCGAAGTCGTAACGCGCACGTTGCGGTATGCCGATGTTTCGGTCACTGATGACGGCAGCGGGGACGCCACGCCGAAGATACTGGCGCAGATACTCGGCGAGACAAAACGGGGGGTCCATCCGAATAAGCTTACTATCATAACCCACGTGAAAGCGACCCACATTCCAATGGGAATTCAGGACGGTCTGAAATTCGGGGTACAAAACGGCTATGACTTCATCATCACGATGGATGCCGGCCTTTCTCACGATCCGGATGCCCTGCCGGAATTCATCGGTGCCGATCCGGCCGTTGACGTCGTTATCGGTTCACGCGGGAAAACTGAGAACGTGCCACTCTATCGCAAGGCCATTAGCCGCATGGGAGCGCTGGTGGTAAACTATGCCATATCCCCATCATATCTGCGCGTACGGAAACCCTTTATCAGGGACTGCACCAGCGGATACCGACGGTACAGCGGCCGCGCCGCACGCATTATAGCTGAAACGGTCCTCCGGTCCAGGTCCTTCGACTTTCACATGGAGGCGCTTTCTTTATGCGCGCGGGCCGGCCTGAGCATTTCTGAAATTCCTATCCATTACGTATTTTCATCATCATCATTCAATTCACGCGTCCTCCGGCAGGCCATCCGGTTTGCCCTCGGCCTCATTGTTACAAAGCATGAGGGCCGGGCCCGCTGACACGACGCATCAGACAACGGAGGCTCTATGGCAAGCAAATACATTTTTCTACTCTGTTCCGTGGTTTTCAATATCGCGGCGAATTTTACACTTAAGGCCTTTGTCGCGAGTCGTCACCCGGATTTCATCACCCAGCTAAAAATGTTCACGTTCTACATGGCCGTCGCTTTCTTTGGCATCAACTTCCTGTTTTACGCCAAAGCCCTCCAGAACATACCCATATCGCTGGCGTACCCCATCGTGGTGGGGCTGAGCGTGGCGGGCCTCGTGACACTATCCATGATCTTTCTCAACGAGCGGCTGACCCTGATCCAGGGTGCCGGGATAATCCTCATCGTGGGTGGCATCATACTCGTATCTCGTTGACTGGGCGCCGGCCCTTTGCCGGGGAACAGCATCCGGTTTTCCCCGCAATTCCTTCCTATTCCATACCGAAGGCTATCCATTCTGATCCACTCTGGTCCTTCTTGATCCTGATTTTTTCCATGGCTATCAGCTCCGCAAGGACTGAAAGGATGCTGTTCCGCTCCCATTTAAGTCGCTCGGCTGCCCGCCTCACGAAGGTCTCCCTGTTCAGAAGGCACCACTGCCCCGATCCGTCCCGCTTGCCGCCCGAGATCATTTCGGAGAGCACCAGCGAGTACAGCCTTTGGACACGGTCGTTCTTGGCGTACACCATCAGCATCTCGTCGGTTTCCCGCAGCCGGTCGGAGAGGAGCTGGATGACGCTCACGGAAAATTCATGGTTTTTCTGGACGGTCTTATCAAAAGATTCGCGGTCCATTTTTATAAGCACGCAGTCCTCAACAGCCATGGCATTCGCCGAGCGGGGCATGGAATTGATCACCGCCATCTCGCCGATGAACTCGCCCTCGCCTAGGGTCCGTATTTTTTCGTCAAAGGTGCCAATGCCCTTGCTGATCTGGACCTTTCCCTTGTGGATCATGTACATGACGTCCGCTTTGTCGCCCTCGCGGAAAATGAAGTCGCCTTTCTTGAAGTTCACACCATAGTATTTGACCAGTTTGCTCATATGCGCCTCCTTGAATTAATACGGCAGAGCAAAACCGCCGCTTAAGCGATAAATAGGCTCTTGGTCGAAAAAAAAGGCTCCGTAGTAAGGTTTATGCCCAGTTTTCGCAGTCCCGCCTCGTCGCCCGGGGTCGGTATATGGGTCATGTGCATCTCGCACGAAGCCAGGTCCTTCAGCTTTTCCATGGCCGCGTGGGACGTGGGGTTTGTCGCCGCACCTATTGAAAGGGCAATGAGGGTCTCCTCCAGGTCCAGGCTCACTGACCTGGCCCCCAGCACGTCGCCCTTCATGCTCCTGATCGACTCGATGATCTGGGGAGACAGGAGATGGATGCGGTCCGGTATTTCCGCGAGCTTTTTTATGGCGTTCAGGATAACACTCGTGGCGGCATGAAACAGGGGCGAATTCTTACCGGTCACAATGGTGCCGTCTTTGAGCTCAATGGCGGCACCGCAATATATTCCTTCGTTTCCCTTGCCCCGCTCTTTCGCCTCGATGGCGGCATTCCGGGCCGGCACCACTACGATCCGGTCCTCCTGCTTCACCGACAGCTCATCCATAATGAGTTCAACTCTCTGCACGGTTTCTTTGCTGGCAAAGCCGACGGCGTACTCGCAGGAGTAGCGGAAAAACCGCCGTATCACCTCCTGCCGGGACGCCTCGCGTACCGCCTCGTCGTCGATGATGCCAAACCCGGCGCAGTTGCATCCCATGTCCGTGGGAGACTTGTACATGGATTTACCGCCCATGATCCTCTCTAGAATTCTTCTCAGCACGGGGAACGTGTCTACGTCCCGGTTATAGTTGACGGCGATCGAACCGTAGGCTTCCTGGTGAAAGGGATCGATGAGGTTAAAGTCCCCGATGTCAGCGGTGGCCGCCTCATAGGCGATATTGACCGGGTGTTTAAGGGGGATATTCCAGATCGGGAAGGTCTCAAATTTCGCGTACCCGCTCTTAATAGTGCGCTTGTGGTCATGGTAGACCTGGGAAAGACAGGTGGCCATTTTCCCGCTCCCAGGACCGGGGCCGGTCACAACCACCAGGGGGTTTTTCGTTTCTATGTATTCGTTGGCGCCGTATCCCTCATCGCTCACTACCAGGTCCACGTCGGTAGGATATCCCTTGGTATAGCGGTGCGTGTAGACCTTGACGTTCTGGCGCTCCAGCTTGTTCTTGAATATGCTTGCCGCGGGCTGGTTTTCGTAGCGCGTGATCACCACCGCCAGGATGCTGATGCCCCAATCCTTCAAGTCGTCGATGAGCTTGAGGGCATCGGCATCATAGGTGATGCCGAAATCCGCCCGTACTTTTTTTCGCTCGATGTCGCCTGCGTATATGCAGAGGATGATATCGGCGCTGTCGGATAATTTCTGGAGGAGCCGCATCTTCACGTTCGGATCATACCCGGGAAGTACACGCGCGGCGTGATAATCGAACATGAGCTTACCGCCGAATTCGAGATACAGCTTGTTGTTAAAGAGCTTCACCCTCTCCATGATCGAGTCTTTCTGAAGATTGAGATACTTTTCATTATCAAAACCGATTTTCTTCATCTATAAATCCTCTCTGGAATCTCTCCATGTTAACTGCAACAGGGACATAATACAATGGTTTTTTTTATCGAAAAAAATCAAGAAGAATTACGCTGAAAAACTAACCATGCCTGGAATGAAGTACCCCCCCGACCCCCAAAGGGGGCGCGGATGATAGTGAATGCACTAGTTTGTGAGAGAAGTACAGCGAGGAAATCCCGACTTAGCCGGGACTCATGATGACAAATGCTCCTTTTAACCTCATCCCTTAACCCCTTCTCCATCAAATGGAGAAGGGGAATTCGGAAACCCACTCCTTTATTAAGGAGAGGCTCCCGACAGGATGTCGCAGTGCCGAGCGCGGACAGGACGTCCGGAAAGCGCTCGGCGTGCGCTGAGCGCGGGTGAGGTCAAAAAGGTTGATGTAAAACACACTCCCATCAAAGGCCGGGGGCAGTGAATTTTTGAATTTTTAAGAGCGGCATTCCCATCCCGTAATTAATTCACATTTAATATTAAAACAGTGAATTTATTAGATTTTTATTTATATTTTAAAATAAACGCCGATAATAGACTCATAATGAATTTAGCATAATTATTACATCTGACGAATAACAGATTATACACATAGAAATGTACCAATGCTATCAAGGATGATGGCAGGGAATTTCAAGGAGGAAACATATGATTATAAACCACAACATTGCGGCTATTTTTTCTCACCGCACTCTCAAGTTTCACGACTGGAACATCACCAAGGACATCGAAAAACTTTCATCCGGCATGAGAATCAACAAGGCCGGCGATGACGCGTCCGGTCTGGCCGTATCGGAGAAAATGCGTTCACAGATCCAGGGCCTCAGGCAGGCCGAGCGGAACACCGAGGACGGCATGTCGATGATACAGACCGCGGAAGGGTACCTGGAAGAGGTTCATGCGATTCTTCAGCGGATCAGGGTGCTGGCGGTGCAGTCGGCCAACGGCATCTACACCCACGAGGACCGGCAGCTGATCCAGGTCGAGGTCTCCGAGCTGGTGGACGAGGTGGACCGGATATCGTCCCAGGCGGAGTTCAACAAGATGAAGCTTCTCACCGGCTCCTTTGCGCGGCTCCATCCGACGGCTTCCATGTGGTTCCACATGGGCCCGAACATGCACCAGCGCGAGCGGGTGTTTATCGAGACCATGACCACGGCTGCCCTGGGCCTCAGGAACCCGACGGTGCTCACCTTCATTTCCATCTCGACGCCGGGTAAGGCCAACTCGGTCATCGGCCTGTGCGACGAGGCTTTGCGGATCATCTCCAAGCAGCGGGCCGACCTGGGCGCCTACTACAACCGCCTCGAGCACGCGGCCAAGGGCCTCATGAACGCCTACGAGAACGTGCAGGCGTCGGAATCCCGCATCCGCGACACGGACATGGCGGAGCAGATGTCGTCCTACGTGCGCTACCAGATCCTGACGCAGGCGGCAACATCGATGCTCGCCCAGGCGAACGCGAAATCGCAGACCGTTCTCGAATTATTACGATAAATACTAAGCCAGCATTGCAGTATCATTTAAAAAGCTGTCCCAACCAGGACAGCTTTTTTATTCTCTCGCAGAGACGCAGAGGCGCAGAGTATTTTCTATAGATTATTTACAATTCGAATAATTCCATTTTTAATCAAATCTTCATTGAAATTAATTAATAGCCCTACCTTTTTACCCGTTACTTTCAGATATGTCAATAATTGCTTTTTATGAACAGGTAAAACATGTTCTACAGATTTCAATTCAACAATAACCTTATCATCAACAATAACATCTAATCTGTAACCGATATTAAAAATAATATTGTCATATATTATTGGGATATTTATTTGCCGTTCGCATTCTAATTTACTGTTATGTAATTCGTACAATAACACTTCTTCGTAAACATTTTCTAAAAGTCCCGGTCCTAATCTTGTATGAATTTTGATGCATTTATCGACGATTATTTCAGTAATATCATTTTCCGTCATTCTTCTATCACCATTCCCGAAAGTTTGAATGGTAGACGAATGAATCTTCTGATTAATAAAAAATTTTATCTGATAGCTGTAGAGAAATGATATAATAGTATCATTCTAAGTTGATTTATCCGACTATATAAACTTCATGTTCTCATAACGCAAACATCAAAAACCTTTGCGTCTCTGCGCCTCTGCGAGAGATCTTCCTTTTTTATTATTTAATTGTATATAATGTGAGGATTTAAATTACTTCTTATACTTCTCATACAGCTTCTGGTGCCACCGCCATGCCGTATCGATGATCTCTTCAATATCAGCATGGGCCGGCCTCCAGTTCAGGACCGAAACTGCCCGCGCCGAGTCGGCTATAAGTACGGCCGGATCCCCGGCCCTGCGGCCCTTCTCCACGGTGGGTATCATTTTGCCGGTCACCTTACGTGCCGTGTCAATGATCTCGCGCACCGAAAACCCTCTGCCATTGCCGAGATTAAAGGCGTCCGATTTGCCGCCGCCGGTGAGGTGCTCCAGGGCGGCGATATGGGCGCTGGCAAGGTCCGCCACGTGGATATAGTCCCTGATGCAGGTGCCGTCCGGCGTATCGTAATCGGTCCCAAAAATGGCAATATTCTCGCGCACCCCCAGGGCCGCGTCGAGGACCAGCGGCACCAGGTGCGTTTCCGGCTCGTGCCACTCGCCTACATCGCAGTCCGGATCAGCGCCTGCCGCGTTGAAATAACGGAGCGCCGCGTAACGGAGATCATAGGCCCTGGCGTAGTCTGCCAGGATCTGCTCGATCATGAGCTTGCTCCTGCCGTAGGGATTGATGGGTTCTTTCAGGTGCCCTTCCGGTATCGGAATCGTGACAGGGTCGCCGAAAATTGCAGCCGTTGAGGAGAATATGAACTGTTGTACGCCATACTCCCGCATCACCTGGAGGAGATTGATGGTGTTTTTTACATTATTGATGTAGTATTTCTGCGGGTCCTCGACGGACTCGCCAACGTAAGTAAATGCGCAGAAATGCATGACTGCCGAAATGGAGCTCCCCGAGAAAACCGAACGGAGACCCTCCATATCACCGAGATCACACTGAAAGAACTCGCCCCATTGCGCGAATTCCTTATGTCCTGTGCTCAGATTGTCAATTACAACAGTGTTAAAACCCTGCTTATTGAGCTCTTTGTTAACCTGTGAGCCGATGAATCCGGCGCCGCCGGCTATAAGGATGGAGCTATTATTATTCATATTCATTTTATCAATAACATGTATTACAATGATAAAAGGTATAATGTACCTGTTAGCGGACATACAGGTTTAATTTTCTAATACTGTATAATAATTCATTTGTTATATATACTTTTCCTGCAAGTCCTTTTTATTTCATTCTTGATCATTAAGCTGTCACCAGATATTTTTTATTTGACGGTTAGTTATTTAACTTTCCCATATGCCTTTGAATGATACATTACAATAACCCGTCAATGTCTTATCTAATGTGTGACCGTTATAGAGATAAAGACATGAGGAAATATGCATATAATTTTCGAAACGTAGCCTGCTGAAATATGCATAATGAATGATTTTTTACTTGATTTAACGGGATTATGTGTATTTAGATATTTAACTTTATTGAACCATTAGATAATTTTTCTTGCTTTACCAAATTAATCGTCAATTTATTTAATGTTTTCATAGTGAACCCCCTTTCATTTTTTCAATGATGGTTGTCACTATAGTTTATAATTATTGATAAGGAATCATACAATTGAAAGCGATCATTTTAGCAGGTGGATTGGGGACAAGGTTAAGACCATTCACCCAGATAATTCCCAAACCTCTTTTACCTATCGGCGAAAAATCTGTTCTCGAAATACAGATTGAACGGTTACGAACATTTGGATTCAATGAAATTTATTTGGCGACCAATTACAAATCTGATTACATAAAAAATTTTTTCGGATCAGGCGAGGATTATGGAGTAAAATTAACCATTAGCAAAGAGGAAACCCCGCTGGGTACCGTCGGACCGGTCACACTCATCAAGGATCATCTTACGGAACCGTTTATTATGATGAATGGGGACATCCTCAGTCTAATTGACTTCGGGAAATTATATGAAGTTGCCCTTAATATGAAAACATGCCTTACCGTGGGTATCAAAAGGCACATCACCCCATTCTCTTTCGGAAATATTTTCTATGAAGGTGATTATGTCACAGATGTCGAAGAAAAAAAGGACATCATTTCTTATATACTTGCCGGTATATACGTGCTTACTCCGGAAGTATTTGAATACATTCCAAACAACACCTATTATGGCATGGACCAGCTTATCAAAGATCTGATAAATAAAAATCAAAAAGTAGCCAAATATGAGATACATGAGTACTGGCTGGATATCGGTCAGGTTGACGATTTCCAAAAAGCTCAGGATGATTTCATTAAATATTATAATAAATGACACGATTGAATCGTATTGGTGGTTCCAATGCATGAATATATACCGATGAGCATTCCTGAATTTAAAGGAAATGAATGGAAATACATCAAAGAATGTATTGATACCGGCTGGGTATCATCTGTGGGAAAATTCGTGACAAGGTTTGAAGATGAGATATGCAACTATACAGGGGCAAAACATGCTATTGCGTGTGTAAACGGGACCGCGGCCCTTCACGTTTCATTGATTATCGCCGGTGTCAAACCCGATGATGAAGTTATAGTACCGGTGCTTACCTTTATAGCGCCCGTTAACGCGATTAACTATATAAATGCACATCCCGTATTCATGGATTGCGATAACTATTACAACATAGATGCAGAAAAAACCTGTGAATTTCTTGAATTGGAAACAGTTATTAAGAATAATTTTACCTATAATAAAAGCACAGGGAGAAGAATCTCCGCCATAATCCCTGTTCATATTTTTGGAAATGCAGTCCAATTCACACAACTCTTCGATATATGCAAAGAAAGAAACATTAAAATTATTGAGGATGCTACAGAAAGCCTGGGGACATCGTATATTACCGGCTCACAGTCGGGTAGTTATACCGGTACCATAGGCGATCTTGGCTGCCTGTCATTTAATGGAAATAAAATAATCACCACAGGCGGCGGAGGGATGATACTATCAAATGATAGTGGCCATGCCGAAAGGGCCCGCTATTTAACCACACAGGCAAAAGATGACGGCCTGTATTACACCCACAATGAAATTGGATACAACTATAGAATGACAAACATATCCGCGGCACTGGGAGTAGCCCAGCTCGAACGTCTGCCCGAATATATTTCCAAAAAAAAACATAACTACCATTTGTATTCTGAAAAAATCAATCATATACATGGTATCGAACTTTCCCAATTACCGCCGTATGCGGACAATAACAACTGGTTGTACGCGATCCGTATCAACGACACAATATACGGAAAAAACCGTGATCAATTAATTCATTACCTTGAAGACAACAACATTCAATCACGGCCTGTATGGAAACTCAATCATGAACAAAAACCATATCGGAATTGCCAGACTTATAAAATCGAAAATGCCCCGTCGTTGTATAATAATACATTGAATATACCTTCAAGCGTGAACCTGACCAAAGATAATGTCGATTATATTGCGAGCGTGTTGGATTGGAAAAAATAGTTATAATAGGCGGCGGCGGTCACGCCAGGGTTTTAATTAGTATTGTAAAAAAGTTAAACCGCTTTGATATTCTCGGATATGTTGACACTCAAGATCGGGGGATTATTTTTGATGTGAACTATCTGGGCGATGATGCAATATTGCAATCCATCATTACTCAATTTCCTCAATGCAGTGCCGCGCTGGGGATTGGCACGGTACATACGGGAGAAAAAAGAAGATCAATCTACCAGAGAATAAAAAAGATTGGGTTTTCCTTTCCTTCTATTGTCTCGCCGGTTGCAGTGGTAAATTCCAATACGGAAATTTATGAGGGTGTGGTAATCATGGATGGTGCTGTTATCAATTGCGGCAGCATAATAGGGCAAGGCTCCATAATAAATACCAATAGCACTATTGATCATGACTGTACTATAGGTGAATTTGTTCACATAGCTCCCGGGTCGGTGCTATGCGGGAATGTTACGGTAGGCTTCTTAACGTTAATAGGCGCGGGAGCAACGGTCATCCAGGGAATATCTATTGCCGGGAACTGCGTAATAGGCGCTGGATCTGTTATTATTGAAAATATCGATGAAACGGGCACTTTCGCGGGAAATCCAGCCCGGAGGATTCAATGAAGATACTGATTGGTGTCATCGCATACAACGAGGAAAAGAACCTGCCTCGCACCCTTGCGAATTTAATCGAACATAATTTCGGGTACGATATTATAGTAATAGACAATGGCTCAAGTGACAATACTCATCACGTTTGCGAGGAATTCAATATTCCCTGCCTGAGCCATTGCATAAATTCGGGGTCCCCCTACGGTACGGTGCGCACGTATTTCATGTATGCATTTTATCACGGATACGATATCGTATGCCAGTTTGACGGGGACGGCCAGCATGAGGCGGAAGAATTGAGGAAAGTCATTGACCCCATATTAAAGAATGAAGCTGATTTTGTAATTGGATCGCGCTTCCTAAAGAAAGAAGGATTCAAATCTTACATATTCAGAAGAGTCGGCATCAGGATATTTTCTTTAATCAATACACTGATTATCCGAAAGAAAATAACCGATACAACATCGGGATTCAAAGCATATGGAAAAGGGGTCATAGAGTATTTCACCCTCCACTATAGGAAGGAATTGTTCGATATAAACCAGATACTTCTTTTAGCATATTACAGCGGAGCCAGAATCTCGGAAGTCCCGGTAATAATGCATGAACGACTGCATGGACAATCTGAATTTAATATATTCAATTCAATCGCATTTGTATTAAAAGGTTTTATCAATATAATTGGCTGCATCTTGCAAAAAAAAATTCAATTAAAGGCCAATGATGGGAAGTAACATATTAATTTTTTCCTTGCTCCTGGGATTATTTTTTCTATTAATCGTATTGCGATTTATAAAAAAAAGCAACCTGCGGCCTTCATCAATACTACTGTGGCTTGGTGTGAGTATCTTTTTTATATCCATACCCGTATTTGAAAACTTCTATATCTTCATATCACATGATATACTTGGTTTTGAAAATACTGCTAACATTATCTATATAGGTATTATCGGATTTATATTAATCTATGTGCTTTATTTAACTCTTCAAATCAACAGGCTATCTGATCAGGTGCATATTCTGATCAGCCATATTTCCATCCTGGAGCAGGAGATTAAAAATCGGAATAATAACAATACTATTCCCAAGATAAAAAAATGATAATTAATTCTTTCTCAAATATACGTTTCCCATTTAAAGTCGCAGCGGGAAGTATCGTTACTAAAAATGTACCTGACTACGCCATCGTCGCGGGTAATCCTGCAAAAATAAACAAGGAGCATTAAGAAAAATAGATATGATACGATTGATTATACTTATGACGTTCGAGTCGTTATTTCTTGTCTTAAGCCAGGTTTTTCTTAAACGGGGGTTAATGAAAATATCGCCAAACGGCTTCAATATACATTTTTTTCTGCAGCTGTTTAAAAATTATTCTTTGTGGATTTCTTTTTTATTTATTTGTCTGGCGACTGTAATCTGGATCTATGTGCTTAAACATTTCAAATTCAATGTTTCATATCCACTGATAAGTATTAGCTATATCTTTTCGTTGTTTGCAGCATACTTTATTTTTGATGAAAAAATCACGATTTATTCAGTCTTAGGTGTTTTGCTTATAATTGCGGGCGTTTTTACGATCACCTTTCGCGGAAATCTACATTAAATCAGTTCAAAACAATTCCGTGAAAGGCTGTATTGAGATTTTCAAGAAACGGCCGTCATATCCTGTGCAATTCCTGGACCATACTGTTATCAAGATATCATTGGTTGTCGATTTAATATAATGAGGAACTTAACATGGATCTTAAAAATAAAAAAGTATTAATAACAGGCGCGGATGGCTTCATTGGCTCCCGGTTGACCGAGATGCTCGTGAAAAAAACCGCTTCGGTAAGGGCCTTATCGCAATATAATTCATTTAATTATTGGGGCTGGCTTGAAGATGTCGACTGTCTCAAGGATATTGAAGTCGTATCAGGAGATATCCGGGATCCTTTTTATTGCACAACCATCACACGCAGTATTGATATAGTATTTCACCTTGCAGCTTTAATTGCCATACCTTTTTCATACCAGGCCCCCCGGAGCTATACCGACACCAATCTCAATGGGACAATGAACATATGCCAGGCGGCCCTGGCTCATGAGTGCCAGAAAATTATCCATACCTCCACCAGCGAGGTTTATGGAACGGCGAAATATGTTCCAATTAATGAGAATCATCCCCTCCAGCCCCAATCTCCATACAGCGCGAGTAAAATCGCCGCTGACGCTATTGCCATGAGCTATTATAATTCATTTGGTCTCCCACTGATCATCGCCAGGCCCTTCAACACCTATGGACCCCGCCAGTCTGCCCGGGCCGTAATTCCGACAGTGATAACTCAAATCGCTTGCGGTTACAAGGAAATCAAGGTTGGAGATTTGAGGCCTACAAGGGATTTTAACTATGTAGACGACACCTGCAGGGGATTTATCGCCCTTGCCGAATGTGATGCCGCGCCCGGTGAAGTCGTCAACATAGGATCAAATTTCGAAATTTCGATCGGCGAAGTATTAAGCATTATCAAAGAGTTAATGAAAAGCGATATTCAGATCTTCACCGACCAGGAAAGGATGCGGCCCTCGAATTCCGAAGTCATGAGACTGTGGTGTGATAATACCAAGATATCACGACTGACGGGCTTCAAACCCGAGGTGCCGCTGAAGGAAGGCCTGGAAAGGACGATCCGGTGGTTTACAGAGCCCGATAATTTAAAAAAATACAAGGCGGATGTTTATAATCTCTGACACGCCATTGCACATCAATACATCCTTGCAGAATACCACTGCTTATGACAGTACAGAAATCATTGTATTTTCACTGTCATCTGAGCGGCAGGATCAGTTGGTGTTTCCAGTCTGCCTGATACACTATTCCCATCTATCTGCCCAGGACTTTTACATATTTAAAACTGTAATTAGCGCCTTTCCCCTGCCTGAGCAGTTCATAACCGCCGTTTCCATGAAGGATGGCATTATTTATTTCCTGTGGTATTCTTTTATCATAGAGATAAAGATCGGGATTAATAATTAATACATATGAAATCTTCATTTCTTTAATTTTTTCTTTATATAATTCATATGTATTAAAATGATCGAACGTAACATGCCCCTTCATCCCCGGCAAATAACTTAAAAACATATAATTAGTCAATATCATGCCGGTTAATTTATTTTTCTCATGGTAATTTTTGATTTCGCGATTAACATCAGGATATCCAATAAACATCAATTGTTCGTGTTGCCTATTTACCAATTTTTCATTGGAATGAAATAAACCGGGTACAAAAATACACGCCACTGCAATCACAAATATAAAAACAGCGGGAAGTCTCTTAACGATTACAGTTACTTTTTCATAAACCTTCGTGTGCGTCAACCTTACTAATAATTCTTTGAAACCGATTGAAGCGGTCAAAGAACATATCGGGATAATGATCGTCAGGTTTCTCAAATCGTATGAAAGATAATATCCCCAGAAAACAATCAATGGCAGCATCATGAACAATAACCATCTTGATGCTCTTTCACGCAGGGAAATAAGCATGAAAAGCAATAGAATGACGCAATTAGTGATACCGATTGTTTTGACAATCAATTGAACTTTGCCCGCCAGTGACGATGGTTGAGGGTATTGGGCATATGCGCCCAGCACATGATTCTCGACTCCTGACATTATTTGAAAAAACTTATAAATGTACCATGGGCCGATGATAATTGCAATTATCGTCATCAGCATGCCGATATACAAAACTTTTCGTTTGGTAGTAATTTCTGTTCTCTCTTTCATTGCCAGAATATACACCAGCACTGTGAATACTATGACGTAATATACTCCCGTTTGCTTGGTCAGAGCTGCGCCCGCGGCAAAAACCGCACCCAGAATGATGTTGTTTATCAATTCTTTCTTCGATAAAGAAGAATCATAATGCGCCACGAGAAGAAGGCTGACCGAAATGGTTGTAAAAAAAATAAGCGGTATATCGGTCATACCTGCCGTAATCAGGAAGAACCCGTATATTCTCTGGATAAGCACCGTGAAAAAAGGCACGGCCCAGAATATCATGCCTTCTTTAATTCGAACAGCCAGGTCTATAAATACAAACAGGGTGCATAATCCGAAAAGAGGCATAATCGCTTTAGCGAAAAATTGGATTTCACTATTGCCCATGAACATGTATATCATAGACCAGTTGGAAGGAATCAGCTGCGGGTAGGTCCATGTCCAGCGGGGTAGCATGGCATTATACCAATCGACCGCCCAACGGTTATATGAAACAATTGCATCAGTATCAAAAAAAACAGTTCCCATATTAAAGTAAAAATAATATGACAAGAACAGAACCGATGCGACGGCGGACACAAACCCTACTATGACAAAAAACCGGTAAACCATACGCCCCTTTTCATCGGCCCCGGCAACGTTCCGGATATTTTCCGATAATGATTCTCGTGTCGTCTTAAATCCCCGTGTCAGATTCAGGAATATATCGCCAGTTTTCGTTCCGACGTTGCGCCACTTGATGTAAACAATTCCGAATATTTCAGCTGCGAACATCCCATAGACCAAATACCTGTTATAACATCCCGCAAGGGTTGCAAAGAAAACAATGAGACAATTAATAATCAGGCTCAGGGCAAAGGCATATATGATAACGCGGAGTAATCCCTTGATTTTCCAAATGGAACATACAAGATATCCGGGGACGAACACGACCTGCATTGTTCCCATTATGCCTAAAATATATAAACTCATATGACACCTATTTCTATTTTTATATTTATTACTATTTTAAGTTATTCGAATGCAAATACAATCAAGGGTTACCACTATTAAATCATGGCTTACTTGAATTTTTAATAGCACCTTTATTAAAAATTTTATCAACCTCTTTAAAATAATAATTCTTATATGTAATTACACTCTCGGGATCTAAATGTATACCATCACCGGTTTTATATAATGAACAATCCGGCATTGGTATGTAATCATAATCGCCGGGTTTGAACTGTTTGCGCAAACTTGTTCGCAGGTATACGGCAAGAGGCGCCGAACAGAGGCTCGTATCAACCGGCATTTCAAAAAAAATAATTTTTACCCCCCTGTCTTCAAAGTATTTAGTATACTCCCTCAGCTTGTTTACACTCACATCCAGCGTTTGTTTATCAGGAATTTTATTATAATAGTCCATTTGGAGTTTAAGAAATTCCTTAAAAACCGATTTTTCCCTCGATACGCTGTGCGATGACAATACAGCAGTTTGGCCGCTCTTATCATCATTAGAAATATTTCCAATTTTCTTTTTTATAGCATATATATTTTTAATTATACAAGGTATCAATACATTCATTGGCTGATATTTTTCCTGAAGACTCGGGATGTTTTTTTTAAGATCAAATATTGCGGGCATAAAGGTGGTTGTATTCATTTCCATTATTTTATAGGATATTTTATGGAAATAATTAGCCTCAACAAAAATGACACGGGGAATAAAACCGCTTTTTTTTATAATTTCGAGCCCATCATAAATAGATGCACCCGGGAATGATAAATCAGCATTATCTTCGGGACGCTGTGATGTTAAAGAAATGCTTGAAAGAGATGAACCAACGATGATATATTTTTTACCTGCTCCAAATACAAAATCCTGTACTTTCACCACGCTGATTTGCCCTACATGTTGAAATAGAGTGGCAGGTCTGATTACATATATAAGGACTGTATAAACGACAAATAGAGACACTGTCATAATGATAATTTTTTTTATCATTCGTTCCTTTCCACATTCAAAATATAAAATATATAAAAGAATTTGAAAATCCACTATTTGTGATAATTGCGAATAGCATTATACCATAAAGAATGAATTCATACTTTTTAATTTTAATAATAAATGGTTTTGTTTCTATCAAATAAAAAGCATGATATGCAAGAATCGGGATAGAATAAAGAATGATATTCACACAGATTATTATTGAATGATCCGACATGGAAAAAGTGTTAAGCGTTATTGCTTCTATATACTTAACTACATGTGAAAAATCAGGCAGTTTGAAAAATATCCATAGAAAGGAAACCAGACAAAAGACAACAATCATCCTTATCGCGTTCACAATCTTGTTATTCGGCATCGTTATCTTGCTTTTTGCTAAACGTTCTATTACCAATGCCGCACCATGAAGGGTACCCCACAATATATAACTCCATCCCGCTCCATGCCATACTCCGCACAGGAACATGACACCGAACAAATTGATATATGTCCTGGTATTTCCCTTTCTGCTTCCCCCGAGCGTAATATAAACATAGTCCCTGAAAAAAGTCGACAATGAAATATGCCATCTTCTCCAAAATTCCGAAATGGATTTTGATATATACGGAAAATAAAAATTGTCTTTCACACGGTACCCGAATAAAGACGAAATTCCGATAGCAATGAGTGAATAGCCGGCAAAATCAGCAAACATCTGCATTGAATAACCAAAGAGCAGAATAATAAGGGTACCGGATGAATGTCCCTGAAAATAGGGATAAAACATCCAGAATGTTTGATTATTAAGGTTGTCGGCTATTACCATCTTTAAGAAATAGCCGAGAATTAATGTTTTAACAATAAATTCCCAATCAATGTCCTTCATATATTTCACATTGATTTGTGAAATAAAATCGGCCGCTGCCTGAATAGGACCTGCCAGTAATTGCGGAAAGAAGGACATATACATAAAACTGTTTATAGAATGCTCAACAACCTTCATTTGTATATTTGGCTGTTTTTTATCATTGGTCCTGAATGCATCAATAACAAGGCTTATTCCTTTGAATATAAAAAACGATATACCCATGGGCAGAGGTATTGTCATCATGAATTCGCCAATTGAAGAGTCAGGCTGAATAAATGTTTTTGATATAAAAGGACTGTATTTAAAGAAAGCAAGAATGACAAGATTGAGCGTAACCCCGCAAATGGACCATAGCTTTTTTAAATTTGCCGTACTGTTTAAAACAAGATAACTGGTCGTTGTGGTAATTCCAATGGTCAATAATAATACAAGGGTTATTAGTGGATGCCCGATTGAATAGAATACAAGACTTGAAATGATAATAGTTATTTTTTGGAACTTCTTAAGAGGCGGCAAGTAATAAATAATGAATGTTACAAATAATAAAATGAGGAAATTGAAACTGTTGAATACCATTAATGTGTCTCAGTCTATATTAATAAAAAAAATCACTTGGGGGAAATTTTTTTTATTTTTTTTGCCGGATTACCAACCACTATCGTGTAATCAGGAACATCCTTTGTCACTACGCTTCCCGCTCCGACAACACTGAACTTTCCAATTGTTACATTGCCCAGAATTATGGAACCGCTTCCAATCCACACACCTTCTTTTATATGAATAGGTTTTTCAGTTGTGATATCCCACCTTTCCCTATTGAAATGACAATAATCATGATTTCTCGCTAATACAAGTACCCGATGGCCGATATTCACATAATCATCGATAACAATCTTTCCTTTATCATCACCGGCGTTTATTAATACATCCCCCAGAAATATATTTGACCCAAGTTGAATATTATGATGGCCATTATATACGGAAAATCCTTTTTCAACATAAATATTCGTGCCTTTATTAACAATTTTATCTAAATGTTCTTCCTCTGTTGTATTATTTCTCTTTTTTATAATACTTTTCATAATATTACTATTATTCTTCCTGTTGGAATATAATAATTGTAATTTTATCATTATTTTTTTTAATTTACCCTTTTTCATATGACTACTCCAATCAAATTGTTCAACAAACGAGCCTATTTCCCGGCATTTTTCCTGATCTCTGCCATTTTATCACTTATTCTTTTAGCAAAAAAAATACTTATTATAGTTTAATACTTTTGATTTCATTAAATATTTTATGCGTTGTTTCCTTACGTTATAAACGTAAATATCTTTTTTAAATATTACCTTAACTTTTTTATAACTTTTGCCGGGTTTCCAGCAACAAGCGTAAAAGGCCGAACATTACGTGTAACAACGCTCCCTGCTCCAACAACAGCACCTTTACCAATTCTGACACCTTTCAAGATAATTGAATACGCAGATATCCATGCATCATCTTCAATTACAATTTCTTTCTCAAATAATCCATCCTGCTTTTTGGGGAAACCTGTTGTAATGAGTTCGTGAAACTGTTTATGACGCTCCTCATTACCAAGGGGATGCGTATTATTATCGAAAATGCTGCAATTATGAGCTATCAGAACCCTATCCCCAATTGTTATTTCTTTTGCAGACCATATGCAGGTGTCATGTCCAATATAACAATAATCGCCAACAGATATTTTCCCCCCATGTCCAAATACAACTAGTTGCCCGCGTATATGTGTATTATTTCCGATAACAATGTTTTCTTTTATCTGAAGATGATTCGTGACCTCAGATTCATCATATAATACCGAAGAATCACCGATAATGTAAAATTTATCAGCCACAGGTATTTCATTCTTTTTGATTACATGCAATTTCAATAATACTTTTTTAATGATTCGTTTAGCAATGTTATAAATAGTACGCATGGTATCTCGCATTTTATTCTAATTTTATTTGTTACCTTTTTCAGCAAAACGTCTGTCAAAAAGCCCGTCAGCTCTGACATCACTGTTATCTTTGAGTGGAAAATCCATTTCATAAACTGGCAAATTTGATATATTTCTATTATCCGTAGACGTATGGGTGGATTCCGACTGCCAGCCGATATTGGTTACCAAATTCCTGGATGGGACAACCGATAAACCTGAATGCAAAAATTTGGCGAAAACCCATTGATAATCCCAGGTGCTTATGTCATCGCTGTATACTTTCCTGAATATTTTTTTCATCTCCTTCCATTGGACCCGATCATTCAGAAGGTTTTTTATCTTTTTCCTCGCGCTCCATTTTTTCCACGATTCCATCTTTACATCATACAATGCCCACGCCCGCTTCCAGCTTGCCCAGCCCCAGATGCCGCCGTAATATGAAAAAAAGTATGACAGCGAGTCGGATTTCCATTCCTTCAATAAATTGGTGCCGCTTATCGCCATTATTCGTTCATCATATTTATACTTTCGCAACAGATCGTCGCAAAATCTAAAAAAACTTGGAGATGGCAGGCAATCGTCCTCAACTATTATCCCTTCTTCTACGTTGTCAAAAAACCAGGTAATGGCGCTGCTCACCGCAGCTTTGCACCCAAGATTGGAATCACGGAACAGCGTACGCACCTCGCACTCCCAATCCACCTGATCGATAATGGCACGGGTCACCCTGCATTTTTCTGCTTCCCCCTCCCTTTCGGCACGGGGCCCGTCGGCACCGACATAAAGGAACCTCGGTTTTGCTTTTCTAATTTCGTTAAATACCCGTTGTGTGGTATCCGGGCGATTAAATACAAGAAACAAAACGGGTGATTGGAGGCCTTTCTGCGCCATATTATGAACTTTCCTTGGACAGCAAATTTTATTATTTAACCGCCATGATGCCCGGGGGTATTCACAACCGCAAGAATTATTTTTCAGCGTTTGTCTTCGAAATATTTAATAGTCTTTCGAAGTCCGTCATTTAATGAAATCTTCGGTTCCCAGTGGAGATTTTTTTTAGCCAGCGAGATGTCTGGTTTCCTCCTGACCGGGTCATCCTGAGGAAGCGGTTTGTATATTATTTTTGAGGTTGAATTTGTCAGTTTCACGATTTCTTCGGCCAATTCTTTAATACTGCATTCGACTGGATTGCCGAGATTTATCGGGCCGACAACCTCATCAGGCGACTCCATCATCGACATCATGCCCTCGACGAGATCACTTACAAAACAAAATGACCTGGTCTGGCTCCCGTCGCCGTATATGGTAATATCCTCGCCCCTGAGGGCCTGGATGATGAAATTGCTGACGACCCTTCCGTCATTGGGATGCATGCGGGGGCCGTATGTATTGAAGATGCGGACAATCTTAATTTTCAACCTGTTTTGCCGGTAGTAATCGAGGAACAGCGTTTCAGCGCACCGTTTCCCTTCGTCATAGCATGATCTGATGCCTATCGGATTCACGTTCCCCCAATATGTTTCCGGTTGAGGATGGATTTCAGGATCGCCATATACTTCACTGGTTGAAGCCTGCAGAATTGTAGCTTTCACACGCTTTGCCAGACCGAGCATATTGATGGCTCCCATGACGCTGGTCTTAATGGTTTTCACCGGATTATACTGGTAATGCACGGGGGAAGCCGGGCAGGCGAGGTTATATATCTCATCCACTTCTACAAAGATGGGGTGCACAATATCATGGCGTATTAATTCAAAACCGGTATTGTCCAGAAGATGATATACATTTTCCCGGCTGCTTGAAAAAAAATTATCAAGGCATATTACTTCACATCCTTTTTTAACCAAAGCATCACATAAGTGTGAGCCGATAAATCCGGCGCCGCCGGTTACAAGTACTCGTTTATTTAAGTGCATAGTCCTTTTTTTACTTTTTCACTATAGATTTTTATCGGATACAATCCGGAATAGTTCTAATTTCCATGCTTGACGTGTGATTATTCCGTGCTGACATCCACTGCGTATCAGATTCAATTCAGATCATCAATCATGATTATTTGTTCAAACTGGAATATGATTAATGGCTCGCCAAATAAATCAATACATTTTTATATGCAATATGGCAACCAATTTTTAGAATATGCTTTTCATACGATAAAAAAAATAGCGGACCGGATTATCATGCAACAGCTTCTTTTTATAATGGTTTTTCCATTTGTTTGCTTCCGGATAAAACGATTCGAACATTTTTCCGCCTTCATTACTTTTTGACTTACCATGATACTTCTGGACAGCAATGAATTGATCGATTCTATAAAACCTGTATCCGGCAAACAGGAATCTGAACCAGAAATCATAATCCATAAAATAGTGCAATTCTTCATTCAATAATCCCACGGAATTCACAACTTCCCGGCGGAAAAAAATTGAAGGCTGAGCCACGCCTTCACGGTATAACAAGCTATATAGAGTCACCTGGCCCGGAAGGTGCCGCCACAGCTCCTTGTTGTTTTCATCCACGGCTATGGCTCCTCCAAAAAAAACGAATCGATTTTGATATTTCATGAATTCCTGAAATATCCGGCCGCACACATCATCCTGCGTATACCTATCATCGGAATTTAACCATGTAATGATATCGCCCTTTGAAACCGCAAGTCCCTTATTTATCGCGTGTGATTGCCCCCGGTCTTTTTCACTGGTCCAGCGGTAACTGATGCCCAGACACCTGTTCAACGAGGCATTGGGATTACGGGAAACATGGTATGTCAGCCCCCCGGACATGACGGTATCGGAATCATTTTTCAATAATGACTCATAGCTCTTAATGACAGATACAGAGTTATCAGTTGAGCCAGCATCCATGATGATATAATCAATGTAGAATTCTCCCTTCTGGCTTAAAACTGACCTGATCGTATCCGAAATGAATTCAACCTGGTTATATGATGGAGTAATGACCGATATTACATTATTTGATATCGCTACCTTTGCCATAATGGTATTTTTATTTCCGCTCACTTTTCATGAAGGGTATTAAGATAGTAACAACCGGGAAACTATTTTATTATTTCCACATACGTATTGAGACCGATCTGTTCGTTTCTTCTATCGAGATTTCTCAATTCTTTATAACGGGAAATGCCATATTCTACGAATTGGATTTTTTTAAAGCCGATTTGTCTGCATATCATCTTCAATTCATCACGGGAGCAAAAATGAACATGCCCCCAGAGGGTGTACGCATCATTTTTACCCTTAACCGCCGTATCATAATCCAGATTCTGATAATGACGAGTGAGAACTCCCTCCAGACCTGGAAATGACAGCCTGAGGACGCCGCCTTTTTTAAAGGTACGATACACTTCAGTTAAATACAGAAACAGGTCAGCCTGTCCAAGATGTTCAATAAAATCCTCGGCAAATCCGAACTTAAACCAGTTATCAGGGAACGGATGGGTTTTCAGCAGGTCAATTCTGATGAAGGATTCATTCTCCTCGTATGCATAGGGGGATGCATCCACATTAATCCAGCCCCGTAGTATATTTTCACCGCAGGCATATTGAATATTCCTAATATTCTTCAAGCGGCTTGTGACAAATTCAAGCGGCAATTTATCTGGAGTAGCCGTATCCGGTTGAGCCGCATTGATTATCTCGTATCCGAAAAACCGGAATATGCCTTTTATAAGACTTTTAACAGGGTTCATGATTATGATCTCATTCTTTCCTGGAGTTATTGCATATGAAAAACGTTATAATACCGTATTGATGATATTCTGAAATGAACCGCCAAATTCCCTGGTTCTGCTAGCTATGGCCTTACGGGCATTTTCTTCAAGGACAAAATCCGGACCGCCGTCACTGGATTTCCAGGCATTCATCATTATATCGGCAAGCTCGGCATGATTATTCGGATTGAAAAATACACTCCCCGGAGGATCCTGCTCCCGGTGCACCCCGATATCAGAAACAATCATGCCCTTACCCATGCTTTTCGCCTCTTCAACCGAAGTGCTCCATCCTTCAAAAAATGAAGGGTTCAATACTAAGATTGAGTGACGGAATAACCGCATAACATCTGAATAATCGACAAGACCAAGCAGGCGTATATTCGATTCCAGTTTGTTTTCGGCTATGAACGATGTTATTTCATTGTTATAATTCTTATGCCTGTAATCATGAAGATGTCCGGTACAGATTACCAGAACATCGGCCCCCCGTTCCTTTAAATATTTAACTGCCTTGAAAACGACCGGGTGATTCTTATGTTTCCATAGTTGGTTAGGAAGAAAAAAATATTTTCCGCTGAAATGATATTTTTTTTGTAGCTCGTCAATGCTGTTCATTTCGTACACCAGCGGATCGATTTGAGCGACAAAGGGAAGCACCCTCGCCTTATGTATGGATCCCGGGGAAAACCGGGCAAAGTCCTCCAGCGCATCGTGACTGCTGACAATCACGGCATCACTATGCTGGATGGTATTCCTGAAACCGACATTCCTTTCGCTGATTTCATCGAGAGAAAACATCTCGGGCATATGGATATGCTGGAAATCAGGTACCCAGTTTACCACCTTAAAAGAACGACGCCCGGGAAAAATGCCGGAATAAGCCATAACATCGATCCTGTTCCTTTTAATAAACAGCCTATTCCCGTCTAAAATATCGAAATTGAACATCGGCATTTTATTCGCGACCTTTTTTACCAGCCGTGACAGGCTGTACCGGTTAACTGAATATGGTATGATCGCAGCGTATGGTTCGAACATCGGTATGATTTCTTTTTGATCTTTTTTATTAAAAAGAACAGGTTGGATGGTTTGACTTTCGAGGCTCGATATACCTATTAACAGGTTTTTAAGATAATTCAAGCCGGCAATCCATTCCTGCGAACCCGTGATAAAAAAACCGATTCTTGTCATGCCTTTTCCCTGAACCACCGGACATATCTTTCCAAACCATCTCCAAGGGTAATCGTATTTTTCCAACCAAGAGACCTTGCAGCAGACATGTCAGCCCAATAATGTTTAGGATCTCCCTGCTTCTGGACACCGTTAAAAACAACTTTTTTATCGCTTTTCAGCGCCTTTCCGCACAGAGTTATCGCATCCTTGATTGAGTGGCGGGTTCCGCTCCCGCCATTGTATATCGAATAACCATCCGACTTTTGAAAAACCGTGAATATCAGGCTGGCTGCGTCCGAGGCGTGTATCCAATCCCTCGTCTCGTGTCCCGTGCCAAAAAACATAAGCGTGTCACCAGGACTATCAAATTTACGGCATGCGTCCCAGAGCAACAATTTCCTGAGACCTTCGCCATAAATTGAGAAAAATCTTATGACCGCGGCATGTACCTTGAAGTTGGCAGCATACGATTCACACAGGTGTTCGGCAATCAGCTTGTGATACCCATAAGGTGACACGGGATGAGGATCATCAGTTTCATATAGCGCCCTGTCATCCTGAAGTCCGTATACCGCAGCGCTGGACGGATAAATGAATTTCATCGGCAATCCGCTAACCCTGATGAATTCGAGAGCAGCAAGTCCGGTCTGCACGTTCTGTGAGAAGTCCATACCGGGGTTCTCGAAGCTGAACGTAACTGATCCGCTGCCTGCGCAGTGCACAATACCTTCAATCTCCCTACTGATGACCGACAACGCTTCAAGAGTAATTTCAGATTCGTGCCAATCATCGATTCCGAAATCTGATGGCTTCTCGTTTTCCCACACGCCCAGTCCCATGCCGATGACATGGTATCCGTTCATTTTGAACCTGAGTGCAGTATGCCTGCCGAGAAAACCATGTGCTCCCGTGATCAGAACTGAATGCATAATACGTTTCTCGATATATTATTTTTTATAACAGACAAATGAAAATAATCTTCCCGGTGTACTGTTTGTTACAGATAACAGTGGCACAATTCTTTTGTAAATGCCATTGGGAATCGAAACATGGTATTTATCTTCATAAAATTTTTTTACGTCAGCCAGCGAAAATGGGGACAGGTTAATATCTGAATCGAACGGGTACACCACTCTTTCGATGATTAATCCGCTCGCGGTCATTGCCTTCGTATATTCCCGCAATAGCAGTGCCCCCTATCCCGTGCGAATGCAAACTATGAGATACCTCTTCTCGCTCCGATATTAAAAGCCATGCCCAAGTTGACGCCGGCGAGAATGCCCTGGATAGCGATCCATTCCCTGGAGTGGTAAAATCTTTTTACAGATTCCTGCAGCAGATCGTCGAAATAGCAGTTCCTGATGATCGCCTGCATGTCGGGCTGCGTTCCCATCC
The DNA here is from genome assembly GCA_041753395.1 of Spirochaetota bacterium. Taxonomy (GTDB): domain Bacteria; phylum Spirochaetota; class UBA4802; order UBA4802; family UBA5550; genus RBG-16-49-21. Next base: position 35,312 of record JBGSUQ010000017.1, read on the forward strand.
ACACTACCGCTTCTTCCCATGTAATTCGATTCTTGTCAACATCCAAACATATGATTTAACTCATGTGTTTATAGATTCATTCATCTTGATTATTACATTACTATATATTTTATTATTTAAAACAACCATATAATTTAGAAAAAAAATTTTTTACGTCAGGAAAAACAAATTCACTTGAACATATATCAGACTGGAAATTATAATTATCCAAATCATGAATATTTTTTCTTGATATTTTTTTATTATTCCATCCATAATCATCGCCACAATTAACGCCAGACCCATCCATGCCAATATTAATAATATAACTAGACTTTGGATAAGCAATAAGCCCATTGGCCTTGAATACGGTCCAATACCACCGAATGGCCCATGAATCAATCTTTCCTTGCATTTGGTATCTCAACATTTCAGAAAATGGGTACGAGCCACCAAAATCAAATCTATTCTTTAGTTCGTTAACAGAAAAAAGTTTTTCCCATCCTTTTGCTTTTATATCAAAATATTTCCAAGCTCTTTTCCATGTGCCCCATCCCCACGATGAGGTTAATGGTAATAATAAGTTATCATATTCAGTTTTTACTTTCATAGGATACATATATCCGGTTACCTGAACAACCTGTTTTTCATTTTTATAATAATTTAATGAAGCATTCATATAAGTCAAAAAAAAAGGAGATGTTATCAAATCATCTTCTAAAACTATTATTTTATCATATTTGTTTACTATTTCAGTAACACCGGTTATGATCGAACGCGAGAGTCCGTAATTTTTATCACGTTCAACAATAGTGAGGCTTTTAAAGCCGGTTATAGTTTTTAAGTATTTGCGCATTTCAGAAACTTTTGCGAGATCGCTTTCATTCTTCGGACCATCAGAATAAATGCAAAGCATGCTTTCTTCAGCAAGCTTGTTTGCCTTTAGGGCCTCCACAGTTTGCTGCGTATGCCATAGACGGTTATAAACAAATAATACTATAGGTGCCAGAATATTTTTTGACATATTTTTCTACTTATATGCATCCAGAATTATTGAAGTATAGGCAAGTGGATTATTATTATTTCTTCCATCATATCGCATCGATCGAAGAATCTTGCCATCTATTATTTCCCATTTATTAAAATGAAATTGTCCATTTTCATCAAAATATTCTAACAAATGTATCTCAAAACCGGCAACTATAAAAATCTGGCTTAAATTAATATAATTATATAACACTTTATGATCATCGGAACCATACCCTGTTCCATTCGGTTTCACCATATTAATATATTTTTCATCCCTGTGCAGACCATCAGGCACCGCAATTCTGATATATCCGCCTTTTTTCAGATATTCAAAACAATGCTTCGCAGCCAGAGCTCCATCCTCGAGAGTCAGATGTTCCCATACATGTTCGGCTAAAATTGCGCTTATTGAATTCCTGGAAAACAGGCTTTTCCAGTTATCCTCGTTCAGCATATCCAGATCTTTTTGCTCCGTTGAGATCCAACCCTCCTGGATAGTACCGGAACTTCCTATGATTATTTTCAATGGCAGTTTCGAAGATTGCCATTTTATTATTTTATTTTTAACTTCACTTTTACAAATTTTTGAACCGACTATAACATACCTGCCCTTTGATAGTTTCGATATCAATCTGCCAAGTAGTTCAACGATAATTTTTTTAATTCCAACAATCATTTCAACCAAATAATCTCCAATTGCTTCTCGCATCCAGTCTACATTATCAAAATTGGGTTAATAATCAATATATTCACAAAACACGGAAGCACATCCACAAATCCTCCATGTGATACCGGGATGCTATAATGAGATCGACTTATCGTTTATATCTTTATAAAAACAAGTTCTTAAAGATTTCGCAAAAAGCCTATATCTGTTTTTTTTCAAAAATTTATGGGCAGCATTTAAATCCGGTTTATTTATATCGAAATTTAATAATTCAATCGCAATTATTTTCGGTCTGCTTCTGTTCCAATCGTTCGACATTAATACATCCATCTCGGACGCTTCAACATCAACATTTAAAAAATCGATTTTTTTATCAGGCGCATATTTTAAAATCACATCTTTCAATTTTTCAACCGGAACTTCTATAGATTGCACAATTCTAAACTCTGTTGTTCTTTCCAGATTCTCCGATCTTGTCTTATCGAATGTGCTCAGGGCAGGTTCGTTAAAAACATAAAAAATCAATTCCTTTTTCTTATTTGATATTCCCATTTCAAGATTTATGTCACCTGGCCTTTCTCTATCAAACATCTTTTTTGTACCCGGATTAGGGTCAATATTGATGCCCCGCCAGCCGTTTTGATAAAAATACGACGTTACTGAAAATCTGTACGGATGATGCGCTCCGATATCCAAATAGAAACCATTTTTGTAATTCAATACATCTTTTAATATTAGGTCTTCCCCCTCATGGGCATAGGAGAAATAATTGAAAAATATCTGATTATAAGAAGGCGGTATTTGATCATTTATCAGATCAAGGCATTTCAATAACGAATTTAATTCCTCAGATGATTTCTTAAAAATATTAAGCTTTTTAATGAATTTAAAAAGCGAGTTCATTTTCAGCAACATATCGACTCCGAATATAATAATTTCATTTTTTAAATATGAACATTATACCTTTTTGATCTTCTAAATATTTGAATATAATCAAATTAATACCCTCGAAGAGTTCTTTATATTCTCCTTCAGACAAGAAACTATATGACCCCTTGAATTATCAATTTTACCATGGGAACCGATATAATAACGTCCCCCTTCAGCCTGCATATTCTATATATTCATCAATTGCTTTTTTTACGAATTGAATATGCTCCAACACTTCAGAGAAAATAACCAAATTAAAATTTTCATTTCCAAAAAAATATTTAGTATAGCATACCGTCAAAATACTCTGCTGATAATATACTTTTTTCACTCAATTTACAACTTCATGCTTTATATTCAAATATTTGTGATTTCGATATTCTTCAAAATCAAATTATTTAATTTTAAAAAAACTCTAATCTACCGTCTGCTTCCACTTAGATTTTATTATAATAGGATACCCCCTGTTTTCAATAAATTCCTTTTTTGTTTTACCAGATTCCACTTTAAGTAAAACACACTCTTTTATCCAATCAACAGGCGCCCTCCCTTTACCAAGCCATAGATTACATGAATAAACACCAGTCATCAATGGCAAGTAATCTATTTTAACTATTACTTTACTTCTCCCTGGAGGAAACATAAAATCCTTACTCATATGTCCAGAAAATACTTGAAAAATTGGCATTTTATCACTTGTACTCACTGCAATAGCTAATTCAATACCGGTAACCGGTTTTTTATTTTTAACGAATAAAGAAAAGATGAACTTGACCGACCCCCCTGTTACAGGCGGATTTGGCTGAATTTTAAAGTCTTCAATGCTTACCATTCTATCTCCAATTCTTTCATTACCAATTGGATTGAATATATTATATCCCTTCTGATTATCGATCAGGTATTTATTTATTATTGAACTAGTGTCTCCTAATTTAACAGCTTTACCTGAGCTCAATAAAAGAGTCTTTGGACAAAGATTTCTTATTGCCGTTAAATTATGGCTTACAAATAAAACCGTTCGTCCTTGTTTTGAAACTTCACCCATTTTCCCCAGGCATTTTTTCTGGAATGATGCGTCGCCAACAGCCAGTACTTCATCTATAATAAGAATCTCCGGCTCCAAATGCGCGGCCACTGCAAATGCAAGACGGACATACATTCCACTTGAATATCTCTTTACCGGCGTGTCTATGAAATCATCGATTTCTGAAAAACTGACAATCTCGTCAAATTTCCTGTCTACTTCTTTTCTTGTCATGCCGAGTATAGCGCCATTGAGGTAAATATTCTCGCGCCCTGTCAGCTCAGGATGAAATCCCGTCCCCACTTCAAGAAGGCTTGCAATGCGGCCTTTGACTTTAACCGTCCCTTTTGTAGGGGCAGTAACCCTCGAAAGAATCTTAAGCAATGTCGACTTGCCTGCGCCATTCTTACCGATTATCCCAAGCACATCACCCTCATCCATGCTGAAAGAAACATCTTTGAGGGCCCAAAAATGACCGGCTGCATCGATATCTCGTTTGCCGCCATGAACATCTACCCTGGTGTTGGGGTCTTCTTTACCCCTGGTCCTCGCCCACCAGCTCTGCAGATCTTTATACAGCATACCGTGGTTAATAATCCCCAAACGGTAAGACTTTGACAGATTTTCCACGTTAATGACGATATTACTCATGCTAAACAGTATCCATGAAAGTTTTTTCTATTTTTGAAAAAACGATTATTCCAGTAAACAACACCATCACCGTTATGCACACACTCCAAAGAAGATTAATAAAATTAATTGAGCCGGCCCCGGTAAAGGCATAACGGAATGTTTCAACAATCGCCGCCATCGGATTGATGATAAAAAACCATCGCCATTTTTCCGGTATTTGCGACATGGGATAAACAACAGGAGTCGCATACATCCACAGCTGGACACCGAATGTCAGCAGGTAGGAAAGGTCCCGATATTTTGTTGTCAACGATGAAAAAAGAATACCAAACCCCAATCCAAGTGCCGCCATCTCCAGCAGTAAAAATGGTATTGATAGCAGCCAGAGGTTTGGATGTATTACCTGGCTTGTCAGGTAATAATATATCAGGATACATAGTAACAGGATAAGCTGTATAAAAAATGTTATCATATTCGTAATGGCAACCGATAGCGGTACCGCAAGCCGGGGAAAGTATACCTTACCGAATATGCCCGCATTAGCGATAAAGGTATCCGATGATTTTGTAAGACAGGATGAAAAATAATTCCAGCATATTATACCGGAGAGATAAAATAACACATGCGGAATTCCATCTGTTGGAATTTTCGCCACCATCCCGAAAATGACCGTAAAAACGATGGTGGAGAATAACGGCTGCAGCAAAAACCACACCGGTCCCAATATTGTCTGCTTATACACGGCCACAAAATCGCGTCGAACAAAAAGAGTAATGAGGTCGCGGTATTGCCAAAGATCTTTAAGGCTGATATCGAACCATCCCGTTTTGGGTCTTATCACCGTTGACCATTTACTATCATTCTTATTTGTATTCATACTAACCTTTGAGTGCATGATAAATACAGCCCCTATTTTTTCAATATATTTATTGGTTTTATAGCTTATCCAGATTAAATGGCTTTATACTTCATCTTTTTCACCGATTTTAAAATAATATATTTTAACAATAGTTCATTGTTTTGCTGTCTTGACCTGCTCCCCGGAAGTCATACCAAATTAATAACGAGCATCCTATATGCAAAAAGGATAGAAAAATGCAGGGACTATTTCAATAATTGGCGATCTAAATATGATAGTATAAACTGAATGCTGAGAACTGAAGTAAAAACCGGCGCATGTCAAATTTTTAACATTTTTTCCTGGCAATTACCTTCTGGTTTGAAGTCGTCAGGTGAAAAAAAACAGCGATGAGATCAATGCAGGTGAAAATCATGAGACTGAGGGGATTCCGGTCAGAAAAGAACCTGCCGGGGAAAGATTGTTTGCGCTCGGGCCTCCTCGCAAGGAAAGCATGAACGCTGAAAGTCCAGATAATAGGCGCCAGGAGCGAGTAGTGTTTCACCACTTCAAAGCCTGTCTTTTTCAGGATCGCATCCATGCTCCCGAAGCTGAATAAATTCATGTGGCGGGGGAAATAATATCCTCCCCAGAAACTTTTCCTGAAAAAGAACCGGTCATATCCCTTGATATTGACTGTTTCTATGCTTATCATGCCGTTTTCTTTCAAACTCCTCCACAATTTTTTCAGAACAGACGACGGGTCCCATAAATGCTCTATAAGCTGGTTCATAACGACCATGTCATATTGCTTTTCAGGCAGCTTGATATCTTCAATGGCGCCTTCAAACAATAAAATATTTTTCCCGTTGCACTCATTTTTAATTTCTGAAGAAAATTTCAGATCGACACCGGTACATTTCAGATTTGGATAGGCATCCTTCAAAGAAAGTAGAAGAGCACAGTCTCCGGATCCTATTTCAAGAATATGAATCGGCCGCCTTAAATCATTTTTGAAAAACGAGAGCCGTCTCTTCACAATCCAGCTTTTAAGCGATGATATGATTAGTGATGATTTTTTTCCATGACGCCCGGCAATCGTGTAATAATTGGAAGGATAGATCAGGCTGGCATATTCCTTTTTCGGTCTTGGATTGAGAAAGAAATGACCGCACGAAACGCATTGAACACAGGTGAATTCCTGTCTGCTTGTCCAGTATTCATAATCAAAGCCCGACGCGACTGTCTTGTATTCAGAACCCCCGCAAATTTCGCACTTGACGGTCTCGCAGATGATTTCATTGAGATTATTTGAGTCCGCTGTATTTTTCGTATTATTGTTCATCAGTATGGTTATCCATTGTCATTAAATAATTTTTTTTCATTTTCCTTGTTGATGGCCGGGTGATTTTTATAATGAACCGGATATTCAGAGAAATTCTTCAATGGTTTGAGATATTCCCGGATAAAATGCTGATCTTCAGCCGAGAGGCAGACCGGTGAATCCTTCTGGTACTGTGAAAATCTCCCCATTCGTTTCCAGATCCGGTTGAGGCTCTCCTCCTGGATGTTGCCGAACGATAACGGGTTTATCGAGCAGCCGACAACATCACCGAATGTCGTGACCGCGATCTTTTCCTTTCCCGCGGGGCAGCACTGCTTGAGAGCATAGGAGAGCGCCCAGTCGAGCGTAAACCGGGGATAGATTTTCAGCATCTCCCGTATTTGATCATGCTCGGCCGGGGAAAGCAATTCACCATCTTCCCACCCGCCCACGGCGCCAACCTGCGTCCCGCTTGCGCCGAGGCCATGTTCCTGGCAGTACTTGACAACCTCCAATCCTTTATCCACATTGCCAGGGAAAAAAACAGGAGCGAGATTGACAATGAGTCCCTCCTGTTTAGCAATTTCGACAGCTTGAAAAACGCTCTTGTAATGGCCGTTAAATCCACGGACAGTATCATTATTAAGCTCTTCCAGGGAATCCAGACTGAAACATATGGCATCGAGGCCTGCCTCACGCAGACTGCGCAATTTTTCTTCAGTTATTAGTGTTGCGTTTGAAACAATATATACAAAATAGTGCTCTCGTTTAAAGATTCTAATTATATCAGCCAGATTTGGCACGATGAGTGGTTCGCCCCCGAGAATATTCACCGCGATGGCCCCCATTTTCGCGCCTTCCCGGGCCAGCCTTTCGTAATCTGCAAGTTGAAGCTTCGGACGTTTTGATCCCTTGTATTTCTCCACCGAACACATCTGACATTTAAGATTGCAGTCCAGGGTGGGAAATATTTCGATTGTTTTTAACGTTTTCTTCCTGAAGATAAACATGCGGACAAACCCGCGGATCACCCGGTACAGTATATACGGATTATTCAGGACCCATATATTGGTCCGATACCCCTGTAATTTTGGCATAGTGTCAACTCCTGATCATTGCATCAAAAGATATGTAAACCTGGTATGTAATCAAAATCCGGTCTGCCGGGACGCATCTGGTGCAGTCATCGTTTATACGCCTTGATTATCAACGAACCGGCAATTTCCCGCACCAGGGGTATATGTTCAATTCCGTTAAAAATCGGCTTCAAAACCGGGATCAATATTTTCGGCACTGCTGGATGTAAGAAATCGAAGGGAACGGCACTGACTTCTGAAAACCCATGTTTTACCAGGATTTTTTTTATAGACCACCTGAAAAAGGCGGTTTCATCCGGCGAGTTGGCCATCAATTTCCTCATAAATGGGATGTTCCGTTCCATGGCAACCTGCGGGTTCATCATGTTCGGTTCGGTAAACATCAGCCCCCCGCCCGGTTTGAGGATCCGGTAAAACTCCTTGAGCGCCGATTCTATGTCAAGATGATGAAGCACCGAGCTGCCGACGATAAAATCAAAAGAATTTTTTTTGAATGATGTTGCATATGCATTTTCTATTTTAAAAAAAACATTCTTCTTTCTGACACGTTTTTTCGCAAGTTCAAGCAATTCGGGTGAAACATCTATCGCGGTAATGGTATGGTTCATCACCGCAAGTTCCTGTGTAAAAAGACCCGACCCGCAGCCTATCTCCAGGACCATTTTATTCGCATCTTTCAGAAAATCCTTGAACATCTTGCATCTTCGTTCCCACCTGATTTTACCTGCGGGTGACGACCAGTTCCAGACCTCCTCGCCTTCCATGGCAATGAATTTCCCGTGTTGTATTTCGTTAGCAATTCTTTTATCAGTTATCATAGAATACGTACCCTGTCATGTCTTTTGAATTACAATGTAGCACCTGAATGCAAAGAGCCATCTCAGGGGAGCGCATAGAAATTCCAGAACTTTGAAAACCGGAATTAAAAAATCCGGGATCATCTGCCTGTTTTCGAACCCGCCGGACGCCGGGTAGAGAACACAGCTTATCTTTTTTCTTTTTACTATTCTCAGCCTGTCGCCAAAGACTTTCTGAAATTTCTTCACATATTTATAAAATAACAGATAGGCCACTGCCTGATTCGCATCCCATGGATCTTTTCTTTCAATATCGTTTTTGCTGAAATAATCGACACCCATGATATAGGGCTCAGGATGAAACTTCTTGTAAATGATATATGAAAACGGGCTCGGGAACGGCTCGAGAATCACAAGCCTTCCGCCGCTTTCCAGCACCCGCACCGCCTCGCTTATAAACAGAACCGGGTTGGAGAGATGGTGCAGCACATCTATCATCACGATATTCGAGAGGCTAAGATCGCCAAACGGCATGTGATGCGCATCAAAACACATATCGAGCCATTCGCATGCCTCGATATCGGATGATAATACATCCGGTTTGAATTCTTTAAAATTTCCGCTTCCGGCGCCGAGCTCAATGGTTATTCCCGGTCCCTTTTTCATGTCTTTAAGGATGGTTTTATACCAGCTACCATAGACCTCTCTCAATATTTTTTTTTGAGACCACGTCTTTTTATGGTCCTGTAATCTGTTCTCCGGCATTGCACCCTTCTATTTGAGAATAAGGATTATGCCGGCAAGGCAAAAAGCCAGGCCGGCTATTTTAGGAAGGGTTATGGATTCATGCACGAAAATAATGGAAATTATGAAAATCAGCAGGATTGTGGCTACGCTGGACACCGTATATATCCTGCTAAGTTCGAGCTTCGAAAGAACAATCGAATACATAATGAAGCCTGTCCCGTATAAAAAAACAGCCCCCCAGAAAAATGGATTTATGATGACCGACTTGATCTTGCTCTGAACTGTAAGCCCCGATTCGATGAAATCAAGCCCCTGAAGCGATGTCTTCAATAAAATCTGGGCTATAACATTTATGCCTATTGCTATCAAGAGTAGAATTTTATAAATCATTTTTTTCCATTCATATAAATTTTATTTTATTCATGGCAAATGCCACCATCTTCAACAGCAACCAGCCGTGTTTGAACCGGGAAATATTAGTATCGCCATAGATTCTCGCACGGTATCTGATGGGGACCTCCACGATCTTGAGATTCAGCTTTGCGGCACCGAAAATAAGGTCGAAATCACCAAACGGATCGAAATCGCCGAAATATTTTCTATTCAGGACCAGCCTTTCCCAGTTTTTCTTCGAAATGACTTTTGTGCCGCACAGGGTGTCCTTTAGCCGCTGCCCCAGGAGCCAGGAAAACATGATTGAAAAGAATTTATTCCCCATCATGTTCAGGATCCTCATCGCCTCCTTTTCCATCGGATACACGAGCCGGGTGCCGTTGATGTATTCTCCCTTGCCGCTGTTAATTGCAGAATAAAACTTCGGCAGGTCTTCCGGCGGCACAGTCAGATCCGCATCCAGGATCATGAGAATATCGCCCGTTGCCATGGCAAACCCCTTGCGCACGGCATCACCTTTACCTTCACCATCCTGTGTAGTATACTTGATATCCTTTTTCGCGACATATTTCTTGCATACCCGCTTGATTTCCTCCAGGGTGCCGTCGGTCGAGTGGCCTTCGACGAAAATTATCTCCATATGCTTGCCCATTGGAGATATTCTTTTTACTGCATCCTCGATGTTCCCTTTCTCATTTCTTGCTGGTATAATGATGCTGACACTGCCACTCATGTTGCTGTTGCCCGGTAGCCGCGCAATAATGTATTCGGCTATGCACATATTGTTAATCAGCGGCAGCGACGCAATATACTTATTGAAAAACCAGGAAACCACAGGGAAAAACTTGGGGAAGATGAACCGCTTCCCGCTCTTGATCATATCAAATCCTTCAACATATAACAGGTTGAAAATATCATCCCTGTTCAGCCAGTTCAGCCGCTGCTGTGGCATTTTTAATCTGAGCAGCTCCGCGAGAAGAAATAGCGGCTGCCATAGGGAATTGTGATATGATATGATAATCCTCGTGTCCGCATGGCATACCTTCTTCAATTCGCGGAACATCTTCTGTATATCCTCGATGTAATACAGGGTATCCGATATAATGATAAAATCGAATTTTTCTTTTAACGTGATATTTTCCGCATCCATCTGGATAAATTCACATTCCGGATAATTCTCTTTTGCTATTCGTACCATCTCCCCAGAAAGATCAATACCTACACCCCTCACCGGTTTGAGGGAATGCAGAAGATATCCTGTGCCGCAGCCAATTTCAAGAATGCTGCATTTTTCAGTTGTATTATAATTGAAAAAATTAATCAGGTTTTTATAATAATAATTGTTGCGCTTAATATATTTATCTCTCTGATTCGCATAACTATCAACAAAAGCTATTATTCTTTTTTTATTTACAGAAATGGTATGCATTCTCGAATCATCCGTTAATTTATTTTAACGCGAAATATTCAACATGAAACATTAATTATCGATATAGGATGTGCAGCCGTTATTTTTACTCAATACCAAAACGGTTCATAGAAAAACCCATGCTCTCAAGAAGTTTCATGCAATTTTCCAACGCATTCCCACATTCCGTATCGTATGAGGCCAGAACTCGCTAAAGATTATGATGGTGTCCGACTTTATTAATGGTTTCACTCATAGCCTTTAAAGTAAAACAATTATAGTCCCGAATGTCAATCCTTATAAAATCAACAGGTCCCCAATCTTTAAAAAATAATCGATCGACTAACCAATACTTTTTTTGTATCCTAGTATTTCTCCTCAATTGTAGATTTGATGATAAACGTTCAATTCACTCAAACAGTACAGACTTGTGATTCAGTATTTTTATACAACACTCTCTTGATTGACGATGATATTACTGCATGCATTGGCGCAATTTTAAATATTTATCAAATGTAATGTAACCGATTCGAAATTATCTTTGTAGCCGATATTTCCGACAAGTCTGGAGAACAGGAGGGAGTAAAAGCAAATATTCGCTCCAATATCAAGAATTTTCATGCCGGGTTATATTTGATCTGTTAAAAAGATGATTTTTTTCCTGTCAACGATATTTTTAAAGAAAAAATACATTGGTTTATAGAATATATAGCTTTTTTTATATTTTTTATTTCACCCTGAAAATGTGTGAAAATAATTCTTTTCGTATTTTTTAACATTTCAATCTATTTATTGAATTCATCTAACTTATGAATCATGTTTAAAAAGAACAAACCTATAGAACTAATCGTAAAAAATATATAGAGCGGAAACAACATATAGCAGTAACGTATGCTGCCGACATTTACTGCCAGACAGACAATATAGTTGACCGCAAGAACAGAAGCAGGAAATAAAATAATTTTTTTTTCTTTGATGCATAATAACATAATGACCAGTCCGGCCAAAAATCCAAAAACCCATATGTCAGTTCCCATTCGCGCCATTCTCAGCGGATCTTTTATCCGAATGTCAGTTGATTTAACAAATGGAGCCAGGGAAGCATCCATTTCTCTGATGGCTTCGGCTGAATACCCGCGTATCGTTGTTGTTTTATACATCAGCATGAATTGCATCAAATATACCTTATAATCAATTCCCGAAAGCCACGACAGCCATACATAGTGATTAAAGTTGTGTGTTCGTAATTGCTTATGATTCATGTTCACCGCAAATATTTCATCGTTGTTGTGAAACAGGACAAATCTGGTTATACCTTGACTAAATAAACTAAAATCAATCTGGTTAAGAATTGTTTCCATATTATCAAGGCGAATCTTAACCGCCGCCGATTTAATTATTTTTCTGATTTCATCATTTGATAAGCCTTTTTTTTCCAGATACAGTGCCCACTTGATCGCATCCTCATACGACATACCTGCTTTCAATATATGGTCTTTATCAAGCTCCTGCGGCATATCCAGTGATTTTATCAAATCAATTACAGCTCCACTCGGTTTCGGAGTCGTCCAGAGAGCATCACATACCATCAGAATGTCCACGTTTGGCATAAAAAATTTTTTTGTCAGTGCATATCTGGCGGTTGGGAAAATAAAAAGGCCTGAAATAATAACGATAGTTGACAAGATGACGGCGACCCACTTCTTTCTGTGAAAGAACAGGATTAGAATTAAAAATGATATTGAAAATAAAAACATATAGCTCCTGAACTGGATAGCAACGCACGTGGACGCGACGATCACTGCCAGGTTCCGGATAAAATTTCCTTGCCCCGACACAGCTTTTAAAGCCGCACCGAGAATAATCAGAAGCAGTGAAGATGAAAAAGATTCTGTCATGACCGCATTATGAAATGACTGATAAAAAGGGTGCAATGTCAGGACGAAGGAAGCGGCCATAATGATCAGGGGATTAATGTATTTCCTCAGAGAACTGAGCAGATACACAAGGCTGACTGCAGCAAAAGCGTGCTGCAATAAAGCAAAAAATATCCATGTGTTAGTCTTAAACAGAGCATGAAGCAAACCCCAAACTATTGATATACCATAGCAAAAATGTTCGTTGAAATACAATTTACCGCCCTCGTATAAGGACGAGATGCTTGGACCTTCGAACAAAAAATAGGAAATATCAAAGTAATGAATGCTGTCATACCAGAAAGTCGCACCGAAAGAATATAAACCGAGCAGGTGATTGAACACTATGATACATATGGTACTATACCATATGATGTTTTCATTTCTGTTATTATTTATCTTATTGAATATATGATTAATATTAATAAAATACTTTTTAAATGCAAGCATAAACAACCATTGGCAGACCTGGACTTTGCATAAGATTACAATAAGCAGCTATAATTAAATCTTTATAAAAATAAAAAAATATCTATCCATACCGTTACTGGCTCAAGTACCAATCATACACTTTCCTGATGCCCTCTTTGAGATCGACCTTCGGTCTCCAGCCCAGCGAATGCAGCCGCTCGACATCAAGAAGCTTTTTGGGCGTACCGTCCGGTTTTGTGGAATCGAAAAAGATATCACCTTTGAAACCGACTACATCCTTGATTATATACGCCAGTTCTTTTATGGGAAGGTCAATACCGGAACCGATATTGATGATCTCGCCGATCTGCTGGTAATCATATTCCTCCATGAGGAAAACGACCGCGTCTGCAAGATCTTCAGAATACAGAAACTCGCGGTAGGGGCCGCCGGTGCCCCAGAGCACAACAGTAACATTTGACGATCCTTGTTTAATGCCATAGTGATTCAGCAGTGTGATAATGTCAGGGCTCTGAGAGCTGCCATTTATTTCAACATCTTTGCCCCCGACATTGGCGCTTGAATTGCCGAACCTTAAAAAATCTTTTATTATAAGATCATAACGCTGTTCTGAAAGGAGCTTGGCGAGATGGATCTTTCTCATCATCGCCGGTAAAACATGGGAGCTGACAAGATCAAAATTGTCATATAACCCATAAAGATTCGTAGGCATGACGGATATAAAATTCGTGCTATATTGTTCGTTATAATACCTGCATAGCTTAATGGCCGCTATTTTAGCGACTGCATAAGCTTCATTAGTTGGCTCCAATTCGCCGGTCAAAAGAAAATTTTCATTCATCGGCTGGGGCGCAAATTTTGGATAAATACATGACGATCCCAGATTGAGAAGTTTTTTTGTCTCGTATTTATAAGCAGCATGAATGACATTCGCGGCAATGATCAAATTATCATATATGAACTCGGCCTTAAATGTATTGTTCGCCCAAATACCCCCGACTTTGGCTGCGGCAAGAAAAACATAGTCCGGCCGCTCATTTTCGAAAAAAACTTCAGTGTCATTTTGTCGTGATAAATCAAGCTGCAAATATCGAACTGAATCACTTTTAACGGATGGTTCTCCTTTATGATAATTTGCAACGATGTTTGAATACCCTTTATTCACTAATGATCTGATAATGGATGAGCCGACAAGTCCTGTACCGCCGGCAACAAATAGTTTCGAATTATTATTCATTTCTTTTGGACCATACAATAAAATAATTAAACTATGTCATATTCACAGCTTATATATCCCGTGATTTCTCGTATTAAAAGAGAAATTTGTCAATAATTGCTTAAAATTGCAATAATATAATAATTCTTACATATATCAATAATTTTTTTTAATAAAAGGATTATTATCAAATTTACATTTACAGACGAACTGTATAATAATTATTGACAATAACTGTCAAGATCAATAAAAAGGTTGATTGGGTAATAATAAAATCAAATATTTGCAGATTACAACTACCTATTTATTATTAATGCTTAGTGTCCCTTTTGATTAATAATCCTCAAAAGAATATAAAAAAAGTAGTAATCTTTCAAATTTTGAATTTATCTTAGGATTCAATGATTAAAAATTTATAATATTCATACAAAAAATATACTATTAGAATCGAAAATATTTAAGATGTAATGCTATTACTCATACCCGGCAATACATTCTACTGAGTGCGGTAATTCATTGACAATTGAAATCATTAAAAATTATCTTACATAATTCTCGAATCAACATGAACAAGCTACCCATTTTTACAATAATAATGCCCTCATACAACCATGCTCATTATATTAATGATGCGATAACATCTGTATTATCACAGCAGGGAGATTTCTATATAGATTTTATAATCATCGATGGCGGTTCTCAGGATAAGACCATCGATATTATTAAGAAATATGAAAAACTCCTTAAAATCAAAGGTAAAATAATTTCATATAATGGGCGCCAGTGGTACCAAAAAACAAATAAAGCATGGAAATTCTGCAGCTGCCGTGGCGTCAGTTTTCGCTGGATCAGCGAAAAAGACAACGGCCAGTCCCATGCTATAAACAAAGGCCTGCGCCTTGCCATAGGTGATTATATTGCATGGCTGAATTCAGATGACTATTACGCATCCCCCGACGCATTCAAAACCGTCGCTGATTTTTTACACGCCCATCCTGCCTGCGGCATGGCATATGGCCGTGGCTACTGTGTCGATGCACGGGGCAATGTTATCCGCGACTACCATGACAACTGTTCGACCCTGGCTTTTAACCGGGAGATCTTGAAATATGAATCCTTCATCCTGCAGCCCGCAACGTTCATGTGCCGCGAGGCAGTGAAGGCAGTCGGTCAACTTGATGAGACCCTGCACTGGTGCATGGACTGGGACCTGTGGCTGCGAATCTCCGCGTCTTTTGATGTGCAATTCATTCCTGCATGGCTTGCCTGCTGGAGACAACATACCGGGATAAAATCCCTTGATGAGGATTACGCCTACAATAAAGAACGATATAACATCATCCGCAAATATTCATCCTTTTTTAATTACATATTCAATAAATGGCATTTCTATATGCTGTATCCCGGCCATCTCTGGGGACATATGCAGCTTAAATATAAGTCGAACAAACTCAAGACAGCATTCAACTACACGTTCGGAACGCTGGGACACTCGCTGCTGAAAATCCCGGGGCGTGTATTCAAAAAAAGCTTTCTCCAGCCGGGCGTTCAGCGTCTGGCTATTTTCACCCCCATGGAGCCACTGAAGACAGGAATCGCGACGTATTTTACAAAATTCATTGCCTCTCTGACCAAAGAAAAACCGGAATTGTTCATCGACATTTTCATCGATGACGGTTATGAGCCCTTCGTCCCGGAATGCGCCAGAGTGAGGGTCATGAATCACCGGTTTTTCCAGATAAATTCATTCTATTATAATTCAATCATTTACCAGATGGGAAACGACACCAGGTTTCACGCATACATGATCCCCTATGTGAAAAAATACCGGGGCGTCGTTGAGATGCATGATATTAAAATACGGGCAATTTATGTATCCATAATGGAAGTGCTTAAGGAATCGTTGAAAAATTTTGACATATTCACTAGCGTTAAAATTTTCATTAAATTTCCCGAGCTCATGTATTTTATCATAACCATGTTGTTAGGGCCAATGATCAACAAGGAGCAGTTGCTTGACCGCTGTTTCTACAGGAAAACATTCGCCATAAGGAAATCAAGAAAGATCATTATCCGGGACAAATCATTATGTTCCAGCTTCAGGCTCCCCAAAAAAAAATGCGCTTTAATCATTCATGGGATTGATATTAAAAAGCTCCCCCATGAGTCTGAAATGGCAAACATCCGGAAGCAGCTCGGAATCGACTGTGATAAATTCGTTATAGTCACCGCGGGACTGATCCACAACAGCAAGAGAATAGACAAAGTATTTCAAGCCCTCGGGAGCATTAAAAACATTTTACCCAATTTTATGTATATCCTTGCCGGCGAATCAATTTGGAACGGTTGCAGTCTGGAATCATTAATCAAGACTCACGGACTTGAAAAGCATGTCAAAGTGACGGGATGGATATCAAACCAGGAATGGTTTGATTATATCACCATTGCCGACGTGGGAATAAACCTGCGCGGCAATTCTTCGGGAGAGCATTCAGGTCCACTGGTAAATTTTATCGAACGGGGAAAGGTCGTGCTCATATCGGATTATGACCAGTACCGAATATACCCTGATGAATTCGCTATCAAGATAGGCCACGGTGCCGACGAGGTTAAAGCCATAGCCGATGCACTGCTCTGGATAAAAAACAATCCTCATTATGTCATACATGCGGGAAAAACCGCGAGAAAATATGCCGAGGAGGTTTTAGACTTCAACAATTCGATTATAAAGCAATACTGTGAGATAATTGATTTGAATTAACAATACCATTGTCGTGCTGTATATCTGAATTCATACCTGCCGCCCTTCCCGCCATCATATAAACCCCATCATTTTCACGGTACACAATTGACTGGGGATACCCCGGCCTCCGATGCAGAAAAATTCAATTCCTTACCGGTAGCACCAGGATGCTCAGCGGGTCAACACTCACGTCCTGTATCATCAGGGAAACATGGAGGTGCGCCGCTGTTGACAGCCCCGTGGAACCCACACTTCCCACCTGCTGTCCCCCTTTCACCTGGTCGCCCTCCTTTACGTCAAAAGAGCTGAGATGCATGAAATATGAAAAAACTCTGTTGCCATGATCTATTACCACGAAATTTCCCTCGTAGTACATTGGTTCAGCAATAACGACTTTGCCGTCCGCAATTGAAAATACCGGGGCGCCGTTTTTTCCCCTCAGATCTATGCCCTTATGCACATTCAGTTTATCTTTGAACCTTGTCTTCTTCCCGTTCTTTTTTTTCCGGTACTGCATGATATGCCGCTTGGACCAGAAGGTTGAGGTGACATAGTGGCTGTCGCGGGGGTGGGACAGGGACGGGCCCAGGAGATCCGGGCCGGTCCTGCCGAAGACGGTCTTTTTCTTTACCGCGCATTTATTTATAAAGGCGGTTTCTTCGGCCGTGGGCCGGTAATCGACATCAGAATATCTGCCCAGATCAAGGGCCCCCGGGGGAAACAGGTAGTCGGTTTTTGCGACCGCCACGGTGAAATCCTTCACCCTGCTTTCACCGCCGGCCAGGTATATTATCTGCAGGGTTTTTGTCCCGGGGACAGTTTCCGGATGAATACCGAAGAGCGCACGGTATCCCCAATTCCGTTTCGACAGGGCGATATCCCTGCCGTCAAAATACATTTTCTTCAACTCGAATTTCGCATCCTTTGCCGATGGATCCAGATACACCTCTGCATAGACCGTCATCCCCTGGGCGAACCTTGCCGCGAAGAGTTCCACGGCGATATTCCCTTCCTTTAATTGCCGGCACTGTGGGGCGGGAGGCCGATAGCCGCGGGGAAGTTTCATCTCAGCAAAATGCCTGGCCGGCGGGCGTGATTCCGGATCTATTCTGCTCCTGCCCAGAGACGCACTGTTAAAGAACAGGGTGATGACACACGTCATGATACAGGCTGCATACAGAGCGGATTTTTTCATGGGAACAATGACCTCTACATTTTTACATTCGGCATGGAGCGGGGATTTCGACAAAAAATTATATCCGGTGGACGATTTTTCGGGCGCTATAATAGCAGAGACCGAAATTTTTTTTCGGGCGTATTATTAAAAGTTGACATACAGGGCTGTATATTTAATGTTTCCATCCACATGAAAAAATAGGAGGCTGTCAAATGGCTTATGTAATTAGTGATGAATGCACAAACTGCGGCGCCTGCGAACCGGAATGCCCAGTTGAAGCGATAAGCGAAAAGGGCGACAAAAGAGTGGTTGACGCTGACGCCTGCACCGATTGCGGCGCGTGCGCGGCCGTGTGCCCGGTTGACGCGATAACCCCTGCGTAAACCGCATCATCAGCTGAAAACAACAGCCCGCCTCCGTGAACCGGAGGCGGGCTTTTTTATCAGCACTGGTATTGATCGTTCTTACGGGGCTATTTATTGTAATTTTCTTTTATGAAACTATTAAGATACTCATCCGGTTTGTCAACGGCCTCCCGCGGGATGGTGAAATGGTCGAGCTTCACGAGGCGAAGGCCATGGTAATAATCATGGAATAGCTCATTGCAGAGCTGTTTGATGCTCTTGAGCTTTTCCCCGGCCATTTTCTGTATCTTCACCACTGCTTCTTTATCGAAATCAAGGTAGATGCCGTGTTCCACGAGAAAGTCCTTCTGGAAGCTCTGGATGCCGTCCTCTATCAGCAGCTCCTTCAGGGCCTCGCCCGGGCTCTCGATAACCCTCCTGTCAACCGTCAGTTTTTTGATGTTCGTCGAGGGGAGGCTCTTTTCGAATTTGATCAGCACTTTCTCAAAAACGCTCAGGAGGCCGCGGGCGCCGGTTTTTTCGCTATGGGCCTTCCTGGCCAGGAGGCGGAGGGCCTCATCGCTGAAGCTGAGCTCTATGCCGTAGGACCTGAAATCCATCTTCTTTCCCAGGACGACGGTACTGTACTTGTTCTTTAGAATTTTATACAGCCCATCCTCGTCCAGGGCATTGAGCACAACATATACCGGAAGCCGTCCCACAAACTCGGACTCAAAACCGAATTCGATCAGATCCTCCGTCTTGACCTTCTTGAGGATGTCCTGCCGGTCCTCCCCGGCTATCTTCGTTTTTTCAAAGCCTATCGACTGCTTGTTGAGACGCTTGTTGATCATTTCCTCGAGGCCGCTGAAGGCGCCGGAAACGATGAAGAGAATGTTCCGCGTGTTGATCTTCTGGCGCGACACCTTGCCGGTCCTCTGGGCCTCCATGGCAGCCTCCACCTGAGAGGCCAGGTCATGGGGCGTCTTCAGATCAACCTCGGCCTCTTCCATAAGCTTCAGGAGATTGCGCTGGACCCCGCTGCGGGAAACATCGGGACCGTACATGTGTCCGGTAGAGGCGATCTTGTCAATCTCGTCCAGGTAGATGATGCCATACTCGGCCTTTTTGATGTCCCCGTCGGCCTCGTGCACCAGCTCGCGCACCAGGTCTTCCACGTCGCCGCCGACATAGCCCGTTTCGCTGAACTTTGTCGCGTCAGCCTTGACGAAGGGAACCCCTATCTTCTTGGCGATGAGTTTAACGATATAGGTCTTACCGACGCCGGTGGGACCGATGAGAAGCATGTTGCTCTTGATATTGCCGACCAGGCGCTCCTTCAGCGGGATCTTGTTCTCGAGGTTCATCCGGTTGAAATGCGTGCATACCTTGGTGGCGATGACCTCAATGGTTTCTTCCTGTCCCACCACGTACTGGTTAAGAAAACTCTCCAGTTCTTCCGGTTTTATGTTGAAATTAAACTCGGAAGTTTTCGTTCCGGAGACCCCGTCTTTTTCGCCGACAGTTTCGGCATTGGCCTGAACTTCCTCTGATTCAAGGTTGAGGATTTCCTCAATGCTTTTTTCCGGATCAAATGCAGGTTTTGTCATATACTATCCTCATAAAACTTTTATATTAATATACAATTATCTTCTTAAACATTCAATTTATGATGCCATTTTTATGCTTAAGTTACATATGGTGCCTGGTCATCAGAGCCGCAGACTTGATGAAAGTGTGGGATTAATACAGGCATATCTCGCAATGAGCTAAATAAAAATCTGGCAAATAATCAGACTGTCATAATCAAATTTTATATCAAAGCAATCAATACAACTTTTAATATTTTTTTAAAAAAGCCAGAAAAAATAGTTGAAATATTAACTACACATATATATAGTATACACATGTAGTGATCGATGGGGGTTCAGATGAATCTACTTAAACATACTGTTAAAACCTGTCCTGAATGTGGTAATGTATTAATTCCTGATTCAGGATGTTTTTTCTGTCACTTTTGCGGGTTTTCGCTCTGTTCTATATAACTTAATTTAATAAAGGAGCGCTATGAATATCTATGCACACAAAACAGATACTGCTTTATATGCGATTGCCGCTGCTGGAAAAAGAAATTCATGCGCGGATAGGACGCAAAGGCTTTGTAAAAATTTTAAGCCGGACCTGCATGCGGGAAGAAAGAAGATCCTCCCGGACGGTTATAATTCCCGTGGCACCGTCGATTCCATTATTAGGCTCTTCAACGGCACCGTAGTGACAGGAAATGCCCCTGTTGTCGAATGGGGCGGCGCCGATTATTTTCTATAACCGTCATTTGATTGAGATTATTACCTGGATGACCACACCGCATGAACCATCATGGAGCGAATAAAAAGGAACAGAGCTGCCACAACAAAACACCACAAATCAAAAAGTTCCCACACACTCCTCATTAACGGCTCTGTTCTTTTTTATTCCCTGCATGGTGTATAGCAATGCGTCCTTCCACAATATCACCAGTTACTGGCACAGTGCTCTATTGACGCCAGATTTCATTCAACCTGGAGCATGTAGTGAATCAATACAGGTTGGATTTATTCGAAGATAGATATACAGATGATAACCAGGGGTAGCAATCAATATGCCCCTTACCAGGGACCTCAACATTGTGCCGAAGGAGGGAATCGAACCCTCATGGAGTTGCCTCCGGCGGATTTTGAGTCCGCTGCGTCTACCAGTTTCACCACTTCGGCTTTTTTTATTTATCGGGAAAAATTAATCTGGCTGGGGTATTTCGTCGTATTCAATATATTTGCCTTTGGCCCTGGCCACGATCTTTCCCATTTCATTTTCGATCTCGGCCCTATTCTCTATAACGCGCTTGCTCTTTTTTACATACCAGCCGCGGATATATAGATTCTCGCCGACAAAGGCCGGTTGAAGGTACCGGACCGTCAATTCGCTCGTGAGAGCAATCGTTTCCAGGTACTTGTTCACGGTTATCATCGTTTCATCGAGAATGGCCGCAATCACGCCGGCATGTATTATATTCGGCGGGCCTTCCAGTAGTTCGTGTGCTGCGTATTGTCCAAATGCTGTTTTCGTATCGTCGTCAAATTCCAGCTTCAGTTGCAGTCCTTTCTCGTTATCCGGGCCGCACCCGAAACATATTTTATCTTCAAATTCAATCATGCGGGCATTTTTTGAATAATATAACCCATTTGTCAAGAACTTTATTAATTTGCATAGGCTACTTCTTCTCTTTCATCCTTTCAATGATCATATCGACCTCATCCTGATCAAGCCATTCATCAACGTGGGAAGGATTCACATCCGAATCAACTATGTACATTTCAAGGGCCATGACCAACTCTTCTTTTGACAGATGTCCGAGGGTTACCAGAATTTCGCCGATAAGCCGCCCTTTATTGTCCTTCTGCAAGTCCAGAGCTTCCCGCAGCTGAGCCTGGGTAATGATTTTATTATCTACAAGAAATTCACCGACCCGTTTAACACGATTACTGGATTCTTGTGGTGCCACGGAATTCCCTCCACTAATAGATAGACTGGCTGCAAAACTATTGATTTATACAATAGCAGCCTGCCGTTTGCGGCGGCTGGGGGATCATTACAATAATATAATGAGTTTTGCAAAAAGTCTAATAATCTTTCTTCATTTATATTGATAATGTCAATAATATTTTATGATGGGCATCTGTCATATGGATGTTACGGCATCATAATGGATCCGTTTAGAAGAAATATCCTCATTTTCTTCTTTAATTATCGTGTAATATTATCGAGATCACTTACATTTTAAAATTTGTGATTATTATTTCTTGACTGGGGTCATATAATTTGAAATATTCAGTACAGAAGGCACCTCGCGACCATACCAATGAAAGCATATAAATCCATCATCGTTTTTCCCCTTTGCGTAACGGTATTCATCATTGCCGCAACCTCGCACCTTCAGTCAAAAAAGGAAAAGCGTTCCTTCGTCGGCAGCGCGGTATGCGGGGAATGCCATTCGGCAGAATCAATCGGCGACCAATATAACAAGTGGTTGCGAACGCCCCATGCCAAAGCCGTGACGACGCTTAAATCTGAGCAGGCCCTGGCCATTGCTAAAAAATCATCCATAAGCAAACCGGGAGAAGACCACGCGTGCCTGAAATGTCATACCACCGGAGGCGGCCGCCACCAGAAGACCATCGGTGAAGGCGTCGGGTGCGAGGCATGCCATGGACCGGGAAGCGGTTACCATGAATTCGCCACTCATGTGGACACGGTTAACAGGCAGGCGGCATACGATACGGCATTGAAAAACGGAATGTACCCCATCCTGGGAAATAAAAACATGAAGAAGAGAGAAAAGCTGTGTCTCAGGTGTCACAGCAGCAACCGTCCCTGCTTCCCCATAGAATCCAAGGAGATCTTTCGGCAATCCATCTCGCTCCAGGTGATATCAACCTTAAAAAAGGGCACACTGGACATGACACACCTGCTCATCCCGCCTTTCCCGCAGTATTGATGTCCTGCCGATCATCGACCATCCTGAGCCATCTCAGGCCTTCCGCTTTTAAAATGGCCCTATTCAGGCCCTGCACCGCCTTCATCATCGTTGACAGGGTATCGCCATCATGAAGGTTTTTCTGGCTGAAAATATTCTTTTCGCACTGAAAGAAAGCCTGGCTGAGGGTTTCCGTGTCATAGCATGCATTGGCGTCAAAATCAGTCAGCTTCCTGATGGAAGCCACCAGGGGGACCACCTCTTTCTTGAAAAGAATATCCACAAGGAGGCTGTACAGCTCTTCACGGCTCAGGATATACCGCGTTAGTCTGTTCAGCCCGCTGACAAGCTCATGGACAAAAAGTCCTTCGCGCATGTCCTTATAGGCCAGGACAGGGATGTTTCGCGCCGCGCTGTGCGAATAAAATTTCCGCACCAGCCCATTGAGATCAAGAGACTTCGTTCCGAGGTTGACCAGAATGAAGCGCACTCCAGAGTGCGTCGCCTTTTCAAAAAGATCGTCCACCGCATCGACGAATATCGTCCGGTACCCGAACCGGCCAATAATGTTCCGCATAACCACTTTGTCAGCGCCGACATCATCAAGTACAATGAAGGAACCTGCGTCGCCCGTCGGCTCTTCATTGATGATTTTTAGATAGGGGACAAGGTGGCTCTCGTTGTACGGCATGAGGACATCCGTTAAGCCGCAATCCATAAGGAAGGACTTTTCTTCAACCTTCATGGTTTCGGCAAAGCAGACAAGCTGCCCTTTGCGCCGAAGCACACGGTATAATTCCCTCCCTGACTCGTTACTCCCATCAATCACTTCCGTGATAGAAGCAAGGCATGGGGGAGTTTTTTCGATTTCCCTGACCAGGTCCGGCGACGCCGGCAGGCTGTATTCAGACACCGCAAAGCCCCTCTTCACCAGCGCTTCGCGGTATTGTTGATTTTTTGATGTGATGAGGAGAATGTTTTTCATGACATATTATGTCACATAATATAATGTTTCCGGACATGATGTCAATTCATTTATGGCGTGGGGTTTAAACCCCGCGCCATCATCTTCTGTTAGGGTCGGGTTTAAACCCGACCCTAACAGAATAAATCATAATTATTACACCTACCAGAAAATACACAATCGAAAAAACCTGCCCGTCGGACAAACGGAGGAAAAACATTCTGGGATCATCGCGCCAGAATTCTATGATAAACCTGAAAATAGAATAGATGACCGCCGATACCGAAAAGGTAATGCCGGTTAATTTACTCTTCAGCGCCAGGGGGACAAGAATCAGGCCCGCGCAGATCAAAAAGGCGGCGCTGACAAGCTGTGTCGGGACCAGGGGCTGCATCATGGCCGAGGCGGGAGCAACGGGATCGGTAAAGGTTATACCTATACATGACGTCGTGTGGATGCCATAGCAGCATCCGGCAAAAAAACACCCGATCCTTCCAATGCCCAAGCCTATTATATAACCCGGCGTAATACAATCCGCAACAAGAAGCAGGTTTTCTTTCCATTTATACCTGATATAAACGAGAGCCGACAGACCACCCAGGATGCCGCCCCAGCTCACCAGTGCCGGCGGATAATCTATATATCCTTTCCCGGCCCGTTCTGGAAGAAAGATTATAAATCCGATCAGCAGAGCGCCGCCGATAATGCCGGCGATAATGAGCATGCAGTAATTAATGAATTCTGAAGGGCGGTATCCATGATACCGGGCTATGGCGATGGAAAGCAGAGCTCCCGCAGCCAGGGCAATGATCATCATGACGCCGTAGGTGCCGATGACGACTTCTTTTCCCATCCAGAATAATTTAAAGAGTATAGGATGCATATATAATATACACTGCTGGTAACTTGTTCAAAACTCACCACCCCCCTGTCCCCCCGAGGGGGCACGTATCATTACATTTTTATGCTTTCAAATACTCTTCTGTAATTTTATCACATAATTCAGATTTACATCAATAACTATTAAATAATTATTATGACATATTAATTCACAACTCAAATGATATAAACAATTGTAATGCAATTACATGAATTTTGTTCTCACATGCCCCCTCAGGGGGACAGGGGGGTCAAAAAGAATTTGTTGATACGATTTGTATCAGGATGAGTGTAATAGTGATTGAAGCAACGGTTTGAAGTCAACAATGGTCGAGAAACGGCTTGTTTATTTCTTGTTCTTGGCCGCTTCTTTGTTGGCTTCTTTTTCCAGCTCTTTCAGTCCCCTGGTGAAATCTTCCAGCGACTTGGTGATATGGGGCATATTCTGCGGATTTTTGGCGGCGTCTTCGAAAACCTTTTTCCCGCCAACAAAACAGGCAACGCAGGCGAGATTGAAAAGCAGCGCCATCGCGCAGCCGATGATCGAGGTGACCATTCCGCCGGTGGCCACGTCCGACGGCTCCTTCTTCCGGGCAAGGGCGCCCAGCACCATCCCCACCGCGCCGAGGATAATGCCGATGAAGCTGATGGGGCCGGTAAATGAAAACAGTATGGAAAAGATTCCTAAAACCAGCGATGCGACCGCCATGTGGCCCTCCGTGCGTCGGTTATTGAAACGAAGCCATATACGACTTAATGTCTTCGTTGGTCCTTATCATGGAAATGGTGATACCGCATATCGCGAGTTCAAAAATCACGCTCAACCAGCTGATTTTCCCCCCCGTCACGATCGAAAATACCACCCATATCACGCTATAGGCTATAAGGGCGATAGCGTACTTCTGCATCAGTTCAACGCTGCCGGCCTTGTCCAGAAGGACCCTGATGCCACAGATAAGGGCGACCACTCCTACCGCCAGGCTCAGGACGCCGATGATTATTTCAGCAATGCCGCCAACACCGGCCATCAATTGGCTGATACCGCCGTATATCATCAGACCGCCGCGTATTATTGAAAATACTCCGGTGATAATTGCCAGCACCCCCAGGAGAGTGAGAATCAGTGGTCTCTGAACAGGTGACATTGAATTCCTCCGACATTGCTCTTGCTTTATAATAAGCCGCGTATGATTTCCGGGATTCTTTGCGAAAAGGGCTTGTTAACAACAGCATGTGCTATATTTCTATAGCACATGCCTTGACGTATTCATTATGCGGACTTTGCCGGTGCAGTAAATTTATCTGGTCCGAAACCCAGCATTGGGTAACCGACAAAGGGCAGGATGACCAGCAATCCGAATCCCCATCCTTTGCTTTTTCCAAAGCAAACAGCCAGATCCATTGAAATAATAATCAGAACGACAATGTTGACGAGAGGAATGAGTAATAATACAAGCCACCACAACGGCTTGCCAACTATCTCAAGCAATACGATCAGATTATAAATGGGAATGATCGCAGCCCATCCCGGTTTCCCGGCTTTTTCGAACACTTTCCACATTCCGGCAAGCACAAGAGCGAGTATTGCCAGATATACGATGGTGCCGACTACGCTTCCGCCTCCGCCACTGTCCATATTAACCTCCGTAAATTTTTATTACTTATTTGATAATGTGAATATAAATATAAAGCAAGCAAAAAATCAATATTTTTTTTTAGGATACGTTTTAAATGTAAATTTATAATCATTTTACATGTTGATGATCAATGAAATGCTAACAAGTGTTATTATTTCGACGCATTTTAAAAAATTCCTTCAACAACCCGGCCGCCTCTTTCTCCATAATGCCGAACTGCATTTCCGGCACGTGGTTGAGCGCCGGATTGCCGCAGACCAAGAGCACGGTGCCGCAGGCCCCGAATCGAGAATCGCTCGCGCCGATGAAGAGCTTCCGTATCCGCGCATGAACGATGGCCCCGGCGCACATGGCGCACGGCTCCTTGGTCACGTAGAGGTCGCAGCCGGTGAGGCGCTCGTTCATCAGCGCGGCACAGGCCTTTTCTATGGCGATGATCTCGGCGTGGAGCAGTGGATTGTTCTTCTCCCGGTTCTCGTTTCGCGCCGACGCGATAACGGCGCCGTCCTTCACGATGACGGCTCCCACCGGTATCTCTTCGGCTTCGAAGGCGGCCCTGGCTTCAGCCAGGGCGAGGCGCATGAAGTCGGTATTATCTGCCATTGTAAATCATTTCCACCCGTTTCTGCAGTTTTTCATAGTGGCTTCCCTTCCAGTAGACACGGCCACATCCCCTGCAGCGGTAATATTCAGTGCACCAGGATCGCACTCCCGGCGGTATGAGGTCCATGACATCGGCGGACCCCGGCTTCTCCGGCTCGAGAACCTCGATCATTTCGTTGCACTCGATACAGCGGGTGAAAGGACGGCACAGCTCCCACAGGTCTAGGCGATTCAGCACCTCGGCTACTTGCAGCGCCGGGTCGGTGTTGCGCACGTACAGGCCCCGGGAGACTTTTCTGCGCATCATGAGCTGCCGGTCCCGGGAAAGCAGTATCCGCCCGTCCCGCTCCGCGATATCCGCCAGTTCATCATCATCGCGGTCCGGATGGTAATCGACATCAAATCCCATTAGGCGAAGCCGCCGCGCCAGCTTGCGTAGATGCACGTCCAGGACGAAGCGCGGATCCCGCAGTGGATCGGGACGGAGCCGCGTCACGGTCCCGACGTCCAGCGACTCGAACACGGGATACACGCTGATCCGGTCGCCGTCAACTACGATATGCGAAAAACCGACCGATTCGCTGTTTACCAGGATAAGGTCCACTTCCACGTGGGGCACGCCGAAGGATTCGATAAGGTCCTTGACCGACCTGCGTCCCCAGAATTCAAAATCTATATCTTTTTTTCTGGAATCCACGGGAAGAAAATCATTGAGTTCTTCGTAGAAGCGTATGGTGACACGGTATATGGACAGCCCATCCATGAGCGGTCAGAGGTCCAGGATCAGGTCTTCCAGGGAGCGCTTGGGCACGTGATGCACCTCCGCGCTGTCACGCCAGTAGTGTATGTCCCCCTCCGGCCCTATTGTTTCTATCGCAATGGTCTCCTTCGGCTTCCCCAGCGCCAGTACCAGCATGATTTCATAGTTCTCAGGTATGTTCAGGGCGGCGCGGAGCCCTTCTTTCTGTATGGCGCCTATCATGCAGCCGCCCAGGCCGGCGGCAGCAGCGCCCAGGAGGATTGTCTGCGCCGCGATGCCGTGGTCGCAGTCCACTGTTTTGCTGATGTTCGTGTCATTCAGTATTATGATGTACGCCGACGGCCGCTCGCCATCCTCAGGGCCAGCCCAGTCCGTGAGGTAGGCGGCCCAGGCAAGGTGCCCGAATATGGCGGCGTTCTTCTCCGGCCGGTTCGAGATGATATAGTGCAGCGGCTGGCGGTTCGCAGCGGAGGGCGTCAATCGCGCAAGGGCCAGCAGATCACGCAGGGTCCCGTCTGTGATCTTATGTTCCTGGTAAAAGCGCCGGTAGCTCCGGTTTCTTGTAACGATTTCCTTGAAGTCCATGGCGGCCTCCTCTTTACCCCCCCCTGTCCCCCCGAGGGGGGCACGCAATAAAAAAATTTATTCCAAGGAACCTTTCCAATAAATCAAGTTAACCTTTGTCATGAAACTTCTCTTAACCTGATCATTGGACAATTGACATTTCACTTCGGTAAAATAACATTATCCAAATACATAGCATAAACTCAGAGTATATTCACACGCGCCCCCTACGGGGGACGGGGGGGGTGAGGGATAATGCAGGGGGTGGTTTACATATACTTCGGCTCTTTGTACGAATACATGTCATGAACGCCGCCTTCGAGCTGGGCCGAAGGCGACCGCAATTCGAATCTCAATGTTCCCTTGCGGAGCCGCTCATGGAGTACCGCCATTTCTCTGGTCCCCATGTCCTGGAACGAGTGCTTGAGGCCCTGTATCAAGTAGGGCACATATTCAAAAATAGACCCCTTATCAAGCACGGACCCTGACACGCCCTGGACCACTTTTATCTTGGTGTCCTCGGCAAAATAGCGCTTGGCGCCGCCGGCTTCCAGGGCTTCCTGTGATGCCATACCGCGGTACCTCTTGAGACGCACGCCGTTCTCGTAAAAATATTCGCCCGGCGCCTCGTTGGTGCCGGCAAACATGGAGCCCATCATGACCGCTGATGCCCCCAGGGCAAGCGCCTTGGCTATATGGCCGATGGTGGATATGCCTCCGTCAGCGATGACAGGGATGGAGTGTTCCCGGGCCATTTTCGCCGTCCGGTACACGGCGGTCGCCTGGGCGCGGCCCACGGCCATGGTCGTCTGGGTTGTGCAGATAGAGCCCGGGCCCATACCGATGCGAAGAGCGTCGGCGCCGGCCTTTACTATATTTTCGCTCTGTTCCATTGTCACCACATTCCCGCCGATAACTTCGATATCCGGATATTTCTTCTTAATATACTTTATCATATCTGTCTCGTAGATCGAGTTCCCCTGGGCCGCATCAACCACAACAACGTTCACGCCTGCTTCCACCAGGGCCGCGAGACGATCCCTTGATTCTTCACGGGTTGATATGGCGGCCCCTACCATGAGCTGCTTTCGCGGGTCCTTTGAAGCAAGGGGGTACTCGCGGTTTTTCACGAGGTCTTTGCGAGACATGAGGGCGACGAGCCTCCCCTTATCGTCGATAATTGGAAGCTTCCCCTTCTTGGAGTTTTTCAGGATCTGGTTCGCTTCGTTCAGCGATATGCCTTTCTTCGCCGTGACCAGGTCCGTCGTCATGACTTCATGCAGTTTTTTGGACCGGTCAGTCTCAAAATCGATATCCCTGTTTGATACGATTCCCAGGAGCATGGAATTGAGCTTTCCGTCTTCGGTAATGGGAATCCCGGAGAAACCGTACTTAACCTTTATCGTGTCAATATGCGCTATCGTGTTGCCGGGAGAAAGCACGATGGGATCGTTGATAAAGCCGTTCTCAAAGCGCTTGACCTTTCTGACTTCAGCGGCCTGCTCCTCGATGGTATTATTGTAATGGATGATGCCGATGCCGCCAAGGAGTGCGAGGCCGATGGCCATCTTGGAATCCGTCACGGTATCCATCGGACTGGAAACAAGGGGGTTTTTAATGCGGATGTTCCTGGTCAGATTGGATTCGAGTATCACGTCGTCCGGCGCGAAATCTATATACCCGGGCAGGATGATAAAATCGTTGTAGGCAAAACCATTTTCCTTGGTGAATATTTCTTCTGCGGAAAAACCATCCATATATCGTTAATCTCCCTTTGTTTATTTCGAACCTGATCGCCGCCGGTTGTACATTCCAGGAGTATCCGGCATGATCGCATGTTTCAGCCGGATGACTTGATTGGCAATAATATACAATAAAATCATAAAAAATACAACTATCTGTAGCAGAGATCCCGCCCTGTCGAACAGGGGAACATCAGGGAATCCCTGTAATTATTGAAGTATTTGAATTATTTAATTGCATATTTTGTCAAGCATTTACAGAAATGATCTATTATATATCCCCCCGCCGCCTCCGGCGGCAGGGGGGTATATTGAATATTGCATAATTCTTCAGGCCGGGAATCGTCCAGGCGAGGCCTCTTAAAGCTGATAGTGTAAGGAACGTGTTATGGGTCACTGCAAAAGAAGGGGTTACTGCTGCCAGGACGTACGCCTCGCCGAGTCACCTGACATGCTCCGGACGGCCTATGAATTCTGGAAAAAAACAGTGAAAATCGACCCAAACTTTTCGGAAATATATCTCATCTTCCCGATGCTGGTATTTAAATTCGAAAACCCTGAAGAGGACCTTCCCTATCATTATATCTGCAAGCATTACACCGTTGATTCGAACGGCACCCCGACATGTTCCATTCATCCATTCAGACCGAGCATGTGCCGTGATTTTCCCTATTATGACGACGTAAAGCACCTTGTCAGGGACGAACCCCTCTCACCCTATGAAGGATGCGGCTATAACGACCCTGATTAAGAATGCAGGTTCCGGGACGCTCTCTGAATAATAAAATATTTGACAGGTTGGAAAGGTGCATAATAATCATTGCACATATGCCGGGGTCTGCCCATACCACCATGTTACGGAAGCATCCGGGGCAAATGGATTTCCGCGCGTGTAATCAGCGCGCCCTGTAAAATAATAAACTCAGGTACCATAATGGAATACATCAACATCAGCCATAAGCGCAACCACGACTGCAAGATACACGCAGTTTCCAGCGAGCAGCATGAATCATATTCGGTTTTCAACATCCTCCAGAAAGCCGGCTACTGGTGCAGCAGAAAGAGCGATGAGAACATCCCCGAGTATATCATTCTCGACCTTCAGAAAAACTCCACCATTGACTATATCGAGATAACAGCGTCACCCAACGGGACCAAGGCCTTTCCCGCCGACATCCGCTTCGAGGGAAGCCTGGACGGCGAATCCTGGATGGTCCTCTACGTAGAGAAAAAGCTGGTCCTCGATTCCGACACATACCGGCTTGATATACCCCTCACCCTGGTCAGGTACCTCAAGATTCTCATCATTACCAGCCACCAGAATGAAGGTAAGTTTTATTCAGAAATCGGACGCATCAACACGGGGATTGCCGGCATAAGCGAAATCAAGGCGAGCAGCGTATCATCATCAGGCAAAGCCACCGAGAACCTCCTGATTGAGGACCCGGAAAAAATATGGGAATCGGAATTAAAATCCCAGTCCGCCAAGGAATCCCTATTCGTCGATCTGGGAAAGATCTTTCATGTCAACCGCATCATCATCGGGTCCGCATCAAGGGGATTCCCAGAGAACTTCTACATAGAGACCAGTTCGGACAATAATGTATGGATGCCGCTCCTCGAGGAAAAGAATTTCAAACCCCAAGTAATAAAAAAGTATTTCTGGAACACCGACATACGGCCCGCGCGGTTCATACGGATAGAGGCAAAGGGCGTTAAATATCCTGAGGGAAAATACGGCGTACAGCTCGCACACCTGGAAATATCGGCGGCTCCCTTCAATCCCTTTCACACCCATAACATCGGCGAACTGACTCCTTACGCATCAATTTTCCAGGCGGGTATCGTCCGCTTCGCCAAAGACGGCGACAATGCGCCGGGAATAGCCGTGCAGGCGAACGACCGGCGGCTCCGCGATGCCAGCTCCATTTTCAAGGGCATTGTGCAGCTCGCGGATGACGGAGATACCTCGAAAGGCCTTGCCGTACAGGCTTCAGACTCCCGTATCGCTCCTGCCACCGACCTGAAGTCTGGCATTGTCCGTCTTGCCCACAACCGCGAAAACAAGCCCGGCGTTGTCGTCCAGGGCAACGATTCACGTCTCCAGGAAGCAACGACCGGGAATTTCGGCATTATTAAATTGTGCCCCGACGGAATGTACAAGGAAAATGCCGTGGTGACCGGCAACGATCCGCGTCTGCGCAAGGCCACGTCAAGCGCCTATGGAATCTGCAAGCTTGCCGCAGACGGCGCTGATACGTCCGGCTCTGTCGTCCAGGCCAACGACAAGCGGCTCCGGGACGCAACTTCCGTTTACAAAGGTATTGTTGAACTGGCAGAAGACGGCGAGACTAAAGTCGGTGTTGTCGTCCAGGGCAATGACAAACGGCTCAAAGACGCCTCAACCTCGGCCAAAGGCATCGTCGAGCTGGCCGAAGACGGCGAAGATAATCCAGACGTCGCTGTTCAGGGCAATGACAAGCGACTCAAAGACGCCTCCACGACCGTCAAAGGCATTGTTGAGCTGGCCGAAGACGGCGAGACAAAAGCCGGCGTTGTCGTCCAGGGCAATGACAAGCGACTCAAAGACGCCTCAACCTCGGCCAAAGGCATCATTGAGCTGGCCGAAGACGGCGAAGACAGGCCCGGCATCGCCGTCCAGGGAAATGACCGGCGTCTGAAGGCGGCCACTGAAAATTCACCGGGTATAGTAATCCTCGCCAAAGACAGTGAAACCAAACAGGGCTGCGTGGTCCAGTCAGGCGATCAACGCCTCGGCAATGCTCGCCCCCCTCTTCCGCATACCCACGACTACGCGCCGGTCAGCCATGAGCACAACAGCCATACCGGCACCATAGCCATACGGGACAGCAAGCATGAAACGTTTACCCAGGTAACGCCGCCATCGGACGGCTCGGCAATCATCTTCGCTAAAAATGAATCGGTCGATTCCGGCTCCATTGGCCTGGCGGGCATTGCGGGCATCACATCCGCGAAACAAACCCAGTCCTATGGCGTTGTCGGTCACAGCAGTCATATCGGCGTGCGCGGTCAATCATCGGGCGGAACTGAAAAAAGCGGAACGGGATGCGGCGTTATGGGAGTATCGCGGTTCGGCGCCGGCGGCATCTTCGCCAGCGAACATGGATTTTCGCTGGTGGCGGAGGGCTACGGCGCCCTCAAGCAGTATGACGAATCGCTGGATCTGACCGGCAACGGAGACGCGCTGCTCGTGAACGGCAAAGCACTTTTCAACGGCACCCTCCACATACACAACAAAACCGCTGGCGAATCTGAAACATATCCTTCAAACCTTGTGGAGATATTCGAAATCGATGATGCAGAATATGTTCAGCCGGGCGACATCCTGGTCGTAAGCGAGGGAGGAAAATCTATCCTGTCAAGGGCCAGAACGGAATATAACCGCTCCGTGATAGGTGTCATTTCGGGAAACCCGACGATAATTATCAACACCAACGGCAAAAAACAGAAGGTCTACCCCGTGGCCCTGACCGGCACGGTGTTATGCAGAATTGACGCGAAGCAGAAACCGTTGCGTCCCGGCGACCCCATTGTAACTTCCGCAACTCCCGGATGCGGCATGGGGGGCATTATTGATTCCTTCGATAAAATAGGTACGGTTTTCGGTAAGGCGCTGGATTCACTTGAAAATGGTATCGGCCTGGTCCCGGTGTTTATCAGCCACTCATAAATGATACCGCACATTTTGGCATACCCCCCTGTTCCACTGAAGGGGCATGCGGAAAAAAACATATTCGGATTCACCCGTTTTTCACAGTGCGATAACACATACCGCACATGTTTCGTGCTTTATGCAATCTGTTCCGGAGTTTATTGAATTATTACGCACCCCCCGTGAGGGTCGGGGGGATGGATAAATCGATTATTACAGTCCCAGCTGTCTGAGTATGGCCAGCTCCACCCTGTTGAAAATCTTGAACTGGTAATCGCTCAACTCTTTGGTGATCTTTTTATCCACGTAAGTGATGCGCCGGCAGAAGGGCTTATTTTCATAACGGTCAACCCACATGATGACAATGGTGTTTTCACCATTCCAGGCAAGCGCTCCCTGCATTTTATGGAGATTCTCGTTTGTCGAGGGTCCGTACTTACTTTCGATTTTTTTCTTTACTTCATCCATTGATAGATAGGGGAACTTCAACGCTACGTAAAACAGCTTTCCTTCATCTACCTTATCAGTATTTTCTGTCTTTTTTGCAGCTTCTTTATTATCAGTATCTTTTTTTAGAGCATCGGCACTTTCCAGAGCGGGGTCAACATAGAAGAACCCATAATAATATTCAAGATCCCCGTCTTTGGATATGATAATGCTTTTGTCATCGGTAAATACCAGCTTCCCCTTGATTTTGTCCCTGCCATCAGAGAGCTTGACTCCCCATGCTATATTTTCATATCCATTGGGAACATTGGAAATGACCTTTCGTTCTTTGGCTGATTCCTTATCAGCTTCCTTCGTGTCCGTTGTCCCCTGGCCGTATGACAATGTCACGATGAAAAGTATTATAATGAGAAAAAACCGTTTCATAGATTTACCTCGAAAAAACAACAGAGTTGGCGTGAAACCGGTATCTCGCTCCCGGCCCCAACACATCAGGCCCGGACAAATATCAGCCCACCACATCAGTTCCTTTATCGGCAAATTTGCCGGTTAATTAGTAAAAAATAGTGGACTCTTCGCGGATATTCATAAAAATAAGTTTAGAGACGAATATCATTTTCACAGCACAAAATGGAGGAGACTATGGCGAAGCTGATCGAGGTCAACAGTGCCAATTTTGACGCCGAGGTCATGAAATCAACCAATCCGGTCCTGATAGATTTCTGGGCCCCCTGGTGCGGCCCCTGCAAGATGCAGGTACCCATACTTGAAAAGCTGGCCCAATCCCCCGAGATACAGGCGACAATAGCTAAAATAAACACCGACGAAAACCCCGATATAGCCCAGAAATTCGGCATATCGTCCATTCCCACCCTCATACTCATTAAAGCTGGCGCAGAAGTAGAGCGTTTCGTCGGTGTTCAGCCTGAAGCGGTTTTAAAGCAGAAACTGATGAAGTAGGCCCGGGGCCATGCGCGTGGTCATCCAGCGGGTGCTGCAGGCCTCCGTCCAGGTCGACGGAGAAACCGTGGCATCCATCGGCAGTGGTATCCTTGTCTTTGCCGGGCTCCATGAATCCGACACGTTACAGGACATGGAGTACATTATCAGCAAACTGGTCGGCATCAGGATATTCAATGACGCTGGCGGTGTTATGAACCTCTCGGTTGCCGATACCGCCGGTGAAATACTGCTGGTATCGCAATTCACCCTCTACGGCGATGCCCGCAAGGGGAAGCGTCCTTCCTATTCATGCGCCATGAGGCCCGAAGCGGCACGCAAAGCATTCAACGAATTTATTGAGATGTGCCGGGCCCGGCATGAACAAACACGGGCAGGGGTATTCGGAGCTGACATGAAGGTATCTCTTGTCAATGACGGACCGGTCACTATCCTTATTGACAGCGGAAGAGCCTTCTAATCTTCTTACAGGCTATTTCCCGTTTTCCAGAGAATGTAGGAATAGGTGTTGGATTCGCGGTTGTCCAGTTTCATTTTACCGGCGGCCACCATGAAATTAACCCTATGAATGAAATCATCGCCCAGCAGGGAAAGCTTCGGCATTATCCGATCGAAATATTCCCTCGGGAGAAAATCGATAATCTGAATCAGAGTTTTTACCTGACCGTCGTCACAGATGAGTTCCTTGAGTATTTCTGTGCCGGCGAAAATAATAATGTTACAGATGGACAGGTAAAAGTCAGTGAGATAGGAATTGAAATAACCGATATCAAGCATAGACCTGATCAGGTCCATGACCCAGGAAAAGCTGCGCGGCCGCATGAGGAGGCTGCGGTTTGATTCAACATACTGCAGAACGAATATGGACGAATAGAGATCGCGGGGAATGTCATTCTTTTCAATTACTGCACAATAGAACCGCTGCGCATAGGCAACCATCTGGTTATGCTCTTCATTGTCGGTAACAAGCTGCCGCCAGGAGCTGAACCGTGATCCGCAATTTTTCAGTCCTGCCAGGGAAAGGGCCTTTATTTCTATATTGCTTGTTTCCTTGGCTATATTGTAGAAAAAATTGAGGAGTTCCTCATTATCAAATGTGGCAAGCGTGTGAAGTATAGACCTCTGCAGCACTGGTTGTTCGTAGTATTCACTCATAAGCAGGGGCGTGTGCTCTTTCATCCCGTACTGCCGCATGATAACGGTATCGTCATGGGTAAGGAGCCTTTTTTTCAGCGAGGCAGAATAGATTTCACTAGCCCTGAAAATATCGAGATATATGGAAAGGCGTGCGAAGAGATCATCAGCAAGATAATCACGGACCATGGTGTCCGCCGGCATGTTTTCGGTAAGCTCGAAAATAATCTGGTCGAGGAGCTCTACAAAGAGCATCGATGCCTCGTCGGGGTCTTCAAGGGCCTGCCGTGCATAGTCGCCGATTCGGGACGACGCAATGTCGGCAACAATGGCCAGAGCCTCTATTTTTGATGATGCGGGACTAATTTTTTCATAGCAACTATTGGCGAATTCCTCGAACTGCTCTCCCCGCAACTGCAACCCACTCTTCATAACAACCCCGGAAACAAATACCGCTCTATCGTTTTAAATCCAATTGGTATGACCGTCTTGAGTTGTCGAGAATTTTTTTTTAATATAAAAATAAATCAATGCACAATAATTGCGCAACGTGTATAAAAAATATTGACAGCCTGCGGCACGAACAGATGTGGTATGTCAATAAGGAAAGCCCCTATGATATCAGTCCCGATCATTGACCTTGAAAAATGCACCCTCTGCATGCGGTGCGTCAGCGTCTGTCCCCAGCGGATTTTGGTGGCGGAGCTGGACACCATCAAGACCATCGAAGACGAATGCATGCTCTGTTCGCACTGTTACACGGTGTGTCGCTTTGGAGCAATACGCTTTGACCCTGAAGCCCTCACAGGTATTGCGATGAAATCTTTTCCCTACAGGGAGAAGGTTATCGAACCGGGCGCCTTCAATCCTTCAGATCTTGTCAATTTCGCCCGTTCGCGGCGGAGCGTGAGAAAATTTAAAGGGGACCCTATTGGCGCCGTCATCCTGTACGACCTTATTGAATTCGCAGTAACCGCACCCTCCGGCAGCAACTGTCAGACCTGGGAATTCCTGGCGATCAATGGACGCGAAAAGGTATGGAACCTTGCCTTGGAGATACGGAAATTTTTTATTAAACTCAACCGGCTTGCGAAAAATCCCCTGGTCCGGTATCTTTCCGTTCCCTTTATCGGTACCTCCCTGGTCCGATATTACAACGAGCATATTGAAAGCGTGGAAATGGGCCTGAAAGAGGCCGAAGAAGGGAATGATATTCTCTTCCACGGTGCTCCGGCCCTCATCATTGTCCACGGCAAAGCGGAAGGGAGCACTCCCCTGGAAGACGCGCAATACGCATCATACAACATTACACTCCTCGCCCACGCCCTGGGGCTCGGAACATGCTATATCGGCTATGCTGTAGAATCGATAAACAGGAGTTCTTCCATTAAAAACTACCTGGGAATTCCGGATGGCAACAGCATTCACGCGGTCCTTGCGATCGGGCATCCGGATGTTGCATTCGACAAACCCGCCCTGCGAAAAAAATACAAAGCCCGCATTGTGTAAACTGCTTTAATCCTGTGATTAACATCCCCCAGATCATACCCGGTAATTTTTTATAATTTTTCAGTAATATTTTTCAAATACGCGTCTCCGGTTCGTAACCCTTTCTGAGGAGACGCCATGGCACGAAAATGCTGCTTCATTATTCTTTTTTTTCTGCTCATTGAGATGCGCCTGACCGCCGGGCTCATTATTAATGAGTTCGTTACCAGCACAAATTCTGACTGGGTTGAGCTGACCCTGACCGGCAAACCGGGGGAAAAGCAGGAAATATCCAGGCTGTTCGTGACGGCATATTACGGGAAAAACGAGGCTCTGAGCAACGACCCGATCACCATATACAGCTATGACCGGAAGGAGACACCCTACAACGACCAGTATGTCGTGGTACACCTCACCAAACCCGACAAACAGGATGAGACCGACCTGACCGGCGACACAAACGGAAACGGTTATATCGACATCTACTGCAACAATTATTACGCAAGCCTGTGGAACACCGAGGGCATTATAGCCATTGACACGGACGATGATCCCGTCAACGGGGGCATCATCGATTTCGTATTTTACTCCAACCGCGACGGAAGCCCCAACGAAACGGTCATGTCCCATGTTGAAACAGCCCGGAGCCTGGGCCATTGGCAGCCCGGCACCTCGCAGAAAATCCAGGACGGAGCTGTCTATATCGGTGGTGACGGTCTCATGTCCCACATGAGCGTTTCACGAAAAAGCGCGGCCGACACGAACGGACTGTCAGACTTTGCCGTGACCAATTATCAAACGCCGGGAAAAAAGAACATGACCATCCCACTTTTCATGGGCAAGCGTCTCTTCAGGCCGCTGCGAAAAACCGTCACCATTATCCCTGGACACCAACTCTTCGGCAGCGGCGCTATCCCGGTATTCATATTCATCCCCTGCTGCCTTAAGCTCCGCGTTTTTTCCGTGACCGGTATTCTTATACATGAATCACCCCTCTTCGTTTCGGTCAATCCCGGCTTCTTCAATCTCTACTGGAACCCCGCGCTGCAGCATACTCGTGCCGTTACCGGCCTGTACCTGTGCAAGATCGAGGCGGTAAGCCCGACACTGCGCCTCACGGGAGAAGAGATAATTTATATCGTGCTGAGCAGATACCAATGATCAAGTTAGCCGTCCTTCTGTGTATTTCCGGGAACGTTATCTCGGCCTTTGACTACCGGGTAACGCCACCGGCGTCGCTTTTTCCATTTCGCCAGTCCGCTAACGATACTTCACTGCCGGATTCAATATCAAATCCCGCATATCTCCCGCGCATCAAGTATCCTTACCTGCATTGCTCCGGCAGCCGGCCCTACACCCTGGACGGTCTCTATGCCACAACATTGAGGGCGGGGTTCACCGTAAAAGGGTTCGCCGTGCAGGCGTTATGGGACAGATTTGGAATCGAACAGTACCTCGAGAATGTCGTGGAGCTCAATCTTGCCTACATGCCGGTTAAATATATCTCCATAGGAACCGGGGCATCATATTATAACCTGGCCGTCAATACGATGGAGGCGTCGCTTAAAACACACCAGGCTGACTGCAGGGCTTCACTGCTGATTGCCCCCTGTGAATGGATCGATATCGCTTTTCAGCAGGAAAACATAGCCTCTCTTTTCATCAAAAAAAGAAGCGACCTGATGTATCCCGAGTGGATCGCCGGGGCCGCCCTCAAGCCATTTAAAGGATTCTCCCTGTTATATAACATAAGCAAGACATCAAATGGATACGTGAATACCATCGCGGCAACGGCCAATGTGCTGAAATATTTTTCCATCAGGGTCGGATACGCGAGGGAGGCCACAACCTATTCCGGTGCGCTATCCTTCGTGTATAAATACGTGTCCGTTTCATATGGCTTGAAATATCACCCCCACCTCGGCTTCACCCATTCAGCGGGAGTCACCCTGTCAGTATCTGAAATGAATATTGATTCCCTCAGTTACGGCAGCATTTTTTCCAGGATCCGAGAAGTGCAAAACAAACCTGCCGTCAACATCAACAACTGCACCATGGACCAGATCACCGCCGTTCCGGGAGTCCAGCAGCATATTGCAGAGAGGATAATGAAATACCGGCAAACCACCGGTCCCCTTTCCCGCAAATCACTTCTCCAGATCGGTTTGAGTGAAAAGGAAATCGAAGGTCTCCTCAGGCATATTACCGGACTGGCCCCTGATGAAACCGGCTGGCAGTCAGGCCTGCAGACCAGGGAACGCTATGAAAGGGCACAAAAGGATCTTTTCAAAAAACTCATCAGCCTCGGGTTCCCGGCTGCAACGGCCCTGGAACTTGCCGACATGGCCATGATTGGAAAGAACAAAAGTTATACCGACCGGGTCAATTCTCTCCCCGACATTCCCGCGGAAAAAAAGAAGCAGGCCCTGAAACTATGCACCGGCTGCCGATAATCATCGTATTTCTGGCGGCCTGCGCGCCTGTATTTGGCGGTAAAGATATCAATCCTTCACCACGCCTCGTGATAGGTGCGGAATACCGTCAGGATGCCCTCGACTTTGATGATGTGGAAAAACTTTTTTTCAGGGAATCGTCCCGGCTTACTTCCGGTAAAAGTTCCGCCAGCTTCACCCATGTCAATGTGGGCATGACCAGGGATAACCGTTTTACCTGGAATATCTGCCTCCGCGGAATATCACCCTATTTTGAAACCATCATCGGAAATTATTATGCGAATTTCGGCGCCGGGCTCCTGGTCGGCAGAAAAATGGCCCTGTCACCCGACCTTTTCACCCGGTCCCTGGCCGTATCACGGGGGACTTCCTTTACACCCTGCAGCAGCGGGAATCCCTATTTCTCTTTTCAGGGCATCGTGGCTGGAGCACATTATTCATGGCAAACCATCTCCTTTTCCCTGCATGGCTATTATTCCTTCAGGAACCGTTTTGTGAGAAACGACCGGCAGTATCCGGACATCACCGGGACATCCCTCAATTCCATTCTTATGAGAACAAAAAAAGATTACCGCTATTCCGAGCCCGTGGAAATAAACGACTGCGGATACAGCTTCACGATTCGTTTCGCCCGGGTCGTCACCCTGCAGTCATATTTTATATATACCTTTATAAAACGCTCCAACAACCATTATCTGCTGTGGAATTTTGACACTCATATGGTTCCGGGAGGTGAAAAGAATTTTTACGGATACGGGTTCTACCTCCAGTACCGCGATGATTACATTCTTATATTCATCGATTTCTGTTCTCCGAACCGGGTCCTCTCTACTGCCGACGGCAGATCAAGAACCTTGCGGGGATACGGCATCATGTACAGCCTTGCCTTTCGCCACAGGGGCTGCTCGATATCCTTTGTCGGGAAGCAGACCGATAAGAGCTATTATTCTCCCTACAGTTCCGGTAAAAATAATCCGGAGACGGCATGTGCTGCCGCTGTTTCAGTGAACCCTCTAAGAAATCTCTCGATTGGTGCCGCTTTTTTTGTCGAAAAAAACAATCTTCCCTCACGGAACGAGCAATATCTCCGTTTTACAAGACGGGAGCAGGTTTTTTTGAAGTACAGCTCGCACTTGAAAGGCTCGTTGTCAATCAGGCTTGCCTTTGTTGAAGGGGGCAGGAAGCAGGGAAAAGAACAGCATCTCCGGCTCTCGTCATCATCCAGGATTTATATCATGAAATCAATACTCTTCACACTTGGGGGCACCATGCAGCATAAGGGAATGAAGCGCTACTCCGGTTCAATCAGAGCCGGTATGAGGTTCACACTGTTCAATGCTACGACATTCCAACTCAGTTATGCACGGTTCTTCATCGCCTCAGGCGCACCTCTGTATACACCCACATCCCGTCCGGCAGACTCCATCAGTCACAGCATGTCCATATCATCCTCATCAAATATCCTTGCGGGCGGGATTCAGGCTCGCTTCACAGTATGCCGGCTTTCTCTGGAATACCTGCACCAGTTTACCGGACCGAGGACTCTCCAGAGCCGGATCGAAGCCTCTGCATACTTCTTTTTTTGAACAAAAGCTTGACAAAAACTGAAACATCCATTAACTTAAAGTTAACTTTAAGTTTAAGTAAAATCCACATGACAAAAGACAGGTTTACCATCTCGGAGCTCGCGGCGGAACTGAACATAAAGCCATCTGCCATCCGCTATTACGAGCAGAAGGACCTCATCACTCCTGAGAGAACACCAGGAAACCAGCGCTATTACACACGACAGAACCGGGCACGCCTGAAACTGATCCTTCGAGGCAAACGGTTCGGCGCGACCCTTGACCAGATCGCCGAAATGATCGGCATGGCCGATGATGCGATAAACGAAAAGAGCCAGATCGACACCAGCCTCTGGTACATCGATCAGAAGATGAATGATATCGTCAGGCAAAAGAATGATCTCGATCTGTTTCAGGCTGACCTCCTGGCGCTGAAGCGCAAGCTTCTCAGAAGGCGGCGGGAACTGACAAATAAATAATTTACCAACAAGAGCTGCAGGAGGTTCACCATGTTTGACTTCATTATGACTGAAGAGCAGAAAAAACTGAGGGACGAGGCGCGAGCCTTCACCCGGTGGGTGCCGAAGGAGATGATCCTGGCCATGGACGCAGAGAAGATTCAGTTTCCCCATGAATATCTCCGCGAAGCGGGCCGCCGCAATCTTCTAGGAATACGGATCGGCCGTGAACTTGGCGGCCGGGGACTCGGATGGGTCGACGACGCCATTGTTGCAGAAGAAATTGGCGTCGCAAGCTATTCCCTTGCCTGCCTCTGGGGTGTTGGCGCGGATATTGTGTGCGAGGCCATTTCCCTATTCGGCTCTGAAGAACTGAAACAGCAGGTAGTTGTGCCCCTTCTGAAAGGTGAAGTATACGCTGCGGAAGGCCTCACCGAGCCGCGCGGCGGTTCTGATTTTTTCGGGGCCGCAACAGTTGCCAGAAAAGACGGAGACGACTGGATAATAAATGGCCAGAAGCGGTTCATTGTCGGGGCAGAAGGAGCTGACTGGTTCCTCGTGTATGCCGTCACCGATCCATCGGGTCCCCCGCACAGGAAAATGACGGCCTTCATGGTCCCGCGCTCCGCCGGGGTAGAGACTAAATATATATACGGCCTTATGGGCGTTCGCGGGGGCGGAGCCGGCAGGGTCATCTTCAAGGATGTCCGCGTGCCGGAACGGTATGCTTTGAACGGCATCAACGGTGGTTTTGACGTGTTCATGCGTATGATGATACCGGAGAGGCTGGGCACTGCTGCCATGACCATCGGTTCTGTCCGTCCGGCACTGGAAATCGCGACACGTTACACGTCACGGCGAAAAGCCTTCGGCCAGCCCATTAAAAATTTC
The DNA here is from genome assembly GCA_041753395.1 of Spirochaetota bacterium. Taxonomy (GTDB): domain Bacteria; phylum Spirochaetota; class UBA4802; order UBA4802; family UBA5550; genus RBG-16-49-21. The sequence goes on from JBGSUQ010000017.1 coordinate 78,755, forward strand.
CAGGCCGTGGGATTTAAAATCGCTGACTGCGCACTGCTCCTTGACGCGGCGCGCTCCATGGTCTACACCACCTGCCGGGCTGGTGATTCTCCGAACGTCCACCCCGGCCGTATCCGGAGAATGGTCTCGCAGTCCAAGAAATTCGTCACCGAGTCCGCCTGGGAAATAGCGAACAACTGCATGCAGGCGGTCGGAGGGATTGGTTATACAGCCGTGTTCCCCCTGGAACGCATCGTACGAGACATCCGGCTCAGCATGATATGGGTCGGCACCAACGAAATCATGCAATTCATTATCCAAAATGAATGGTTCAAAGAATACGAAAAAGTCCTTTCAAAGGAACCGGTCCGTGACGTTGAGGAAGATGCTATGGGCGCAAGCGAATCGGAGGAAAAGGTATACGAATAGGTGATCTTGCATACAAATACCATAGCGGCATAGCAGATATGGCAATGCCATCGGGACATAATTACCACAAAACCGCTTTCACAATTCCGTTCACCCGATTTTATATTGATAAGAGGGACTAAAAATGCAGTTTTTTAATTACACTCCAGAATTATTTTGATTGAAATTTTTTTTATAACTATACATCGTGTTTAAGATGTACGATTATTAATGTATAAATCCCTGTCACAGCCCCCGCTCTAAACCAGCGGGGGCATGTATGTATATAACAGTTTTTATTTCACTATGCAATGATATACGATACCGGCAGCGATAATACACAGAACAAAGGAAATCATTCATGCAGATAAAACTGTGGGGGGTCCGGGGTTCACTTCCTTCTCCGACAACGAACGATGAATATTCCAAGAAAATAACCCTTATCCTGGATCTCGCAATTAAAGCCGGGTTGAGAAACAGTTCCGGCATTCCGGAATTTCTTAAAACCCTGCCCGACGATCTCAGATATGTTTACGGCGGGAACACCACCTGCGTCAGCGTGACTTCAAACAGCGGGAAAATATACATCCTCGATTGCGGCTCCGGTATCAGGCTCCTGGGCTATGAACTGATGAAGGGTCCCTGCGGCCACGGTCAGGGCATTCTCGATATTTTCATGACCCATTATCACTGGGACCATATCCAGGGGCTCCCTTTTTTTACTCCACTGTATATAAAAGGGAACACTCTCAACTTTCACTCTCCCTACAAGGACCAGAAAAAATACTTAATCGACCAGATGGCTGCGCCCTATTTTCCCGCCCTTTTCGAGGGCACTGAATCAACGAAACAATACATTCATCTCGATGTTAAAAACAGGGTTCCCATCAAGCTGGAAGATGATCTCTTTGTCGACTTCTTTCCGTTGAAGCATCCCGGCGGCAGTTTTGCCTATCGGTTCAAGCAGGCCGGGAAGACTTTTATTTTCGCGACCGATGCCGAGTTCACCGGCGAAGTCTTTGAAAAAGGCCATGATACAACATACGAGTTTTTTCAGTATGCGGACCTGCTCATAATAGATTCACAATACACCCTTGACGAATCCTTCATGAAATTCGATTGGGGACACACCAGCTACACCATGGCGGTGAACTGCGGACTTCGCTGGAAGGTAAAGAATCTTGTCATGACGCATCACGAACCGGCCTATACCGACGCCAAGCTTCACGAAAACTATCTGGCCGCGCTGGAGCATGGAGAAAACTGCAAGAACGACACGACTAGAATATATATTGCCACCGAGGGCATGACATTCAGTCTTTGATGCCGTTCAATCAGAATTCCGGTTGACGCCGCATGGCCCTGCGTGAAAAACAATGCAGATAATGAAATTTCGACCAACTCTCCATACAATTATCCTCATCATTATTGTCATGGTACTATCCTTCATCGGCACAGCCTACGCCCAGAGAACCAAATCAAGCCTGGCCGCCGGGAAACAGAGAAATGCCGAAAAAGGCCTGAAAGACAACCGTTATTTTTTCTATTTCATCAACATGTCCATAACCAACCTGGGGACAGATGAAGAAAAAAAACAGTTCAAAGAAGCGATACAGCGGGATATAATCGCCCAGAATCTTTACATGAAGTTCATGTTCGGCGAGTCTTTTGATGAAATACGCAAATCACAAAAAATTCTCATCGACCTTTACCAGAAAACCCTGAATAAGGATATCGTCATGGCAAAAAAACTCCTCAACGGATTCGCCCCTGCCGTTATAAGAAATAATGATTATCTCGCGCGTCATTACCTTCGCCTCGGGTACCGGGACACGACCGACGCGCGGATCGACCTGATGATGGCGGACAATTTTGACGAACGGCTCTATTCGATGCGCCTGTACCGCTATTCCAAGGCAATAAAAAAGGTGAAACATGGAAAGCGATACGCTCTCTTTTCCCTGCTGCAGACAAAATATTCCAAGGACCGGGAAAAGCGGATGGAAAAGGATATGGAATTGGGCCGCCCGATCTATAAGGACACGAAAAAGGAATTCGGCCGCCACACCTATGATGAGCTTAAAAAACTTATATCAGAGGCGTCAAGCGATGAGCAGCGCGATTATAATCTCCTGATCCATACCGATAATTATTATCGTTCTAAGGACGAAAAATCATTCTATGACATCATATGGGACAAACCGGACCTGTCCGACGTTAAAGAATATAATGAATATATGGAAATGAAATGATATGCCCATGAAAACACGAAACGCTCTTATAATAGCATTGATGCTGCTGTTCTCATGCAGTAATCCGCCCATCAGCGGCAATGGCCTTTCAACCATCGGGTTCTATTCCCCTTCCCAATCCGTCATATCCCTGCTGGAGGAAAAGCAGAAGGGGTGCCATGAGCATTTCATGCTCGGCATCGCGTACAAAAAAGAAAAAAAATATAAAAACGCGATGTTCCATTTTGCCAACAGCTGTTTTAAAAGCCACCGTGACCCCAAACTCCGTCTTTTTTCCCATCCGGTTTACCAGTTTATCAAGGCCTATCATATGAAATCCGATTACTACGATGATGCTGTTTTTGAGCTGGCAGACCTTTTCTTTCTGTACGGCGAACACGGTTTTGTGCTAAAATTCATTGATCTCATGCCACGGAGCCACAGTGCCCTGTACCGCGACGCGATGCTTCTTAAATCCAAGTCCCTGGCCGTACAAAAAAAATATGATGAGGCGCTGTCGGTATTGAAAAAGCTCCTCACCGATTTTGACGACTCTGAATCGCGGTCTGTCATTCTTCTCAGGACCGGATCCCTCCTAGAAAAAAAATCGGATTTCATCGGTGCCCTTGACCGCTACACCAGAGTATTCGAGGTCAATGTGAAGGGATGGCAGGCTGCATCCGCTGCCGATATTCTTACTGCACTTATGGAAAAAAGCCCACGGGAACTGAAGGCCAGGGAAAAACTGCTTTTTGCCAGGGCCCTCTATCACGGGAAAAAATACAAGGAGTCAATAGCCCTCCTTCGTTCCCTCAAACCGCAACCGTCGAACCAGGCTGAAGTCGACACCTACCTGGCAAAAGCCCTTACCCGGGACAACGCCACCGCCGCCGTACAGGCTCTCATCAAAGAACGCTCCGGCAATGCTGCCCTTCTTATGACTCACGGGGACGAACTCTGGAACATGGGCAACAAGAACAACGCCATTACCGTATACCAGCAGGTCATCAAAGCAGGCACGGAGCCGTATGCGCAGGCCGCTCTACAAAGAACCGCCAGGTTTCTGGAAGAGAACAAACGGGCCGGGCATGAGCAGTATCTCACCGATTACAAGAACAAGTACTCGGACGACCACGCCGGTCATTTTCTCTGGCTTATGGCACGCAACATGATACGGGCAAAGAACAACGACAGGGCTGTCCAATACCTGGAAGAATCGATCTCCAAATACCCGAAAGGAAGCCATTCCGATGAATGCCGGTTCTGGCTCCACAAGATCCACTCCGGATCCGGCAGCAATGACAGGGCGCTGAAGTCAGCCATGCAGATTGTCGCCGTAAACCCGGACTCTCCCTATACCTGGCTTCTGATAAAACAGCAGGCTTCGCGCTACTCCGAGCAGGACCTCGGGCAGCAATTCAGCAAAGCGGTACAGGAAAAAAACAGCGATGCCGCTCTTTACTGGCATGCCCTGCTTCTGGCAAAACAGCAATCAATGAAAAAGCGGACAGCACGCTTCGGCAAGCTTGATACGCCCGATATCGACCGGTATCGTGACATGGAAAAAACGATTTCCGCCATGAAAACCTCATCCGGATACGGCGGATCATTCAAGAAACTGGACGCATATTTCATGGTGGGATACAGCGCCGGGATCAACCGGGAAATGAAACTGCTCCCGAAAACCAGAGAGTCCAGAAAAGATAAATATATTGCCCTGGCACATTACAGCAGGAAATACGGTTATGCTTTCCTCGAAGTCTTTTCCTGCCTGGAGCTTTTAAAGCTGCTGGATCTGAAAGAGAACATAGCCCTCATGCCCGAAGAGACTGCTGCAATGCTTTTCCCCGCGCCCTTTAATGAATGCATTTCGAAATACAGCTCCCTTTACGCGGTGGACAAGAGCATCATTTACGCCCTTATAAAGGCCGAGTCGCTTTTCAAGCAAAACGCCGTTTCGTCCGCCGGCGCCTCCGGTCTCATGCAGCTTATGCCCTCCACGGCGCGCGGGATAGCACGTGGCCTGCGCCTCGACCGCTATGACCTTGCCGATCCGTGCACATCAATACAGCTCGGTGCCAAATACATAGCAGGTCTTCTGAAACAGTTCAAGGGCAATTATCAGTATGCCGTTGCCGCGTACAATGCCGGAGCCGGCAACGTTAATAAGTGGAAGGACCGCTACAAGAACGAGGATATGGATTACTTTACAGAATTCACACCGTTCATTGAAACCAGGTATTATATTCTGCGAACTGACAAGTTCCTCACTCAATACACTATTATCCATGGAGGAAAAACACCGGCTCCATGACGGCTGATGCTTATCGGTGCCGTCTTTTTTTAATATGTTACCGGCAGAAACCGCGTCGAGTACTCGTGAAAACATTCGCGTCATTACTGATTTTTGTAACCCTAATCCAGCCGGCAGGATGCGGGATCTTCCAGAAATCCGAGCTGATACGGGTGCAGAAACAGAGAAACGCCGCCAACCGTTATCCAACTGCAACCTGGGTCGAACGGCGAGATATTGTGCGCGATGTGGTGAATTACTACGGCAAGGACAAAAACGACCTGGTTATCGGCATCCTGACGTATGCCGCGAAGGATCCGCAGCCCGCTGTACGGATTGAAGCAGTGCAAAGCCTTACAAAAATAAAATCAGAACACTCCATCCCCCTTATAAAAAAAACCGCCCTTGAAGACAGGAATGACAATGTAAAATGGTATGCGATAAAATCCCTGCGGGCTTTTAAAGACGATTCCTCTGCTGATATATTTATCTATGGTCTTGCAAGTAATGACTGGCTCATCAGGGAGGAATCCATAAAGGGGATCTGCTCGCTCGATGACGCGACCATTAAAGCCAGACTCATACCGTCAATCATCAAGGCAATCAACGATCCAAGCTCAAGCGTCATGTTGACAGCATTGCGGTGGGTCAAGACCAAGGACAACCGGGTTTACGAGGTAATAGCGAAAAAACTTAGAAACTCCACGGAAAATAATTATTCCCTTCTCCAGGCCACCCTCATCGCGCTGAGGGGCTATCAGCTTGACGCAAAAACAAAAGAGAAGGTTATTGGCCTTCTCGTTCATAAAAATTCACGGATCAGGATCCTGGCCCTGAGAGTTTTAAAGAAGGACAGGATCCTCGTAAAACCAGAATAACCCGTATATGGTATTGCTATTTCTCTTTTTCCTTTGACACATAAACCAGATTCTTATTATCAACCATGTCGCGTGCGTATTTGTCCAGGTATCTGGCTTCCAGGTCCTTTCTCTTCTGTACCGCCTTTGCTTGAATGGTTTCTTCTTTTTTAGAGCGCGTCAGCTGCTTCTTGGCGATCATCTCGTCCACTTCAGCTTCAGCCTGGAATTTGCTCTGGTAGTCAGCAATAATCCTCATCATCTGAAACATACTGTCTTTTGCGCCGCGGTAATAATAAATGGAACTGATAAGGTCCATGGCCGACGCGGATTTTGCGTCTTTGAACCTCTCATAATAATCGTTGGCTTTCATCACCCCTGCCTGGCCCTGGTCTAGCAACTTGTCAGTAGCAGAGCGTCCTTCACTGCTCTTCATTTTAAGCTTCAGTTTCGCCCGCACGTTCATGTTAATGCTGTCTTTAAGGAGGACGTTCGTGTCCTGGTTATATTTTTGCGAGAGCTGCTTCGCGGTGGTCATTATAGCAGCCTGGTTTTCCTTGAATGCCTTCGCAGACTCAAACATTTTATTTTGAAAATACAGGGCGCTTGCCTCGGCATACTGGTCAATGAGCTTATCAATTTCGGCTTCACCGCCCCCAAAATTCATTACTGCCGTGTTGAGCAATTTTATAGAACGGAAATTCTCATAACTGAGCTGCTGTGCTATCGACTTCGGGCTGCCCCCCAACGGCGCCGGTCCGAAGGAGGGATGATAATCGTATTTATAGGATTGCGCGTATGCTGTCGAAATGAGAACCGATATCACACATGACATAATCAAGAGCATTCCATTTCTCATCGCTAACATCTCCCTTATCATTGAATAGAGTAGTGTGTTTCCTGTTCAGGCTTCCTGCTAAGGAAAGTCTGCATGAATGAACAATTAAGTCAAGAAAAAATGCATCCCGCTGATGACTTTCCATGATTAATATGAACAGGGGCTGTTTGACAAGTCGTTTTAATCCAGCTAATCCCGATCCAGCGATATCCGGAATCAGGACAACACGACTTCTCAAACAGCCCCCGGCTGATTCAGGCGATTATCTCTTCTTCCTGTGGTCGATGTGAATGGCTTTGACTTTCCTCTTCTTGATTTTAACGGCCCCTTCCGGGTTGCATTTGTCCTGCACTTCTTCGATCGACTGCGTGATGAGCAGATTGACCACCTTTTCCGTTTTATTGAGCACATCTATGAGGATGAGGTTTTCATCATCGGTGAAATCTTGAAGAAGATATTCTTCCATGGTCACCCCTTTCGGTGGTGTGCCGATACCGACCCGTATCTTGGCGAACCTCTCCGATTTGAGGGCTCTGGTCATAGATTCAATCCCGGAATGGGTCAGGTTTGAAAAAAGGTAATCCACCCGCAGCTCACCGAGTTTGAGCGATGAATCCTCGACGATGCATAATATGTCCCGCACGTTAATACGCAGAAACGAAGCTATGTAGAGTACTGATTCGCCGATCAGGTTGACAAAGGTCTGGGGCTTCAGGAGAACAACATCGGTTCCCTTTATTTTTCCCCTGCCGATTACAGATTTTTTCTTCTTTATCCGGACATCAATATTCTCGTTGTTGCCGATGATATCTATAACCTTGAAACCAATATTCTGCCTGTTATTCGCAAATTTCTCGCCAGGATTTCCAAAACCAACGATTAACTTCAATAATACCGCTCCCTGTAATAATATAATCTCGGCCCTTCGGCCGGGTGCAGTAATGAAACACGTCTGGAATTATTTTTTCTCTTTATCCTTATCTTTATCCTTGGTCTCATCGCCCTCGGCAGCCTTCTTGGCCTCTTCACCTTCACCTTCAACAGCCGCGACCTCTTCGACTTTTTCCTCAACGGCGGTGATTTTCGGTACGTGGACTGAAGCAATCGAAGAATCAAGGTTTCCCATAAGCTTAACGCCTTCGCCAACGGCAACATCCTTTACATGTATTGAGTCCCCGACCTCCATGCTGGTTACATCAATCTCGATCTTCTCCGGCAGGTCTTTCGGCAGACATTCGACTTCAATTTCCCGCAAATCCACTTCGAGAATGCCGCCCAGCTTAACGCCTTTAGGGGTCCCGAGGAATATTATCGGCACGTGGGTGTGAATTTTCTCGCCCTTGGTAACTTTGAAAAGATCAACATGAAGAATATCGCCTGATATCGGGTCCATGTGGTAATCCTTGACATAGGCCATTTTTTCGGTATCTTCTTTCTTCGCGCTGCTGTGTATATCAAATATAACGCTTTCGGATATCTTTCCCTTGAAAAGCTTGAAGAACTCCTTTCGTGGTATCTGTATCGATTCAGATTCACCATGTGAATAGATGACGCCCGGGATGAATCCGTTTTGCCGCGCCCTGCGGCTTGCATTTTTACCAAAATCAGTTCTCGGTTCTACGGTTAAACTTTTTGCTTCCATGATTTTCCTCTTTTCATTAACTGTATATTCATGTATCTGTGCTTTCTATACAAACAGGGAGCTGACCGATTCCCCGTTATGAATCCTTCGAATCGCCTCGCCGAATAGGGGCGCTATTGACAGAATCTTCATCCCCTTCATTTCCCGGGGCGCGCTGTACGGGATCGTATTGGTGAAAATGATCTCCTTGAATCCAGCCGATTCCATTTTGCTGATGGCATCGTCCGACAGGACCGGGTGCGTAAACAGGCAGTAAACGTCCTGCGCACCCTGTTCGCGGAGCGCGCCGGCTGCCTTTGAAATCGACCCGCCCGTATCCACCATGTCATCCACCAGGATGCAGTTCTTGCCTTTGACATCGCCGATAACATACTGCACCTCGGCCACGTTCGGTTCCGGCCGCCGCTTGTCGATGATGGCCAGGCCCGCGTAAATGTTCTTCGCATAGGAACGGGCTCGTTCAGCCCCGCCCGAATCGGGAGAGACCATGACCGCGTCCTTGATGTGCAGACCCCGTATATAATCGATAGCAACGGGCTTCGAGTACAGGTTGTCCACCGGTATGTCAAAAAAGCCCTGGATCTGTTCAGCGTGCAGTTCCATGGTAAGGACCCTGTCAGCGCCGGTGGCCTGGATAATATTGGCCATCACCTTCGACGAAATCGGGACCCGCGGCTCCACCTTCCGGTCCTGACGGGCATACCCGAAATAGGGGATGACCGCTGTGATCCTGCCCGCCGACGCCCGGAGGGCCGCATCTATCATGAGCAAGAGCTCGATGATATGGTCGTTGGTGGGACTGCAGGTGGACTGGATGATAAACACATCATGTCCGCGGACATTCTCTTTTATCTTTACCGAAGTCTCGCCGTCCTTGAAGCGCTTCAACTCGACCTTGGACAGCTCTATATTAAGATAGCTCGCTATTTCCTGCGCCAGGTCCGGATTTGAAGATCCCGAGAAAAGCTTTAGCAAACTGTCGCCCATACTGGTTTATCCTCTCGTCTTTGTTCTGCAGTACTCTTCCAGCCGCCGGAGCTCCTCGATGGTGTTAACCCCGCTCCCCTCGATTGGATTTTTCATAAGCATTGTCTTTACCGTGTATCCGGATGTCCTGATATATTGCAGCGCATCGGGCAGATAATATTCGCCCTGAGCGTTATTGGTGTCAATGCGCCGCAGTCCCTCGAATAGGAACTGCTTGTCAAAAACATAGGTCCCTGAGTTTACTTCCTGAATCTTCTTTATTTCGGTGTCGGCGTCCTTTTCTTCAACGATCTGCTCAAAATGCCCTGCAGCGTCCTTGACCATCCTGCCGTACCCGTGGGGATTATCAAGCATCATGGTCAGCACCACGGCTTTTACGCCATCCTGTTCAGACTCCTGAACAAGGGACCGGAAGGTCTCCGGCCTGATGAGAGGAACGTCACCGCAGGCAATGACAACCCTGCCGCTGAAACCGGCCAGGGCTTCCTCTGCCTGCATGACCGCATGACCGGTGCCGAGCTGCTCGCGCTGCCAAACCGGCACCGCACGATCGCCTATTGCGTCGATGACCAGTTCGCCCCGATACCCCACAACGACGAAAATATCAGAAACGCCCGCCTTCTCAATATTGTCTAACACGTGAGCAATTAATGGCTTGCCCAGGAATGGCTGAAGCACCTTCGGCAGATCGGATTTCATGCGGACTCCCTTGCCGCCGGCCAGCACGATTGAAGAAATGTTGTTGATAGGTGAACTCCCTGCGTCAGATATCTGAGGTGCCAGGATTCGAACCTGGGGTCACGGGACCAAAACCCGATGCCTTACCGCTTGGCCACACCTCAATATGTATTATATACATTATGAATGCTTCATAGCGCTCTGCCCATGAAGGATTAATAATGAATACAGAAAAGTCCAATTAAACGAATCGGGTCAGGATCACTTCATTGCATGTTCCAGCCATCTTTGACCGGGCCTGCTCCGCAGTTTCCTTTTTTTGAAAAAGCCCTATCACACTTGATCCGGAGCCGGTCATAACGGCAAAATCCGCTCCCATGCCGTAAAGTTCTTCTTTAAAACGGCCGATTTTAGGATACTGCCTGAACACCGGCGCTTCAAAATCATTCACCGCCGCCTCCTTCAAAGCATCCAGGGATCCTGATGAAAGCGCTCCGGCTAACCGTCTGATGGCTTTGCTCGTCTCAGCATCCCGTCCCGCATCAACTTCAGCTCCCCTTTTCAGGGAGCGATACGCCGACCCGGTATCGACATGGATCCCATCATTGACAATCAACACCCATGCCTGCAGCTTCCCCGGTACGGGCATTACCAGTTCGCCGATGCCGCGGCAGATTGCGAACCCGCCATGAAGGCAATAGGGAACATCAGCCCCGATTGAAGATCCAATCTTTGCAAGCTCGTCATCCCTGTATCTTCCGAAGCGTCCATTGAAGAGCTTCAAGGCCGCTGCCGCGTCGCTGCTGCCTCCACCGAGCCCCGCCCCTGACGGAATATTTTTCTCGATGGAGAAGATCGCTTTGCCGTTCAAACCTGCCCGCTCATAATAGAGCGTCGATGCCCGCGCTATCAGGTTCTCATGGGCCGGAATTGAATCAATCAAACTGCCATGAGTGCCGCCGCCGTTCTTTATGGCTATGGCGATATCGATCCCGCCTGAAACTTCTCGCGCGCTACTATCTTCGAGTTTTAAAAGATCATGCAGTGCAACACTTGCCATGAGGCTGAAAATATTGTGGTACCCGTCATCTCTTCGATTCAGTACCTCGAGATGGAGATTAACTTTCGCGTGTGCTCTGATTGAATCGGTCAATACTGCCTGTACTCGTCCTTTTGGAGAGGCAAAACTATTATGTTGGACTTTTTTTGTCAAGAATTAATTATTATTTGAATAACTTATTGACAAGGCAGTCGTGAATAAAATTTTTGGATATTTTACGCTTTTTTTCGAAAAAATGCAGCGCGAAACAGGCTATATTACTATTTTCGGGATAACCAGCAGGAAAATGCCGATTCTGGTAATTCAATTTAATATGAACCTGTAAACTCAAAAGAAAAATTTTTCAGGAATGATAGGAGCTTATGACATTATTACGGCACAAACAACTGATAATATTCGATTGCGACGGTGTCCTGATCGACTCGCATGACGCAAATCTGAATTTTTTCAACAGCTGTCTCATTCAGGGAGGTCATCCGCCCCTCAGGGAACATGAACGGGAAAAAGTCGTGTACATGTCGACGCGGCAGCTTATGTTTGAGCTGTTCCCGGACCCTGTCGAAGCTGATCGTCTCTATCGCATCAGTCAGGAAACCGATTATACTCCCTTTTTAAAGGATGTCCATCCCCTCTTTGACTTTAAGAAGGTCTTTGGCTCCCTAAAAAAAAATTTTCATCTGGCCATGGCAACCAACCGCGGGAAGTCCCTGGACAGGCTCTTCCAGTATTTCAATCTCGATACCTGGTTTGAATTCCGCATCTCAACGGTTGATGCAGAACCAAAGCCACATCCGGAGATGCTCCTTAAATGCATCGAGTTTTTCGGTATACAAAAAACAGAGGCAATCTATCTGGGGGATACGCCTTCGGACGAGGCCGCAGCCTTCAATGCCGGCATCGATTATCTCTGGGTTGGAGGGGATATTACTCCCGGCATTCAATCCGTTGAAGATTTGCTCCAATATATATAACCGTTGTGCGCCCGGACTACCGCACAACAACGCGGCAAGCGCGCCAGCGCCCATCATACAAAACTGACGCGTCAGAATAATTGCATTAGAAATAAAATTAATATTGATTTTTAATACATCTTTTTTAGCATAAGATCAGTGATTAGACATATATAAAAAGTGGAGGATTCTGATGAAAATGAATAAATATGCACGAAGGCTATCAGTATTCCTGTTAGTCGCCGTCGGAACACTTGGCTGCGACACGAGTTACGATAAACAAAACGACAAAACCGAAACCCTACTCACAATGGGAATTGGCTGCCTGGCCACCAGCCCCATCACCATGAAATCGACCACCTATGACATGGATAACCAGATCAAAAGCGCATCCGAACAGGTAATATTAAATATGTCAGTGCAGAGCTCGCAGCCCAGCATGAAGTCCATGTATGAAATGTATGCCGGCGTCGAGCTTGAAGTAGATTGGGCGCAGCTGGACAAACTTCTGACCGACCCCATGAGGGTTGTGAAGCAGAATCCCCTGCTGACTCAGTTCTGGGCATTGAAAAAAATGGCTTCATCTATCGATGCCCGAGAAAACGGCACCTGGATGGATTCCGACGACACCATTGATCCTCTTCTAGGCTATTTTGAAACTACCAGGCGTGAAGATCGGTACTGCCAGATAAAATACAGCGATTTCGGCATAACCCCCAGCAGCAGGATCGATTATATAGTCGAAGACAACAGAAAAGTCGAAACCAATATGTATGAAGCAGGTGCGGATAATATCTTCGGGAACAAAGATGACCTTCTTGTCAAAACCACAGTGTACCAGTACAACCGAGCGGGCAAAATGGAGAAGGCCATTAATTATTCTTATTCAGGCGACGTAAGGGAATTCGAGAATGTATATGTTTTCACCTACGATGTAAAGGGCCGATTGGAATCTATGACCAGTTATGATGGTGATGACGAAAATGATTTAACAAATAGAATGACCTGGGGTTCGTATTCAACTCTTACCTGGGGCGATACGGGTGGCAAAAAAACTCTTGATATAGTACTCGGATTACGGGTTTTCTTTATTGCCATATGGGATCAACCGGTAATAAGATTCCATTATGAATTCAATAATGATGGAACCATTCATAAAATGATACAGTTTGAACCAATCAGCGAAACCAATATCGACACCTGCTATGTCTACGTCTATACACCAGGCACCATGCTAAACATGGGGGATATGAACGACGCATCGGTCAACTATTCCGATGACGAAGAAACCCAGGTCTCCCGCACAGTGAACGAACTTGTGTTTGGCGAAAACTGACGTTTTATTAATGAAACCAATTGTACAATATACGGCTTTTTGTGGAATCAGGTCCAGACGCGTCGGGCTTAAAAGAGCCCGGCGCAGATCCTGCGCTGCAGGGCCCGGGATTGAGAAAGGAGTAATGCAGCAAGTTTGCTATTCGCATACCTATTCATAACGTCATTTCACATCGTACGAAAAAAGCTTGAATTAATCATCCACAACAATAAAAAATGCCGGTCAGGGCTCAATCAAACCTGCATCCTGGCCCGAAACAGCATCATATCACCGGGGGTAATTCTATGAAGAGTACGCTACATCAATCAAGAAAAGGCATGCTCATCACCTCTGGTTTGGGCGTGGCCGTGGTGACCCTGATCTTTCTCTGGTTTGTTATGCAATTGTGGCACATGGACCTTGCGGTACCTTTCTGTTATTCGGGCGATTCACTTCTTTTTCATCAGATGACAAAGTCGATGATCGATAATGGCTGGTACTTACACAACGGGTTCCTGGGCGCACCCGCCGGCATGGACCTCCATGATTTTCCCCAGCCAGAGATTCTGCACATCCTGGTTATAAAGATTATATCGCTGTTCACCGGCGATTATGCATCAACCATGAACCTTTTCCTAATCATAACCTATCCCCTGACGGCCCTGCTGGCGTGGTACGTGTTCATGAAACTCGGTTTGTCGCGCTTTGCATCCTTCGCTGGCGCCGTTTTGTACGCATTTATACCCTATCATTATTTAAAGGGACAGATTCACATACTGCTCGCTGCATATTACATGATCCCGCCGGCCCTTCTGGTGGTCATGCGTGTCTATTCGGGAGAATTAAACTTCTTCTCCAGCACTCATGCTGCGCTATCCGCTGAAACACGGAACATGCGGATTTCGGGGCTGGTCATAGCAGTACTGGTTTCACTAACAGGAATCTATTACTCTTTTTTTGCCTGTTTTTTCTTTATCGTTGCCGGGGCAGGCAGGTCATTCACAGAGCACAAGATCACGCCGTTCCTGACGTCGCTGCTTCTTTCCGCCGTCATTACCGTCGGGCTGGCCGCAAGCCTGTCGCCATCGTTTACATACATCATGCGGAATGGCTATAATCCTGACGCGACGCATCGTGTATTCCATGACGCGGATTTATATTCTTTAAAAATCACCAAGCTTCTGCTGCCGGTCAACGGTCACCGCGTGCAATTCATGGCGAACATCAAGGAGCAGTATAACCGTGAATCATCCTTTATTTACCGGGCTCCGGACCATGAGAGCGATTGCTCGACCCTTGGCCTGCTGGGGGGTGCCGGTTTCATTGTGTCCCTCGCAGCCCTCCTTTTTTTCGTAGATGGCCCGTGCAGCAAGCCTGTCCATGCAAGGCTCCGTCAGCAGGGATCGCTGAATGTGGCCGCCGTACTGCTGGCTATCTCAGCCGGTTTCAGTTCTTTCGTGGCGCCCCTGGTGAATTTCCGGATACGGAGTTACAGCCGCATAAGCATATTCATTGCGTTCTTTTCAATTTACGCATTCATGATTATCGCGGACCACCTATACGAGGAGTACATGAAAGACCGATGGAGGACCTCTCTCCGCCTGGCAGGCAGGAACATCCCGGTGAATATTTCAAAAATTCTTGCTACAGCCGCTGTCAGCATCCTGCTGCTTGCCGGTATCTACGACCAGACCGGCCCGTCTGCAATCCCGAATTATGCGGCAACGAAGAAAGCATACAAGAGCGATGGCAGATTTGTGGCAGAGGCCGAGGGCATCCTGCCCCGCGGCACAATGATATTTCAACTCCCCTATCTGCAATTCCCCGAGATAGCTACTCCCCCGCACCGCCTACTCAATTTCGAGTATTTCAAGTATTATCTGCATTCTAAAAGCCTGTCGTGGAGCTATGGTGCTGTTAACGGGAGGGACTCCGCGGCCTGGCAGAAGCGCGTTTCCGGTTTGGAGACCGGGGAAATGGTCAGAGAGATTAAACGGTCCGGATTCCGCGCTATATGTATAAGCCGCAATGGTTATCCGGATGGCGGTGCGGACATCATCCGTCAAATCCGGCAATATACGGCATCTCAGCCAATCATCAGCCCCGATGGGTCTGCGGTCATAATTCAAATATGACACAACTGCATGGATGCAATCACAAGCCGGTTTCAGCTGCACCGGGCCGGGAGCGTTGTCTCCTCCCAATCACCGGGAAAAAACCGGTGCCGGAATCGATCCGGCAAAGGACGATTCCATGTTTTATCATTGACTTTTAAGCACTGCAAAATATTTCATAAAAGTTCACCTATACCATTTACACCATTAACTCAATGCTCTTTAATTCATTTGAATACATCTTCATATTTTTGCCGATAACAGCGGTTATTTACTTCATTCTCAATAATCGTGGCCCGTCAGCATCAGCACGGGCATGGCTTTTGTTGTGCAGCCTTTTTTATTACAGTTATTGGAACATTATCTATCTTCCCCTGATACTGGGCTCAATTATCTTCAACTTTGGCATAGGGTGGACCCTTAACAGCGGCAGGGAGGCGCTGAAGCATATCCCCCGGATCGTTCTTCTTTGGATCGGCATAATCTTCAACCTTGCATTACTGGGTTATTTCAAATATACCAACTTTTTCATCGCTTCCATCAATTCCATAACCGATATGCACATAAACCTGATAAAAATTGCGCTGCCCCTGGGGATCAGCTATTTCACGTTTACTCAGATTTCCTTCATCACAGCCGTCTACCGAGGGACCAGCAGAGAGAACAGTATCCTGAACTACGGGCTGTATGTAACCTTTTTTCCTCAGCTTTTGTCCGGTCCAATCGTTTATCACTGGGAGATGATGCCACAGTTTACCGATTCGAAAAACCGAAGGATCAACTACGACAACATAATGAAAGGGGTCCTGATGTTCTCCATCGGCCTCTTCAAGAAAACAGTCATTGCCGACAACCTGGCGGCGTGGGCTGTACAGGGCTTCGATCAGGCTCAGACACTGAATTTCTTCGAAGCCTGGTTCACGTCCCTTTCCTACACCTTCCAGCTCTACAATGATTTCAGCGGCTACATCGACATGGCCAACGGCATAGCCCTTATCTGCAATATCAATCTCCCGATTAACTTCAATTCTCCCTTTAAAGCGTTGAGCATCCAGGACCACTGGCGGCGCTGGCACATGACCCTTATTCGCTTCCTGAGGGATCACGTCTACATCCCGATGGGCGGGAGCCGCAAGGGCCCGCTGCGGGTCTATTTGAATATAATTGCCATCTATTTTGTAGCCGCCATATGGCATGGGATCTCCTGGACATATTTAGCCTGGGGCATGATAAACGGTGTCGCCATGGTTATCCACAGACTGTGGAGCAGATCCGGCAGGGAGATGCCCAAGTACGCGGGGTGGTTCGCGACCTTCATATTTGTCGTTTTCACTCATGTGTTTTTCAGGGCGAACACGATCGGGGACGCGTTAAAAGTAGTACGGGGCATGGTGGGGATGAACGGCATCATGCTCTCCGAGAAACTGAGCGGCATTCCGCTTCTGAGAGCGACCGGTATTGGTTTTGGCAAATGGCTGGATCATATCGGCGGCGATAAATTCTACCTTATATACTTTTTAATAGGAGCGGCGCTCCTCTCTTTTCTCGGCAAGAACGCTCACGAGCTGTCGGAACAGATGAAGCCGAACATCAGGTGGGCGCTTTTTACCGGGCTGCTGCTGGGTGTTGGCCTTATACACATGACCCAGGTCAGAGCCTTTCTCTATTTTAATTTTTGAGAACGCTTTTATGGAAACGATAAAAAAATACTGGCTGATAAAAACGGGACTCATCGCACTCATCATTCCCCTGCTGGTCTCGGGCTTCAATTACATCATGGACCCGCTCTTGTGCTTTTCCATCTCCCATGCATACAACCAGTACCAGGTCGAAATAGACGAACGGAAGCAGAAAACCAACTACATCACGTTCCGTGGTTTTAACTACCGGGGCCTGCTGATCGGATCAAGCCGGTGCGCCTTCATTCCCCAGGATTCATTCAAGGGCCTTCCCGTATACAACTACTCGGTGAACGGCATCAGAATTGAAGAGATCTCGCCCTTCATCAATTACGCAAAGAAACGAAACGGCAGGGACTTCGACTACATTTTTCTGGGGCTTGATTTTGAAAACGCCAGCCTGTTTGACGTTCATCCTATGATCAAATCAATGACGGAAAAGAACATTAAAGAAAGCAACTCTATCTTCTATCGGATTAAAACAGTGCTCAGCATAGACACCGTCCGGTATGCGTACAAAAACCTGCAGAACTTCCGCAAAAAGCCATGGCGTTATTATGACAGGAACAATATTCAGCATGTCAAAAAGCACACCAGAGAAGAGCTTATCGAGATTTACACGATGAACTTCAAACAATACATGGATAAAAAGCAATCGCCCTATCTGAAATTCGTCTACAATAGCAACTATCGCGCCATACTGGAACAGTATAAAAAGGAAAATCCGCGGAGCACCATCGTTCCATTCATAGCTCCGACAGCGACCCCCTTCATGGAAATGATCGTTAACTGCGGCCTGGTTGACGACTATTTCCGCTGGTTATCTGACATTCTTGACGTGTTCGGCAGCATATATTTATTCATGTATCCCAACGAAGTGACAAACGATTACTTCAATAATTTTTTCGATCCCATCCACGCGTATCCCTCGGTCGGTGCCATGATGGCCGACGCAGTGTACAACAATAAAATCCGGGGCGATTCGAAATTCGGGATGCTGATCACCCGATCAAATTTCAAGGAAAAGCGTGCTCTCCTGGAACGTCTCATAAAAAACGCCCACGATGCACAATTCGGACCGCTTATACGGAATTAGATCAGCTTAAAACAGTTTATTCTAACTGTTTCCTGAAAAACTCCATCCTTCGAGTTTTTCAGGACATTCCGTCCGTACCGATATTGCCTGGAGCGGGATCAAGATATTTTTCCAGGAATTTTCGCGTGGCCCATCGCAGAAAGACATAGGTGTAACTGGCGCCGGCAAGGTACATCCCCCCCAGGAACACAAGATGGGAGATCCCGTATATCGCCGGCCCGCCCAGAATTACAATAAGCGGCTGATTGAAATAGACGGACAGAAATCCGAAGAGTGCCACTGCAGGCCAGCCTATAATATAACTGAAGGCCATCAGAAAAATACCGGACAGAATTCTCGCCGAAGGCTTTTCCCTGAAGGGGCTCAGGTCCGCCTTCTCTTCCAGGGCCTTCCGGGCGAAATCGGTGCGTGCGGCACGACGGGCGATTATTGCAAGAAAGCTCAATTGGCAATCTCCACAGCGGGGAATGTATGGCATCCAAAGTACCGCCTGTTCCGTACTCATAATCCCCATGGCGCTGATAAAGGCAACAAAAAAACCTTGACAAAAACCCGACAGGCTTACAAAGGATTAAGTCTGTTTTTTTAGATACGACATTTCCATTCCGGACATCTTTCCATGAATAATAAAACTGGCGAAATCATTATCGAAGGGCGGGGGCTTCCCCTGGGTGATATTATCGACGTGGCCCGGGGCAGGAGCAGCGTAACCATCAGCGCAGACCCGGAATTTGCCGGTAAAATCAAGAAATCACAGGATGTGCTCAGGGCAGCCCTTGAAAAGGGAACCCCGGTCTATGGAGTAAACACCGGATATGGAAAGTCATGCGGGAAGCGCATGGCCATGGAAGTGTCTATCAAGAATGGTTCCAATCTTATCAGGTTCCACGGCTGCGGCACCGGCATACCCGTCGGAATACAGGAAGTTCGCGCAGCAATGCTGACGCGCATCCTCTGCTTTTCCAGGGGATACTCCGGCGCATCCATGGAACTGATCTGTCAGCTGGCCGAGTTCCTTAACCACGGCATCACCCCCGTGGTGCCCACCGAAGGATCGGTGGGTGCCTCGGGAGATTTGACTCCATTATCGTACATCGCCGCTGCCCTCATGGGAGAGGGAGAGGTCTTTTACCGCAATACCCGGATGCCGGTCGCAGAAGCTCTGCGGCAAGCGGGGCTTAATCCCTATACCTTCGCCCCCAAGGAGCCCCTGGCCATGATGAACGGCACCTCGATCATGACGGGGATTGCTGCCCTGGTCATTGACCGCACACACAGGATACTGGACGCCTCAATATGCGCCACGGCGCTTTCCATACATGCTCTTATGGGCAACGCACACCACTATGATCCGGTCATTGCCAGAGCAAAGCCGCATCCGGGCCAGGAGTATATTGCCCGGAAAATATCAGAACTGTTGTATTCCGCTGAAGACCATGAAAAACTGGCAGCAAAAACACTGGAGTCTCTCCAGGACCCCTACTCCCTCCGCTGTTCGCCGCAGATTCTGGGCGTGATTTTCGATGCGCTGGAATGGATCACACGATGGGTCGAGATCGAGGCGAACAGTGCGAACGACAACCCCCTGTTCGACTCCGACGCCGGGACCGTGCTCATGGGCGGCAATTTTTACGGCGGCCATATCGTGTTCGCCATGGATTCATTGAAATCGGTGATCGCCTCCGCGGCTGACATGTCGGACCGCCAGGTGGCCCTCATGGTGGACCCCCATGTGAACCGCGGCCTCCCCGCCGACCTGGTCAGAGCACCAAAAGAAGAGGCGATGTTCAATCACGGGTTCAAGGCCATGTCCATATCTTCTTCGGCGCTGACCGCGGAAGCCCTGAAGGCTACCATGCCGGCCTCATCCTTCTCACGCTCGACGGAATCCCACAATCAGGACAAGGTGAGCATGGGAACCATCGGCGCCCGGGACGCAGCGCGTATATGCGAGCTGACCGAACGGGTCACTGCCATCCACATGCTGGCGGCGGCCCAGGCCTGCGATATTCGCGGAAGCATTCGGACCCGTCCGCGACTGGCCGCGATACTGGAAAAAATCCGTTCCATAGCCGGCCCGGTCATTACGGACCGGCCCATGGACCGCGACATAGAAATTCTTACCAGGGCAATATCGGACGGCGACCTGTTTAATCTGGACACAAAGTAATTTTTTTTGCTTATACCGGGCCTGCTCCCTTGTGCCGACATCTTCAGCGTCAGGAAAGTAAAATCATGGATTTCACCATACACTCAATCGGGACAGTCATCAACAGCAGAAATGACATCTCAGACGATTTCTGGGGCGGTGTTGTTTCTGAAATAAAGCTGGATCCCTCATTCAACGAGCGAGCCCTGGATGGTATCGACGCCTTTTCTCACCTGGAGATCATTTTCGTTTTTCACAAGGCGGTCAACGATCTTCCCGTGACCAGCTCGAGCCATCCCAGGGAACATCTCCGATGGCCGGAGACCGGCATTTTCGCCCAACGGAAAAAAAACAGGCCCAATTTCATCGGAACCGCCATGGCAACTCTCGTGAGGAAAAAAGGGACCGTCATCGTTGTCAGGGACCTCGACGCCATTAACGGAACGCCGGTCATTGACATCAAGCCGGTCATGAGGGGGTTTCTCCCCCGCGGGCCGGTGACGCAGCCTTCCTGGGCCGGGGAACTGATGGAGAATTACTGGAAGGAACCGTGCGGCAGCAAGGCGGTACCCATTATTCTGGACGATTTCCTGCACGCCGTTGAAGATCATTGCGATTTCGCCCGCTATTACCTGGATCGCGAAACAGGGGAAATTATTTTTCAGTCGGAGCGCGAATTTAACGACGGCGTGGAGGGCGACAAAAGCGAGCCCGGATTCAATCCGGAATACCGCGGTGACCGCTTCATCCCGATCGAGCCGATGGAATCACGCCGCGGCCATGAAATCATTCGGGATTTTATCGGCACACTCCCGGATAGCGCGGCCGCGAAGGAAATCTCCCGGGCAATCTTAACGGGGAAACCCTTCAGGCGCTTCAAGGACGCCCTGCACAACCACCCGGACCTGGAGACGAAATGGCGCACACACTATGGAGGGGGAATAAAAAAAATCGCAGAAGAATGGCTCAGCTATTATGGCATCCAATATGAATTTGTTTCACTCAACGATATAACTAAATAACATGAACGATCGGATACTACAGGCCTTCATCACCGGAGCCGAGCGGGTGGCCGCCTGGGCCGACCTCCTCGACAGCATCAATGTCTTCCCCATAGCCGATGGCGACACAGGCAGGAACATGAAAATCAGCCTGGCGCCGCTGCGCGAGCCCGGCCGGGACCGCAGCATCACCGTACACCGGCTCCTCATGAATGCGCGGGGCAATTCAGGCAATATCGCCGCCCGTTTTTTTTCAGGGTTCCTCACCGCCGACTCACTGGAAACAATCCCCGCGGCGGTTCGACTGGGCAGGGACCGTGCCTGGAAGGCGGTCCACGATCCAAAGCAGGGGACCATGCTCACGGTATTTGACGCACTTACTGAAGCACTTGAAGGAGCACCGGTAGAGGCAAACGGTACATTTACCACCGCAATAGTATCGCGCCTGGAACGGGCGGTACGCTCAACCCCGGAATTCCTCCCTCGGCTCAAAGAAGCCGGCGTTGTCGATTCCGGAGCTCTGGGCATGTTTATTTACTTTGAAGGTTTTTTCAAGTCATTGGCCGGTGAAACCGATAATTTCCGGCCCATCATGACCGTGTTCGGTGACCAGCTACACATTGCATCTTCTTTTTCCTCGGAAAAAGAAGATGGATACTGTATCGACATCACCCTGAATGCCGGAAACAATAAAGAAGAGGCTATCAAACTCCTTACTGATCTCGGGGAAAGCGTGGTGGTCATACCCGGAGATGATTTCGTCAAGGTGCACCTCCATACCAGTGACAGGACTGATGTTAAAAAGCAGATTGAGTCACTGGGTGACATCATCCGATGGTCAGACGATGATCTGGGCGAACAGGTCAGGGAGTTCAGCAGGATGGGACATAGCCAGGCCATTCATATCATGACTGATGCCGCCGGCTCTGTGACCCGCGACGATGCCCGCAGTCTGGGGCTTACACTGCTGGACAGTTACGTCACCATTGAAGATATTGCAGCGCCGGAAACATGCGTGAAACCGGGCGACCTGTATGTATCCATGCGCCGCGGTGCCCGCGTCTCAACATCACAGGCCTCTGAATTCGAGCGCCATGAGCTCTATCAAAGCGTGATGAGCCAGCATTCCCGGGTCCTCTACCTCTGCGTGGGCTCCGCTTTCACCGGCAATTACAACGTGGCACGGTGGTGGAAGGATGAATATGACACGGAAAACAGGTTCGCTGTCATCGATACCGGCGCCGCATCAGGAAGGCTCGGCATCATAGCCCTCGCAGTAGCGCGTTTTTCGAATAACTCGACAGATGCTGATTCAGTAATCGATTTTGCTCTGAAGTCAATCGAGTCTTCCCGGGAGTATATCTTCATCGACAATCTTAAATATCTCGCCGCCGGCGGCAGGATATCCAGGACAAAGGCGCTTTTCGGAAACATGATGAACATAAAACCGGTAGTGACCCCCACCATTGAGGGAGTTGTAAAAGCAGGAACAGTGAAAAGCCTTGACGAGCAAATCGAGTTTGCCCTTAAGAGGCTCGCGGAAAGCGTCCATCCCGGTTCACGATCTTTCATCATGGTCCAGCATACCGACAACCGTACACTGGTTGAGGACGCCATCATGCCCGAGCTTCGGCGAAGATATCCTTCGGCGGACCTGGTGCTCCAGCCCCTGTCCCTGACCACCGGTGTTCACATTGGACCAGGCACCTGGTCCCTGGCATTTTTACCGGAGGGGTGATACCCCCCTGTCCCCCTGAAGGGGCTTAAAGGAGAGGATTTTAATTGTCATTACGAAGTGCGTAACGGCAAAGCAGCCTTGATATTGAAAACATTTTGATATATGAATTGGTTATATATTATCCTTACTAGTGTCAATAAAATTGTTTAGCTATGCTCGCAATGACAGATGATTCAGCTTTTACCGCGCGCCCCCTTCGGAGGTCGGGGGGGACATATAAAATTCAGGAAAACTTAAATGAACAAAGGAAAATTCGCGATCATCATCCCTGTTTACAACCACGAACAGCGCGTGGCGGACGTGGTGCGCGTCACTTTAAAATTAGGGTTCCCGCTTTTCGTCGTCGACGACGGCTCAACCGACGGCACTCATGACGCTATAAAGAACATGGCGGGCATCACCATTATCCGCCATGAAAACAACAGGGGAAAAGGCGCCGCACTCAAGAGTGGGTTTGCCGCAGCCGCTGCAACAGCCGACTGGGCCATAACCATAGACGCCGACGGGCAGCACGACCCGGACAACGCCCTGACGCTGATAAAGGCCATTCCCGATGACGCGCTTCGGAGAGCAAAGCGGCCCATCATCATCGGTATGCGGGAGAACATGGTGGGGGATGACGTGCCCTGGACCAGCCGCTTCGGCAGGAAGTTCTCCAACTTCTGGGTATGGTCCTCTGGGGGACCCCGTGTACAAGATTCACAGAGCGGCTTCAGGATATACCCCCTGCCCCAAAGCACGAAGATGAAGGTCAGGGCCAACCGATTCCAGTTTGAAGTTGAGATACTGGCCAAGGCCGGGTGGAACGGCTTCCCCGTAATAGAGGCGCCGGTAAGCGTGAGTTACACCCCGGGGACGCAGCGTATATCCCACTTCAGGCCCTTTGTAGATTTTTGGAGGAATTCCGGAACCTTCATGCGGCTGATATTTCAGCGGATCCTGATCCCGCGATTTATTAGAAGGAAGATGTCGTATAAAGAATAAATCCCTCCCCCTTGATGGGGAGGGGAATAAACACAACTGATATCATCATGATAAAACTCTTCTACAAGTTCATCACCCTCTTCTCACAACTCCTTGGCCCCTGGGTATTCAGGGTCTTTTCACGGTTTGTCTCGACCGGGTACTTCATCCTTTTCCCGAAACGGGTCGCTGTAGGCATGCGTTTCTACGGTGCGCTCTTTCCCGGGCGGAACAGCCTCTATCATCTCTGGTGCACCTGGCGGCAATTTCATAGCTTTACCGACGTCTTCCTCGACCGGTTTCTCCTCCAGTTAAAAGGAGATATATCCTACACTTCCGAAGGGTGGGAAATTATCGAGGAGGCAGTGAAAGAAAAAACCGGGGGCATTATCGTCATGTCCCATATGGGGAACTGGGACGTTGCGGCTCACCTTCTGAGGAAGAAGGGCCTGAGGCTTCTCCTGTACATGGGGTCCCGGGAGAAGGAGCAGCTTGAAAAAATGCAGAAGGAGAGCCTGGCCGAAACAGGGCTCAAAATTGTAGCTGTCGAGCAGGAGGGCGGGTCCCCCTTTGACATACTGGAAGGGCTCAACTTCCTCAAGGAGGGCGGCCTCGTCACCCTCACCGGCGACCGCGTCTGGTCTTCTGCCCAGCGGACCGTGTCAGTGAATTTCCTGGGGCACAGCGTGTTGCTGCCGGAAGCGCCCCACAGCATCGCCCTACTCTCCGGCGTACCCCTCTACATCTTTTTCGCCTTCCGCACCGGCAGCAGAATGTACCACATGTCCCTGTCCGGGCCTATCGCCGTAGCTGCTGCGTCCCGGGCCGACAGGGGCCGGGCCATACGGGAATCGGCACAGCGCTACGCGGACATTCTCGCTGCTAAGGCCGGGGAATACCCGCGGCAGTGGTACCACTTTGAAGAATTTCTCGGGCCGAAACTGGATTGACTCAAGGAAGCACTCATTCTCAGACCAGATATCGACAATCCGTTATTTGGGCACCCGGTTCACGATACCCTGCCGTCTCTTATTTTTTCGGAATAATCATGATGGGGATATTAACCGAATCGACAATATTCACGTCGGGACTGTCGAACAGGAAGCTGTAAAACCTGCTCCGGTGCTTGTGACCCACGATAATGAGGTCGATCTTCTCTTTCTTGCAGTATGACTCAATCTCCTTCGCGACGGTTCCCTTTGAGACAGCGTAGACGACCTGCAGGCTGGCAAGAAGTTCGGCCGGGACGGCTTCTTGTACCTTGAGTGAAACGTCATCCTCGCGGTCGGCGGGATGACGGTACCCGGCCTGTTCGTCATTGACGTATATGAAATGCAGGCAACCTTTTAATTCAATGGCCAGCTCTACAACTTTTTTTATAAACGTCAAATCGCTTGAATCAAGATTAACCGGGAAAAGGATATTTTTAAATGTTACCATTACGCAACCTCGCTAACTGGATAATATATAATAGGCATTAAATGCCGCCGCGGACGCCGCGCAGACCTTCCACGGAATGAATATCTAAAAGAATACTAACGTGACAATTATGAATACCACGACCAGTATTGGGATCGAGTACTTGAACATGTACCCGAAAAAGCTCGGCATCTTCACACCTGATTCCTCGGCGATGGACTTAACCATGAAATTGGGCGCGTTGCCGATATAGGTATTGGCCCCCATGAACACGGCCCCGGCCGATATGGCCGCGAGATAATCGGCCTTTTCCACAATCAGTTTAGCGACCGCCTCCGCTTCGGTCATGCCGGGATAGAACTTGCCCAGGGCGCTGTTGAAGAAGGTGAGGTACGTGGGCGCGTTGTCCAGGAAGCTGGACAGTGCCCCGGTGGCCCAGAAATAATGGGCCGGCTTTTCGGTAGATTTAATCAGGATCGCCAGGGCACCATTTTCTCCTGCCTTGAGGATGGCCAGGGCCGGGATGATGGTCATGAAGATCCCCGCGAACAGGTACGCCACCTCCTTGATGGGGGCCCAGCTGAATTCATTACCCTTGCGTATGGCAACGCTGGTCGTTGTGAGGGAGAGAATGCCCATGAGGATCAGGATGCCATCCTTGACAAAATTCTCGATGGTCTGGTGAATGCCGAATATATTCACCTCGCCAATTTTAACAAGGCCGCTCAGGAGCACGCCGCCGATCACGCCGCCCAGGAAGAGAAAATTATGGCCCCCTTCGATTTTTAGAGGCTCCTTTTCACCCGTAGTCATCAAAGACTTGTCTTCTTTTTTATAATAGAACGAGTCTATGAGAAAATATATCACCAGCAGGATAGCGGACACAAAAAGCATATGCGGAAGAATATGCATGGTCCAGAAAAACGGCACGCGATGGAGAAATCCCAGGAACAGGGGAGGATCGCCCAGGGGAGTGAGGGAACCGCCTATGTTACTCACCAGGAAAATGAAAAAGATGATCGTGTGGACCTTGTGCGTGCGCCAGGCGTTAGACCGGAGGATTGGCCGGATCAGGAGCATGGAAGCCCCTGTAGTTCCGATCCAGGAAGCAAGGACCGTGCCTATGATCAAAATAATGGTGTTCACCAGGGGACTGCCCTTGAGGGTGCCTTTCACGTAAATCCCGCCTGCTATGGTAAAAAGGGACCAGAGTAGAATTATGAACGGGATATAATCGATGATATAAATATGCGCTATTTCATGAACCGCCACACCCTTATAAAGAAAAACAAAGGGCACCGCCATGACCAGGGCCCAGAAAGCGGACACCTTGGGATAGTGATGGTGCCAGAAATGGGGGGCCAGAAGGGGAAAAAGTGCAATGGAAAGGAGTATTCCGGCGAATGGAATGACCCACCAGAGAGACAGTGCCATCCCGAGGTTCTCGGTAGAATGAGGAGAACCCGCCTGCGAGGATCCTGAATGTCCGGAATCCTTTTGCGGCGATGTTTGCGCCGCCTTCGCGGCCTGTTTTTTTTCCGTTTCCTGTGCCGAAATTGTCAGGGGTATGGCATTCAGCACAGTTATAATCGCGAAGATAACAATAAGCAATCGTTTCATACTGCTCGCTCCTTAATAGATTCATGCGGACCTGCATATTTTCCATGAGAGTGGTATGCACACTCTGCGCGGATTGTGTCATGGACACGTACACTTTAAAATCGGATAGCGTCCCTATCATATATTTTTTAAATCCTGACATGTCAAATTAATAATAATTTTTCCCCTTTTTTGGTTATACGGCACACAGGTAAAATTAGTTGACAACACAGGCTTATCTTCACTTATGGAAATGAAAAGCTCTATAAGTATGCATAAATTTGGAGAGCCTTTCTTGAAGCAACGATCCTCATTTTTAAGGATTTTTTTTAAAACAATTTAAGGTAACAAACCATAAAGGATGTTTTTCTGTGCATCCTAACATTAAACTTCCTTACGCTATAGGTTCATTTAAGGAAGAATAATTAGAGTTCCGGTATCAGTAAAGGATACCTTTATATATACTATATAATATAATTCTTTACGGAGGTTACACTTTGAAAGTTTTTAAACGAATACTGCTTTCAGCTGCATTTATATTCCCTGCAGTTACCGTATTCGCCAGCGAAGCTGATCTTGCGATTCCCGATCTCCACGCTGGTAGCTATACGCTCTTCGGCGGTACAATAACGGCATGGCAGCTGCTTTTCTACGGCGCGCTTGTTATATGCGGTACCCTGGGCATCAGCTTGTTCCAGTTCTTCATGATTAGAAAGGAAAAAGCCCATGAGTCCATGCTGAAGGTTGCTGAAATCATTTACCAAACATGCCGCACCTATCTGTTACAGCAAGGTAAATTCCTGCTAATGCTGTTTGCCTTTATCGCTGCAGTATTGGCATTCTACTTCCTGGTGATGAAAGGCGAAGCGGTTCCGGTCCTTCTCCAGATACTGCTCTTCTCTGTCATCGGTATGGGTGGTTCATATACTGTTGCATGGTATGGCATCAGGGTCAACACCTACGCCAACGCCCGCACGGCTTTCGCGTCCCTTGAAGGAAAACCGTGGAACGTTGTCAACATCCCGCTCCGCGCAGGCATGAGCGTCGGTCTTTTCCTGATTTCCCTTGAACTGGTCATGATGGTTATCATCCTCCTCTTCGTTCCCCGCAATATCGTCGGATACTGCTTCCTCGGCTTCGCCATTGGCGAGTCCCTGGGCGCATCTGCCCTTCGTATAGCCGGGGGTATTTTCACGAAGATCGCCGACATCGGCTCCGACCTGATGAAGATCGTATTCAAAGTTAAAGAAGACGATCCTCGGAATCCGGGCGTTATAGCCGACTGTACCGGTGATAACGCCGGCGACAGCGTCGGCCCCACAGCTGACGGTTTCGAAACATACGGCGTAACCGGCGTTGCTCTGATCTCCTTCATCACGCTGGCCATTACCGTTCCCGACATCCTTGGCAGGATGAATTTAGCTGAAATTCTCGCCAAAGCCGGTGTCGCTACCGTTAGCAAGGAAGCCCTTGATTCAATCGCCGCGCTCTTCCAGGCCGAACTTCAGTCGAAGCTCATTGTCTGGATCTTCGCCATGCGGTTCCTGATGGACTTCCTTTCAGGTTGTTCTTATTTCGTGAACCAGGCGATTTCCACAATCAAATACAAAGGCAAAACCGAGTTCGATTTCGAAGAGCCCCTCATGAGGCTCATCTGGATCGCCGCTATCCTTTGCATCAGCGTATCCTTCGGCATGAGCTATCTGCTGCTGGGTAACCTCGACCTGACCATGTCGGTTGCGGCTCTGGACAAACTGGGCATCAAAGTAAATGAAGCCATTGTTTTCGCACAATACCCCGGTATCTGGTGGAAACTGGCCATGATCATCAGCTGCGGAACCCTCGCCGCTGTGCTCATCCCCGAGTTTACCAAGATATTCACCAGCTCCAAGTCGAAACACGTTAACGAGATCGTTACCGCTACCCGCGAAGGCGGCGCGTCTCTGACGATCCTTTCCGGTATCGTTGCCGGTAACTTCAGCGCCTTCTGGATGGGCATTCTGATCGCCGGCCTCATGGCGGGCGCGTATATCACCAGCACCTTCGGCCTGGCTGACGTCATGGGTCCCTATGCGTCGATCTTCGCCTTCGGTATGGTCGCCTTTGGTTTCCTCTGCATGGGACCGGTAACCATAGCTGTTGACAGCTACGGTCCTGTTACTGACAACGCGCAGTCGATCTTCGAGCTTTCACAGATCGAATCTATTCCCAACATCAAACAGTCAATTAAAAAAGATTTCGGCTTTGAGCCTAATTTTGAACTTGGCAAGCACTTCCTTGAGGCTAATGACGGCGCGGGCAACACCTTTAAAGCAACGGCGAAACCGGTTCTTATCGGCACCGCTGTTGTCGGGGCAACGACCATGATCTTCGCGATCATCCTGCTCCTCAAGAAAGTCGGCTTCCTGAAGCTTTCCCTCACCGACGCACCGGTTCTTCTCGGATTCATCTGCGGCGGCGCGGTTATCTTCTGGTTCGCCGGCGCTTCCATGCAGGCGGTCACCACCGGCGCATACCGGGCGGTTGAGTTCATCAAGAAAAACCTGAACCTGAACAAAACTGAAGCTGACCTTGAAGACTCCAAGACAGTCGTCAAGATCTGTACACAGTATGCACAGAAAGGTATGTGGAACATCTTCATAGCCCTGATGACCCTGACCCTGGCTTTCGCCTTCGTCGATCCGAACTTCTTTGTCGCGTACCTTATCTCCATCGCCTGCTTCGGCCTTTTCGAGGCCATTTACATGGCCAACGCCGGCGGCGCATGGGACAATGCAAAGAAAGTCGTTGAAGTCGACCTAAAAGAAAAAGGGTCGGCACTCCATGAAGCAGCAGTTATCGGCGACACTGTCGGTGACCCGTTCAAAGATACTTCATCCGTATCCATGAACCCGATCATCAAGTTCTCCACCCTGTTCGGCCTTCTGGCTACCGAAATCGCGATCGAGTTGAAGCTGCATGCCATCAAAGCTGCATCGACAGACTGGACAATTATCATTGCGATTCCGTTCTTCATCATCGGCCTGATTTTCGTATGGCGGTCATTCTACGCCATGAGGATTCCTCCCAGAGTATAACGGGTAATGAATCCTTATTTCTTAGCTGTAAGACTGGGGGGCGTCTCATCGAGACGCCCCTTTTTTATTCTCCCCCAATAATTTTTGCTGATATCATTTTCATAACCGACATTTTTCAGTTTTTCAAATATTGTTATTGAATTGTCCGTTGCCGCCTTATATTCATGTCTCTTAAACAAGGCAGTGCCGGAAAGAATGAAGATTGATTTAGACAAGATCATCGATTCTGCGACAAAAAAAATGCAGATCGACGCGGAAAAAATTTCAAAAGCCATGGGCAGGTTCAGGAATATACTCGTCCTCCTTGTCGTGGTAGTCGCCAGCATCTATCTTATAAAATACGAAAAAACCAGGATCTGGGGCATTGTCATTTTTCTTCTTTCTTTCGCATGGCTCTACTCCTATGTCGTGAAACGCCGCGGCACCAGGAAAAAATAAACCGGCTCACAATGAAACAGATTCCTCACATCATACGGATCGATACTGTCGATTCAACCAGCACCTATATCAGGAAACATCCCGAATTGTGGGGCCGCCAGTTCTGCGTTGTGGTGGCGCGGGAGCAGACCGGAGGAAGGGGACGCTTTGACCGTACATGGCTTTCCGAACCGGGACTGGACCTGACATTTTCCATGGTTTTCATCTCGCCCGGCAGCGCATCTGACCTCTCCTGTGTTACGCTTCTCGCCGGGTTGGCCGTTTACGGGGCACTGGCGCAACACTGCAGCAGAGACCTGAACCTCAAATGGCCCAACGATATCTGCTTGAAAAATAAAAAAATCGGCGGCATCCTTTGCGAAATGGTCCCCGCCTCCGGGCGGCCCGTTGTCATCATCGGTATCGGCATAAACGTCAACCGGGTACGATTCCCGGAAGAAATCGCGGCCGTTGCCACATCACTTAAAAACGCTACCGGCGCCGATCTCTCTGTAGATGATCTGTGCGATGAAATCATTCATCACTGTATAGAAATCCTCTCCGATTTCAGAACCCCAATCGACCAAGCCCTGATCAGGGAATGGGAAAGGGTTTCGCAATCGATCGGCGCTCCGGTCAGGTTTTTCCTCAATGCCGGGTCGGAAGAAGGTGTTTTTTCCGCCATAAATGCCGACGGATCCCTGAGGATCATCAGACAATCGGGCGAGACTTTAGACGGGTACCGCGGCGAAGTTCTCTTTCCCGATGATGAATAGATATCCCTTCAAGGGGACAGGGGGTCTACAATGATCGGAAGATGTAAAAAGATTGCTTTACAAACTACAAACAAGTCATAAGATATTATATATTTAAAACATGGACACAACTGCTATAAACAACGGCATCGATGAAGCCCTCAGGATGCTCAATGATCTGAATCCGAATATATCCGGCAGCAGGAAATCGGATTATCCTGTTCTTACGGGACCGCGCGCACACCGCCTGCAAAAGGTCGTGGTCGCCAACCGGGGGGAAATAGCCAAGCGGTTTTTTTTGGCCCTCCACGAAGAAGGAATACCATCCGTTGGCGTCGTCACCAACCCAGACCGCGGACAGTCCTGGTACGAATTCGCCGATGAAGTCATTTTCATTGGCGACCAGGAAAATTATACGAACATACCGGTCATCATCGCCGCGGCGCTCCTTGTAAATGCGAATGCCATCTATTCCGGATATGGCTTTCTTTCTGAAAATATGGAATTCGTCCGGGCAGTCGAATCCATGGCGGGCCTGAAAGACCATGAAATCATCTTCATGGGACCACGACACGAAACCATCAGCATGGTTGGCGACAAGATGAACGCACGCCGCCTTGCCCGTGAGCACGACATCCCTCTCTTCGAAAGCTCTGATGTAATACAGGGCGGTGATTTCGAAACAGCCAGGAAGGAGGCGGCCCGTCTCGGGTATCCGGCCATGGTAAAGCTCTGTTCCGGCGGCGGCGGCAAGGGAGTGTTCCCGGCCGCTGATGAGACAGAACTGTCTTCATCCACGGCCTCGGCGGCCCGCATTGGCCTCAATCTCTACCAGGACTCTTCATACTATCTTGAAAAATTTATCCGGAAGCCAGTGCACATCGAGGTGCAGATATTCAACGGGTGGGCTATCGGCATACGAAAATGCGCCGTGCAGCGGCGAAACCAGAAGATCATTGAAGAGAGCGGCTACGCTTTTTTGGACGACTACGTTGCCCTGTCCCTCCTGGCCGCTGCGGAAAAAATAGCCGATATATCCGGCTACAGCAGGGGCGGCGGAGCCGGCACAGTCGAGTTCCTCATTGACACCGAAACCGGCAAATTCGGCTTCATGGAGATGAACACGCGCCTCCAGGTGGAGTATGCCGTCACAGACCAATCACTGGGGATTGATATCGCGAAATGGCAGATTCTCTTCTTCGACGGAAGGGAAAATGAGATAGCCGGGATAGACAAACTGAAAAACAGGGTTTCTGAAAACAAGCATTCCATCGAATGCCGCATATACGCAGAGGAACCGGAGAATGATTACCTCCCGTCCCCCGGCACCATCATCGAGCTTGATCTTCCGACCTTCAACGGCATCCGGTGCGATTTCGGCTTTATGGAGGGCGACACCATCCTGCCCATGTATGACCCGATGATCGGAAAATTGATCGCCCATGGCGCAACCCGGAAGGAGGCGATTATACGCCTTGAACGGGCGCTCCAGGAATTGTACATCAACGGCGTTAAGACCAACATCCCCCAGCTGCTTCGGATTGTCCGTCATCCCGCCTTTATACAGGGCGACTATTCCAACAACCTCCTGAATGAGCATGCCGAGCTCAATTTCAGCGATACCGACACTGACTCCGACATTCCCGATGACCGGCGGTTTCTGAAGCATGTAGTCTTCGGCGCCTTTACGGAACACCTCCTCATGCTCCAGCACACAGTCAAGGAGTTCATTGTCATAGCCGCACTGGGCAACATCGCCGAGGTGCCCTACGCTTCCGACTCGCCGAGCCGCTACACGCTGGAATACCGGACCCGCCGTTACGTGCTGGAATTCATCCAGACCGCCATCGATTCCTTTTATGCCTTCGTGAACGGCGCCTACAACGGCGAGATCATCCTCACATCCATGAATGACCGCTGCGACGATATACTCCTGATTTTCGGATCAAGATCGTACCGGGTCAGGGTAAACCGGCATGCCGGTTATATTGACATCAGGATGAAAGACGAATCCAACAAGATAAACTACTACCGGATCAGAGTTATCCCTGAAGGTTATTCTGAAGACCAGCAGATACGGAGAATCACGTCACCGTTCCAGGGCTCCTTCGTTACCTTCTGCAGGGACCTGTGCGTCGGCGACCGGGTGGAAGCGGACGAGCAGCTGCTGATCCTCTCCTCCATGAAAATGGAGACGGCAATCTCCTCCCCGGCACAGGGGCGCCTTATCTATCTCATCGAAGATGGAGACATCTCACGGCTGCAGATCGCACGAACGCCCGGCGGGCGCATAATCGGCAGGAGCATCCAGGAAGGGGAACTCCTGGCCGCCATTGAATTGGATTCAGAAGCCGGACAGGCGGCCGCCCGGCCCGGATCCGAGGAGGGACGCAACATCAGCGGCTCCCGATCATCCTCCATGATCGAAAGCCTGTGCCGGGAAGCGATCAAGAATACCGGGAAGAAATCGGGGAAAGTGCAATTCACGACAACCATTGATCTCATCTACGCGGCCATTCAAGGATACATTTATCAGCCACATATCATTGATACCCTTGAGGATCTGCTTAAAAAATTCCCGGCCGAACACGACAGCGCCATGCTGACCGATGAAGCCCTTGACATGATGAACGCCATTATCATTCATTATACAAACATAAAAAAACTTTTTTCCCCGGTCGTTTCAAACGAAGGATTATCGTTTCAGGAAGAGCTTGGTCTGTATATTGCGGGACGCGAGGAAAGCCTTAATGCCGCGACCCGGCCTTTTGAGCAGCTGCTGAAAACACTGTTCGAATCCTATGGTATTCCCCGATGGGACGGTAGATCGGAGATGAGTCAGATGACGCGCCTGTATGTTTTTGTTCTGTTAAAGCGCGCCTACCAGTTCTGCCTCGAACGGACCGACGCAATAAAGAAAATCGTTCATATCATGTCCGGTGTCCGGCGACCAGGAAAGAACATGTTCACCACCCTTGCCCGTCTGATGGAACAGGAACAGGCCGAGCGGGATGACTCCCTCCTGAAATTCATAAAAAAAGTTCTGTCGTCACAGCTCCCCGATGCCGGCATAACGCCCTATCATCAGATGGATCGGGAACTCTCGCCGGTCCTCAGGGACCTCCACGGCTATCTTCATGACAAATTTAAGGATGTGTCGGCTGGGTCCTGCGCCGAGTCCCTTACCGCACCGGTGGATGATTCTGCCCTGGCCGGATTAACTCCGGACGGATTTCCTCCAGAGATCGAAGCAAAGATATCGCTCCTTGGAAAAAATTTCAGGGTCAAGCAGCTATTCTCGCCCGTTAAAACCGTCGCTATATTCTTGCTGGAATCGCCTGAGGCTCCTTACAGTCGTTCATACATGGCCTATTGCCCGGCTGACTACGGCCATGACGCCGGGCAGACAGACGCTATTGAATCGGCCCTTACCGAAGCGGCGCAGGTAGTCCAGCTCTACCAGCAGATTGAAAAGTGCGGCATCGTGTGGATAGATATACTGGTCCGTGGCCGGACCCTGGCATGGGCAGACGGAAATGGCAGCACCATTACGTATCCGGAATTCAAAAGCCTCTGCACGTCATCTATTATTAACCTCCGGGACAGTGCCTCGGTCCGGGGCATACTCACCATTGACATGAAGATGCCCTGTTCAGAGGAGGTCCACAGCAGGAGCATCCTCTTTTACCAGAAGAACGATTCGGTACAGATTGATCTCCTGATCCCCATGGACCGGAACAACCCGTACCATGTACAAGAAGAGGTCAACACGCCCAACCAGCGGCTCTTCGACATAGGCAAGTGGCCCATTGAGGTCTGGGCCGGTGAGTGCTTTGACCCCGGATCCGTCCGTGAAATACGGATACCCTCTATCGATGACATGAACGAGGGGCCCGTACACGAACTCCAGATCATCAACAGGCCCGTGGGCGCGAAAATATTTTACGGCACCATCAGCGGCACCCCCGCCTGTTTCTACATGAAAGATTCCCGGGTCAGCGGCGGCTCCACCGGAAGCCGCGAGGGCCTGAAGTATATAGCAGCGGCGTATCTCTCATACCTTAATGACTGGCCGCTGTATGTATGGAACGACAGCGCCGGCGCCAACATCATGGAGGGGGTCATATCACTGAACCGCGGCGCCGAGGGCTTCATGATGAACACCCTCCTCACGGAGCGCAGCGGCGCGCAGGCATTCAAGAGCTATGTTGAAAACACAGCTGACACGGAATTGACCAAACTCTTCCAGGAGCTGGATAAAGAATTCAGCCTCGTCCGGGAGGGCCTTGACAGGCGTCACCGGTCGTTCCAGCTTACGGCGGTGGGGATCGGTTCCTCGGCCGGCCTCGATGTATACGGATCAAGCCAGGCATCCATCCAGATACTGCTTGATTCCGAAGAATCCTACCGGGTCCTTACCGGGTCCAAGGTGGTGCACACTGTAATTGGTGAAGACATCACCAATTACGACATCGGCGGGGCCAAGATACTGGGCACCTGGACCGGCATCGTCGACATGGTGGCTTGCGACAAGCTACACCTGGCACACAGCATCGGCATGATACAGCACATTTTTTGCACCCGAACCCTACTCCCCGCCATTGCGAGAAACGGAAAAATACTTCTGCCTCCTGAAAAAACAGCCGGGTCAATCGTTTTCAACGAATCAGATGTGAGGGGAAATGTCGATAATGGTATTTTCTGGCCCGTGAAGGAAAACTATTACGCAGCCGAAGCCCTCATCGGCGGCTTTGCCCTGATTGGAGGAAGGCGCGTTCTTATCATGGGACCGCGCACCCATTCGGGCCTCAGGTCTCTGGCCAGCATCATCAAGGCGCGGGAACTCCTGAAGATCGCGTATCGGACCGGCTCCCACCAGATCCTCATAATGGGTAGGAAGTGGCATCAGACGCTTGACATCCATGAGAACATTCAGATGCGGCCGCGCATGGATTTCATGAACACCCTGCAGAAAAAATCGGGCCTGAAAATCCATATTATCACCCACCCCGAGGGACTCAAGTGCTTTGACATCAACAGTGCCGCCGATGCACTCATCTGCATCAAGAACCCCGCGACATCGCAGTCTGATTCCATCTTTACCGAGAAGAACGCGGCATTTCTGGTCGATTCCCTCACCGAGGCATTTGACCTGGCGCATCGACTTATCGCCATGATTGATCCCCTTGAAATGCCGGCGCCCTTTGCCGTTTCCAGAACAGCGCCGGCCATACCCGAAGATCCGGCAGAACCCTATGACATCATCGGGTCAGTCATAGCCCATGCCTTCGATTTGGGAACCTTCATCGAATTTTATCGCGACATGAACAATCCCGTCACGGGACCAAACCTGATAACCGGCCTTGCGGGCCTGGAAGGCCGCACTGTCGCCATCATCGCAGACCAGCCTCTCATTAAGGGGGGCGGAGCCGATGCCATCGGCACAGAAAAATTCCGCGTTTTCACGGAATTTTTAAATTTCCACCGGATACCTCTGATCATGCTCTCCAACTCATCGGGCTTCGTGCCCGGGTCCCAGCAGGAGCGCCACCGGATTCAGGCCATCGGCGCCGAATCCCTTGATGCAAACATACTGGGCACGGTCCCCGTGGTTAGCGTGGTACTTAATCAGAATTACGGCGGCAGGCTCATCCATGCTTTCAATAAATTCTTAAGGCCCGGCATCGCATACCTGGCCCTTGAACAGGCGATCATGGCGGTCATCGGCGTTGACGCCGCCTTTGACCTTTTATTCGGGAAAAAGTATACCCGCCTTATGGATAAAGGTGAAACGGAACGGGCTGAAGAGCTGCGGAAAAGCTTTCTGGGAACATATCTCGACAAAGCCCGCGCATCCCAGGACGGCGTGGAATCAAACCTGGTCGACTGGACGATTCCCTCGGTGAAGGAACTCAGGGCAAACCTCGTCAGAGGGCTTGAACTGGCACGGCGGAGATGCACCGATGCTTTCGGCAAAGCGTCACGCTACTGAAAGTTATGGAATCTGCCTCCTGGCGGAATGCCGCCTTCCCTACAGGTGACTCACCCCACCCTTTCACCAATTTTTCAGATTGTTGAATAGTTTTTATTGTCCGATAGTCCCGTTCGTTCCCCCTTCAAGTACCTGCTAACGAGCGACATCGCGCCGCCCTACAGGCCGGGCATGGACCGGCAGTCCCTGTATAAGGGCGTATGGCGGAGATAGTGGCGTGGGCTCAGTGAGACATGTCTTCTTGTCGGCGGTTATTTCAAGATTAAGCGGGGGCCGTAAGGTTTTGTTCCCGCCAATTTTTCTCGAAAATTCAGTTTTTTCTTGCTATTATTTCTAACAACTGTTTTAATATTCTTCGGGCGGGAATTTTATACACAACAATCGTATTTTTTCTCGATTTCGGCCAGGCGCGCGAAATTTCAAGGCCCCTGTCCAGAACTTTTTATGTTGGAAGGGACCTCATTAAATCATAGTCAAGTGCAGAAAGTGCAGATAAAACTCATCGTGCCCCTTGGGCCGGTGCTGAATAGATGGCAAATTTCTAGAAAGTAAGTCATGATATTTATTTATCATTTAAAAAATTTATTTATAATAAAATTTGTTATTGTATATCAAATTGATGATATTGAATTGCACTTGTTTACAAGTCAGGAGGACATATGAAAAATGTCATATTTTTTGTATTCGCTTTAATTTTCTCCTTTCCGATTTATGCAGAATCCCTCTCATCTTTAATCGTCGATACGAAATGGAAGATGGAACTTCGCGATGCTGAAACAGGGAGACCGTCCGGTCGTGTCGGCTATATAGAATTCTGCGAAGACGGGAAGTATATCGACACGACGATATGGCCAGATAAAAGAACAATTACCTATATAGGGGAGTATAAAATCACCGGCAGTAAAATTAAAATAAGATATCTATACTCCACAAGCACTTTAAATCCTATAGATGACAGTAAGAAGAAATGGTTTGAAATGGAAGTTATAAAGATTCAGGATGACAAGCTTTACATGGTAGATCTTCGAATGCCAAAGGATTTATTAATATATGATTTAGTCAGATTTTCAACAAAACCGCTACCTTAATATATTATTTATTTTCAGAATTTTGAAGCAGTGCAATATCGCATTAAAAAAACGATTGATTTATTTTAGTTATCCTGCATTTATAGAACATCCCGTAATTAATTGTAGAATCAGGTGAGTAGCATGTGAAACAAACATCAACCAGGAGAGTTATCTGGTCATGTATACAATGATAAAGAAGATCACGCTTTCCCTCTCTATTCTATTCCTTTGTATTATAATCAATTGTAAATTCCCAATGACAGCCGGCAGTAAATCAGGATTCGTCACTTTCAAGATAGGCGAAGCGCATGTTCAAAAGACCGGTGCGCCACCAAAAGAAATCATCCTGAAAGACGAAATTCTTCAGGGCGACACTATCGTCACTGGAGATAGGTCTGCAATAGCCATACAGTTCGGCGAAAGCTGCATTATTCGTCTGGATCAAAATACAACATTCAGGGTACTGGTTATTGATAACAATAAGCTGGAAATGTTCATACAGCAAGGCATGGCCTTCAACAAGCTAACACAAAAAAGCAAGGTTATCCTCATTTTCAAAACCCTTACCACTCTGGCGGCGATACGCGGAACGACCTTCAGCGTGGCATATAAAAACGGTATTTCAGAGATCGCTGTTTCCGCCGGCGACGTTTCAGTATCCGCATTGCGCCACAATGCGGCCGGCGAACCGATATCTTCATTGGAAAAAGAGGCTGCAGTGACCGCAGGCAATACCGCTGTTATTAACGAGACGGCAAAGAAAGGCGTCAAAGAAACCGCGTTCCTTGAATTGAAACTCCGTCCGATTTCCACAGCTGAAAAGACCGGACTCAAAAAGGTCGACGCCATGCCCTTTATTCCCGGAGTGGAGAAGAAAAGCATAAACCAGTTTGAAGAGATTCAAAAGGGGATTATGGTGAAAGATAAAGAAATCGACACAAACATGACTTCGGGTATTGACCGGGACGAATTGAATCAACTAATCGCGAAAAAAAACCGGACACTGAATGATATTCGCCAGGTTTTCGATGGCATCGACGAGATAACTCTGCATAATGGCAGTGTTGTGCACGGTGCTATCCTGTCGCGGGGTGAGTTATTCAGGATAATTACCCCGAAAGGCATCATTAGTATCCCGAAAAGCGAAATAAAAAATTTAATAAAGAAATAATAGGCAGGAAAAACAAACAAGAATAAGATATATATTGCTGCCCATATGCATTGATTTGAATAGGGTATTTGTATTATTGTTACCTCTCCCAGGATTCTCGATTATTGAGCAAAACAACGGGGTAAACCCGAAAAAAATAAGGAGAGAGAATATGATACTAAAAAAACTGGCTGCTTTATTCTTTATTGTAAGTCTCACTATTGTATTCATAAGCTGCGGTCATTATGTCGTGGGGATTCATAATATTGAAACACCCAAAAATCACTTTATTGTAGTATCCAGTTTGGGGACGGTGTATGACTGTTA
Source organism: Spirochaetota bacterium (assembly GCA_041753395.1). Lineage (GTDB taxonomy): Bacteria > Spirochaetota > UBA4802 > UBA4802 > UBA5550 > RBG-16-49-21. The sequence goes on from JBGSUQ010000017.1 coordinate 118,539, forward strand.
CAGCATCGTAGACGGACAATGGAAGCCTGTGTGCAAGGAAGTTGAAGAAAAGAAATCTTCCAGGTGGTCGAATCAATCTTCCAGCGGGAATTAATTATCATTTACTTATTACGGCCTCTGCTTACAGCAGGGGCCGTATTATCCTATCGGAAAATAATATCCCCGCGCCCGCTTTAATCCTGTTTATAAACTATACCATTATTGGTTATTGACAGATTTAAAATCTATTTTATTTTTCCTGCCGCTCCCCATACTTCGTTCCATGGAAACTGAGATCGGAACAGGGGGCTGCGCTGGGGGTACGGGTGGTGGTCATGGAGTCTGGAGGGCCCGTGAATGTCGGGTCTATCGCCAGGGTGATGGCCAATTTCGGCTTCAGCGACCTGGTTTTGGTGGCGAATGCCGATATCGATGATGATGAAGGGAGGGGCGTCCGTGCCGCTATGGGCGGCCTTGGGGTGTTTGTAAACCGCCGCGTCGTCGCCACCCTCGGCGAAGCCCTGGATGGATGTGGACTGGTGATCGGCGCTACGAGACGCGCCCGGAGCTATGAGACTTCCGTCGATTTCAGGGAGGCAGCGGCCATTGCCTCACACAAGGCAACAATGTCGAGGGTCGCCCTGCTCCTTGACCGCGAGCATAACGGTCTCTCCCGCGACGAGCGGAGCCGCTGTCTCGTCCTGGCCGAGATACCTTCGGTCCCGGGACCGGCATGGTCACTGAACATATAACACGCGGCTGCGCTGATACTGTGCGGTATCTTCGCCATGCCCGCAGAAACAGGCACCCGGCCGGCCGCCGACACCGAGGCCCTTGCCGCAGAATTCGACAACCTGTTCAGGATATCCGGCATCGGTGATAAAAACGGCAGGGCCCAAGTGATCTTCAGGGGTCTGGTGAAACGGGCAGGCCTCACTGCCGGGGAGGCGCGTTTACTGGAGAAGTCCTTCCGTTTTTTCGGGTCGAGGATACAGAAAAAGTCTCATGTTACAACGCCGAGATATCTTAAACGGCGTTCCCGCCAAAGAATAATGGCTATAAACGTTCGTTCCGAAGCAACATACCGGCATTGAATTCTCATTTCATGATTGTTAATCCGTAATACCCTGATCCGTCGGCATGGTGCAATTAATAATTGACACGGGGTCCCGCGGGTGCTACTTATTTTTGATCCGCTGGTTAATTTGCTGTATCTGTTTTGCTCATTGAAAAATGCCTCTATGACAAATAAACCTGATGACATACAAGACGGCCCAGATCTGTCAATACACTCCATTCATATTCCGGTACTGGTCGTGCACGAAGACACCATCCTGACCGCCAAAAATTTTAAACCCACTGTCCATTACTTTTTGTTTTGAAGGGGCCACATAAGACCCATGGCAGGTACAGATAAAACGTCATCGTGCCCCCTAGGCCGGTACTGATTAGATGGCAAATTCCTAGAAAGTAAAAATAATCCGGGTGACACGGTTACGGTTCTGGGATTCCGACTGCTGGTGCAGTTGAAGCGAACTACCGTGGTTAATTGATCAGCAGCGCCTTCGCCACGGCCGCCATCCCTTTTTTATCTGTTGTCAGCGTAATATGCCCGACGCCGGGAACAAGCGTCACTTCCGTATCGGGCTTTTGTTCGGTAAAGAGCTTATGAAAGGCGTTTGGATTGAACAATTCGTCATTCTCTCCCACGATGACCTGCATCGGCTGTTTTACCGCTGCAATATCGGACCTATAGTTAAAGTGCGGGGCGAAATTCTGCAATAGCCTGAATGAATAATAGGCGGTCTGATATTGGGCCGTTCGCGGGTCTATCGCATACCATATTACGGGCAGATGTCCCAACAGCTTTTCGCCGATGGGTCCCAGTAATAAGATCCCGATAATTCTCGGCGTGCTCACGCTGACCCATCCCCCGCTGTCCGGTTTGACCGTGGGCGAATCATAGCCCGTATAGGGCGAGAGCAGGATATACCGCGCAAAGAGCTTCTGCCGGGGACCCGCTGCGAAGCGCAGCGCAAATCCGCCGCCGGAGGACAACCCCATGAGTACGGCATTATGGTCCTTGACCACCTGGTTGAAAAAGTCTTCCATGTCATCTTCAAGCTGGCCTATATAATCGATGTCCCCCTTGCTACCTGATCCGCCATGGCCGCGAATATCCGGGACATAAACGGTCATACCCAGATTATGTAAATATTCCGCAAGGGGATGCATGCTCGTGCCGGAAGCTGAAGATCCATGGACCAACACGACAATTTTTTTCGGGTGCTGTGTCAAATATTCTCTATATGCAAGCTTTGCTCCTTTTCGATCGGCATAATGGCGCATGGATGGCAGTTTCGAAAAGTCAACGCTTCGGAATGGAGACGCCACGGACTCCAGCTTCGGAATCGGTTTTGGCGGGAAGAAGGCAATCATGCCGAAAAGTATGAAAATACAAACCACCATGATGGCGATCAACACCAATACTATTGTCTTAATCATTCCTTAACCATCCTTAAATAATTCCATGGAAAAAATAATCGGGAAAATTAACAATATCAATTTTGACTATGCCCGTTACGATATTGTGAAAAGATAATAATGTCAACTTCTTATTCGGATGGTTAGCTTGATTTTACTTAATGAAGAGGAGGAGTGAGCAATGATAGTATCAGATGTCAGGGCCATGAGCCGGTACGGTCTCGGGCAGACATCACCCAACCCGATAGCCGCCAACATCGAGAATTTCCGCGATATGTACGAGGCGAAACTGCAGAAGAGCGCAGACTTCGTGACCAAGTTCGGCATGAACAGGGCAGTACAGGAGTACTGCAAGACTGCGGGAAGAAATCCAACCATCGAGGGACATTAATTTGAGCAAGATAACATTTAAAATTGACGGAAAAGAATGCACCGGCAAGGCGGGCCAGACCATCCTCGAGGAGCTGGTACCGGTGGCGGAAAAGAACCTCGAAGAGGCAAATAGCCGCCTATCTGCACTTGCAGATGACAATCTCTTCATTAAATCCGGGCCACCCGTAAATATTCTTCCTCTCAATAACCTCAAGTTCCTTCAACATCTCAAAAAGCCTCGCATCCCCCATAACAATGGGCTTGTTCATTTGCCCGATGACAACCACGGTGCGGCCGCCCGCATTAATAAAAGCATCAAGAGCCCTCGACCCCATGGGATTTTCCGGCGGGGGCCAGCAGAGGAACAGGGTCCGGTCGGCATGGGCCGCGGCAGCCTTGTCATCGCCCTTGAGAAGGTCGAAATATGATTTCCGGAACTGCCAGTTGCGCTGTGAAATATTAAAGAGATCGCCGCCGGGGGGGAATACATCATAAGCTATTATGTCAGCTCCTATCGATGAGAGGCACATGGCCCAGTAGCCGCTACCCGCCCCGATTTCCACCAAGGGGGAATACCGCGCGACCATGGCCAGGATTTCCGCGGTGGGTATGGCGAAGGCGTACTGGCAGATCAGGGACTGCCGCTCCATCGCGACAAAGGCCCTCACTTTCGCCTGGCCGCCGCCGGCAAAGCGTTCCATCAGTTCCCGCACCTCTTTTAACAAGGGGTTCTGTATCTTTTCATCCGCATCGGTGAGCTGGTAATCGGTTATATCGACGGGAATCGCGTTTTCTTTTTTCATAAATAAAAAATCGCACCGGCCGGTCCTGGTGTCCAGAAGAATTTATATAAAAGCGGTACCGAAAACCGTGGAGAATAAAATGCTTGAACTTTTTCTGTCTCCCTGTAATGGTACATCTCCTGATCATGCGCATCCATGTTGAAAAAATGTATCATCAAGGGAGGTTGCAGATGAAAAGCATCGGAACAATGGTGTCACTGTTAATAGTCGGTGCGGCCATGGGGCTAATCCTACCGTCCATCGACTCAACGGCCGCGGCGGAGCCGTCCTTTACCTATACCATGCCGGAAGGATGGAAAACAGGATCAGCCCCGGGAGCTGTCGCAACGGCAACTTCCCCGGACAATACCGTCCTTGTCATGATAATGGAATTCGCGAACAAGAAAAACCTGGACGCCCTGCAGATAGCACAGAACCAGCTGAAAAAAATCAAGTACATCAGCGTTATCAATCCTCCCACGGACGTGTCGAAGATGAAGGACCGCTTCAGCGCGGACTCCGTCGCCAAGGTCCAGCTTGCCAGGGAGCGCGACGACGGCATCCAGGTTTCGTACCGCGCCTTCATCTTCGTGAAAAAGGGCACCTTCGTCGTCATAGAAGCGTACGCTACCAAAGAGGCTTCGGAAAAGGTATTCAACCAGGCGAATTCGGTCATCGAAAACTTCAGGTTTAAATAATCCTGTTGAATCGAAACTTATATCGTGTCATCGCGAGCAGAGCGATGCGATCTTTCAATTGATGCTGATTATGTCATGAAATAATCATACGTTTTGCATGGGGCATTAGTAAAACAGTATCAGAATTGCTTCATTCCGCTTCATGATTCGCTAAGAATCTTCACATCAAGGGCGTCCTTGTCTCTGCCCGTTGCCCGCTTGTTCTTGACCATCATTTCTTTGCTGATATAGAACACCTCGATTCCTCCAATGTGCCCTTCTCCCTTGTTCTCCATATTTCTTCGATGGTTACGCCGGTTACTTTTTTCAGAAGATCGATTTTTGCGGGCGGCCTGCCAAACTGTATCGTATCATCATCAAAAAGATCTTTTTCAGACAGTCCCAAGGTTGATCCAAAAAAGTCACTTACGGTTTTCAGGACTTTAATGCTGTTTTCTTTCGAGGGATTTATCAGTATATCGATATCTCCGGTGTAGCGCGGTATGCCGTGAAATGCCAGGGCATGGGCCCCGACAATAACAAAGTCAGCATTGTTTTTTGACAGGAGCGAGATAAATTCCATGAAATCATCACGCATGATTATGGCCGTTTTGTAACCATTTTTTCGATTCTCGGCGGTCTGGTATGGCCTGTCACGGTGAAATAATGCTCCCACAGAAAAGTCATTGCTTCGATACGTTCTTCCGACGGTCTGCTGAGCCAATATTCCAGGTCATTCCTGTCATCATTTTCATTTAACATGATCTTCCTGACAACGGGCTTGATTTTTTTCATAATGGTATCCAGAACGATTCTGAAGGGGTATGAAAATCTTTTTTTGCAGGGATAGTATATTCATTACTTAGTGAGAAGTGACTTTTCCCATTCATGGCATAGACGGAGTGGAGGAATTTCAAGACACCTGCTACATGCTTTTTACCCTGTAAAATGCATGTAGCAGCCCAGGGTTATTTTCGATAAGGCATCTTCAGTCCAATTGAGTCAAACTGAATTGGGAGCACTTTCCACAAGATAAATGAGAATATCCCTAACCGAGCATCTCATCGACCCGGTCCCGGCTGATACTCTCCCACTCAGGATCGTGAAACCGGCCGTTATCGTTACGAAACCGCACGATATCAAAGGATTCCTGGTAATGATCGAGCTTTGAGCCACGGTCAGGATTATGTTCAATGAAGACGAGCTTTTCCGGATCAAGCCCGAACTCACCGGCGATGATCCCGGCCAGTTCTGCGTTGAATTCGGTCACCGATGTGCCGGGATTATCTTCAAACAACTCGGTGACGATAAGGATATGCTGGTCCGGTTTCTTCACGACCTTCAGGCCGCACCGGGACGGCGCGTCCCACCGGCCCTTGAATTCATATGCGCAGTCAATATATTCCATAGCCCACCTTTATTAATACCGAATACAAAACATGATGCCGTTTTTATCAATATTTTTTTGTAATAGAATGAACAAATAAACATACCGCACTGACGAATACGATTCCGCCGCAGCACAGCGTCTAACTATCATTCCGTGCAACGATGAATTTGAGTTGACAGAACTCCACGGGCTGGTTACATCCATTGGCATACTGACATCCAATTGCCGGTTCCAGGGGAGGATTCCTGTCCATCACATGATCAAGATAGAGCGCCTGCATAAAGCGTATGATGATGTTACCGCCCTGAACGGAATTAATCTGAGCATCAGGGAAGGATCGGTAACGGGCCTCCTTGGTCCCAACGGGGCCGGTAAAACGACCCTCGTGTCTATCCTGACGGGCATATTGAAAAAAAACAGCGGCAAGGTAACCATACAGGGTTTCGACCTGGACAACGACCTTGGCGAGATACAATCGATAACCGGCATGGTCCCCCAAACGCTTGCCATCTATCCCCTGCTGACATCCTACGAAAACCTTGAATACTTCGGCGCCCTCTACGGCCTCAGGGGCAGAAAATTGAAGGAGCTCATTGATTTTTCAATCGAGGTTGCATCCCTTCAACCTTTTCTGCACAGGCGCGCCGGGAAATGTTCCGGGGGCATGCAGCGGCGGCTGAATCTCGCCATCGGGTTGCTGAATGATCCGAAAATACTGTATCTTGACGAGCCCACTGTGGGGGTCGATGCGCAGTCCCGGCAGTACATGCTGGATATGATACGCAGCATAAATATTGAGCGTCACACGACCATCATCTATACCTCCCATTACATTACCGAGATCGAACAGATATCTGACGAAATCGTCATAATCGATAATGGCGAAATCATTCTGAGTGGAAAAAAAGATGACATATTATCCGCCAGTGACACCCTGGCTTTACGTGCGAAGATGCCGGACGTTGCCATTCTTAAGCAGATAAAAAGCTTACCCGGCGTGACTCTTATAGCAGACTCTATTTATATTGACCGCAATGAACACTTCAGCAACAACATCATTCAAGCCATAACATTGCTGCGGGATAATAATATCAGTATAACCAATATTCAATTCAGCGGCAACAGACTGGAAGAGCTATATCTGCATCTGACCAGCGCCAGCCTGAGGGATGACCAATGAACAAACTATATTATATAATTAAGAAAGAAATTACCGAGTTAACCCGCGACATACAAACGTACGTGCTACTGATTGTGATGCCGTCAGCCTTCATCCTGGTCATGTCCCTGTCAATGCAGGCATTGTTTCAATCCAATCTGAACTTCACTGTCAATACAATCGTTGCCGATAACAGTAAAAGCAATGAATCGAGGCGCTTTATTGACGCATTGCGGAATATTGAAAATCTTTCTATCACCGAACCGGGAACCAGCCTTACCCACGAAGCCATCTCCGGAAAAGTTCTATCTGGCCGATATAAATTCGGCTTAGTTATCAACCCGTCCTTTTCCCAACATGTTAAAGACATAAAGACTGGACCTGATACGATACCCGTGACCCTCCATATCGATCCATCTATGCAGACATCTGTCCAGATCGGCCTTACCCAGCAGATGGAACAGCAACTTAGTATTTTAAGGCTTAATACTTTTTATAACAATTACGCTGCGGTTCTGACTTATGCCGGGTTCTCAAGAAGCAACATCGTCCCGTCTGAAAAGGGCGTTATAAAGACCGAATTTGTGTATAAAGACAGCAGTGAGTCGATCAAGCCAAACGCGGCCCAGCAGAGCGTGCCGGCATGGGTTGTTTTTTCAATGTATTTTATCACCATCCCCATTGCACTGGTGTTCCACACTGAAAAGAGCAATGGAACATATCAGCGCATCCGGAGCATCAATATTCGAAGCCATTATCTTATAGTTGGCAAGATGGTGTCCTATTACATCCTCAGCATGACACAGGTCGTCGCGATGCTCTGCGTTGGCCGCTATGTGGTTCCCCTCCTGGGAGGTGACACCATCCAGTTTGGCAATTCTTACTTCGGCCTTTTCGTTATCGCCTCCTGCACGTCGGTCAATGCCATTTCCTACGGACTTCTGGTGTCTTCTTTTTCAAAAAACACCCAGATGGCCGGGGCCATGGGTGCTGTCCTCGTTATCATTTTTGCTGCCATTGGCGGCATCATGGTGCCTAAATTCATCATGCCGAAAAACCTGCAGCTACTCACGAATATATCCCCCCTTTCCTGGGGAATGGAGGGATTCCTTGATATCATGCTCCGGAAAGGGTCTTTCATTGATATCATCCCGGAATGCCTGCTCCTTCTCGGGGCAGGATTGCTTATGCTTTGTATTACCGGTCTAATATTAAGAAAAAAAATATATTAAGAAAAGGACAGCCATGAAAGGATCACTGGATGAAAAACTCAAAACAGAATTAAAGGAATTGATTATTGCGGAATGCGACCTGGACATCAGCACGGATGAAATAGGCGATGACGACACCCTCTTCGGATCGGATTCCCCTATCGGCCTGGATTCAGTCGACGCGTTGCAGGTTTCAATAGCCGTCCAGAATAAATATGGCGTGGTTATAACCGATAGCAAGGTTTTAAGAAGGGTAATGAAAACTATAAACACCTTCGCAGACTACATTAAGCCGGAGTGACATGGTCATGGAAAAGGTATTCATACGCGGATCGGCAGTCACCTGCTCCCTCGGCGAAAATATCGATGAAATAATCGCACACATCAGGAACAAGGAATGCAAAACGACTGAACTGCCGATTTCGATAGCCTCTCTGAACTATACCAGGCCCTATTACCGGATTCCCGGCGGCGAAGACCGGAACTCAGACCTGGAGAGCTATTTTTACCAGGTGCTCTATGCCACGGTTTCCCGGGCGATAAGCGATGCGGGCCTCAGCAATGAAGAGATTCAGGAAAGCGCCCTGTTTTTCGGATCCACGTCCATTGACATGCCGATGTTCGAGATGACCTACCGGCGTGACGGGGAAAACAGCTCGAAAATCCTTTCCCATGAGTCTCCGGGATACGGTAAAATTGCCGGCCAGATAGCGGAACAGTTCCATATCAAGGGGCCGTGCTATACCTTTACCACAGCCTGTACTTCCAGCGCGAACTGTCTACTCTATGCCGCCTCCATGCTACAGGCGGGGCATATCAAGCGGGCCATTGTCGTCGGGTATGACCTCTTCAACGAGGTCGGCTTCTACGGCTTCGAATCGATGAAGCTCATCGAACTCTTTGGCTACAAACCCTTTGACAAAAACCGTATCGGCATATTAATGGGAGAAGGGTGCGGCGCTGTTGTCCTGGACTGCCGGAGGAAAACAGCGGGCAGTTTCCGCTTCCTCGGGGGATCCAATGCCTGTGACACCTTCAATGTAACGACCCACAGCCTCGAGGGGAACGATATCGCCTTTGTGATCGGCGATGCTCTGAAAAACTGCAACCTAACAGTGAAGGACATCAACGCGGTGAAGGCCCATGCCACCGGGAGCCCGGCCAACGACGTTACGGAATTCAACGGGATGAAGTTGGCCTTCGGCGACTCGCTGCCTCCTTTCACCGGGATAAAACCGTATATAGGCCATACCGTGGGAGCCTGCGGCGTTATTGAGCTGATCATCACAACCGAATGCATCGCCCGCGGATTTTTTCCCGCCACGCCGGGATTCAAGGAGGTTGACGAGGAAATCAACGCGAAACCGCTCACGGAATCACTATCAATGACCAGGGGAACAATCATGCTTAATTATTTCGGCTTCGGCGGCAATTGCACATCAAATATAATCACCAACAAGGAATAGCAATTATGTATGTACATGCCGTTTCACCATTCATCTGCGATCCCGTCGACAACATTGACGGTTTAAAAGCGGACCTGAAAAAATACACCGACTTTTTCTTCCGCAGAGTGAACAAATTCATCCTCCTGTCGCTGCTGGGCGTCCATCGATGCTTACACAACAAGAAATTCGACAAATCGATAGCGGTGTTCCTTGCGACTGAAAACGGCAACCTGGGTGACACGGAAAACGTGCTACATCAGATGTACAAAGAAAACTCCTTCCCCAAGCCCTTCAACTTCATCAATACCATGAGCAATACCGCTTCATTTTATGTTGCCCAGAGCCTGAAATCACTGGGAAGGAGCATCACGGTCTCGAGTAAAAACGTTTCCTTTGAAAGGGGCCTGGAACTGGCCAGGGTTGATTTTGAGCTGGGTCATATACGGGAAGCCCTGGTTGGCGGTGTTGACGAGGCCGTCATTTCCCGGGAATATTATATGAAGAAATACGACGCCTTTTATCATGACGTTAAAATGGTCGAGGGAAGCAGCTGGCTGTATCTTACCGGCGATGCATCTGGGGCCATGGGAAGAATAGAAGACATACAAACATTTAACGACCGGGATAAAGCCATTGACTGGACAAAAAATGCGGCGGGGAACCGTTTCACCATAGCCTTCGGGATACTCATGACGCCGCAGGAAAAGGAAACATGGAAGAAGGCTTGTTCCCCGGAAACGGAGCTTGATTATATAGGCACAAGCGGTTTTTATGATACCGCCGCTTCTTTCGCGATCAGCACCTTCTTTGAATCAAGCACGGGAAAAAAACTGGTCCATGTAAACAGGAATACCCAGGGCCAGCATGTTATCATTGTCTGCAGCAAAGGATGATTGTACTGGACAGCCAATTTTCATCTATGGCGGAACGCACCGCGGTCATCACCGGCGCATCGAGCGGCATCGGAGCCGCTTTCGCAGACCGTCTGGCGCGGGATGGTTTTAACTGTGTCCTGGTGGCGCGCCGCACCGGTGCAATGAAAGAGCTCGCGCGACATCTTGAGAACACGCACCATGTTTCTGTCAATGTACTGACTGCCGATCTTTCAACCGACGCCGGCATAGCAGCGGTTGAACAGCGCATCAGGGATGATTCCTCAATCGACGTACTGGTGAACGCGGCAGGATTCGGCATGCGGGGCATGTTCGCGGAAACCGATCCCCGGAAAATTGAATCGATGGTCATCCTGCACACCCTGGCTACGGCCCGTCTCTGCCGCGCCGCCCTTCCCTCCATGATACGGAACCGGCGCGGATGGATCATCAACGTATCATCGATGGGTGCCTATTTCACCGCGCCTCACTACGTGACTTACTCGGCGACGAAGTCATTCATCACCATGCTGACCCGCGGTCTCCATTCCGAACTTTCCGGTTCCGGCGTCAGGGCCCAAGCCCTCTGTCCCGGTCTTACCCGTAGCGGGTTTCTTTTTACCGATGAATTTAGGGACATCAACTACAATAATATACCGTTCTTCTTCTGGATGTCGGCCGACACCGTGGCACGGAAGTCCCTCGCGGCACTCCGATGGAACCGGGCTGTTGTAGTACCCGGGCTGGGAAACAAACTGTGGGTGGTATACATGAAGCTGCCCGTCATCGGGCCGCTCTTCCAGTGGATGATGGGCCGCCTCGCCGGTGCCTCGTATTAATCAGTCCGCGCTGAGCGCCGGAGCTGCAGGAAAGGTGACTATCTCATTTCCACTTGATTTTCTTCATCATCAGGTATACTTCTTTCTCCGCTTTCGCACATTCCCTGAAGGCGGCGGCTATCGGGATCGTGTCTATTGATCCCCCTTTTTCCCTGAAGGCTTTCGCACACCCCAGTGCCGCCTGCCGCCACAGGTCGCCGACGGCAACCATTTTCCGGGAAGCCTCCAGAAGCTCAGGCATCCCCAGCAGCTGCGAGGCCTCCTTTAGAAAGGCCGCATACATGAAGCGGAACCCGCCGCCGCCGGTACCCACCTCTTCCTGGAAGGTCATGATATTACCGAGGTAGTTTTTTACATACTTAGTGTCGGAAAAGCCGTTCAGTTTTTCAATCCGCCGCGCCATGGTATTAATAGCCTTGATCCCGACCCAGGGCATCATCGGCTGCAGCATCATGGTGACGCTCTTCTTTATCGCTTTCCTGATCGCCTTGCGGTAATCAATCGTTTCGGGAAAATACTCCGGATAAAAGCAGTAGCCCCTGGGCGCGTTCTGCCCCAGGGCAAAACGCGCCTTCCGGACCTGGTCACGGGTCACCCGGGTCGTATACTCGAAAATCGGATCGCTCACCAGGTACTCATCGCCCTCCCGGCCGTAAATTATTGTGGTGTGGGCATTGAAGGGCATATTGAAATCAGGACAGAAATACGCGAGAAAACTGGCCGATACCTGAAGGCCCACCGGCTTTCCCCGGTCCAGCAGATCGTCCAGCTCCTTCATGGCGACATCCTGGTCCTTGTAGGTCCTGGTGAAGAAGCGGATTCCCAAGTTCTTCTGCACGCCGTTGATGATGCTGCGGGGCATCATGCGGTATGATATGAGGGGCATCCCCCATACCTTGACAAAGGGGAAGTAGATGAACATGATGCTGTTGGATACGCCAAACGCCATGGGCTCGGAGAGGTCCAGGCCGTAATTGGTAACCAATGACGAGACGCCGGCCGATTCACAATGCCCGCCCTGGTAATGCGTCCATTCGACATTTTGCCGCAGTGTATGGTTCATAGGAGTCCCTTTTTAAAATTCTTTATGGTGGCGAGGTCAATGAGGAGGACCGTGGCGTACTTCTGGAGTGTCGCGTCATCCAGCTGTTCGAACCCCCGGGGATCCAAATGCTTTTTTACCTTTCTCTGCGACAGACCGGTCATCTGGGCCAGGGTCGAGAGTTCCATGTAGGCCCGGTGCATGAAATATTCGATGGGCGATGTCTGGCCCTTTTTTACCCGCTCCTTCGCGTCCTCGGCGCGGGCATCAAAATCCTCACGGAGATTTATCAGGGCCCGGTATCCCGGCTCCCAGCCATTGGATCCGACCTTGACGAATTCGCCGTTGTCATCAACGGCATACTGCACCATCTTGGTGCGCATGGTTCTTTTGCCATCTTGTGGAACTTCGTTTACTTTCATACCTGCATCCTGTTAAATTATTAAGTAACCTTATTGCGGAATAATATTTTGTCAACAAAAAATACCGCAACTCAATATCTGCAACCGCCCCTTCTTATTTGAGGCCCCATCAAAACAAAAGACTCGCCAGGGGCATTGAAACATAATTTTTTTTGGTTGATTTATAATAAAATTTCCCGTCAGATATGGGTTATACTTACTGATGGAGGGATTATGAGTGGTAAATATAATCGGGATTTAATAGGTAATAGTATAACAGCACTCTGTATTCTGCTGCTTTGCAGCTGCGACCACAAGGCGGTGGGACCTGCCGGTCCTGATGGCAAGCGTTTGACCTGGGACGTGATGAATACAGAACAGCGCAAAGTGCACATGAAAAATGTCGTGATGCCTCGCGCGGCTGAAGTGTTCCGGTCCTGGCGCCCGAAAAAATATGCCGCTGTGAACTGCACACTGTGTCATGGCCGCGGAACAGCAACTGGAAATTTCAATATGCCCACCGGTCATCTTCCGCGACTCAGTGGCGATTGGACCCTGGGGCCCGAGTTTAAAAAATACCCGGATACAACAAGACTGAAACTTGACCGGTTGGTCCCCTTGATGACCGAAGCCCTGGGGAAGAAGTCCTTTAGCATTACAACCCGGCGAGGATTCGGATGTTATTCCTGCCACCTGGGCCCGAAAGGACCGCTGTTCGGGCACTGACCTTTTCACCGGCTTGTGAATGTCCTATAATCGATGGCAAGGATATTGTTCTCATCAGTTCCTGGTCACGGGGCCGGAACCCGCGCATGTTTTTCTTGTTACGATTCCCGTTTCCCTTCACCCGTATCGGCGTGATGCAGCTTATTAGCCGCGACCACCAGACCCCGGTCGTACGGTGCGCTACCCGGTCATTGAACAGGAACACAATGACAACGCCCAGGAGCACGAAGAAGCAGGTTGCGAGCACAGTCAAAGGAATGAGCACCAGGAACTTGTAAGGCTGATACAGGAGCCGGAGGAATTTTCGCATGAAACCCATGACCACTATCCTCTATACATATAGAGAGACTCTACCTACAGCGCGCCGAGTCAGCGGCCGCTAGTTAGTTGGAAAGTATGCCGCCCATACCAGGGCGTCGAGAAAGGCGGTCTGCACACAGAACGCTGCGCACCCGATCACCGCGAGCCGGTGCGCCCACACCGGCGTGGCAGGCTGAACCGCGATGAGGGCCCCCAGGAGCAGCAGAGACGCTATGCCGGTAATTCCCAGCACGACGCGGATTCCTATCCAGGTAATGAGCGATGGGTTCCCGAGCATGACGAACGTAAGCGGCATCCAGAGCGCCGAGGGCACAAGGACCAGGGCATAGAGCCAGGGAAACAGGCCGTATGAAAAATGACCGGCGATCGTGACCCCGTCCGGGTTCAGGCGGAACATGATAAAATACGTAAAGGCAAGATATCCGGCCGCCGCGGTGAACATCGATATGGTGTATACGGGCATGATAGCGCGGGGAACTTCGCCCCAGAGGGCGCCGCGTGCCTCAGGGTGGTTCATGATGCCGATCACATAGCTGGCAAGCACAGCAGCGCCGCCGACCAGGTTTATCAGCAACAGGTAGAACTTGTGCGGATGCATGTTCATAGGTTTCTCCCTGATTTAGTTCTCACCAATTAAAAAAGTATATTAGTCATTATGTCAATCTAATATACAACAATATCTGCCTTTTATGTATATCAAAAAAATTATAACTTTCTGCATAATACCCTGGAACATTGCCAGGATGACGTTGACATCCATTAATAAAATACATATCTTTATCACATGAAAAACAAATGCATAAAAAACCCGCTTACAATAATGGCATTGTCCGTGCTGGTGCTCACGAGGTGCAGCGTTGCACCCCCCACGCTCGGGACCGTGCCCGACGTGGACATCAAGCGTTTCATGGGCGACTGGTACGTGATCGCAAACATCCCTACCTTTCTGGAAAAGGAGGCCTACAACGCGATCGAGTCCTACAAACTCGATGCTGACGGCACGATCGCAACGACCTTCACCTTCCGCAAGGGCGGATTCAACGGCCCGGTCAAGACCTATCATCCGCACGGCTTTATCCGAGAGACCGGGTCAAACTCGGTATGGGACATGCAGTTCCTCTGGCCCTTCAAGTCCGAGTTCCTGATAATCTATCTGAAGGAAGACTATTCGGTTACGGTAATCGGCCGCAGCAAGCTCGATTACGTCTGGATCATGGCCCGCACCCCCGTGATCCCCGGGGCCGATTATCAGAAGATACTCACCCTTCTGAACGGTGCGGGGTATGACACAGGAAAGATCCGGAAAGTGCCCCAGAAATGGGACGCGCATTGATTAATCCTTGTTCGCAAGACGATTACAAGGCCCCCTCCCTTGACGCAGACCCACTCCTGTCGCGATTTTGGAGCATAAAGGCCGTACTGTAGCCCGCGGATCCTCTGAAGCAGGACCCGCAAGGTTCGGTGATTTATGCCAGAAAATGCCGCTACACAATCAGAAGGCGTAGAGGCGCTGGCCGGCTATGATCATAACACCCTGCCTGAAATCGATATCCTTTCCCCTGCCGGCGACTCCGCAGCCGCCCATCTCCACAAAAAATGTCCAGTGTTTCATGACATAGATTTCAATGGCACCGAAGAAACGGGAGGCAAAAAATGGGCCGCGTTTGCGCGTGATGTCGTACACTATACCGCCCGTGACACCGATGTAGAGCCTGCTCTGAAGGTAGATGGGAGTCTTCCACATGACCCCTACGGACGGCATAACGGCGGTACTCCAGTGACGCGAGGTCGTCATGCCAGTTGATGATTGACGGAAATAATACTGGTTGGTAATGACCGGTGCGTCGAGGCGGATGGCAAAGCCTTTGTCCAGATAGATATGAAAATCGAGACCGTACATCGGGTCTTCGTTATACAGGCCCACGGGGATCCCGATACCGAACCGCTGATTATAGCGCGGCTCTTCCCCCGGTTTGATCGGCTGGGCCACAGCGGTTGTAGCTGCTGCAATGAAGAGAAATAAAAGCAATGCATTCACACGGAAAACCATACTGTTACCTCCTCGTTGAAAAGGAATTTGTTCAAACGAGACCTAATCCTTGACCGCATACTGCACCAGTGTTGTCTTGAGCATTCTTTTCCCGTCTCGAGGAACTTTTTTGACTTTCATACCTGCATCCTGTTAAATGATAAAGTATCCTTATTGCAAAATATGCTTTTGTCAATAAAAAATCCTGTGGTAAAAAATCAAGAACTTTGTCTCCCCTGAAGTGGGACCATATAGAAGACAGGCATTTCGGCATTAAAACCACTAAATCTCTTATTGATCATATTAACCCCGACGTCCTGGTAGTCGGCGCCGGCCAGGGGCTCATTGTACGGTATCTGATGAACAAGGGCATCAACGCAACGGGCCTTGACATAAACCCCCGACATGGTCAAAGTCCCGAGAAAGAAGTATAATCTCAACATAGTCGAAGGCGATGCCGGAAAACTTCCCTTCAGGGATGATTCATACTCCACGATCATCATTTCGTCAGGCGTGGTCGATTACGGCGCCGATGAGGCGGCCATTACCATCTCCATAAACGAGGCGAAGCGAGTATGCCGCAGGGGCGGCAAGGTCCTGGTTGCTTTTTATAAAATCAAAGAACGCATTGAGAAGATATACAAGAAGATCGGCGTCATAGACTCAGACAGCAACTACCGCATGCAGAGGATTTTCGAGATAAACGAAATTGCCGAGAAATTCCCTCCCCTCTGTGCCATCCCGATTCAGAAATGGACCGGAAAAAGCATGGCTCGGGTCAATTTCGAATGGCTCATTGTCGGCCTGATGCAACCGAAGGAGTTCAGGACCGAGAGAAAATGGATCAATGCACTGTTAAAACCGCAAAAGAAAAGGGGTTCGATAAAAAAGCCATGTTCGACAGCATCCCTGACTCGATCCCCTACCGCACTATGGCGCAGGTCAAAGAATTGATGGACAGGATCCGAGTCGGGTACAAGGAAATTAAAGAGGTTGATGATTCCTCGGTCGTGGTAATCGAAAAATAGCGTCACAGGCTCTCGCCGAATGCCTTCCTGATCAGGTCACGCCGCCGCGGCCGGTAGGTGCCCAGGGCCATTTCCCGCTCCGCGACCTTCCTTATGAGCTTGTACATCTTGACCTGCTGCGGCTCGTCCCGGTAGAACCTCTCCCAGGCGAAATAATACAGATCCTGGAGCCGCTCCGGGCTCATCAGCTTCGGCTGGTACACCACCCTGCCGGCGTTGAATTCGTTCCAGTCATGGCTCAGTATCCTCTTCTGTTTGCGCATGTCGTCGTAAGCTTTGGTATGGGGAAAAGGCGTGAGCACCGTGAATTCCGCCAGGTCCAGGTCTATCTCCAGGAGAAAATCGATAAACCGCTTGATGTATTCCTCGTCATGGTTGTCCATGCCAAGCAGGATAGTACCCTCTACCGCGATGTCGTGGTCATGGTAGCGCTTGACGCGCTCCCTGATGAAATCGGACATGTCAAATACGGCCTGGTATACGTACCAGGCGCCGGCCTGCCGCGCAAGGTCGAGGACCTCCGGCTTATCTTCAATGGTGTGGCTGCACCAGTTCTTCTTCAGAGGGATCATCTCACGGAACAGGTCCATCTCCCATTGCGTGTCCTGGGCCAGGGAGTTGTCCACAACGAACAGCCGGTTGTTGTCAATGAGGGCAATTTCTTCAATAGCCCTGTCGATGGGCCGCGGCCGGAACTTCCTGCCACCGAGATAGGCGACAGCGCAGGGATAGCAGTTGAACCGGCACCCACGCGACGCATGCACCAGGTCCACCATCTGCACCCCTTTGTAGAAGTAGAGGTCCCGTTTGTAGATGCTCCGCCGCGCCGGCCCGACATTTTCAAGGGAAGGCTGGTCGGCAATGTAATTATACACCTTCTTCAAGCCGCCCTTTTTGAAATCGGCGAAGACCTCTTCCATGCGGCCCTCCGCTTCTCCCAGGAACACGGCGTCGGCGTGCTCCATAGTCTCTTCGGCGTGGAGCATGGCTGAAATACCGCCGAAGATGACCTTCTTCCCCCGGCTCCGGTACTCGTCCGCTATCTCCCATCCCCTCTTCACCTGGGTCGTGAGCATCATGGAGATGCCGACGAAATCAACGGGTTCATCGTAGCTGAAGCTCTCGAGGTTCTCGTCGATGAATTCAACATCTACGTAATCCGGCAGGGCGGCAGCCATCACCGCCGGGCCATGGGGCGGCAGGTTGAAGGTTGTCTGCTCCGGTAGTTTCTCCCAGCGGGGATAGATAAGCCTGAATTTCATATGGCACTCCTCAAGTAGGCCAAAGCATTTATAGTGAGCCGGTCAGTGTCAAGCATTTAACAAATTTATATAATGCCCTGTATTTTTGAAATAAAAAAAATGATACCGGTTGCATGGTATTTCAAGCCAGCGATCCGACTTGAACTATCAAGGAAAGGATTATACATCTGTTTTTTTAATTGAATTATTATGCAGATATATATATGTTTAAAAAGTTGTCATAAAATTACTGCATTTACAGCCGAGGAGTTCACCTGAATGGCCGGCAAATTGGCAAAAACAATCCTTCTCGTTGATGACGAAGCCATCATCGCCATGGCCGAGGCCCGGATGCTGGAAAAGCATGGATACGCTGTTCTCACCGCCTATTCAGGAGAACAGGCCATCAAAACAGCTGTAGAAAATCCCTCCCTTGACCTCATTTTAATGGATATTGATCTCGGTTCAGGCATGGACGGCACCCAGGCCGCAGAAATCATTCTGGAAAACATGGAAATTCCCGTGCTGTTTCTCTCAAGCCATACCGAACCGGAAATGGTCGATAAAACAGAAAAGATAACCTCCTATGGCTACGTGGTGAAAAATACCGGGGAAACGGTCCTTCTTGCTTCCATCAGGATGGCCTTCAAGCTTCACGCGGCCCACGGGGAATTGAGAAAACGGGAAGAGGAACTCATAAAAAACGAAGGGAAACTTAACCTCATTTTTGAAAACACACCCAACGCTATTACCATTACAGAGATGGAGACAGGGATCGTTGTCGAGGCCAACAAGGGAATCGAATGGACCGGCTGGACCAGGGACGAAATCATAGGGAGAAATCCCCTGATGCTGCAGTCCTGGGTCCACACTGATGAGGGCGAGAAAATCAGGAATATTATTAAGACCGAGGGAAAACTCTCCAATCACCGGGTCGATTTCCATAAAAAAGACGGCTCTGTTGCCCATGCTATGATGAATTCAATGTTCATACAGATGGATGGAAAGCAATTTCTACTATCCATATCAAATGACGTCACCAGGCTCGTTGATTCGGAGGCAAAACTGAGACGCGCGAAGGAGGAGTATGAAGGTGCCAACGAAGAGCTCAATGCTACAATAGAGGAGCTCAAAGCCACAAACGAAGAGCTCCAGGCAACAAATGCTGAAATGGAAGAGACAAAGCAGGAACTCGAATCCGCCCTGGCGGAACGCAGGAAAGCAGAGGTGATTATAACAGAAGAACAGGACTTCAGCCGCGTCGCCCTGGATAGCCTGCCGGGACTATTTTATCTTTTCGATGATACAGGCAAATTTCTCCGTTGGAACAAGAATTTTAGAGATGTTTCTAAATACTCCGATGAGGAACTGGCGGGGATGTCCGCACTTGATTTTTTCCGCGAACCGGACCGGAGCCTGGTGGCAGAACGTATACGGCGGGTTTTCAATACCGGAGAATCAGAGGCTGAGGCAAATTTCTATTCAAAGGACAGTTCGTGCAAGCCCTATTATTTCTACGGAAAAATGTTCAACTTCGAAAACAAACTATGTCTTATCGGCATGGGCATCGATATAACCAGACGTAAAGAGATTGAAGAAACCCTGAGGCAGAGCGAGGAGCGCTTCAGCGATCTGGTTCGTTTATTGCCTGAAACCGTGTTTGAAACGGACCTAAAGGGCAGAATAACCTATGTAAACCAAGCCGCCCAGGATCTCTTCGGTTACGTCAGGGAAGATCTGGAGTGGGGCATATCTATTCATGATATCATCGTGCCGCAAGACCATGAACGGATACTATCAAATATACAAAGAATAATGCACGGTGAGCATCTCGGCCTTAACGAGTACATCGCCCGGAAAAAGGACGGGGCCACCTTCCCTGCACTGGCCCATTCCAGTATGATTATCCGCAAAGGACAACCGTCCGGACTCAGGGGATTCCTGGTCAATATCTCCGAACGCAAGGAGACCGAAGAAAAACTGCGGGAAAGCGAGGAGCGCTGGCAGTTCGCTCTCGAAGGTGCTGGCGACGGCGTGTGGGACTGGAACGCGGAAACCGACAGGGTCTACTTCTCCCATCAGTGGAAAACAATGCTTGGCTATGAAGATCATGAAATCGGCGACTCACTGAGCGAATGGGACAGCCGTCTGCATCCCGACGATTCTGACCGTGTGAATGCCGAACTTAACATGCACTTTGAAGGCATAACACCGTTCTACACGAGCGAACACCGCCTCAAATGCAAAAACGGCAAATACAAATGGATTCTGGACCGGGGTAAAATCATCAGCCGGACGCCTGAGGGGAAGCCTCTCAGGGTAATAGGGACACACACTGACATTACCTACCGCAAGCTGGTAGAAGAGCTTTATACGACCTTTCTTCAGGCCGCACTGGACGGTTTTGTTATCTTTGACACTGCCGGTCGTATTCTTGAGGCCAATGACGCTTTTTCGCAGATGACAGGCTACAGTCATAACGAACTAATAAACATGAGCATACCGGATTTTGAAGCAAATTTCAATCCGGAGGAGGTGGCCCGACGCATTAAAAAGATGCTCAGTAAGGGATCGGAGCGCTTCGAGACCCGCCATCGCAGAAAAGACGGCCGCATCATTGACGTGGAAATCAGCGTCAAGGTCCTTGAATACGAAGGGGACCGTCTCTTCGTGATCATGCGGGATATAACAGATCAAAAACTGGCAGGAGCAGCCCTCGAAAATTCGCTACGCGAGAAGGAGGCCCTTTTAAGGGAACTGCAGCACCGGATGAAAAACAGCCTTGCCATGATAGCCGGCATAATCAACCTGGAACTTGAACGCATTACGGACAGAAACCTGCGTGACGTCCTCGATAACATCAAGGGCCGGATCGGATCCCTGTCGAATCTCTACGCGCTCCTATTCCAGTCAGATACGGTGCGCGAGGTGGACCTTGGTATGTACATGCAATCCATTGTCGAACTCCTCTCCGATTCCTACGCAGCGGGAAGAAGCATTACGATCAAGCAGTCCTATGACCCGTTGCGGGTAAACACGAAAAACGCCACCGCCTGGGGTCTTATCGCGAATGAGCTGCTGACGAATTCATTCAAATACGCATTTCCGGAGGGCCGGTCCGGCGATATCAACATCAGCCTTAAAAAAACTGACCGTGAAATCATACTCACTGTTTCCGACAACGGCGCGGGCCTTTCCGATGATTTCAACATAGAAAATCCCAGCGGTCTGGGACTGCTGCTGGTGAAAACCCTGACGCTTCAGCTCAAGGGAACTCTTGAGTTTGAACGGGGCGGGGAAAGTGTATTCTCAATACGGGTGCCGTTCTCTTCAGAAGCCTGATATAACGCTGCCATCAGGGCCGGTACCCTGGTTTCTTCCGGAATGGCCTCTAGCGAACTTTATCTGCTTCGATCAGATCAAGGCGGAGCGAGTATCCAATCATGCCCGCCGACTCAAGCACGATTATTTTCGGGAGACCGCCGGGCCGGATATCCATAAATCGCACCGTGCGCCGGAGCCGTGATGACCTGTCATAGGCCCGGAGCTCAATATCACCCGCTTCCTTCATGATTATGTAAACATCGCCATCATCCGATCGGAACCGGCACGCGCGATTTCCATCTTTTAGGACGCCGGCGTCCGACATTATACCCGGCGGTGTAAACAGCATGAGGCGGATGTCCTGTATCATGCCCATTACCAGCTCCGGTCGCGCAAGGGGACCGATGCCACGGTTGATGACGAGCCTGCCGTCGTATTCCGCGTCGAGGAGCACCAAGCCTTCGATCGACAGGAGGGTGCTGTGGAGCTTCCCCATATCCGCCGAAGCAAGGGTCACGCCTATCATGTCTTCTTTTGTTCCCCCGGGTAGGGTACCCTGTATGGAATGGACGACCCGCCATTTCCCCTTCAGAAATGGGGCCATGCTTTTCTTTTTCAGATCCGCCGCTTCCGGTGCGCTAACAGGCATTATCCGGGGAAGTCCGGCGCAGGAAAGGATGCAGATGCTTGATGCTATGACCGCGACTGCTCTCATCGTAGGCTCTTGAATAGGGAAACGGGAAGTTCCGTGTTCATTTTCACCTTCATGAAGTCGATAACCGTGAAGGATTTTTCATTCTCATAGATACGCACTGACTGGATCACGCCGGGCCTGTCGGAAAGCTTCAGCTCGATGCGCTGGATAATGGCGGCCATCGATTTTTCCTTCGGCGTGAGCACGATGATCCTCCCCGGTTTGAGCTCCGGCCTGAAGCCGGGGTTCGCGTCGAAATTCCCCTTCATCCACATGATTATCTCCTGGAGCACTATCTGCATCGACTGGAGTCGCGCCGAGGAATCCTTCGTGATGTTATTGCCTTTTTTTATGAAGCGCGTGACAGTCCCCTCATGCATCAGCAGTATGCTGTTGACAGGGGTCACATATTCCCAGCGCAGTGACCGGGGGACCTGAAAATAGAGCTTTCCCTTGGAGACCAGCGGCTTTGCCAGGATCGCCATATGCTTTTTCTGGACGAATTCCGCTTCCACCGAGGATATATCCTTCGCAGTTTTCCTGATCTGGTCCCACGAATCGCCCCAGGAGAGGAACGTCAAGGATACAAGAAGGACTGCGATGACTCTTATTGAATTAAATTTTATGTTATGCATTTCTGTCTCTTTTCTTGGATATCTCCTTCCCCAAGATGGGGGAGGGCAGGGTGTGGGTGATACAACCGATAACCACCCTCCCCTAACCCCTCCCATCAAGGGAGGGGAAGTTACGCTACATCATCCCGCCGTTGACCGATATCACCTGCCCGGTTATGTACGATGCATCATCGGAGCAAAGGAACCGCACCACCTTCGCGACCTCTTCCGGTTTTCCGATTCTTCCCATGGGAATGATATTTTTTATCATCTCAATAGGAGCGTCCCTGATCATGTCGGTTTCAATGAGGCCCGGGGCCACGACGTTCACCCGTATTCCTTTCTTAGCGATCTCCGAGGCAATTGAACGGCTCGCGCCGATAAGGCCCGCCTTCGCCGCCGAGTAGTTCGCCTGGCCCTTGTTGCCGATAAGGCCGGCCACCGAGGCAATGGAGACAACGGAGCCCCTTTTCTGGCGCAGCATTTTTTTCAAGACCGGCTTCGTCATGTTGTAAAATCCCTTCAGGGTTGTGTCGATGACCGCGTCCCAGTCAGCTTCAGGCATCATGAGAAACAGGTTGTCTGCGGTGATGCCGGCGTTATTCACCAGGATATCGATGATGGGAAACCGGCCCAGAATATCACTGACGGCCTTGTCGGCTGCGGCGGAATCGGCGACATCAAACTTCATCACCTCGCCGTCGCCCCCGGCGTTCCTGATCATGGCAAGAGTTTCTGCCGCGGCGTCATCGTTGGAACGATAATTGACGATAACGAAACAGCTGTCCCGCGCCAGCTCAACAGCGATGGACCTACCGATGCCACGGCTCCCGCCGGTGACGATAGCTATTTTCTTTCCCGATGGTTCGCTCATGATTATATCCCTTCAATTTGGTGTTGTTCTTTTTCGGGACAGAAGATTTGGAGTTCCATTTTACCAATAAGCTCTGAATCAACACGGGCCTCTCCCGTTATTACCGTATAGGATGCTTCACTTCTGCTTTGTTCAATCGTCACCAGAATCCTCGTGTTCACCGCTATTCTCTCACGGTAAAAGTCGGCTTTCTTGATTCCGACAAGCCAACCCACTTTTCCTGACGGCCGTTTGCTGTGAAGCTCCTGCCACCCGATGCTCACCCCCGCGGTCTGCGCCGCCAGTTCTACAAGTACGATGGGACTAACATCCCCGTTTCTGCAAGTTGGCCAGTTCGATGAGACGGTTGCAGCGGTAACACACCGGCTTCCGCCGACCTCGACTATTTCCTGGACGAGTTTCATGCTTCCGCGATGAGGTATTAATTGTTCAATTGTGTACATGGCATCATATCCTGTCCGGCAATGGCTTTATACCCTAGCTGTACCATAGTAATGATGTCAATAAAAATATCTTGACATACCGGGTATAAAAAAATGTATTCTCTTGATATTGTTTTCAGAGTCACGGTTTTATCCCCCGGCGCATGACGCGGTCTGGCACGCCCCGGGATTTTGAAACCCATATAACGACCCGGTATTTCTGCAGATACACCTGGTGGATCATGACCGGCAAACATGAGAGGACATGAATGGAACAATTGATCAACGAACTAAAAGAAAAAATAATCGAAACCCTTGACCTGATCGACATCACGCCGGACGATTTTAAAGAGGACGAACCCCTTGTGGGTGGCAAGCTGGGTATCGATTCAATCGACATACTTGAGCTTGCAATGATGATAGAGAAGGAATACAGCATAAAGATAGACAATAAAGAGCTGGGGCAGAAGGTTTTCTCCACGCTCAGGACCCTGGCCGAACACATCCACAATAATCGCAAGGGGTAGCATCATTGAAGGGGATCCGTGTTTTTATTACCGGAATGGGTATCCTGAGCTCATTGGGAAACGGTGTACAGGAGCATTACGAATCCCTGAGGAAAAACCGCACCGGTATAAAACCCCTCAGCCTGTTCCCCCTTTCGGAGGGCAACCGGCACCCGACCGGTGAAATAACCGCATTTCAGTGGGACCAGTCAGCTCCGCGGACTCACGGCCTTGCCCTTGCCGCGGCCCGGGAGGCGCTCTCGGGAAGGGATATTGTCCCGGACGCGATCATTATAGGCACAACTACCGGCGGCATGGCGCTGACCGAAGAACTCCTCAGAAAAGGGGAGAAACAACCGGTTCACTACCGACATCATTCCACGTCATCAGTGGCTGAATACTGCGCCGGCGCACTCCGCTGCCCGGGACTCATGATCACCGTCACCACAGCCTGTTCTTCCGGATCCGCCGCGGTCAAGCTCGCCCTGGAGCTGATGCGGGCCGGTAAGGCCCGCCGCGTTCTTGCCGGCGGCGCTGATTCCCTCTGCCGCCTCACCTATTACGGGTTCAATTCCCTCCAGCTTATCGACCCGGAGGGATCGCGGCCCCTGGACCGGTCGCGCCGCGGCATGTCCGTGGCCGAGGGCTCGGCCATGGTCCTCCTTGAAGCGTCAGAGACCATGCCCGACGGAGCTATTGCCGAAGTCCTGGGTGGTGGCCTGAGCTGCGACGCCCATCATCCGGCGACGCCCCACCCGGAGGGCGCCGGAGCCCTGGCGGCCATGCGTCGCGCCATTGAAGATGCAGGAACAAGACCAGCCAACATCGATTATATTAATCTTCATGGGACCGGAACGAAGGACAACGACCTGGCCGAGGCTATAGCGATCCGTGCCCTCTTCGGCGGATCGGTCCCGCCCCTCTCGTCGATAAAGGGCGCGACAGGTCACTCCCTCGCCGCAGCCGGAGCCATTGAAGCGGTCATTTGCTCCATGGGCATTCGCGAAGGGCTCATTCCCGGCAACACCGGATGCAGGGAGCCTGATCCGGACCTTATGATTCAGCCGGTCCTGGAAGCGATGAATAAAAAAATCAGCACCGTGCTTTCAAATTCTTTCGGCTTCGGCGGCAACAACGCCTGCCTGGTTCTGGGCGATCCCACGGCGCCCCGCGAGATCCCGATACGCATGGCGACAGCATCCTTCGAAATCATTGCAGGATCATGCATTACCGGCGCCGGGGACCTTTCACAGACGATAACGTGCCTTCAGGAAGGAAAGCCGTGCGGCGGAATACTGCCCCTCGCCGATATATCAAAAAATCTTCCGGCCCGGGAAGTGCGCCGCCTGAAGCGGCTGCCCCGCCTGGCCCTGGCTCTGGCCATCGACGCCCGCAACGCCGCGGCACAGGACCCGGCTGCTATTTTCCTCGGAACAGCCTGGGGTCCCCTGTCGGAGACCTACGATTTTCTGACAAAGCTCTACGAGTCAGACGAGCAGTTCACCAGCCCCACTGATTTTGTAGGGTCTGTTCATAACGCGCCGGCCGGCCAGGTTGCAATCTGGCTGAAAGCAACCGGCGCCAACATTACCGCAACCGGCGGCGACTATTCCTTTGAACAGGCCCTCTTCGCTGCATCCCTGGCCGCCGGAAACGGCGACACCATGCTGGTGATGGGCACTGATGAACACCATGATATACTTTCACCCCTTCTTGACAGATCCGTACGGGATGCCGGTACGCCTGCCGATGGTGGCGGCGCCCTTATCCTCAGGAAAACCGGGTCTCCCGCCGGTGCCTCCATAACCCCTCTATTTTTTGAAAATTACGCAACCAGTCCCGGTGCTATTGCTTCCCTTATTCGAAATCTGGGCGGTGCTGACAGCATCAAGGATACCTATGCCGCAGTCTTCGCCGGCATGCCCCGCGCCGAAAAAGAAGCATGCGGGCGGCAGCTTGATGAATTCATGAAAGCAACGAACTTCTCCGGCCCGGTCATTGATTACCGGGCCCTCCTCGGTGAATTCGGGACCGTAACAGCAGCCGCCGCTGCCGTGGCTGCACACTACGCCACAGAGGGCATGGTGCCGGCGCCGGTCGCTTCCGGAACGGCCCTTCAGATCAAGGGCAGGAGGATACTCATGCTGGGTCTAGGCGCCTGCGTGACCGCCGTGGAAATAACCGCCAGATAAAACCGTATGAAGATACTGCTCATATCGGCCAATACCGTTAGAGTTCCCTATTATATCTATCCCCTGGGACTTGACTATGTCACCGGCGCCCTGGCCGGCAAGCACACGGTAAGAGTCGCCGACATTAACCTCGGTAAAAAAATCGCCCCCCTTCTGGACATAATCGGGGATTTCAAACCGGATGCCATAGGCCTCTCCCTCCGTAACATTGACAATACCGACGTGCAAGACACCAGAGCCTTTGTCCAGATGTACCGGGACCTGATCGCGTCGATCAGAAATGTTTCCCCGGCGCTGATCATTCTTGGCGGGAGCGGCTTCACCATCTTCCCCGGGCAGCTGATGTCCAGGCTCAAGGCCGACTACGGCATCATCGGCGAGGGTGAACGTCTCCCCCTCCTCCTTGAAGCGATCGAAGGGGGGGTGGACACATCCAGTATACCGGGTGTCATAACCGGATCGAGCACAGAGAGGATTCCGCCTCCCCTGAACGAGCCGTTCAAGAGGTCTTTCATCGGCGGCGAGATCGCGCACTTCTACACAACCAGGGGCGGAATACTCAACCTGCAGACGAAGCGCGGCTGTTCCTACAACTGTATTTACTGCACCTATCCCCATATCGAAGGCTCCGCCCTGCGGCCCGTTCCGGCCGGGGAAGTCGCGGAGACCGCCCTCGAGCTCGAGCGCATGGGAGGAAAATACTTCTTCATAACCGATTCGGCCTTCAACTGCGATTACGACCACAGCGCCGAGGTCGCCCGCGCTTTTAAATCCAGGGGCGTCGCCATACCCTGGGGCGCTTTTCTCGCACCCACGAAGCCGCCGGCGGATTACTACCGAACGCTCCATGATGCCGGCATGACCCATGCTGAATTCGGGACCGAGTCACTGTCCGACACCATGCTCGCCTCCTACCGGAAGCCCTTCAGCGTGCAGGATGTACTCGCGTCGCACCGGGCAGCCGTTGATGCGGGCCTCTACGTCGCCCATTATATCCTCCTGGGCGGCCCCGGGGAGACAAGGGAAACCCTTGAGGAGACGCTCCAGAACGCCGAGGGGCTGGACAGAACGGTCCTCTTTTTTTTCTGCGGTATCAGAATCTACCCGCACACCGAGCTCCATGAGATAGCAGTCCGGGAAGGACAGATAACGGAAACCGATGACCTGCTTGAACCGATTTTCTACCAGTCCCGCGGCATCACAAGCGAGGAAATAATCCGCGTCGTGGAGGAGCGCGCCGGGGGGCGCGAAAACTGGTTCGTCGGCGCCACCAGCGCCAACACCACGCGCCTGGTGGCGCGGCTGCACAAGCAGGGGCATACCGGCCCCCTGTGGGAGCATATGATACGATGAGGAAAAGTCCCACACTGGTCCCACTGGCGCCGGCCCACCTGGCGGGTCTTGGTGCTTTTCAGGCCGCCACGGTCCTGGCATTTTTTGACCTTCGTTTTGCCGCGGTCCCCCTTGCGATATTCCTTATCCTCTGCCTGATTGCGCCCTTTCTTCCCGGCTTCGGTTTTTTTCTTCCCATAGTAAGCCGCGGCGGCAGGGACCGCCGCTCAGTGGCCCTGACCTTCGATGATGGACCGGATCCGGGAACCACTCGGTGCCTGCTGGAACTTCTCTCCCGGCACGGCGTGACCGCAACTTTCTTTGTAACCGGGCTCCGCGCTGCAGCTCACCCCGACCTGGTGCGGGAAATACTCTCCCGGGGCCATTCCCTGGGGAATCACTCATACGGCCATTCCCCCCTTCTCATGCTGAAAGGAACGGAGGAGCTCCGCGAGGAAATAACTGCAACCCAGACGCTCCTCGCTGGATTCGGCGTAAGGACCCTCGCCTTCAGGCCTCCGGTGGGGATCACGAGCCCGCGCCTCTGGCGCATCCTTCTCGAGTCGGGGTTGTACTGCGTGAACTTCAGCCTGCGCTGCCGCGACGCCGGGAACCGCCGCATCAGCGGCCTCTCGCGGAAAATTCTCAACAAGGTAAAACCCGGTGACATTATCCTGCTCCATGACGTGGCGCCGCGGTCCGGCTTTGATACAGATCGTTGGCTCAGGGAGGTCAATGCCCTCATTGACGGCCTGAAGGAGAGGAACATCGGCATCCTTTCCCTCTCAGAACTTATCGGGCGTCCCGTCATGATGAAAAGTGCCGGGATGGCGGACGCAGCCAATCCGATCACGGCCTTCTACAACGCCATTGCCGGCTCCTATGACAACGAACGGTGCGCGTCGCGTCCGTCGCCGGCCTTTGCCGCTGAACGCGAACTCTTCGAGAGGAATTATCTCCCGCGCATATCGCCAGAACACCGGGTGCTCGAGATCGGAGCAGGCACCGGGATCTACACGATTCCCCTGGCGTACCGGTGCCGGGAGATCACCGCAGTGGAACTGTCTCAAAACATGCTGGATGCGCTGAAAGACAAGGCCAGGCGCGAAGGACTATCCAACATCATCTGCAAAAACCGGGATGGTGAGGATATCGAAACGGGAGAAACCTATGACAGCATCTGCGCCTTTTCGTCTTTTGAGTACATTCCGGACCTGGAGCAACTGATCAGGCGGTTATCAGCGAATATCAGGCCCGGAGGCACCATCTACTTCACAACAGCCCACCGGTCCCTCTTCAGGCTTTTCACGCAGATTGGCAATGCCATGCGCCAGGGCCTGTGGCTTCATGCCCGCACCGAAGGGGAAGTACGAAAAGTCCTTTCTTCTGCAGGATTTGACCGGATCAGGGTATCAACTCATGTCATGAAATGGCCCTGTCTGGGCGGTATTCTTCTGGAGGCGTTGGCGGTAAAAAACGGCGGAGACCGGTAGCCTTTTTTTCTTGACACTCTTTCAGGTTTTTATTCTATTAATACCGCTATCAAATGATCCCTGAATTCAATCAGAATTCACATATATACAGTTCGTAATGATTGAGATCAGAAGAAGAGTTTTTTAACTAATGTATAACAACTGGCATTTTTTGAAAAATCTGAAGGAGACGGACTCGCTCGAAATCTCTGCCGAAACAACTCTGGAACCTGAGTCATTATGGTTTGATGGCCATTTCCCCGGTACCCCGATACTTCCCGGAATCGCCCAGCTCGCACTGGCCTTCGATGCGATACAGGAACATTCGAAAATGAACGGCCGTTCGGTGGCAATATCAAGTATTTCGAGGGTGCGCTTCAGGCAGTTTATTAAGCCCGGCGATACGGTACTGGTAACGGCGGTGCCTGAAAAGGAGGATCCCGCCCTGTACAAGTTCAGGGTGACCGTGGGAGGCCAGTTAGCCTGCAGCGGATCAATGAAGACAGCGCCGGTCAATTGCTGATATAGATACAACCTTGCATTATCCAACTGAGGAGGAACACAGATGGCAGATAAAAAGATACTATTTCGCGTGGCGGAAATTCTCATCGACGAGCTGAAGCTCGAGGACGTAACACCGGAGACCTTTGATCCCAATGTCGACCTGATCGACGAGCTGGGAATCGACAGCATGGACCTGACCACGGTGGTGCTCGTTCTTCAGGACGAGTACGGCATCTCCATCGACGAAGATGACTATCCGAAATTGAAGAACGTAAAATTAATCGCCGACTACATAGAAGAAAAGTTGAAGGAAAAATAGAATTATTTATTGTTGCCCCCGCCGCTGAAAGCCTCGTGGACAGCAATAATAAGGATGCACCCATGAATGTTAAACACGCGAAAAAGCCTTCAGCTGACGCGGGAAAAGGCTCAATGAAATTCTCCGAGATCATTGCTGACCCGGTTGTCCGGGAACGGTGGGAAAAAGTGCGCCGCTACTTTTTCCTCAGGGAATCAACGTACGACATGACCAACCGCTGTAATATCCGCTGCGACGGGTGTTACTATTTCGAAGGCGAAAAGCAGTTCGCCCGGGAGAACAACAATCCCGCCGACTGGCGCGCTCTCATGGAAGCTGAAAAAAAGCGTGGCATAACCTATGTCGTCCTCGCCGGCGCCGAGCCCTCCCTGGTACCTGAACTATGCCAGGCCTGCTATGACGTCATTCCCCTGGGAAGCATCGCCTCTAATGGTTTCAAGCGTATACCGGAATCGGTGGGCTACAAGATCCATATCTCCGTATGGGGAAACGACGAATCAAGCCTGCGTATACGCAACGCGAAGAGCCTCCTGGCAAAACAGATCGAAAACTACCGGAACGATCCCCGAGCGGTATGGGTCTACACTTTCACGAGAGAGAACATAGACGAGATTTACGATGTAATGGAAATGCTGTCAAAAAACGGTTGCCGGGCCACCTTCAACGTCTTCTCCGCTCCCGTGGGATATACCGGAAAGCTCCGTCATGACGCCGGGACCCTGGCCCGGGCAAGGGCCGCAATGATGGACGTCCTGGTGAAATACCCGGACCATGTCCTCTTTTCGCCCTACAACGTGGTGGCGCACACGAACACCCTTGGCCTGCACGACCTGTATTCGTGCTCATATCCGCGGATGAACCCTTCCACCGATATCGGCCTGGGCAGGTCCTTCCGCCAGTACCGGGCAGACCTTTCCTGGGACCGGAGCGTGTCCTGCTGCGTCCCGGATACGGATTGCGCGGATTGCAGGCACTACGCTTCCGGCAGCGCCGTGGTCACGGCGCGGCTTTACCGCCACGCCACGGACGCCGCTGCATTCAAGGCATGGCTCGACTACGTCGACACCTATCTCGCGGTCTGGGTGATGGGATATGAAAAAGGGAAAAACCTGCTGGACGGCATGACACCGCCGCCGGGCCACGATCTGTAGGCGTGTCGCGCTTATCCGCCCCGGAACGTGAAAAAAAAGAGGAGTAAACTATGAATACTGTCAGTTCACTGCTTGATAAAGAATGGTATGAACGATACAAGCAGATATCAAAGCTCAACATCCGGAGCTCCATATACGATGTGACCAACAACTGCAACCTGCGCTGCAAGGGGTGCTTCTTTTTCTCATCCGACGAGCATAAAAAATCGCCGGACGAGCCGGACATCAAAAAATGGGAAACCTTCGTCGAAAAGGAAAAGGAGCGTGGGGTGAACCTGGCCATCCTCATCGGGGGCGAACCCACTCTCTTCCTGGACCGGGTCGAGGCCTTCTACAAGCGCCTCCCCACCTACTGCGCCACGAACGGCATCATCAAGGTGCCGCGTGACCGCTTCCCCGGTATGATGGTGGGCATATCCCTCTGGGGCGACGAGGAGGACGAAAAGACCCTGCGCGGCCGCGACACCTTCACCCTTTCCCGGAAAAATTATGAGGGGGATCCGTACACCTATTATCTCTACACAATTACGCCGAAGCAGATCGGCAAGATCGAGCTTATCATAAAAAAGATCGCCGACGTGGGACTGAAGGTGCACATGCAGCTTCTCTCCAACGACGAGGGCGTCGACGGCTTCTCCTGGACGGAAGAGGAGCTTGCCGCCATCCGTACCGAGATGGACGAGATGCTGGACAAATACCCGGACACGGTAATCTCGTCGAAATATTACCATGAAATCATAACAACGGGAAAGATGCTGGATCGCCCCTTCGGCTGGAACGAGTGCCCCTCGGTGACAAAGCCGTTGGACAAGCGCAATCCCCAGCCGAAACGCCTCATTGAGTTCATTCGCTGGGCCGCTGACCTCCAGACCATGCACCGCTGCTGCACCTCCGAGACCAGGGACTGTTCCACCTGCAAGGACGGCGCTGCCCATATGAGCTGGGTCATGGTGAACAAGCGGGCCCACATGCGATCGACCAAGGATCTGCAGAACTGGATCGAGGTCTACGAGATGTTCGCAAAGCTATACAAGTTTATACCGTGGTAAGATTACAGCTACGACCCCCCCTGTCCCCCCGAGGGGGCACGCGGGAAGGTTATAGTACTTTTATGACTTGTCATTGCGAGCGTAGCGAAGCAATCTTGATATTGACATGAAAAAAATATGATATAACACGCTTGTTTTTATCATCTTCAAGATCGCTTCGTCGTTTCACTCCTCGCGATGACAAGTGCAAAATTCCTTATTCATACCCCCTCAGGGGGTCAGGGGGGTCAAAAGAAAAATGCCGTTAGCAGACCCAAAACAGCCTGTAATAATCGCATACGACATGGTCTCCCCCCTGGGAACGGACCTTGATACCCAGTGGTCACGCGCCGTTGCAGGCGAAAGCGGCATCGGCACGCTGACCCGCTTCCCCTATGACGAGGATTTCCCCGTCCGGATCGCCGGTCAGGTGGAAGATATAGATACTACACCCTATCCCTTCCTGTCACCGCGGGAAATGGCCCACTGGACATCGCCGATATTCAAAAATGCCATGCTGGTGGTGCACAGGGCTCTGGCAAAGAGCGGAATAGAAATCACGCCGGACCTGGCTCCCCGGGTGGGCATCACCTTCAGCACCGCTGTGGGGGGCCTCGACGCTGTCATAGCGGCGGACCGCCTGATGGTAAAAGACAACAGACTGCCGAATCCTTTCACGAATCCCAACTCCTGCATCAACATGGTGGGAGGCAAGGTCTCGATTTTAACCGGCGCGACCGGGCCCATAACTGCCACCATTACCGCTTGCGCCACCGGCGCCACCTCCATGATAATCGGATCGATGTTCCTGCGCCAGGGGATGGCCGACGTGGTCATCTGCGGTTCCGTGGACTTCCCCCTGGTAGAGCCCATCGTGGCGGGCTTCGCCACCATGAACGGCGCCTTCAAGGAAAAAAAGGACAAGCCGGAAGACCCGCGCTCCGCGAGCCGCCCCTTTTCTGCGGACCGCCGCGGCTTTGTTGTTTCCGAGGGAGCGGCAAGCATAATCATCGCCACCAGGGAATTCGCCGAGGCCCACGGCCTGAAATACGACCTGGCCATCGCCGGCTGGGCCATGACCTCTGACGCGTACCATTTCGTGGCCCCCAATCCTGAAACGGTGACTCGCTGCATTGCCGAAAGCATCAACTCTGCCGGCCTGCAGCCCGCGGACATTGACGCAATCAATGCCCACGGCACATCGACTAAAATCGGAGACAAAGTGGAGTTCGATTCTCTGGCAAAAATCTTCAGCAATGCCATTCCGCCGGTATCGGCAAACAAGTCCCAGATCGGCCACGCCATGGGCGCCTCCAGCGGTATAGAGTCTGTCTTCGCCATGGAAGGGATGATAAAAGGCATGATTCTTCCCACGATAAATTACAACCCGGACCCGGAACTAAACCTGGACTGCGTTTCCGAAGGCGCCCGAAAACTCGAACAGGAGATTACCCTCAAAAATGCCTTCGGCTTCGGCGGGTGCAACTCCTGCCTCGTGTTCCAACGGGTGCGGTAACCAAGTAGCCGATGTGAATCATGGTCTGCATTTCCGACATCCATTTCGGGGCGAATATATCCAGTCACATCTCCCGCTTCATCGTTGCGGCGTCTGATCCTGATTTTAATCCGGACAGCATCGTCATCATAGCCGGCGACATGACCCAGCATGCAAGTGATTCAGAATACCGGGAAGCGGGAAACCTGTTACGCGTACTTCTCGACGCGGGTATTCACGTCGTGCTCACGCCGGGGAACCATGACTTCGGCGACTGGATCGGCGAATACATATACACAAACCGGAAGGCACGA
Organism: Spirochaetota bacterium; assembly: GCA_041753395.1. Lineage (GTDB taxonomy): Bacteria > Spirochaetota > UBA4802 > UBA4802 > UBA5550 > RBG-16-49-21. The sequence continues at coordinate 152,781 of JBGSUQ010000017.1, forward strand.
AGCCGCTATCGATCCCTGACCGAACCGGTGTTCAATCAAAAAGGAATTATAGCTGTTGAGGATTACGACTCCATCATGCGGTGCGGGAACAACATATTCGTGGCCCTGAGGAGCACCCATCGGGGCAAGGCCCGCTCCCTCGGCGTCATCGGCATAAACCGCATACGGAAGAAGCAGGTTGAATGGGCTGCGTCCAAGCTTGAATCGATGGACATAAACGGGGCGCTGCTCCATCTGGTAACGCACCGAAGCCTGTGGAGGGAGTCCGGGGACCGCCATGACGGGATATACCGGCCTGCATATATCGAGCGAAACCTGCTGGAGAAATTCAAATTTCATTCGGTCATACACGGCCACAATCACCGCTATCTCTTCGCCTGCACGTCAACGCCCCGCCTGAGGGTCCCGGTCATTCGGCTGTCCCTGCCGACCATTTCCGGCCGGAACAGGAAAAACCGGATCGGCTTCGTCCGGTGGGACGCGCCCTACCGTGAGATCCCGGAGTTCGTCGCGTTATAATGCCATCTGAATAAGCTTCATGGCCTATGCCTGGGGGGATGATTCAAGGCATATCATGCAGATATCGTCCTTAAAGCTTTCACTCTCTCTGAACTTCATCAGTTCGGCAAACACTGATTGGACGAACTCCCTGCTTGGCTGATTTCTATATTTCATCAATACATCATTCAGGATTGACGAAAAGTCAATGCGAGGATTTGAGATACTTCTCGCCTCGACCAGTCCGTCGGTGAATAATAACAGCTTGGAGTCAACCGGCAGCTTGTCCCTCTGGTTCCTGAGGGAATGGTGGAATTTCGACATTTCCGCGGATCTGAACACCGCCAGAGGTAGCGCGCTCACATTCCTGAGGGTGCGCACCTTTTTGTTGGTAATGACCAGCGGCAGATGATGACCGGCATTGGCGTACACGATTTTTCGCGTATGGTAATCATAGACGCCGTAAAAAACGGTAATATAGTTTTCTCCGGTTTTGTCGTTCAGGAAATCGTTCAAATGGTACAACAACTTTGCCGGATCGTTTTTTAACTTGTTCGATTCAAGAAGTATTACCTTGATCATCGCGGTTATTAGAGCAGAGGGCATCCCGTGGCCGGATACATCGCTGATGAAAATGCCGATCTTGTGCGGCTCCCTGAACCTGATGAAATCATAGAAATCACCACCCACGGCCTCCATCGGTTTATAAAGAGAAAAAATGCCATTCACCGGAGAATCCCGCGGAACAAGCTGCTGCTGTATGATTCTGGTCATGTTTAATTCCATCGTCATGGTTTCATTCCTGTCGAGCAGCTCCTTCCGTTCCTCCTGTATCTTTTCCTGCTTGGTGGCAATCAACAACCGCTGTAGAAAGTCCTTCCGGGAGTACGCCTCGATATAATAGTTCGCCATCATCCCGATTATATTTGCCGATATGAAGAAAAAGTTATTATTGATTAAATTATTGAGAAGATTCGGCGCCGACGGCCCATGATGCCACGTTAACTCACTTGCCGAATACGCCACGACCAGGGTCCAGCAGGCCGCCACCGCATACCTGAACCGCAAACGCGCAAGGGTATAACTCCAGCCGATTACAAGCATGAGCCCGGCGTAATAATACAGTCTGATTTCCCTGTCAATCGAAACGATGATCATGGCAATTATGCCGTAACCGGCAGCAAGGACAACGCAGCAGATAACCAGCTGGTTTATTCTTTTAAATACGGGCAGATAGGATGCTGCAAACGCGATGATCATCACCGGGAAGACGATGGCATACCTGATGATCCACAAGTTAAACAGTGAGTGCCGGGCGAGGATATAGTCGAGTACACCGAAGGCGGCGTAAAGCACCAGCGCCACCAGCAGAGCAGCCCGTATGGTGCCAATCGATTTTTGAAAATAATCGTCTTTGAACTGCAATTCAAAGTCGCGTGAAAATGTAAATGGGGTTCGTTTTAGGTAGCGATTTATTTTTTCTTCTAACAGATCCATCATTCGACCCCCCGGACCGTCACCAAATATTACCGTAGTTGTTTATAAATATCGAAACCGCTGTAGCATAATAATCTTCAACCTGTATCAATAGGATACCAGAAACATGATAAATGATCAAGTAAATAAACAATTGAATAGTGGAATTCAGTGACGATACCGGATTTCGCTTGCACACCCCTATTTTTTATCAGCGCGGCCTGCTGAACGGTGACGTGTGGGAATATAGCTTTGGCATTGTCTAAAACCAGCACTCTATTCAGTCAGGACCTCGATGCCAAAAAAGTGCAGTGCCAAGGCCACGGCGCCTATCCCTAAATAGAGTACCCCGAACCAGTAAACAGACAGGCCTGTCCGCAGTTCCAGGTCCACGACCATCCTCGCCTCCTTCGGCCTTCCACGCTCGTACAGTATATCGATCTCCCGACCGTCAAGGGCGGCCCATGATGAATCACCGCCTCTGGAGAAAATTTTGAAGGATCTCCCGCTATCATCAGTAAAGATTGCCGTTAACAATACACAGTCATCGTCATCAGTGTGAACCCGGGCAATTCCCAGCGTCTTCACGCCTCGGCGAAGGAGAATACGCCAGCGGAGGTATTCTTTGAGACCAAGCCCAAGAGAGAACATCCCGCATCCGATGAAAACCACGCTGAAGATATATATATCCTTTATGCCGAACATCCTGTTACCCCATCGGCTCACGGCCGTTCATTGTCACGACCAACTCCTCTGCAATAAGCATAATGAGGCAAATTGTTGTGTCAAATAATATTTCGGCACAATATCAGCATGTAAAAGCTCTTTACGATATCATAAGTTTCACAAACAAATACCCGCACTCCCATGTAAAACTGCACCAGGATATCGTTCCATGAGAAAAAGTCATTGACTCTTTCCTTATTATCATTATAGATTAAACCAATTCACCAACAAGAAAAATCTATGATTATATCCTATCGATACAATAGACGTTGTATTCACTGTATTCTTATACTAATAATAGCCATCACTATCATACCCGTCTTAGCCTGCTCCGACAATCAGAGCGGTACCGATATTGTGACCATTACCGGCGTCAATGACTATTACACGGACGCTGATACAGCCCGGGGCATGAAGACCCTGGAGACCACCATTCGCGTTAAAATGTCCCACAGCATCCATGAGAAATCGAACATCAGATGCGTAACGTGCCATCATAAATCCGGCAATGATGAACGGATAAAAAAATGCGCCTTCTGCCACAAGGGCCTCGCCGGGGCAAAACTGTTCCACACCTTCTGCATTAAATGCCATACGGATAAAAACAAAGGCCCGATCCACTGTAACGAATGCCACATCGAAAAGAAAGAAAAGCAGGTTTACAAAGACATCGAGATGATGTATGGAAAAACCTTTATCTTTGACAAGAAAAGCCACAGGGTCCATGAAGGCGCAGATGTGAAATGCAACGTGTGCCACCATGACGCGGGCAAGGAAAAAAACAAGAAAAAATGCGACGCCTGCCACATGGGCAAATCAAAGATGGTGATCCTCCATTATTTCTGCAAAGACTGCCATAAGAAACAGGGAGGCCCGATACGATGTCAGGAATGCCATGCCGGTGTCAAATCCGAATATCAGAATGTTAAAGACATTATCCCCCTGGACAAAACAGGGCATCGGCTGCCGCAGATACAATTCAACCACAAGGCCCACGTGGAGGAATACAACACCGAATGCATTGATTGCCACCATCTGGGGTCCATGAAAAAATGCTCCGCGTGCCATAAGAAAAAAGACGAGGGTGCCATTGTCAATCTCAAGGCCGCATTCCACCAGCAGTGCCATGAATGTCATCGCCGCACAGCAGGGCCCCAGGGATGCCACAGCTGCCATAAAGGTCGGGACTAGGGAGATATCGCTCCATATCCGGGGAGGCACGTCATGAACCTGTTTAGACGCTTATACGATCGGATCAAGAACATCAGCATCCGCAATAAAGTCAAATACGTCCTCCTGACGGTCTGCCTCTTCATATCCCTAATTTTCGTAGCCGTAAACTACCTTCTGACCGGATCTTGGATTCAGGACATGGTTCTGCGAAATTACAGCGAAATCGCGACCAAGCAGTTTGAGTTCATCGAATACTGGATGGAGCGACGCGCCGAGCACATTGAAAAACTCTCAAAGGTGCCGATAATCGTCGAGTCTGCTATCCAGCTCGACCGCGGGGGACGGCTCAACCCCAACACCTATGCCACATTGAAGAAATATATCGATGAAGTGATGTACGACCAGGGCACGTATTCCTGGATCATGCTTATCGACATCAAGGGAAACATCGGCGTCTCGTCGGACAACCGCCGCGGTGTCCTGGAGAAGATCCTGTTCAGCCAGATACCGAAACGGCAAGACATACATTTATTTCAATCATACATCGAAAACCATAACGGCAAAAAGGCCATAGTCCAGCCCGTAAGTTTCCCGGTATTTGGCCCAAACAGAACGCCAGGCGGATATATCATCTGCGCCATTAATATGAATGTCATGGACGATTCTCTGAGCATCATTAATCTCGGAAAAAACGGGAACGCCTTCATTCTTGATGCAAGCGGAAAAGTCATATGTTCATCCAGGGATTACGAGTACAAAAAAACCTTTGCCGCACTGAATGATTATTATATTACCAATATCGAGGCAGGCCGGTATACCGGGTACAGGCTCCTGAAGCAGGATTCGAGGCAGTTGGTAAAAAGCGTGTCAGCATGCCTGGAGAGCGGCCACGCCGGCCATGACATCTATACCAACCATGAAGGGAGACAAGTAATCGGCATATGGAAATGGCTCAGTTATTTCCAGTGGATGTTCCTCATCGAAATTGAAAAAAGTGAGGCATTCGCGGCGATAACAAGAACAATCATCATCTATCTTGTCATCGGCGGCATCTTCATTGCATTTTCCGTTATGATCGCCCTCCTCCTTTCGCGGGACATAAACAGGTCCATGGCCACCTTCATGGAATCCTTCGGCAAGGGCGCTCTGGGTGATCTCTCCGTCCGCTACCCGACGTCTGAAAAATCATCCATGAAGGTCTATCACAAGCATAATGACGAATATATCGAATATGACAAGCGAAACGGTTTCTGCTTTTTTGAGATCGGTTCCTTAGCCAAGCGCCTTGGCAAGGAAGTGTTATGTAAATACATCGTGGAAAATAAGTATAAAACATGCATACAGTGCAAGGTTTACCTGGCAAACACGGAAAACGAGATGCACAGCCTGGGGGTCTGGTTCAACCTTTTCATTGCGAAAATCAACGAAGTCGTCATGAAAACGATGACGCTGTCGCACGAACTCTTTTCATCGTCAGATGAGATGACCATAACCATAAGCGAGTTCTCCGATAATGCCAACACCCAGGCCACATCGGCAGAGGAAATTATGGCCACGGTCGAGGAGCTCTCCTCCGGCTTCGACAATATATCAGAACGGGTCAAAGAGGAGAATATAAGCCTCAGGACCATGGTGCACCGGGTGGACGAGCTTACCGGGATCATCGACACAATGGGTGAAAAGGTTAGAAAAACGCAGATAAACACGGACGAGTTCATGGGCAAGGCCAAGCATGGAGAGGAGATGCTCAACGATATGAACGAGTCGATGATGAAAATCAACAGCAGCTCAACCGAGGTAATGAACATAATAAAAATAATAGATGATATATCCGAACAGATCAACCTCCTGGCACTGAACGCATCAATTGAAGCCGCGCGCGCCGGCGAGGCGGGCCGGGGGTTCGCCGTAGTCGCAGATGAAGTCTCTAAACTGGCCGACCAGACTGCGACGAGCCTCAAACAGATCGATTCCCTAATTAAGGTGAACAACAGTGAGATAAAAAAAGGCCTGTTTAACGTGCGGGACACCGTGGAGACCATCGCTGCCATCATTGACGGCTTCAACCTGATCAGTTCCATGATGAAAGAGATATCGGACACCATGGAAATCGAGCTGAGCACCAAGGCTACTGTGGTGGATGAAATGGACAGCATCAAGGAGAGGTCCGACGCTATAGAAAACGCGACCCATGAACAGATGGTGGCTTCGGATGAGATCGTCAAAGCAGTAAGCGTTATCAATGAAACGACCCAGCACATAGCGGCACGGGCGGAAGAGATGGCGGCCAACTCCGAAAACATGCGGAATGAGGCAGACATTCTCAACCAGAGCATCCGGTATTTCAAAAAAACCGGTTCAGAAGAATAACGACTCTCCGGCCGGCATTATGTCAACTACGGCACCCTGGATAATAATTTACAATCGTACCAAGTATTATTTGACTTTACGCATAATGTCGATATATTATTGTATTAGGTATGAAAAGAATAATATTAATACTTATAGTACTCTGTGGAGCAATGGGTTTTATAACCTGTGAGAGAAACTCTTTGATTGTAAATAACGGGGATGATCCTCTCTTATTATTGAACATGTTAAATAATAATCCTGATCCGGCACCAGCACCAGCGCCAACGGTTATCTATATCTACAGCTACCCCATAGTACAAAACGGCAACCTGGGCGACAGGGCCGGAGCTGATGCATTGTGCCAGTCGATAGCGCCCCCACCGGGAACCACGGTGGTGCAGGCTTTCCTTTCGACTTTATCCTTAGACATCCGCGACCTGGTGCCTGTAGCATACCAGGGACTCCCCGTGGTTGACGGCGGGGGGGCGAATACCATTTCCAGCACCTGGACCCTGATGTGGGACGGTTCAATAGATACGTCTTTATACTTGGCCTCGGTCCTCGGCGGAGGTCTGGAGTGGTGGAACGGGAGCACCCTGGCCGGCACCTATAGCGCCGGCAATTCCTGTAATGGCGGCTCCGGCCCATGGACCACCGGCGGCAACGCTTTCTTCGGCCAGATCGGAAATTCCAATGCCCCCAATCCATTACCCGGCGATTCTTTCTGGATCAACTGGAGCCTTTTCACCTGCGACCTTAATGCATATCTCCTCTGCGTGGCCTACTGAAAAAACCGGGATTGCTCACAGGGTTGTATCCAATCAAACACACTTACCTCAAAAGGCACCCGGTCATACCGGTGATATAACAGCAATTATCGATCTCCGGATCAGTACGGAGCATGAATTGATTATACCCGGACCGGTTGATATCCGGCCAGATATGCCGTAAAAATATAGTTGTTAAATATTCCTTCATTTCTTATTAATGGTTTGTTTTTCTTAAATAATAATTTTCCTGATGAGAATTATCATCAGGAAAACCATACAATACAACATGAAAGCACCAAAAAACAGACGTGTCTATGTCATCGGGTATGGGGCTGCGACACCCCTCGGCAGCACCTTCGAATCGTCATGGGAGCGCGCCGTGCGCGGCGAGGCCGGCTTTAGGACCGTGACCCGCTGCCATGTCCAGACTGCCTGCAATGTTGTGGGCGAAATCCCGGACTGGGACCCCCGGGCCCTTGATTTTGCCGACGAAAAGGAGATATACAACTGGAACGCCGATTTCGTGCTTCTCACCATGGCGGTGTGTCAGGAAGCCATACGGGACGCCCGGCTTGAAATCAACCCGGAAACCGGTCCCCGCACCGCCTGCCTCATCGGTTCAGCACTGAACGGCTCCGACGCCTACCGTGTTGCCATGGAAAACTACGTCAACCACGGTCCCTTGAAGATCAGCCCCTATCTCCTGCCGAACCTGTGCGCAAACCTTCCTTCCGGCAAGGCAGGGATGCTCCTGGGATACACGGGGCCCATCTTCTCGCCGGAAGGGGCCTGCGCCTCCGGCAACTATGCCATCGGCATCGGCTCCCGGATGATACGTGATGGCGATGTCGATTTTGTTCTGGCCGGCGGCGTTGACACCTGCATCATCCCGGAAATTATCCACGGCTTCGAGAACATGAACGCTACCATCAAGATCAAACACGGCGATCGGGCCTATGATGACCCCACCAAGGCATCGAGACCCTTCAGCGCCGACCGGCGGGGGTTCGTACTTTCGGAGGGAGCGGGCGTCCTTGTCCTGGCGGCCGATGAAATGATCGAGCGCCATGGCTTCGTGCCAAAGGCGGAGGTGCTGGGGATCGGCTGGAACTCCGACGCCTACCACTTCACGCGGCCCAACAAAGACACTATCGTGCGCTGTATACGAATGGCCATCGATGATGCAGGACTGGAGACCCGGGACATCCAGTACGTCAACGCCCATGGCACGTCAACGCCGAAGGGCGATATCACCGAGGTGGAATGCCTGAAGGAAGTGTTCGGCAAACACCTGGAGAAGATGCCGGTATCATCCAACAAGTCCCAGATTGGCCACACATTGGGTGGCGCAGGGGCCATCGAAGCGGCCTTCGCCATTGAGGGAATGCGGCGGGGCATCATCCTCCCGACGATAAACCATATCCCCGATCCGGAGATGGACGGTATTGATGTGGTCCCCAACGAGGCACGCCGTCAAGCCCACAGCATCATTCTTTCCAACTCCTTCGGCTTCGGCGGCACCAACTGCTGCGCAGTCTTCAGGGGGATGTAGCATGAAACCAAAGCCCTTTATTCCGGAACAATACGGCGGAGACGGCCACTTTGTGCTGGACAAGACCAGCGGCCAGATATGGCACCGGTGCCAGCACCGGACCCTTTACGCCGACACCGACCGCTCCGAGGTGGTGTACCATTCCAATTACCTGCGCTATTTCGAGCTCGGCAGAGCGTCCCTCATGCGCGACGTTGCGTACCCCTACCGAGAAATTGAAGACAGCGGATTCGTATATCCCATCATAGACCTGGGGATCACCTTTCACAAGCCCCTCTACTACGATGACCTCATATGGATACACACCCGGCCCATAGAGCTTGAGCGGGTTAAGCTGAAATTCGACTACCTCATCACCCACGCCGAGACCGGCGAACTTATCTGCCGCGGTTTCACCAGGCACTGCGCCCTCAACAAAGCGGGCGTGCCGGTTGCAGTGGATGAGAAAACAGTCCACCTATGGAAGACCTTCCCAAAATAAGCGGGAAAACAAGGCTCCCCCTGTCGCTGCCGGTGCCGGGGTACCTGCGCGACCATATTTCCAACGGCAGAGCCGTTTTCCCGGCTGTGGAGGCCATGCGGGTCCTGGCCGGATCGGCCCGTGCCGCCGTCCCGGGGCTGGACGTGAGTGTCATAACCGGCGCGGACTTCAACAAGTTCCTTTTTCTTGATCCGGATACGACAACCCTCGAAGCCTTCAATGAGCTGGTAACAGGTGACGGCAATGAGATAATTTCAAAACTGATCACCGTCAGGAAGCAGGGCACGACCTCAATTACCCGCGCCGTCAGCCACGTGTCGCTCCGATTCCCCGGGAATTATCCAGCCCCATCCGGGCTTCCCCTTGATGTCACCCTCGGTCTTGAAGGAATATGCTTTCATCCTGAAAAAGAAGGAATTTACCGCGACCTGGTTCCTTTCCTGCCGGCCTATCAGAACATTGAAGAACTCCGGATATCAGAACAGGGCGCCATAGCACTGGTGAACGGCGGCACGGCGGAGGCCCCGGCGGAGCCCCTCGGGTCCCCCTTCCCCCTGGACGCGTCCTTTCACGCGGCCTGCGTGTGGGGGCAGCGGTACTGCGGCATCGTGGGTTTTCCGGTCCATATTGACGTGAGGATCATCCGCAAAATGACCAGGCCCGGCGAGACCTATATATGCAGGGTAACCCCCGTTTCGGCCGATGACGGTCTTCTGATATTCAACCTATGGATATATGACACCGGCGGAGGCCTGTGCGAAGAGGTCCGCGGCCTCCACATGAGAGACGTGAGCGGCGGGTCCCTCCATCCCCCGCAATGGATCATGGACGGCAGAGATAATTCCCTGGAGAATATCCGCGAACGGTGCCTGGACATGGCCGTGATTGAGCTCGGCGCCATCACCGGGCCGTGCGAAAAGATCCTCTCCGGCCCGGAGAGGGAGCGCTTCATGTCCATGCGGGAAAAGCGGCGCCTCACCTTCTGTTCGGCGCGCCTTGCACTGAAGAAGCTTTCACGAAGATTATCGGGCAATGACATGACCACATCGCCGGAGGCCATCACGACCATCCATCCCGACGGTAGGCCGCGCTGTCCCCTGACAAACGGTAGCGATACATTGCACTGCACCGCTTCCCACGATTCGCGCTTTGCCGTGGCAGCCGTTTCGGAGCATCCCGTCGGCATCGACGTGGAAGAGATCACACCGAGGGTCCTCAAGGGCCAGAACCACTATATGCATGATGAAGAAATCGCCCTGGTCAAGGGTCATCCACTTGGAGAGATGGAGGCGTCCCTACGGGTCTGGTCGGCAAAGGAAGCGGTCTCAAAGGCGTCAGGGTTGCACCTGGTTGAGACCTGGCGGAAATCAACCGTTGAAGTGATAGACGAGGATCGCAGCACAATTACACTCGATGGCAAAAAACATGAAGCCCTCCACGCTGTCGTGGAGGGCCATATTTTTACGATTGTTGTAACTTAATAGTTATTGCACTAAATGCAATTATATGAACAGACATGACCCCAACTCCTCAAAAGCGGGGTTTTATATTATCTAAGTTACTTTTATTAATATTTGTCGCATCAACCTGCAGGAATTTTTTAACCGCAGCCAGTTGTTCAGGAGTCGCCTGTAACGTCAGCGGATTGCTTCCGACATAGAATCGCATCGAATATGATTGACACTTCATGATTGCTTTCTGGATATCGGCTGTTAGAAAGACTTTACCCGACAACATGCCTGAAGAGACAATGTTAGTCGCTCCAATAGGTTTTCCGGTGGTGTCGTAACTCTGAGCACCTATGGATGTATTCTGTATTACTTTTTTATAATCCATTAATTTCACATTAATACTTTTATTATCACATAATAGTATCACATCTTTCAAGATGTCCTCGCCATTGTATCCCCACACGGGATTTAAAGTAGCAGAAAAAATAAAAGTCACCGATGGAATAGACACTTTGCCATTTTTTATTTCCTTTTCATAGAGCACCCGCTGATTATCAATTCTGCTGTCTATTACCTTGTGCCACATGTCAGCGGACACAATCGTTGCTTTCTTATAATTATCATCTTTTACAACAACATCAAATGTTCTGCATCCTAATAAAAATAAAAATAAAATTGAAAATACGATAAACCGTTTCATTGTAACCTCCTATGATTAAACATGAAATGTATAAATGTTTGATAGCAATATCAAAAAAATATTTAATTTAATCAATTACTTTTCAAAACATCATATAATATATCAGTGTCATGCAGGGAAAAATATGACATATTTTTTTTCACACTGATAAATATGTTTGATAAAAAATAGCGGACATGATATCCGGATTATATTATTGGATCTTGAATATTTCAAACGCGGGCATTGCATGCAATTATGAAACTTATATTACTGTTAATAATATCCTATCTTGCCGGATCGGTTAACTTTTCCATCCTCCTGTTCATGTTTCTCGGAAAAGGGGACCCGCGGAAAAGCCACAGCGGCAACGCCGGTGTCACCAATGTGTACCGCCTGGCAGGGCCCGTGTGGGCCGCGGTCGTGCTTATTCTCGATGTGGGAAGGGCCGTGGCGGTCGCCCTCCTGGCGGTTTACACCCTTACCCCGGGCCAGGTGCCCTGGGCTGGTCTCGCCCTCGTCGTGGGGAACCGCTACCCCTGCTTTCACCAGTTCCATGGAGGCAAGGGTGTGGCCAACTATCTCGGGTTTACGGCAGCTTTGACTCCCGCAGCGGCCCTTCTTGCGGCGATCGTGTGGGTGACGGTATACCTGGTGAAGCGGACACCCTTCATCGCGTCCTTCGCCATGATCGCGGCTCTGGCGCTGGGGACCATCGTTGCCTTCGGCTATAAACCGGCGGCGATTGCCGGTTCGATCATCACGGCGCTCTTCATCATATTCAATCACCGGAAGAACATAGATGAATTTCTGGGTAATAAAGAAAAGGATGGACCGTCCGACAAAGACGAGGGATGAATCACGACTCTTTGAGGAGCTTCTCGCCGTTAACTATTTTTTGGTCTCTGACAATGCGCTTAACCAGGCCGGACAGGACCGTGCCGGGACCTGATTCCACAAACGTCGACGCACCGGCGCCGCAGGCGGTGAGCACAGACTTTTCCCACTGGACCGGGCTTGACAGCTGCTCTACCAGCTTTTTCCTGATGTTGTCCGGATCGCTTTCCATGGCGCCGGTGACGTTATCAATGAATTCCACCCGGGGCCTGCTGAAGGTGAAATTCGCGAGGAATTTTTCAAACTCCTCCGCCGCCGGCTTCATCAGGGACGAGTGAAACGGCGCTGACACATTGAGCTCCACCGCCTTTCCCGACCCCCCCGCATTTATCATCTCCACCGCGCAGCTGACCGTCGCGGTCTCGCCGGAAAGAACCACCTGCTGCGGCGAGTTAAAGTTGGTTATTTCGATCACGCCTTCCTTTGAGCATTCTGACAGTATCGCCTCGAGCCTCGCCCGTTCCGTGCCGATGACCGCTGCCATCTTGCCAGGGGTGTTCTTTACCGCCTTTTCCATCAATTCACCCCGCCGGCGAACTATCTTTACCGCGTCCTTGAAGTCGATAACCCCGCCATGCACCAGTGCCGTATACTCCCCGAGGGAATGTCCCATAACGACGTCAGCCCGGTGGCCGCGGCCGTCAAGGGCCATGGCAAAGGCGGTGCCCATGACAAGCAGGGCCGGCTGGGTGTTCGGTGTGCGGGTGAGTTCCTCGTCAGGTCCCTCGTCTATCATGGCGCTCATGGGAAACCCGAGGATGTAATCGGCGGCGCTGAAAAGCTCCTTCTGTTCCGAGGTCAGGGCCCCGAGCTTGCTCCGCATTCCTACCGACTGTGATCCCTGCCCGGGGAACATGTATACCGTTTTTTGACCCATAACTCCCCCCTTTATCCCTGATCAGCATCAAAATATTTCATGATTGCTTCGCGGTCGTACTTGCCGGTCGAAGTGGACGGCATTGTTGCAACAATCCGTATCCGCCGCGGCACCGCGTACTGTTCCAGCACTCCCGATAGCATTGTGCGCACCCTGTCCTCGTCCAGATCGGTTTCGATAACGGCGGCAATGTCCGTTCCCCTGCCCCTCCGTCCGCTCATGGATATCACACAGGCATCACGGATATCCGGAACCCTCTTTATCCTGTCCTGCACGTCATTTAAATCGACCCTTTTCCCACCGACCTTCACCACGCCGTCGGCCCTGCCGAGAAGGGTGAAGTGTCCGGGGCCCGCGATGGACGCGCGGTCGCCCGTCGTGAAAAAGCCCTTGCTGTCCGTCGGGAGGTCCGGGGACACGAAGGGCGATCTGACGCAGAGACAGTCATGGCTTATTTTCCATTCAAGGCATTCGAAGGGCTCAAGCTCGTCACGGCCCGTAGCTGAGGACTTGCAGGCTATCCCTCCTGTTTCGGTGGAGCCATAGATCTCCTCCGGCCCGACGCCGGTCTGCAGGTAAAAGGCGGCGGCATCGTCCCTGTCGAGAGGCCCTGCCGACGAAAAGGCGAGCCGGAGCTTCGGCGCGGTTATCTTCGTTGCCTTTAGCACCCGGTAGTGCACCGGCACGCTCACCAGGATGGTGGCGGAACTTTTCTGTAGAACTGACGCGATCTCACCGGGAAACACATAGGTCCCGGGAAGGACTCCGGCCGACGCAAGAAAGGGCGCCATCACGGTATAGAGGAGCCCGTAAATATGATAAGGTGGCACCGTTGCCGCGACCAGGTCGCTCCCTTTAAAGGCGTATTTTTCCGCCTGATAGGCTGCCTCCGCAAAGAGGTTCACCGCTGTTTTTGACCAGACCTTCGGCTTTCCCGTTGAGCCGCCGGTGAAAAGCTGCATGAATACCGCATCCGCCTCCTTTGGCTTCGTCGCCGGGGGCCACTCGCCACGCTCCGGAAGGATACCGACAACACCATCCGGCAATTCGAAAGGACTGTCAACAATAGCGTAGCGGAACCCCATGATATCGCGCATCTCGGAAAGGACCTGCGGCGACAGCGAATAGGGAAGGATGCATACCGGCCCGCCGGCAAGGGACGAGAGCATTGCGGCGGCAATAATGCCGCGGTCCTCGGTGCAAATGCAGACCGGCTCACCCTCCTGTTCCAGTGTGGAAAAGCGGTCAACAAAGCCGACGGCGTGACTATAGCAATCGCCGTAGGTGCGGCCCAGGGTCACGAATTCTTTTTCCGGTTCTGCCGGACCGGCGAGGAGGCGTTCGATCAATACTGTAATATCATCCATGGAATGCATTGATGCGTATATGTTTTATAATATCAAGGAAAATTTCCTGAATTAAGTAAACATAAAAAGGGAACAAAATTAATTTTAACGGTTTGGGGCAATTGATAACGGAACTCTGTCCGAAAAGAATATGTGCTTTCACTTTTTCCGCTGTATCACAATTAATTTTTACCGCTCAGGAACTTGCTTATGCAGGAGTTTGCCAAAATGAAATGCAGCTCAGTAGAGTTGGATGCTATGATGTAGGTATTAATTCCAGCGGCTGGGAGAATGTAATTTTTGAGATTTCTTTTGGAAATTCTAGAAAAAACCTTGACAAAATATCATAATTAGAATTATATTCTAAAATATAATTCTAATTATGAAAACATTAAACAGCATACACAAAAAAACAAAAAAACGGCGCAAAGAGATCATTGATGCAGCATTGCTTTGCTTTAACGAACTCGGGTACAATAACACCGGCTTGACCGATATCTGCAAGAGATCACATGCCAGTATTGGCAGCGTTTATCATCTTTTTAAAAGCAAGGAACAGCTGGCTGCTGAAATCTATCTTGAAGGAATTCGCGATTATCAGGCCGGTTATATTAAAGCACTCGAAAAAGAAACTGGTGCAGAAAAAGGAATTTTTTGTATAATAAAATACCATCTTCAATGGGTTGATGCCAATAAAGACTGGTCTAGCTATCTTTTTCAAATGCGCCATGCGGAATTCATGAATCCCATTGAAGAGGAATTTGCAAAGTTGAATTCCGAGTTCATGGGGCGTGTTTCGAACTGGTTTCGAACACAGATAGAAAATAAAAGCATACGCCGCCAGCCCGCTGATCTATATCCGGCAATTCTCATGGGGCCGTGTCAGGAATTTACCCGGATGTATTTATCAGGGAACAGTAAAACCAAAATTGATATCGCTATCAAAGAACTGGCGGATGCAGCCTGGCGTTCACTAAAAAACAAATAGGAGGTTTGTCATGGAGACAATTAATCTTGAATATACGAAGCGTCCATCTCTTCTTCCGATTTATTTAGGTGCATTGCCTGTGCAGCGCAAGGGTTTGAAACCCAGAGAAAATTTTCCACCAATGACCTCCAGTTTAAAATCAAATAAGATTAATATCGGCCATTTGAATAAGTTTTTAAAATATTTTGACAAGAATGAAAATTGTCCGACTCCTTTAACCTATCCCCTAACTCTGATTTTCCCCCTACATATGCTTATTTTAGGTCACCGTGAATTTCCATTATTATATGTACGTATGATGCAGATACGCAATCATATTATACAGCATAGACCCATCGAACGGACTGATATTATAGATATCAATTGCCGGATATTGACGCAGCGAAGAGTTGTAAAAGGTATTGAAATGGATGTCGTGAGCATTATCAGCGTTGAAGGTAAACCGGTCTGGGAAAATCTTAACACCTATTTTTTCCCCGGTCGATTCGGCAATCCAGATAATCCATCGCCCCAGTCAAAGATAAAACCTCTCTCTGAAAAATATGAAGAACTGGTTTTTTCCATAACATCAAAAGGGGGTTTTAAATTCGGTCTTCTGACTGGCGATTATAACGGCATTCATTATTACTCGCGTTATGCCCGCATGATGGGTTTTGAACGGAGTTTCGCGCAGTCCTACATGAGCATTACAAAATGCCTGATGCATATCCCGGAATTTGAATCAAAAAACCAATTAAAACTGGATGCTATGTATAAAGGGCCGGTTTATTATAACCGGCCGTTAACAATGAAAAAAAGCAAAATTAATAATGGTTTCCGTTTTGATCTTTATTGTGAAGGGAATGAACGACCGAGTGTTGTTGGTTCGTTATTTGATATTAAAAAGGATAAGCAGCAGCATTTTTTTTCGTCATAAAAATTTAATAAAATATCTGGAGGATGTATATGGAAAATGAAGATTTAATGAAATTAATGCAGAAACATCTAGGTTATAATGATGCTGAGGCAAAACTATTCTGCGATAATCAGCGAAATGCGGATTTGGTTTCCAAAGCAGAAGCTATGATGAATAAGACCATAGTTATCGAAGTGGTTGAATCACACGGCTGCAACAGCCATCACAAAACCGGTGATAAATTTTATTTTGACGGCGTCGGCAATCTCATCACAAAGCTCAGTCCGAAAAAGATATGCTGTTTTGCCTTAGAGCCTATGGCAAAACTCATTTTCGGAGCGCATGAGTTATTCTATCCGGTGTTGATCCGAACGAAATGCGCTTCAAGCGCACAGGCTGCTTTGATGTAGGCGTACAATGCGGCGGTTGGGGTCATATTGTTTTTGAGATCAAAGTAGAAGATCGAAAGAAATAAAGATCATCACGGTCTGCTGCTAATTATTTTTCAGAGAACCGGCAGTCGCTATTTCCAGCAGTTCTATTGAAAATATGGCCTGGAAATGCTTTAACAATTACGGAGATGTTATGAAATACAAGGTAGTGAGGAAACAGGAAAATTCCAGGATGTGTCTTATTTGCGGTTCGGAAAACCCTATGGGATTTAAGGCAGCATTTTACGAACTAGAAAACGATGAATTGGTTTCTGTCTTTATCCCTGCTGAACAGCATCAGAGCTATCCAGGTATTCTCCACGGAGGAATGATATCAGCGATACTGGACGAAACTATTGGACGGGCCATTTTACTTCAAAATCCAGATACCATGGGTGTTACGATTGAAATGACTGTCCGGTATCTCAAACCAGTACCTCTTAATAAAAAAGTCAAAACCATTGGCCGGATAACTCATGAAGATAAAAAATTCTTTGAAGGTACGGGGGAAATTATCCTGGGCAATGCCGATATTGCAGCACGGGGTCATGCAAAATTCATGAAAATCCCGTTGAATAAAATCATTTCTGATTCCATAGATATTGGATGGAAAGTTACACCATTGCCAACAGACCCGACAGAAATTGAATATGCATGAAGGAAAAAAGGAGAAACCAATGAATAAAAAAGATGCTGAAGAATTTTGCAGACTGTGGCTGCCTGCATGGACAGGGAATGATCCTGAAAAATTATTAACTTTTTATGATCGAAACGCTTACTATTCTGATCCCACCAATAAAAAAGGTTTAAATGGTCACGATGAAATATTACCATATTTCAGGAAGTTACTAAAGAATAATCCAAACTGGAAATGGTCTGGTGAGGAAATATTCCCAGGAGAAAAGGGGTTTACAGCAAAATGGAAAGCCGTAATTCCAGTCAGAGATATTGAAGTCATTGAATATGGGATGGACATCGTTGAATTGAGTGATGACAAGATTACCAGAAATGAAGTCTATTTTGATACATTGTATTTAATCACCGCAATACGAAATAAGTAACTGTATTGTGTTTATCTCAAAAAATCTAACGGGACAATATAATGAAAAACTTGCTCATCAATGAAAGAGACAGAAATTTTATACTCAATGAGATGCTCGAAATAAACCGGCTCTTTGAAACTGAAAATTACGGGATGTTCAGCAGCGAAGAGTTTGAAATGGCCATAGATTCTGCGCTTAAATTGGCATGGAATGAATTATACCCCACTTTAAAAGAAGCAGATGAAAAGGGATGTATCTTTGATAATGGAGATGTTCATGTACCGGAGGTTTTTCACAGAGTGAAGAAACTTGTAGATGACAATGGGTGGTCATCTCTTCTCATACCGCAGCAATACGGCGGAGGTGGGTTTTCAACTGCAATGTATATGTCATGTGTTGAACCCTTTAGCCACAATCTCTCCTTTTTCAATCATACAAATCTACCCATGGGCGCTGCATTATTTATTTCACTTTTAGGCAGCGAAGGCCAGAAAAAAAAATACCTGAAAAACCTTGTCAGCGGCAGGTGGGGAGGGCCTGTTACTGTAAATGAAGCTGATGCAGGTACTGATATCATGAGTATTAAAACCAGAGCCCGGAGAATGCCTAATGGAAGCTACCGGCTGATAGGAACCAAAACAATAGTTACAAACGGTGAAGCTGACCTGTACAGCAATATGATATATATTGTCATGGCTAGAGTCGATGAAGCACCTAAAGGAATAGGCGGATTATCGTTGTTTATTGTACCGAAGTTTATTGTTGATGAGAATGAAACAAAGGGCAAACGCAATGATTACAGTATCAGTGGGCTAATAGACAAAATGGGGCTTAAGGGTTGCTCGGCAGTATCTGCGGTTCATTTTGGCGAGAATGATGATTGTTATGCCGAAATCCTGGGAGCAGAGAATCATGCTATACCGATGTTCATGCCTCTTCTTCAGAGAGCACACCTGATGATCGGCTTGGCATGCACGGGTATGGCTTCCTCAGCGTATCTGCATGCTGTAAAGTATGCAGAAGAAAGGATACAGGGCGCAAATATAGCTGAATACTATAATCCCGACGCCAAAAAAATACCAATAATAAAGCAGCCTGATGTAAGGCGAATGATTCTCTGGATGAAATCACACGTTGAGGGGATGAGGTCATTGGTTTATTACTGTGCTATTATGATTGATCAGCTGGAAACACAAAAAGATGAAACAGAAAAAGCCCGCACTCGTAGTCTTCTGGGGATTCTTGTTACTGTATGTAGAGTATGCTGTTCTGATATAGGCTTTCAGATTACTGAAACAGCCATGCAAGTCTATGGTGCTTCCGGTTATTTCAAAGATAATCCCATTGAACAGTTTATGCGTAATATAAAACCTGCTTCTATTTACGAAGGACCAAACGGGATGCAGGCATTACAGCTTGTAACTGCGGGAATGGGAAAGAATGGTGAGCATTTTACAATTTTAATAAATGAAATGTCTGCAAAAATTGAACCTTTTGTTGATGTCACAGAATTAAAAGATTTGGCGGATGATATAAACAAGAAAATTCAGCTTCTTGTAGAAATAGGATTATTATTCGTGAAATGCGCAGGTGAGGGAAAACTCATTGTACCTATAGTACAGGCTTATCCATTTATAAAATTTCTGGGGATTATTGTTCTTGGATGGCTGCTGTTTTTAGAAGCGGGTATTTCACAGAAGAAGCTTGAAAACCTGTATATAAACAGTAATATTTCCGAGGCAGAGAGAAACCAATTCATC
The DNA here is from genome assembly GCA_041753395.1 of Spirochaetota bacterium. Lineage (GTDB taxonomy): Bacteria > Spirochaetota > UBA4802 > UBA4802 > UBA5550 > RBG-16-49-21. Next base: position 172,176 of record JBGSUQ010000017.1, read on the forward strand.
TCAGAAAACAATGAAGCTGGATTCTATTATGGTAAAATAACAACATCCCGGTTTTATATTAAGAATGTGTTACCTCAAGCTGACGGTGTCGCTTTAGCAATAAAGAATGGTGATCTTTCTTTACTTGAAATACCAGATAATGCTTTTTAAATCAAAATTTATAGTAAGCTATATTTATCAAGCTTACAGTGACAGCAGGTTGCATATTTTACTATAAAGCACCAGCGGCAGGTTGGGTCAATAAAACTTTTTTTAGCATTTTCTTTAAAAAAATGACAAGTCTAATAAAAAAGCTGGGGATATAATAAAAATTTCAAAGCCCCTATCCAGAACTTATCCTGTCGACATTACCTGTAACTGGTGCATATAAACGCTATGTGTCTCCTGGGCCCATACTGGAGAGGTTACAATTTCCATGATATTGAACGCTGCGGTCGAGGCGGCCCGGACCGGCATGGCAGAGTCCCTTGCCAACAGAGCGATGAAGTTCCAGGGCCTCGTTCCTGTTTCATACCGGTGAGGGGACGGGGCGCTCTACAGGAAAAAATACTTTACAAAAACCTTCCGGTTGCGGACGGTATGCAGAAATAACTTCAATTTATCATTGTTTTTTTATAATTAACGCAAAGCTGCGCGGGTGATTTCTATGCATATTCGGAATATTTTTATGGGCGCCATGATGTGCCTGCTGGTTTTATTTATGAACTGCGACACCATGCAGGACGTAAAAAAAATAGAAAATGAAACGAATAACCTTGCCCTTCTTTCCGTATCCGGATTGTCAGGGGGAGGGCCAATAACGCCGGTAGAATGTTTAAGTGGAGCATCCCCATTATCGTTTGGTGTCAGTTATCCCATACTTGTGTCAGGTTTTATCCAAACAGACAAATTTGTAATTAATATATTGAGCTCAGATATACCTATGACTCTACGTGTTCAAACTACAGGCAGCGTAAAACTTTATGGTATATTATATGGTCCTAATTGTTCTGAAATTACCAGGAATGGCACTTCATCTGGAAATTTTACAATTAATAGTTATATTACAACAAGTGGCAATTATTGGGTTGAAGCTGTTGCTTCTGATTCTGATGGACTAACATATAATATATCTGCAACAAAACTTTAACTATTAACAAAGATTGTTAAAATCCTCAACGACAATATTCAATATTTACAAGGACCGAATCCCGTGAACCTGAAGAGCATAATAATTTTATTCCTGGTCATTATCACGCTTTCTTTCAGCTCATCGCTGTTCGCGGATAAAAAAAAGATGCGCATTGCCATTATGGATTTCTCGACGAAAGACATCACAATTAAGGACGCACGCGTCATATCGGAATTGATCCGTAATTATATGGTTAATACCGGTGAGTATATAGTGCTTGAACGGTTGGAGATCGACACTATCCTGAAGGAGCAGAGGCTCCAGAAGATCGAGTGCAAAGACGTAGCCTGCGCCGTACAGGCGGGGAAGCTTCTTTCGGCCAATGCAATATTGGTAGGATCAATAATAAAGCTCGATGAGAAGATAATTATTACGGGCCGCATTGTTGATGTTGAAAAGGGGACTGTGGAATTCAGTGAAAAAGAGACCATCGAAACGAGAAGCGTTTTCGATGCCTCGGTGCAACGTTTTGTAAAAAACCTTACCAAACGTATGCTCGAAAAAAAACCCGAGCCGGAAAAAAAGGCCAGGTATAAGTATTATTCGACCGACGCCGCCGATGAAACCTACCAGCGCTGCGGCTATTCCTCCCTGGCCTTTGCGATAGCCGCCAGCGTAACGGCCATCCCTGCGGGCGCATATCAAGCCAGGTACGCAGCGGCAAAACGAGAGTATAAGAACAACAATACCATGTTCAACACGACCTTTGCCTTTTCCGAAAGCGACACGTTCCAGCTATTCAACCTGATGCAGGTCCTTGCCATGAAAAAAAATGTCAGCGACATGAAAAGATCCATCAGGAGCAGGGACACTTCGCTCTATTTCCTCGCTGGTTTCGGGGGGCTCTCAGTCATCATGGCCGTCGCGACGCTGGCAACCTATGTCAATTCGGAATATGCAATTATAAAGCGCATGGATTCCGCCCCTTTCGCGGTATACCCCGCCTATTACTTCGAGGCGTCTGATTACAGTGCCGCGTACGACCATCATTTTAATGTGATGATGTACTACCGGTTTTGATCCTGAACAAACAGTCATTAGCTCGTTGAGCCGGGTGAAACTATTATTTATTGTTTAAATTTTAAGGCCCCTGCCCAGAACTTTTCCTGTCGATATAGCCCATAACTGGCGCATATAAGATGCAGTATGTCCATGGGGCCCAAACCGGGCATGGACCTTTTCGCGGTAAACAAATGATCCACCTGAAAGAGCCTTTTTAAGTAAATTTTTCTTGTTTTTTATATAAATATTTATAACATTGCATCAATCCACTTTTTAAATAAATTACATTACATTACATGGAAGGAATCCTATGAAGACACACCTGTCATTCGCTCTTGCGGTTCTATTGTCGATTACGGGCTGCTCGTACTATAAAATAAAAAGTCGGACCAATCCGAATGTCGATCTGAAAAAGTATAATACAATATATGTTGGATGGCTGGACCTTGGGCCTGAAAGGTGGGCAACCTATAATTACGCTACACAAAAAGAATGGCTGGCATTACTCGACAAGGTGAATCAATCGGCGGTCCCATCGTATTTCAAGGAAGCGTTCCCTGATAAAACGGTTCTCATCTCAAAGACGCCCAATGATAAACCACCGGCAGACAGTTTATATATCAAGTTCACCAATGCCGCTTTTATGTATAATGATGACGTCCTATCGGTTGCAATTCATTGTATTGACGGAAAATCAAAACAGGAATTATCGGCCATATCCGTAAGGCTTAAAGCGGACTACAAATTATATTATGCCGGGTTTTCTTTTGACAACCGGGTCACCAACTCGATCCTTTTACTCGCTACATTTATTAAAGAGCATGTGATATAAATTTCAAGGCCCCTGTCTGTTATTTTCACTATTGATCAGACCCCATGTTGGTTCACATAAATACCAATCAATCTCATGGACGTGGCTAGAAGTTTCCTTGATATTAAAGGAATTTCAGTTATGAATTTTTTGGCCCGCGTTATTTTTCAAATACTTTATAAAATATTATCAAGTGGTGTCACACTTGCCTTGCACAGTCGTATATATTATTATACATTATACAGTTGAGAAAATTTATGCATAATCCTTTTACAGAAAATTGCGATTACAATGATGACAATACACTGGCAGCAGAAGCATTGCGCGGTGACATTGATTCACTTGAGAAACTTATCGTTCGACACCAGTCATGGATATATAACATTGCGATTAGAATGGTTATCGATCCGGATGACGCCCAAGACATTACGCAGGAAATTCTTATAAAAATATTAACCAAGCTATCGACATACAATTCGAATAAAGCCTCATTCAGAACATGGCTGTATCATATTGTTGCCAATCATGTTCTGGATATGAAGAAGAAAAAGTATGAAGGTTTAGTACCCAGTTTTAAAGACTATTATAATCATACTCAATTCCCCGATGAAAGTCCTGAATCTTATCCCGGATATAAAATGCTGATTGAAGAATCAAGAATTGGTTGTTATTTAGGTTCCCTTCTTTGTTTTGACAGAAGACAAAGACTTGTATTTATCCTTGGGGCGATATTCAATATTGAGGATTCAATCGGTAGCGAGATTGTCGGGATCTCCAAATCTAATTTTCGAAAAATTCTATCACGCTCAAGAAATAAATTATACAATTTTGTCAATCAAACCTGCGGTTTATTGGATGATAAAAATCCATGTCACTGTTCGACTAAACTTTTGGGACACATTAAAGGCGGATGGCTTAATCCGGACAAGATACTGTTTTGCAGAGGCGAAACGCAAAAAATATACGACCTTATCAGTGTTGATGACTTCAAGAAATCAGATTACAGTAAGTATATACAAATATTCAGGGATCATCCATTCTATCGGGATAAGGATTTCGTTGGGTGGGTTCGTAAAATAATTGAAAATGAAGAATTTAAAAAGGTATTTCACTTAAATTGAAATCGTCAAAATTTTATTGTGGAGTTATAATATGGAGAGTAAGGCAAACAAGGCATTGTGGGATATTGTTCAAAAGCAACTAGACTATAACGATGATGAAATGAAATTATTCCGAAAAAATCCCCGTAATGAAAGTGCGGTCTCAAAATTACCCGTATTGATAAACATGAGATTTGTTTTTGTAGTTGTAGAATCTCATGGATGTGGCTGCAAACATAAAAAGGGTGACGCGCTTTACTTTGATGGTCTTGGGCAGTTGATACCGGAACTCAGTCCCAAGAGAATATGCGCATTCACCATTTCAGCCGTATCACAATTGATTTTTACAGCTCAGGAGCTGGTATATGCGGGAGTTGATCCGAATGAAATGAGACTGAACAGGGTTGGGTGCTATGATGTAGGTATAAATTGTGGCGGATGGGGGAACGTTGTTCTTGAAATTAAGGTTGAAAATTATCAATCTTGATTGGATCGTAATCGCCTTCAAGATATATCATAACGCCGGTCCCCGCTACTGACTAAGAGGTGTTACGATTAAATCCCAAATAAAATAAGCCAGGCACGGATGCCGAACGCCCTTGGCTGCGGCCGACGACAAACAGGACGTCTCCACAGAAAGAACACAGACAATTTGTTATCACCGAAGGTCAAGGCCCACCGACGCTTGAGGTGTGCCAATCTTTGCGTAAAGCTCTTTTGCATACGAGAAAGTAGCACCTTCAGGGGTATCCTGATAAGCTAAATTTTAAGGCACCTACCCAGAGCTTTTTTTAAGTTACATAATGCTTCAGTCTGGTATAAACATATCCAGATATGATATATTGTGTCCCATTGGTTTATAGTGAATAGGAGGCAATTCCCTGAATAATGATATTAAAACTACTCCCCCGGCTCAAAATTTTTCCGGGCCGCAGCGAAGGATGGCAGGTGTTTGATCAGATACCAGAGGCTCCACCGATGCTGCCAGAGGCGCCGCGTGAATTTCCTGCGCCACTCGCGGCTCGAGTAGAAGCGCTTCACATGCTCGTTGTAGAGCCGGTCCAGGCGCTCCCGGGAGGATATTCCTTTCGGCACGAATACGAAGTTGAGGCAGTTCATCTGCTGCCAGTCATTATCAAGCGTGCCTTCCCTATCGATGCCTGCCCATATGGGCGCGCCGGGAAAAGGCGTGAATTTAGCCATGTTCATATCGTCAAGCCCCAGTGACATGACGAAGTCGCTGGTCGCCTGTATCGAATCCTCGGTTTCACCCGGGAGGCCCATCATGAAAAGCCCCTTTGCGCGGAGCCTCTGCCGCTGGATCCGGGCCACGGTGTCGCGCACCGCATCGAGCTTCACCCCCGACTTGTGGCGCTTCAGCATCTCGGGGTCAGCGGACTCTATCCCCACCGAAACCATGAGGCACCCTGCTTTTTTGAGCAGGCCCAGGAGACCGTCATCCGCGTGGCCCACGCGGACCGCGCAGTTGAAATTCATCCCCAGCGGTTTTGACAGGAGGAGGCCGCACAGCTCCTCGATCCGTTCACGGTTCAGGGTGAAGAGATCGTCGTAGATATTGACATGGCGCACGCCGAAACCGGTCCGGAGGTATTTCATGTGTTCGTAGATGTAGCCGGCCGAATTATAGCGAAATCCCCGTTTGAACACTGACCGGTCACAGTAGGAGCACTGGTAGGGGCAGCCGCGGCTGGTGATCATGGTTGCCCCCGGGACCTTTATGTAGCTAAAGAGGGGCAGGTTGTAACCCCGGGGAAAGCCTGCCAGCATTCCATAAGCCGGGAAGGGCAGCGAGTCAAGGTCCGGGATGTGGACCCGCGGCGGGTTGATCCGCGCCATTCCGCTGTCTCTCCAGGCAAGGCCGTCAATCTCTCTTGGGTTCCTGCCGTCCGCCAGCTCGGCAAGGGTGGCCTCTCCCTCGCCGAGGCAGAGATAATCGATTTCGCCGTAGTTATCCAGGAGAGACCCTCCCAGGGCCGAGATGTGGACGCCGCCGAAGACGACGGTGACGCCGGGACGCTTCTGCTTTACCAGTGAAGCAAGTCGGTACCCGTCAAGGAACCCGGAGGTTGTGGCGGAAATGCCGATCATGTCCGGCTTATATACAGCTATTGCCGCGGCATTTTCCTCAGCTCCCGGCACAGCGCCGGGGCCCAGGCAGTCATGGAGGAAAACCTCATGGCCCGACCGCTCCAGGTATGAGGCGATGGAAAGAAGGCCGATGGGCGCCATACGGTTTGCCACTGCGGCAAGGTCTTTTTTTCCCTGTATCCAGTTTGAGCCCGCGGGATGTACCAGGACAATTCTCATGGAAATATGAGATAGGTCTGAGGCTGATTATTGTCAAGGACTATACCGGCAAATAGCAGTTGCCCCCGATCAATCCGGGTCAGAAATGGAAACCCGATGATATTTCAGCGCCGATCTCATGCAGGACGGCTTTCCTCCTCCCATCAAGATATGCAAGGGGCGCCTTTCTGAAGGTTATGCCTGAACAGGCATAGAAGATGTTAAGGCCGAAGGTGATGGGGAAATGCCGGTTCATAGAAACATGCGGCCCCAATCCCAGGCGCAGGGTATAACCTCCGTAGGATGCCCGGTTCAGGAAACGGGTGACGGCTATGACACCGGGCGCCGCGGCTGTGACAAATCCTGCCGCCCCATACAAGCCGGCCAGTTCGAAAGGCAGCTGACGGGCACTCCGCAGCGCCGCGCCAACCTTTATCTGCCCGTTGAATATCTGTCCCGCCATGGCGTAACAATTTATGAAGAAATTAAAGAAGTTGCTTCGCGGACTGAAGACCAGGTTCATGACAGGACCCGCAGACCAGTAATGATGGCTCATGAGCCTGCCCCGGAACTGCTCATAACCCTCGACCGAGCTGTAGTAGACGCTTTTATCAATAACCGCGCTGTCTGCGAACTGAAAGCCGTACCGTGCGCGGAGTGCGAACTTGATGCCGGAAAAATCAAAAGCCTTCTTTTGCTTGAAACATATGGCCGGCGGCATAATGTCCACTTCACCACCGCCGCCCATGGTCATGATGTCCAGGTGATAATCTTTCGGGAAAAGATAAGCCACCATGATGTCAGGCCGGTAGATATTGAAAAGACGCCGCTCCCTGTCAAGGATCCCGCCACGGAGCAAGCTGACGGAAAAGAAACCCCCAATGCGGACCCATGAATCATTAAAACCGCGGAGCTCTCTTTTTCCCTCTGACAAACCCTCGTCAGCAGAAAACTCCTTCTGTATGATATAGACGATCTTGCCGTCGCCGTATTCCAGCCTGGCGACCTCTTTCCGCGGCACTGATTTTTGTTCAGTCCCGTTTTCCGGAACGATGCAGACATCCTCAGCTGACACCCTGGTGATGACCCCTTTTATCACGGTCCCACTGATGCGGTACAGGATATCCAGCTTATTGTTGACAACCTTCCCGTCATCATACACTATCCTGACGACTGAACGGGCATCAACGACATCAAAGGCCACGGGGCCCTCCGGATCAAATTCCACATCATGTTCTCCGATCTGTATTATTTTTCCTTTCAGGACAGTGCCATCGCCCAGGAATATCTGATCGGCATAAAGGACCGTACTGAACAATATCATCCACAGCGGGAAAATTAGTTTTTTCATGATCACCCCAACATCAACGGCATATGACCAGCATACCTCCAACACGTGGATTTTTTCAAGAAAAAAGCGGCTTAATGGCGAAGGCACCCCCGGCATCTCATCAATTGTGCGTGACAGTTCGGTTCCAGCTATTGTTTTCCTCAATCCATGTTAAGCATGGCTTTGAGATAGGCCGCGTACTTCCTTCCGACCGGCAGAGCGCTTTCATCCTCATCTTTGAGATAGGCTATATACTGCCCTCCGATGTAATATTCAACCTCGGTAATAAAGCGGATATTCACGACATGCTGCTTGTGAATTCTGACGAAGAATTCTGCGGGGATTTTTATTTCGAGATCCTTCAGCATCATGGGGACCTCCATGGCGCCTGATATCGTGTGAAGGACCGAATTTTTTCCCCGGGAACACGCATAGATGATCTCGTCATAGGGGAGAATGCGGTGCCTCCCCCCGTCCCGGTATGCCAGGCCGACACCCGGCATGCTTCGGCCGGCCTGGTTTTTCCTGACGGAGGTCTCTTTTAGATTTAAAAATTTCTCCACTGAGCGGTTAAAACGTTCCATATCAAAGGGTTTGAGCAAAAAATCAACAGCACCAACATCAAAAGCGCGAGTCGCATAGCGATCGTACGCGGTGGTAAATATCACGTAGGGAACGCTCTTTAGGCGGTCAAGCACTTCAATCCCTGAAAGACGGGGAAGGTTGATATCCATGAACACCAGGTCATAGTCATTCTTTGAGAGCTTCGTGTAGGCCTCTTCACCGTTTCGGGCGATGCCGGACAGTTGCAGCTCCGGACGCGTAACCAGGTAATCCACCAGGAGCTCCCTCGCAGGGACTTCATCCTCGGCTATTAAAACTGAAAATATTCTTTCTCCGTTGCTGTTCATATCAATACTCCATTCTGAACTACTGTTTTTCTATGTTGCAAAAAAAAGCAAGGTACACCCTCGAACCGCCTTCTTCGGCGCTTTCAAGGGCCAGTTCCACATCGTGGTAATAATAATTGAGGCGTTTACGTATGTTCCCCAGGGAACGGGAGAACATGTCGCCGGCTCCGGGCCCGGCCCCGTTGTCAGCCACGGTAATTCGTATCAACCTGCCTTCAGCCTCCGCAACGACTCTGATCCTCCCCCGTGAGCTGCTTTTACGAATTCCATGCTTCAAAGCATTTTCAACAAGGGGCTGCAATGTAAGGGGCGGGATCAGGATGGATGAAAAATCACCCCTCCGTTCCATCGTGGATATCATGGTATCCCTGAATCGAAGCCCCTCAAGCTCCAGGTAATTCTCAACAAACTGCCACTCTGCATCAAATGGGATCAGGGAAAGAAATGAATAATCGATAAGAAAACGGTAGTTATCGGCAAGCATGATGACGGCCTGATCTGCCAGCAACCGGTCTTTCCCGATCAGTGCATGGACCGTATTGAGGGAATTGAAAAGAAAATGCGGGTTCATTCTCTCCTGAAGAAGCTTGTACTTCGCCTCGTCATGGTCCCGGACTGTTCTCTTCAGGGCGACCAGCGTCCTCACCCTGGCGAGGAGTTCTTCCCGGCGGATCGGCTTTGTCAGATAATCATTAGCTCCACTTTCGAAACCGGCGACCAGGTCCGTAATGCCATAGCGCGCCGTGAGAAAAATGACCGGAAGCTCGATCAGGGAAAAACTTTTTCTCACCTCGGCGCATAGATCAAGGCCCGACATTCCCGGCATCATAAGATCAAGAAGCATGAGATCGTAGGCACCCTGCTGCATTTTATCGAGGGCCTCCGTTCCACCCGATGCAACCTCCACATAAAAGCCGTCGCCTGACAGATGGTTCCGCATGACCTGCAGGTTGATGATATCGTCATCCACCACGAGGATGCGGCCGCCATCCCTGGCCTCTGCTGTGGTGTTTCTTGCAGTGCTACATGGCAGCGCCTGATAATCCGATACATCGGCATCCTTCTGAACAGCGGGCCCGGCGTTCTTTTCATCTTTCCCTGCAGGCCAGAGGGGAAGGGTGAATGTAAAAACCGACCCCCTTCCATGAGCGGATTCAGCCCATAACGAACCTCCGTGCAGTTCTACCAGTTTTCGTGTTATTGAAAGCCCGATGCCGGCGCCCCCCGGGGAATCGGGCTTTCCGCTTTCCGTCCCATCCTGATATGCGAAGATACAGCTGATTTTATCAGAATGAATACCGGTCCCTGTATCAGCCACTGAAATTTCAATCCATCCTTCTCTGCTGGATGGCCGGGTGCCAAGGACAACGCTTCCCGAAGGAGTGAACTTCACGGCATTACCCACGAGGTTATACAGGACCTGCTGTACCCTGTTCTCATCGGCAAAGACTGGGGGATTCCCTGCCGCGATGGTATTTATAAGGGCCAGGTTCTTCGTGCCGACCAGTGGACGCACAAAGGCCAGCACGACATCCGCGAGGGCTTTAACGTCAACCGGCCCGCGGCTCAGGACAATGTCGCAATTCTTCAACCGCGCAAAATCAAGAATATCATTCACCAGGGCGGCCAGGCGCCGGGCGCTGGCGATCACCAGACCCAGGTTGAACTTGGATTCCAGGCTCAGCATGCCGGAACGTCCGTCTACCATTGTTTCCGCAATGCCCATGATGCCGTTCAGCGGCGTCCTGAGTTCATGGGACACCGTCGCCAGAAAGTCATCCCTCATGGCATCCATTTCTATAAGCTTCCTGTTTTTCCGTTCCAGCTCAACAGTGAGATCTTCAACAGCGCACAGCGTCCGGGAAAACCGCCGGGAGAGCAGAAAGGCCTGCAGAAAAATAAAGAACAAAAGACCGCAGGGAACCAGGTATCCTGTCTGAATTATCATGTTGTTGTGGAGAAAATCATTGAGGACCGCGGCAAACATGATGACAAACCCGCAAACAAACGGAAAGGCCCCCTCGCGTTTGCGGGTTACGGCTTTCACCAGGACCCAGAGACCATACAGGCAAATTGCTGCCGAGATTCCCTGGTATGGGCGCATGGTATGCGTGTAAAAATCCGGGGCGGCGACAATAACGGCGCTGCAAAAAAGTATTCCCGCTGCCACTATGCCGATAAGGACCTTATGCGAGAACTCCGACGGGAACAGGGAATGGACAAACAGGAAAAAGGCGGGGACACCGGCATAAAAGGACAGATACTCTATTTTCAGGATGCCTTCCCAGGGAATCCGGGGAGCCATGCGGACCGCATAGTATTCCCCCGTCACCAGGACCCTCACGGCGATGAGCATGCAAAAAATGCCGAAAAACAGGTGCGACCGGTCCTTCTTCCGCAGGCTGAACAGAACAAGATGATACGCCCCCATGAGGAAAATGGACCCGAAAAGAAAAAAGTCCCGGGCGAGGTTTCTTTCCCTCATATCATGGAGCACCGGCAGAGGTCCCAGCACAATTGTCTCCCAGGCCCCGCCCTTGCGATGATGGTAATTCGAAACATGGAGCAGAATGTCCATAGCGCCGGAACCCGGGGCAGCTTCAACAACATCCGGCCAGTAGCCGGGTGATGCTTTTTCCGGCGATTCTCCTACAATGCCGCCCGCGCCGGCCGGCAATCCATTGACAAAAAGAGAATATGCCGTGCCCAGGTCCTGCACTTTGATGCCCAGTTTTTCCCTCCCGGCGGCACCGGCCCGGAGGGGCAGCACTATTTTCAAGAGGTATGAGGCACAGCCGTGACCCGGCAGTGAATGCCCCGACACAACCCGGCCGTTCCATATTCCCGGAACCACCATATATTCCTCCTGTTGCCCGCGCGCGGTCACTTCATGAGGATGCAGCAACCTGTTCCACACAAATATCCACTCACCGGAAAGATGAACCGGCCCGTCCCGGCTGAAGTCCCAATCCCGGAGATCCATGGCACCCTTCACGGCAACGGGCCGATCCCTGTTTGAATAACCCATCGAGCAAGACGTCGTTACCAGGAGCATAATCAGAACCGCCCTCGCCTGCATGGTTATATTCACAATAGACGAAATTTTCATTCTGACACCGCCATTAATTACTGCTGCATAGTATGAGCCTGTATACTTATCAGTAGCGATTAGGGCATCGATCAGGACAAATTTTTTTCCGTATAACGGGGCCATTGCAAGGCAGCATATAAAAAAAAACACTTCTCGCGATAAAGACTTGAAATAATAATCAATATTTGCAATATTTCACCCTATTAATCAGGGTGACTTTTTAAAAAGGAGCGTTGCGTAGCCGTACCTGCTCTGCGAAAGTCCCCCTGAGGGGGGGCTGTTCCGGAACAACCACCTGGCAGGTAGAATTCACCAATTTACCGTGAATGGGGAGACGCCTTGTTCTATCTTGAGATTATCCTAGCGTGGGGAGCAGCTGTACTTTTGCTGGTCATCTGCATATACAATATTTTTAAGAAATTGCGCACCGCCGCAAATATCATGCTGTCCGTTGCCTCCCTGGTATCGTCAGGCCTGGCCGGCCTGATAGGGCTCAACCTCCTAGATCCCGGCATCATCCCGGCCGGCCTGATGCACCGTTTGATTCTTTCGCTGCTCCTGCTTGTGGCTACGCTTTTCATGAGTTTCTTCTTTCTTTACCCGTACATCAAGAAAAACCGTCCGCTTCTGGCCCTGGCAGCAAGCCTGCCCGGATACGCCCTGTGTGTAATTATCATTGTCACTGATCTTATTGTTTTGAAATCACCTGACGACCCGGCCGCTAACATACTCGCAGAAGGATACCAGATATATCTGGCGGTCATCACCAGCTACCTTATCCTGTCGATCTTACTGATTGTGATAAAATCGGGCAGACTTGAAAACCGGGCTCAGAAAAATGATCTGATCTACCTGGTCATCAGTCTTGGAATTCTCTTTGCGTCGTTTCTCACGTTATCACTCTACCTGCCCTATTTTCAGGGCTTCAACCAGCTGAGCACTCTCGGGATCCTTATACCGTATCCGCTTGCTCTGATCATTCTGAATTACTCGACCATTGATATAAAGACAAAGGACCTGCGGGAGTTTTTCGCCGTGGCTTTTTACTGGCTCCTGCTCTTAACGCTGCTCTGTATCCCTGTTATGCTGATCCTCAAATTTAATACCGGGGAATATCTGAAAGAACCAGTGCCGCCCCTTGGGATCGCACTGCTCCTGTTTGCCTGCCTGTTTCTGGTGTTCAAATACCTGAGTCCGCGGATTCATAAATTATCCAGACGGGGATACCAGTCAAAAATATCCAGGGTTGACGAGCTGTTCAGCGAACAGCTTTCACCTGAAGCCAGGGAAGGAAAAACATGGGAGGACATACTCATGGCCCTGGTCGACGGTATTGTAAAAAAATTCGACATTAGCCATGCCCATTTTTATCTCTTCAACCGCAAGGATAAAGCGCTGTCGGCCATCCACAATTCAGGGAATACCATTCCCGACACGACGATGAGCATGAACAGCCCACTGGTGGAAGTGCTGGGGCATTATCCTGTCATCCTCTATAAGCCTGTTGTATATGCAGGGGCCGAATTCAACCAATATCGCGACGCTGTTCTAGACTACCTGGAGCGGAACCACGTGGAAGTCGTCATGCCATTCCTGAATCAGGAACGACAGATAATCGGCCTCCTCGCGCTTGGACCCCTCGGGACCAAGATGATCTATTCAAAGAGCCTCCTTTCCGTTCTTGAGCTATACCGGATACAGTTCCAGCAGTATCTGGCCAACTCCCTCATGCTGGAACAGGTCCGCGCCACGCAGGTCATCGATCACGACCAGATGGTCGTCAGCGCTGTAAAAAAGAAAATCATACCGCAGAAAATGAACCAGACGGGCAGGTGCCACGTCAGCTCCTTTTACATAAATAACTCGACCTACGGAGGGGATTATTTTGATTCAATTATGTTGGGAGAGGAAAAAATCGCACTGTTCATGTCAGACTCATCATATTCCGGCGTTGATTCTGCCATCATATCCCTAGAACTCTTCACGGTTCTGCATACGCCGGCAAAGATTTTTGATGCGCCTGACAGAATTTTAAGCACCATGAACTGGGTGCTTTTCACATCCCGTTTCTCGAACAAGCACGCAACGGCCTACTGCGCGATACTATCTTCATCCGGCGATGTGTCATATTCCAGCGCCGCCTTTAACCCGATGGTGGTTTACAGTCCGGGCGGCGATACCTTCACCACCTGCGATACCGGAGGCGTGCCCGTGGGTGCGGACAGGGCTTCAAAGTACGAATCAAAAACGGTCCGGCTGATGCCCGGTTCCATCGGCATCCTGTATTCCGACGGTCTGGTATCGGCTATGAATGACCGCGGTGACGTCTACGGTTTTACCCGGGTCAAGGCAATCATTAAGGCCGGGAGGGTCAAATCGCCGTCCGATCTGGCACATCTGGTTTTCGATGACTACACTGAATTCATACAGAGTAAAAAGCAGATCAATGATGTAAGCGTGATAATCTTCAAGTACCAATGAGGCCAGGTGGTGAAAGCTTCTTCCAAAGCACTCGCGGCATCGATAGCAAAGTACCGAAACATTCTTATCATCGTCAAGGGCTCCCCCGACCCGGATGCCATTGCGTCCTCCTATGCCATCAGCGCCGTGTGCCGTGCACTGAATGTCTCCTGCTCAATAGTTGCGACAAAAAAACTTTCCCTCCCGGAAAACCGGGCTTTTGTCAGTATACTTGACATCCCCCTCGGCTTCTCCCCGCACGCACCCGACACGAGGGAGTTCGACGCATATATCATAACGGATCATCCTTCCCTTGCTGCCAAAGAACTGGTTACGACGCTTCCCTGCGCCGTATATATCGACCATCATGAACCAGCCGACGAAAAACTGAAGGCCGATTTCATGCTGAGGGACATTGAAGCGGGATCAACGAGCACCCTCGTGGCCCTGCTTATTAAAAACCTGGACGTAGAATTGGAACTAGGCGTCATGACATCGATAGCGACCGCGCTTCTGTACGGGATTTATACCGATACGGACAAATACTCCCATGCTGGCAGGCTGGATTACGAAGCCCTCGAATATCTTTCCAGGTATTCCGATCATGAAACCTTCAACAGGATCAGCAGCACTCCCCTTTCCCGGGAGACGCTGCGGCTTCTGAAAAACGCGATAGAAAACAAAATGGTTTATAAAGACTGGCTTATTGCCGGGGTTGGTTTCGTCGATTCCGGCGAAAGGGACAGCATCGCCATTATCGCTGATTTCCTCCTCAAGCGTGAACAGTTTCCAACGGTTATTGTGTTCGCCGCTGTTGAAGATACGGAATGGGGCCGCCTTGCCATTGACGCTTCTTTCCGTTCCTCCAGCGAAACAATGAATCTGGACAGTATAATCAAGCAGATATCCCCCGAAGGGGGAGCTCGCAGGTTTAAGGGGGCGTATCAGGTCGGAATTGATTACTTCCGCCACTGTACCGACAGGAAACTGCTCTGGGATGTGATCCAGCTATCCACGCTTGAACTGTTAAAAAAAAGCAGGGAAGAAATGTACATCACCGAATTAAAAGGATTTTATCAGAAGCTCAAGAAACGAATACAGAATTATTTTCAGTGACCCAAGGCCCTGCTCTCCATACCATCATGAGATAAGCATGCCATCCGCCCTCCTGCCCGTTGCTGCACTCCGCACCTAAAACAGTAGGGTAAAATTAGCCCCTATTTCATAGGAGAAAATCTCCCTCTTCAGGTCACTCGCTTTTATATTATAATAATTGAGAATTTTCCTGTTCCGATACTGCTCCAGAACAAATCGGGCGTTCAAACCACCCTGTATGTTTTTATGAAGGTCAAGGTTCAATTTGCTTTTAATCATATGAACATCAAGGGGCTGGGGCGATGTGGTCAGCCGGTAATCATACCGGTTCATTTTCAGGGAATATTCGAGATTAAAAATAGGCATGGCGACAAGCCGGTAGAAGAGTGAGAAAAACTTGAATATCCACTTGACATCTGTTTCAAAAAGGGCCGTGAAGATATAGCCGGTGTCCTTGTCCCTGTAAAAAACATTGAAGGGCATATTATGGAAATAAATATAATCCCTGGCTGACAGCTCCAGGGGATTCCAAGGTATGTAGGACTTGCTGTTCTTATGCTTTAATCCCACGCCAAATTCAAGGGTTAGACTTGCCCTGTCGCGCTTGAAGCTCAGGCCCACGTTCGGCGTATGCACCTGCTCTTCAATATTCTGTGTGATCATCATGTTTGTGTCGAATTTATACCCTATGGCCAGGAACGCCGCATGATAGGGAATGCCTTCACGGTTCGGCCTGAAAAACCAGAAATGCAGGAACTTCATCAAATCAACATTCACACTTATCTCAAAATTCGCATTGACCGTCTGGTTCGGCACCCCCATCAGATCCTGCCGCTCGCATATCTGATTAAGCCCTGAATTCGAAGTGATGGTCACTTTGTCGAGATCCAAGGACCAGGTGACGGAAAAGTTATCAAGGAGACGGAGGTTGTTGGTATACTCTGAAACGGTCGTGCCATTTTTGTACACTATGGGCGCATTCATTGTTGTGTAAATATAATCCCTTCCCCTGGCGTAGTTATTCCTGCCGATAAAAAAACAGAACGGATAATACTGAAATATATTAAAGCCCGCGTTAGCCAGTCTGCTGACGGTGCGGGTTATTCCATATTTTTCTTCCAGCGGGTCTTTCCGCTCCCCCTCGTAAGGAACATTGGTTTCGCTGAAAAAAAGCGAGCGGTTGTAATTAATGGAAAAAGTCCTGATGAATTTAAGTGCCTTGATTTTGTAAAAGTATACCGGGAGATCAATATTTGTGGAAACAAGGGTCTGCGCATCCTTGGCCCTTTTATACCCGTACTGGGAAACGGTTCCCACATTAAAGTCACGGAACCGGTTTTCAAAATACTGTATGTCCACTTTGTATCCGGCGGCTACATAACTGAAATCGGTCAGCCCTGCCGAAAGGCTGTAGTTCTTGTTCCGCTCGACATACCTGCAGTTTCTGTTATACACGAAGGGAACATGATAATCGCCCTCAAAATTATACAGCAGGTCTGTTCTGTTTGACTGTGACTTGCCGATCCATGCCACTACTTCTTCTGAACCGGCCTGTAATGTCGGACGGAAATAAAATACGCGGTGGGTATAATCCAGGTTGTATTTGATGTCACTGCGCTGCCGCTTTTCAATCTCCAGAATAGACGTACTGCTGTTCAGTTCCTCCATGCTCATTTCATAGGAGTCCCGCTTTGTCTGCTCTTTCTTGAACAGCATGGTCAATAGCAACTCATTGGTCAGCCGGCCCCATAAAATTTTTTCAATAGACTGGCGGTAATGAAGAACCGGCGCGTGGTTCAACTGATTCTTTATCCGTTTGACGCTGCGGTTTGTTATAATCTCATCCACCTTGTTATTATAATCATCGTACTTGTACATAAACTTAATGCTGGGAACCCAGTTTTTGTCTGACAGATAATCGGTAACAAACACCACGCTGTTTTTTCTTGTTTTTCCCCGCTGCGATACATCTACTTCTTCATTGAGGCTGTCGGTATCAGAATCTTCCCTGGCATAATCCACTTTGGTGTTCCAGTTCGGTAAAATAGTGAAAGATGAAAAAACCTGCTGGTATTCCTCCGACATATCAAGGTCCTTCTTCCCGATGGTGCTGAATTTCGCGCCATGGCCTTTCTGTATATATTTCACGCTGAAATCCGACATAATCGGGATGCCGCCCTTAGTCCGGTACATCGGTTTTGTTATTTTAATTTCGCCTTCATACCAGTGCGCAGTGTCTTCCTGGACTTCCGGCTCTGAAAGATAAATTTCATCCACCCATAATGCGCCGACACTCGGCGGCGCCGATGAATACATGACAATTTTAATCATGGTTATGCGCTTTAGATCGGGTCGGCCGGACATTGAAACGGGAATCAGATAGCCATCCGATTTTTCTTGCAGGCGCATCTGCATCTCCTGCCAGACCCTGGGGAAACTCATGTTCATCCGATACACCAGGTAGTCTGTGTCCGAAGATCCGATGATAATGCCGACTTTGTCACCCGGTGTAAAGGCACGGAAGTTCATCCATGCAGTCAGGGTCTTGTAGTTTCTGAAGTCCATTGGCTTTGAAAAGCGCCGGGTCACCGAAACGTTTTGGGCCCCGCTGGGAATGGCGTACTCGATCTTCAGTGATGTTTCCTTCTCTTTCAGAAGGTCCTGATTATTCTTAACGCCGTACATAGCCTTATACACATCCCGCATTACTATAGAGAAGGCCTCCCATCGGTATTCATTATCGTCGAAATTGTTAATCGCAGAGACTTTAAGCTGGTCGGGTGACGCCGGCGCAGTTCCCAGGCTCGCCTCCCGCCATTTCGATGAAACGAACTTGATCGAATCTATATAGACCCGCCCGGTAGTGCCGGGGGTCTTACTGATATAGAGACGCACCGCTTCCACTTCCCTGAGAAGATTCGCCTCAGACTGTGTCATTGTCGAGGGATCCACGTAAAGGCGAGCTACCTGCCAGTTATTGTTTGCGGCAGGCAGTATCGCATAATCCCCCTGGAAGGAATACACGTTTTCAAGCGTGTCAAGGGTTCCGTTTCCGTTCAGATCTTCGCTGGTGAGGACCCCGTCCCCAACAGTAATTCTGCTGTAACCCGCTCCGCCACCGATCCTGGTGGAAGGATGGCCGACCTCCTGAAACTGGTAGCCGATATCCTCGGTGAAACCTTTGGTTGGATTCGAATCAAGCAGGCCGTTAAGGTTTAGGTCTTCAGTTTGAAGCATGCCGTCACCATTGGCGTCCTCGTTTATTTTACCGAGATCAAGATGCAGGTCCGCATCAGCCGATCCCACATACCGGTATGATATTTCTGCATACTGCATGCCGGATAGGTCCACAGCGCTTGTTGAAAAGTCGCGCGTTACGACAGATACATAATTTCCGTCGCCTTCAAAGTCCATGACAAGAGAACGCTGGGCTGTAAGGCTGAGAACGGTATTCACCACGTGGCCCGTGGCAATGTTATAGGGGCCCGCCTTGATGGAATAGGAAATCTTCGGAGCCAGAGGGCTAAATTCAATTCCCTTCAGGATCCCCGGGTTGGTCGGGTCTTTGAAATAGTAATAATTCAAAATCCCTCTGACCCCAGCGGGTAGAGATGACGGCCTGGATGAATAGATCCAGTCCCGTTCATTAAGCGACGGCACCACCACGTCTTCCGATGCCTCCATGTTGTCAATCAGCGCCTTCCCGAAGGTATTCACGTTCTTGTAGCTTTTGGCATATTCAGCATAGCCGTTTATTTCAAGGGGCAGCTCCTTTCTCTTGTCGCGTGTAAAAATATTGGTAAATTGTGCCAGCCGGCGGCCGTCCAGGTGCAAAGCAGCATCACCCTCAAGGAAAATAGTCTGTGTTGGCTCGTTGCCTATTACCGGGACCTTTTCATCGCTTCCGGAACGGGAATAAAGCATGCTCCCTCCGACCTTCAAGTCCCTGCTGAATTCATATTCAGTTCTGATGCCCCCAACAAATTCCTGTTCCTGTGCATTCAAAGGAAGGTATTCGTACCGTATTTCAATGACCGTCTGTGGGCCAATAAGGGGATTGTTCGGACTGTTAAACGTTATATACCCCGCAGTATAATCCACCGTGTAGAGGGTCTCCGATATCTTTCTCTGATCGATTTTCACGACCACGCTATCGGGTATGATGTTGAGGTGATTGAGCTGGAAGCTCCGGGCGTCCTTGTAGTAATCGATCTTGATCCGGTACCGAGAATAATCATACACATTCGCGGGCTGGCGTTCCGCGTAGATCTGCTGAGCCATCCCGCTGGCCAGCAGGAGCTGCTTATACGGTTCGCGGTAGACAAACTGGATTACGCCATTCGTGTAATCGACCGTGTAGCTTCCGAGGCTTGCTATATCCCTCTGGTTCATGATGCCGTTTTCCAGAAAGAAACCAAGACTAAAATTATTGGGCAGGATATACCTGTCGCCGATGGTATAAAAGGACCGCACCTCGTATACGTCCGGCGCAGGATGATTCGGCGCCGGGACCGGATCGTTGCTCAGGGAATACCCGTATTTCAGAAAAACAAAAATTTTACCTGAGAATCCGCCCCCGGGATGCCGGGGGTCCCCGGGCCGAAGGGCCGATGGGTCCGTCGACGCACCCATGAGACTGTACACGGCGAATACCCTCGCCTTGTCCGGCACCGGTTTGATAAACTGTATGAGGCCGGTTGAATAATTGATCCTGTAATCGGTTCCTGCCTGCATTTTCCGATAATAGCCGCCATACTTTGGGAGCTCGATGAAACTCTGCTTGTTATAGGGGTCCTGATCATCCATGTATACTTCGAAGCCATAGGGATTCAGGTTAACCGGCATCAGGGTATAGCTGGACGGATGGGGAGGATCAATGTTATTATTATACCTGATGTACGGTTCGATCTGGTAATACACGCCCTTTACATATTGAAATTCTGAAAGCTTAATATTACCAGGCATGGAATTGCCCCTGAACGTCTCGATTTCCGAATTTCCGCGGGTGACGCTACCAAAGGCCTTCAACTTGAATTTATTCTTCTGGAGGGTCAGATCAGCACCAAGGCCCTTGGCGGTATTGTTATCATAGACAGCATACTTCGATCCCTGGAAATTAATATCGATCTCACCGGCATTCAATTCGCGGATAAGCTCCTCGTCTCTGAGAGCCCGGTATTTCAATATATAGCGGTTGTCCTTTTTTCGGCTATCGTGATCGATGTAAATATTCATCCTGTCGCCGATGGTTCCCTCGACGTGTATCTGCAGGTCCTGCTTGGCGTTGAATCCTTCCTGCACAAGCTGGGAGACAGGCTTGTCCTGGTCATATTCCCGGAACCGCTTGCGGGTGAATATCGACTGCCCGTATTTAAGGTCAAGGTTCAGCAACCCGTAAGTCTCGATACGTACATCATCTCCCCGGTACAGGGTGGTCCGTTTCTCCTTCTCTTCGATATCCTTATAATGGGGAGCAACGATATAATCCTCCCAGTCTCCGGAGCGGTAAGAAAACCTGTCAAACTTCTCATCAAGATATGAAGATTCTGAGGGATCGTAAACGCGGATGGTTACTTCTTCGGCGAGGGCGTTATCATCAATGTAATCAAGCAGCTTTTCCCTGAAGCCCTGTCCCCTGGAATTGGCAATGACAGCGGCCGTTAGAGCACCCGCCATCACCGCAAACCAGATATAGTGGGACAGCTGTTTCAGCATACCGTAAATGAAGAGCCATTGTTTTGATTACCATATCCTGCTCATGTATGGATATGGATTGATAGGTATATTCCCCAGTCTGATTTCATAGTGACAGTGATTGCCGGTGGCATTGCCCGTCTGGCCCACATAGCCGATGACTTCCCCCTTCTTGACGTCCTGGCTCATGGAAACAGCGGCCCGCTGGCAATGTGCATAGACTGATTCGAATCCATACTTGTGCTGGATGCGGATCATACATCCGTATCCGCCGCTCCACCCCGCCGATGTAATCTTGCCGGGTGCCGTGGCCCGTATCTCCGTCCCCGGCGGTGCTGCTATGTCTATGCCGGAATGAAAGTCTCTTCCATGGCCGAAGGGCGACCGCCGCCAGCCGAATAGAGAGGTGATATGGCCGGGATTCGGTACAAGCGAGGGAGTATCACGAATAACCTTGCTTCGAACATCAACGAAATTTTTAACTGTTTTTATTGTATTGGTGGTGCAGATAATGTCTTTCTGAAGATCCTTAATGGTGAAGATTTCTTCCGGAAGAATATGCTGCAGCCTCCGCAATTCGTCATAGTCTTTTTTATCAATTTGATCCAGATCCCATATCGATCCGATTTCTTCCGGTCCGGCGGTGAGCTCGTAGAGTTCCTCGACATCCGGCTTCAGCTCCTCCACTAGCTCTGCTACGCTGTTCGTCAGTTTTTCGAACCGGAGCAGGTGCGACCGGATATCCTCGTAGGTCATGAGGAGACGTTGTTCCTCGCGCTTGACGGCCGCGTGCCGTATCACTGCATACGACGATGTCACCAGCACGACCAGGAAGAGCAGGAAAAAAAAGGATATGGTGAACTTGGAAATCTGGAAATTGAATATTTTCCGCTCGTTGTGGGGGATGAACATCACGGTCATTTTTTCATGGCCCTTTTCGACAAAGCTATCCCACAGTTTTAAGAACTTCTTTCTGAAAACATAGTAATTCTCAAAAAACTTGAGACGGAATTTTCCGTGATATTGTTTAATCTTAACCTTCATATATATGCTTAACGTTTGGGATAATCATTATTAAAATATTTCGCCTATTTTTACAAGAATTTTTTATCATAGAAGAGCGCATGAACGCCTTTCAAAAACTCTATAATCAGGAACCGGAAAAGTTCGGTTTCCTCTTTTGACTGAAGGCGGTTACCGCTTCGAACAGATCATTGTTCGGAATTATCGCCGCGCTCAGTATTGCATTGAAAACCAGATTCTCTTTCACCTGGGCAGACACAAGCTGGTTCAGCACGATTTTTGTCCCCTTCACGGCGACCGGGGAATTGTCCGCTATGTCCCTGGCGAGCTGTTCTGCCGCCTTCATCAACTCATCCTGATTGGGATAGGTATCATTGATCAGGTGGATTTCCCGTGCCCGCCTTGCTGTTATATTCTTTGCGGTGAAAGCCAGCTCTCGGGTTATACCCTGCCCGCAGATATTCGACAGTCTTTGTAGTACGCCCATGTCCGCCGCGATGCCGACCGCGGCCTCGCGCAGGGAAAACTCCGCATCCTCCGTGCTGAGCCGTATGTCGCAGGCGGTGATCATGTCCAGTCCGGCACCGATACATTTGCCATGGACGGCGGCTATGACCGGCTTCCGGCACTCTTCAATGCATGAAAGACCTTCCTGCATCAGTAGTATTTTTTTGTATAGGCTCTGCTTGGTTCCGCCCTTCTGTTCTTTTTCAACAAGCTCCGGAAGCTCCGGGATCATTCCCATGAGATCGATGCCGGCGCTGAATATCGTGCCCTTGCCGGCGATGATGATAGCGCGTATCTGGTCATCTCCATCCAGGTCCTGCATGATAGGTATCAGCTCCGTCCACGCCGGCGCATTCATGGCATTCTTTTTATCCGGCCTGTTTAAATATACCCATGCCAGGGGAGGCTTTTTTTCCACCATATAAAATTTATAATCCATCGGTTACACTCCTGTTCATCCGCAATCATTGCAGTTTGCATCAGCATCAGTCCAGAATAAGGCTATTACTATAATAATCGGTACTGATCGAATTGAACCTAAAAAGAACAACAAATTATGCAATAAAAAAACAGGGATATGGGGAAAATTGTCAATTTATCCACAAAGTTATCCACACTATCCACATATAAACAGAAAAAATCAAGAGAGGACAAAAAAAACATGATACAATTCTGTCTGGCCTATACCCAAACTATATCACAATAAATGAGACATAACGGAAACCAGCTGGAAAAATCAAGGGTTAGCTAGAAAAAATTTTAGAATAGCGATGTGGAATAAAAATTATTTTGGCCAGCACAACAATAAAGAATTTCAGAAGATACAGAAAGTATGATAACCGCGATTGTGGATAACTCCGCATCAAACAAAAATATAAGAAATAGCCGATCCGGTATTGTACTCAAATATTATTACCATTATTCAATAAATTGTAATTGATAAAATTTCCGGTATATGTCACATCAGTAAGAGCATCGGAACTGTTATCGGGGAGCAATGTGAAAATCGGAATAGCTTCAGACCATGGCGGCTTCAAATTAAAAGAAGCGATTAAAAAACATTTCAGCGCGATAGAATTTAACGATGCCGGCACCTACAACGAGGATTCATGCGATTATCCTGACAATGTTGCCGCGCTGTGCCGTAAAATTCAGAGCGGCGAAGTGGAATACGGGATCGTCATCTGCGGAACGGGCATAGGGGCGTCGATTGCCGCCAACAAGATGAAAGGCATCAGGGCGGCACTCTGCTGCAACGAGTTCATGGCAGAGATGTCGAAGCGGCATAACAATGCCAATGTGCTCTCCCTGGGGGCGCGGGTTATAGGAGAGGAGCTGGCCTTCAGGATCGTGGACCGGTGGCTTAACACTTCCTTTGAAGGAGGCCGCCACCAGAAGCGGCTTGATATAATAGACAAACTTGAAAAAATCCGTTAAAACAACCGATAGCAAATCAGTTATGTATAAACGAATCCCGGGTAAAGAGATATGCCTGTGAGAAGATTGCGACTATTGCTGCTGCTCCCCCTGTGCGGGATTATCCTTTCACCGCGTCCCGACGCGAGCGGCATCATGGCTTTTTCTTCAATCCCGAAGCAGTGTCTTCATAATGTAAGAACCATGCCGGCCAGCACCGGCAAAACCGCTTATACCATTAAAGACCTCACATACCGCAAAGCCAGTGATCCCCTTATCACGGACATCGTCCTTTCCTTCAATACGCCTTCCCGCCGTCTTGCCCGTGATGACACCCGTCATTACCGTATCACCGGCAGCGACTACAATTTCAAAACCGGCAATGGCGCCCTGGGAAAAGGCTGTGCACAATTCTTTAAAAAAGAACATGGTGTCGCCATTGAGACCGTGAAGGGGGCATGGCTCGGCACCTGCGACGACCTCGGCTCATTTACCATAGAGTTCAGATTCATGCCCTACGAACTTCGCGACGGGAGCGTACTTTTCTCCCGTATCGGGTATTTTTCCGGTTCAAAACGGGGAATAGAAATTTCAATTTCAAACGGCGCCATCGTTGCCGGGCTCTATGGCATTTTCGACAGACCGGACCGGAAAAACTATGATGTTGTTATGAGCCGCGGCACCCCCCTGTCCAGGATGAAATGGCACCACTTTAGCCTCAGCTTTGACCGCCTCAGCGGAAAGCTTGTTAAACACATTGACGGCGAGGAGGACGAAATCATTTACGTGACCGAAAGCGGCGAGGCTTACAATGGCGTGTTCGCGCCATCCTTCGGCTACCGCGCCCCCGACGGAAAGCTGCAGTGTATTGATTCGCCGACGGCATATCTAGGGAAGGGCTATTCCGGGCTGATGGATGAGTTCAGGATATCATACCGGCATTTCGAAGATCTGGAAAAGGTCACCGAGCTTGCGTATCGAAACTATCGCTCCGTCGGAAGGATCGGGCGTATCCCCTTCAACGTGGAAGGCGTCATCACAAGCCCCGTATACAAGTTTTCCGGAACAGGAACAAAAATCCAGGAATTCCGATGGAAAGAAGATACCGATGGGGACACCTTCATCTGGATGGAATTCAGGACTTCCGATCGCAGCTTCAGGGCTAATGATATTGATATCAAATGGTACCGCGTGGTTAACAACCAGAAAAAAATATTCCTGGTAAAACAGGGCGACGGCGAATACCTTCGGGGCAAGTATTACCAGTGGCGGGCGCACCTTGTCGCGTCCCCTGATGGCAGGCGCGCTCCGCTCCTGTCAGACATTGAGCTTGAATACCGCCTTGATTATCCTCCCAATCCGCCTCTCTTTGTCGAGGCCGTCTCCTCAGGCGACAGGAACGTCACACTCAAGTGGAAGAAAAACGTCGATCATGACATCCTGGGCTATAAGATTTATTACGGGATAACACCCGGCCGCTATGACGGAATACTGACAACTGTCAATGGAGTCAGGATTGCAAACAGCGCCGGCACCGGCAACTATATCCAGGTCAGGATAACGAATGATGTCATCGATGAAAACCGGGCCCATGACAAATACAACAAGCTGCACTACCCCTTTTTACAGAATACGGTCCTTTATTATTTTTCGGTGAGCGCATACGATTCTTACAAGCCTGACACATCCTATAACCATGAATCGGAGCTTTCGAAACCGGTGACGGCACGCCCCTATCAGGGCTCTGAAATTAAATAACAACATCCCTGCCGGAGACCCCGGAAAAATCCATTGACTAATATCGGGTCTGATACTTAATTGCCCCATGTCCCGGTTCTGCCCGATGACGCAGGACCCATAACTACAATACCGGTAAACCCTTCCCATGGAGAAGATGAATCTCGATCTAACTATTCCAGAAAATGTCAGGCCCGCAATCCTGAACATCATCAACAAGTTAAGCAGTGCCGGTTTTGAGTGTTATCTCATCGGCGGATCTGTCCGTGATCTCATCCTGGGAAACGATATTTACGATTATGACTTCGCCACAAATGCGCAACCGGAAGAAATAATGAAGTTGTTCCGCAAGACGATCCCCACGGGGATCAAACATGGAACAGTTTCAGTACTGATGGATCAGTGGCAATTTGAAATAACGACGTACCGCTCCGACGGAAAGTACATTGACGGCCGACATCCGGACTCGGTTTCCTTTTCAAAAGATCTGCGAGTCGATGTGGACCGCCGGGACTTTACTATTAACGGCCTCGCGTATGACCCTATAACAGGGAATCTTATCGATTATGTAAACGGCGTCCGGGACATCGAGGATAAGATAATACGGACCATCGGCGATCCCATGATGCGTTTCACCGAAGACGGTCTCCGCCCCATTCGTGCCTGCCGGTTCGCCTCGAAGCTTAATTTCGTCATCGAGGAAAACACCCTCCAGGCAATTACGAAAACCCTCGACGTGGTGCGGAACGTCTCCCGCGAGAGGATTCGCGATGAGTTACTCAAGATCCTTGAAACAGACAAACCATCCGTGGGCATTGAGTATTTGCGAAAAACAGAACTGCTTGGTCTGTTTCTACCGGAATTGGCCGAATGCCATGATATCTCGCAAAACCGTTACCACATATACGACGTCTACTACCACAGTATTTATTCCTGCGACGCCGCCCCTCGTGAACATCCCATGATTCGCCTATCCGCGCTTCTCCATGATGTTGGAAAAATACCGACGAGACAGCCCGGCGAGGAGGGCGATTTCACCTTTTACAACCATGAAGTTGTCGGCGCTAAAATAGTGAAAAGGATCATGAAGCGCCTCAAGTTTTCCAACGAGCAGATAGAAACAGTCAATAACCTGATACTGAACCATATGTTCCATTATACCGACGAATGGACGGACGGCGCAGTGCGCCGCTTCATCCGCAAGGTTGGCCTGGACAATATTGAGAATCTGTTCACTCTTCGCATGGCGGACCGGAAAGGGAACGGCGCCCGGAAGGGCCTTCCGGCGCCAATCGAGCGCCTGAAAAGGCGCATTGACCATGTTATCGAGCAGGAAAACGCTTTCTCGATCCGTGATCTGAATATTAACGGCACCATTCTTATGGAAGAATTCGGCCTTACTCCCGGCCCTGTAATTGGCGTCGTCCTGAACAACCTTCTTGAGGCCGTACTTGACAATCCCGAGATGAATGAAAGGGAAAAACTGATTGCCCTTTCCAGGGATATTCTAGACCGGCAACCGGGCCGGTAATAACACACCCCATTAATTGCTTGACGGTACCGATTCCACCCCATAGTATGCATAGGCGGTTAAAAGTCTCTCCAATCCTGAATCTAATTGCATAAATAAAATCGCCGACATGGTTGATGTAACCAACAGAAAGATAATATCTGCTAAAATAGAGAAGGGCGAACCTCTCAAGCTCTCGTTTAAATACGTAAACGAAAAAGTCCTCATGGTCCTCAACAGCGTCCTGGCCAGGCTCCTGGCAAAAAACGACCAGATATATCTACTAAATTCTGTCATCACCATATTGCGCGAGCTTATCATCAATGCCCTTAAAGCAAACGCCAAGCGCACCTTCTTCCTGAAGACAAATCTCGACATCAATGACAACACCCAGTACCAGAAAGGGATGGACAAGTTCAAGAAAGAGGTGGTGGGGGATTTCGACTCCATCGAAGCCGACCTGAAACGGAGTGATTTTTACGTTCAGATTTCCTTTGAACAGGCTTCTAATACAATAAAGATCACCGTGGCGAACAACTCCCCTATCCTGATGGTTGAGCTGGAACGCATCAATTTCAGGATACAGAAAGCCATCCAGTACAACGATTTCTCTGAAGCCTACAGTGAAATCGAGGACGACACCGAGGGCGCGGGCTTGGGAATTGTCCTCACCATACTGCTCCTGAAAAACATGGGCATTGACGCGCACAATTATAAAATCGAAAAAGCGGGAAAAACCACCGTCACGTCCCTCAGCATACCCTCGGTCCTGAAAACCAATGAAATAACAACAAAGGTTAAAGAGCATATTCTGGATGAGATAGACGGGATCCCGACCTTTCCCGAAAACATACTGCAGCTCCAGAGACTCTGCCACGATCCCGATTCCTCCATAGACCACATCGTCAAGAGGTTGAAGATAGATCCCGCCCTCAGCACGGACGTGATCAAGCTTTCCAATTCTGCGGGCATCGTGCCGGGCAAGCGCATTGAAGACATCAAAACGGCCGTGGTTACGATAGGCCTGAAAAACCTCGACGCCATCCTGGTGGCGAGCAATGCCAGGCGCATCTTAAACGAGCGGTACAGCAGCTTTGAGATGATATGGGACCACTGCAACAGGGTCGCTTTTTACGCCCGGAACATTGCCATGACTTTTCGGCAGACCGCCATCGTGGAAAATGTGTACATGGCCGGACTTCTTCACGACCTGGGGAAGATCGTCCTTCTGGCAACAGACAAAAAGCTCGTCAAGCGTATAGCCGACATCGTCAACAACCGGAAAATAACCACTACAACCATGGAGGAAATATCCATCGGCATAAGTCACTCCACCATCGGTTCTTTGATCTCAAAAAACTGGAACTTCCCGGACTATCTCATAGAAGGCATAAATTACCACCACGCTCCGTACAACTGCAGCCCGAAATACTCTGATATTGTCTATATCATATATCTGGCCAACATGATGGCCGGCATCGAAGACCGCCGCTACAGCTTTTATTATATAGACGAGAACATTCTTGAGAAATACAACCTGCTGGATATTGACAAGTTCACCGAACTTCACAACCGCTTGAAAAGCAGATTCGAACCTGCTAAGAACAGCTGAGGATTGAAGAAATACCGTGAGACCCCGGCAGCGGTTTATCTCCCCCTGATGTCCCTTTCACTGCGTGATTTTTCTGCGCTTTCGACTTTCACATCGACAAACCAGACAGGAGGAAATGACAGACCCCTGGTGCTGAAATAATCGTTACGCTTGACGATATCGCTCAGGCTTGCCTTGATGCAGCGCGGCAGGTAATCGGTCCCCAGGCCCTTTATAACAGGGATAAGCGAGACCCCGTACGCTGAACTGCTGTCCTTTTTAACCATGACCCCGAGGGGAAAAATAAATCCAGTCTTCTGACGTTCAATAAAAAAATCTATAAAACCGCTATCCGGAGCAGTTACCCAGAAGGATATGTTTCCATCCGAAACGAGGGCCTTTCCGGCGGTGGCAGGTCCGGACGCTTTACGTCCGGCAGTCTTATTCATGCCCCTTTTTACGAGCAGATCGATGTTGTCTTCCAGCCTCTCCTGGTTAATAATCCGGTCCATTGTTGCCCGGATGTAGGTCTGCGGCAACGAATAGGGGGTCGGGAGCACTTTTTTTTCGGCTGCGAAAATCTCTTCTAAAAAAGATTTCGGCTTCCCGTGCTGCTTCCGTGGGCCCTCTTTTGAATACAGACCCTTCCGCCATTCCTGGTCTGGGAAGCGGGATCTGAAAAGCCTCCCGTTTTCCATATAAACTTCAACCGCTTCGCCCGACGCATCAAACAGCTTCTGGTGATAGGCAGCATAGGAGTGGATGCCCCCGGTGATACTCGACAGACGGTCCAGCACCTCGCTTTGATCTCCTGATACCTGGCCCAGGGATACGGTGTTGATGACAATACCCTTGTTCCGCGCCATGACACCGTATTTGTCGGCGCTTCCCGCCTCTATGTTTGAATTGGAGATAAGGACCATCACCTTTCTCGCGTCGGAACGCCACCTGGTGCTCCTGACGGCATACTGGAGCGATTTCATGAATACATCCTGTCCGGCGCCTCCCCCCGGCTTCAGCTTATCCAGCTCTTCTCGCACTGCCGTTATGGAGTTGACCGATATGGATGACGAGGGATACCCGGCACGGTCTGAAAAGGGCACCACGTAAACCCTGGTGTCAATCCGGCGGCCGTCTATCAGGTGTGACGCGAGTCCCACCGCTGCGTTCTTTACCGAAGCCCAATCCTGATGTATACGGTATGACAGGTCGACAAGAAGCACCAGATCCATGGAACCACCGCCGGTGCTGTTTAATTTATTCATCATTTTGCCGCGAAAAGCTCTCAGGGCCTCCCCGATTTCCTTTTCCGCCAGTCCGAAAAGGTCTTTATCCGTTACCCGGGCCCGGGAAATAACCTTCCGGTCTCGGACTGAATACAGCACGCTTTCAGAGCGGTATCTGCCTCCCTGGCACGCGAGGCTTCCCAGAAGGAAATAATCGATGTGAAGGGTCTTTCCCATGACATCGAGATCTTCCTTTGTTATCATGTCCTGGGGCGACAGTTTCATGCGTTCCAGGTCAAGGTCAACTTCCCGCGGAGAGGCTATATCAACATCATCTTTCAGCAGCAATGAAGCGACCGAAAGCAGACGCGAGTACTCGCCGCCCATCGACTCCGGGAATTCAACAGAAGAATTCTCTATTTTATAGGGGATGATGGCTATCTCAGCATGGAGAGCGGAAGTGCACAGAAGAAATAAGGCAATATACAAAACGAGTTTTACATTCAATGCTAATTCCCCATGTGATGGTTCTTTTGGGAAAGGAAATCTTTGACATGGATAGCCAGGGCGCTCTTCATTCTTGGACCAAACTTCGATCCACTGAAGTCTATTCCGGTGAAGAAGCCCCCGTCGTCGTTCTTGTAGACCCAGACAAGACGGCCTGATATGATGATTGGATTGTCTTCTTTTAAATTCATGTCAAGGAGAATAATATTCTGAGATATAAGCTTATCGATCATGTTGGAATCTTCAAGGGTGATCTTTACTCCTCCGGCCGAAACATCTCTGATTTTTCCTTCAGTTTTTGATTCGATCAAATTCCCGTTCCGTATCCTTTCAGAGAGTTCTTCAATGAAGGCGTTGATGCGATCAACATCTCCGCCGGTTATGGGCTTGTCTTTGTTGATTACACTGAGATACGCAACAGGAAATTCCTTCCCGACCAGAGGATGATACACGATTGGCATAACCAGAAGCGATTTAATGTTTGCGCTGTTATGCTGGAACCAGACACGAAGCGAATCGCGAAGTTCAACCGAATTCGTTTTCTCGAAATAGTGCTCAGTTTCTATGAAAAAAGCTGAAACGTCAGAGGTGTCGGTTATATGCAGGGTGCTGCCTGATTCGATGACATAGCTGACAGCCGGCGTGGGATCTTTATCATCCTTAAAATGGACCTTCTTTACATCAACACCCTCTATTCTATTGATATACTCTTCAACAATCATCCGCACGGACAGAGACTTCCTGAAATCGCTTTCCCGTTCATGAATTTTAATTGTTGCAATGTTGCTTGCCCGGGGTAATTCTTTTTCAAACACTATTCGCTCATGCTCGCGCTTGTCCAGGGCGATGGAGCAATTGATTATACGTGCGACATAACTGTTAGCCGGATAATGAGGATCCGCTGGAGACAGCACATCAAGACTGAAATCAATAAACCGCCCTCGAACAACGGTATAAATCTCAATCCGCTCCTCTTCGATGGGCCTGTTAAACTGAAGTACAAGAGCAGTTTCATCCTTACGATCCAGATACTGAACCGGCTCTATTATAAACTCACCTCGAAGATAAAGATTTTGGAAATCTATATACTTATCAAGGACCCTCTTGATGGCATCAATATTAGTGGCGTTTTTAAGGCTCCTCGGATTATCGCGGAGGAATGTAATGATTTTATCCAATTGGAGTTATCCTGTGTTATAATAAACAACTGCTATGTTACATAATCGAACAAAACGGTCTGTTCTTTGAGAAAATTATTAAAGCCTGCAGGGCCCCGGGTAAAACGGTGTGGATTATTCATTATATTCCATGTCTGGAGCCGGGGGCGGAATGTACCGCTTGGACAGGGCATCGTCATGGTCATGGCGGCGAAGACTGTGCCAGTAATGCCGGCGGGAGGATTTCCAGTGTCGTCCTTTTCCTTCATGATACCGGCATGCATCATCATGAAACCTGCTGTAATTCTCGTCCAGCCATTCGTGAGGATCGCCAGAAATGCTGTCAGGATGGAAATCCCGGGGATCGAAGAATTCCCTCGGCATGATCACGTTCCGGTGCCAGTGACGGCACTCATTCCGGTCCCACAACTCCCGGTATTCCCTCCCGTCGCAGCATTCATCACAGTTACAGCGGGATCGTGTACAGCTGGAAAAGACAGTGAGAAACAGGTTGATAATCATGGCAGTTATAATGATTCGTCTCATGGGGGTTCCTCCCTTCGATGCGCGGCCGGATATAGACCTCACAACATAGCGACTCATGCACTGTAGCGGTCATTTATCTAAATGTCAATCTTTTCATGACAGAGGGGATTTCATTGGGGAAACGCCCATTCGGGCGATACGACAGTGTCGGTTTCCGATCAATAGCTCCACCCCTTGTAAAGGGGCGTGAGCTCACAATCATTGGGGAATGCCCGGTCCGATATGACGAGAACCGTTTTCTGTCTGCGTTCCGGCTTTCCGCCCCTTTCCCGCGGCGGGAGGTGGTAGCTTTCTGTTGTGAGGCGGCCGTAATACTTTTTCCCTGCTTCAAGGCCGTATTCGACCAGCAGGAGCGCCTCTGCTTCTTCATTTTCCAGAATTGAGCGAAGAGATTTTTCCCTATCGGATTGAGGTTCTGCAAGCTCGTCTTTTTTGTATTTCCGTTCAAAGGACGGGCTGAGGCAGGTACGTACCTGGCTATAACGAAGTTCAACAGCCACAGAGCCGTACCTGATGGTGAAGTCTTCCTGCGTGTGATACAGGATCTGATATGTCGATTTGATATCATCCCTTCCGTAGAAGGCTATGGTCTCGTAATGGATATAGGTTTTGCCGGTAAAAAACGACTTTCGTGCAGCACCGCCGACAGTCAGTTCAAAGGAACCTTTCCCTTTTACTTTTTCTGCAAACTCATGGAAATCCACATTCTTGACCGCCTCATTTTTCGCAGTGAAAGCCCGGTCCGGCTGTGCCATCAGCGCCACACTGAGACCGACCCCTATGGCGGAAATCCATGGCTTCATGGTCATGATCGTTCCTTATATCGCGTCCGGGACGCTTCTCACCAGGGACGTGCCGTCGTAGAGGAACTTCTTTGAACCCTGAAACTCGTCCCCCAAACCGGAAGCGATATAACAGCCGCCGCCGATACGCGCGCCGTCGGCGATACGGCAGTCCTTACCGACCAGGGTTATGCTTGAAAACAGGGACCGGGGAAAATCGCTATTTTTAATAAATTCCTCGTTTGACCCGATCCGGCTTGAATTGCCGATGTTGAGGTATGTAGCTTCTTCTTTCAGGTCGGTACGCTCATCGATAATGGAATGCACGATCCGGGCCCCCGACCCTATGCGGTTATAGGGGAGTATAATGGAATCCTTCACCACGCTTTGTTCGCCGATTTCGACTCCGGGATATATGATGGAATTCTCGACGGTCCCGTTTATCTTGCAGAAATCGGACACGAAGGACCTGATGACCTGTCCATGCCGGCCAATGTGGGCGAACCCCCCCGCGGCTATCTGGCTTTTGATAATCTGCTCACGGTAGAGCATGCCGAAAATCTCAGGGTCCCAGATAATATCCCGGCTCAGGGCGTAATACTCCGGTACGTTCTTAATAGGCCAGTAATAGGCATCGAAGCTGCTTTTTGATATGCCCGTGTTAACGAGAATATTGATGATCATCTCAAACAGGTTTGGCGCGTTCTGCTTTTGCTTGACTGCTGTTTTGACCACATTCAATAGGGTTTTCTGGTCAGATATGAGAACGGTGTAGGCCATGGTGGGTTTCCCGTCCATGTTAAGCCGGAACAGCACTGCTCCGGTCTTCTTGGCTTTATATTTTTTTATGATTGAGGCAAAATCGATAATAGACGGATTGTCTCCGTTGTAAATGACGTAATACTCGGTGTTGCTTTCCAGTATAAGATTGTAGCATACCTTTATATCGGAATATTCCCTGGTAATCACTTTGATGGGGGGAAATTTCATATCGCCGAAGGGGCCATAGCGGTCCACGTACTGTTCCAGATCGTCGTCAAGGTTGTTGTATATAATGGTAGTCCGCGCCTTTGAAGTAAAGGAATTCCGCAGAGTGAAATCAACGACCCGGAACCTGCCACCGATGGGAAGCATGTACCGCGACCTTGACTCCGTCAGCGACAGGAGGAGCTCGTTTCTGGTACCCGGATATGATATTATGGTAAAATCTTCCATTAAAGGATTCCCTAGTGCTGTTACATAACTGAATGAATGCTTATTATACTCTGGGTATAACTGAATTGATTGATATAAATAATTTGCGCAAAAAAAATCAATTAAAAAATATCCTTTTACTGATTTAAGAGGGCAGGGAATGATTACAGAAGTGCGGGGAATGACATTAATAGAACGATTCATCCATATATATCATAGGAAGGGGTGACAATATCCCTTCTTGTGGTAATACGCTTTAAAACTCCTCAAATTCTTTTCAGTAATCCCCTCTTTATGAAATGCCCGATATCCTGAAAATATCTCAAGTTGATCAATTTCTTAATTGAAGCCATGAGCATTGCCCCGACCAGCGGCACGATCTGGGAGGGCGCATAGAGCGGCGTCGGGATCCCCAGCCTGCCCCGTATCACCTCGGTCATTTCCACCGCCGTGGTGAAGCAACTGTCGATTTTGGTGATTTTTTTTGCGTTCACGATTTTCGCCCGGGAACAGCTCCCCAGCATGAACACCTCCTGGCCCTTCGCGTCTATCTGCTCATCCACCCGGCCCACTACCAACACCGCCGGCTTCCCTTTACGGAAGGCCCCGCTGCCGGCAAAGCGCTCCGTAAAGGCAAAATACATCTTCACTCCCATGACACAGCCGGTCAGACACCTGCTCTTATCCGGTTTCGTGTATCCCCAGAAAAAGCGGAGAGGCGACTGAAGGCGTTTCAGCTCTTTCTCTACATCGTGCCACTGATAAAATTCATCATCGTACGGCTGGACACGCCGGGCATGGCGGTCAAGGTCTGCAATGGTTCTCAGGTCGCCCATGATGGCTACATCCTTCAGGCGCGCCGGTGCATATCCCCGTGCCACGGTCTCCTGCAAATAGGGAACATCCTCCAGATCAAACCCCAGAAGTCGAGCCCCCACCAGGTCGACCGCCAGGGGATTCCGTCCCATGACGATGAGCCCGAGCCGCCGCGGGGACGGCACCGCCTCCGTGCCGACGCCGACATCAATGGCGTCCATGACAACGAAATCGGGATAGCCGACGGAAAGTAGATCGGCGATCTTGCCATTCAGAAGAAAGTCATGCCGGATGGCACGCTCATCGTCCGAACAGATCCCTATATTGAGCTTCACTGCGCCGGTCATGGAGCTGACGCAGTGGCACTTGAGCTTCGGCAGGTAAACCATTGTATCAGCCCGGGCCATGCGTCGCGACAGTCGCAGGGTATCGTGCACTGCGCCGCCGACAAAGACCCTGTCGCGGCGCTCCTCGTCGATGCAGAAGATCCCGATCTTCGCGCCTGCCTTCTTCCTCGCTTTCCGCACCAGGTCATAATAGCCGGCATAACGGTAGGTGAGGCGTGTGGGATATCCGATAGCGGTCTTCTCGCCCATGTCAACCCTGGATACTTCCGGCGCACCGGAAAGGGCCAGAAGCGCGGCGCTCACCAGGGCCGGGTGCGTATATGCCGTGGAACCGTATTTTCCACTTTTAGTCGCGTATACCACGTTGGGCTTTACAAAAACCTTACCCGACGGTTCATAACCGAGGTCTTTCATCCCCTGCCTGATGATGCCCTGTATCGCTTCCTCATCATATTCTTCACAGCGTCTTATGAGTACCCGGGTATCCGGTTTTACTGTCTGGCGTCTGGTGGTTGTCATGCATTCTGCCTCGTTATTGGATTGGATTCAATTCACCATGACAGAATCCCTCCCACATTTCAATTCCTTTATGGCGCAGGCTGATTTTAATTCTCGACCAATACTATTCATAAATACAATTCCTAATAATGATCCGCAGATTCAATACCAGTGATGGCGGTGCTCCATTTATTAAGCGAATAAAAACATGCGGCGCAGGATACCAAATAGTGTTGACAATTAACGCGGAAAATACTTAATTCAAGAATCATCCGATTTGTAGAGGGGGCCGTGAAAGCGCTTAATAGAAAACAAGATGACGGGATGGTATCGGTAAAATCCCTGACAAAATACTACACGACCCGTAAGGCTGGATTATTCGAGCGCCCGGGGACCATCAGGGCCGTTGACGGCCTTTCTTTTTCAATACCGGTGGGACAGACCATGGGCATGGTGGGTGAAAGCGGAAGCGGGAAAACGACCGCAGCCCGTTCAATCCTGCGGCTCATTGAACCGGATGCCGGAGAAATCGTCGTTGGCGGGACCAGGGTCCATGATCTTGACCGGAAGGAGCTGCGCTCGTTCCGGAAAAACATGCAGATCGTCTTTCAGGATCCCTACAGTTCCCTCAATCCGCGCATGACTGTCGAGAAAATAATCACCGAACCGCTCAAAATCCACACGACCATGAAGCAGGCCGAAATCAACAGCAGATTCGAAGAACTGGCGGGCCTCGTGGGGCTTGAGGCGGCGCACCGGGACCGGTATCCCCATGAATTCAGCGGCGGCCAGCGTCAGCGAATCGGCATTGCCCGGGCCCTGGCCCTGAATCCGCGGTTCATTATCCTGGATGAGCCTGTTTCAGCCCTGGACATGTCAATTCAAGGACAGATATTGAACCTGCTCCGCGATCTCCAGATGAAATTGAAGCTCACCTATCTCTTCGTGTCCCACGATCTGGCCGTCGTCGAGCACATGAGCGACCGTATTGTGGTAATGTACCTGGGACGTATCGTTGAGGAAAGCACCAAAAAAAATCTCTATGCCAGACCTCTACACCCCTACACGCAGAGCCTGATGAAAGCAATCCCCGAAGCCAGGGTTTCCCGACACGGCTTCAGCGTCATAGCGGGAGAAATACCTTCACCGGAAAATCCGCCGTCAGGGTGCCATTTCCATCCGCGTTGCCCCTGCGTGATGGACATATGCAGGAAAGAATACCCTGTGATAAAAACCGTCAACAAGGCCAGAGTCGCATGCCATCTCTATTGAGGCTGTCCGCGAGCCCGTTAATCCTCGCCATGACACTGATCCTGGCTGCAACACCCTTGATGGGCCGCCCGTCTGGTGCGCAGGAGGATTACACCTACCTTCATTACCTACTCTACCTGGCTAACAAGAGCCCCGATGACGCCGCTCCCAAAGACCGGATTTATTTCAAAAACGAGATTGTCTATTGTACCGGCACCAGCATACTTGCGGAGGTCAACAACAGGGCCGCTGCGATGATGGAACAGGGGGATTACGCCGGCACAGTGGACCTTCTGGAAAAAGCGCTCAAAAATTCAGCACTCTTTTTTCCGTTCCGCTACAATCTCGGCATCTCGCACCTGCATCTCCGCCAGCTGAAAAAATCACTCCTCCATTTCAGAAAGGCCCAGGCGGTGTTGCCGGAATATGCCGGGACCTATCTGCAAATGGGCTCCATTTACCAGCAATGGTACCGTGACAACGAGGCCATTGACAGTTACCGGCAGGCGCTCAAGTGGAACAAAAACGAGCTGAACACCTATGTCCTTATCGGCGATCTTTTTTTCAACCGCAACCAGCTCCAGATGGCCAAGAAATATTACGACCAGTGCCTCAGGATCAACCATCGATTCAACAATGCTGTGCTGGGTAAAGCCAAGATATACTTCAAGGAAGAGAATTTTTATAAGGCCCTGGTCACTTTAAAAGCGATAGACACCCGGAAGGATTACGATAAAACATATCATTATTATTATGCGGAGACTTCCTTCAAGCTCCAGGACTACAAGACGGCAAGCCAGCAATATACCACACTGCTGGAGAATAAAACCGACAAGTTTTTCATCACTAACTCAATAACGCTGATCGAACACAAACTCAGCCTGAGCAACCGCTTTATCGAAAAGTAAGCATCCCGGAATACATGCCGGCACGGTTAATCAATGATCAGCCGCGATATTTCCACCTTGTAGAGATTGTGCACATTGGTGAGCATCTTACGTACATTTTTGATAAGTTCCCGGTCAGTTGAACGCTTCTGGACATACCGGTCTATCTCATCAAGTTCGTTCTGCAGCTGACCGCTCAGATTATCAAGTCCCCGGGCGATCGCTGCTGATGACGCGGGCCGGCTCCCCTGCTTGAGTTTCTTGAGCTCGGCCTGTATCTGCTGCTGCATCTGGTTCCGCTTTTCTTCCTCTTCCCTGATGGTCTTTATGATCTGTTCTGAAAGATGAGTAAAATTTATCGGGTTCAGGAGCTCAAAATTATTAATGGGAAACCCGCTCATCGACAGAACCATCTGGGGTATTTCCCGGAGTCTGAATGAATCGGTAATTAGCTCCATGGTGGGATGGTCAATAACCGTTTTATTTTTCACGGGAAGGGTCAGGAACGCCTTCAGCATGTGGGGAAATTCAATTATTTCATCATTGATGATATTTACCGTTTCCGTTACCAGTTGAAGGTACATGTCGATTTTCTTTTCAACAACC
Organism: Spirochaetota bacterium; assembly: GCA_041753395.1. Lineage (GTDB taxonomy): Bacteria > Spirochaetota > UBA4802 > UBA4802 > UBA5550 > RBG-16-49-21. Next base: position 210,749 of record JBGSUQ010000017.1, read on the forward strand.
CGCAGTGAATTAAAAGCTACAATATTTCTCTGGATTTTAATTGCCGCTTCCGCAGCCGCTTTGGCGCTGGTAAAATAGACGACGATATTCGTATTTGACATCTTGCTAATGGTGCCCCCACCATCACTGATTGCAGAAGCGATGAAGGCCTTGATCCTGAGGTTCAGGTTTATGAGGTCGGGAATATTCCCGGTCATCGACTTCAGGTTCCGCTCGGCAAGAACCATGTTCAGTATCGTAACCCGCACTTTTTTCAGGCCGTCGATGGATATGAAACTGGTGTCTGAAGCCGGAGCCTGTATTCCCTCAATGACAGGCGCTTCGTACTTGCGGAATATGTTAACCACGAAGCCGTCAATTTCCTTCATTTCTTCCATTGATAATTTCGCAATGACGGGAACGATATCTTTCGAAATGCCATATTCCTCCTTGAGAAGTGAGAGCAGAAAAAAGGAGAACTCGATAGATTTCAGGTCCCCCAGTATAGCCAGTATGTCCCGCTGGATACCCTTGTTCTTGATCACCAGCATATCGCGGATCGACCGAAGCGCATCCCTGTTTCCCAGCTGGGCCAGAAGCAAACAGGAGTAAATCCTCACTTTGATACCCGGGTCTTTCAGATATTCCTGGAGGTACCGTATGACCTGCCGCTTGTTGAAGCTCGCGCTGTGTGCAACTATCATGGCAATGGCCCGCACGATGACATCCTTTGAATTGTCCTGGCCCATTTTGTAAAAAAGATCGTTAAGATAATCGATGTCTGAATCAACACGGCACTGACCGATTCCCAGGACGGCAAGGCTGCGAATTGACGGGCTCTGGTTGTTCGCAATGACGCTCTTGAATATCTGGTTTGCCGTAATATTCCCGCTGATGTCCCTTTCGAGGAGAATGGCGATCGCGGACTCGATCACGTCCGACTGTTCCGAGATTCTATTTTTCATCAGCTCTAGAATGATGTTGAGGGACCGCTGTTCGGTGAAGAGGGAAAGGAGCCGCAGGCCATTTTTCTGGTCATCGGCAGAGCCGGTGGTGATCATGACCTCGATCTCCCCAAGCATGTACGAATAATTCAGTGTCGACAGTGTGAGAACCGTCGCGTCCAGTATATCCTTGTCGGGATATTTTTTCAGGTAGTTGTAAATATTGACCAGGACTGATGAAGCCTCGTCAATATGCAGCAGGCTGATTATTCTACAAAGCCGCATGATTCGGTTCCTGAGATACAGTTTTTCAAAGTTCAAATCCTCAAGACGCGATGCCGAGTTCTCACGCGATTTCTGGTCCTTATCCAGCAGGACTTCAACGAGGAGCGTCAGTTCCCCGACGCCATCGCCTTCAAGGTAACTGATCCGTTTTGCCAGGCTGCCCACGATGTGTTTCACCAGCGCAGGATCATCCTTATTCAGGAAGACAACAATCTCCTTCTTCAGCTCCGGCGTGCAATAATTCAGGATAAATCTCCTGATACGCTGGAAACTTTCCGGGAGGCCCTTTTCGATGACGTCTGTTATCATGAAGGCCTTCCGGTAATTCTCAAAATAGGTCTCCAGGGTCACAACTATATAATTATATAATTTATCTTTAAGCAGGTTAAAGGGCCGGGTGTTAAGGGGCATCTTGAAATACTTGACGAATATCTCGACTATCATCTCGTTGAACCGGTCAATCTCGGTTGATATCGCAATCAGGTTCCTGAACAGTTTGTCCGGGTCCCGAAGGCGTTCGATGTTGTGATAGATCGAAAACAGGACCATGCTGATCAGATCGATGTCATTGGAGGTGAGCGCCTTCATGGTATAGATGAGGTGTTCCCGGTGATTGCAGGCTATCATGGCGCAGATGAACGCGTTCTTGGTCTGGTTCGAAAAGGTGTCGAATTCATGGGTCATCTTCCCGAGGAGAACCCGAATATCCAGGACGATCTTGTCCTCGCTGTCGGGTGAATAGGTATAGAGGCGGTCATCGTCGGTTTTCATCCTGCTGGCCTTGTCGGCCAGATCGGCCGCAAGGCTGTAAATGGCCTTGTACACAGAATAATTCGAGGCGTCCTCGCCCTTCTTCAGAAGCTTTTCAAACAGTGCTATAGACTTGAACGATGACAGCGACTCTATGGCCAGAGACTTGAGCTGCGGGTCAGGGCGCTCGACGGTTATAACTGAAACAAGGAATTTCAGCACTTCCTCTGTTCCAACACCTATGGTTTTAAGAACATCAAACGCGACCACCGTGACAAAGTGCGAATAGTTCAGGACCTGCTTGTTCTCTATAAACGTGATGAGATCCTTAATATTATCAGCGCCCCCCTTTTTCATGACATGCTCAAGGATCATGATCCTCTCTTCATCGGTTATGTTTTTCGCAAGCTGTGAGACAAGTATGGAGAGGGCCCCGGGATTTTCAAAGTCAACCAGGGTTGCTATGGCGCTATAGCGGATATCGGGGCCTTTGTCCAGTTCCTTGGCCAGTATGCTCATGCCGATATCGGATTTCAATATGCCCAGCACTTTGTGGAAAGCCAGGCGTTCATAGGGCACCAGCTTGAAGCTCCTGCTGATCTCAAGCTTTATGGTTTGCAAAAAACTCTTTTCTTCAGCCAATGTTCAATCCCCGCTTACTCTTGGTGTCGTTGATTCCCTGCCGGGCAGCCGTTACTAAGCAGGTATAGAATACTCACGATCTCATCGTAATTGCAATAAAAAAACAGGTGTTCCCGGCTATTATTGTTATCGTCATTTAATGAGATTAATTGTACATTCATAATTACCCGGCCTCAGCTTCACGTGCCGTGTTTCACAGGAGCACCTTTGAGGGGCCAACAACTAATTTAATGAATAATTCTTGACAGATATTTCCATAGATCGGACAAAATCATGTCAAAAAATTTCATACTCATGGACCTGTGATGAACGTTATACCTGTTATACTTGCCGGCGGAGCCGGGACACGACTCTGGCCCCTCTCTCGAGACGAAAAGCCGAAACAATTTCATAATCTCTCCGGAGCCGGAACGCTCCTTGAAGAAACGATTAAGCGGATGCTCCCCCTTGAGCCGGAACATCTCATCATTGTTACATCCAAAAAACATGAAAGTCTTTCCATCGACGAGGTCCGAAAATTCAACCTCACCAGCACGGTGCTGTCGGAACCGCGGCCTCGCAACACGGCCGCTGCGCTTCTCTATGCCGCCCTGTACATAGAGAAGCTCTTTGATGATTCAATCATGATATCGCTCCCCGCTGACCATCACATCAAGAACCCCAGCGAATTCACACGCATACTCCGCGAAGGCATACGGCAGGCCCAGCATGACAAGCTTGTAACCATCGGCATCAAGCCTACCTACCCGGAAACCGGGTACGGATACATAAAGGCAATGGACGGCCCGGGCCCCATATATCCCATCGACACCTTCGTGGAGAAGCCGGATATCGACCGCGCGCGCCAGTACTACGATTCGGGCAATTACTTCTGGAACAGCGGCATCTTCGTATGGAAGACATCTGTGATTCTGGAACAATTCAACAAACTCCTCCCGGATCAGGTGGCCGCATTCAAGCCACTGACCGGCCTGAAGCCAGCTGACATCTCGTCCAATGAGGGACATTCATGGAATATCAAGAAGCAGATTTTCGAAACCCTCGAATCCATATCGGTGGATTTCGGCATCATGGAGCGTGCGGAAAACCGCATTGTCATTCCGGGGGATTTCGGCTGGACCGATCTGGGAAGCTGGAAGTCCATCGATGACATCCTTCCCCCTGATGGCAGCAACAACCGGTCTCCAGAAAAGGATAAGGCAATATTTCTGAATTCAGACAACTGCTCCGTTTTTACGGAAAACAGCCGCATCAGCGTTGTTGGACTTTCCAACATCGTTGTTGTTCAGGCCGGCAACGAGGTCCTGGTAATTAACAAAGACTCATCGCAGGACGTAAAAATAATCGCGGGCATGGTTAAGAAATAGCAATCTCCCGGCCATACCTTGTATCCTGATGGCATGATCTTTTACACCAAGGAGCGGACCGTCATGATCAAAACAATCACGTATTTACATGCAGCGCTTATCCTCATAATTCCATCCGAAGTGTTTCCGGTAGAGATATCATTTTTTATCGGGAATGGCACCCTGGTCCGCAATGGAAAACAAACTCAGGTTGCGGTGGGAAAAACCCTTCAGCCAGGCGATTATCTAAAAACAGGTAAGGGCTCTTTCCTGGAAATTATCTATCGGGATGGCAGCAAAATAAAGCTGAACGAATCAAGCAGCGCAACAATCGGCAGCAAGAATATCGCCGGTTCAGACAGGGTATCCCTGATCACCGGGACCGCCACGGGGAGCATCAAGAAGCTTCTCAAGAGCAGCGCCAAGAGTTATACCCCGACCATAGTTTGCGCCGTCCGCGGTACCGAGTACACTTTGACTGTCAGCACCGGCGGAGACACCCGCGTCGACGTGAGGGAAGGAGCAGTGGAGATCATAAACCCGCGCGGCACCGCCGGCGTAAAGGAGAACGAAAGTTCAGAAACTTTCATGGGCGGAAAACCATCACCCTCAAGCGGCAGCAGCGAGGAATGGAAAAACAAGAATGACCGTGATTTTGAAAAGAACGCCCCTGCACGGTACGAAGGGTACGAACAGCACCTGAAATCACTTAATGAACGCAGCCTTGAAACCGGTGGCGTACTGGTCACGGTCAGGAGCGCCATTGACGGGGCGGACAGTACGGAATCCCTGGAAAAGGCGGGGAATCTCATGAACAGCGCGGCGGAAAAAGCCGAGGACGATTTATTGATGAACGAAGCGCTGAATTTCTCAGTCCGGGACATAGCTGACTCGTATCAAGGGAAGGACGACGCAGTCAGCGACAGATTCCGCGCGATAGAAAAAAAATCAGGCATGGTTGCAGAAGAGCAGAAAAAAAACCTCGCGGCGCTGAAAAAAATCAAAGAGGACTACCTGAAGGCCCGTGAAAAGATCATGGGCACCTACAAAAACAAGCTGGATGAGATAAAATCGAAATTCCAAAATAAAAAGTCGGATATATAAACAAAAAGGCGGCGATCCTCATCGCCGCCTTTTTGTTTTACGCTTTTATGATCTTCCGGTCCAGCGACACCACCTCATCGCCTTCACGATCAACGAGCTCAGATATATTCGGGTTATGCCGGAACCGGAGTACATTGAGCATGAAAATCTCAAGCTTGTTAACGATATTTGGGGGTAGGATGTCCCCGTCGATTTCCACTGAAATGACCGGGAACCGCCGCTCCCTTGACCAGGGCGTGATGAGGCCTTCGATCACCCTTCCGATAAGGCATGCGAAGGGGGATATGTTTACTATCCCGGAAAAATCCTCCATCATGGCGGTAGAGGCAACCCCGCTCGATATAGATATTTCCGAGTAGAGCTCGTCGCTCACGAAGTGCTTTTCCGCATTGTCCATGATATGTTCCATGTCATGGGGAGTGTGCGGTATAAGGTTGGTTATCTCGAGTGCCTTTTTAACCCGCTTTTCAACACTGTGCTTGAACATCTCTTCAATTTGCCATCCCAGGAGGTCGCGCAGTTCCTCCGAGAAGGGTTTCTTGTACCAGGGAAGGAGGCCCAGGCGCTTCTGGATATCGTGCTTTCTGGTGTAGTCGCAGTAGTATATCCATTCTGTTATACCGGAAACCTTGGCTATGATGCCGCGTTTGCTGAACATGCGTATCATTTCATCCACTGCAAAATCGTCACGGCGCACATAAATTTCACCCACAACGAGGACTTTCGGCGTGTCCTCGAGCCTGCGCTTTAGCGGGATCTTGGCAATTTCCGCCGCGATACGGCGCAGTGCCGGCAGTACCTGGGCGATATCGGTTTCGGTGATATCGATGAGCTCCTGCCACAGCTCGTCGTACTTGGCGATGGCAGTGACCGGATCCACCGCACAGGTTCGGAGGGAGGTTTCAATGTCCTTCATGTAATCGGCCACCACGAGGCCCCACCAGGCGCTCTTGCTGAAATGCGATCCCAGCTCATTATAGGAGTTGTCCGAATCGAGAGTCACCACCACGACATTCTCGAGACGCATATCCTTGAACAGGTTCTCGTAGAACACGAAGTACTGCCCCGTACGGCACGGTCCGGTGGTGGTGGGCACAAAGAGAAGATATATCTCGTCCTTCCGGTACTTATCCGATGAAAAATATTTCAGCGCACTCCCCAGGACCAGCTGTGAGGGGAGGCATTCCTTTCCCGACATGTGGTTACGGGCCATCTGGAGGGTATAGATGTCAGGCAGGGGCATCGCCTCGGCGGTAATATTGGCCGCCCGGAGCGACGCGGCCAGGAGCTCGGAAGAAAGCCGTCCCATGTTTGAGAGGAGCATCTTGACCTGCTTGTTCCCGAAGATATCGATCTTCCGGTTATTGTGGAGGTCCATGAGGTGGAGCGGGTCATTGCCATTATTGATAAAGCGGAGCCCATTGTCGTAGCGCTCTTCACGTATCTGGTCAAGCTTTGATCGATATCCTTCAATGATATCCAGAAACGCTTCGACCCTGGTGTCGACCCCGGCATCAGCCGAGTGGGAATCGAGTTCCAGCACCAGGAACGGCTTGGTCCCCATAATCCATTTCACGTAATGAAGCATGAAGGAGTCAGGGGCACAGGAAAAATTCGTGATAAAGGTTATAAAAATGTTCGGCTGGTCCTTCAGGATCACACTCGCCTTCATGTCCTGCTGTCCATAGTACCAGTACATATTGTCGAAAATATGGGCCTCTTCAATGGGGAGCATGTCAAACGGGATGACCGAATAGCCGCGGGTTGTGAATTTCAGGGGAATCCCCATGTTGGCGTCCCGGGTGAAGGCGTTATAAGGTCTTCCCAGAACGGCAATGACCGGATGCTCGGCCGCCATGGCCTTTTCATAGGCATCCTTGCCTATCTGCCGGTACAGGTTCCAGAAATTTTCCTGTTTGTCACATCCGATGGCGAAGGCCCGGCGGACCTCACGCTCGGGAATGCCCAGCTGGCCGCCCATCTTGATGAATTCCTCCAGGGCCTTTTCCAGGCCGTACTTGAAGCTCACGATCGGCGCGAGGAATTTTTTCTGATCGATCTCGGGGAATGCCTTCATAATATAATATGGAAGCGACTGTGTGATGGGACAGAAAGTGGCGTGCACGTCGTCCACGTAGCTTTCCAGGTCCCTGAAATGGGGCACGAAAATATAGTCCAGGCCGGAATTTATGATATCCTGCACCGCGCCGTGGGCAATCTCCGCGGGGAAGCAGTATGATCCCTCCGTGCGGGCCACACCCTCGTGGGAGATTTCTTCAGACAGCCGCACCTCTATACCGAGGGAGTGGAAGAACCATGAATAGAGCGGCCACAGGGTATACACGGAAAAGGCCTTGGGCACACCCACCACGAAATCATATTTCTTCACGAAGTCGTCCTTTGACGGCGCGCACTCATGGAACATGAGCTGTTCCCTCTTTTCTATATAATTGAAAACTGTTGATTCGTCGATGTTTTTCTTTTTCCGCATGTTGGCATACTTGTTGCACCTGCCGCCGAACATATACTTGTGGCCATTCACGTTGAGAACGCGGATCGGGCAGTCGTTGTCGCAGGCTTTGCAGCGGAACTCGCGCTCGTATACGATCTTGGTGTTCAGGATTTCATCTATTTCATATTTCCCCTTCGCGATTATACCGTCATCCAGTTTCTGCTTGGCCAGGATCCCCACACCGAAGCAGCCGAGGAGCTCGGGGTCGGGCGGAATGGTGATGTTCTTGTCCATGAGCATGGCGAAGGCCAAAGGCACCGCTTTGTTCAGGGCCACTCCACCCTGGAGCACGATGTTATTGCCGATGGTGCGGTTACCCACGACCCGGTTGAGATAATTTGATACAATGGAAGTTATGATACCGGCGGTGATGTCCTCCCGGGTCGCCCCCAGCTGGATCGCCTTGCGGATGTCAGAATTTATAAAGGCAGAGCACTGCTCGCCGAATTTCAACGGACCCTGGGCCTGTACCGCGATATCGCCAATGTCCCGCACGTCGGTTATGTTCAGATCACCGGAAGCTGATTCCTCAAGGAAAGAACCGGTACCGGCCGAACAGGCCTCATTCATGGCGTAATCAATAGGGACCTTGTTCTTCAGCATGGCATATTTCGCGTCCTGCCCGCCGATCTCAAAAATGGTGTCTATATCAGGTTTAAAATAGGTTGTGCCCACTGCGTGGGCGATAATTTCATTGTATACGGCCGGTGTCTCAAGAAACACGCCAAGGATCTCCCGAGACGAACCGGTCGTTGATGCGAGGGTTATGGTTATCTTCGCGTCGCCGATCTGTTCTTTGAGCTGCTTCTTTACTTCCACCAGGCATTCCTTGAGAGCGTTAACCGGATCGCCATGGGTCCGTCCATAATGGGACGCGACGATTTCGGCGGTTTCGATATCGATAAGGGCAACCTTGGTGGTTGTGGAACCGCCATCGACTCCCAGGATGTATTCGCCGCCGGGCCTGGCCGAGCCCCGCCTCGATTTCAGGTAATTCACCTTTCCTTCGGCGGTCTTGAGGCTCTTGTACCGGCCGAACTCTATTTCCTGCTCTTTGAAGATATTGCCGATGCCGGGGAACTGGCTCCCTGAAGCCTTTGCCAGATGGGCCGCGCCGTAGGCTTCGAAATAGGGGGCCTCCTCAGGCACAATGATATCGAGATCAGGCATCTTCTCTTTAACGAACTTGATGATATATTTATTCTTGGTTACGCCCCCGGTCAGGAGCACCTTCCCCGTATTGATGCGGGCCCGCTTCAGGAAGTCGACGACCTTCGTCGCCATGACATCGGTCAGTGACAGGACGATATCAGCCTTCGTGGCCTCGCCCTTGTTCAGCTTATGGGTACAGTCGCTTTTCATGAATACCGAGCAGCGCGACGACATGTGGCACACCTTCGCGGTATCGGGTACATTCGCCACGTCATGGAGACGCAGATCCATCCGTCCGAGCTGTTGCTTGAAAAATTCGCCGGTCCCCGAAGCGCACTTGTTGCCGGCGAAACTGGTGATAATCCTGCCATTCTCATCGATCGTGTATACGACGAAATTCTCACCACCCAGGGATACGACCGCGTTAACTTTAAGGTTCAGCTGTGACAGCGCCTCTTCGATGCAGATCGATTCAAGGACATTATTCATGTTGATCAGGTAGCGGCCTTCCGTGCCGGTTACCAGGGAAAGCACCCCGGGAGACACGCTGTTTTCAAGGAGTATTGTCTTAAGGGTTTCAAGAAAATTGCCCTCATGAGCCACATTGGTTTTCCAAAGGACCTGCTTGTCCTCCAGAAGAACCGCTTTAATGCTTGAAGAGCCTATATTAATTCCTAAACTTTGCATAGAATAATCCTCCCGGTAATACTGTAGTTATTTGCAGTTTTGTATATGTATTGTGATTATTTAGAATAATGATTTACTACTATAAAAAATGAAAAAAAACCGTTATTTCCCTGTGGTATAAAATAAGAAAAGTAGTTAAAAGATTGGCCCATAAAAATATCTACAATTTTTTTTGTCCATAAAGTTTTTTTATCCTTAATCAAATTAATACTTCGGAAAACGGCAACTTTATTACTGCATATGTTTACATCCCCATTAATTTTTATTATTATTATATTAAGAATAATTTGAATTTTTTTATTCATTATACTACATTTGGCAGGAAAAAAAATATTATGACGTCAGGCATCCCACAGAGCATGAATAGTAAAACTGGTCATAACTGCTAGAAACGTAAAGGATCATTAATGAATAAAAAAATTCTCCTCGTCGAAGATGACAAAACAACAATCCTCCTGCTCCATAAATTCATTAAAGACCTGGGGTTCAACGTTACCAAAACGGTACCAACAGGCGAGGAAGCGGTCAGGGAAACAATCATGACCAGCCCCGACCTGGTCCTGATGGACATCATCCTGGACGGCGAAATCGATGGTATAGAAGCGGCCCGGCAGATAAACGAGATTCACAATATTCCTGTCATATATCTTACCTCATCATCCGACAGCAACACCCTGAAGCGCGCCCTGACCACCAATCCCTCAGGATACATCGTCAAGCCGGTTGATAAAAAAGAGCTTAAGTCAGCTATTGACCTGGCAATACTGCGCCATGAGATGGAAGACCGGCTCAAGGAGAGCGAGCTCCGTTTTTTCACGATCCTGAACAGCATCGGCGACGCGGTCTTTGTCATGGACAATGCCGACCTGATAACCTACGTCAATCCAATCGCCGAAAAAATTACGGAGCTTACCATAGACAAACTTATCGGGAAACGCTTCACGGAAATCCTTAACATCAAGTATAACGGCATTCACGGCGGATTGTTTACCGGGCCGGAAACCGATGACGGCATCCACTTCAATTATTTTTACACGCCAAGCGGCAAGCAGGTCCCTATTGACTTCAGCGTATCACATATCAGCGACATCAACGGGGAACGTTCGGGATCCGTTATCATTCTTCGAGATGACACGGAACGGGTCAGGTCGGAGATGAAAATCAAGGAAAGTTATATCCAGATCAAAAAAGCCATTGGCGGCATCATCCAGGCCATGGCACAGACGCTTGAAACAAGGGACCCCTACACCGCCGGTCACCAGCGCCGCGTCGCAGATATCGCCCGCTGCATAGCTATCGATATGAAACTGCCGGAAAAACAGATAGAGGGCATTTTCATGGCTGGCATTATCCATGATCTGGGTAAAATTTGCATACCCACTGAAATCCTGAGCAAGCCGGGGAAGCTGTCGTCCATTGAATTTGACCTTATTAAAACGCATCCCCAGATAGGGTATGACATCCTGAAGACCATTGACTTCCCCTGGCCTCTGGCCGAGATGGTATATCAGCATCATGAATGGTTCAACGGTTCCGGCTATCCCCGCGGCCTTGAAGGGGACTCAATCCTTCTGGGCGCACGCATTATCTGTGTCGCTGACGTAGTTGAGGCGATGGCATCGGACCGTCCTTACCGACCGTCACGGGGCATTGATAACGCCCTGTCGGAGATAACGAACCAGAAGGGAATGCACTTCGACAAGGATATTGTTGATATATGCCTGAACCTCTTCCTGGAAAAAAATTACCAAATGCCTTAATCCTACCCCCTTACCGGGCATCATATTGCCGCAGCGGTATTCATATTGTATTTCCCCATCAAGATTCACCCGTGCCACGAACCGGTTCAGCCGCTCGATAAACTCCGCTTCCCGGTACGGTGTTTTACCGCTGGAGGTCATAGGCGAGGATCTTCGTTTCAAGACCGTCATTGTCCAAGGCGTTATCGACAACAGCCCACCCGCGGTTCAGATAGTAGGTCTCCAGCCAGTTCCGGTCATGCTGGCCGAGGAAGAGATAGAGGCGGTGATAGCCGATTTCTTTCGCGCGATCGATTACTGCGCGGATCAGTGCCTGCCCCGTCCCCCCCTTCCGGTATTCCGGCAGGACATAGAGTGATGCCAGCCAGGGATTCAGATCCTTACGCGACCAGAGGTCATCCTGCTTGATGGTCACCATCCCAACCGGCAGGGATCCGTCGACCGCCACAAAGGAAAGGGGCACTGACTCGCTGTGCGCCCGCTCCTGGTATGCCCTGAGGACAAGGGAAAAATCCATGGATCTGCCCCGATACCACTCCATGTATGACCAGTGTGCAAGGATAGGTGCGTAATCCGGCACCCTGTGTAGCGGTGTGATGTTCATACTGGTTATCGCCTATACCGTTCAATACAGCCGGTATCACAGGCTGTCAAATCAAATACCTGAGCACCAGTCAGGGTTTCCCGGTATTATCCGGCCTTCGATACTTCGATTACTATACCCGTCAGGCGTGCCATTCCCGAGAGAGGGTCAACCCAATCCGGACCGGAGGAGGTCAGGTAATTGACATTCACACCGGCATGTTCCCGCGCCACGCTGAGGCCCTCCGCGTCCCGGTGGCCCCACCCGTGAGGCAGTGCCGCCGCGCCGGGCATCATCTCATCAGTCACTTTCACCGGAACTTTGACGCTTCCCGCGGCCGATCTAACCATAGCCATATCCCCGTCGCAGAGCCCTGACCGTTCTGCATCGGCAGGGCTCAGGTGCAGATAATTGGTCGTCCTGCGCCCGCCGACGCAGGAACGCGCATTGTGGTAATACGAATTATGCGAGAGGGACTCCCTCATGTTGATCAGCTTGAGCGTATCGCGGAGGGCTATCTCCTCACGGAACCGAGCCTCGAGTTTAGCCGTCGCTTCCACATACACCGCGGGCGCCAGATCAACCCTGCCGTCAGTGGTGAGGACACGCTTTCCCAGGAAGCTATCGCCACGGATCGGATCAAGGAGGATCCCGTGGGGATTCTTCCGCATCCTGCGCAGAGAAATCCCGATTGTGGACCGTAGTATCATGGAGAATATTTTTTCCTGGGACAGACGGATCAGTCTACCGGCAAGGGGTATTCTTCCCAGGACCCTCTCCACCGCAAGAATCACCCGAACAGCCCAGGAGCCGTACAGGTTCAGGCCCGATGCCCTGGCCAGTTCACGGTATATCCAGAATTCATCGCGCTGTCCCGCCTCCGGGGTGCGGATCGTATCGGAGTAGTTGACCACGGGATTGTTCATGATGCCCATCATGGACTGGAACACGAAGTTAATGTCCGGGTGCTGGAAAAACGAGGTCGCCGGCAGTAGGTAGTGGGCAAGGTTACCCGTTTCATTCTTGAATATATCAACGCAGACAAGCAGTTTTAGCTTTTTTAGGGCCTCCTCCAGGCGCAGGCTGTCCGGAAAGGAAAGAAGCGGGTTCCCGCCTGACACGAAGAGGGCGCGGACCTGCCCCTCACCGGGAGTAATAATCTCATCATGGAGAATAGCCCCGGGGAAGCAGTCCATGACGGTCCTGATGCCGCCTATTCGTGAATGGAGCCCGCTGAGGAGGGTCCCGGTCCTGACCGACAGCCTGGGAAGGTCGATAAAACCCTTCCCCACCAGGGTTCCTCCCTTCCGGTCCAGATTCCCGGATACGGCATTGATCGCTTCGATGAGCCAGAAGGAGAGGGCCGGGTCCGGGCCGTGGTTCACTCCGGTGGAGCAGTAGAGGATGGAGCTGGAAGCGTCGCGGTAGGCCGCCACCAACTCGCGTATTGTTCCGGCCGGAATGGCAGTGACCTCCCCTACCCTTTCGGGTGTCCAGGGAAGAACAATAGACTCAAATCGGTCATAGTTTTTCATGAACCGCTCAACGCGCTCTCTGCACACCCCGCCGGTCCTGACCAGCTCCCCGGCAAAGGCGAGGAGAAAAAAAAGATCGGTACCCGGCCTGATGAACACGTGGCTGCCGGCGATACGCACCGACTCGGTGCGCCGGGGATTGACATGATATATACAGCACCCCGCCGCCTCGGCATCTTTCAAGCGCCGGAGCACTCCCGGCGCATTTGCAAAAGAAAGGCGGGACGCAGCGGGATTGGCCCCGATCATGATAAAGCAGCCGGCATGGTCAAAATCGGGAAGGGTCTGGATGGCCGGCGTGCCGTACATTTGCTCGGCCACGGCGAATTTATTGCTGCAATCCTGCGATGAGGCTGAATACATGCTTTTCGACCCCGCGCCGAGCATGAATCCCTGGAGGCCGAAGGCATGGGGAAGGCTGAAACCGGAGCCATTCCCCGCGTAGGCCGCGATGGAGTCCGGGCCGTTTTCTTTCCGAATAGCTTTTACCTTATCCCCGATTTCCCGCAATGCCTGCTTCCAGGTAATGGTTTCCCAGGACGATCCGGTCCTTTTCATCGGATAGAGAAGCCTGTCCGGAGACTGGTCGATTTCATGAAAGTGAAGACCTTTCTTGCAGGCAAATCCCTTGCTTACGACATGTTCCCTGTCAGGCGCTATCGATTCGATGACACCGTCGCGCATTGACACTATCATCCCGCAGGCGCATTCGCATATGCGGCAGAAGGTGTATTTTTTTTCTTCAGTCAGATTTGTTTTTTTCAAGGTATACTTCTCCGGATCTGTATATCTGATGCTTATCTGTTCCACCATAACCATTATGAACGCAAAAGTCAAGCCTTGAAACACGGCCCGGCAGCGCTATTTTATTTACAGAGTCGCTTGACATTTTATGCAGCTATGATAAAAAATAACATCACATGCGCTGAACCATTTATAATCCGTCTCCCTTTCCGCAATTAGACACACAAACAAAGGAGGGTGCATCAACATGGCGACCTATTACAAAAAAATCAAAGGGAAAAATTACGATAAAAAGCTGCTCGATGCGGCCGAAACATCTGTAAAGGGGAAGGGCGATGGCCGTATATCTCTAAATGACGCAAAAAAAATTCTTAAGTCCGTACAGGACTCTCATGTTTATTCGGACATAGAAAAAAACACCATGAAATATGTCCGTGACCATTATGACTTTACGCCGGAGGCCGATCGGTGGTTCCGCGGTGAGGTGCGGAAATGGGCCGCCTCCAGGGGCGCCGTTGAAAAAAAAGCCAAAAAGCCGGCGCGAAAAACCTCAAAACTGAAGAAAGCGGCCCCTGCCGCTGCGGGCCGGCGGGATGAGGATTACACGGCCCCACCGGCATTCACCGGCCAAAAAAAGTCTGTATCGCAAAAACCCGAAAGCAGGCCGAGCCTCTTCCGGAGGATCATCCAATATATCATCATCATCCTTATTCTTGTCTTTATAGTATTAATGTTGATACCCTCAAGTCGCGAGTACATAAAAAAAGAGATCTCCCGGATCAAAGAATCGTCCGAACAGCAGCAAAAGGCGCCGGAAATAGTAACGCCAGCCAGGGAGCAGCAGGAGACGCCTGCCATGCAAACAAAGGCCCCGGAAAAACCTGAAGACAACGGGGAGTACTACACCGTCCAGGTGAAGGACGACCTGATATCCATAAGCGAAAAGGTTTTTGGTAATTACGCGCGATGGAATGACCTGTATAATGCGAACAAGGATATTATTAAGTATCCCTGGATGATTTTCCCGGGTCAGAAGCTGAAACTACCCGCCGGAAAAAAATAATTTAGACCGTGACAGGTTTTGGATCCGCGGCGGCCGGGAAGGACACATCACCCTATCCTTTGCGGCCGTGCTTCCCTTTATAAAAATGAATTGCATAAAAATCCGAGCGGTCACTCTATGCCTGTCAGAACCAGCGGAGGGTTCCCAGGACCCGGCTGCTGTCACATTAATTGCAGAGCAGGAGACGAAAGGCCCCTATGGAAAACAGCCGTCTTATCATACGGGAAACAGAAAAAGGGAAAGCCGTGTTTGCCGCTTCGGACATACGCAAGGGCGAGGTCGTGTGCGAGTTCACGGGACCAAAATATACCATGGCCGAATACCTGAAGCTCCATGACCCGGAAAACAACCATTTCGTGCAGATCGATGAAGACTGCTTTATGGGCCCCTCCGGCAATGCCGACGACCTTATCAATCATTCATGTAATCCCAACGGAGGCCTCACCTACCGGGACGGTAAAGTTCTCTACGTGGCGGTCCGTGACATCAGTAAGGGTGAGGAGCTCTCCTTCGACTACTCCACCACAATGGATGAGGATTGCTGGGAAATGGAGTGCCTCTGCGGCGATAAAGCCTGCCGGAGAAAAGTACGCGACTTCAAGCACCTACCCGCGGATCTCAAAAAAAAGTATATCGACCTGAATATCGTCATGCCCTTCATCGTAAAAAGAACAGGCCCCGTACAATAACAGCCTACTTCAATCCAGGACTAGATCATATTCATGGAACGAATTGCCGCTCTTCTTTGAAGATATAGCTCAGCAGCCGATACACGAGCTTTGCGGCAAGGTAATCGCATTGCCTGGCGTAGGGATTCGGGCAAAGTTCAACCACGTCAAAACCCACTATCTTTTTCTCTTTCGATACTTTTTTCAGAAGAGCTATAACTTCATACCACCCCAGCCCGCCGGGCTCGGGTGTGCCCGTCGCCGGCATGATGGAAATATCGAAAGCATCAAGATCAATGGTGACATAGACCTTATCCGTGAGTAGGGACACGGCGCGGTCTATCCAATCAGGGCTGCCCTGCATATCCTCGGCCAGAAAAAGGCGTTCAGGGTCAGCCGCTTTCAGTTCCACGGCATCCAGGCTCCTGATGCCCACTTGCACCACCGGGCATGATTCCCGTACGCGCGCCATCACGCAGGCGTGATTGCACCGCGATCCGTGGAATTCCTCCTGAAGATCGGCATGGGCGTCCAGCTGAAGCACCGACATGCCCGCGTACCGCTCCGCGTAGGCCTGCACCGCCCCGACCGTGACCGAATGTTCGCCGCCAAGGGTAACCACGAATTTTTCCGCGTCCAGGTGCCGCGCAATGCGCGTCCTCACCGCATCCACCATCGCTTCCGGTGATGATTTTTCATCGACCGGGTCATCGGTGTGGATCCCCCTGGTGTAGACCTCAGAGTCAGTGTCAATGTCATAGAGATACATGTTATATGATGCGTCGATAATAGCAGCGGGCCCGCTGTCGGCGCCTTTCATCCAGGTGGATGTTTCATCATAGGGCACCGGCAGGACCACGATCCTCGATGTTTTGTATTCTTCGAATCCTTTAGGCACATCAGCGAAATTTTTTTTTGCTGTCATGTCCACATTCCTATTCTAATCCATCTTATCATATCCGCATCACCCCCGGCCCCCTCTCCATGAAATTAAGAGGGGAGCTGGAGTTAGTGTCTACATAAACCCTCTCCTTCGCAAGGAGAGGGTGCGCAGAGCGCGGGTGAGGTCTCACAACCTGCAATACAGCCAATCAGGCATCCATTTGAGGACCGCGGCAATGATGCGCCATCTTGCGGTTATGATGGCCCTTGCTTTTTTCTTTTGTATGGCCCGGCAAATCTGCCGGGCGGCGATTTCAGCGGGCGCCACCCAGAAGATACCGTCCCCCTTCGCCATTTCAGTGTCGACAAACCCGGGCATCACGTCCGTGACCGTTATCCGCGGGTTCACCTTTTTCATTTTGCACCTGACACCTTCCAGGTAATTCGACACGAAGGCCTTTGACGCGTTGTAGGCGGGCGCCTCTCGGCTCCCCCTCAGCGCTCCTATGGAGGATATACCGACAATATGTCCTTCATTTTTATCGAGGAAGTATCGTGCTGCAAGACCCGCCAGGCAGGCAAAGCCGGTTACATTGACATCGATGGTATCCTTTTCTTTCTGCCATTCCAGTTCATCGTTGATATAACCGGTACCTGATGATATGACGACCAGGTTAACGCCGCCCATGTCACCGACAAACCCGTTGAACACCAACTCGCAGTCATCGGCTCTGGCAATATCGCACATCCTGACAAAAGCTTCATTTGGCAGCTCCCGCTTCAGACTTTCCAGCAGTTTCACTCTTCGTGCTGCAAGGCCGAGAACATAGCCCTGTGCGGAAAGGAGTTTCGCCACTTCGTGGCCTATGCCGGAACTGGCCCCGAAAATGATAGCTTTTTTCATCATTAAAAAGTTTCCTCACATTGCAGCGGGGCGGGCCCCGTCAGGGATCACATGGCTGCAGCCGGTTTTTATACCATGTGTTCGGGCGGCCGCGCCTTGACAGATTTTTTTTGCGGAATGAAGATCCTGTAACCGATCCCGAGTTTCATGAACAGAAACAGGAACATCAGTAGTAATATCAGCACCACGGCGACCACAGCCTTGTTGTATTCCAGCCGGTAGTATATTTCCCCCTGCCCTATCTTCGGTATTTTTTTCGGGCCGATGGGGATTTTAAAGTTCTGGGCCAGCGTTTTCAGGTAATTGATATTCAGAATCGGGACATTGTTCCGGGCAAACCTGCTCATGACGCTTTCAATGCGCATCGCTTTTTGCGAGGGCTTGATGTTCAACCCTGATTTATAACGCATCTTTCCTATGAATGACCCGATGGCGACCGTTCCGCCCCCGACGTTGATGTACGCCGCGATCTGGGTGTCCTTTGCCTGGTCATAGTAGAGGTCCATGCGCGCGTCGATGCCCCGCTTCATCTCATCAAATTCGAGAAGGGCGATGCCATATTTTCCGATTGTCGTTCGCAGGATGTTCTTTCCCTCCTCGGACATACCCAGGGCATTGTCCTGAACGCCTCCCATGGACGCGGCTATGGAGCGGTAGGGGGAAAACTTTTCTTTATATAGAACATCTTCCATATCGAGCCAGGTGAAGCCGGGGATGTTGGCGCCCCAGGTCGATGCCGACACGCTGGTGATGATAATCAGCCGCAGGTTAAGGGCCCTGGCTGCCGAAAAGACTGCCAGGTTCATCGCCGGGAACGAGCCGGTCAGGGAAACTGCCACGGTGCTGCCGTTCTTAACCTTTGCTTCCTTCAGCATGGAAACCAGGACCGCGGCCCAGTTCGGATTTACACTGGTGAGCTTCGAGTCGATGTCCACCGTGGTGCTGGTTATCGGCGTCGTGAGAACGCCAATAAGGCCGGACCGCATCGGGTCAATTACTTTGTTAATGGGGCCGATTTTTTGAAGACGGCGCTGTTTGAGAATTTCCATTCCCTTCAGCATGTACTGGGCTGCGAGGATCTTTTCCTTGTAATAGGGCTGTTTTACATTGATCTTGAAGGATTCGACGATAAGCAGCCCGATTACAGCCATGATGGCAATGACCAGGTGTATCTGCCACGAAACTGTGCTTGGTTTCCAGATGAGTTTTTTCATAACGACATGTCCCTGCCGAATAAAAGTATCAGAATCAGACGGACGATGGCGCTGGAGGTAATCAGGGCCGCCATGGTCTCGATTATTCCCTGCCGGTCTATCCATATCGCGATCAGGCCGGGGATGATGTAACCGACAATGGAAAGCTCGACCGCCTGCGGGCCAACAGGCAGTGGTTCTACCGTCCGCACCACCCACCCGAGAAGGAACCCCAGCAGGATCATCAGGACCGTTCGCCGCCTGCCGTAGATGATCATGAAAGAGCCCAGCGAATTCACGATAAAATAAGTCAGCAGGCTTACCAATGCCGTCGTGATGATGACCATGGGCTTGTTCAGGTAGAGTGCGATATAACCGGGCACAACCATCCCTCCTGCGGCAATTCCGAAAAATTCGGAAAAGAGAAGGCTCACACACAGACCCAGGCCGATTGACAGTGTGACAATGTTTTCCATAAATTTTCGACTCCTCCAGCCCCTGAAGAGCTGATTCCAATTACACCGGCATCACTTCTGACCTGTTCCTGAAATACGTGATCAATTCCAGGCCCGGACCGGCAATGTTGCCGATCCCCATCACCAGTGTTGATTTTTTACAATGCTTCAGCACTTCCTCAAATATCACCTCGGTCTCGAGGTCCTCTGCGTTGGTAAACAGCCGCGCGTCGATCCCGGCTTTGACCGCGTAACGGACCAGGAAGTACGACCCCGAGCCTATGAGGATATACCGGTCAGCGTGGGCCCAGCCGGCCAGGGCTTCCCCGATCTGCCGTGACCGGTCAGGACGGTCAATACGGCTGTTGATGATTAAAATACGTCTCTGCACGTCAGTGTGCTTTTCCAGGGCCATGCGCCAGATCATTCCGGTGGATTCAGGGTCATTGGCGGCAAAACCGTTGACAAAATGGATGCGCCTTCCGAAAAATTCAAGCTTCAGGTCGCTCATTGCCCCAGCGTCAGGCTCAGCCTTCTTCATCCCCTGAAGGGCCACCTCTTCTGGCACGCCGACGGCACGGCACACCTTCAGCGCCAGGGCGATGTTGTCCCGGTGCTCGAGATAGCGGAATTCCCGCAGATCCTCATCTCTCACCGATTCTATTTCAGCATCGGTAACAACGACCAGGCGGGTATCGCGATCCCGGCATACTGATTCGAAATCATCGGGATAGTCCTTTTCGCAGGTATAAAGCTCTTTCCCGGCCGGGACCGTTCCCAGAAGCGCCAGAGCGACATCGCGCTCCTCTGGGCCCATAACGTCAAGATGGTCTTCCCGCACATTGGTTATCACGCCGTGGGTCGACCGCACGAGTTTCATTTCGCACAGGCTCTGCAGATAGGGCTGGATCGCCATGCATTCGATGACGAGCGCCGCCGCCTGGTTGCGCGCCGCGAAAGCGATGATCCGCACCTGCTCAATGATGTTTGGCTTGGATTGCCGGTAGACAGGGTATTCGGTGCCGTCATGGATAATCATGCGCGGGATGGTGCCGGTGGTCTTGGCGAAGGTCCTGATTCCACCCTCGCGCAGTCCCGCCGCGATAAGCCTGGTCACGGACGATTTCCCCCGCGTTCCATTTACGTGTATCCGTATGGGGATCGAACGCAGGTTCTTTTCATGATATGCATATTCCGCCACGCCGAACAGGACCATCAGCAGAACAAGTGCGCCCATGAACAGTATCTCACTCACATAAACCCCCGGTAGTAGCCCACTGTTCATAGTACGGGGGTTTGAAAAAGTCAAGTTTTTTTGTCGGTCACCCGCACGGTGCCAGCTGAGCCAATAACGTGATCAACCGTTCCCGCGCATCTGGAGATACTTGCTGTAGAGGTATTGCTTTGACAGGCACAGCACTGCCATTTCCGGAGTCTTGTACACTATTAACTGATAGGGGCTCCCTTCCCGGGCATAAACTATTTGATCCTCCGGGAATGCGGCCAAGGACACCGGATAAATGGGCTTGTGGTATCTGTCCATCAGGGTCATGACCGCATCCAGGATGTCCTTATCAACATACCTGGCCCCCTCATTATACATGCGCATATCATCATCAGAGACATATCCCAGACGGTGAGCTGCCTGGACTGGCCGGATCCCGAAAGGCGCAGAGCCGACAATACCCAGCACGATGATGGCATCAAATGCGTCTGATGAAACCATCAGCTCGATTGATTCTTTGAAAAGATTGGCATCGGGCTGCCCGACGAGGTCCACGGGGTTCGCCCTGCTCCAAAAGGTGGGGAGCTTTTCATCAAACTTTTTCTTTATATCCTCCGGAAGCGGCGGAAGAACGAGACCCCGCTCCTCACATTCATCCGCGGTTATGACACCCCAGCCGCCTCCCAGGGTCACAATGCCAACTCTGTTCCCCTTCGGCAGCGGATAGCTGTCAAAGGCGGCGGAAAGCTCCAGGAGCTCCGTGGGATTCATGGCAATCATGATACCGGTCTGCTTCATCACGCTCTCGAATATCTGGAAGGACCCCGCCAGGGCACCGGTGTGGGACTGGGCCGCCCTGCTGCCCCCTTCAGTCCTTCCCGCCTTCAGCGCGATAACCGGTTTTTTTAACGATGTGTTTTTCGCGATATCGATGAATTTCCTGCCATCATCAACTCCTTCAAGGTATATCAGGATGACAGACGTCTCACTGTCGTTGTTGAAATATTCAAGATAATCTTCCACCTTGATAACCGCTTCGTTGCCGGAGCCGACGAATTTGCTGATGCCAAATCCTTCGATCTCAGCCCAGAGCATGATCTGGTTCCCCACATTGCCGCTCTGGGCTATAATTGATATCCTCCCCGGCTTCGGCCTCGGATGGGCGCCGGTACCGTTAAGGCCGCAATTGATGTTGGACATGCCCATGGTGTTGGGTCCGACTATGTTGATGTCGTGCTTCTGTGCGTAATCGGCCAGATCCTTTTCAAGACGGACGCCGTCACCTCCAGCCTCGCTGAATCCTGATGTTATTATAACGACATTGTGGATCTCCTTCTCGACGCATTCGTGGAGCACGTTCAGGACCGTACTCGCCGGGGTCGCCACATAGACCAGGTCAACCGGCTCCGGAATTTCTTTCAATGTTTTGTAGGCCTTGAGGCCATACACCATGTCCCGGGATGATGATACCGGATAGACCGGGCCGCTAAAGCCGCCATCGAGGATATTCGTCAGCACGTTAGAGCCCCATTTCAGCATTCCTTCCGTTGCACCGACAACGGCTATGCTTTTCGGGTTAAAAAGCATATCAAGATTTCTCATTCTCAACCTGCCGTAACTGAGTATTCAATATCCGCCAGTTGAGCTTCTTTGCAATAATATTTCAAGCTATTAATATAAAGAATGACATGTCAGTTCATTTCCACAATAGGTCCTGCCTCTATAGATATTAAATTGTACACTTTTTTAATCCTGGATATTATTTGCAACATTTCCTTTCTGAAAAAATACAGGTGGAAAGGTGAAACGGCAGGCAGCTTCATTCATATTGTTCGTCGCGATAACAATGCCGGTCAACGAAATGGAATTGACCTCAATTCAGCATGGAATATACTCATATACAGCAGACAATCAGGAGGAAACCGATGGCAGTAAAAACTGAATATGTAACGGTCTCTACCAGGGGAAACAGGGATGTCGTTGACCTTACTCCCGATCTGAGGAAGATCATCGGCAGGAACGGTCTGACAGATGGAATCGCTGTTATCTTTTCGCCTGGATCAACGGCTGGTATAACCACAATCGAATATGAGCCCGGATTAAAAAAAGACATCGACATCTTTCTGGAAAAGCTTGTACCGTACGGGGTGAACTATCACCATCACGAGACCTGGAACGATGACAACGGGTCATCCCATCTGCAGGCGGCACTTATCGGACCGTCGGTCACGGTCCCCGTAATCCAGGGGGAACCGTCCCTGGGGCCCTGGCAGCAGGTGGTCCTTATCGACTGCGATACCAGGATGCGCAAACGGGAGATTGTGGTCCAGCTGATATATTGATTAGCGCCGCTTCTGCTCGTATTCCTTTATATATTCGTCGATAAGACTCTTGCTCGAATCAGTCTCGGCTTCCCGCTTGTTCCTGATTTCCTTGCCGCGATCGAAGAGAAGGACAAGCTTTTTGAACGGCATGGCCAGAAGACCTCCGATGAACCTGAAGAAGTCTACGAAAGCGCTGAAGAACTCCTTGATGCGGGACTGTTTCATGCCACGCGCTGCAGCTGAGCCTCCCGATCTGAAAGCATTCAGTGTCTGAGTCGCCGCCTCGGCGGTTTTGTTCACAACCGCTTCCGCCGCTTTGCCGACCGTTTGAGAGCCGTACTGCGGCGGCACTGTACTGGGGCTCCGGGAAATTTCAAACTTCGGTATCGTCGACGATCCGCTGTACGTTCCCCTGAGCTTGAACATACCTGCGCTTGATTCGGCTCCACGGTCTATGAAGAACAGGAACAGGTAATATACATACATGAAAGCATTGTAGAATATCAGAAAAAAGGCTATCCATATTTCAAGGAAAGACCAGAGAAATTCCAAAAACATCTTCCCGCAATCAACCCATTTGAAGATAAATGAAAAAACATTGTCAATGACGCCGTTCGAAAATTGCTTAACCACTGTATATCTCATGCTTTCCCTCCACCATCGGATTTTGGCTATAACAGCAAACCGCATCCCACAGGTATGTAGAATATTAGACCGATCACGTAATTAGATTGTTAATATATGCGTCTTTCCCACCCACCCCCTAAATCCCCCGGAGGGGGACTTAATATAATTGGTTTAGAAAGCCCCCTCCGGGGGTTGGGGGGGGTATACTGGGACAGCCCCTAAAATACCACGTACAAAACAAGCCTGATGATATCTATTGGAATATGATATGACGAGTCAATTAAAAAAAATCCGCCTGACAGGAGGAACAGGAGGCATATTGTACAATCCCTGACAACTCCCCGCCTGGAAATACTTAACGCCCGCTTTTCCCTATATCCTTGTCCAGCTCCTCAAATAGAGTTTCAGCTGACTCGTGTTCCATTTCTTCCGCTTCCCGCCGTGGGACCCTCATATCGGCAAGATCTTCGGCGATTTCTTCTTCTGCTGCTTCTTCAAATTTTACGGATTCCGTCTCCTCCTCCTGCGGGTGCATGATGATTCCGGCCCCATTGCCTTCATACAGGTGGTCCCGCGATCGGTGGTACCGTGCTTTGGAAGAAACAAGGCTGGGATTGTCAATCACGGTCTGCCCCATGTAAAAGTTCAGGTTCTGGTCCCGGGACAGCTCCGCCATGACCGTCGCAACTTTGTCATTGGGAATGCTGTTCATTTTCAGCAGTTCATCGATCCCGAAATTAAATATATGCGGTTCCCTGCTTTTCAACGAAACATTGTCCTCGATAAGCTTGTTCTCCAGAAACACATAGACCCTGGTAATGGGCTTCTGGTAGAACTTTGACTCGGTCCGGATAAAGGTGAACCAGACCCGCTGGCTGATGGCGGTGAAGATCCTCTTGAGCAGATCTGACGATTTTTGTATAAGCTTCAGCATCGAGTCCTTGTCTATGGGAAGCAGCACCGTTGTGCCGAAGCTGATTGCCGTGGCATTCCGCGGCTTGTCCGATACAATGGCCAGCTCGCCGAAAATCTCCCCCTCCCTGAGTACGGAGAGTATGATTTCGCTGTCGCCGTGATACTTCACTATCTTGACCCTGCCGCTTTTAATAATATAGAGTTCATAGCCCGGTTCATGTTCGCAAAATATTATCTGCTTGTCCGCATACTGCCGGTAGATGCTGTCTGGGACAGGCTCCGGGACCCTTTTAATACCGGTCTTTTCAATTTCAGCAAGGAGCTTCCGGGCACCGTTACGGTTGGATCCGTCGGGAAAGATCTTCATGTAGCGGCTCAGGACATAATAGGCATTGGACAGCATTTTTATGTTATTATAATACATGCCCAGGCTGTAGAGTTGCGCTTCTTCCGGAAGAAATATACCCTTGACCCCCCCCAGTGGGAAAATCATAGTGTCGTAGAGACGAAGCTCGTCGGCATAGGAATTGAGAAGCTTGATGGCTATCTCAGAGTTTTTTTTAAGGAGCACCAGAAACCGTTCGCGGTTAAAGACAATGACCGACGTATTCACCTTGGCAAAGGCAGTCTCCATGCGCGGACGCTGACTCAGGGATGATATGAAGCCAAAGACATCCCCCGGGGCGGCATTTTCCCCGTGTGTTCGGACCCGCTGATTGGTGCTTTTAAATTCAACGAGGCCCTTTTCAACGATATAGACCTCATCGACATCCTCATCTCCCTCAATGTAGATATAGGATCCGGCCTTGAAGAGCCTCTTGCTTTGTTCACTCATGTAATCACATCCAGTAGACCTGCATGTTCTCCTTTAGGGACTCCGCCACATCTTTTCCGGCAAGAGCCGCCACCAGTTCAAGCGCAAAGGGGATGGCGCAACCGGGCCCCCTGCCGGTGATCACCTTCCCATCATGAACCACCGGATCGGGAAGAGGCGTCGCCCCTGTCATCTGATCCTCGAACCCGGGAAAGCAGGTGGCCCGCTTCCCCCTGAGGACACCCGCGTGTCCCAGGACCAACGGCGCCGCGCACAGGGCCGCCGTGATTCTATCTGACCCGCTGAATTCCCTGACAAGTGAAATGATCCTCGGGTCTTCCCTGAGATTGCTGCTGCCCGGCATGCCGCCGGGGAGAACTATGCAGTCAAAATCTGACGACTTTATATCGTCAATATTCTTATCGGCTGTAACGGTTATGGCATGTGAGCCCATTACCGGATTTTTTTTAAGGAAGACGGCGGTAACCTGGACCCCCGCCCTTCTCAGAACATCAATAATTGTAACAGCTTCAATCTCCTCGAACCCTTCCGCCAGGGGTACAATCGCATGCATGGCAAACTCTCTGTAGTAATAGTATGGCCCTGCAGTGCAGCAGGGCCGCGTATTCGCACCGGAACGGTTTTCCCGCCGCCTTTTACGGAGCCCGTTACGTCAGTTTCATTCCCGAACTGGAAGAACCCGCCTCTTTGAGCTTGGTCTTCAGCTCGCCTTCGAGCTTGTTCAGCTCGCCTTCCGCCTGCTGCCGTTGCACCTTGCCTTCCTGCTGGATCTTCAGGGTCTCTTCAATAGTGGATATCAGGTTATCATGCACCTTTTTCAGGGTCTCCATCTCGACGATTCCCTTCTCGGATTCCCGGGCCACTTCAACGGTTCCCGCTTTCAGCATTTCGGAATTCTTCTGGAGAAGCTCATTGGTGGTCTTGGAGACTTCCTTCTGGGCTTCCAGAGCTTTCTTCTGGCGGACGATACCGATGGCAATAACTACCTGGTTTTTCCACAGGGGGATGGTATTGAGGATGGAACTCTGGATCTTTTCCACCAGCACCTGGTCGCCGCTCTGGATGAGCCTCACCTGGGGATTGGTCTGCAGGGCAATCATGCGGGAGAGCTGCAGGTCGTGTATCTTTTTTTCAAGCCGGTTCTGAGCCTGTGTCATGTCCTGGACTTTCTGGGCGTCCAGGGTGTCTTTCGTCTGATCAGCCTTCGCCTTGAGCTCGGGAATGATCTTCTCCCCGATTTCTTTCAGCTTCAGCTTTCCCGCGAGTATATACAGGTCCAGCTCCCTGATGTACTGGATATTCTTATCGTAAAGGGAATCGAACATGGTTATATCTTTCAGAAGCTGCATCCGGGCCTTGGTGAGCTCATCCACGATCTTCTCGATTTGCACGGAGAGCTTTTCGAAGCTGGCAAAAGACTTTTTGGCACTGCCAATCAGGCTGCCGATGATCGGTATCTTTGACAGACCGCTCTCTCCTGACGACAGGTCGCTCACATCCAGGCTTTTCACCTTAAGCATCAGATCCGTAAGGATGTTTCCCACATAACCGCTGTCCCGGGCCCTGATTTCGTTCAAAATGGTGTCGGAAAAGTTTGATATTCCGCTCTGGGACCCGACGCCGAACTGGATAACGCTCTGAGAATTATCCACGTCCAATTCTTTCTGTATCTGCTCAACTTTCTTTTTTTCATCATCCTTCAGTTCAGCCAGCGTTAATTCTTTCACTTCAACCGGCTGTGCCGCCTGGGCGTCCACTTTTTGCAAGTCCATGGCATCCTCCTTTTTTTGTTCCCTGTTTATTCTTTGACAAACATAACTATTTTCAATGGTGGATTTTAATTGCGAGCCGGCGGCACGGATGCCGCCAGTAGCCGAGTCTTGCAGGATGCAAATACGAGGCGGAGCGAGCAATAAAATCCATCATTGTCCAAGAACTATCATGCTAATCTATCTATATCAATGGATGATGCCGGCGCCTTCGGCGCCGGCATCATCCATTACCCCTCCATCTTCATGGTATTTTTCAAGACCGTAAGTTCGGTGTTGATATCAAGGAGTTTATCCTCAAGAAGATTTTCCATCTGGTGATCAAAAGTCTGGCGTATCAGGTCAAGCATCCCTTCGACTTTTTGAATGGCCTGTTCGATCTCCGGCGTCCTGTTGGGCCTGCCGAACAGTTCAACGTACTGTTCGATGATCTTTTTAGTCGCGTCCAGGTAATAGTTGGTGAATTGCTTCACCTTGTTGATCCTGTTCGGGTTTTTCTTTAGGTAATCGAATATATCCACACCCACCTTGCAGATATCCCTGATCTTACCGGCGACCTCGTTGCTCTGGATCATCCGGGTGGTATTGCTGATCTGACGGAGCTTTTCCATGCCCTCCCGCACCAGTTCTCCGGCCGCCTTTTCCGGGGCTGGGCGGGCCTCCTCCCGCGTCTGTTTTGTCCGGTCATATACCTTGAACGCCGATCCCAGCAGCATCATGCCGGCGATCCCGGCAACAGAAGAAAGGAGAAAACCGAGAACGGTGAACTGCCAGCATGCGGCGAATATTGCCGTGCCGACGAGAAAAAGAATAAAAAACCTTTTCACTGATAACCCTCCGCTGTGTCAGTGGGCATTTAGTATTTCAACAAGCATTACCGCAACCAAGGGAGCGGCTTCGCGTATCTGAGTCAGCTCATCACCGGTGAAATTCGAGAGCACGTGGTCCGCTACAGCCACCTCGGGATTATCGGGCCTGCCCACGCCAAAACGGATGCGGTGAAAGTCGGGAGTGCCAAGCTCCTGAATGATAGACCTGATGCCGTTCTGGCCCTTGTGGCCGCCGCTGAATTTCGACCGGTACTGGCCGAAAGGAAGCTCAATGTCATCATGAATCACCACGAGCCTCTCCGGAGGCGCTTTGTAAAAATCCATGGCCTTCCGCACCGGGACGCCGCTGTTGTTCATGTACGTCTGGGGCATCAGTATCAGCACGTCGCGGTCATCTATGGATCCTTTCCCCAATACTGCGTTGAATGAAGACGAGCTTAACGGTATCCGGTACAAATCCGCGATATAATCGCCCAGCAGAAAGCCTATATTATGCCTGTTCTTCGCGTACTTTTTTCCCGGATTTCCAAGGCAGGCAACAACAAACATTACGGTTTTCTCCATTCCGGGACAGATCAGCTGTTTTCGCGTATGTAATCCACTGCGCTCTGGAGGGAATCGAATATTTTGATCTGCTTGGTTATCCCGGTCAGCCTGAATACGTCGTATATCTTTTGATTGATACTGGAGAGAATCAGATACCTGCCGTTCTTCTTGAGTATGGTATAGAACTTGATAATTGAACCAAGGGTTACGCTGTCAATAAATGCGACCTTTGAAAGATCCAGGATGATATGGACCGGCTGTCCCACATACCGGCTGATCTCATTATCGAATTCAAACTTCATATCCGAAGAAAGTGATCCTTCAATTTCCAGGATAGCTATTGAATTGTCCACGGTGCTGTTTATTTTCATAACGTTCCATGCAAAGCAGTGTCGGAATTTTTTGTCGATGATACTGGTATCTAAAAAAATAGACTAAGCTGCAGTAATATGTCAAGAGTAAATAATGTCAGGATGAATTAATTTGACATGCCAGGAAGTTTCAGGGAACAACTTTATATGAAATTTGTAAGAATTTCCAGTATTCCCTTATCGACCGAGCCGTACTGGTTGATTATTTCACGTTTGATGTTCTCCACTTCCAACAACCGGACATAATCAGACAGGTAGCGATACCGTCCGATCCTCCTGCCCACAACAAAGGATTCCCTGTCATCCAGGCTCATGGCCAGAAATCGGTCTATAATACCAAGCATCTGATTCTTATCGCCGGGGAGTGCCCCTTCAACATCCTCCAGCAGGTTCATTATGTGATCGCTCTGCACCGAACCGGTTATTCCCTCGAGCTTTTCAACAAAAAGCCGGATCTCCCGAACTTTTTCCTCCTCTGTAAGGGGCATCCATCTCCCCACTGCCATCATGTCATAGAGAGGCGTCCCGGGCACGGGCACTGTGCTGCGGATCCTGATAAAGGTGGGGTTGATCTCGTTAAGGACCTTCGCCGATTCTGTCGCATTCTCCGCTGAAAATTCCTTCCCGCCCAGGCCCGGCATGAAATACTCCGACAATTCAAATCCCGCGTCGACCACGTTCCTTCCCGCGCGGATCTGCTCTTCCTGAGTAACCCCTTTGTTGACTAGAGCAAGGACAGCATCTGAACCGGTTTCCATGCCGATATGTATCCGGTTAAGCCCCGCCTGCTTGAGGGCCTGCAGTTCTTCCGGCGTTTTCCGGCTGATGGTCTGGGCCCGCGAATAAGTTGTGATTCTTTCTATGGTCGGAAATTTTTCCCTCACGTAATTAAGAATTTCCAGAAGGTCGCCGGTACGTAAAACTAGGGCGTCAGCATCCTGAAGGAAAAGACTCTTCATTCCATGGTAAAGCCAGAAGGCAACCTGCCGCGCGCACCCCTGGTCGATTCCTTCGCCGAAATCGACATCCTTGATCACGTGCACCACCGGAGTGTTGTCCCTCCGGTCGGGGTAGCGCCGGTTCAATTCGCTGAATATCGTTTCCGCAATGCCCGACATTACGTCAATGTCCTGTTTTATCTCATCGACCTTCCGCATGGAGAAGCGCTCGTTTTTATAGACAGGACAAAAGACGCACTTGTTCCAGTGGCAGTTGCGGGTCAGCCTGAGCAATATACTCTGCGCTTCGCTGGGCGGCCTGATGGGACCTAATTCAAAACATGACATCTCATTCACCTTCATTGTCTGATTCCTGCATTTTCCCCTTTTGAGGCGGCCTGGTCAGGGGAAGGCCATCACTGATATACTGCTTGAGAATTGACCAGCTGGGACCATTAAATCCTTCAATGAGTCCCAGGGATGAAAACTCGATAATGCCCGCCGCCAGCAGGATAACGGGGAGAGAACAGAGCATGGCCACTGTTTTTTTAATCTGGTCCCACCCTGATTTCCTCAGCTCGAAATAATAATACGCGACACCAAACGTGGAAACCGCGGTGAACCATGACACGAAATTCACCAGTGGGACCCCGAACCAGTAGAGGCTGTTCTGCCGGTTATATGCCCTGTTCCATGTCCAGAGTCCGAAATCGGTGGCAAAGGGGTCTATGATAGCATCGAACAACACCGCTACCAGTGCAACAAATAATCCCTGCCATATGAAGGATCTTCTCCCGATCAGGGCGATCCCCCTGCGGAGCCCCTCAAGAAGGAACACGCAGGGATAGAAGACCGTGCTCCATCCGAACATGGTGGCCACCGGTGCGCTGAAGCCGGGAAGATACAGGTGATAATAGTCCTCGGAGAAAAAGCCCATGGTCACCCCTGAACTTTCCAAGATCATACCGTACAAAAAGGCAACGCCGAAAAAAAGAAGAAACTTTTTCCACCCCTGGAAGGCAAAGCAATGAACGGCGATAAGCAGAGTCCAGAGAATGTTAGCACCTTCATAGTAGCAAACGGCCCAATTAAAGTGCGATGGCCAGTCAGGGCCAAGCCGTACCGGCCTGGCGGCGATAATTGCCACGGCCAGAATGACCGAGGTTATACCGGCAATGATAAGATTATTCCTCACCTTGCTCCTCGCATCAATATTGTCATCAGCCTTTAATCGTGCATAATAATAAAGCAGGAACAGTCCGTACGGAAATAGAAAGGTCACGGCATAATCTGGCCGGGGATGTTTCAGCAGCGCGATATAGCCGAACACGGTATACGCGGTTATATAGAAGATGAACCAGACCGGGAGGTTTTCCCATACCTCGTTGATTATTAATTTGATTCTATTCATGAGGATTCACCGGTCTTTTGATACAGTTCCAGCTCCCAGTCGTCGTTTATTTCATCGTACCGCAGAATGTAGATATTGCCGTCATCGGCACGGATTTTGAAAAAGAGATAATCCGGCCCGTACAGCGATCAATAACGTCCGTCACTTCATAAAGCTTTTCTCCCAGGAGAAAGCGTATCGGCCGCTCATTGACCCTGGCGCCGGAATAGCATGTTACCGAAAGACTGATCCCGCATGTCATGAGGTACATCCATCCTTGGCAAATATCTCAGTTCAATATAAATCCATCAATGTCATAATATCCAAAACTATTATAAATGTAAAATTATTTTTATGGGCATGAGTCATATCGTTGCCCCCCGTCCCCCTGTGGGGAACGGTCCCATGAAAAATATTTCATACATCGTCATCAAACGAGTATAATATCTTTATCATATGAATATATTCCATGATGATACTGCAATTCAAGGGTTGGCATTCTGTTAATTTAGGATAAATAGGTTTATTACATTATGCCCCCTCAGGGGGACAGGGGGGCTTGGAATAGTAACTTATTATTAAATAAATGACCATTGACTAATTCATATCATATTATATATTTGCTGTATGTACCTTACAGTCAATGAAATATTCTATTCAATTCAGGGAGAGACCGTTACCGCGGGATTACCCTCGGTTTTCGTGCGCCTCACCGGCTGTAACCTTAACTGCGCCTATTGCGACACCAGGCATGCCCGTGAGAAAGGCACGGTCCTGGAGCTGGATGCCATCATCCGGGAGCTGGAGCAATACCAATCAGCAGACCATGTGACCGTGACTGGCGGCGAACCGATGCTCCAGGCCAACACCATTCCCCTGTTGAAACAGATAATCGATCATGGATGGAAGTGCCAGGTTGAAACGAACGGGAGCATACTTCTGAAAGACGTTCCTGAAAAGGTCCGAAAGATTGTCGACGTGAAGACGCCCTCAAGCGGCGAAGCGGACTCCTTTGAAACACGCAATCTAAAGTATCTCACCGACAGGGACGAGATCAAGTTCGTGATATCAGACATCCCCGATTATGAGTTCGCAAAGGATTTCATCGGCAAATACCTCTTGAAGAAGGGAATTGTTATCAACTTTTCCCCGGCCTCCGGCGAAATGGCCGGTCAGGTCCTGGCCGACATGATCATCAGGGACCGTCTCCCGGTACGGCTCAACCTGCAGCTGCATAAAATACTCTGGGGACCCGACGCGCAGGGCAAATAAAATTTTTATTGCTAAAAAACACCCCTCACGGAAAGCTGTAACCGGAATATAAATTTATGTATCATAAAAATATTACTTGTCATTGCGAGAATTCCCGATGCAATCGGGACGACGAAGCAATCTTGTATTGCTTAATTTGATGCATGTGCGATATTACTTTCTCATGAACATGGTAGTGTCGAATTACAAGATCGCCACGCTGCACTCGTGATGACAACAGGGAATAATAGATAAGGAAAAAATATGGATTACATAGGACACGTCATTCGGCCTCCCAGCGAGGCATACAGCATGATCATCCAGGTCACCGTGGGATGCTCCCACAACATGTGCACCTTCTGCGGCACCTACAAGGATCAGAAATTCCGCATCAAGGACATGGAAACCATCAAGCGGGACATAGATGAGGCGTCGCGTTACCGCTTCGACCGCGTTTTTCTCGCCGACGGCGATGTCCTCATCCTGCCCACGGCAACGCTCCTGGAGATCATCAACTATATCAGGAAAAAGAACCGCCATGTGGAGCGCATCGGCGTGTACGCCAACACTAAGGCTATCATCAAGAAGACGCCGGCGGAGCTGAAGGAACTGAAAGAGGCCGGCATAGGAATAATGTACCAGGGGATCGAATCGGGCAACAAGGAAGTACTGCGCCGGATCAAGAAAGGCGCCTTCCCGGAGCGTATGAAGGAAACTGCTGCCAAGGTCAGGGAATCTGGCATTCAACTCTCCCAGACCGTGCTCCTGGGCATCGGCGGAACGGAACTGAGCATGGACCACGCCCGGGACACGGGGAAACTCCTTGGGGAAATGTCGCCGGATTTCGCCTCGGCCCTCACGGTGATGCTCCTCCCCAATACGGAGCTCTACCAGGCCTACCGGGCCGGGACGTTCCAGCTCCCTGACAAGTTCGGCCTGCTGGAGGAGCTGAAGGTCATCGTGGAAAACATGGACGTGAAAAACCAGTGCCTTTTCACGTCGAACCATGCGTCGAATTATCTTCCCCTGCGGGCGGTTCTTCCGGACCAGAAAGATGAGATCCTGAAACTCCTCAACCACGTGCTGAAGGAGAGGGACGAAAAGCTCCTCAAACCGGAGCACATGCGGGCATTATAAAATCGGAACCGGCGCATTCAGGGGCACGGCATATCTCACGATTCACTGGAGAAACATCATGGATAAATCGATGGAAGACGCGTTCCGTTTTATCAGCGGCGAGCTGAAAGCGAACCCAGAGGCGGATAAAGCAAAACTGATTGAAGAGGCCGCACAGAAGTACGACCTGGACCCGAAGCAGACTGATTTTCTGGTTAATAAATTCATCCTGGATAAATAAAAATATTCCTCGACCGTTGGTGTCACGCGAAAGGACAGCGGGCCGGACCACGGCAGCCCCTTCCCGTGCTACAACAGCTTCTTTATTTCCGTCACTATCTTTTTCGATAATGCGTTATAGAACCGGTACAGATTGTCCTCACCGGCAACCCTGATAGTGATATCTTCAAACCTGTTTTTTTTTCTGATGAAAAAGGTCATCGTGCAGATATAATTGATGCCGCTCCTGATCTGTTCATCCACAGTCACAATTTCCGGCGCCATTGCACCGATACAGGCATATCCCGCCCGCATCTCGTCACAGAGGCTTTTTATATCATCCTTCTTGAGCTTCCGTATCTGCCGCTCCCGGCCATCGTGAAAAATGGATTCTATCTCCATGACCGGCACGATGCGATACCCTGATACGTGGAATTGCCGCATCACTGATTCCCTGAGAAGCCTTTCCTGTATATCATTAAGCAGTCTTGTGTCAAAACCCAGAACCAGTATCGTTTCCGCCGGCTTCGACAGGAGAGACTGTCCCAGCAGAATGAATATCAGCATCAAGACCGTTGTGACCGGCCTGTAATATTTTTTTTTCAGAATCATGATTTTCCTCCAAATCAGGACAGGTAGACCTTTTCTTTATCCGGAATGACCAGTCCGGGATCTATATCATCAGGTTCGACAGCGGCCAGGGGTGAAATCTCCACCGCCCTGATCCCCGCCGGTATCCACACCCCTCTGCCGACAAGCCATGACCGGTACTGGTCATCCATCATCTTCTGTGCCGATTCCACGGAATCCACGCCCGACGCATTTTTTACCGGAGCGAACTCCTCCTCGCGAAGCGTCTCGAAGACGATATTTTTTTCCGTCATGGGGAGGGCATCGAAGACGAACTTCTCGAATTTGAACCCGTCTATCTCTTTGCCGGCTCCGCCGTGAAAGGCCTTGATCTTTTTTCGCGCGGTGTGGAAGGGGAGGGATATCTCGGTGCCAGCGGTGATCCGCTCGACAAACTCCCTCTGGAACAGGTGAATGGCAATGCTGCCCGAAGAATACCGCAGCCCGCCCTTATCGTCCACGCTGCGGGCCTTCTCCTCCGGCAGGTCCGAATATTCCACCACGCCGATGGTGTGGTTGCTGAAGCGGACGAAAACGCCCACCTTCTCCTCCGGGTATGCCTTCCTGACCGCTTTGCTGGAAATATCGGCTCCCCGCAGTGCATGAAAACCGATGAATACCGGGTCTATGATTTTCACCAGAGGGTTATCGACCTGGAAGTAGGATATGGTTTCGATTCCCCTTTTTTTCATTTCACCGATCACCCCTGAGGTATACAGCGCGGTAAGGCTCCCCCCGTGACCGTCGGGGTTTTTAAATACGTTTTTTTTTGTTTCCATGATCAGCTTTCCCTTCGCATCGAGGGAGGGGATCATGTTCTGAGGGAAGATAAAGACGTTTTCAGGACCGAGGCCGAAGTAGCTGTTTTCCCGGAAATAGGCCTCGGTCTCGTCGTTGTTGGCCCGGGAGGTCATAATAAGAAGCGGGATGGCCACGCCATACTTGCTGGAGTATTTCACTATTTTTTCGGCATGTATCTGGAAGAGCGTTTTTCCCGATACCTGCCCCACCGGGTATTTTCCCTTAGGCCCTTCATACCCGAGACGGGAACCCTGCCCCCCCGCAACCACGAAGGCAGCGGTCTTACCGTTCCGCACATGGGCAACTCCCGCGTCGCGGGCCTGCCGGTGTTCTTGCAGCTCGGCATCGCTTGCCGGCACCGGTATGTACGGGGCAGGCTCAAAGTCCATATCGGCCATTGATTCTTTTGAGGTGTACAGCTTATGCAAGAGGTCAAAATCAACATCGGATAGGTCCTCAAGGAGCAGCTTTTTATCAGTATTAGTTAATTCTTTCCAGTATTCAAAAACGTGCTCCTGCTTGTTTTCATACACACTGGTGATGACCTCATCATAGCCCGGGAAGGTGATCATGGTTCCTCCTGATACAACTCGTGGTATCGGCAGCATGGTATCAAACCAGCAGATAATGATCAATAATAATTTTCTCGAATCGACGTTAAAGGCGCGTGATTTGCGGCAAGGTTCCGGCATTTACAACAATTATCTAAATGATTTGACAAAACTGTCCGCCGCGAGGTTTCTTTAAGAAAGGGATCCGGCGGCCCTCCTGTCTTCTTTACCCTGTCGGGTCGATATTTATCCGATGTATCACGATGAAAATAATCTACTGTACAGACATTCACGGCAGCTTTTCACGGGTATACAATCTCCTGAAAGAAACCGTTGCCGACCTGTATATCATTGCCGGCGACCTCATCGACCTGCCCTTCTATTCCTTGGGTCAGTCCATCGAGTACGCCGATGTCCAGAATCAATTTCGTTCGATGCGCCGGGAGTCGAAGGAACAGGACGTCCTTCTGGAAGACTATGTCGAATCCATTCTTCATGACGGCAGCATCAATGACGAACTGAAAAACAGGGCCCGGTACTACCTTGACGCTTCGCTGTCGGCGAAAGAGGTGATATTGAAAAAGTACCAGATCCTGGAAAATATTTTCAGCGCCGGCGGGGAAACCATGATCGTCACTATTCCGGGCAATTACGACATGGACCTTGCCGGGACCGCCCTGGAGGAGCACAACCTCCACCGCAAGACCGCTGCCATCGGAGGTCTGACCATCGCCGGATACGGCGGCGCTGACCTGCGCACCCCCGGCTTCCCCGAGGCGTACCAGGTCCGCTACGGGGGTAAATCGTCGAAAGACACTGACACAGAGCTCTACCGCTTTTTTGAACAAGCGCGGCCGGACATCATCGTCGCCCATCATCCCGCCTCCGGCATCCTGGATACCATCAGCTACCTCGGGTCATGGGGCTCCCCCGCCCTAAGGACCTACTGTGACAATAACCGCGTCATGGCGTGCCTTACCGGGCACATCCACGAGAACTGGGGGGTGCGCTATTCGGAAAACACCCTGTACCTGAACCCGTCGAATTTCGGGGAAGTGATGACGTCCCGCGGCGATATTTCCGAGGGGGGCTTTTTCTTCGAGATAACCACGGACGGCGGTGAAATCCCGGAGGTGCAGCTGAAAAAAATCGTCGACACCAGGGTATACGACATTGCGGAATACCGGAAATCAGGCGCCACGTATATTGAAACCGCCATCGATCCAGCTCGTCTCCAGGCGCTCAAAGAGATCTCTGTTATTGATGAAAACATCGAGCGGTACGCCATGGTTCCGGAGTTGAGGATTTTCAAGGATATCCGGAACTTCTTCAGAATTCACCAGACGAAGCAGAGCGAAGAGCGAATCCGAAACCTCGAGGAAGCTCTCCAGGCCCTGGGAAACCTCACCGGCCATATCGCCCTGGACCTGGTGGGCTCAGTGAACATGGGGATGGCCCAGGACTCATCCGACGTCGACGCCGTTCTCTATCTTAAAGATCAGGATTCGTGCGGAGACAACTTCGAGTCGTGCGATTTCGCCAGAGATGTGGCTGCGCGGATAAAAGAGATCCTGGCGGACCGCCACGGATTTCAGGTTATCGACTCCATCAATCTGGACCATGTGATAGAAAGCATTAACGCGGGGGATGCAGCCTGCGATATGACCCAACGCTTTGCCGTGTACCGTTCATTCTGCAGGCCGGTCAACTATCGGCTGCTGGCACCGGTGGAAGACCTGCTGAATAAAAACATGACTTTCAGGATGCTGGTCGAGGAAAACATGAGGTCGTATCTCCGTGTCCTGGCCGCCTCATCGGATACCAGGAAATCCTTTGAAAAGTACATCACGCGTCTCAAGACATCCGGGGTCGTTATTCCCGATGCCATGATGCACAGGATCGAATTACTGCTCCAGAAAAAACGGTGACCAGCTGATATACTATTTTTTATTAAGGAGGACCCGTGATGTTACATTGGCAAAAAAGGAGCTTTTACTAATAAATCTTATCTGCGGCAGCGCGGTACTGATCAGCTATGTCCTTGGCCTTCTCAATAATCCATCGGCCAGGTCGGCGATGTCCCGCAATGGCTCATGCCCTTCTATACCGGCTCAATGCTCGCTGCCGCTTTTGGTTATTTGTTGTTCACGTTTTTTCTTCTGTATCAGGTCAATCCCGGCGAGGCGCTTATCGCCCGGCGGTACCGGTACCGCCTGTTCCACGTCCTCTATGGAGCGGTTCTTGTGCTGTCTGCCCTGTGGATGCCGTTAACCTTTGAAATGCTCGGATAGCCTTCATCCGGGCTGTGGATCGCCATTCGGGTTATTCTTGCCCTGGTGGGCCGCGGATCTATCGGGATATGCGCAGCCCTGGTCCTTTTGCGGCCGCGCCATGCGACATGGGCATTCCGGCTCGCCGTGGCCGCAGCAATTGCCTTCTGCATACAGACGGCAATCCTGGACGCCCTGGTATGGACAGCGTTTTTTCCCTTAAAGCTCTAATTCAATTATCATCAAGACCGGCCTGGATAATATCTCTTACCCTGGCAATAAGGCCGTCATATGACGACTCGTCATAGGATGCGGTGTCTATGGGATGATGGATCTTCATGATGGCTCTTCCCGGGAACAGTCTCAATGTTTTCGGCGGGAGAATCTTCCTGGTATTTATAATTGTCACCGGCAGTATCGGCAATTGCAGCTCGCGGGCAAGCCGGAAAGCGCCTTTTTTAAATTCACCTACCCCGCCGCTTCTGCTTCTGGTCCCCTCCGGAAGGATAATGATGGACGTTCCGTTTACAATCTTCTTCCGCGCCTGTTGCAGGGACTCGTACGCCGCCGCGGGATTAGACCGGTCAATGAAGATATTACCGCCCTTTTCAGCGGCAAACCCGATAACCGGAACATTCCGGAGTTCTTTTTTTATCACCCATTTCAGGTCAACACCAAGCCACCCGTACAGGACAAGAACATCGTACATGCTTTGATGGTTTGACACGATGATATAGGATTGTCTTTTTTTAATATGTTCGCGGCCGGTTACCTTTATTATCATCGGCGTGATATAGCCGGTCAGCCGGGCCCACCAGACGCCGGTAGTTCTGTTGGCCGCATAATCATCGAAAACAAAAAGAACCAGGGTCCCGATCAGGACCAGGAGGCATGTGATAATAACAAAAAGCGGGATAAATATTAGCCATTTATATGGCTGATAGAGAATATAAAGGAACCTGTTCATGTATCAGCCTATGTTACAGCCAGCGGACAGCTATCATATAGGTAATCGCCGATACCCCTGCTGACAGAATCGTCCCCCAGATCATGTCAACGACTACGACAATCAACGGCCAGTCCTTGATCGTTGCATAATTAGTGAGATCATAGGTAGAGTAGGCAACAAGACCGAGAGACGCCCCCGTCAAAACCGCTTTGAGCAATGACTGTTTTTCCACAGTCGGCATGATTGAGAACAGGACAAGACCGGCAATATACAGGAAATAAAAGATCACTGCGACCGGCCACTTGACAGATTCCGCCATGAGATAGCCCAGTTGCGCCTTATAAAAACCTTTTGAGATCACAGCAAGCCAGATAATATCTATTGCAAAAAAAACCGGTATCGTGATCAGATACAGCTTCATAAAGAGTGTTGCATTCATAATTATACTCCCTCTGCCGAATTATTCAGCACCGTTATTGTTCGGCCGCAGTGTATACCTGCATCCGCAACCTCGGTTACTATTACAGAATTATGTTAATTCTTCAAACAAAAATATGCACGGAAGATTTTTTTTGAGATGATTTGCTGTATCCTGGCAGCGCCGGGTTTTCAATCGACGAGAGATTTCGATGGGGCCTGTTTTCCCTTTTCGATGAGCTTGTCGAATTCACGGGTGCCCCGTTCTGAAAAATGAATACCGTCAACGGACATAACGGCTTTCGGATAAAGCCCCAGCCATCCGGCAAATTGCCGCTGAAGCGGCAGCAGGACCGCGTCCCGGTCCGCCAGCACCCACCGGTACAGCGCAGCCTCGAAGGCAACGGCATTGGTGTTAACATAAATGCTGACCGTCGGGGGTATACCGAACACGATGATGCGCACAGAGGGATAGAGGCGCCTGACGGTATCCAGGGCCGCGAGGCTCTGATCAATCGTCACGTTAACGGGCTGGCGCATCAGCAGGGGGTTCCCGCCCAGGCTCCCCACAACGACATACCTGACGGATTTCATAATTCCGGCCTCCTTCAGGGCTGGACGGATATCAGCGGCCATCTGCGCCATGTGATGTGCCCAGGAGCCGCAGATTGAAAAATTCAGACTGTCCGGCACCGAATGCAGCTTTTTTCTCGTCATGTCCAGCAGCGAATCGCCAAATGCGATGGTATCCCCTTTCGGCGTTTGGCGGAGCTTCCCGATGAATTGCCACAGACGCGCCCGGTGGGCGGGAATTTCCTTTTCCCAGAATCCAGGATCAGGCCTCATCCGGGAAAGGACAACTTCCATCATGGCCGAATTTCGCATGTTACGCCGGTACTGGCGTTCATACATTTTTGTTCTTATCCAGATGAGGGCCTCATCACCGGCGGAAGGCCCTTCCGCCGGCATGGCTGGGGCCGCCATGATCAGGACCGCCGCCATAGCGATGGCCGTTATATTCAATGATTTACATCTTACCTTTGCAATAATTGATGACATAATATATGGACCTTTAATAAGTTTGCGAGTCGTTAATATTAATAACCAGCTTATGTATTACCTGGCAGCTGGTGATTCGCAGCAATTGTATCTTGTTTTAGGCTTCAACTAAAAAGCAAAAGCTTTTTCTTGTTACTTGAACCGCTTTTCCTTCATGATAGCCATATTTTCTTTCTATCTTGCCGGACGCGCAAACACATTGACCCGCTTTTTTAAGTTGGGCCTCCCAAGATAACCGCTGATGATGAAAAAACTTACGGCACATCTATCAATACTAGGTGGTATTCATCCTGCCGGTCGGTCAGGGTGATCGTTGGAAGTGACCATCCGATGTAAGGCAGTATCGCAACCAGAAGTAATGCAAAAAAACACCATGTTTCATACTGGGAATCCGTTCCTCCGGCAATCAGACGACGTTAACTTCGGGTATGTGCAGGCCTGCGGTTACGCCCCTGACAGCAATTGCTTGCCAGCGGCGGAAATATCACTTATGGCCTCCCGGGCCCGGTAATCCCGCCGCTGGCCATGGCGACAATGTTACCGCATCCCCACCCGAATGACGTTCCAGATTATCATCGAAACCAGGCTGATGATAAATATAATCAGTCCCTGCTTTTGAGAAGCCTCATCATACTTGAGAACCTTATTACCCGAAGCATCGGTAATCTTTCCGAATTTAATGTGAGCACCAATAACGAGACCGATGAGCCCTCCCAGGAAGGCGAAGATGTAGCCGGCGACGAGCAGGCCTTTGCCTGCGGTTTGATTGGGGGTTGATGGGTTTGCCATATCGCACATTCTCCTTATTTGATAGTGATAGTATAGACATCCTTTATTCGTAATATGTTACCGATGGCATAATGCAAGAACATTTTTTCACTTCACACAACCAAAGGAATTCACACAACATGCGGATTGCAGCTGATGGGGGATCCCGCTTTTCATTAAATACTGCGGGAGAAGGGGTGCTTGTCAAAGCCCGGCATCGGCCGTATTAGGGAAAATCCGGTTTCCACCGCAAGGAATTTTCTGGTAATGCGCCGTTGCACAATTGATTTATTTTTTAATGAACGGAATGAAGCGACCGGCGAGCCGCCTGATGAACTGGACCTCGGGCAGTTTGAATAGAAAGGCTATGGCAAAATAAACAATCCCGTAAGGGCCGAGGACCAGCAGCGCCTGAAGTATTGGATGGACCTGAAGGGTAACCAGTTTCACTGCCCATGCGGCAGCCGCTCCGACGCCGGCTGAAACCCAGAGCTTCGCCGTGTAGGAGAATTCAATGCCGCTTTTCCCGATACGCTTGTTCAGGCTACGGCGCAACAGCATGAACTCGATCCACCCGGCCAATCCTGAAGCGATAGTGATGCCCGCCACGCCCCAGCGCCGTTCAATGCCGATAAGCCCCGGGAGAAACTGCGACGCGAGAAACCCCATGAGGGCCGCCAGGGAGACCCTGATTATAGCGTAACGAAGGGGCGTCTTCGTATCCTGAAGGGCGTAAAAAGTCGACGAATAGAGGCGGCCCATGGTCGAAGCCAGTAGACCCACCGTAGAACCGGCCAGGATGGCCCACACATACATCGAGTCGGAGGCGGTGAACCTGCCCCGCTGGTACAAGGCGGCAGTGATGATATCGCCGAGGGCGAAAAAGGCCATGGCTGAAGGGATGATAAAAAAAGCGATCTGCCGCAGGCCCGCGTTGAGGCGCTTTCTCAGGTAGTCGGCTATTTCCGTCTCGCTCCCCGTCGCCTTCGACATGGCCGGAAGCTCCGCCGCGGACACGGACATGCCGAAGAGGCTCACCGGCAGGGTATAGAGTATCTGCGCATAGGTGAAGGCCGCAACCGCGCCGGTGGGGAGGAAGCTTGCCAGCATCGCGTCAACATATGAGCTGATCTGGACCACGCCGCGGCTGAAAAAAACCGGTACGAAATTGCGCACCACCGTGCGCACATGGCTGATACGGTGATCGAGGGAGAGGCGCAGCCTCCCCAGGAGACGCAGCACCACCGGCAGCTGGATGAGCATCTGGGCGGCGCTTCCCGCGACTGATCCCCAGGCCACCCACTCCGCAAGGGCCTCCTCCCCGCTTCTCCCTCCGAAGATGACCAGGGCCGCAATGATGACGCAGTTCCACACTACCGGGGCCGCATATGAGAGGAAGAACCTTCCATGGCTGTTGAGGATACCCAGACACCAGGCGGACCAGACGAGAAGTCCGGCGCCG
This sequence comes from Spirochaetota bacterium, assembly GCA_041753395.1. Classification (GTDB taxonomy): domain Bacteria; phylum Spirochaetota; class UBA4802; order UBA4802; family UBA5550; genus RBG-16-49-21. Next base: position 253,200 of record JBGSUQ010000017.1, read on the forward strand.
GGGAACAGTATCCGCACCAGAACGATACACAGCTCCCGTTTAGGGCCCTCAAAGCCTGGGGTTACCACGTTGATGATCCATGGGGTAACGAGGACCCCGATCAGCACCAGGACCGACGTCGTTACCATCAGCAGGGCCGCGATGGCGCCGGCCACCCGGTCAGCCTCCTCCTTCTCACCCCGAGCCAGGAGGTTTGCGTACACCGGTATAAACGACGCTGAAAGCACCCCCTCTCCGAAAAGGTTCTGGAGAAGATTGGGGATGCGGAATGCGGCCTTCAGGGCATCCGCCGCATCGGAATTGCCGAAGAAGTAGGCGATGACGCTTTCGCGGATGAGGCCGGTAATGCGGCTGAGCAGGATGCCGCTGGCTACCAGGAAGGCATGCCAGCGGGTGTGCGACTTACCTGCGGTCTTATTTGGTTCTGACATTGTCATCGTGAGTTACGATATTTTCAGGAGGCCAATTATATCAAGAATATTACCTCCGAAACTGAAAAAATATTATTGACGATATTATTAAACTGATTCTTGGTTAATTACAGACAGATACGGGAATCTGCACCAACCCTGCTGCTGTCATCACTACAACGCCGGGCGGCCCCACATGAAAAAATACATGGACAAAGTAAATACCCTTCTGGAATCACTTCCTTACATCAGGGAATTCTACGGGAAAACAATCGTTATCAAGTATGGCGGCCACGCCATGGTGGACGACGCCCTCCAGAAGTCCTTCGCCAGGGACATGGTTCTCCTGAAGCTGGTAGGCATGAATCCTGTGATCGTGCACGGCGGCGGGCCCCAGATCAACGATCTCCTGAAACAGATCGGGAAGAAAAGTGATTTCGTTGACGGCATGCGAATCACCGACCGGGAGACCATGGACGTAGTCGAAATGGTGCTGGTGGGCAAGATCAACAAGGAAATCGTCAATAACATCAATCAAAACGGCGGCAAGGCCGTCGGATTATCCGGCAAGGACGGAAACCTGATCACCGCGCAGAAGATGTATCATATGACAAAGAGCAACGAACGGGTTGACATCGGCCAGGTGGGAACGGTCAAATCGATCAATCCCGCTGTCCTGGACACCCTCGACCGCGACCGCTTCATTCCGGTCATCGCGCCCATCGGCGTGGACGAGGAAGGCACCACCTACAACATCAACGCGGACCTTGCAGCAGGAAAGATCGCCGAAGCGCTGAAGGCGGAAAAACTCATGCTTCTCACCGACGTGGAAGGCGTCCTCCTTGAGGAAAAGCTCGTTTCCACCCTCAAGGTGAAGAAGATCCGCTCCCATATCGAGAAGGGCCAGATCACCGGCGGCATGATTCCGAAGGTCAATTGCTGCTGCGACGCCGTGGCGGGCGGTGTCGGCAAGGCTCACATCATAGACGGCCGCGTCGAGCACGCCGTGCTGCTTGAGATATTCACCCAGGCCGGCATCGGCACGGAGATAATCAGTGATTGACCGGCGTGCATCTGCCGTCCTTAAGGAATACCAGTGCCATGAACTCCTTTTATGAAAACATGACCCACCGCACCCTGATGGTGATCGGCGAGAAAGCCCTTGACCGCTTGAGCAAAACATCGGTGATCATATTCGGTGTCGGCGGGGTCGGAAGCTGGTGCGCCGAAAGCCTGGTCCGATCAGGCCTCATGAACCTCACCATAGTCGATTCGGACATCATCTGCCCCACCAACATCAACCGCCAGATCCAGGCCCTGGCACGCAACGTCGGCGAATCGAAAGCGGAAGAGCTGAAAAAGCGACTGCTGGAAATAAATCCATCGGCCTCCATCAACGCCCTTCACACGGCGTATGACGAAGCAAGCTTCGGCACATTCGGCCTTTCCTCATATAACTATGTCATCGACGCCATCGACTCCCTCAAGAACAAGGTATTGCTGCTGGAACAATGCATCTCGTCCCGGATACTGGTGTTTTCCTCCATGGGAGCCGGGGCCAAAACGGACCCCTCAAAAATCAAGATGGATCTTTTATCAAAGACGAAAATCTGCCCCCTGGCAAGGGCCGTGCGCAGGAGACTCCGGCAAAATAATGTCTCCACGGATATCATGTGCGTGTACAGCGAGGAACTGCCGGTGGACCCAGCGGCTGAAACGGTATGCGGTTCAGGAGACTGCCCCTGCGCTAAGGACCGTGCAAAATTCTGCGCCGATCACGACGAGGCGCCTATAGACTGGTGCGGGATGAAAAAGCAGATTAACGGCGCCCTGGTGCATATAACGGGCATTTTCGGGTTCATGCTGGCAAGTTTGATAATCACCGACATAAAGGCCCTGGTATCGGCGGATAAAGAAATTCTGCCATAGCTAATTATACTCATATATAAACAATAAATGAGTTGAAAAAAATCCAAGCTACATTAGACTATATACCGATTATCGGCATTCCTGTTGTCTATCGCCGGTTTGATCTCTATCAATTGAAATGCGGCAAATAATGACATCAAAAACAGAATCCAAACTTTTCATGTTCCTGCTAGCAGCAGCGGTAGCGGTAATTGCCGCCGGCAACACTCCCGCCCATGGCCAGGACACGCCCAATAAAAAGATGCCCTTCGAAGTAATTGATGACAAGAACGGCGATGATTCAATAACGCCATCAATTCAGCATCATCTTGCTCTCGGCATAAACATCGACTTTTTCCCGACGATACTGAGCGTGGTTGACAGCGAATTCGGTTTATCCATACAACCCTGGTTCGGCATAGATCAGTTCAAAATACGGATCAACATAGTCCACATGCGCATACCAAACTCCCTGGTCGGAACCAGGTATTTTTACAAAAACAACGCGAACACCTTTTCCCTGGCCGTTGAGTATTGTTTCGGCAAGAACTTTGACGGTTTCACCATCGGCGCCGGGATCGGTCTCTGGAGCAACATGGTAAGCAATAAAATTTTCAATAAACAAGGAAGCTCCATCGCTCCGTTTTTAACAATTGAAGGGGGGTATATCTGGAAGTTTTACAACAACCTTTATATCGAGCCGTGTCTCGCCCTGGATGTGATGCTGACAAAGCAAAAGATAAGAATGTACGGGTTTGAATATAAACCGCTCCCGGTATCCGGAGAAATAACTCTCAAATTCGGGCTCAATGTGGATATTTAACCCCCCATCCGCCCTTTTTCGGTAAATTTTCAGCTTCAATAATTGCAACAATCATTGATTCCATCTTTTTTATTTGACATTCATCCGCCTTTTAATAATTTTGCTCCCGGAGAGTTGTCCGAGTGGCCGATGGAGGCGGTCTTGAAAACCGTTGTACCGCAAGGTACCGGGGGTTCGAATCCCTCACTCTCCGAACCTGTCATTGATAAGCGCACAACAACTTGTGCCTTTATCAATGGAGAGGTGCCCGAGAGGCCGAAGGGGACGGTTTGCTAAACCGTTGTACTGGTAACGGTACCGAGGGTTCGAATCCCTCCTTCTCCGAATGAGTTGACGAGCAATGATAGACAAGATCAGCATAACAATCAAGCGTCTCAATATCGATTTCGACGTGCCCCTGGCATGGTTCACCTATTTTCCCTTTATCGGGTGGATCTACCCGTTTCTGTTCAGGAAGGACGACGGCTTCGCCATGCACCACGGGAAACAGGCATTTATCATGGCGCTGTTTTTTACCGCATTGCCGTTACTGCTGACGTTTTCGACCGTATTCGTCCCAATTTCATTCCGCGTTCTCAAGCTGGTCATAGTGATAATGGTCTACCTGTCTCATGTGGCATATTTTGCATTATGCGCTTTCGGCTTCATGAAGGTAAAAGACGCGGCATTGTACGATTTTCCGGTTATCATTCAATACGCAAAAAAAATCAATGTCTGATTTAACTTGCTTTCATATTTTTTCTTGTTGCCGGATACGGCAAAGAAAAGTATACTACATATAGTTTTCATACGCGTCCGTAGCTCAACTGGATAGAGTGCCGGACTACGAATCCGTAGGTTGCAGGTTCGATTCCTGCCGGACGCGCAGTTTTCAGCTCCCCGTTTTTAATCCGTGCAGAATCCGTATTGGAACCTGTCAATAAATTCAATGATGCGAAAACATACTTTTTATTAAAAGGCAATAACGGCCAGCAGGGTATCACCATGAAAAAAAATACCGTCATAATAGCAACACTGATCTTTACCGCGGGCTTCATCGGGTGCGGGTCAACCCAGGAAATGGACGAAAAGTACAGCGACATCACCAGCGCTGTCATGAACAACGATGTCGAGGAAGTACGCCATTCACTGTCGCGCAGCTTCAACCCGAACCACCGGTTTCTTGACGGATGGACCCTTCTTCACATAGCGGCGCGATGGGATAATTACAGGGTCGTGAACCAGTGTTTTGATGAAAGGAACGGTAAAAAAACCGGTATTTTCACCATCACTCAAAAAGCCAATGACGAGTTGAAAAAGGCGCTGGACATGGTTTCCCTAATCACAGACAGGGGCGGGGATGTCAACATGAAGACCGCTGATGGCAATACGCCGCTCCATATCATCCTGGCGTCGCTCCAGGGCTCTTCCTCCGACTTCCCCTCTATCCCCCCCGTTGAGGGGCGGGTCTCCTCCCGGTTCGGATGGCGCGGTTCGCCCTTCGACAACAACAGCGATTATCACCGGGCCCTCGATATCGCCGCAAGAAACGGGACCCCCGTGCGTGCGACAGGAAACGGCATCGTTGCCCTGACCGGCGTCAGCAGCACCCTAGGGAATTACATAATCATCCAGCACCGCAACGGGTATCAATCAGTGTACGGCCACTGCCATCTTTTCGCCGTTAAAAAAAATACCCCTGTCAGGCGCGGCGCGGTCATTGGGTATGTCGGCATGACCGGTTCCGCCAGCGGAGATCACTGCCACTATGAGGTCCGGCTGAACGGCGCTATTGTCAATCCGATCGAATTCGTCAACGGTAAAACAATCGGAGAGGCGCAGCACGCCATTATTCTGGGGATCGTCGAGCTGCTTCTGTCGAAAAAGGCCGCCGTCAACGCCTGCAATAACGACGGGCGGACGCCGCTCATTGAGGCCGCCTCAAAAAGCGCCGCACTATCCCGTCTCCTGATCGACCATGGAGCTGACATCAACGCCTGCGACGAAAACGGCATCACTCCCCTCCACATGGCCGCTACAGGTGACCCCGACCTCGTCCGCTACCTGCTTCAGAAAGAAGCGCAGGTAAACCACCGCACCACGGCCTCCTACTGCGCCATAGCCGGTTCTCTTTTCCCCCAGGGGACAACGCCGCTCAAGGTGGCCCTTAAATACGGGAACAGCAATGTCGCCGCGCTATTGAAACACAGCGGCGCTGTTGAATGACGCTATACAGATCTATTCCGTTTGCTGTCGCATGCAGAGGAATTTTAGAATTATGGTCAAATAGTTATCGCAGATGCTCCCTGCAATAATGGTAATCACGATGAAAAAAATCATTCTCGCCGCCATTAACGCACGCTATACCCATTCCTGCCTTGCCCTCTACTGCCTGAAATCCGCCGTGTGCGGTCTTGAAGTTGAGGCGGTTGTCCGCGAGTTTTCCATCAATCAAAAGATTGGAGAGATTATGGCCCGCCTGACCACGGAGGGTGGCGATGTCATTGCCCTTTCCGTGTACGTTTGGAATTCGGAGCTGATTAGGAAACTGATTCCCGAACTACATGCGCAATGCGGGAGCGCCCTGCTGGTGCTGGGGGGTCCGGAAGTGAGTTACAATCCAGGATCATGGCTGGAGGCCTTTCCCTTCATTGATTTTATCGTCGCCGGCCACGGCGAAGAAGGGTTCAGGAACCTGGTCAAAAACGGCTTCAGGGGCGGAGAAAAAATCATCGCTATCCCCAATCCCCCCTTTGCTGAAATGCCGGCCCCCTACACTGAAGAAGACATCATAGGCCTCCGCAACAGGTATATCTACTATGAATCAAGCAGGGGGTGTCCCTTTCAGTGTACCTACTGCCTTTCATCCCGGTCCGATCAGAAAATGGAATTGAAGCGCCCTGACACTGTGAAAACGGAACTTGATTTCATCCTCCGGAGCGGGCCGCCGCTGGTCAAGTTCGTTGACCGTACCTTCAACGCGGCAAAGGAACAGAGCCGCGCCATATGGCGTTATCTTCTGGATAATTACAGCACCGGGCCGACAACCTTTCACTTCGAAATACACCCCCTCTATCTGGATGAAGAGGATTTCGACGTCCTGTCCCGATGCCCGAAAGGACTGTTCCAGTTCGAAATAGGGGTCCAGTCCACAAACCCTGAAACGCTGGCTGCGGTAAAGCGCGCAGGTGAATGGGGCAGGGAAAAAGCCGTCCTGGAGCGCCTCATCGGTTTCGGGACTATACTGATACATCTTGACCTTATCGCCGGACTTCCCTTTGAAGGGATGCCGTCAATAACCCGCTCCTTCAATGAGGTTTATGGCCTGCTGCCCGATCAACTCCAGCTTGGCTTCCTCAAGATCCTTCCCGGAACGGTAATGATGGATGCCGCCGGTCAGTACGGCATGGCATATTCAGCACAGGCGCCGTACCAGGTCACTGAGACAAAATGGTTTAGTGAAAATGAGCTCCGGCTCCTCGAAAGAGCTGCCCTCCTCGTAGACCGTCTGTACAATACCCACCGGTTTGACACAACCCTGGCCTTTCTTGCCGGGCTCCATGAATCGTCCTTTGACCTCTATCGTGATCTGGCATCAGTCATTAATGACTCAGCTACCCACATTTCCAGAAGGTGGGAATCCTGCGCGCAGTTTCTCATGGAATATATGGCTTCACGGTTTTCTGGAGAAACAGGTTTTTTTCTGGACGCGATTCGATGGGACTGGTGTGCTGTCACGCGGACTCCCTATTATCCGGACCTGATAAGGCCGGAAGGTCTCTCGATCATGAAGAAGCAAGGATTATCTTTTTTCAAGAGACTTGCCGAGGGCGGCAGCATCACCTATAAAGGCACCAGGTTTGATCTTTCAGATCTGAAGAAATCCCTCTTCTTTGAGCCCCAATCGGATGAGTTCAGGCGGCAACAGATGAGGGGCAATGCATACGCGCTCTTTCTTCCTGATAAAAAAATAATCATGTATAACTGATAAAATGTTTTCCAGTAAAATAACGCTGTATTCACCGAATAAAATTTTAATGGAAGGAGCTGCCATTAATGCCCCCTAAATCCCCCAGAGAGGGACTTCCTCATTATTGATATTGAAAGCCCCCCTCTGGGGGGTTGGGGGGGTGCAGTGGGACAGCCCCACATTCCGCTCAAGGTCATTACAATTGAAAAAAAAAGATAAACTATACATCAACCAGCTCATCGAACGATTCCGCGGCGCCGGAAGTGCGCCGGCATGCCCCCACTTCGGCGAGTGCGGCGGATGCATGTTCCAGGACATGGATTACGCCGACCAGCTTTCACTGAAGCAGCAGATGGTGAACGACACCCTCCAGGGCATAGCCGCCGTGGACTCCGTCCACCCATCTGATCCCTACCGTTACCGAAGCCGTATGGACATGGTGACCGCCTTCGGCAAAATCGGCCTCCGCAGACGCGGCAGCTTCCGCGCCGTGGTGGACGTGACAGGCTGTAGCATCATGCAGGAGAAATCCGACCGTCTGTACCGGAAAGTCCGCCCCCTCCTGGAAGCGATCGAGGGGTACGATTATCTGCGGCACCAGGGGTATCTCCGGTACGCGGTGCTCAGGGAGGCCCGCTTTACCGGTCAGGTGATGCTGAATTTTGTCGTAGCGGAAAAGGAAAACAGGCTTTCCGCCGTGATTGACCAGGTTATTGATGAAGCCGATTCGGTGTCCATCCTCCATCACGGGGGCCTTGCCGACCTGAGCTACGGCGACATCATGGAAACCGTGAAAGGGGGATACATCGAAGAGTCTTTTGACGGCATCCGGTACCGCATCACGCCTAATTCCTTTTTCCAGTCCAATGCCGAAATCGCGATGCTGATGTATAAAAGAATACGCGATCATTCACGCGGCAGCGTCCTTGATCTTTGCGCCGGTGTGGGAAGCATTTCCCTGTTTATCGCCGGCTCAACCGACAGGGTGACCGGTGTCGAGATGAACCCCGAGGCGGTGGAAATCGCCTGTACCAACAAACGTATTAATGACATCAATAACGTTGAATTCATATGCGCCGACGCGGGCGCATTCCTCAAGTCCGCCGCGGGAGATTATGAGACCATTGTCATGGACCCGCCGAGGGCCGGCATGCAGAAGGGAGTGATGGAAATCATTGACCGCATGAACGCTGGGACGATAGTGTACATGTCGTGCAACCCGAAGACATTCCGTGACGACGTTGCGGCGCTGCACAATTACAGAATTGAATCAGTGGAGGCCTTTGACATGTTCCCGCAGACGCCCCACGTTGAACTACTCGCTGTGTTAAAACCGCATTACGAGCCGGCCGGCTAGAGGTTGATATCCATGTCCAAAAGATCTTTCAGCGTTACGTATGAGTCGAATACAGTATCGGCCATCAGCTTGAAATTAATTGTTTCAAAGGTATCATCCGGGGAGTGATAGTTCTTGTTGCGGTAAAAACCAGTGTCCGATATCATGATGGCCCGGTAACCGGAACGGATGAAAGACATGTGATCGGAAAGGTCCATACCGGGGATAGACGCCGGGCCTATGTATTCAAATATCTTGCACCGGGCCTGGGCGTTATAAATTTTTTTCCACAAATACACGAAAGGCGCATTTGACGGGAGGGAGATGACGCTTATATAATTCCCATACACCGGGAATTCCTTCTTGTTGTGGTTCAGCGGATAATCCTGGTGGCATTTTCTAGAACCGTAGCCGAGCATCTCGAGGCAGACCATCAGCTCAATATTCTCTTTCCGCTTGCGGCAGTTCTTCGCGTTGACCATGCTTCCCATAAATTCCGTTGAAAAGAAAGGCGGCTCCTCAAGAGTGAACGCAACAAAGCGCACTGTTTTTTTGAACCGCTGCGTGGAAAGGAGACGGAAGAGCTCCAGGAGACCGGCAATTCCGGACGCATTGTCATCGGCACCTGGCGTGTCTTCGATGGTGTCGTAGTGGGCTCCAATAAGAATGATCGTGTCGGGGCTTTCTGATCCCCGTATCTCTGCTATGATATTGGATACCGTGCGGCCGTCCGCTTCATAGGTTTCTTCAGACGGGATTACACCATACCGGGTAAAGTAATCAATAATATAGTCGCGCGCGCGCTCAAGATTGTGGTATCTGCGTATGGTCCGCTCCCCGATATCCACCGACAGATAATGGATTATATCCCTGGTGTTTTTTAAAATGGCTTTTTTCTCACGAGAATCTGCGGATAATAGTGGTATCATTCAACGGGAATCCTTGTATACGATTATCGACAATAAACCGGCTGGACGATTATTTTTCAAGGATTTTTCATAGTTATTTCTTGACTTAATTTCTTAATGATTCATAATCCCGTATGTACTAGAATAAGGCGGCCGCAGACCGGCTGCCGATTCGACGCCACAACTTTAAAAGCGAGAGGCGCCATAATGGAAGTTTTTGACGGTTTCATTTCAGCCATAGCCAGCGAATTCAAAATACGCTTTCACAAGGATGCGCAGGGCAGCTACATGACGAATATTGAATTTGATAACGGCCGCTCCCAGGAAGTACTCATCACTCTGGCCAAGGACGAGTCCGGCGACCGGATTATCAATTATTATTCGATTATCGGCAAGCTCAAGAAGGACCTGTGTGAGCTCTACAAATACTGCCTGCAGCTCAACACGACCCTTGATTATGGTTCCATTGCACTCCTGAGCGATACCATGATTTTACGCAACAGCATTCTCCTTAAAGACTGCGATCCCCTCCGGTTCATGAAATCCCTATCGTTCATTGCAGCCAAGGCGGATGAACTGGAAGAAATCCTCATAAAAGACAATATCTATTAACATTCGCCAATTGTACAGGATGACCCGCGAGGCCTGGCTCTCATGCCAGGCCTTTGTGTTATTTTTTCACGCGTTTTTTCCGAAATATATACCATGACTATTACATTACAGCCCTGTTCGATGATCAAAGAAACGATAAAAATACACGACAATTATCAGTTCGAGATAAAGCAGTCCTACAACCTTTCCCTGGACCGAAAGACAACGAATTCCTATTTCGTACAAACCTATTTTTTTATCCCCAACAATCTCAACATCAACCGGGAAACCTATTCCAGCGTGGATTTCTATAAGGACCTGCGGGCCACCATACGCCTCAAGACGCCGGCGATTCTCCTGAAGAATCTTGCCACGGACGCCGAAAGCATGGAACGCATGAGAAGAAGCATTGACAACCTTCTGGCATCGAGGACCAGGCCGAACATCTCAAGCTACGAATACCATGTTAAAATGTTCTGCCTGGTCTATAAGAAATCAATCGGCGTACAGCTGCGCTTTCTGAAAAAATCTGATAAATTGAAGGAATGTGACCACCTCGTGTCAGAATTCATATCCTGCGTCAGCGACATCATAGCCCGATTCCGTCAGCTGAAGCCGCTTATTGTTACCGACGGCCTTTCCCGGAAGCTGCAGACAGTGTACCTCTTCGCCGACGAATATATCAGCCTGAAAACCGAAACCCATTCATGCCATTTGCTCGAAATCCTGAAGGAACGCCAGCCTCAGCTTCATAAAAAATATTACCGCCGCCTCATGGGTATCGTTCACGGGGAGAGCTCATACCGGATACATAGCGGGTACCCGTCTGTTCCGTCACAGGAGGGGGATAACGAAAAATATGTGTTCCGGCAGGGGGCCCTGAAAAAATTTCTGAGCAACATCCTGTACCTTGAGACCCGCGTCGAAAAGGGGGGCGGGTATCTGGAGCAGGCAGTCTACAGTGTCGCGGCCGGCGTTGCCATGGTCTTCGCTACCGTGGTCGCCTTCATCGGCCAGAGCTGGTACGGCAGCCTCTCCCTTCCTTTTTTTATCGCCCTGGTGATCAGCTATATGTTCAAGGACCGCATGAAGGAACTCCTCCGCCTCTACCTGAGCGGGACCCTTCACAAATGGCTTTACGACCGGCAGCGAAACATATATCACAGCTTCGACCAGAAGATCGGGACCTGCAAGGAAAGCTTCAACATCATCACCGATAGTGCCGTCCCGGGAAAAATAATCGAATTCCGGTCGCGTGACAGACTTACGGACATAAACAACAGCATGACCGGGGAAAATGTCATCCTGTACCGCAAATATATCCGCCTGAGCTCGAAAAAATTTAAGAAGATAAAACATCGCCACTCGGCCAATGACGTAATTGACAACATGCGGTTTAACATCCAGCACTTTCTAAGAAGCATGGACAACCCGGAAAAAAAGATCTTTATCCCCCTCAAAACCGGCTACCGGAAAGCCTTTGGCATGCGGGTCTATCACATCAATATGATCACTCATTTTATAATTGATAAACAGGAGTTCCTGCGGCGCTTCAGGATAGTCCTGAACAGGAACGGCATAAGAAGGATTGAAGAGGTTATGTGACCGGCATTTTTCATACAACACAAAAAAGGCTGCCCCGTAGGCAGCCTTTTTTGTGTTGTGCCGTAATTGCATTGTACCTTATTCGCGCAGCATGTAGCTTTCCTGGTACTTGTTGTTATCCTGTACATCCTTTAAAAGATCCAGGGCCTTGTTCTTCGATGCAACCGGTCCTATCCTGACCCTGTAATACTGTTTCCCCTTCACCAACGATTCATCAAGGTAGGCATCATAATTAAGTTCCTTCAAGGCCCTTACTTCCGACTGGGCTTTTGATTTCTTGTCAAATGACGCAACCTGAATGGCATAACCGCCGGAATGGCCGCTTTTTGTATCTTCAACTCTATTCACGGATACGGCAACCACCTTAGATTTGCCGCGCTTCTTTTTCTTCACATTATTTTTTACCGTGGTTTTTTTGACCGGTTTATCAAACATGTCATGGTCGGCGGAACGGGAAATTTTCTTTCCTTCATCCAGATCACGGATTCTTTTCTTCTTAACATCCCGCCCCTTGGCAACGGAATCATTGAAATTGTCCCCGGTCAGCATGTCTGATGATTCATTTTTCGAAATCGCCGACAGATCGTCCTTTTTATCCTTTTCAAGGGCTTGGTTTTCGGGGCCGCCTTTCTCTTTTTCCAAGGCTTTTTCATCCTTATCGGATGTGACCATTTTATCGTCCATCGGCCTGGATAGATCTTCCTCATCCGCTGGATCCGGAATGTTATTTTTCAAAAGATCAAGCTCTTTCTGGCCGTCGAATATGTCATTTTTTGTTATAAGGGCCTTGCCTCCGTCCCCGCTCTTGATGAAATTCATTCCCAGAAGAAATGAAACTATTACAATGCCGATGACCGCTGCCGAAATCAGTATGATCCGGGCTGCATCCAGGTGCAGCATATACACGCTTTTTTCCTTTACCTTCTGGTGAGGAATATTAAATTGATCCATGTCCATAATACGACCTGCCTTTCAGAATTGATAAACAGCTGTTTGTACAATAACATATTCGGCCAAATCATCGCAGCCGTTTAATTAAATTTTAACCATATCTGCTACCGGATATCGCCCATTCCCTGGCTGGCCCTGAGGGCCATGGTTTTGTAACGTGTCCTCGTAATCTCCTCAACCCGGTTTCCCAGGGACGCCTCCAGGAGGTCATCGAAAAGGGTATCGTTGACAATCTGCCCTATTGCCTCGACCAGGGGGACGGCATCAATCATCCGCGAGGCACCATGCACCGCACTGATGATTTCCTTTTTCATAATTATATCCCCGCACCATTGACCAAGAAAATCATTCATACTCATCCGGACCGCTCCGGTAAGACCAATTCCCCGCTCATTCAGGGCAACTAACTGTGTCAGGGAATTTTTCCTGATGAAATCATCCAGGGCCTGGTGATAATGAAGAAAGGATTTCCTGGTAAATTTTCCCGCCTCTCTGATCCCTCCGCTTGATTTTAGAATATATTTAAGATTTAACCCCTCGACGGTGGAAAACCGGTCCTGGAAGAAGGTGCCATACCGTTTCTGATACGCAGTGCCCCGGGCATAAATAGCGAAACCGGAGAAGGAAAAATCAAGTCCTGTCAAGCCGATACGGGAAAACCCGCATTTTACGGCAAGGTTGATCGCGTCTCCTGCAACGCTCCCGGTCCCCGAATCAATGGTTCCGACACGGTCGCCGTAAACCTCTGCGGCAATCTGCGAAAAGGGGTGAGTATTTAATGTCAGGTATCCCTGCAGCCTTTTAACCAGTGAAGGATGGGACGATATGGAATGCACGGCCAGGGCAGTGCTGCAATCGCAATTCTGAAAATGCTCCTGCACATAGGGCTGCGGGTCAATGGAGATGACGATGTCAGGATAAATCCCGTTCCCCTGCAGAGCCGGCAGGGCCGAATCAACGGAAATAATGAAAAACCTATCCTGATGACGCCTTATCATATCTATATCGTCATCCAGGGACGGCCCTGATCCCGCAATAATGGCGGGATAATTCTGAAACGCATTAAACAGATATCGCACCGGACGGGTGTTCTTCACCAAAATAAGATTCAATAAAATGTTACTGAGAAAACGCGCGCCAAAGGCCTGCCGAGTGGCCTTGTTGCCGGCTTTGATGCTGATTATTTTATCGATGGATTTTTTTATAACACTATAATAATCATTGAATAACCTGATCGAAGCCGGATGCTCCAACACCGATATGCCCCGGATAGCGTCCATATCCAGATACTCTGTCAATATCCTCTCCACCTCGGCAGCCGTCTTTCCCGTCACCAGGGTGATGCGGGGGCTATTGAGCAGAAATGATGTCAGCCGGTTCCGGGCTATGGCCCCGTCAATCCCGTCAAGTATATCCACAAGGATGACTCGCTTGTACCGGTCGATACAATTCTTTAAAGGCAGGCAATGATATCCTAGGCCTACCCCCAGAATGATGAGAAAATCATACCGGGAGGGATCGAGCTTCTCCTTCAGCAGTTCCGAATCCCGTTCAGGATTTACTTTGCTGTGGAGCGGCACTTCCCTGCCGTCGCTTTTCACCATGATTGTTTCCAGGTCCTGCCCGGTTTTTATTATTTTATATGTAATTTTTTCATGAAGCATAGATGGTATTATTATCGACCTATCATCTGATTTTCCACCTGTGGAATTATGCATTCTATAATACCGGGAATTGACAAAGTCACCTGTCCTTCCGACATCCATTGTACATGCAAATCGTGATCTATTGCATACTAAATTAGCTAAATCTATTAATATTAGTTGAAACTAACATTATATGTTATTATATTAATAATTAATGCCCCACATAAGAAACCATGCAAGGTTATTAATTTAAATGCCGTACAGACCGGAAAATACCCTCCGAGACAGGTTACGGGGTTAAATCATTTTTTTATGACACTTTCTCAATTAACAAATGGACAGCAGGGAATAATAACCAGGGTAAGAGGGCGCGGTCCTTTTCACAAGAGAATCACCGAAATGGGATTCATCAAGGGAAAAACGGTGACCGTAATTAAAAACGCACCCATGAAAGACCCGATCGAATACCGGCTCATGGATTCCAATATTTCCCTACGGCGGTCGGAAGCACGTTTGATTGACGTGAAGTTCTCTGATCGTCCCGATGCAGAAGCGACCCGGCCGGAAATCAAAGGCTATTGTTATGATACGAATCTTGCAGAAAGAAGACAGATAAATAAGCATCGCTTTCGTGCCTTTCATGCGCAAGGGGCGTCAGCACGGCAGCCGAAACATTCAAAATCAATCCATGTCGCCCTGGTGGGAAACCCCAACAGCGGTAAAACCACCATCTTCAATCACGCTTCGGGATCCCGGGAACGGGTCGGCAATTATGGCGGCGTGACCGTGGAATCGAGAGAGGCCCGCTTCAGTCATAACGAACATACCTTCTTTATAAACGACCTCCCGGGCACCTATTCTATCAACGAGTACTCCCCGGAAGAGCTTTATGTGAGAAGGCATATCATTGAGAACAGGCCGGACGTGGTAATTAATGTCATAGACGCGTCAAATCTTGAACGCAACCTGTATCTGACCTCACAGCTGTTGGAAATGGGAGCCAGGGTGGTGGTCGCGCTCAACATGAACGACGAGCTTGAAAAGAGGGGAGATATCCTTGACCACGACGCACTGGGAAAACTGATGGGCATTCCCTTTGTGCCGACTATCGGGCCCGGTGGCGACGGGATAGAGGATCTCTTTAATACGGTCATAGCCGTTCATGAAAACCGGGAAAAAACCGTACGCCCCGTTACGATCAATTATGGTACTGATATTGAAAAGTCCATTGCATCCCTGCAGAAACTGATGACCGAAGCAGGTGATGCAGCCTCCCCGGGACTGTCCCGCTATGCAGCTATCAAGCTGCTTGAAAAGGACTCTGAAATCAAGCGGCAGCTTTCCTGTGAAAAAAAACGTGCCGAAATTTTTCTTCAGCAAGCTGAAAAAGAGATACATACCCTGGAATTGGAGCTGAAAGAGGATACCGATACTCTGATAACCGACGCCCGGTACGGTTTCAATGCCGGGGCGCTTCGGGAAACATATCGTCCGGGCCCCCGGCCCAAAATGACTGCCAGCGAAAAAATAGACCGTATCCTGACGCACCAGATCCTGGGGTTCCCCATTTTTCTCCTCTTCATGTGGCTCACGTTCCAGCTCACCTTCACTGTCGGTGAATATCCCATGGGCTGGATCGAGACAGGGGCTTCTTATATTTCCCGGCTTATAACCGCCACCATGCAGCCCGGACTCCTGCGCGAACTCCTGACCGACGGCATCATCGCCGGCGTCGGCGGGGTCATCGTATTCATACCGAGCATACTGATCCTCTTTTTCATGATTTCTCTCATGGAAGACACGGGCTACATGGTATTCATGCTTCTCTATGTTCCCTGTGTAGCGACCTTGGCGACCATGAAGAGGGAGTCCGGATCATGGAAATGGCCGGCTTTTTCGGCTCTTTTCTCAATTACCCTGGCATGGATGGCTGGGTTCCTTATCCGCCAGATAGGCTTTCTGATACGGTGACGGTGATGGTACAGGCAATACTGGTCATTATTATCGTTTCCATGGCTGTTATTGCCGCGACCGTAAAACTGTACAGATTCTTCAAACCCCCACGGGGAAAGGCTTACTGCTCTCCAGACGCATGCGCCTCATGCCCATATCACGGCAAAGAAACCTGCGACGAAATAAAATAAAGTTGATTTTTTAAAAAAATTACTATTTTCACTTGACTGAAAACAACTGTTTCTATACATAGTAACTATGTTTCTATAAATAGAAACAATCGGAATCATAGAGAACAAGGCAATGAGCAGGATAACAAATACATACAAAACCATATGGTGGTGGCGCGCACAAACCTTCCAATAGGCAGGCGGCATGTCATATGTATTCAGTATGTAAAAGTGCGGCAACCTGCCGCACTTTTTTTATTTTTCAATTATTATATAATGGTGATACTATGCTTTACCCGACATTAGAACAGTTTAAAGACCTTTCCCGGCAGCATCGGCGGGTCGTTGTGTACCGTGAGATAGCCGGCGACATGATAACCCCCATCAGCCTCCTCTTCAATTTTTCCGACGCAGATTACCTGTTTCTTCTGGAAAGCGCAAATCTGGACAAGAGCTTTTCCCGATACACCTTTTTCGGCATCCGCCCCCGGAGGGTCCTAAAATTCCAGGCCGGAATACTCACTGTTGAATCGCGCGAAACAGGAATTGAGCGGCTGAAAACAAACCCTATTGAATACCTTGTGCGGGAGCTCGCCAGCGAGAGCTCAAACAAGAACGCCGGCATGGGGAATTTCTGCGGGGGATATGTGGGTTACATTGGATATGACATGGTCAATTACATGGACATACTCCGGGGCACGGTGCGCGAAGATCCAGAAAACCCCGCCATGGTCTTTTTCCAGGTGGACGAATTTTATGTCTTCGACAACCACATGGGCAAGATGTATGCGGCCTATTCAGCCATCATAAGCCCTGGCGTTGAACCCCGGGACATATATGCCATGGCTGACCGGCGCACCCTGGAAATGGCCGCCCAAATCCTCCACAGCCATAAAAAGTTTTTCCTCCCCGGCGAGGAACCGGAGCAGTCTCAGGAATTCGATCAGGATTCTTATACAGATGCGGTGTGCCACCTCAAGGAGGACATCATCAGCGGCGAATGCATCCAGACGGTCCTCTCCAATAAATATGAGATCGGCTGCGCTATCAATCCCATCAACCTGTACCGTCTTCTCCGTAATATAAATCCGTCTCCCTACATGTTCTACATCAAGTTCGGGGAGGAGGTACTCTGCGGCACGTCCCCCGAAATTCACCTGAAAATACAGGACCGGACGGCCATCCTGAAGCCGATAGCCGGCACGTACCGCATTGACGGCGGATCCATCAGCGAGATTACAGCGAAGCTGCTGGCCGATGAAAAAGAACGCGCCGAGCATCTCATGCTCCTGGATCTGGCGCGCAATGACCTTTACACCGGCTGCACATCGGACAGCGTCAGGGTGGTCAGCTCATTCGAGCCGGAAGTCTACTCACATCTGATCCACATCGTGTCAGAGGTCCAGGGCCTGATGCGGGACGATATATCGCCGTTGAGGCTCTTCTGCAACACTTTCCCGGCCGGGACCGTTTCCGGAGCGCCCAAGGTCCGGGCCATGGAGCTCATTGACCAGTATGAAAAGTCCCCACGCGGCTTTTACGCCGGGTGCGCCGGCTACTTCTCATACAGCCAGGACATTGACACCTGCATCATCATCCGGAGCGCCTTTGTCAAACGCGACCGGGTCATCCTTCGAGCCGGCGCCGGCATAGTATACGACAGCGACCCGGATAAGGAATACCTGGAGGTCGGCAACAAACTGGGCGCCCTGTTCCAGGCCATAAAAAAAATCAACACGCTGGAGAAACGAAATGTATTTAATGATCGATAATTACGATTCTTTCACCTATAACCTGCAGGCACTGTTCAATGAATGCAACGCCGATATCACCATAGTTAAAAACGACAGATACCTTCCGGCAGATCAATATCAAGGTATCATCATTTCGCCGGGCCCTTCTTCGCCGAAAAATTCGGGAACCACGTTGCGCTACATC
This sequence comes from Spirochaetota bacterium, assembly GCA_041753395.1. Taxonomy (GTDB): domain Bacteria; phylum Spirochaetota; class UBA4802; order UBA4802; family UBA5550; genus RBG-16-49-21. The sequence continues at coordinate 271,388 of JBGSUQ010000017.1, forward strand.
AGCGAGTACCTGGGCAGGAAGCCGATTTTCGGCGTGTGCCTGGGCATGCAGGCTATAGCCTATTCACTGGGATATGCCATCATCCAGGCCGGCACCGTGAAGCACGGAAAGCTTGATAAAATCACCGTAACGGGCTCTTCGGTTCTCTTCAGCAACATGCCCGGCAGCTTCAGCGCGGTGCGGTATCATTCCCTGGCCGTTGACATCGATGATCACCGCGTAACGTCGCGTTCAATGAACGATGGAACCGTAATGTCCATCGAGGACTGCCGGCAAAAATTCTTCGGCGTACAGTTCCACCCGGAGTCGATCCTGAGCGAATTCGGCGGACAGATTGTCAGAAATTTCCTTGATTTCGCAGCAGTGAGCGCCGCTTCCGACATAGAACAACAAAGGGTGGGGGCATAATATGGAAAAACTTGTAAAAAAAATCAATTCAGGCGAACGGCTAAGTTTCGATGATGCCCGGACCCTCTTCGAAGGAATGGTTCAGGGCATGCTTTCCGATTCTCAGATCGCCTCGGCTCTCATCGCGATGAAGTTCCGCCGCGAAACCGTCGATGAAGTCGCGGCCCTGGCCGCGACCCTTGATTGCCACAAGCGGAGATTCGAGACCGCGACCGCCGGTACCATTGACACCTGTGGAACCGGGGGTGACGGCAAGTCCACGGTCAACATCTCCACGGCGGTGAGCATTATCCTGGCGTCCCTCCACTGCGGCGTGGTCAAGCACGGAAACACAGCCCAGAGCGGTGTGGTCGGTTCCGCCGACATACTCTCCGAGCTGGGAATGGACCTGAATTACGAGGGGATCTCCCCCGAGGAATTCTTCAGCCGCCACAATTATGTGTTCATGCTGGCGCCCCACTATCATCCGGCCCTGAAGGGTATCGGGAAGGTGCGTAAAGAACTGAAGGTGCCCACCATCTTCAACTTCGTGGGTCCCCTCATCAACCCGGCCGACCCGGAATACCAGGTCATTGGCATCAGCAGGCGGGACCGCCTTGATTTCATCGCCCAGGTGATACGAAAAATCGGGAAGCGCAACATTACCGTTTATTCATCGCGTGACGGGTACGACGAGGTATCGTCCCGGGACACCACCGAATGCATTCATATCGGGGAAGGGAATGACCGTCGATTCTCCATCGACCCTTCTGATTTTTTCGAGCCCTTTCCCATGCCGGTGGTCAGGGACCGCAACGAGGCGAAACAGCTGTTCCTTGAGGGCCTGTCTGGCAAGAACGAGCGAATGTCGGACTTATTCTCGCTTAACGCGGCCCTGGCCCTTCGCACCATGAACAGTCATGGCATGCGCGACGCTTTCCAGATGGTAAAGCAGCACATCGCCGATGGTGGCGCCATACGCAAGCTCAATGAAATTGTAAGCAGCCGCACTTCTATCGAAAAGGTCATTTGAGGGATTGGACATGAATCTGAAGGAAATAATCGAACACAAGCGTAATGAAATAAAGAGCATGATCCCGGCGGAACGAAACCGCCTGAGGCCGGTGACTGACCCCCTGGCGCACCTCAGGGAAAAACCCTTTATCGCGGAGATAAAAAAAGCCTCCCCTTCCCGGGGAGCCATAAACCGCGATGTGGACGTCACAAGCCAGGCCAGTCTGTACGAGCGGGGCGGTGCCGGCGCTGTGAGCGTCTTAACCGACAGCCGCTATTTCCATGGAAGCTTCAATTTTCTGACGGAGGTTTCAAAGGTTGTGAAGACCCCCCTCCTCTGCAAGGATTTCATCATAAGCGAGTTGCAGATTGACAACGCCTTTGCCCATGGGGCGGATTTCATACTCCTCATCGCGTCTATACTAGACGTCAGGGAACTGCACTTTCTCACCCAGCGGGCGCGCCGCTATTCAATGAAAGTCCTGTATGAAATCCACGAGGTTGAAGAATTCAAAAAGGTCAAGCCGCTGAACCCGGAGATGGTGGGCGTGAACTCCCGGGACCTCACTACATTTACAATAAACAAGGAAAAGGCCATGGAGACAATCAGATCTCTCAATGGTGATTTCATTAAAATAGCCGAAAGCAGCATCGAAACCAGTGAAGACATTATGAACTTTCAGAAAGCCGGCGCCGATGCCTTCCTGATCGGGACAGCCCTCATGACCGCCGAGGACCCCGCGAAAAAATTAAAAGAGTTTTACAGCGTCCTGATATAGCCATGTTCGTAAAAATCTGCGGTATAACTTCAATTGAACAGATTGATTGGGCGATCAGTCTCGGGTATTCGGCGATCGGCGTTGTGCTTCATGCGCCGAGCGTCCGGTACCGATCGGCCGACCACGCGAAGCAACTGGCATACTACGCCCGGGGGAAAATATCCACCGTGGCCGTCGGTGTCAGCTTTGACGAGGTGGCGGAATGCTATCCCGACTTCGACTTCGCACAGGTGTACGAGTATTGCGGACATGACCGCATCATTTTCGCGGGCAGCACAATGGAGCATTCCCGCGATGGCTCATTTTTCCTCTACGACGCGAGCCGCGGAAGCGGTGAAGCACATATGCTCCCGTCGTGGCTTCATGATATCCGGGAACGGCTTATCATATCGGGCGGTCTTGATACAGGTACCGTGGCCGGCATTATCCGTGAATACCGCCCCTTCGGCGTGGACGTGTCAAGCGGCGTCGAATCCGAACGGGGGATAAAGGATTACAAACTGATGAAACAATTCATTACCGAGGTGTGCAATGCTGTCAGATAGAGGATTTTACGGACCCTATGGAGGGCAATTTGTTCCGGAACTGTTGATTCCGGCCCTGGATGAACTGGAGCGGGCATACCGCGAATTCGCGGGGAACGACGAATCAATGAAGGAATTCAACCGTTACCTGGAAGAATATGCGGGCCGGCCCACGCCGGTATACCACGCCAGGAACATTTCTGAAAAATACGGATTCAACCTGTATCTCAAGCGGGAAGACCTGCTCCATACCGGGGCCCATAAGATAAACAACACCATCGGGCAGTCCCTGCTGGCAAGGCACATGGGGAAACGGCGCGTCATAGCTGAAACCGGTGCCGGCCAGCACGGTGTTGCCACGGCCACGGCCGCGGCCCTTTTCGGCCTGAAATGCCGTATCTACATGGGAAGCCTTGACGTGGAACGCCAGATGTCGAATGTGAAAAAAATGAAACTCCTCGGCGCAGAGGTGGTGCCGGTCGATGAGGGACTCCTCACCCTGAAGGACGCCATCAGCGCCTCCCTCAAGGACTGGGTCACCAATGTCACTGACACGCACTATCTCCTGGGTACCGTTGCAGGCCCCCACCCCTTTCCTGAAATGGTGGCCTTCTTTCATGCCGTGACCGGCAGGGAAGCTTTCGAATACTTCCGCGGCAGAGGGTTTCTTCCCGACTGCATCATCGCCTGCGTTGGCGGCGGTAGCAACGCCATGGGGATATTCCAGGGCTTTCTCGACCTTCCGGAGGTAGAGCTTATTGGTGTTGAAGCGGGAGGCCGGTCCCTCGGCCCCGGCGATAATGCATCGACCCTGACACTGGGAACCAGGGGCATCTTTCAGGGCGCCCTGTCCTATCTGCTACAAGATAAAAACTGCCAGGTTCAGGATGTTCATTCAGTTTCTGCCGGTCTCGATTACGCCGGTATCGGCCCCCAGCATTCATATTTAAAGGACACCGGCAGGGTCCGCTATACCAATATCTTCGATGATCAAGCCCTCAAGGCATTTCACGAGCTGACCAGGGTTGAGGGTATCATTCCTGCCCTGGAATCGTCACACGCCCTTGCCTGGGCGTTCACCCACGCTGAAGAGCTGCGGGGTAAACAGGTCCTGGTTAACCTGTCGGGGAGGGGCGATAAAGACCTCGGCATCATTGAAAAGCAGAACAGGGAGGAGTTATGAGAGGCATATATCTGGCCGGCGGATATCCGGATACTAGTACATTTAAAAAATGCTTCGGCGCAGTGGTTAAAAACGGCTTTGACTTTGTTGAAATCGGCATTCCATTCAACGATCCGACTGCAGACGGTCCGGTCATCGCCCGGGCCATCCACGCGTCACTTCAAAGCGGCGTGACACCGGATTTGGTCATGGATGACATCCTGTCTCTGCGGGATACCGGAATAAAAAAATATGTCATGACCTACGCCAACATCATCTACTCCCATGGCATACGGGACTTCTCGGACCGGATGACGGGCTGTTTGGACGGGGCGATCATTCCGGACCTTCCCAACCGGATGACGAACCTCTTTTACGGCAGTGGCTTCGGTATACCTATTGTCCCCTTTGCCACCCTTGAATCCCGCGAATCAGATATAGAGATGATGAACAAATCAAGAAGCGAAATCATCTACTTAATAGGGGTGAGGGGAATAACCGGATCACAATCAGACTTCACGTCTCCGGAGCTGCTGGATAAAATTTGCATGATCAAGCAGAATACCGACAAGAAAGTCATAATCGGTTTCGGCATCAAAACCGCCGACGATGCAAGGCAGGCCCTTTCCATCGGCGATGGCTATGTGGTGGGCACCGAGGCGGTATTGCGCCAGAAAGACCCGGCAGCACTGAATGATTATCTGCAGTCACTGAATCGACAACGAGATTCAAGACTGGTTCGTGATAAATAAATCTCCAGTGCGTGGCGGTTTCAATTACACCGTTCGAAGGCAATCTCTCCTTTGGCAGTGCCCCCGCCTGGGAAGACACAATCAAGATTCAGACGTCCGCCTGTTAAAACTATATTATTAATCATAACAGGTATCTTATCCACAATTACATCGTACCGGGAACAGTACTTCGAATCAATAATGACTTCTTTGCATTTCTCATAATCAGGGGGTTCGCAAGAGCCGGGGATTTCGACCTTGATTATTTTTCCCTTAACAGGATCGATGATGGCCACAACGGCCCCGTCTTGCTGACCTTCGCCCAGGAGCACAGAACCAAAAAAATTCATCCGCTGGCCTGACCGACACTGCTTTGGAACAAAGGTGAAGTTGCCAAGAGGCTCGCCTTTTGCAACAAGACTCCCGTTCACGCTGGAGCAGCCTTTGACCATAAAAAAGGACCCTGCAATTAGGGCAATATTCATTGGAATGGCGATAAACCATATCAATTTTCTTTTTTTGCCGGGAGCCATTGTTGCGCCCGGGCTTGCCGGTGCATTGATCAAACGCGTCCCGCATTTACTGCAAAACAGGGCTGCATCATCTACTATCTGTTGATGGCAATTATGACATTCTCTCATGGTACCCCCCCTAGTATACAACTGATCTAACGATCAGTGTGCCGCTTTCATCACCAGTTTAATTCATCACTGACTGTGTATTGGTCTTGCATTGAAATTCATATACTCTCAAGAAAAAAACCTATCATACTAAATTTAAGAAATCAAGGATTTATTGATGCACCGCGTTATTCAAATTACTTTTTATTTCACTTAGTAAATCCTTGACACCTTTATTAAAAGACCCTTACCTGTAAAACTGAAACGAGTTGTCATGAAATCATACAAAGCAATAGCTGAAAAATTATCACAAATAATTGGCACGGAAAACGTTACCATTGACAGAGATATCCTTGAGAGCTATTCCAGGGACGAAACATCCGACCTGTCTGCCATGCCCGACATCCTGGTCAGGGCAGGTTCGGTCAATGATGTGAGCGAGACCCTGAAGCTGTGCAATGAACTCGGCGTGCCGGTAATCCCCCGCGGGGCAGGTACGGGCGTCACCGGCGGCGCCGTGCCGGTCAGAGGCGGCGTTATCCTGTCCTTCGAAAAGATGAACCGCGTTATCGAGATTGACCGGGAGAACATGGTGGCAGTGGTTGAGCCGGGAGCAATCACCAGGGTCATACAGGACGCGGCCCTGGCTGAAGGCCTCCTGTATCCGCCAGACCCGGCCAGCCTGGAATCCTGTTCCATCGGCGGGAATGTTGCCGAAAATGCCGGCGGGCCCCGGGCCGTTAAATACGGCGTCACCAAGGATTATATCCTGGGGCTGGAATTTGTTCTACCTGACGGCAGCGTGATCACCACCGGGGGTAAAATAGTAAAAAATGTCACCGGCTACAACCTGTCCGGCATCCTGATCGGGTCTGAAGGGACCCTGGCAGTCATCACCAAGATTTTTCTGAGATTGATTCCGGCACCCCGCCACACAATCGACATGCTCATACCGTTCCCGTCACTGCAGGATGCTACGGAAGCCGTTCATGTCATTCTGGTCAATCGTATCATTCCGTGCGCAATTGAATTTATGGAGCACGATGCCATCATGCTGGTCGCCAAATTTCTTAACCGGGACATGCACTTCCCCGATGCGGGCGCCCATCTCCTCATCCAGATCAACGGCAATTCGGAGCAGGCCCTGCTTGATGACGTTGAAACGATCGGCTCCGCAATCAGGGTCGATCAGGAAGCAATCATACTGGCCCAGTCGCCGATACAGCGCGAGCGGCTCTGGAAAGCCCGCCGGTCCATCCGCGAGGCGATCCACGCTGAAAGCCCCGTGTTTCTGGCCGAGGACTGCGTAGTGCCGCGCTCAAAGATCCCCGAATTCCTAACGGAGCTGAAATCGTATCTTCAATCCAGGTCGCTCCGGTCGGTCATGTTCGGCCACGCCGGCGACGGCAATGTACACATCGATGTGTTAAAGGGCGACCTCGGCTACGACCAGTGGAAGATGATGCTACCGGAGCTGAAGAGCGAAATCTATAAACGGGCCATCCGGCTGGGGGGCACCATCACGGGCGAGCATGGCGTGGGATATATACGCAGGGATTACCTCGGCCTGGCGCTTTCCCTGGAAGAAATCGAGCTCCTCAAGCGCATTAAGAAAGCTTTTGACCCGAAGGGGATCCTGAATCCGGATAAAATTTTTAACTGATATAGATTTGTATTATGGAAATAATTCTATCGAATCGGAGCACCCGCATTCGCCGCATCAGGCGCCGGATGCGGGCTTATTGATTAAAGGCTGCCGATGGTGGTAACGATTTTCGACGCTCCGTTTTTCGGCTTTAGTACCGGAATGGGGGCCGGGAGACCGGCAACACCGTCTTTCTTGGCAATCCAGATCTTGTACCTGGTTCCTTGTATCAGCGTGGCTCCATACCCGTCATAATCATTCTCAACAAGAACAACCCTGGTTATAACCGCCGGCACCTTGTAGAATTTCACATTTTGATAATCCTTTTTCAGGCTATAAGGCAGAACATCCTGGGAAATAGCCCCGGACTGCGAGAGCATGTGTCCGCCGGATATTTTTGCCACTTCCACTGCGCATGCCTCGAGGGACGGACTGGTTGATAAGATTTTCAGGTATTCATTCAGCACTTCTATAACATCCTGGGGTACCTGCTCCTTGGGTATATCTGTCTGCTTCGCATTTGTTGAGCCTGCCCAGAACATCAACAGCGCCACCATGGAAAGAGCCACGGCTTTTGTAATTTTCATATGACCTCCCTTACAACTGTTTATATATATACTAAACATAATATCTGTATTGGCAATGACTTTTTTCCCCGCAGGCTGTTTTCACAGGACCGGTGATTATTAAAACAATCGATTGCACCGGAGAGATATGCTTTTTTTCTTGCGATAAAAAGCCCTATGCCGCTTAATCGGATTTAGAGAGCATCCCATGATCCGGAATGCCCTCCGGAAATGCCCGGCTGGCAACCTTCCAGATCAGCCCGCCGCAATCAAACAGATAGAGGTGAATAATGGACAAGGCGACAATCGGCGTTATCGGCGGCTCGGGACTTTATGAAATCGAAGGCGCCAGGACAATAGAAGAAATATCCATTGATACCCCATGGGGCAAACCTTCGGACTCCATCATTATTTCCGAAATTGAAGGCCAGCGGGCCGCTTTTTTGCCGCGCCATGGCAAAGGCCATGTTCATCTGGCCCACGAGGTGAACTTTCGCGCCAATATTGCCGCAATGAAAATGATCGGGGTGCGGGAGATTATAGCCTTCTCAGCAGTGGGAAGCCTCAAAGAGCAGATCAAGCCTCTTGACTTCATTCTGCCCGACCAAGTGATTGACCGGACCAGGTCGCGTCCCAGCTCATTTTTCGGTAACGGCGTGGCCGCTCATATATCCTTCGGCCATCCTTTCTGCGAGAGACTGCAGGGCCACATCAAGAATGCAGCCAGTGAGATCGGCCTGACCATGCACACCGGAGAGACCCTCATCTGCATGGAGGGCCCCGCCTTTTCCACCAAGGCTGAGAGCAACCTATACCGCTCCTGGGGTGCCGGCGTTATAAACATGAGCACCCTCCCCGAGGCAAAGCTGGCGCGCGAGGCGGAAATCTGCTATGCTGTCATCTGCATGAGCACCGATTACGACTGCTGGCACGAAACCGAGGAACACGTCACCATTGACATGGTCATCAGAAACCTCACGACCAATGCCGGAAACGCAAAAAAAATATTGAAGCTCATATTGGAGCGTATCGGGAAAGAACGGGAGTGCGGCTGCGCCGAGGCGGCGAAGTACGCTATAATCACCGCGGAGAACAAGCGAGACAGGGATCAGTCAAACAAACTGAAGACGATCCTCCCGGATTATTTCTAATCCATCAGAGGTGCTCGTACACGTACTTTTTAAGCACATTGCTCGAAGTGGGCGACATGTCATCGAATTTAACCGTATAGTACGAGGTGCCTCCCTCCTCGACGGTTTTCGTCGCGATGATTCTGACATACGCCATGAAGTTGAATTCCATCACCTGGAAATTCAGGATGTAACGGTAATTGAAATCCAGCTTCTGCGACAGTCTTAAAACCGCTTCATAATCATTCAGTTTGTAAATTGTGCAAGGAAGTTTTTCATCTTCGATCTCATCTATTATCAGGCCTTCATCTTCAGGGGACTCTATTTTCTCTTCACTTTTTTCAATGATCTGTTCAAGCTCCCGGATCTCTTTTTCCTTCGGCATCTTTTTCTCCCTGGAAATAAGTGCCGGCAGTATTACGTCAATATAGGGATGCCGCGACTCCTCGCGTTTCACAACTTCGCCCGGCAACCCAACCTTAAGAGCTGTCCCCTCGCGGCCGTACACCGGAGAGGTGAAATCATAATCGGCATCGCCAACCCGGAAAACATGGAAGGTAACCGGTTTCTTTTCGGGAATTGCCGCGAGGTCTCCGAGATTCCCGAAAATTTTAATATTCATGGTCGCTGCGTCGCGAGATATGATCTTACCCAGAAAGACCTTGCCCTCCACCGGCGAAAAATAGATCAGCTGTTCTTCATCCACCTCGTGGATGCCTTTCAACGGCTTCTTGGACTTCATGTGAAAATAGAGCTTGTCATAGATGGTGGTCAGATCCCGGCATATTAAAAACTGGGAATCCTCCGTTTCGCCGGTCCCCCGCATGTGGGTAAGGAACCTGCCGACGGCCCTTTCAAACAATTCAGGGTTTCCAATGAACTGGACTGGGTTGGGGAAACCGAGCATTTCAATCAGGTTATTCACGATCCTGATCTGGAAATTGGAAAGACCGAGCCGCTTGAGCTTGAATAGAAAAAGCTGTTCATCATGTATTTTTCTGTTCCTGATGGTCTGAATAATTTTCAATAGAATAAACAGACTTATGGGGATCATCAGGATCGTAAACACGATCATCAAATCGCCCATTGAAGCCTTACGCCATGTGATTCCAAGCACTGTTACGATGTCCACACAATCACCCCGGTTACTGGCAGGAGAAACCTGTCATGATCTAAAAACCGCCGGACAATCCGAGAAACAGATCGACCTTCAATGTGCGGGTCAGGCCATCAATCGACATGGACCCTATATATTGCTGCTCAGAGTATCTTCTGGTACGCTGATGTGTATATACCAGCCGGGAGCCCATCATGATCAGCATGGAATCGATTGCCTTTATGTCGAGGCCGAGGGAGCCCCCATATGTGTCGGTATTGACTGATTCATGCATTCTACTGGATTTTCCTCTCTCTCTGGTTGTGCTCACCTGACCACCCAGGCTTATCGTGACAGGACCGGAAGGTAGTATCTCAAAGCCGGCGCGGATTGCATAGAGGCCGGATTTTCGGATGGCTAAATTATTAGAATAGCCGTACAGAGTCGTTGTCTCATCATATCGAACGGCTTTGTAGTTGTAATGTATAGGTACTTCATATTCCCCTTCAAGGGCAACGGCAACGTAAGAAGCGAGTTTATGATACCCACCCGCAAGGAAAGTGAACCCCCGGTCATAGGCAAGATAAAAGGGTTCTGATATACTGCCGGAGAAAAGGATGGATTTGCCAAAGTCTCCATGACCAAAATTAATTTTCGTCCTTTCCCAGTTGAATCTGCCTGACCTCAGCATCAATCCAGCCTGGGAATTGTCAGTCCGATAGGAATAGCCCAGGCACATCTCCGCGCTGACACCATCCGCAGTCTTTGTTGCCCAGTGATGGCTGGTGAAATTGACATTATACATAGAAACAAAAGTTGTTTTCTCACTGGTGCGGGTATAACCCAGGGCCCACTGTAGGCCCAGCGAATGGTTCCCGGATACAACTAAACCATATGAAATAACCAGCCGGGGTGACAGAGTAAGTGATTTACCTCTTACATACAGGTTTTCATAGATAAGATCAAAGGTATTAATGCCAAAATAATTACGATGAAACCTCCGGGACAGGGCCTGGTACGGATTATCCGCATCAATGGCGATACCCACCGTGCCGTGAGGCGTCTTACCGCTGTACGACAGATACATGCTCCCTGCCATACGTTTTGCTTCTTGGAAACCGGGTGCTGAAACAGCCGACCCAATGGTAGCATTATAGGAAAACCGCCGGTTCGTGTAGGGAACGGCAAGAAACAGGACCCCTATTGCATTATTCTGGACCTGTGCTGTCAGCAGCGAAGGATTTCTGAGTACATCAAGGGAGCCGTCTGAAGCAACGGTTTGAAATTGGCCCATGGTGAAAGCGGCAGCATCGGCATTGTCTCTGGCAACAATCCAGATCGTCATGCTTAAAAGAAAAAAAAATATAACCCTGTTTTTCATTGGCATGCCATGTATATCGCACTAACGAGGGTAAGGTAAAGCAATTATTTCACAAAGTCAAATAAAAATTTATTGCTGTAATTCCGTTCCTTCGATACGGTAACAGGCAATGATTATAGATTTTCATACCCATATCTTCAGCAGCGATATTTGCCTTGACAGGACCATCTGCCTTGCGGACGACCAGTTCCGCTCTATCTATGCCCTGGAAAAATCAAAACTGATCGACCATCTTGAGCTTATGGAGGCCATGAAAAATTTCGGCATCGACTACGCCGTTGCCATGGGTTTCCCCTGGGAAAACGAACTCTTCTGCGAGGCACAGAATAAATACCTGCGGGATGTTATTGAAATCTCCGGGGGCACAATCATCCCTTTCGGATCAGTTCCGGTGAGTCCATCAATCAATATTGAGGATTGGGTGCGCGGCATCAAAGAGATGGGATTGCGGGGAGTTGGCGAGGCCGGCTTTTACCGGCAGGGATTGAACAGATTCGGTCTGAACTTTCTGGAGGAACTTCTCGCGGCGGCAAGAAAATTCTCTCTGCCCCTGTGTCTGCACGTCAACGAACCGGTGGGACATCACTATCAAGGCAAATACGATCCGAATCTGCGGGAACTTTACGTGATACTATCAGAACACACAGACGTTACCATTATCCTGTCGCACTGGGGCGGCGGCATGATCTTTTACGAGCTCATGCCGGAAGTATCGAAAGCACTTTCCCACTGCTACTACGATACGGCGGCCTCCCCCTTCATCTATTCAGATTCCATATACCGCATTGCCCCCCTTGTGGCCAGCCAGAAAAAAATTCTTTTTGGCAGCGACTATCCGCTGATCCCCTTCGGGAGATATTATGACGCGATCAACAGTGAATGTGCTGATGAAGAATTGAAGGCGGACGTCCTGGGAAGGAACGCCGCCCGGCTTTTGAAGATTATATGATACTCTCTACTGCGGCACGGCAGGGCCCTATTTTTTCTCTTCTTTTTGATCCTGCAGTCTCATCTCTCCGAGCTTCTCTTTGAGCTTTGTGTCCTTTTCCACCTTGTCAAACATGTCCTTATACTGCTGATAGGAATAATCGTACTTTTTGGTCACTTCTTCGACTTTCACCTTGTCAAGCTCTGGATTGGGCAGGTTTATCTCAAGCTCTATCTTGGCGTAGTCTTCCAGGGTCATTTCCTTCTTTGTTTTACATGATACCGCAAGAACTGAAGCCAGCATGATGATAAGCATTATTTTGAAAAACCGCATATGACCTCCTCGATAAACTGATATGAATATTCCGTGCGGGATTTACAGTGCCGCACATGAGACAGTATGTATCGTCACTGTTTTTATTATGTCAAGGATTAATCTGCATCGTGGCCGGCTCCCGGCTCTGCCTATTTATTTGAATACACAACGTTGCCGTTGCAAATAGTATACTCCACCGACCCGAAGAGTTCCTTCCCGATGAAGGGCGTGTTTTTACATTTGGACAGCATGAAGCTCTCATTGATCTGGACTTTCTTTTCCGGGTTGATTATTGTCAGATCGGCAATGCTGCCGATTTTCAATTCGCCGCGGTCGAGTTTAAGCACCCTGGCCGGGTTGACAGTTACTTTTTCGAATGCCTCAAAATAGGAGAATCCGTTCTCCCTCACCAGCACCGTGATGATCAGCGGCACCGTGGTTTCGAGGCCGACTATACCGAAGGGGGCATATTCCAGCTCCTGCATCTTTTCATTGGGGGAATGGGGTGCGTGATCTGAAGCGATGACATCGATTATTCCTCTCTTGAGGCCCTCTATAATCGACTTCCGGTCGTCCTCTGTTCGAAGAGGCGGCTTCATCTTCGCCATGGACAGGTATTCCGCCACGGCGTCATCGGTAAGGGAAAAGTAGTGGGGCGCGGTCTCGCAGGTTACCCTGATGCCGTCGCTCTTGGCGCGCCGTATTATTTCGACCGATCCTCCCGATGAGACATGGGCGACGTGGAGGCGGCCTCCGGTCATACGTGTCAGAATAACATCACGAGCAATCATCACCTCCTCGGCTTCCCGGGGGATCCCCTTTAGGCCAAGGAGCATCGAGTTCTTCCCTTCGTTCATGATGCCATCGTCAGTCAGTTCGAGGTCCTCTGAGTGGGTCATGATGGGAACGTCGAACATCCGCGAATATTCAAGGGCCCGACGCATAAGTATCGAGCTCATGACCGGCAGGCCGTCATCGGTAAAGCCTACGGCCCCGGCACCGATCAACTCACCCATTTCGGATATTTCCTCACCTTTCATCCCTTTCGTTATGGTGGCCGCCGGGAACACATTGATGGGTCCCTTTTCCGCTTCCAGCTTGATAAAGCGCACCAAGGCCTGGTTATCTATTACCGGGTCGGTGTTGGGCATGGTGCATACCGAAGTAAACCCTCCCTTGGCCGCGACCTTCGAGCCGCTGTAAATGGTTTCGACATCCTCGCGTCCAGGTTCGCGGAAATGCACATGCATGTCGATCAGGCCGGGAAGCACCAGGCACCCGCCTGCGTCAATGACGCCATAGCCGTCCTGCACGGAAATGCCGCACGATATATCCGCGATTGTGTCATCTTCGATGAGTATATCCAGCGCGTCATCTGTCCTTGACGCAGGGTCTATGATGCGTCCGTTTTTAATTACTATTTTCAAGAGAACCTCATTCTTCGTTCATCTCTTCGAGCGGCGCCCCTCCCGCCAGGAGATAAAATATCGCCATCCGGACAGCCACTCCATTGGTTACCTGTTCGTTGATGATTGTCTTCGGGCTGTTCATGACAGCATCATCGATTTCTATGCCGCGGTTTACCGGCCCCGGGTGCATCACGATAACGTCATCCCTGCAGCTCCGGAACCGCTCATCGGTCAGGGCGAATTGCCGGTGATATTCCCGCAGCGACGGGAACAGCGAGCCCTTCTGGCGCTCTTTCTGAATACGCAGGAGGTTGATCACGTCCAGTTCGGGAATAAGTGCATCCAGGTTATAGCTGATTTCCACGCCATAATGTTTGAAGGTATCCGGCACCAGGGTGGGTGGTCCGCAGAGGGTTACTTTCGCCCCCAGTTTTTTAAACGCTTCAACGTCGGAGCGAGCCACGCGCGAGTGCTTGATGTCGCCGATAATGCCGATATGGAGCCCCTCCATGCTGCCACGTTCCAGACTCCCGTGCCTCTCCATGATAGAATAGGCGTCCAGCAGCCCCTGTGTCGGGTGTGCGTGGAACCCGTCGCCGGCGTTTATGACCGATGCTTTGATGTTACGAGATAAAAAATGCGGCGCCATTGACGCCGCATGTCTCATTACAATGTAGTCCACCTTCATGGCTTCCAAGGTGTGGACCGTGTCGATCAGGGACTCTCCCTTCACGACGCTTGACGTCGACACCGAGAAATTGATCAGGTCCGCCGACAGGCGCTTGGCAGCAAGGTCGAAACTCATCTTTGTCCTTGTCGACGGTTCATAAAAGAGGGTGCAAACGGATTTCCCCCTTAAAATGGGTACACTCTTCACTGAGCGGGTAAAAATATCTTTGAAATATTTTGCGGACCTGCAGATAAGAAGAATCTCCTCTACAGATAATGATTGGATATCAAGGAGATCTTTTCGTTTGAGGGAATTCATACTAAAATCTGATAATTTATGTACAGTGCAAAATTGTCAAATTAATTATCATTAGAAAGATGATAATTTTTAGATATTTTACCAATCAACCTATACCCCCATGATATTGTGGAAGCGACAATTATGTGTGTCACCGAACTTGTTGAAAATGCGATAAAATAGGGCGGGTATGGTGATAATGCAGGCGTTATAGCTTATGAGCTGAAATCCACACCATATTCGGTGACTAATTAAACTGGAACGCACAGGCCATTTGTCTGTCACAACCTTCCCTGGTCCAGGGAGATGGTGCTTCCTATCTCAATCAATGAATACCTTCCCTTTTTAAAGGACCCGGAATTAACAACCTGGCAGTTATTGAATTGTTCAATTCCATAGGCTTCATGGATATGGCCCGCAAGGCACAGGTCGATCTTGTTGTCTTCGATAAAGTTCCTGACAGCCCTACTGCCGCCTCTGATACCTAAAAAGGTCCGGTCCCGGACCCGGTGCGGCGGTGCATGGGATATGAGAACCGACGCCACTGCCCCTCGAATCTGTTTGAATCCAGCGGTGAGATAGTCATTGAATTCTTCTTCGGTATATTCGCTTGCGGTATTCATCGGCGTCTGAGTTGACCCCCCGACCCCGAAAAAACCAATACCGTCAATGACCCTGCCCCTGCCATGAAGGCTGTACCCCCTTCTCTCAAGAAGCGTGCGCACCTCTTCCCGGTCCCAGTTGCCGTGTACCCCGACAATTCTGGTGGTTTGACGCTCAACGCAGGAAAGAACATCTTCCGCTGACTTCCAATCGCCTCCCTTGGCAAGGTCGCCGCACAGGACCACGAGATCCACGGACCCGATCAAATCAGCGGCGGCATCAAAATATTTTTTCTCACCATGGATATCGCCGATGGCCAGTATCTTCATATCATTTCCTGAAATCCATTATATTAAAAATTAAAAATATTTCAACAATTAAATTGCCTATTTTATACTTGCAATTATGGTGCCGATCCAGGTACAAAGACGGAAGAACTTTTCTCCGGGCACCGTCATGTATATCGATTCCCACGCACATTTTGACCTTATCCTCGAAGATTCAAACGATTCCGAAGATAATCTCATGCATCAGCTGCACGCTTACAACGTGTCCCGGGTCGTGCAGGCATCTATAGATGTGGCCAGCTCCCGGTGGTCCCTCGATTTCGCGAAACGCCGCGCCGGTGAAGGTGTCTTCTTCACAGCAGGGATACACCCCTCATCCCCGGCGCATGAGTCTGAACTCCGGGCATTGGAACAACTCGCGGAGAAAATCCATTCTGACGGTAATTCAGGACAGTTCTTCGGCATTGGCGAATGCGGGCTCGATTTTTACCGCATGCGCCAGCCCAAGGAAATGCAGGAACAGTCATTCCGCTTCCAGATCGACCTGGCAAACCAACTCTGCATGCCTTTGATCGTGCATTCACGCAACGCAATGGAAGAGACCCTGGCCCTTCTCCATGAATCATGCAGGACCGGCGGTATCATTCATTGTTTT
The DNA here is from genome assembly GCA_041753395.1 of Spirochaetota bacterium. GTDB lineage: Bacteria > Spirochaetota > UBA4802 > UBA4802 > UBA5550 > RBG-16-49-21. The sequence continues at coordinate 287,587 of JBGSUQ010000017.1, forward strand.
TCCGGAAACCGTCATGCGGCACAACGGGCCCTGGATCTCGGCTTTTATGTATCCTTCGCGGGCAATGTCACCTACCGCAACGCGGCAGACCTTCACGACTCCGCAGCCTATGTGCCTCTCGATCGTCTCCTGATCGAGACAGACGCGCCATTCCTGACTCCCGTGCCACTGAGGGGAAGGCAAAACAGGCCTGAGTATGTTATACACGTCTACCGGTTCATAGCCGAACTACGCGGTGAGCCCCTTGACCGTGTCATCGAGAGCGTGCAGAATAATTTTATGGAGTTACTAAACCATGAGGCCAAAAAAGTTCAAATCTGATTTTCTGGTAATTGGCAGCGGCATAGCGGGTCTTGCCTTTGCCATTAAGGCTTCACGCTTCGGATCGGTGAACATCGTCACGAAGAAAAAAGATTTCGACTCCAACACCAACTACGCCCAGGGTGGGATCGCCTCCGTGCTTTCGCCGGAGGATTCTTATGAAAAGCATATAGAAGATACAATAAAGGCCGGGGCCGGCCTCGGCGACCGCACGACAATTGAAATACTGGTCAGGTCCGGTCCGGAGCGGATCAGGGAGCTGATGGAATGGGGCACGCAGTTTTCAGAAAAAGAAAGCGCCGGCGGCAAAGTGCTCGACCTGGGAAGGGAGGGAGGCCATTCGAAAAACCGCATCGTCCATGCCCGGGACCTCACCGGCCAGGAAGTTGAGCGGGCCCTTCTGAAGAAGGTGTCAGAAATAAAGAACATCCAGCTTTTTGAAGACCACACGGGGGTCGATCTCCTGACCGAACATCAGCTTAAAATAAAAGGCAAAAAACGGAACGACATACACTGCTACGGCGCCTATATTCTCGACAACACCACCGGCACGGTGAACACCTTCAATGCCAAGATGACCCTTCTGGCCACGGGCGGCGTGGGGCAGCTCTACCTCCACACCACCAACCCCGAGATCGCCACCGGCGACGGGATCGCCATGGCATACCGCGCCGGCGCGCTGATTGCTGACATGGAATTCATACAGTTCCATCCCACGGCGCTTTACAGCGCCAAGCAGACCGGCCCCTGTTTCCTCATCAGTGAGGCGGTTCGCGGGGAAGGCGCCATCCTCATCAATAAGCGGGGGGAACGCTTCATGGAGCACATCCATCCCCTCAAGGACCTGGCGCCGCGGGACATAGTCGCCCGCACCATTGACATGGAACTGAAAAAGTACGGTGTCACGAATGTCTATCTCGACATCACCAGCAAAAGCAAGAAATTCCTCATGCAGCGGTTCCCCCATATCTATGCTCAATGTCTCGAGGAGGGAATCGACATGTCGAAAGAACCGGTCCCCGTTGTTCCGGCCGCCCACTATCTCTGCGGCGGCGTGGTGAGCGATTGCGACGGCAAGACATCGATTGAAAACCTCTACGTCTCCGGCGAATCGTCCTGCACAGGGGTCCACGGCGCAAACCGTCTTGCCAGCAATTCCCTGCTGGAAGGGATCGTTTTTTCCCACCGGGCCTTTTTGCGGGCCGAGGAGCATCTTGCTAAATTCAATAAAAACCGCACCATACCCGACTTCCCCAACTGGAACAAGGCCGGGACCTTCGACCTTGAGGAATGGGTCCTGGTGCAGCATGACATCGAAGACGTCAAGCGCCTGATGTGGGATTACGTCGGAATTGTCCGCTCGGACAAACGTTTACAAAAGGCGCACAAGAGGATACTGATGCTCGCCGATGATATCCATGATTACTACAAAAAGAGCACCATCTCCTCCCGCATTATCGAGCTCCGCAACCTCGCCACCGTGGCAAAGCTCATCATCAGAAGTGCCCTAGCGCGCAGGGACAGCATCGGCCTTCACTACAACTCAGACCATCCCGCACCGGGATCAAAAAAATTGAATGTTGTGCTCCAGGCTGACCATACACCAAGGCTGATGAAGTTGGAGCGGTCCTGAATGAAGGGACGCCTCGAGATAAGGCACGTGCGGGTTGACGACCTCAGGGAAATCTATCTCCTGGGGTGTAAATACCTCGGAAATCAATGTTCCCCATTTCAGACAGGCTGGAACGAAAGGAACCTTGCCGATGTCCTCACCCAGGAACAGTCCCTCGGCCTTGTCGCTGTGTTTAAAAAAAGTGTCGCCGGTTTTATTATTGCCTCAGTTGAAACATCCGGCAGTGATCAAACCACAACAATCCGATGGCTCTGTACACGAGAAAACAAACCTGCGGGTTTATTGACAGATATGCTTAACGCCTTTACATCAGCCCTTACCGTGAGAAACATCGCGAAAATTGTAATCGCCCTTCCAGAAAAAAATTCAGAAATAATTGAATATTACCGAAATTTTGGCTTTACTGAATCAAATCGATTTATAATTATGGAGAACTTTTTACCGAAAAAATCCTGATCGTCTTCATGTTCTATAACGTGAATGGGTGATAGTGTTTTTTCGGATATTCATAATAAGGCGGCTAACGGCCGGGTTCCGGCACCGCGGGTAATGGCATGAAACTAAAACTGGTTGAAAAAAACAGTCCCGAATCCCTTGTTTCCAAGGTTGGAAACGACGTTCCCCCTTCGGGGATCCGCGAATTCTTCGATATCGTGTATTCAACGCCCGACTGCATCTCCCTGGGCGTCGGTGAGCCTGATTTTGTCACCCCCTGGCGGATATCGGACAGCGGTATCTTCGCCATCAAGGACGGCAACACCCACTACACGCCCAACCGGGGCCTGCCGGAACTGCGCGAGCTTATCGTCGAGTACGTGGCTGCAAAATACAACGTCATATACAATCCCGACACGGAGCTTGTCATCACCATGGGCGTAAGCCAGGGCCTCGATCTTGCCTTGCGGAGCATCCTGAACCCCGGGGACGAAGTGATAATCTTCGAGCCCTGCTATGTTTCCTACACTGCCAACGTGACGCTGCTGCACGCGAAGCCGGTCATCATTCCGACCTATCAGAAGGACCGGTTTAAAATCGAAATTGACGTCCTGAAAAAATCTATTACTGGAAAAACGAAGGCGATCATGCTCAATTACCCGTCCAATCCGACCGGCTCTACCATCGATCGGGAGACCCTGGAGCGGGTGGCGGAGATTGCCATGCGCCACAACCTCATCGTAATTAGCGACGAGATATACTGTGCCCTCTCCTATGAGAGCAAGCACTTCTCCATAGCCTCCATCCCGGAGATGAAATCACGGACCCTGTACCTGAACGGCTTTTCAAAATCCCATGCCATGACGGGATGGCGCCTCGGGTATGTGGGGGGACCGCAATTCATCACCGATATAATGATGAAGATCCACCAGTACACGGCCCTGTGCGCGTCATCCATAGCCCAGTACGCCGCTATCGAGGCGCTCAGAAAGGGAGAGAAGGACGTTATCGCCATGAGGAAGGAGTACCTGAAGCGGAGAAACTTCATAGCCGGCAGGTTCAACGAGATAGGCCTAAACTGCCTGGTGCCCGAGGGGGCGTTCTACGTTTTCCCCGACGTTTCCTGCACCGGCCTGTCCGGCAGGGAGTTTGCCCTCCAGCTTTTGAGCACAGAGAAGGTTGCCGTGGTGCCTGGCAGGGCCTTCGGCGAGTGCGGAAACAGCCATATTCGCTGCTCCTACGCCACATCAATGGACAACCTCAGGGAATCGATGATACGGATCGAACGGTTCGTGAAGAGCCTGAAATAATGCCGCATGGTTCTGCTGATTGACGGATTCAACCTCATGTACAAGTTCCCCGACCTGGAGGAGAAGATGCTCCTCGGGCAGCTTAATGAGGCCCGGGCCGGGCTCCTGGACAGGCTGAAGGAATTCCAGAAGATCAGGAAATCACAGATACGGGTCGTCTTCGACGGCAAAAAAAATCCTTCACACAACGTCCGCAGCGAGAGGATCGCCTCCATCGATGTCTACTATTCCCTCGATTATTCCGCCGATTTCCTCATCAAGGAATTCATCAAAAAAGACCCGAACCCGAAGATGAGCACCGTGGTCACTTCGGACAAGGACATCCTTTTCTACGTCAACCGCTTCAAGGCAAAAACCATGACGAGCGAAAAGTTCGCCGACTTTGTCACGAAAACGATTGATGAGCATTATATCGAGGTCCTGCAGGAGAAGGAAGACAACCCGGATGTGTCAGATGAAGAGGTTTCTTTCTGGGAGAGGCTTTTTTCGAAGAAAGGGAAAAAATCGTAAATCTGCTATTTCGAAAGCTTCTGGTCGAAAAATGCGAACACCTCCGGCACCAGGCTTCCCCAGTATTTCCAGTCGTGGCCCGCGCCGTCGCTTTTCTCACGGTCAGCGACAAGCACATACCCGCCCTTCTCTTCGGCCAATTGCATCAGCCGGTCGGCCAGCAGTTTTGTCTGCGGGGGCGGCACCACGGCGTCGCGCGTTCCGTGGCCGAGAAAAACCGGCGTTTTCTTCAGATGTTCCGCCAGCCTGAGGATATTCACCTCCTCCTCCCAGCGATCCCTGTTGCTTTCATAATACCCATATACCGATATGAGGAGCCTGTCGTTTTTTATTGATTCAGAATCATAATCCCCGGAAAGGCCGGCGGCGGCCCCAAACAGTTTCCTGTGCCGGGCTGCCAGGAGGATAGCCCCGCGGGCGCCGGTAGAGACGCCGAATATACCGGTGGTTTCCCTCTCCCGGGCAAGGCCGAACGTCTTTTGCAGAAACTCGATCAGGGTCTTTGATATAAACACTCCCCCCGGCTGGGGCGCCCACCTGTTCACGGTCTCCGGAAAATACTTCGACTCGTACAGTGTCGTGGACATGGCAGGGCACACCAGGACAAAACCGTAGCGGTCTGCATAATCAGCCACGGGAGTGCTGTTTTCCCAGTCACTCGGCTGCTGCCGGTAACCATGAAGCACGATCAGAGTCCGTGCCGAGGAGCTGCCGGTGTATTTTTTCGGGAAATATATCTGGACAAGGCCCCGGGATTTGACCATGTCGACTTCATATTCGACCTTGACATTCCGGAGCCACCTGCCCGGTTTGATGTCATATGCAGAATTTTCCTCCGAGGCGGTGGACATGCAGGAAAGGGTCATGATAATGAAAATCGGAACAAGATTAAGTATTTTCAAGGCCGGCACCTCAACAGCAAACAGGAATTCATTAAGATTACGTATATTTCAGATGATGGCTCTTTTTTTTCAAGAAGTATTTAAGCATTGGCCCTCATTTCCAAACCCCCTCTTCCACATTTGACCTCACCCGCGCTCCGCGCGCCCTCTCCTTGAAAAGGAGAGGGCTTTTGAAAAAAATAAAATTACTTTGTCCCCCCTCTCCATTTTTTGGAGAGGGGGTTTGGGGGGTGAGGTCAAATTAGAGATATCAGGGGACCCTTATCTTTCTTGACATAATAATTTGACTGTGGGAAATATTTTTTGTACTGATATAACATTATTTCTACTTGGGACGATTGCAAAATGAATTCTTTCCTATCCATGCTTGAACAAGGCAGGGCCATCCTATTCGACGGCGCCATGGGCACCATGATCTACGACAAGGGGATCTATATAAACCAGTGCTTCGATAACCTGAACCTGACCCAGCCACGGCTGATCGAAGAGATCCACGCGGAATACGTCAAGGCAGGCTGCGATGTGCTGGAGACCAACACCTTCGGCGCCAACAGGATCAATCTCGCCAAATATGCCCTGGCCGACAAGGTCCGCGAAATCAATATAGCCGGAGTCGGCCTCGCCCGCTCCGCCGGCGGCCCCGGGATCCTGGTAGCCGGGTCAATGGGCCCCCTCTCTACCAATGTCGAGCCCCTGGGCGCGGTGAGCTGTAAGGAAACGGAAGAGGCTTACCGGGAACAGGCTGACATCCTGGTGGAAGGCGGGGTAGACCTTCTCATCCTTGAGACCTTTGACCAGCTCGACATGCTTGAAGCAGCCCTGGCCGCGGTTCTCAGTGAAAAAAAAGTTCCCGTTATAGCCCAGGTGTCCGTCAACGAGGACGGCCGCACCACCTACGGCACATCACTGGAGCAGGCGGTCCAGTTCCTGAACGGCACCAGCGCCGACGTCATCGGCCTGAACTGCACCGTCGGTCCCGGGCCCATGCTCGATCTTCTTAAAAAAATGACCCATATGACGAAAAAACCGATTTCTGTCCAGCCCAATGCCGGTTATCCCCGCAACGTGGGGGGGCGCAATATTTATATGACTACTCCGGAATACCTGTCCGAATACGCCGTACAATTCCTGAGCAGCGGCGCGAGCATCATCGGCGGCTGCTGTGGAACCACGCCGAAGCACATCCGGGCGATGAAGCAGGCCATCAAGTCCCGTTATCCGGAGAAGCCCAAGGCCATTGTTGAGGAGGCGCCGGCGCGAGATCAGGTCGAAGCCGTTCCCCTTGAGAAAAAGTCCGCCTTCGCTGCCAAGCTCGCCCGGGGCGAATTCGTCGTGTCCGTTGAGATCACACCACCGCGGGGCTGCGACGCGTCCGCGGTTATTGAATCCTCGAAGCTCCTGAAGCAGAACGGCATTGACGCCGTGAACATACCTGACGGGCCCCGTGCATCGGCACGGCTTGCCCCCATGCCTCTGGCCATATTGCTGGAGCGCGAGGCGGGTATAGAAACGGTCCTCCACTACACCTGCCGGGACCGGAATATCATCGGCATGCAGTCAGATTTTCTAGGTGCCTACGCCGCCGGCCTTCGCAACGTCCTGATCATCACCGGAGACCCGCCGAAGCTGGGCGACTATCCTGACGCAACCGCCGTGTTCGACCTGGACTCCATAGGCCTTGTCCGCGTGGTCCGGGGGCTCAACCACGGATACGACATCGGACGGCACCCCATTGGCAGACCCACCGGCTTCCTGATCGGTGTCGGGGCCAATCCCGGCTTTGAAGATCAGGAACGGGAGATCGAACGGCTTTTTCAGAAAAAAGAGGCCGGGGCCGAGTTCGTGATCACCCAGCCCGTCTTTGATATCAGGCAGTTCGAAGCTTTCATCAAGCGCATAGGCGGCCTCGGCATCCCGGTAATAGCGGGCCTGTGGCCGCTGGTATCCCACAGAAACGCTGAATTCATGAACAACGAGGTGCCAGGGGTCGTGGTACCTCAGGCTATCCTTGACAGAATGCGTAAGGCCGGCACCGGACCCGAGGCGCTCAGTGAAGGAATAGACATAGCCCGCGAGCTGCTGGAAAACATGAAAGGCATGATACAAGGCGTGCAGATATCCGCTCCCTTCGGCCGCGTCCAGTATGCCCTTGATGTCCTGAAGGGGTAGTATGATGGGCGGCAAATTTGAAATTCTCCAACACCTGCAGAAAAGCACGGTTCTTGTATTCGACGGGGCCATGGGAACAGAAGTACAGAAGCTCTCCCTGACTGATGCAGAATGGGGCGGCCATCACGGCTGCAACGAGGCCCTTAACCTGTCAGCGCCCGATATTATAAAAACCATTCACCGCTCCTATCTCGCGGCCGGCGCCGACGTGATAGAAACCAACACCTTCGGGGCCTCCGCGGCAGTTCTTTCTGAATACGGTCTTGGCGGCGAGGCCCGCGCCATTGCCCGGGCAGCTGCCGTCATTGCCCGGGAAGCGGCGGGCGGGGTGAATGACCGTCGCTGCTACGTCGCCGGCTCCTTTGGCCCCGGCACAAAGCTTCCCTCCCTGGGCCACACGGACTTTGATGGAATCTATGAATCGTACCTCCCGGCAATACACGGTCTTCTGGACGGCGGCGTCGACCTTTTTCTCCTGGAAACCAGCCAGGATCCGCTACAGATAAAGGCGTGCCTCTGCGCCATCAGGGACGGCATGTCCGAACGGGGCGTGAGCCTCCCCGTGGCAGCCAGTGTGACGGTAGAGACCACCGGGACCCTTCTGGTTGGCACCGAAGTGCAGGCGGCTGTGGCGATACTGGCGGGCCTGTCCGTGGACATTATCGGCATCAACTGCGCTACCGGTCCGGGCCAGATGGCGCCCCACGTGCAGGAACTCTGCAGCAGCTTCCCGGGGCCGGTCCTGGTGATGCCCAATGCCGGCCTTCCTAAAAACGTCAACGGTACCCTGGTCTATACCATGGGCCCGGAAGACTTTGCCGCCGAACTCCTGAAATTCGTCACGCAGTACGGCGTGAGTATTGTCGGCGGCTGCTGCGGCACCTCCCCGGACCATATCAGGGCCCTGAAAAAGGCCCTTGCCGGCGTTCGTCCCCGCAGCCGTTACGTGGCGCCGGTCCCCGGCGTGGCCAGCCTCTATCGCTTCCAGGAACTGCGTCAGGAGCCGCCTCCCTTTTTCGTGGGAGAGCGGGCCAACACTAACGGGAGCAGGCAGTTCCGCGAATATCTCCTTGCGGAAAACTGGGACGGCATGGTCGAAGTCGGAAAAAACCAGGTGCAGTCCGGGGCCCATGCCGTGGATCTCTGTGTCGCCTACGCCGGGCGCGACGAGGTTGCCGATATCATTCGAATGGTCCCGCAGTTCGCTTTGCAAGTACCACTACCGCTGGTTATTGATTCCACAAACCCCGCAGCGATCGAGGCCGCCCTCAAGCGCTACGGTGGGCGTGCCGTCATCAATTCCATTAACCTTGAGGAGGGGGAAGCCAGGACCCGACAGGTCTGCGGTCTGGCGCGGCGTCACGGGGCAGCCGTCATAGCCCTGACCATCGACGAGGAGGGCATGGCCAAAACAGCGGAGAAAAAGCTCGCCGTGGCCCGGCGGCTTTTCAGCATAGCCGTGGAGGAAGAAGGCCTGAAGCCATCAGACCTGATCTTTGATCCCCTTACATTTACCCTCGGGAGCGGCGATGAGACACTCAAAACAGCAGGCATTGAAACCCTCCGCGGCATTGAACTTATAAAGGAAAACCTCCCCGGCGTATTTACCCTGCTGGGCCTGTCCAACATTTCCTTCGGCCTCAACCCCCGCTCCCGCCAGGTGCTGAACTCGGTTTTTCTGTACCGCGCGGTCCAGGCGGGCCTGGACCTGGCCATCGTCAATGTGGCCCAGATCGTTCCCATAAGCCGCATAGACGAAGCCGATCTGAAGAAAACAATGAACCTGATTGACAACACCGGATCCCTCAATCCTCTTCATGAATTTATAAAGCATTTCGACCGGCACGCAGAGGGGAATGAAGAGGAAAGCAAAGCCCCGGATGAAAAATTGACTTCCGAGGAGAGACTGCGCAAGCGCCTCATCGAGGGGTCCCGCTCAGGTCTGGAAGAGCTTCTGGACAAGCTTCTTGTCAGAACTGCTCCGGCTGACATCATCAATACTATCCTGGTCCCGGCCATGAAACAGGTAGGCGAGCTTTTCGGAAGCGGCAGGATGCAGCTTCCCTTCGTGCTGCAGTCCGCCGAGGTCATGAAACGGGCTGTGGACTACCTGAGCCCCCACATGGGCAGGTTGGAATCCGCCAAAAAAAACAGCATTGTCCTGGCCACGGTAAAGGGCGATGTCCATGACATAGGGAAGAACCTGGTCGACATCATTCTTTCGAATAACGGTTTCCAGGTCTACAATCTGGGCATACGGATTGATATCGAGGAAATAATAAACAAATCGAGAGAAGTGGAGGCCGATGCCATAGGCATGAGCGGGCTTCTGGTGAAATCGACCCAGGCCATGAAGGAAAACCTGGAGTTCATGAAAGCCCAAGGGCTGGACATCCCGGTTCTCCTGGGCGGCGCCGCACTTACCCGCGGCTATGTCTTCGAGGTCTGCGACCCGATCATGGATTCGCCGGTCATCTACTGCGAAGACGCCTTCCAGGGACTCCGCGCCATGAACCTTCTAAAAGAGGGGAAACTCGCTGAATTCAACGAAGCGGAAAAAGTCCGTTACGCATCCCGCTTTAGACCTGCAATACCCGTTGCCACGGAAGATGTCGAGAGCGTGGTACCGGCCCCGTCAATACCGAATCCGCCCTTCTGGGGAAGCAGGGTCTCCGGCCCGATCCCTCCGGAATCACTTTTCCCATACATTAACGAACAGATACTATTCAAGGCGCGGTGGGGCTTCCGCCGGGGCATCCTGACACCGAACGAATTTGACGCCCTTATTAAGAAGGAAGCCGGGCCGATGTTCCGGACCATGAAGGAGCGTCTTCTCCGGGAGAATATCCTTTCACTCCGGGCCGTGTATGGCTACTGGCCCTGCGTCTCCGAAGGAGACATGATTCTTATCATGGACCCATCTGACCGCTCAACGGTAATCGGACGCTTTCACTTTCCCCGCCAGAAGAAAGCGCCCCACCGCTCCATTGCAGACTTTTTCCCGCCAAAAGTCCACGGCGGCACTGATGTGATCGCGCTTCAGGCTGTCACTATCGGTCCCGGGCTGGATGCCCTGGTCCACGGCCTCTACGGGGAGGGTGAATATCGCGACTACCTCTTCTATCACGGCCTCGGCGTGGAGCTGGCCGAAGCCCTGGCGGAACTGTGGCACGGCACGATCCGCACGGACCTGGGGCTCATCGCCCATGGAGCCGGAACTCCGCCAGGACAGAGGGAGCGCGGCCTGCGTTACTCCTTCGGGTATCCCCCCTGTCCAAGCCTGGAGGACAACAGGACGCTCCTCAATATCCTCGGAGCGGACCGCATCGGCATTGCCACCATGGAAAGCGGAGAAATGGTGCCGGAGCAGTCAACGAGCGCCTTTATCGTCCATCATCCAGCGGCAAGGTATTTCACCATCGAGTGACACTTTTCCCCCGATCAGATATACCCTCCTTCCTTGAAGCTGTAGTACGACACGTTGGTGACAATCACATGGTCCAGGACCGGAATCCCCACGATTTTTCCCGCTTCGACAAGGCGCTGCGTTGTTTGAATGTCCTCCCGCGACGGTGTGAGCTCTCCCGTAGGGTGGTTGTGCGCCACGATGACTGCGGCGCCGCCTTCACGAATCGCCCCCCTGAAAACCTCCCGGGGATGGACAATGGCCTCTGATATGGTGCCGGCAGAGATCATGGCGTTTTTCAGCAGCCTGTTCTTGTTGTTCAGGATCAGGACACGGAACTCCTCCCTGTCCAGACAGGCCATGTGGGGCAGGAGCAATTCCCAGACCGCTCCCGGCGTATCAAGGTGACCGGCTGAGGCGGGTGTGGTGACGACGCGCCGGCCCATCTCAAAAGCCGAGTGGATCCGGACCGCCTTGGTAAAGCCGATGCCCCTGTTCCGGGCCACTTCCCGGATGCCGGCCAAGGCAAGACCCCCCAGGCCGCCGAAGTTCCGTAGCATCCCGGTGGAAAGTTCGACCACGTCATGGTCCCGCGTCCCGGTCCCGACGATTACGGCGAGGAGTTCCTGGTCGGAAAGAGACCGGATTTCCGTTCCTTCCTGGCATTTCTGCACCGGCAGAAGATATCGGGACTGCAGCGACCGGCTGTTTGTATCGTCAGGCTCCATACCATTAGTAACGAAGGAACTTCATAAAAATAAAAAATATGTTTGAAATATTAGACTTATTTCATGTCACAATTATAATACTTTCAATACATACTTATTAATAATTATTCCTCCCCCTTGATGGGGGAGGTCAGGTGGGGGTGTATAAAAACGATATGATCCGGATATTAAATACACCCTCCCCTGTCCCCTCCCATCAAGGGAGGGGGAGGTTTCATTCAAAGAGTCTTTCCAATATATTTAACCATCCCTTCATCCGCATTATCCTTCTGAGCCTGATGATACAGTCCGGTATTTTTTTTCATGGAACCGCCCTTACCGGGCCACGGCCCCACAACGATTACCTGAAAGAGAAGAGCTCAGGAAATTATGCGGAAGCCCTTGATGCGCTGGAACAATCCTCACTCTCCCTGAAGGACCCAGTTTCAATAGAAGTCAATGTCTTCAGGATCCGGGAACTGATGCGCTATCCTGAGCTGCATAAACGCGGCCTGGAAGTTCTTGATCGCCTCTTACCTGCCACAGGACCACAATATCCTTTTCTCGCTGACCGGATCGACCATGTAAAAACCATGCTCTATCTCAGCAGAGGTGATATTAACAAAGCCGGTACTATTCAAAAAAACCTCTCCTACCTTGATTTTCATGTCATGGGGCCTTTTAATAACAGCTGTGCGGAAGACTTTAATCATTCTTACAGGCCGGAGCAGGGCTTTGACAGGAAGCAGTCCTGCGACGGAACCTATGGCCCTGTTTCATGGTTCACGGTTTCTCCTGACAGGAGGGGTATCATCAACTTCAATGACCTGTACCCGGAAACCCGGCATTCTTTTTTTTATCTGGCCCGCACCATAACAGTGCCGCAAACCAGGGAGTATTACCTCATCTACGGAAAAACAGGTTATACCGACCTCTGGCTCGACGGCAAACGCATATTTTCAGACAGGACGATGCACGGATTTTGCCATGACCAGTATTTTATCAGGGTGTATCTGCATGCGGGATTTCACCGCGTTCTCATAAAGACCGGTGATTCACTTGGGGGCTTACAGGTCTCCCTCAGGGTCGCCGCGGTTGATGAAACGAGAATATCTCCAGGTCCCATGGACGGCGGGGAACCGACAGGCCCTTCGAAGTTCCACGGCATTACCTATTTTCCGGCCCTGGAGGAACTGCATTCAATAAGGGATCCCGGGCCGGAAGTGCTCTTTTCAATAGGATATCTTTTTCTTTCCGCCAACCTTGATGCCGGTGAAAAAAACAAGGGAATTCAATTTCTCAATAGGATCCCTGAGTCACACCCGCTCTACTCGTTGTCTTGTTATTACGCTGCCATGGCTCAGAAGAAGGCGGAACTACGGGACCGGTATCTGAATAAATCTATTCAGGCCGATTCAAAGAATATCGACTCCCTGAGAGAACTGGCCGGCTTGAAAATTTCTCATGGATTCGTATACGAAGCCTATCCGCTTATTGATGCCATAAAAAAAATCCAGCCCCATTCTCCCTGGCAACATGAATTGATGGCACGCCTTTTCATTACACAGAAATGGCTTCCCGAAGCCATGCGTCATACTGCCGCGTTGAAGCAGACTCCCTACCGTTCAACCGGTCTGGCGCACGAAGCCGCCATGTTCACGGCAGAACCGGATTATTTCCGCGCCATTCCGGTCCTTGAAGAGCTTGTCCGGATCGATTCGTTCAACCTGTCATGGAACAGGATGCTCCTTGAATGCTATGAAAATACCGGCAGCCATAACAAGACGGAACAGTTGCTCCTGCACCTGGTCGCACTCTACCCGAATGACAGTTCACTGAAGCTCCGGCTTGCCCAGGCAGTTGAGAGGGAACACGGACCGTTCCAGGCCCTTCCCTATCTCACGGCTGCTCTCAAGGTTGCCCCGGGCAACAGGGATGTGCTCAGGAGGCTGGGCCTGGCCTTCCATAAAATCGGGAAGAAAGACCTGGCCGTGTATTACCTCGATCTCGCGTGCCGCCACGATCCCGGCAACCATGCCCTCAAAAAATACATGGAGGCCATCAAGGGCAACGGGGATAAAAGTCCATGACCAAGCAATTTCCCACCCATCACCATAACCCCTTGAATTCGGACAGGTACAGGGAGGCTATTTCTTTATTGTCGATAATGAGAATGTTTTCGTCATTGGACCTGTTGGCGTTCCTTGAAAAATTATATGAACCCATGATTACCCGTTCACCGTCAATGATGATAACCTTGTGATGCATGGCGCCCCGGTTGTGATCGAGTCTGACCGGCACGCCTTCAAGCTTCATCTTGACAAACTGCGAGTGCCCGGTTTTCGCACCGCGGCGCTCAAATATGCCCCGCACGTCGACTCCGGCCTTGAATTTCCTTATCATCAATTCCCCGATCCCGGCGCTGGTGAAGGAAAAAGCCATAAAATGTATTGATGATTTCGCCTTGTCCAGCCGCTTTAAAATAATCCTTTCCACGTTGTCTTCCGGAGCAAAATAGGCGTTGATATCCGTTTCCTCGATCTTTACATGATAGGTCTTGCGCAGATCAGCAAAGGGACCCCGCTCATTCCGGTTGCCGAATATCTCCTCCTCGAACATTTCCAAGAACTCGTTTTTATAGATGTCCGCAAGGAGCGATGAGCATATCAGGATCGCGTTATTGTTGTTTTTCGCCGAATCGTTTACCGTGGCATTATATGAACCGGTCCAGAGATATTTCCCGTCTATCACGGCAAATTTATTGTGCATGAGACCACGCCGGCGCGAGGGGTCGGAAACCACTTCAATTTCTGAATCCTCCAGCCGCTTCATGAAGCGGATACCCCTGCCCTTTTTCTTGCGCATAGTATCATGCTCCGTGACGAGCCTGACCTCCACGCCGCGTTTTTGCGCTTCGATAATTGCGTCCACGACCCGGGGCGATGATATCTCGTAAAATGCACCGTAGAAGCTTTCTTTCGCCTTGCCGATAATCGACACAAGACCCGTTTCGGGATTTTCCGATTTTGACAGAACGGCCCATTTCCCCGGCGAGGTGAAGTAGATCTTCCACCACCCGGCGCCGTCCCCGCCTGTGGGGACAGCCAGAGCCAGGAACACGGCCACGGCAAGTGTTTTGGATCGCTGATTCAAATCAAGACACCCCTCTATGGTTTTCACGGCCGGTCTGGCCCATGGGTTCATCTGTATACTATAACGAACAACTCCGCTATTAATAAAAAAAAGCCGGATAAAAAACCGGCTCCCGGCTGTGATGGGATCGATGATGCAAGCTCCTTCATGTAACCTGAATCCCCGATTTCAGCTCTTCCAGTTTGTCATACAGGATGTTTTCATAAACGGTATAGAGCTTCTGTTCTTCGGCGCCCGGATACATTGCCTTCACCTTCGAAACGAGGGTCCTGAAGGGGGTCAACTTTTTAATGTCCCTAGTGGATTCTATCATTACTTTGATGCTTGCTTCATCTTTCTGAAGCAGGCTGTGGTAAAATTTAAAGGAATTGAGGAGGTCCAGCAGCATTGCCTTGTTTTTCTGGACCGCCGGGTCACTTTCCTCCTTACCCAGCAGGTCCTGGATAAAACTGAGAATGTATTCAGTGTCAAGGGCTGTAATCTCGAAGTCGAGGAGAAGCTGGTTGATCTTTGACAGATCCATGACACGAAGATGTATCCGCGCGAGAAAGACAGGGTTGGATGACATCATATTGATGTTCATCACCCGGTCCGAATCAGGAATCTGGAGCCGTTCCGACAGGAAATAGTTATTCGCCAGCTCCACGTAGACAATCTCGTTCACCTTATACCGGTTTTTTATTATGATGACGTCATTCGGTGTGACCGCATCATCCACTACCACATAATCGGGCTGGACGCTTACATCAATATCACGGACCATCTGCGCCACGTCGCTGGCCAGCATCATGCGCACCGGTATCGCGTCCATTTCCTTATCAGTGGCCAGGAAAAAAAACTTGGTCTTAAAATCCCGCAGGTCGCGATAAGGCACCACGATCTCACCATTCCGTATCTTCAGCAGAACATACCCGCGGTCATATTCCTTCTTAATATCAAAGGTGATGCCGACGAAGATAATGACCGGAACCGTGTGGAGAAGGCTCCTGCATTCCTTGTCAACATAGATGGATTTGCCCTTCCTGTCAAAGGAGAGGAACTGCCATTTGTCAAAAAATATTTTTAGCAGGTATCCCTTCGGCGTTTTTTCCTCAATAAAATTCATCTGTCAGGAAACCCTCCCGGTCAGGTTGAGGAGCCATTTATGAAGGGGCTCCATGTCACTGAATCGCTTGCAACAAAATGAAACCAGGTCAGATGAAAAAAGCTCTCCTGGCACCGGCACCTCCATCCCCACCCAGAGTCCATTATAGAGGAGGTATTCTGCGTTTGCATGGTCACCGGGATAACCCCGAGGCACCTTCTTGTAAAAGGCGCCTCCCAGGCCGTAAGGTCCCTTCTTCAAAACGCTCCGCACCGCCCTGTCAAGCTCCGGACCGTATTTCCGGTGCACCACGGAATCGCGGTACTCCTTCAGCATATGCTTCGGGAACATGTATATCCCCGCCCCAAGCATGAAGGTCTTCGGCTCAAGGTGAATATAATAACCGGAACATTCCATCCGCGGCCCCTTCCCCTCCCAGAACCAGATGGCGAGGTTCGTCTTGAAGGGGCGCTTGTCCTTGGAAAAACGCACATCCCGGTAGATGCGAAATATTGATTTATCCGTCCTTGGATCTGCGTGTATCCCCGGCGATCGCCGTGAGATGGCATCGCCCATGGCCTGCACGAACAGACGGGCCGGGGCCAGTACATTCTCTTCGTATTCATTCCGGTGCTGTTCGAACCACTGCTTTGTGTTGTTCCTGGCGAGATCACGGTAAAAGGTGAGGCACTCTCTGGGAAATCCGTTAAATTTCGTTGTCATGCGGTTTATCCCCCGATTTATCCCCGGGAAAAGATTGTACGCTTCCGGTACCGTTCCAGCTCTCCCTTGAACATTTCGGCAATGCCGGTAATGTCCTTGAACTGCTTTACCATGAAAAAGGTCTTTACCATCTGCTTAATCTTCGTGTCGTCCTGAAGGTCGGCCATCTGCTTCTGGCTCGCTGTAAATATTTCGTCGGTATTATGAAAGGTTTCCCTGATGATCTCTTCAACATTTTTAGGCAATTTATTAAAGGGAGCGCCTGACCGATGATGTATGTTTTTTATGATCAGTGCAACGAGGGTCAAAATCTTCCGCTTACGGTCAGCGTCGCGGTCGCTCATCATCTTTTCGAAAGCCGTGATGATGGTCTCGTTTTTTTCCTTGATGGCGTCCATCACCTCGAACCGCACGTCTTCGGGGAGCTTGTTGAACGACGGCGCATGGTGGGGGTAAAAAGTCTTCAGATACTGCTGGGACAGCATAATTCTGCCTGCGAGTGAATCGGTTATCGAAGAGCCCTGGACATAACTCTTGAGATCGTGAATATTCATGTCAAACAGGGTCGTTGAGGAAGAAAGGAACCGCGGCGGCTCGATGTTTCCAAGAAGGAGTTCAACGCTGCGATTCTCATTTTTCTCATTAAAGAAAAAGTACTCCATCATCATATTGACGAACTGCTCCCCGGCACTCGCCGAATGGTCAGGGTCCTCGACTATTTTCAGGTATTCGTCAATGAGATTGTTAAAACTTTCGCCCTTTTTTGCCATGTGATAGTGGCCCCGTTTTTAATACGTCCCGTGCCGGAGATTCCGGCCAGGTAGTTCATATTCTAACTGCTACCGCCATTTAAATCAAGTAAAATTACACCCTCGCATGTACATCAACAGCGGTAGTATCAAAGCGACCCGCCTCGAAATAACGGTATCCGATGCCCGCAACCATCGCCGCATTATCGGTGCAGAGGACCGGTGATGGGATGATGATTTCCTCGCCGCCCCGCTTTTCCTCATTGAGAAGGAACCTCAGCCTCCCGTTGGCCGCGACCCCGCCGGCCACCACGATGGCGCGTATGTTGCGGGAACGTGCTGCCGCGAAGGTCCGCCGAACCAGAATTTCCAAGATACGTTCCTGGAATCCGTATGCCAGTTCGGCCCGGTCGGCTCCGGGGTTCTGCTTCACATAATTTATCACCGCCGTCTTGATGCCGCTGTAGGAAAAGCGCAGGTCTCCCGGCTCTGGAAGAATCTTAGGGAATATTATTTTTCTGCCGGCTGCGGTGCGCGCCAGCTCTTCAATGACCGGCCCCCCCGGGTACCCCAGGTCCAGGAACTTTGCCACTTTGTCATAGGCTTCTCCCACCGCATCATCCACGGTTCGTCCTATTACTTCCATATCACCTATGCCGCGGATATGGTATAGAACAGTATTTCCTCCGGAGACCAGGAGCCCAATATAGGGAAATTCAAGTTCCCGTCCCTCGAGAAAAGGAGCATACAGATGAGCCTCGAGGTGGTTAACTGCGATGAGGGGAATATCCAGGGCGTATGAGATGATCTTTGCCGACTGGAGCGCGATGAGGAGCGATCCGACCAGGCCCGGCCGGTTGGTAGCGGCCACATAATCAAGGTCTCCAAAGCGCCTCCCGGATTCCCGAAGGGCTTTTTCTACAAGGATATTGATGGTTTCCAGGTGAGCGCGCGAGGCTATTTCCGGCACGACGCCGTAGTATTCCCGGTGAAGATCGATCTGGCTTGATATTATGTTCGAGAGCACCACCCTGCCGTTTTCCACAACAGCCGCCGCTGTTTCATCGCAGGAGCTCTCGAGTCCGAGTCCGATTGTCACAAGACCCCCCTGCCCCCCTACTTTTCGCTGCTTATATGCTTGATCGCTTCATCAAGCTGCAGATCGAATTCAAGGTCGTAGATAGGTTTTTTCTTGAACCGGTAAACCCAGTCTTTCAAAATATAATTGGCTGTCTTATCTGTCAGGGTTACGCCGTTTTTTGCCAGAGCCGCGCGGAAGGAACTCTTTGTTTCCTCGGTATATTCCGTGTCTTTCCTGACTAACTGTTCAAGGAACTTCTTGTCCCGGACGATTTTCAGGTTCTTTATTTCGACTTCTGACAGCTTTTCCAAAGGGACCTCGTAGTCAGGTTTGATCCCCTTTTTATGTATCAGTTCCCCTGATGGCGTGTAGTATTTGGCAACGGTAATGGCCACGCCGATATCGTCATCCAGGTTGAAGGATTTCTGGACTGATCCCTTGCCGAAGGTCTTTACGCCCAGGAGCTTTCCTCTGCCATTGTCCCTGATGGCCCCGGAAAGGATTTCCGACGCCGAGGCGGAGCCGTTGTTCACCAGCATGATGAGGGAACCCCGGTAGATCGGCTCGCTCTGCGACTTGAATACCTGGACCCGCCCGCTCCCCTCCTTTCCCCGCGTCGACACGATGGTTTTGCCCCGCTCCAGGAGGAGTTCTGATATCTCGATCGATGAGTTCAGCAGGCCGCCGGGATTGTTCCGCACGTCGATAACGATTTTCTTAATTCCCTTTGTATTGAAAAACTTGAGAGCCTTGGTCACATCCCGGGTGGTCTCGGAGCCGAAATTCTTTATCTTTACATAGCCGATGTTTTTTTCCTTTATGACTTCATAATCAACGCTGGTTATCTTGACCGGGGCCCGTTCCAGCTCGAAATCGAGGATATCATCGTACCCGTCGCGCTTGACCTTGAGCTTTACCGTGCTCTTCGGCAGGCCCCGTATCAGCTTCACTATTTTTTCAAGCTTCATCCCCTTGACGACCTTTCCGTCGATCGTGGTGATGACGTCGCCAGACAGGATGCCCGCCTTCATGGCCGGGGAATCATCGATGGGAGTCACCACGACGACCTGCCCGTCCTGAATGGTTATCTCGATACCGACGCCCTGGAACTTCCCGGTGGTCATCTCCTTCAGCTCCTCAAATGACTTTTCGTCGAGGAACCGCGAAAAAGGGTCATTCAGCGAATTGATCATGCCCCGTATGGCGCCGTAGAACATTTCTTTCGGCGACGCTTCATCGACATATTCGGTCAGGATAAGCTGATACACCCGGTGGAAATAATCGAGATACTTGTGGGCCGGTTCCGTGGCCGACGACAGGAAGGAAACATTGATGCCGATAAAAAGCCCGATCAAAAAGGTCAGTACCAGCAGGTGGACGCGCCGCTCTTTCATTTTTTTAAACATCATGCACTCCGGTTGATTGAATAATAGGAAAGGTATATATAGGTAGTATGTAATCTGTAAAGTAAAAAAGTTATATAAAAACGAGGCCCCGCCTATTCAGCGGCGGGGCCTTTGCCGGTCTTACTTGCCTTTCAGGGAATACACCCCGTCCCAGCCTCGCGGAGGCGGGTTCTTGGCAAAGTTGTCACAGCGCTCGATATATACCTTTGAAGGGCCGTCATCATCAACCACTTTCAAGGCCTGCTTGAAGAGAATCTTTGCCTGCTTCCAGTCACGGCTGAGAAAATATTCCATGCCTTCATTGTATTTCTGAAGCATTTCATAGATCCGTTCAGGAAGCGTTCCCTTCTTCCCCATAAGTTCAAAAATGGGCACCGCTTTGCTTTTCCCCATTACCCGGATCACGTCAAGCTTGCGTACATCAACACTGTCTTTTGCCAGTTCATAGGTGGTTCCGCTGATCATGGCGCTGGTTTCGTAAAATTTGTTAGCCCCTTCAAGGCGTGACGCCAGGTTAACCGCATCGCCCATGGCCGTGTAGTCCATCCTGGTCCGGGACCCCATATTTCCCACCGTGGCGTTCCCGGAATGTATCCCCATGCGCGCGTATATCGGCTCAAGGTCGTTCTTTTTCCATTTCTCCTGGAGTTCCCGGAGGCGTTTTTTCATATCGATGGTCGCCAGACATGCCTTGATGGCATGATCCGGCATAACCATGGGCGCCCCGTAAAAGGCCATTATTGCATCGCCGATAAATTTGTCCACAGTGCCATTGTATTTCAGGATGATATCGGTCATCTCCGTGAGATATTCATTCAGCCGCACGACCAGCTCCTTCGGCGTCAGCTTTTCCGATATGGTAGAGAAACCTTTTATATCGGAGAAGAAGATCGTTATTTCCCGATCTTCGCCGCCCAGCTCAAGGGAATCAGGGTCCTTGATGATCTCGTCGATGACACTCGGCGACAGGTAGTAGGAGAAAGCCCCCTTGATGAACCGCTTCTGGCTTTCCTCATTCATGAATTTGATGGCCACGATCGCCAGGGACGGCAGGAACATGGACAGGATAATCCCCAGTTGCTGCATCCAGAGGTTAAACAGGACAAATACCGCCATGACCGCCAGGTTCAGCACGATAAAGGTCACCAGCATCGTGACAAGGGATTTCTTCGCGTCAAGGCGCTGAATGATAAAACCCATGCCTATGGCGACGGCCAGCATGATCGCCAGGTTGATCGGCATGTTCACCTTCTTGATGAACTGTTTTTGAATGATGGTATTTATCGTGTTGTGGTAGGTCCCCACCCGGGCGTACTCATTGTGGAGCGGAATGGAGCCGATATCCTGTGTTCCTGCCGCTACAAGACCGGAAAGAGCGATGGTGCCGGATAAGTTTTCGACCAGAAGAGCCAGGTTCATAGCTTTGTGCAAAAACTCCATTTGCTTTAATTCGTCCCGCTTTTCCTTCCCCGCGCCATTTTTTATCTCTTTTTTCAGCTTCCTGATTTCGGCCGCATAATTATCCAGGTATTCAAGCTTGGTCCTGTTCAACTCATGCTTGATATCCGTGATCTCTTTCCATATTTTCTGCCTTACCGAGGCGTTACCCGCTGCGGCGAGGCCGGCGCGGGCTTTCACAAAACGCGCGTTAAGGTCGCCCAGGAGGCCATTTTTTGTCAGGGCTCCCCGTTGTTTTTTCAATTCCGCAATGCTGGCAGCCATGCTCTTTTTCACGGCGTCATCGCCTTCTTTTAATTCCTCGGTGAAGCCTGCAAGCTGTTCAGTCAATCCCCCTATTTTGTCTGCCTTGATCCGGTCTTCCTCGTCATAAATTTTTTTGACCATACCGGCATGCCGCGGGTATTCAAGCAAGGCATAGAAGGGGACGTGCAGGAAGGTTCTTTCAAAGTGTCCCTCCTTGTTCTGGCCCGAACCAGCCCAGGAAACGTACATCATTCCCTGGGAATCAATGGGGATCGATATATCTTCAGTCTTCTGGGTGATGGGGTTTAAGCCTTTTTTAAGCACTATTTTTTTTCCGGGCATGACCTCCACGCTGTTCAGCGGGACACGGCATACGTCCATGAGCATGATCATGGCAAGGTTGAAATAGAGCCTTCCCTTGAAAACCTTCACCAGTTGAACCTTGCGCACGGTACCGTCAATGTCTGTATACCGGTTTACGAACCCGAAGCCCCTGGCCGTGTTCATGAATTCCGGAATCGGGTAGGAAATGCTTTTAGTGTCGGGATCATCCAGGCTTTTAAACTTTTTCAGTTCTGCTGCGGTAAGTTTTACTGAAGAATGCTCCAGAAACCTTTTTTGAGCTTTTTTAAAGGTGTCTTTTTTCTGGCGTTCAAGAACATCGTAATTCGCCGGCTCATCGGTGAACGTGTATGACAGAATGGCCCTGTCGTAGGAGGCGATGCTCTCAGCGAAAATTTTATCCTTGTTCCAGCCCGCCGATTCAAGATCGGCCAGGGCTATCCGGTTTCCTTTCCCCATCTTCTGCGTCAGGGAATCATAATCCCTGTCATCAAGGGTCTTTGGAGTCGCGTCAAGGAACATCATGTCAAAGCTTACCTGCGACACACCGATGCCCTTCATGGTATCCAGTCCCTCGGCGTAGAGGTTCCGCGGCCAGGGATACTGACCCACGATGGTGAGGCTGTTCTCGTCGATATCCAGGAAGGAGAGGCGGTCCCATTCCTCGATTGAGGGCCGCAGCTTGAACCGGAGATCGTAGAGGTTGAGCTCGAACCGCTCGTACACGACAGTGAAGCAGAAGAGCGCCACCAGAAGGTAGAAGACCACAGCCACAGCCACGCCGGAAAACCTGTGCTTCTCGATGAAAGTACCGGCGATTTCAAGATATTTCTTTACCATAGTCCCACCTCTGTAAAATTACAAAAGCCTGCCGCTGGACGCGCAGGCTTCGATATTGCTTATCACGGTACAGGGATGTATCATGTCAGAAGCTGACGTTGAATCCTGTCATTATAAAATGCCGGTATGACGTGTTCGAATTGCTCATCTGGTTATACAGGTAATCGTAATAAAACCCGAAGGCCTTGCCCGGAATGAAGACCCCGTAATTCATGAAGAACGAAAAATCGCTAAAGATGAGCCACCGCATCGACACATCCACCTCGTGCCCTATTTCGCGATCCGGCCGCGTGGCGTCAAGGCCGTTGTTTATGGGAGACCACACGTGGTGTTTCAGGTAATAATAGTACTTGGCTGTGAAGTTCATGTTTTTAATCGAATAGATCTTTACCCATTCAAAGGGGGAAAAGGAGACGGATGCGCTTATCACATGTATGTTCGCCAGGACCGGTTTCAGGGCGTACCCTCCCACAAAGGTGCCGAAATAGAGAAAGCCGGTGTCCCTGCCCCACAGGTTCCCGTTGGGAGACCGGTAGTCGCTCCTGTTGACGTCTCCAGACCCGAAAAAGTACTGCGCTTCCAGGGACGGTTTCATCAGCACGTTGAGGTAGTAATTCAAGCGTGCGCTGGCGGCATAGGCATTGATACTCGTCCGCACGGGGTATCCTGATATATAGCTTTTACCCTGTTCTATGATGAATTCGCCGAAATAAGAAAGGCCGCTTACGATGACCCCTTCCAGACCCATACCGTAATACTGAGATTGGTACCGGGTCCTGGTATTATATTGTCGAATGCCGGGGTCCCAGCCCGCAATCACCGAGGTTATCAGCCTTTTTTTGTGATAGTACTCCTTGCCGAAATCAAACTGCGCCAGGCCGTAGAAGAAAAGGGTCTGGTTGTACCATGACGTGGACACCTTGCCGCCGGCGAAAACCCGCTTGGCCCCTGTCGATATATCGCGGTCGCTCAGGCCGTAGGGATTGTCGTCCTTCACGAGCCACCCGGTCCAGCTGCCCAGGGCCTTGATGTTTATGTATTTCGAATAAAAGTTAAACTCCGCGCCGTCGCCCCGTCCGTTCATGACAATGCCCGATCCGAGGAGGAAATATTTTCTCCCCGCGGTAAAATCCACATTCCTGCGCGGAGTGGCCATGGTTATGTACCCGAGGTCCAGGTCAAGGACGTTCTTGTTTTTTGCCGACGCGGATCCTTTCTTGCTGATGACCGCGGTATAGGTGTCCTTGCCCCTGATATAGAGGTAGCTGTCATTCCAGAGATAGGTCTTGAACCACACGCGGAAGGTCGTCATCTGCGTCATCAGCGTGCTCCCGGGATTCTCCTGGTACATGAAGACCGGCGTTATCCACGCGCCGTAGGATATCCCACTGGAAACCATGTTCTTTTTCGACTGTATGACCTGCATGTCCCTGTCATTCTGCAGCTCCGGGAAATACTGGTCGTCTCCGGTTGCTTTGGGGGCCGCGGCGCCGGGCAGGGAGAAACCCGCGACAAGGGCCAAGAGTATCGCTATGACTGCGGCCTGTTTCATTTTTTCTCCTCCATCCGTTCGGAAACCAGCGCGATGACCTCGAGGAGCTCGTCACCGCTCATCGTGTCCAGTTCGCTGGTGCCCGCGTCCATGAGCTTTTCCGCGATGCAGGCGCGGTGCGCGTACCGCTCAGTGTCGAACATGAGGTACATGAGGGAGCCCTTCAGCTTCAGGTGGCGCGCCACCATGAGGGCCAGCATGCCCCGCCGGAGGGCCTTATCTTTATTATATTTCTTCGCCTTTAAAAGCTTCAATCCCTTCAGTGTGTTAACATCAGCCTCAAAACCAGCCGGCACCCTGCCCAGGGTATACATGTATATTTTCACGCCGTCTTCGAAGGTCACCGCCTTCTTTTCCGCCAGGGCGTTGATGAAATTTATTTCCTGGGCATTCCCGATCGATACTATTAAAAGAAATACAAGGAGAAAGACTGTGCGCCGCATGGAGCTCCCCCTTCAAGCAAGTATGTTTTTCAAGTATGTTTTTATAGTAAGCCCTCCGCGCCGAATGGAACGGAGGGGGCTGTTATGGTTCTGATTAACGGTTTTTGCGGCCCGTTATAAAATCGGCGTCCGTGCCTGCTACTGGGCGGGCCATACCAGGTATATGGAAACCGGTACAGTCTGCGACTGGCCCCCCGACTGCTGGCCGCCCGGCCCGTAGAACATGAAATCGTCGCCCAGCAATTGGAAGGCTTCCAGCTCATCCGCCGGCAGCGTCAGCGGATAGGTCTGCACCAGGTATCCCTTCATGCCGGAGATGGGGCTTTCGGAGCCGCCCTTGTCACTCTTCTGGTCACTCTTAAGATTTCCCGCGATCAGCTGCGGCCCGCTGTTCAGGCCCTCTACCTGCACCACGTTTTGCAGCACGATGGTGCTGTCACCCATGGTCGGACCGGACCTTGTGAACTGCCTGGTCCCGCGCACGCTCGACGTCGCCACCGGCGTCGACACCTTAAACACGGTCTTGATCCGGGCGTCCCGGGCCACATCGGTCCGTATCGCCCCGCGACGCAGGCCGATCCTCGTGGTGGAGCTCTTATTTGTTTCGGTGCTCTCGCTGATCTTCATGATGGTGAGGGGCTCCACGACCACGGTGTGACGGTTGATCCGAATCTCAACCCTCGACCGCACTCCGGTGCTTACCTTGGTTCCCGGAGCCAGGGCGGCTCCGGCAGCCAGGGGCACCCACCCGCCCCCTGCCTTGTACGAAGCGGTACCCTTCACCGAAATAACCCGTATTTCGGCAAATGCGGAAATGGTGAAAAAGAACACCGCAACTATCACAAGTATCGATATATGCTGTTTTTTCATCGGTTTCTCCTCACAGGCGCTTTGCATTTAACCCCAGATTAACCGCGGGTACGCTTAAATGCAAATCATTTTTTGCAAAACGCCTGTAATTTTAACATTATGTTGTTTTATTAATATACAGAAAACAGGGGGATTTACAAAAAAAATTTACTCTTCCCTTATATAATAGTAAATTTATATAACAAAATAATATGTCAGCCATATAAAGGCTTATTATGTACGGTCTGTTATATTATACATCTTATTAACAATGAAACAAATCGTATTCCAGACTTGACATGACAGTGTTCTGACATATCACAAATTAAAGGTGACCTCAATGAAAAAATATATAGTGCTATTCCTTATTCCGATCATGTCTGTTTTTCTGACCCTCTGTTCAGACTCTGAGCGCCGCATGGGCCTTATCGGACAGACATCGACCGTAATCTTAAACATCGGCCACGCTGCTGACCACGCCGCGGTAAATCCGTCAATAATAGACAGGATATTCCGCTTCTTCACCCGGGACGCAATCGCCCAGACAGCGCCCGCATCATTCAGTTCCATCAAGGTGCGCGTCTCCGGTGCGGATATAGGCCTGATCGAAAAGAACTTCACCCCTTACGGGTCCATATCCCTGACCGTGCCCGCGGGGAACCTGCGCCAGTTTGAAGTGACCGCCTTTGTCGCACCGGGCGACCCGAGCGCTGCCGTCTCCTTCCGGGGAACGGCTATAGCGAACCTCCCTGCCGGGGAGACGGTCACCGTGCCTATTGTGATGAGGCTGAATGAAACAAAGATCGTGGTGCCGGATTATCAAAATAGTCGGTTAGTAATATTGAACAATATAAACTCTTTATCTTGGATTGTAAAAACATATGGCATTATGAGACCATATGATCTCGATTATGATTCCAGGGGAAGAATATATGTCGTTAATGATCAAGTAAACTTTATGATGCGCTTTGATAATAGTAATCTGGATAATCCGCAGCAAATTAATTTTAGTATTGATTCACTGACAAATGTGGCAATTGACAGGAAAAATGATATTATATATTTCGCCAATAGCGGCAATTTATACAAAGCCAAATTAGGAAGTTCTGTAGCACTACTGATGACCACCAATCCTCCTCTTACACTCATTAATGGTATTGATGTTGCTCCAGATGGTACGTTATATATCCTTGGCGAGGAAACAGGCACATTTGTTATATACCATTATGATCCAACTGCGAATTCAGGTTCTGGATCAGTCATCGGAACACCATATTCAGAAGCTGATATGCTGGTAAATCCCATGGATATTTTCGTACAGCCGCCCTATATTTATGTACTGACCGGGGTTGATCCGCTTCTCAGGATACCCATCGGTGATTACAGTTTAACAAATGCTGTGACTTATGGTATAATAACCTATCCCCTGACCAAACCGGGTGATTTTTATGGTCCGCGGAAATTCCTGGGTTTAAGAAACGAGCTCATCATTATTGATGACAGCGGAGGCAACAACCAGTTGATATCCCTGGATTATCCTTTTTTTACCGGATGGGCCACGGCTTCAAGCGAAATTGGATTAGAGTTCTATATGCCAAACTAATGAGACCCCTTTATCTTCTAACGGCGGGGTCCCGTTCAGATAAGCCGGGGTTTAAACCCCGGCTTATCTGAACGGGAGAACAGACTACTCGCCCACATATTTCTCATCATAAGCACCGGCAGTGCGAACGCTGTGATGCTCTTCCTGCTTTTTGATATAATCGAACACCCTGAAAAAAGAACTCGAATCAACGGTAAAAACGCCATATCCGTTCTGCCAGCGTAAATCTCTTATCATAAATGAAGAATATCCTTTCAGATGTTTGACAAGGTCCGATACACTCAATGCGGGCGGCGCAGACACCAGCAAGTGAACATGGTCTTTGTAGCCATTGAGTATATGAATTACACTATCCAGCTTATCGGCTTTTAACCTGCATAACGGCCGCAGTTGCTCAAGCGTTTTTCTCGTTATCATCGGAGAACGATATTTGGTAATAAACACTAGATGATATAGTATATTTTTGTATATTTTTTTATGTGTTGTCCGCATATATCTTCCATGCCATGATATATACGAACAAGTATCTCGGACAGAGAAAAATTATTCCTCCATATCTGATAACGCGTCTGTCCCATCTGTTAACGACGGGGACCTTTCTGTTAACGACGGGTCCTCTTTCAGTTAAGTCGGGGTTTAAACCCCGACTTAACTGAAAGAGGACAACACTCTAATCGTTTACATACTCCACGTCATAGGCCCCGGCATTGCGGCCGTCGTCTCCCAGGCCCATGGCCGGCGAATCTACAGGAAAGCCGCCGAGGAGGAATCGAAGGTTAAGGTCTATATCATCCGGGTCTGATGCGCCTTCATTGATATAAAGGGGATCGCTTCCCAGTAGAGATTCACCCAGTATCATGTTGTGTACAGCACCGGTTACAATGGAATGGGCAACGGTCACCGCCGTGTCCGCATTGACAGCGTTGTCTGTGTTATCATGAAAAATAGAATTTTTTACCACCTCGTTGCCGCTGTTGCCTTCAAGGCGCAGGCCCCCCTGGTTGTTGAAAAAGTCACAGTGGTCTATTGTAATGTCCCCGGGGGCAGCGGCAGAGCCGTTGATGTGGAAGGCGTAATCTGATGTATTCCGGAATAGTAAGGAATCTGTAATAGTTACATATCCGGATGAAACATTCACTCCATTGCTGTTGTCGTATATTCTTGAATTTTTTATTATCAAAGGGCTGTTTGAAAGAAGAACGGAACCGGTGAAGGTATTCGGGTATATCAACAACCCGGTCATGTCACACCATTGCGCTGAAAATGCTGCATCGCATTGAAATAATGAATCATAGGCTTGGCTGCTGCCGGC
The DNA here is from genome assembly GCA_041753395.1 of Spirochaetota bacterium. GTDB lineage: Bacteria > Spirochaetota > UBA4802 > UBA4802 > UBA5550 > RBG-16-49-21. The sequence goes on from JBGSUQ010000017.1 coordinate 315,821, forward strand.
ATCAAATTTAATTCCATTAACAGCGGAATCAGCAGAGACCCTGATGGCCGGTGCGTGAAACAAGTTTCGTATCGTCAGATAACCACTACTTTTCCTATATGCAATTAGCGCATTCCCATTGTTAAAGATTTCAGTGTTGATTCCCAAAACCTCACTTTCATTAAATACTATACCATCAAGGACAGATGTCCCCTCACGGTCATAAACAAAATACACAGCCTTGTTGTCAGATAATCTGCTTATCGAAATTACAAACATATTCCCTTGAATTACATTAACATCATATTGTCCCTGTCCGGCTGAGCCTGTTATAAAAGTATTTTTTGCCACAACATTTTCACCATCAGGACTCCATATAGAAAAACAAGCATTATTGTCAGAAGCAGTATAAACGATAACAAAACAATCATCTGTAAAAACATCTGTTCTTGTTGAATATCCATTCGAAAATAAAGAATCAAACTCAGTTTCAGGAACAACTACATTGCCGCTTTTGTTATATATTTTAAAATACCCTTTACGTGAGCAGAAATATGAAATTACAAAATTATCATTGCTGAATCTTGATAACGAAAACAAACTTATTCCGTTTGTTGATTTTTCCGAAACAGTTTTCTCAGGAACCAATTCAATTCCGTTCTTGTCAAATATCTTGAACTTAAGAATTCCCGTTGAGTTCTGAACCGCGAGAACTACATTGTCATTGCCAAGAGTTACTGATTCATTTCTTAAACCAGATGCGGTAAATGGCGCTTTTTCTTTTAATAATACACCATTATTGTCATAAATAACGAATTGGTTGCCCCATGATATAAAGAAATTGTTATTGCTTAAAACACTGATTGATTTGTGTTCAACAGAACCTGCTTCAAATATCTTCTCCGGAACAATTATTTGGCCACTATTATTCACAATTAAAAATCTCCCATCTCCCTCACTATACGCTATTACACAAGAATCATTGGGAAGCTTTCCCGTTCTTACCTGAGATGTAGAAGTAATATTAAAAATAGTTTCATTTACAATTGTATCGCCGGCTTCCACATAATCGGTATTTACCAGAAGCCTCACAACCGGCGCTTTTCCTAGTGCTGCAACTAGTTTCCTGAAATTTCCGGTGAACTCAAAACCCTTCTCTTCATAAATCCCCGAATCCATGATAACCACAGCCTGGCGCATCGCATTGCAGTCGGTAATGGCCTTTTTGATAGTAAGGTATGGATGCTCTACAGTCCCGTTTCCACTTGTGTCATTTCCACTCTTCGCAATGAAAACAGCATTGTTATTGGACGGCGTAAAGTCAAGCGTGCGCAGCGTTTTCGATTTCGTGGGACCAACGGCGTTTTTCTGCACCAACCCGTTCCCATGGCCCGGTCTGGGAAAGAGGAGTAATTTTTTCTTATCCAATATGTCATTATACAGATTAGAACAACCGGCCGTGACAGAGACGAGCATCAGGTTCAAAAGAACCGCTGCAATAATGCGGCATCCGGAACGTATTTTTTCTTTCATTACAGCACCTTCCCCGCAAAGGTATAGGTGCCCCTTATTATTAGCAGGGGCAGAAATTGATCATGGAAGTGGAACGGATATTATTTATGATCTTTTAAAACGTTATTCAGTGTCAATTATTAATCGTAAAAACTCACCCGGAGAATTTTCAGACCACTATATTTTCTGGTTTCCTTTTAGCCAATATTCATCTAAATGTATAGATAATTCCCTGGAAAACAGCGATTATTCGAACATTAATATAGTGTCAATTAATCATGGTTCCTGACAAAAAAATATTGACAAATACCTTGTTTACTATACCTTTAATTCAGCAGAAAGAAAATCCGGAAAAGGGGTCCCCTGATGAAACCTTACGCCGCCTACCAGATAAGTAGTGCTTTTATGTTGCTGACAATATTACTTTTTTCCTGTTCCGATTCCGAGCGCCGCACGGGGCTCCTGGGACAGACGTCGACGGTAATCCTGAGCATCGGCCACGCAGCAGACCATGCGTCAGCGGACCGGTCAATACTCGACCGGGTGCTCCGCTTTTTCACCCGCAACGCCATAGCCCAGACTGCGCCGGCGACCTTCAGCAATATCAAGGTGCGTGTTATAGGTCCTGACTTTGGTCTGATCGAAAAGAACTTCTCCCCCTACGGGGCCATATCCCTGAATGTGCCCGCCGGTAACCTGCGCCAGTTCGAGGTTACCGCTTATGTGGCGCCGGGCGACCCGAGCGCTGCTGCGTCATTCCGGGGAACGGCCGTTGCGAACCTGCCGGCCGGGGAAACCGTAAGCGTGCCGGTGGTGATGGAATTGAATGAGACGAGAATTGTCATCCCCGATATAGGCGATAACAGCACACAAGGCGGAATATATAATCCACGCCTTGTTCAAATAAACAACATATCAGGGTTCGGCATGTCAGGCGCCGGTTGGATGACTAATAATTGGTCTTATTACTTTCCAACCGGGACCGTTTTTTATTTCCAACCCTATGACATCGATTATGACCAGAAAGGAAATATATATATGGCAAATGCGAGCGGTCAAAGCGGCCAGGATTATATATTCGTATTTCAAAATATTAATACCGCAGACCCTATTCCTATTGGATTTGGGGAATCCAGCGGAATCATTGCCCTTGCAATTGATAAAAAACAAAATTTTGTTTATTACATATCAAATACTTTTTTCCGCTTAAAAAGGTGCAATTATAATGGAACCAATAATTATCCACCGGCACCGGATGCCGGAATGCCGGGTATTGGTGCAATAACTGATAGCCGAGGAATGGCTGTTGATGAATCAACAGGCATGCTTTATATCACCTATGGTAATAACGTGTTACAATATAATCCTTCTACAGAAACGACAATTACCACCATCAGTCTGGGGGGGTCTTCACAAGCATGGGATGTGATTGTAAAAAGCAACTATGTATATGTGGCCCGTGTCAATCAAAGTGTTCAAGCTGAAAACCAGATAATTCAGTACGATAAAAACCTTTCGGCAATTATAGGAACCCTTGAAAGAAATCCCGCAGCACCATCGGATATGTTTCTCGGGCCTCATCGTTTTGTCGGCATCATCAACAAGGGTTTTTATGTAATTGATGAAAAAGAGGAAGACGCCTCCAACAATAACGAGCGTATTGTTTTCTTCAATGACATCAGCGGCGCCAACTGGGACACCTTCTATCCGAACGAAATCGGCCAGGTTGATTTCGGATTTTACGGCAACTGCGGATTTGTGAACATCCTTTACTATACCTCCGGCTCCGACGGCGTGGGCCGCGTCGTACAGGGCATGTCAATCTTCAATGCCCTCCGGCGCCGCGGCGAAACGTTCCGGTATCTCATACTGAGCAACACCCCGCCGGAGCGGGTCCATGTCATGGACCGGCTGCACGTGCCGCACGGTGAAATCCCCAAGGTGACCGACCCATCGGAAGTTTCTATAGAAAAGCATACATCTTCAAACCTGTACCGGGCCATTACAACATTCAAACCGGACATCCTCATCGTTGATCGCATGTGGCTTACCCTGCATCATTTTATCGACACCCTTGACTGCAAAAAGATATTCATCTGCTCCCAGGTGGACAACCGCTTCTTCTCCTTTTCTGACGGGAACACGGTTATATCCTTCACCCGTGACCAGTATGACCGCGTCATCGCCATTGAGCCCTTCAAAGCAGTCATTGAAATGGAGGCGATAAACCCACTCGTTATAAGGAACAGGGACGAGATACTTCCCCGGGACGAGGCGCTGAAGGCGCTGGGCGCAAACGGATCCAGGCCCGTGTGTCTCATAAGCCTTAATTTCCGTGAGGGATATTTTGAGAAACTGAGGAAAAAATATTCATATATAGAAAAAGACGGCGACTATGATGTGGTGTATACCACCAACATGGACGGCGCCGGCATATTCCCTGTCGCGGATTGTTATAATGCCGTTGACCTGGTCATCTCCTCCGCGTCATATAACTACTACTGGGAGTGCCGGTATTTCGGTAAGGAAGCTGTATTCGAAGTGGTGCCCGCCAGCTTCTGCGATCAGGGACGCCGCCTGCGGGAGTGCGCCGATGTTACCTTCGACGTCAACGGCGCGGACCAGCTGGCGGAAATAATCATGTCTTTATAATATTTTATCTATTCCTATTTGCACATTTTCATCTAAAAACCGTTGAGTTAGCCCATATTTAGTTGAAATCCTCACCTTGATGGATATAAAAATTGTTGATAAATTAGTTTCAGTTATATATTATAAATACTTCCTGTCAAAACCAGAAAGAATGTTGCAAGGAGTATAACATCATGAAACGCATTTCTGTCATTGCTGTATACGTTTTGTTTATTATATATTTATTGTCTACTCTCACATGCTCCGATTCCGAGCGCCGCACGGGCCTGCTGGGGCAGACGTCTACTGTAATCATAAATATCGGACATGCCGCTGACCATGCATCTGTGAACCCATCCATGATAGACCGGGTGCTCCGTTTCTTCACCCGCGACGCCATAGCCCAGACAGCGCCGGCTGCATTCAGCTCCATTAAAGTCCGCGTTGCAGGACTGGACATAGGTCTCATTGAAAAGAACTTCTCACCCTATGGCGCCATATCATTAACCGTGCCTGCCGGCAACCTGCGCCAGTTCGAGGTTACCGCTTATGTGGCACCAGGCGATCCGAGCGCGGCTGCGTCATTCCGGGGAAGTGCCATAGCGAACCTGCCGGCCGGGGAAACTGTGAGCATACCGGTAATAATGTCTTTGTTTGAGACAAAAATAATAGCTCTTGATTTTTTTAATCAGCGTGTTGCAATAAAAAATAACATGCATAGCGGATGGGATGTGATAACCAGATTCGAGCAGCCGATGGATATCGATTTTGATTCAAGGGGAAGAATATACATAGTTGATCAAAATACAGAAACTATAATGCGGCTGGATGATATAAATGGAACAAACCCAGTTATAATAGCGAATGTATACCAAGATTATGTTGCCGTTGATAGATATTTTAACAGAACATTTTATTATAATGGTTTTGATTTATATCAGAATAATCTTTATGGTACTAAAGAATCTCTTTCAAAAAACCTTATAACCGGCTCTTACACCATTACATCTATCAACGGTATGGACGCCGCGCCAGACGGCATGCTCTATATTGTCGGTCAGGTTAATTATGGCGGAGCTCCATACGACGCAATTATTAAATATGATCCTGACGCTAATTCCGGTAACGGTGACATCGTCGGTACATCCATTTCCAATACCATTATAACAAGCCGGCTTAACAATCCGTTGGATATACAGGTAAAGTGGCCTTATGCTTATATTGCCAACAACAACGGCGCTGACGGATATAAAATCCTGAAGGTGAAGATTTCCGGCAGTACCTTCTCACTGGTTGGAAATTACGGTTCACAGGCCCTCAGCGGACCGGAAACACCTATAGGGTCTTTTTATGGACCGAAGCATTTTGTTTCCTTAAGAAATGACGGATTGATTATTATGGATACTATGGCAGGTTACTCCAGGCTAGTCCATATTAATAACAATCTTACCTCCGGCTGGGATACTGTCGGTGGTGCTAATGGTTCTGGTATCAATCAATTCCATTTTAATTAAATCAGACAGGATCTGCACCGGCAGAAAGGGAAGGATAAGCCATATCGGCGGTCATTATTATCGAACAACATTACCAATCAGCACAAATCCGGACAGCCAGGGGGCGCGGCTGGTTCTCAATGCATTATTTGACATGTTATTATATAAATACCGGAACGCACCTGATCGAACGATCACTTGAAAAATTCTTTCATTTATTTATTCCGGTGAATACTTCCATAAATCATTGTAAAAGCCAAAATTCCCTGGAGTCGCATATGTTACTCCACCGAAGAGCCACAGATTGCCATTTGAATCTATCCATGAAACCGAATGAGCATGGGCGCCGGGCTTATTGGACGCCGCTGCCGCTCCTCTGGTGCCGTATACGCCAGGCTGGTTTACAATGTTATCTCCTGATACCCATGTCCATCGTGAACCGTCGAATTTCCATAAATCATTGAAGAATATAAAATTAGACAGATCCTGGCTGACGCCGCCGAACAGCCACAGGTTGTCATTTGAGTCTATCCATGAAATTGAAGCCCAGCGCCCCCCCGGTTTATTGACATCAGCGGCAACCCCTTTGGCGCCGTACACACCGGTCTGGTTGATAGTATTATCCCCTGATACCCATGTCCATCTTGTTCCATCAAATTTCCATAAATCATTTAATGACCCATGGCTACCTGATCCATCAATACCCATACCGCCAAAAAGCCATAGGTTTCCGGATAAGTCAATCCATGAGATTGAACCCCAGCGCCCCCCCGGCTTATTGTTATCCGATGCCACACCTTTCGTGCCATAAATGCCGCTCTGGTTTGCGGTATTATCGCCCGATACCCATGTCCATCGGGAGCCGTCAAATTTCCATAAATCGTTATTATTGTTGATCAAGCCGCCGCCAAAAAGCCACAGGTTGTCGGATGTGTCGATCCATGACACTGAAAGATCACGTCCGCCAGGCTTATTTGCATCCGCAGCAACTCCTTTGGTACCGTATATGCCTGCCTGATTTACGATATTATCTCCCGATACCCAGGTCCATCTGGTTCCATCAAATTTCCATAAATCACTAAATAAATCATCATTATTTCCTCCGAACAGCCAGAGGATGTCTGATGAGTCAATCCATGATACTGATCGAAATCGTGCCCCCGGCTTATTGGTATCAGCAGCCACTCCTTTCGCCCCATATACACCGGCCTGGTTTGACGTATTATCCCCCGATACCCAGGTCCACATTGTGCCATCAAACTTCCATAAATCATTCAGAAAACTGCTGCCACCGCCGCTATTGCCACCGAACAGCCAGAGGTTGTCTGATGAATCGATCCACGAAACAAATTGCCACCGGGCACCCGGTTTATTGGCAGCGGCGGGAACACCCTTTGTGCCGTATATGCTGCTCTGGTTTAACGTATTATCTCCCGACACCCAGGTCCATAACCCGGAGCCCCTGGTTTGCTGCGTAATATACTCCATTGAATTTCCATGACTGTTTGATGCAACCACGATAATCCGATATCTGGTCCTGTCAGTAAGGCCGTCGAATATGTAATCATTGTTTGAAACATCAACAGGACCCTCAATCGAACCCGTTACTGTTGAGCCAGTGATGGTAATCCCGCTTTCCAGCCCTATATAGGCATTTACAATGGGGAGTGGGTCACCGGTGACGGATAATGTCGGTCTTGCAAGGGTTATGGAACCTGCATCATACCCGTCTACTAAAAGGTCATCCAGGACCGGCGCGCGATTTAATGACCCGGGGAAAAACAGGAGAGGAAATTTCTTCTGATTATATGCCTTCATCATATCCGAACATGCCGTTGATGACAATAATCCGATGAAGACAATTATCGCTGTAATAGGCAACTTAACAGATCCATATCGAAAATTCTTTATCATACAATTTCCCTTGGGAATAACCATTCTTCATACATATAGTGTAATTCAATTGCCTGAAATGACATTTTTTTAGTCAATTTTTTTCTGGAATAGCAGAGGTTTTCATTTTAATCGCAATTTACACTATTTTTGCATTGGCACAAGTAAAAAACCGGCACTGCCGTCAATATTATAATAATTGACAATCAATATACATTTTAATCCATACTAATGCATGCAGAAACTATTATTTATCTTAACCATAGCAGGCTCGTTGCTCTTCTCAGCCTGCAGCGACATGATCCACGACACCGGCAGCGGGAAAGAACTGCTTTTTTTCCCGCAATGGGAGCCGCAGCGTTATATGTATGTCACCAACAGCGGCACCAACAACATATCCATGTACAGCATTGATTCTTCGACGGGACATCTGAATCTGCTTTCACCGGCGACCGTACCGGCCGGAACAATGCCCTGGTGGATAGCACCCCATCAGTCAGGAAACCATCTTTACGCGGTCAACATTAACAGCAATAATATTTACATGTATTCGGTCAATAAAGTCACCGGCCTTCTGACCCAGAAGATACCTCCCTTTGTAGCTGCCGGCGCAAGTCCCGCATTCATCATCGTGCATAATGCAACCGGATTTGTGTATTCATCAAATAGCGGCGGCAACACAATATCAATGTACCGTTCCGATGCGGCCACCGGGCTCCTTACAAATCTGAGCCCTTCAACCGTAGCGACCGGCCCCACTCCCCAGGGCATGGCGATCCATCAGGGAGGCAATTATTTGTACGTCTGCAACTACGGCACCAGTACCATATCCCAGTACAGCATCAATACCTCAACCGGTCTGCTTTCACCCCTGTCGCCGGCGACGGTACCCAGCATAACCAATTCGATTCTTCCCAAGATTCATCCATCAGAACAGTTTATATACGTCATTCAGCAGCCAGAGACAACCCCTTTGACTCAAATCGCCATGTTCCGGATCAATCAGTCAACCGGTCAGCTTTCACTCCTGACACCGTCCACTGTTACAGTTCCGGATGCGAACGGCGATATAGTCTTTCATCCATCAGGAGACTTTTGCTACCATGCGAATGTGTCTGACAACAGCATCTCTATGTTCAGAATCAATAAAGCCACCGGCATACCGTCGCCCCTTGCTCCGGCAAAGATTCCATCAATTACCTATCCGATTTATCTCACCGTGCATCCCAACGGCAGGTATCTCTATGTGTCAACCCATGCGTCCTCATCCCCTGCCATGGCCATACATGATATTGACCCGATAACAGGTCTTCTTTCCCCTCCAGCCGCAGTATATACCGTGCCCGGATCAAATCCGGTATATATGCTGATACAATAGAAACTGTATCCTGATTGGTGCGGTAAAATAAATAGTTATGATATATGCAATCCCATTATCAGGTTTTCGATGCATCAATTAATTCATTGACATGAAAGCTGTATGCGGCCTATATGCAGCTTATAATTAGTATCAACTCCCATATAGCAGATTTCATTTCCATTAGTACCGGCGCAATAATATAAATAGGCATAATAAAGGCTGTGGTGTATTATTATTGTTTTAACTGTTGAGGGGGTTCGTTATGTTTTTTAAACACCTTCATCCGGCCATGGCAGGGATAATCACCTGCATTCTCGCTGGATTGTGCGGCTGTTCCAACATGATAGCTGACAGTTCGGGTGATACGGTTCCATTCATGTTTTCGCCCAGCTGCATCGGGGCTGCCGGGGGTTGCGCACCATCGGTTCGAGGCATCAATCCTATTATAGAATGGGAGTGGATGGGCAGTACCGTGAATCCAGCGTCGATCCAGGTCATGAGCGCGCCGGCCGTAGCCAACCTGAATGACGACAACGGGGACGGTCTCGTTGACACCAATGACATCCCCGACATTGTCTTTCTCACCTTCACCGCCGGTGATTATATGAACAATGGAATTCTGCGGGCTGTAAGCGGCGACGGCAACGGGGAGCTCTTTTCGGTCACCGGATACAATATCTCGCCTGGCTGCAATATCGCCGTTGGTGATATCGATAATGACGGACTTCCGGAAATCATCGCACGCGAGGGAATGAACGGAGGTGCTGGTGGTTCCATACGCATCCTTGCCTTCAATAATAACGGTACTTTTCTGTGGCGAAGCGCCACGGCCGACTACAGCTTATCTACCGGAATTTCTCTGGCTGATATCAATCATGACGGCTCGCCGGAAATACTTACCGATGTTTCTGTTGTGAGCAGCACCGGGGCATCACTGTGGACTGCGCCTGTCTCTTCCACACGCCGTAATTCCTGTATTGTCAATCTTGACCTTGTGGGCAACCCGGAAATCGTGATAGGCAATACCGCATACCGCTCGAACGGTACCGTGTACTGGCAGAATGCGTCTCTGTCACAGGGATTCAGCGCTGCCGGAAATTTCGATTCTGATCCGAACCCGGAAATCATACTGGTCGCACGCGGCACTACCTGCCCGCAGGTATACTGCCTGGAGCACAACGGGACGGTTAAATGGGGCCCTGTCGACCTGCCCAAAGGACCGGAGTATCCTGCCAATCCGCCATACTCGCTGAGCGGCTCCGCTCCGGTCATTACCGACGCGGACGGCGACGGCGAACCGGAAATCGCCGTAACCACAGCCGGCGGACTTTTTCTCCTTGAAACGAACGGCTCGGTCAAATGGCGTGCCGTTATCAGGGACTACAGTTCAGGAATGGTGGGCTGTTCCGCCTTTGATTTTGACGGCGATGGGAGAAATGAAATTGCCCTTAACGACGAGCACTTTTTCCGAATATTCAGGGGAACCGACGGCATCGCCCTGTATGAAGTCCACGTCGGGTCAGGGACTCTCTACGAGGTCCCCGTGATCGCAGACGTGGATAACGATAATCAGGCGGAGATAGTGGTCGCTGCAAACAATTACGCCTTTAATTTCGGTCATGCCGGCATCATCGTCTTCGGTGACCGCGATAAGACATGGCCCAACACGGCAAAGATCTGGAACCAGGGGGATTACCATGTCACCAACTGCAGTGAAACAGCTCTGATCCCGGTGATTGAAGCTTCATACTGGGTGACCAACAATCACTACCGCCAGGCGGAAATTTTCAATGCCGTTGCTGATTCAGATCTTTCAGTACCCGGCGTTACGGCTGATGTTTCAGGTTTTCCATCATCCATCACGGTTACTGCCCTGATTCGCAACAATGGGCCGCGCAGCCTTTCGACCAGCGTGATGGTGGCATTTTATGACGGCAATCCATTGTCCGGCGGCGCGCTCATAGGAAGAGCGAGCCTCAATCCAACGGTTGTGCCCTGTACTGAACGTGCCGTGCACCTCACGTGGAGCAATCCCTCATCCGGGGCCCATACAGTTTACGCAGTCGCTGATAGTGACGGTCACGGCAGGACCAGAATTTGTGAATTGAATAAAAGCAATAATACCGGGTCGGTTACGGTGCAGCTTCCATAAAAATGAAACGCATTTACTGTCCGCATCGTGTTGCATGGAGGCGGGGACCATGTGCTGGAAAATTTTTTATCAACGCTTCTTCTTCATCTTCTCCCCCAGCTCCACAAGCTTCGCGTACAGTTCCTTGAATTCGTCCCTGTCGCGCAGGCCCCGGAACTGCGGCTCCCTGCCGTCAATCATGTCCTGGACAATGCGGGTCATTACGTAGATGGGGCCCGATATACGGTGGGTGAGACGGATCATGTAAAAACAGCAAGCCAGGATGGCCAGTACTGCAAGACCTATGACGCCAAGAAGGATACAGCTGTACCAGTCGATAAGATTTTTCAGCATGGTGATATGGTTTTTTATCGTATCCATGCTTTTACCATGGTCCTTGTTCACGTTTTCCACAGACAGTTTTACCGGACTCACTGAAGCGCTGCGGGCAAAAGCCGCGAAGGCTTTGACGATATCATCCTCGGTCTTTACCGCCTGGTTGAGCTGGTCTATTTCCGATACAATTTTCATCCTCGTGTTGAAAGTAAAAAATGCAACCGCCGCGATGCACATCGTGAAAAAAACCGCTGCGATGACCGCAACGGAAAGCATGGTCCTGATCTGGAATTTTTTATCTATGAGCTTTTTCTTCCGTTTCCCCATGGCCGTCCCCCTGAATGTAGTGTGCCGATGGAATAACCTGGCTAACTGCACATACCCTGCTGAAAAACATATTGACATATGTAAAAAGCACCATTATACAGGTGCGTCAACAAATAAACGCGGCCGGGAGCGGGGTATCCAGCTCCTGATTCACTATCCGACACACCATAATTATTAACGCAACTCCGGGGAAGGATATACATATGCCCAAAATACATATTTTTTTCCTGATACTATGCTCTCTGTTCATGAGCGGAGCGGGCCAGGCAAAATCTTTTGACACCGTGTTTGTCAACCTCGGTGCTGTAAACTGCCCTGAAACATCTTCAACCCAGGTAAGCGATATCGTCCGCGGCAAGATTGACCGCATCAAAAACTGCGATCTTACTTCGGAACGCTCCACATCCAAGGCCATTGAAAAGAACAATTTAAAGCGCGCCTGTTATGACCGCGCCTGCGCGCTTCGCATCGCAAGCATCCTTAAAGCTGACCGGGTGGTGTACGGAACCGTGCGAATTGCCACCACAACCTACAACCGGCAGGTCGGCAAAGAGGGTGCCGGGAAGTATCTGCTGCAGGAAAAGGCGCTTGAATCCTATGTCATCACCCTGTACCTGGTTGATGTTAAAATGAGCACTCTTGTCGCCGCGGTAACGGAGACGGCCGGCATCAACACTGTGCCCCGGGACACGGAACGTCTCATCACAAAATTCCAGCCCTATTTTATTCCGGCCGGCGATACTGGTAGGATAGAGCCTGCAAAAAAGGGGGAGCCTGCCATACCGGGAGCGCCTTTGAAAACGGCATGGGATCTGTTTGCCGGACCGTCAGGATTTATCCCGGTGGGGTCATACAATTCCGTCGCACGGGCCGGCGTCGGTTTCATCGCCGGCGGCGGCGTATCAAACCTGGCGATAAAAAACAGCCTCCTCAGGTTCCAGATGGCCTATTATTATGTTTTCCCGAAAAAGAAAAATATCGAAACATACCATATAATTCCGCTGACCCTTTTAATAGGGTACACCATTGACTTACCAAAAGGCTTTTCCATTTCGCCCATCCTGGGGGGCGGATATATGATTCATATCATGTCAGAGGATATTGGTAAATTCCGGATTCAAGGCCTGTACCGCTACTCTGATTACCGGTACTATGACCCCCACCTGGCGATCAGGTGCGATGCGGCATGGCGTTTCAATGATCATTACGCGATTTTCGTAACGCCGGAATATCTTGTTTTTTTTGAGAAAAGCTCAACCGGGATGATGGTCGATTTTACCGCCGGGTTCCGGTACACCTTCTAGTCACGGCAGATCTTCTCCCCGAAGTCGGTAAGTATCCGCGCCGTCAGGCCCCAGATCTCGTACCCTTCGTGGTAGTAGAAAAACACCCGGTAATCCTTCCCCTTGTAGTTGTACAGCTCATACCGGTCGTACTTCTGATCCACGAACATGGCCAGCGGCGCGTTGAGAATACTTTCGGTTTCTCCCCTGTTAAGAGTATACTCGTATGGATATTCAATAACGCCGACAAAGCAGGTGACGTGGAACCCTGATATGGAAATGTAATCGTCGAAACGGCCCAGGTATTCGATTTTTTCGCGGGTGATCCCCACTTCCTCCCAGGTCTCGCGGTACGCGACCGCCCGGTAGTCGTCATCGTGTTCATCCATGCCGCCGCCGGGGAAGGCCACCTGTCCCTTGTGGGTCGACAACGTTTCCGTGCGCCGGGTGAGGAGCACATGGGAGGCATTGTCCTTGTTCATGAGGAGCACCATCACCGCCGAGTGCTTCAGCCCGCTCTCCTCCAGGTCGCGGTTCGGCCGGGCCGCAAGGCGGCGCCGCAATTCATCCTTGAATTCGGTGAACTCACTTTCTTTTTCGAAGTACATCTTCATACAGGTCGCCGCCGTGTGTATCATTAACAACGATGATGGGAAAATCCTCGACGCGGAGCCGGTATACCGCCTCTGCCCCCAGGTCCTCGAAGGCGATAAGCTCCGATCCGGTTATGCGCTTCGCCAGGTACGCGCCGGCGCCGCCGAAGGTGGCGAAATAAACAGCGCGGTACTGCTGCAAAAGATCGCGGGTGGCGGCGTCGCGCTTCCCCTTGCCTATCATTCCCTTCACGCCCATCTTGAGAATATCCCCGGTGAAGGCGTCCATCCGGGACGACGTGGTGGGCCCGGCCGAGCCGATGACCCTTCCCGGGGGCGCGGGACTCGGCCCCATGTAGTAGATCACCTGTCCCGCCGGATCAAAGGGAAGGTTCTCGCCGCTGGCCGCCATGGCACATAGCCGCTGGTGCGCCTTGTCCCGCGCCGTGTACACAGTGCCGGACAGCAGAAGACGGTCGCCGCTATGGAGCGATTCGATCAGGGAGGCGCTCACCGGCGTTTCAATTTTTTTCCAATCCTTCATCATAATTCTGCTTTCCCGAATCTCAAGGAATGGCAATTCATGTTCAGTGCCACCGGGAGCATGGCAATATGGGTCGGCGCTTCCCGTATATAGACCCACGCCGCGGTAGACCTGCCGCCGAATCCCAGGGGACCGACGCCGGTGGCGTTAAGCCGTTCTTCTATGCGTTTTTCCAGGCCGGCGTACACGGGATCGGGGTGGCGCATCCCTGCCTCACGGAGGACTGCTTTTTTAGCATTGAGCATTGCCGTATCGGCGGTGCCCCCGATGCCCACGCCCAGGAAGAGGGGCGGGCATGGATTGGGACCGGCCGTGACCACGATCTCCTCGATGAAGTCGATGATGGCTTCCGCCGTGTCCGTGGGCCTGAACATCTTCAGGGCCGACATGTTTTCCGATCCGCCGCCCTTGAGGTACACGGTGATTGAGAGACGGTCCCCATCGGTGAGATCAGTATGTATAAAGGCGGGCGCGTTGGTCCCGGTATTGTTCCGCTTCAGCGGATCAGCAACAATGGACTTGCGCAGGCTGAATTTCTTATAGGCTTCTTCCACGCCGCTATTGACCGCTGCCGTTATGCTGCCCTCGACCAGCACCGCCTGGCCTATTTCGATGAAGACAATCACCACGCCGCAGTCCTGGCACAGGGGGAGCCCTTCGGCTCCTGCGATCCCGTTGTTTTCCTGCAGGATTTTCAATGTCGTCCTGGCCAGCTCCGATTCTTCAGTTTTCAGCATTGCATCAATGCGTTTCTCAACGGCGTAGGGAAGGTTGAAGCTTGCCTTGTATATGAGGTCAACCACTGCGTTGGAGATCTGGTATGCCTGTATCGTTCGCGTTTTCATGGATGAAACAGCCTGAATTGTTATATAAAATTTTTTGTCCGGACCTGTCAAATCTTTAATTATCCCTCATCCTGGCTGATTTTCATACCTTGTGGCGCATGTGGCAAAATAGATATGAAATTCTTGCTAAAATATATTTGACAAATATATTTAATGATGTCCAATTCATATAATTTCATTCAAAAGGAGTGCAGTAATGAAAAAAGTATTAACAGCAATCACAATTATCATAGCAACAATTTTCATTGTATCGTGCGCGAAAGAGCAGGTAAAGGAGCCTGAGAAAGTCGGTGTTGATTCAAATCTGGTCTCCGTATCAAATGAGCAGTTGGCGAAATACCCGGTAACCGGGTTCGGCTACAAGAGCTCGAAAGTCCCCGCTCAGGAATGGGACAAGTGGGCAAAAGTAGCGGCGCCGGTTGTAAAGGGAATCCTCGACAAGCTGCCTGACGGCTATGCCCTCGAAATTCGGGGACATGCTGACGGCCGCGGCCCTGAATCAGCCGAAGGGAACAAGCCGGGCAACACAAAAATTTCCACCGACAGGGCCAAGGCAGTGTACGATTCCCTGGGCAAGGCCGGGATAACGTCTTCCAAACTCACCTACCGCGGCGTCGGTTCTTCAGAGACCCTTTCAGGGGCCGATCCTAATAGCGCGGATCAGAGAAGGGTGACGTTCCAGGTTGTACCCAAATAATTGATTCATTAGTTACCATGAGATGTACTGGAGCCGCCGGCTGTAAAGGCCGGCGGCAGCCATTCCCGGGGATCAACAAAGAAATTCCTCGCTGCCTGCTGTCTCCATTATTTTACTATGATCTGAAAATTATCACCACAACATGCCACGGCCATTTATAATTACCTTATTATCCATCTGTCTGCTGATATTCACAGCCGATGCTGAACCCTTTATCACTAACGAAGATTATATCATAACCGGCCAGAATACTGCGCGAAGAGTTATAATCAGGACCAGCTCCATGCACAGCTCAAACTACCGGGCGATAAAAGCCTTTGATGGTGATCCCGGGACCTGCTGGATATCCTCATCGGGGCCAGGACCGCACTGGATTTCAGTAGACTTCGGCGTTAAGCGCCTCATGACCTCAATCATTGTGCATCCAGGGAAAAAAGACGGGTATAGAACCCTCAAATCATTTAAGCTCCAGTTCCTCGACGGCGACTGGTTTGACTTTGCCGCTGCGGAAGTTTCACGGAAAGACAGCATCGAAATAGACCTGGGAGGCGTCGACGCCAGCATGTTCCGTATTTACATTCCTCCCGGCGGAGCTGTAAATGACTTTGCCTCCATAGCCGAAATCAAGATATATCTCGGCTCTTCCCGGATCCAATTCTATGACGAGCGTCTCCGGGGGCTGTGCCTCCCTGTCAGGAATGCTTTCCTGCCGGCAGAAGACTATTGCTATCCCAACGCTCAGCGGACGTACCGCGGCGGACGCCATGCCGGCATAGACATATATCGTTATTATAACAATAATTCCTACACGCCGCTGCCGCTTACAAAAAAAACGCCCATTTACGCGGCTGACGCCGGCACCGTGATCAAGGCGGACAAAGAGTACCTGGCCCCGGACATGGAAGACTGGAACAGGCGCTCGGCCTATCACCGGTCTCACCCGGCGACGTTCATAAAGCGCTCCTTCGGCGGGCGGGAAGTATGGATAGACCACCGCAACGGCATTGTCACGGCCTATAACCACCTGTCCCGCATCGACCGTTCCATCCGCGTCGGCACCCGCGTTTCAAAGGGAGAGCGGATCGGATGGGCCGGCAATTCCGGCCTGGCAGGCGAGGCCGAAGGAAAAGACTACGGAATCCATCTTCATTTTGAAATATGGATAGACGGCTGTTACCTCGGATTCGGCATGACCGCGCCGGAGATACGCAGGTGTTTGAACTGGATATTTTTCCCGGGGCAGTAACCCCGGTGGCATCTCAAATAAAATATATGAATTGACAGGCATTGCTTTTTTCGATTTTATTAATTAGCCATGATAAAGAGGATTATACACATATCCATCTTCCTGACGCTCCTGTTTAGCGCTGTCTATTTCAGCATCAGCACAGCGTCCGCCCGGAGCACCCAGCGTTTTTCCATTCTCTTCGTTGGCGACATTCTTCTGGCCAATGAAGCGGAGAAACACATACACAAAAAAGGGCTGGAGTATCCCTTCTGGAAGATAAAAGAAGAGCTCCTCAAATATGATTTCATCTTCGCCAACATGGAGTCTCCCATAACCAAGCGGGGAACGCCGGTCGTCGAGAAGCCGTACATTTTCAGGGTCAAACCTGAAGACGCGGCGTGTCTCAAGGACCTCAAGATTGACGCCGTGTCCATTTCGAACAACCACCTGATGGACTACAACAACGAAGGAATGGTGGATACCATCGCGACCCTGGACAGGTTGAATATACGCCATACCGGCGGCGGAAGGAACCTTGACGAAGCACGCCGGCCGGTGATCCTTACATACGGCGATACAACCATTGTCATCCTGGCCTACTGCAACAGGCCGCCGGAAGAATACTATGCCACGGAATCGCTTCCCGGCATCACACCCCTGGACCTGGACCTCATCAGGGACGATATCGCCACCTACAAGCTGGATAACAACAAGGTTGTGGTTTCGCTCCACTGGGGGATCGAGCAGACCCATATCCCCCAGAAAGAGCAGATAGCAATCGCCCATGAGATCATCGATGCCGGGGCTGACGCAATCATCGGCCACCATCCCCACTGGCCCCAGGGGATAGAACTATACCGGGGAAAGCCCATTATTTACTCCCTGGGAAATTTCATAAACGGATACATAAATCCAATTGAACGCGATAATATCGCCGTCGGTTTTTATTACAACAACGGCACCCTGGAAAGCATAAAGGTTATACCCCTGGCCGGACGCAACAGGCAGATCCGCTTTCAGCCCTACGTCCTCAGCGGAAGGCAGGCTAACGGGTTCCTCTATCTCATACGGAATCTTTCCCGCGGACTCAAAACTGATATGAAGATATTAAAAGGCTATGGTTACATTGACATAGGCCAGAACAGCGTGGCCGCCACCAGCGGCGGCATTTCCCGTAAGACGAAATCCAAAGCGGTCCGGCCCATCCAGTCACCTGATTCAGCGCTTAAAACTGGAAGTAGATAAAGGGTTTCACTTCTGCAATAGTTATATTATAGATAAAGAGCGTAACGCATGATGCGGCAAGTCCCTGCGCTGTGGCCGGCAGCCTTCCCCACGTCAATTTCAGGCTTTCTTTCCAGCGGACCGGCGTATAATGCAGGGCATAAAACGCCGCCAAGACCAGGACCAGGACAATATCTACATTCGGCGCTCCTGCCTTCAGCCGGAAAAGCGAGCTCATAATTCCGGCAAAAGTATCCCATGAATCCGATCTGAAGATGATCCACCCGAAGAGGACCGCGTGAAGGGTTATGAAAATCCTCAGCCCGTGGAGGAACGGATTAGCGGTTTTTTCCCTGTTCAGTTTTAAGACCCGTTCTGCAATCATGAAAAGGCCATGATAGATCCCCCATATCACGAAGGGAATTGCAGCGCCGTGCCAGAGGCCGCACAGGAACATGGTAATGAAGATATTGAAAAGTACCCTTTTACGGTTTCCCCCAAGACTGATATACAGGTAATCCCGTAGCCAGCTCCCCAGGGAGATATGCCACCGCTGCCAGAACTCGCTCACCGAAGCAGACGCGTAGGGACGGCGGAAGTTCTCTGTCAGGTTGTAGCCCAGGAGCATGGCGCTCCCAATGGCTATGTCGGTATACCCGGAAAAGTCGCAGTAGATCTGCAGGCCGTAGGCATACACCGCCGTGAGAGTTTCCAGGGGCAGGAACATGTGGGGGCTCGCGTAAACCCGGTCAACAATCGAACCTCCCAGCCAGTCGGCACCGGCTTTTTTCAGCAGGCCCGCAAGGATCAGGAACAGGGCAGTTGAAAAATGTTCATGGGTGACCAGGAAATGGCTCGCCCGGTCCCTGAGGGCCGGCAGGAAATCCCGGGCCTTGACAATGGGACCCGCAAGGAGCTGGGTAAAGAGCGACACGTAGTGCGCGTATTTGATCAGGTTTTTCTCCGGTTCGATATTCCCGCGCCACACGTCTATCGTGTACGACAGAGACTGGAACGTGTAAAAAGATATGCCTACCGGTAAAAGAATATTCAGTATCGGCACCGACCCCTGATAACCCAGGGCGTTGATTGCCTTTCCTGAGAGATCCGAGAAGAAATCGAAATACTTCAGCGTGAAGAGGATCCCCAGATTGATTGCCAGGGACAGAACAAGAAACACGGTTCCTCTGCCGCCTCGTTCCCGTGCCCTCTGTATCAAACGCGCCATGGAATAATCGGTCACCGTAGTCGCGGCCAGACACGCCAGGGGCCACAGCTTCCATGTTGCGTAAAAATAGTAGGAAGCGATGAGGAGAAAGCCGAATCTGAACACCGGCCATCTTTTAAGAAGGAAGACGATGATGATGACCGCTCCGAGAAAATAGGCGAAGGTGGCGGAATTGAACAGGATTGCTGTTTTCTCTTCAGCCTGGAAATTGAGCTTCGGCCGATCATTTTCCTTCCTATATGCATTCATAAGGGAAGTATAAAACCCTTCAGCCGCGGCATCACCCCCCCTCATGGTGAAATGGGTATAGTCCTTCATGGCAAGACCTGAGTTCGCCATCTTCAGCATATGCCCTTCGCCGCCGAGGCTGTCATAGGTGTCAAAGAAGGCGATGCCGGCCCTCTCCGCCTCTTCGCGCTGCACCTCCCGCACCACCAGGGTCTCCTTCATGGTGGCAAGGCCGCCCTGATAGGTCTGGAGCCTCTCCGGCGGCCCGATGAGAAGGATGTCAGTTTCGGGAAGAATCCGCTTCACCTTCATGAGCCATTCGCGCATCTGGCTCCGGAGTATCTCTTTTGTAAATTCCGGGAAGGCCCCCAGCGACGCTGCCTCGTTGATGCCGAACTGGAAGATAAGCAGGTCCGGGTTTATCTCCGCCAGGGGCTTCAGATGCTGCTCCGGCACCGCGTTCATCCAGGCCATGTGAATACCCATCCGGACGATGGTGCTGTAGACAACACCGCTTCCGGTCTCGACATCAATGGCATCGAGAGAGGGGAGCGCTCCCATGGAACCAGTAAAATCTATTCTGATCCTGTCCGATTCCGGGATATCCCATCTGGCAATTCCGGTGCCGCTGGGGCCCAGCGTAACCACCTTCTGTTCCGTTCCTCCGCCGTAATCAAGATTGAGGCGGTATTCCGATGGACCGGACTGTTTGTTCTCCGGGCTACGCAGAAAAACCTTCACCTGTTTCCACTTCGCCGAGCCAGCCGGGACTTCCATGCGAATCTCCGAGCTCGGTGACCTTACGATGGTCCCCTCCCCGGTAAAGCCTATAAGGGGATTTACCTCCGGCCTGACATAAAATTTTCCGAAGTAGCGGAACTCGTGCCGTATAACGTGCTGTGAAAATCCGCCCGGCGATGTCCTGTTGACATGGTCCTGCAGCGCCGTAGCCATGGTTTCAACCGGCGGCACCACGCCTCTGCCTCCATCGCCGAATTCCGTCTGGAAGCGCCGCTTCAAAGTCTTTGAATAGCAATCGCCCCAGATAAGCGAATCCCCGTAATGAACGATATGCACCTTGTTGCGGCGCCGCGCCTGCAGGTCAGAAAGCTTTTTAAAAAACCGCTGGAGTTTTTGATACTCCTTTCCCGCGTAGATATAATTAGGGTCCCTGGCCGGGGATATGGCTTTCGTTTCCGGAATTTTTGTTTCTGCATCTTTATCCGCAGCTGAGAAGTATCTGCATCCCGCAGTACCGGCCCAGCGCGGGAGGATTTCCCGCACAGAAGGGAAAATCTTCCAGTCCCGATTCTTGAAATAATAATCCTGTACCAGTGCAAGGGACACCATAATGACCAGCCAGGTGACAGGCACCACTATCACCCTTTTTCTGGTTGTTGAGATACCGCTCTTCCTGACCGCATGCACCAACAGGATGAACACCAGAAGGAGAGGAATCAATCCCCAATACACAACCAGTATATCTCTTAGATCTTTTTCAGAAACTACCAGGGGATGGCCGTAGTCCTCCGGTAAGACCGCCCGGGGCTCTATTGTGACTCCCTGGTAAAATGTATACGAATTCAGCTGCTCTTCTGCGTTCAGATAAACGCATGAGGATGCTGAAAGATGTTCATGGACTGTAAGATCAATTTTTTCATCCAAAAATCCCTGGTTGACTGCGGCCCCTGTCCCAAAGGCAACTGCGAGGACCAGGGGTAGAAACACTGCCAAGAGGATTGACTTTTTTCTCCCCTTCACCATTAACAGGATATTTGTCAATATTATAAGAGAGAGCAATGGTACCATAAAATATACCAGGGCTGGCATGAAGAGACATCCCCTTTCGAAATAAGTCATCACCACCGGGAGGGTCCAGGCCCACGTCGGACAGTATTGCGGCAAAACAGCACCGCAAAAATCATATCCGAAAGAAGCCCCCCCCAGGACCATGACAATGATAGACACGACGATACGGTTCCCAAGAAGAGACGAAAAGAAAAGCGTCAAGGTAAGCATGAAAAGCCCGTACAGCGCATAGCCTCCGTATAGAAGAATCAGCTCTTTTGCGTAGATATCTCCCCCCACCATGGACCAGTAATATACCGCCGGAAGTGACAGGGCCAGCAGCGACAGGTAATACAAACATCCCGCTACTATTTTCGCGTACAGAGCCGGTCCAATACCAAAAAACTGACCGATGAAGTTGAATCGTACTTTTTTATTATATCCGTATATAACACCGGAAAAAACAAGAGGGAGACAGAGCCACAGATATAAATAGCCGGTGCGAAAGACCTGGCCGAACAGCTCTGTATGGGGCTCCAGAGAAGGCGAAGGTAATACGCCGTTTTCCATGGGCATGCTCAACGTGCTATAACTGTCCATGGCGGAAAAAAATGTATACCCTAACAGAAGGCACTGTACAACAAGCAAGATGATTCCCGCCGGGGAAAAAACAATGCCGAGCAGCTCGTGGTAACAATTCCTGATAAATGCCTTCATACCAGACGTATAGTGGAAAAAACAGCCGCTGATGTCAATATTATTTGACATACAGCCGGGCTTTCCTGACTATCTAATCATCAATAATCGGAAAGAGGTGCTTGTATGAAGTTTTTTATAGATACCGCTGATATCAAAGAAATCCGCCGCGCTAAAGAACTTGGTATTCTTGATGGTGTTACGACAAACCCGACACTGGTCAGCAAAATAGGGAGACCCTACCGGGAGGTGCTCATTGAGGTAGCAAAGGAAGTAAACGGGCCGGTATCGGCTGAAGTTATATCCGTCGATTACGACGGCATGGTCCGCGAGGCCAGGGACCTTGCCAAGATCAGAGATAATATTAACATAAAGATTCCCCTCATTGAAGACGGTCTCCGTGCTGTCAGGACCCTGTATTCAGAAGGAATCAAGACTAATGTCACTTTATGTTTCAATTCGGTCCAGGCTCTAATGGCTGCTAAGGCAGGAGCCAGTTTCATATCTCCTTTCATCGGCCGCCTGGACGACATATCCTCGGAAGGAATGGAAGTCGTCGAGGAAATATCCGCCATCTACGCGAATTATGACTTCCAGACAGAAATCATCGTTGCGTCAATACGGAACCCACTCCACATCAAGAACGCGGCCCTTATCGGTGCCGATATCGCCACAATTCCCTTTGACGTGTTTCAGAAGATCATCAAGCATCCTCTCACCGACATCGGCTTGAAAAAATTTCTCGAAGACTACAGCAAAATCCCGAAGTAAGGAGAAAGATGAAAAGCGGCTTCACAGCAGATAGCTCAATACCAGCCCGAGAATCCCCGCGAAGAGGATAACGCCGAAGCCGGCCAGTACCGTTTTCCTGAATTGTTTTGACCCGAGGAAGATGGCCATCCCCGCTTTCATGATGGTATTTGAAAATGCGGCCAGCGTTATGGCCAAGGTTGCCTGGTCGATTTTAGTGGGATCATCCCGGGAAATCTGGCTCATCGTAAGGGTAATAGGATCAACGTCAGAGAGACCCGTCAGGACGCTAATGATATAGACACCGCGGTCGCCCGCCAGGACTTCCGTGATCCGGGCTATGAATATTATAACGGCAAAAATGACCCCGAACTTCACGGCCGGCATAAGATTAAAGGGATTCTTGAGAGCAACATCGCTGACCTTCTTTTCCCCGCTCTTCTTCCAGAGAATAAAACAAAAGGCAAAACCGGCACACATCATGAGTCCCATCACGATGATTAGCTTCGGGGCCAGGCTGGCATTTATAATAAGCACTTCCACGATAATCCGTGGGAACATGGTCGAGCATGCCAGAATAACCGCCAGGGCGTAGGTGCCATACAGATCGCCGTGGCCCGCCTCCGCGCTACGCTTTGCAAAAGTAACTGTCGTGGCAGTGCTCGACGCGAGACCTCCCAGGAATCCGGTAAGCCCGATCCCCTTGCGTGATCCCAGTATCTTGATTGCTATGTAGCCGGAAAAACCTATGGCGGATATCAGCACCACCATGAGCCACACGGTAAAAGGATTTATCACCTTCACGTTTGCCAAATCGGGATATCGCTCGAATAAGCCGCTTCCCAGTGTACCAACATCTTTTACATAAAAATTAAAATCAGGATCGAAAACGAGTATCACAAAGGTTATGATCGCGAAGAGCAGTGTTCCCCGAATATCCTCGTTTTCAATCTTTTCACCGATACGGTTCATATATTTTTTAAGATAGAGTATGGCCGTTGTAACAATGGAAATGAAAAGAGCCAGGACCAGGTGATTTTTTTGAACGGTAACACCTATTATAAAACAAATCAGCATGCTGACTTCCGTGGTAATGCCGCTTTCATCATGCTTGGAGTAAGATATATAGTATGAGATAGACACCAGAATGATAATTCCAAAAAATGCTAACGGAAGTAGCTCTGGCACATATTTTTCCGCCAGGAACGATGCCAGAGAACCGAAGAGCGACACCAGGGAATACGTCCGGATTCCTCCGATAAAATCAAGCTCTTCATGCTCTATCCGCGAGGTATAGGACCTCTCAAAACCGAGAAGCGCCCCCAGGAACAATGCGATCATAAAAGGCTGGAGCAGAGTTAAGTTTATCATTTCCATAAGCGTTCACCATCAACAGTATGACTACGTGCCCGCAACCGAGTCAAGATTAAATTGCCCATGCTCCATCACAGGCAGTTCCAAAACGCCTTAATGCCGCTCATGAAGATACCCCTTTGGCCGCAAACCCGGCAATTGACCGTTTACCGCTGCTTACTATTCCCGTGTATATATGGTTGACAAATATCATAGTATCCCACATTCGTTGACCCATGAAAAAAGAGATTAACTATCCGTCCGAGATTACCTTCAAATCTATTTTTTTGCACAATCCCGAACTGCATGAAAGTATTTCAATGATCCTGGTCGAACATGGCATTGAAGGACAGGTAAATCACAAACCAAGCAAGAATAGCAAATTCATATCCTTCACCATAACCGCGGAATTCAATTCAGAATCACACCTCAATGATGTCTGTACAAAGATCACAGCCATCCAGGGGTTCATTATGATGATTTAAAAAAGTCAATCAGTGCTGTGACAATCCGGCAACGGCTCCCGTGCTCCAGGCAAATTGAAGATTATACCCTCCGCTGTCCCCGTCAACATCAAGAAGCTCGCCGGTGAGAAAAAGCCCGGGAGCAATACGGGACTCCATGGTTGATGGATTAATTTCATCCACGTCAATCCCGCCGGCTCCGACAACCGCCTCATTAAATCCACGGGGTTTTCCGGGCGCCAGGGTCAACGACTTCATGGTGCGCGTCAGCTTTTTCTTTTCATCGCGAGTGAGGTCCCTGACTTTCTTGTTAGGATCAATATCCGCGATCCTTAGCAAAATTTCCGGCATGGGCGTTTTCATGATCCCGATAAGGCTGAATGACACTGGCTTTGAGTTATCCGACCAGAGCGATTCGAGCAGCGCTCCAAGATCCTGTTCTGTATATGAAGGGTACAGATCGATCACTATAGATGGTTCTCTGTTTCGGATCAGCCCTTCGTTGACAGCGCGGGAAACATCGAGGCTTGCAGGGCCCGATATCCCGTAAGCAGTAAAAAGGAGTTCCCCTTCCGAAGAAGCGGTGACGGTTCCATTATCCACCACGGATACGGCGCAATCCCATTTGATCCCTTGCAGGCGGTGCACGATTTTAAGCGGGATGGTGATGGGAAGAATCGCCGGGAACGGTTCGCGGACCGCATGTTTCATCTGTGCTGCCAGTTCATAACCATCCCGCGATCCGCCGGCTGGAGGATACGCGCAGCTTCCGGCTGCAAGTATTACGGAATCAAACAGTTCTTCCTCGAGTCCGGCCGTAACCAGTTTGAACCTTTTTCCGCTGGCGACAATGCGTTCGATTTTTTTGTGTGTTTTAATTTCAACGCCCTTCCGTACAAGCTCATATTCAAGCAAACGGACAACCGTCGACGACTGCAGTGACGCGGGAAATAGCTTGCCATTTTTTTCTTCAACAAGGGGCAGGCCAATGGAATTAAAAAAATCTATAGTTTCTTCAAGGCCAAAACGGGCAAACACATTATGGACAAAACGAGTGTTTTCCCCATGGTATTTTTCCGCGGATAGATTCCGGTTGGAGATATTGCACCGTCCGTTTCCACTGACCAGAACTTTCCTTCCAATTTTTTTCTGCTTCTCGTAGATGACGACCGAATTACCGCCGCCGGCAGCAAAGCACGCTGCCATGAGTCCTGACGCGCCGCCGCCAATAATTGCGACCCTTTTCATCATTCCTCGCTCTGTTTGATTTTATTATTAATGAGCTTTTCCAGGTCGTTTATATCATTGGCGTATTTCTGCAGATTTAAATCCTGATCTGAATTGGATCGGGTCTTTTGCAGCATTTTTTTTACCAGTTTCAAATCTTCTTTTTCGTAAATAATGCCATCCTCAATAAGTTTGTACACAAGAGAGAACTGGTATTCCCGGAAACAAACCCGCGAATAGAATTCAATACCGTACACCGTGATCGTTTTTTCTACGGAATTCTTGGTTACATATCTTTTAAAGTCTTCATATTTAACAGCGTCAGTTGCTCGGAGGCCCTGTTCTTCCACTCCCTTCGATCCGCTGCTGACGGTTGGCTTAATTCCCGTATGAGATTCCATAAAATAATCAATGGGATCGCTGTTCGCAATTTCTGTCTTGAGCTGTTTTTCCTGCCACTTAAACCCAAATTGCATTATATTGCGCTCGAGGTTCGACTGGATGCCCATAAGATTAATTACAATATTAGCCAGCATACCAAGTGGTGTGTTATTATACTCATGCAACCTCGGGAAAAATTCCTTGATGATTCTTTCAACAGAATATTTCGTGGAGAATTCATGGGAATACGCGCGGATTAATTCATCACTGTACCTTTCAAGTAAATCTTTTACGATATTCCCTTCAGCCACGACAAAACCATCGGTCCGCCGGATCTTCTCTTTTCGTTCGGCCTCAATGATGGTTAAGGAAAATATTTTATGTGAATCTACCAGTATCTTTATAAGCTTTGGAATGGCAAAAGGAATCAGCGAATAGGTCTTTGTTATATGCGTAAAAAATTCTTCAGACTGCGGAATGGCCTGCAACCCGCGGTCTGTATTTCTTTTACGAATATCTAAATATATGCCATTGAGGAGCTCTTCTAAATCATTCATTGTATTCAGGAGGTCTTTCTAGAATTTTATAGCCAGTATGGTAATATCATCGATAAAGTCAACATCCTTGCTCATTGTCCTGAAATATTGTTTCAGATAATCGATAAATTCTTCCGGACTTCCATCGATAAACCTGAGAGCGATTTCAGCAAGCATCCGCTCTCCATGTTCGACATCCATCCGGTCGCCTCCAAAGCATTCGGTAACGCCATCAGTAAACAGAACAAGAAGGTCTCCCGGTTCAAACAGAATAACACGTTCTTCAAAATTTTCGTTATCAGCGAGACCAAGCGCTTTACCCTCTGCGTTGAGCATAATCACTTCACGTGTCCGGGCCCTCACCAGCATCTGGTCATTATGCCCCGCGCTAGAATATGTTATCAGGTTATTATGAGAGTCGATGACCGCATAAAACAGCGTCACAAACATGCCGTATTCGGAATCCTGGAAAATATAGCGATTTGCATTTCTTAGCAGACCGGCCGGGGAGCTGTCAATCCTCCGTTCAGCCCTGACGACGTTCAGGGCTGACCCCATGAACAGGGCTGCAGGAATTCCTTTCCCTGAAATATCAGCAACCAGAATCGAATACTTATTATCGTTTAATTTGAAAAAATCATAAAAATCACCGCCGACAGACCGGGCAGGCCTGGAGAAAACTGATAGCGCGTGCCGGTTAAAATTACCTGGAATACCGCGAAGAATTTTTTTCTGTATCTCGGCTGCAATATCGATATCACGGGACAACATTCGTTGATTTTCAGCGACCCGCTGATTAAGAAGATTGTTATAGATCTGCGATACCTGGCTGCAGATGGTTGTCACGATGCGCAAATCAAAGGAATCAAAATTTTTACCATTATTTTTATCCGCGCATGAAAGGACGCCGACAATTTTATTCTTATAGCGTATCGGTACGGAAATAAACGAATCCGTTGTATAATTACGGTTGGAGGCCACCATTTCATTCGGAATCTCCCGCTTGATATCGGAGACCATCATGGGATCGCCGCTTCGGAACACGTGCCCGGCTATTGAAGAGCTGGCATCAATATTGCATGATTTCATCACCGAATCGGGGAGCCCGTAGGCGGATTGTATGTTCAAGCGCTTGTCGTTTTCATCATAAATAATTATCGAAACCCGACGCACCTTCATTGATTTCGCGAGAGATTTGCAGACATTATCAATAATATCATCATCAGGACCGGCACATGATATTGATTGGGCAACTTCATACAGCGCAGTCAATTCCTCGATTCTATTGGTGAGTTCATCGTAGAGCCGGCGGTTATTGATGGCAATAGCCGCCTGGTTGGCTATGTAACGGGCCTGCTCCAGGTCAAGATCATCATAACGGTCACGCCCTATTGAATTGACCACTTCAAGGACTCCGACGAAATCTCCCATCACCTGCATCGGCACGCAAAGAAGATTTTTCGTATTGAATTGATATTTCTGGTCGATGGCGTGGTACCACCGGTCATCATTATGTGCGTCATCAACAATGATGGGTTCCATATTAATGGCGACAAGACCGGCGATACCTTTCCCTTTCGGAACCCGCTCTCCGCGTATAATATCACCCTTATCGCCAATTACCACATCGAAAATAAGATCGCCTGTTTTCTGATCTGCGAGGAGAAGGGAACAGCCTTCAGAATTCAAAAGCTCCTTTGCTGCGTCCATGATGGCGTTCAGGAGTTCAGCAAGGGACATTCTCGAATTAATTTTTTCATTAATCGACCTGATGACTGATATGTCTATCTTTCGTTTAATATCGGTAGCTCCCTTAGCATTTGATATGGCACTTAAAATATCGGCTTATAGTCGAACTGGTGAACGGCATTTATATACCGCAGGGTATGCGTTTTCTGGCGAAACAGTATTGAATTTGTCTTTGCTCCGCCTGAAATATATTGAACACCGGGAAGTAAAACACCGTCGGTCACACCGGTCAAAGCGACGATGACTTCATCGCCTTTTATCATCTCAGAAATGGTGAATATGCTGTCCGGATTGCTGATCCCCAGCTCGCGGACATGATCCTTTTCCTTTCCGCTGAGATCCACAAATCGTGTCTGCATGTCTCCATCCATGCACTTGAGGGCAGCTGCAGCGATAATGGCCTCCTTGGCGCCTCCAATACCCATCAGAATATCAATAGAACTCTCCGGGAATGCCGTAGAAATAGCCCCGCTTATGTCACCGTCACGTATTAATTTTATCTTCGCCCCCGTTTCCCTTATTTCTTTAACGAGATGCTCGTTGCTCTTCCGATCAAGAACGCACACGGTTATATCCTCTATATATTTCCCTTTGGCGCGAGCAATCCGTTTGATATTTATCGCCGGCGGCTGATTGATATCAACAATGTTTTTCGAGTCTTTCCCGACGGCGATTTTATCCATATGATAAGACGGGGTGCGCATGAAGGTGCCCTTACTACCCACAGCGGCGACTGATACCGCATTGTGGCCGCCTCGGGCGCATGTCATTTTACCGTCAAGGGGCTTAACGGCAAGGTCAACGGCACTGCCGGTTTTTATCCCCACCTGGGCGCCGTCATAGAGGGCCGTATCAGAACTGTCTGCTCCAATCACGACCTCCCCGTCGATATCCATGGTTGAAAATACTTTATTCATAGCTTCAGCAGCAGAATAATATGAAAGTTCTTCATCGCCCTTGCCCATATACCTGCTGGCATAGAGGGCGGCCGCCTCAGTTAAGCGAACTGCTTCAATGGTAAGATTACGATCCATGATTCCTCCAAACTGGACAACTATGGGATGGCCCCATAAAGCAGGTTGTCATATTATGTTATTAAATTTATAATTTCAAGCCCTTTTCAACTCGCGAATAATTCAAGAAGTATCTGCTGTTTTTAATATAACACCAAATTGAAAACTCAAAGCATAACTCAAGTATTATCCCGCCGCATAAATGGTAAATATTTAATTCATCATACAACAGTTATATTATAAGCCTGCTAATCCTACAATAATTAAATTATTGACTTAATAAAACTGAATATTATATAATGTGACATAAACATGATTTTAATATTCTTCAAATAACTGGCAGTTATATATGCCGTATATAACTGTTACCGCCGGGCATCTATTATTTATGCACGCCGGTATCGCGTCAAAATTGCCTGAAGAAAAAGGAGCGCGCATTGAAAAAAACAATCATGATAATTGGCGGCGGCCTTCTTCAGATGCCGGTAATACTGACTGCAAAAAAAATGGGCCTTCAGGTCATAGTTACCGATTACAACTCCAGCGCCCTTGGCATGAAAGATGCCGACATCCCCATAGTCATGAGCACTCGAGACATTGAAGGTTCAGTCCGTGTCGCTAAGGCCCAGAATGAATTGACACCTATAAGCGGTGTTTTGACGGTAGGCACAGACGCTTCCATGGCTGTTGCCGCCGTGGCAAACACCCTGAACCTTCCAGGAATAAAGTTTGAAGACGCCGAAGCTGCAACCAACAAAATAAAAATGCGCATGCGCTTCAAGGAGCACGGCGTCCCTTCCCCAAATTTTCTACCTATATGGTCTTTGTCAGATGCGAAAAAAGCAGGCAAAATCCTGAAGTTCCCTATTGTCATTAAGCCTTCAGATAACATGGGCGCCCGTGGTGTTATGCGCGTTGATAATTTCAACCAGCTTGCGGACGCTTTTAAATTTTCTAAAGGTGCTTCCCCGAGTGGAGAACTCATCATGGAAGAGTTTATGGATGGCCCCGAACTATCCATTGATGCAATCATTTATAATAACGAAATCACCATGACTGGCATAGCTGACCGCATTATTGAATATCCTCCATTTTTTATTGAAACCGGCCATAATATGCCGTCAAGCCTTTCCAAAGATATTCAGGAATCCGCCTGTCATGTCATGAAACTCGGTATACGGGCTCTGGGTATCGATATCGGTGCCGCTAAAGGCGATATAAAAATAACAAAAGACGGCCCTATGATCGGCGAACTTGCTGCCCGCCTATCCGGCGGATTCATGTCGGCGTATACCTATCCATTTTCATCAGGTGTTGATCTGATGAAGGCAGCTATCGAAGTGGCCCTCGGCCAGGAACCGAGCAATCTGGAACCTGTTATTAGCCAATATTGCATTGAGCGGGCCATCATAACAAAACCGGGAATCGTAAAAAAAATAATCGGCCTTGAAGAAGCCCTTAAAATTTCCCGCATCAAGGAGATTTTCCTTAACGTCAAACCCGGCGATAAAGTAATTCAACCTCGATCCAATGTTGAAAAAGCCGGTCATATCATAGCCATTGGGAAAACACTTGATGAAGCAGTAAAATCATACGAGCAATGCAGGGATATAATCAAATTTGACATGATCGAAGAATCTGAAATATCGATGGAAACGATTCATATAGCCGCCAAAGAAAGATTCAAAAAAATTTGTTATGTTTGCAAAAATTGTGATGGAAGAGACTGTCCAACCGGAGTTCCCGGCATGGGGGGCACCGGTACCGGCGAATCATTCCGCAGAAATATTGCGTCTCTTAAAAAATTCAAGATTAATACCCGCCTCATTCATGATGTTACCCAGCCGGACACCGCTACCAGTTTCATGAATCTGAAGCTGTCCATCCCGGTGCTTGCAGCGCCCATAACAGGAACTGTTACAAATATGGGAGGCGCTATCGACGAACTTGATTACAACCGGGCAGTTATCGCCGGTTGTATCAAATCGGGAAGCATCGCCTTTGTTGGTGATGGAGCGACTCCGGACAAATACAAGATCGGCCTCCAGGCCATTTCTGAATACAACGGAAATGGAATTCCCATATTCAAACCGCGCAGCGATAACAACGATATCATCATGCGCATAAAAGCAGCGGAAAAAGCTGGAGCCATGGCCGTTGGGATGGATATTGACGCGGTCGTGTTTAAAACAATGGCCATGAAAAACCAGTCAGTGGGGCCGAAAAGTTTTTCCGAATTGAAAGAACTTATCACTTCTACAAAGCTCCCTTTCTTCCTAAAGGGAATCATGAATGTCAGGGATGCCGCTGCGGCTGTTGAAGCTGGTGCTTACGGCATAATCGTGTCCAACCACGGTGGTCGTGTTCTTGATGAAATGATGGGTTCTATGGATGTTCTTGATGAAATAGTCCACGAAGTAAAACAAAACCTGATAATCATGGTGGATGGCGGTTTCCGCGAAGGCGTGGATATTTTAAAAGCCCTTGCCGTTGGTGCCACGGCGGTTCTTATCGGCCGCCCCATCGCCATAGCAGCAGTCGGCATGGGAGCTGAAGGCGTATCATACTATTTGAATCATCTGAAAAAAGATCTTGTAAAAGCGATGATATTGACCGGCTGTCAGAACATCAGCGACATTTCTCGCGATATAATTAAATCTATATGAACAACTTATAAAAACCGGGCAATTTTTTCATTACTACAGCAATATGCGTATTCAATGATCTTTTGCGAGTACCTGCCGAACTCGATGATTCTTTTCATCAAACGGTCTTTCTCACCTGAAATTATTCGCCCTGTCATCTCCAGAATACGTGGCACCAGTAATGCATTTATATACGGTATGTTATTTTTTCTGCAGTATGCCGCGCCTTTTCTGTCATCGAGCATGATCATATCGCCGATCCGTTTATAATATAAAAGAATTGTGTCCCGTTCACCGGCTCCAAGACCAATTATCAAAGGAATATTAAACTGGCTGCTATCAGCAGTAGATACATCAGTGATTATATGAATATTTCCTTCTTTCCGGTAACGCTTGAATTCATTGGACCCGGCATGAATTTCATGAGTTAGCTCGACAAAAACAGATTCCGGCATAATTATCCTGTAATAATCAGCAACCGGATCGATCAAAGAACATTTGAATAGAATAATGGCTGACGAAGAATCCATCAGCATGGGTTTATGACACCCGGCATTCATGCTAACGGCCATAGTATATAAAGGATCCCCAGAAATAAGGATTTGAGAATTTCCATTCCTCATCGCCCTCAGCTTTTTTTGATGTTGACCCTGTCTGCTCCACCTTTCCCTGGATAAAGGCTCTTTTCGTCTGCGTAAAGGCCTTTTCAAAAGGTATCCCCTTATTAACTGCTGTCTCATAAACCTGTTTCATGAAATATAAGCGTGTTGTTTCATCCAGATTCCACAGTGACAGCGAGACCCCTCGTGAGCCGGCTATCATAATTGAACCACACAAATTCCATATTCCCTCACCTCTGCTATAGCCTGCAACCGGAATGTTGACAGAAGCCAGATGTACAAGATCAGAATGAAATCCGAGAGAAGAAATTTTTCTGACGTTAAGGATGCCGTCCTTTCCTTCTCCTTCATTTTTATTATATGACACAAGAAGTGCGCTCAACTGAGGAACTTCAGGAACGACAATGCCCCGCGATAGCACATGTATTATTTTATAATTGCCGAGTATTCCAGACTTGGATATTTTTACAAGACCAGATTCTGTTCCCTGATCTCCGGTTATACTATCTGCATCATATCGTGCGGTTTTAAACCCGTTAAGTTCCGCAGAACTTGATTGCAAAGCCGTCATGTCATCAATTCCAAAAAAACCATACATTTCAAGGATGCCTTTATTGGCGATTATTTTTTGACTTATACCATCAGAAATCAGTTCGAAATGTCGCGTTGATTCGATATTCTTCACTGCAGGGCGAGGAGGTGAATTGAAACTGCTTAGCACAAGCATTGGTTTCCTGCCAGCGCCGTATACTCTTTCAGAAAATAGATCTGTACAGGTTTGTGAAAATGTGTACTTGATGCCGAATTTTTCGATCAGATACCTGTTGTCGGTCATAATCAATGTTTCAAAGGGTATTGTGGATAGGGCCCCATCCGGTTGAATAACCAATGTCTCTTTCCCGGCTAGATAATTCTCAATTTTTTTAAATATGAACTGATATAGAATTTTGCCGATGGTCTGCTGGATTTCGTATTCTTTCCCGCTTATGTATTTTTTTGAAAGCAAATACCGGTAGTAATTAATGATCTTCTCAAACTCGATGTAATAATAGTCACGTCGCGACTTCTGAGAAACTTTAAAAATGATATCCGTCTTTTTTTTGCCGATAAAACTTTCTATATCTTTCCCGAGTATATTGTACAGGGCATTAACTGTCGCCGCTTTATCAAGTTCAAACCCCGCAGAGGTTTCAGAATCTATATAAATCATAAAGGGATTGTCCCAAAGGATATTGGCAACTATCACTAATGCAGTTTTTTTCCCTAGGTTTTTTTTAACCTTTTCATAGTTGATTGACTTCATCTGTAGCTCCGGTGCCGTGTCCGATATCAACGTATAGATTTTATTAATGCAGAAAGCCTCATTAGTCTCGTATGCCTTTTCAGGTTTATCTGCTTTGACATAGGATGCTGTAAGCCATCTATACACATCACTCATTACATCAATGGCGGAAAGGCTTTTCTTATTCGTCGTGGCATCGATTGTTTGTATCGCCTGAATAAAATACTCAATCGCTTTGGCATAATCTTTCATATTATAATAGACAATGCCGCAATTCTTGGAATCGTCGGCAATGGAAACAGAATCACCCAGTTCGCGGTAAATGTCCATGGCCTGTTTGAAATAATCCAGTGCTTTCTCGTAGCGTTTCAGTGAAACCATGATTCTCCCGATATTGCTCAGATTATCAGCGATCTTGTTTTTCTTATCAGCCATCATGTCGCGCATCAGAGCTTTCCCGATATAGTCCACAGCTTCGCCATACCGCTCACGTGTAACATAGAGAAGACCGATATCTGAAAGCCTGAGAGCAATATTTTCCTGTAATTCAATATCTTTGTTCAACGCGAGGGCTTTTATGTAATAATCCAGCGCATCCTCATACTTACCCATCGAATCAAACACCTGGCCAATGCTGTTCTGAATCAACGCGGCATTAATTGAATTTTTCAGCTTAAGATTTAATTCAAGGGATTTGTTGTAGAATTCAATGGCACGGGTATTATCGCCGACTCTGAAATAAATATCTCCAATCCGATAAAATCGTGCCGACATGTTCTTTTCATTTTTATAATTGCTATCAATCTCAAGAGCTTTTTCATAATAGTTGAAGGCTTCACCGTATCTCCCTTTTGCAGCGTAGACACTGCCGATGTTGCTCAGGTCGATTGACAGGTATTCATCCCCCCCGCGTCGGCGGTCAAGATCAAGGGCCTGTGTATATAACTCGAGTGCCCGGTCAAAATCACCCTTGAAATAATACATGGTACCGGCGTTGCTGGTGATAACAGCAAGGTTCACACTGTTGCCTGCTTCTTTTGCGTAGGTTAATGCTTCCTCATAACGATCACGGGCATTATTAAAATCCTTCATGACCCGGAATGCCAGCGCCATATTATTAAGCACCAGCACCATCTTATCCTTGTAACTATTTTTTCTGGATACGGCAAGAGCTTCACGGTACGAAGTCATGGCTTCATCAAATCTATTAAGATTGAAATATGTCTGGCCGATACTGTTTAAGGCCAGCGATTCCTGATCGGCATTTTTGTATTTCTGACTGGTTGTCAGTTTCAGCTTATAATAATGCAGTGCTTTATCATAATTACCGGTAATGTCATATATTTGCCCGAGCTCGTTTAGCTGGGCTATAAGTTCATCGATGCGTGGATTTTCATTCTTTCGTTCGGCTATTACCGCGCGCTTTAAATATTCAATTGCCTGTGTATAATTTCGGGCTTTCTTATATTTCTGTGCTTCATTCCAGCATCTATCCGCCTCATCATGCCACTGATTTGCAAAAGAAATTGACGCAGAGCACGCAATTAGCAAAGCCATGATAATTTTTTGCACCATAGGACACACCTGTTTCTGATGAATAATGTTGATGATACACCACTAGATGATATCGGGGAGAAAGTAAAGTGAAGTTTTTAAAAAAGGCTATCCCGTATTAATACTTACGGAACAAGGCGATTAGTTTCCCTAATATAGTGACATTATCAGCTATAATCGGTTCATAGGCGGGATTATCAGGGAGGAGTTGTACTTTGTTTCCCGAGACCTTGAGCCTTTTTAATGTCGCTTCGTCAGTAAGGAGAGCGGCTATGACATCACCATTGTTTGCCGTATTCTGCTTCTTAATAATGGCCACATCTCCATCATAAATACCCCCTTCGATCATGGAATCACCTTTAACGTTAAGGGCAAAATATTCTCCACTCCGGAACATCGATTTGGGGAAGCTTAGATATTCTTCGATATTCTCTTCAGCCATAATAGGAGATCCGGCAGCAATTCGTCCAAGAAGTGGAATGTTTATAGCATCAACCGGAATCTCTTCTTCTTCATTTAAAACCACTATGGCGCGAGATTTGTTCTGTTCTGTCTTTATATATCCTTTTTTTTCAATGGCTTTTACATGATCATAGGCTCCCTTTACGGTAATACTGAATTGTTCACCAATTTCACGAACTGTCGGAGGGAATCCAGAACCTTTTATAGATCCTTTTATGAATTCAAATATTCTTTCCTGTTTTAATGTAAGCTGTTTAGGATTCTCTTTTGGTGACATTATAATTCCCCTGAATGAAATTATGATCTATACAAAAAATAAGCATACATTAGTTAGTATGTCAAGAAAAAAATATGTTTTTTTCTTATTTATCATATTTTAGTTATGATCATTAGAATCAATAGACTTACGCCAAAACATCATAATCTATAATAATTATTGCCGCCGTCTTCAGCATTATGTGAGATTATTATTGTTTTCTGATGAAGACTATACAGAATAAACTGTGAGATGCAATTTTTTTTATCATTACAAAAGTGAATAACATTACAACAATAATATTCATACTATTTTTAAAAAAATAATTTTATTGATTAAATTCATACAATAATTAATATTTATTATTCTTATTACAGTTTGTGATATACTATGGATATTGATAATTATTATACGTTTCTCAATGTAAGCCACACAGCTTCAGACGAGCAAGTGTCTGCTGCTTATAAAAAACTGGCTTTTCAATTTCATCCGGACAAAAATCCTCACCGCACCGAATGGGCCAACAATGCCATGACAAAGCTCAATATTGCCTATGCAGCTGTCATGAGCTATCGGTTTAAAGATGAATCAACAATTGAAACCAACAACAAAAAGAGTGATCAAAGAAAAGAACCGCCCCCAGCCGCCCGTAAACCTCATAAAGATATAATAGGTTCGGAAATTCTCACCAAGCAATTCATTAATCTTCGCGAAACGGCAAAAGATGCGCTCTATCGGTATTTTCAGTATAATTTATTTACTATCCCGAACCGTGAGAAGGTATCAAACCGAGCGGTTTTCAATAAAATTGTCTTTTCATTACGAAAAATTTACCATGCTATCCGGCATTTAAAGGAAGAAACCGACGATAGTGAACTGATAGAGCATTTTGATGTTTTCTCTGCTATGATGTTTCACTTTTACCGTGCCTCAGAATGTATGAGCATAATAGATTCATACAACAATCAATATGATGTGGAATCATATCGTATATACCGTAAAGGTGATGACCATCTTAATGATGCCAACAAGGAAATCTTTTACGACCGCCATAATCGGGGGCACTTTAAAAAAGAAATGGCCTACACCTATATTATCGAAGCTGAAAAAATATTTCTGGCGAATCTCAAAATCTTTCCTGACTCCACCTGGGCAGTTGAAACACGAATAAAAATGGAATATGCCCAATCTCTGAGAAAATATATAGAGCTCTTTTTCTCTGAATCGTGATATTAATAACTATATATATTTCCACTAATACAAATCAATCATCTGTCTGAATCATACTTTATTTTTCTTATATTGTGACCGATATTCTACTATAGTGCTAAACATTTCTCAATTAATCGGTAATTGCCTGAAAATTATGAAGAGAACTTATATTTTTACAATAATTATTTTGTGCATAGCAGGTACTCTTCATGGTGAAGATTACCAGTACCAGTATTTCAGCAAGGAAAAAGATAAAGATAAACATGTTCCCTTTTCTGATTATATCCCGCAGATACGGCTTCATTACCAGACGGTACCTCATTATCTTGAGGATTATTATGAGCTCTATGGCATGAAGATGCATTATAATGAAAATTCTCTCAGAAAAAACATAGAACGTTTGAAAACCGCGCTCCAATGCAAGTTCCGGCACCCATCACAGGCTCTAGTAAAAATTGAAACCGAGCCTGAATACTTCAAATACCGGAACCTCATGTTCATGCATATCAACCTGCTCATCATGCGAAGCTACCTGTCCATCGGGTCTCGGTATGACAT
Source organism: Spirochaetota bacterium (assembly GCA_041753395.1). Lineage (GTDB taxonomy): Bacteria > Spirochaetota > UBA4802 > UBA4802 > UBA5550 > RBG-16-49-21. The sequence continues at coordinate 353,899 of JBGSUQ010000017.1, forward strand.
GAGAAACATACGCTTCTATCACTGGGATTATGCCAAGGATATCAGCGACAGCCTTGACACGGCGGAAAAATCATATGCAGAAGCCCTGCCCTACTGGGAAAAGGCCAGAGAATACGCCGACCGTGCAAGCCAGGTAAAAATAACCACCGACCTGGGCTTCATTGAAACCGAAAGAAAAAATATAATTTTGGGCGATCTAGATTTCGGTAAAATCATCGCAGGATATCGAACCGGAGTCAGGACTAAAAAGCAGAAGCTCACCGAGCTTATGACAGCCTACGAAAAATTTCAAAAAAAACCTGCAGCAACAGAATAATACACATCTCATCTTCTCGAATGATCAGAAATTAATCGCTCCTGCATCATCAATAGCGAGGTGTCCATGATAACAAATGATGTCATCAATGCGATAACAGGGAGAAGATCAATTCGCAAAAACACAAAAAAACCTGTCACCGAAGAAAATCTGCAGGCCATTCTTGAAGCAGGCCGATGGGCCCCATCGGGAATGAACAACCAGCCCTGGTCTTTTGTCATAGTTCGTGACCCGGAAATGAAGAACAATCTATCCGCCCTTACGCATTACAGCCGTATCATAAAGCAATGCAACATATGCATCTGCGTCCTGTACGATACCCCCGAAGGATACGACCGGGACAAGGACGTCATGAGCATCGGTGCCTGCATACAGAATATGCTTCTGGCCGCCCATTCCCTGGGTATTGGCACCGTCTGGCTCGGTGAGATATTGAATCGCAAATCCGAGGCGAACTCGATTTTCTCCATCGGTGATGACCATGAACTCATGGCGGTCATAGCCCTGGGCTATCCGGCCCAGTCACCGCGCAGCAGCAGAAAAAAATTACAAGCGCTAATACTGAAGGAATTTATTTAGCTGTAATACAAAAAGGCAGTGTGACTCCACTGTCTCGTATTTATCAGAACAGGAAGGGAATGATCGCCTTCCGTTCCTTCGGGTAGTCGGGAAAATTTTCCAGGTACCACCGGTGGTTTGAACGCGCCCGCGGCACCAGGTTCGCCCCTGTCCAGATCACGAAAAAGAGGCCTGCGAAAGACCATGTCATAACGGCCCAGCCGATCCAGGTTATAATCTCGCCGAAATAGTTGGGACACGACAGATACCGGAACATGCCGCCATAGGGAATCTTATACCCTGGTTTCTGCGAATCCCACAATTTTCTCGTGATTGCATCGGACTGTTTATTGATGAAAAAACCAGCTGCGAAAATCAGGACTCCGATGATGAACCGCGGATCCGATAGCCATGCGACGGTGTAAGCGCTTTCCGGTGAGAAGCTGTAAACCCAGCGTCCCTGGATATAGGTATTGATGGAGTTGAATATCATGCCGAATACAATTATGGATATTGAAACCTTTTCATCGCTTTTAAGCATAAAAGGGAATATAAAAGATCGATGAAAATAATGGATCTGCCATATAATCTGGAGCATAACAAGCGTTGCTGTCATGCTTTTGTCTGATATCATGAAATACAGAAAAAAGAGGAGCGACGCAGGCGCTTCCATCACCAGCCATGCAATTTTATTCGGGATAAGGGGGCCCCATCCTTTTTTTGCATGTCTGCCATAAGGCGCGGTAATGAAAAAAAGGGATATGAATGTTGCCACCGCAATACCCATGAAGCCCAACAAAACCATCCTGTAGATTTGATACTCGGTCATACTTCTTGCCTCTATTCTTTATTTTTACTCTCTTATTTCAGTAATGAGCTCATCACTCACACATTAAACAGAAACTTTATAATGTCCCCGTCATGGACTATATAATCCCTTCCCTCTGAACGGAATTGACCATGCTCCCGCACCGCCTTTTCAGATCCGTATTTCACCAGGTCATCGTACTGGAATACCTCGGCCCGGATGAATCCATGCTCAAAATCGGTATGAATCATGCCTGCCGCTGTGGCAGCATGCGTCCCGGTTAGAAGTGTCCAGGCCTGCAACTCCGTTGCGGCCGTATAGTAGGTGATAAGATTCAGCATGCCATAGGCCGTTCTAATAAGGCGGTCCAATCCCGACTCGGCAAGCCCCATCGCTTCCAGGTATTCCTTTTTTTCGCCGGCCGGAAGCTCCGATATTTCCTCCTCGAGCTTGCCGATTAAATACAGGTACTGAGCACCCTGAACCCCTGCATAATCTGCAACGGCATTCAGGTGCTTCCTTGACGACTGTTCTTCGTCTATATTTGCCAGGTAGATGACTGGTTTGTCGGTTATGACTCCGAAATCAGCGAGCATATGCCGTTCATCATCGCCCATGGAAAAAGTACGCAGCATATTCCCGCTATTCAGGTGGCCGATCATTTGTTCAATGACACCAGCCTGAATTTGTGCCTTTTTATCACCGCTGCGCAACATTTTATGTTCTTTCTCAAGGCCCCGTTCCAAGATTTCAATGTCAGAGAGCATGAGTTCGGTATTGATAATTTCAATATCCCGCACCGGGTCAACATCCCCGGCAACATGGACGACATCATCATTGGAAAAACAACGCACCACCTGTACCAGAGCATCCACATTCCTGATATGACCGAGAAACTTGTTTCCCAGGCCCTCACCTTTTGACGCCCCTTTGACTAGACCGGCTACGTCAATGAACTCGATCCTGGTAGGGATTGGATTATCTTTATGGAGTAGCTCCCCTATTTTTTTCAACCGCCCATCTGGCACCGGGACAATGCCCTTATTAGGCTCAATGGTGCAGAACGGGTAATTGGCCATCTGAGCGCCAGTGCCTGATAGTGCATTAAAAATAGTGGATTTCCCGACATTGGGGAGTCCGATGATTCCGCATGAAAAACTCATTACAGGCTACCGTTTTACCACTGATCAAAATAACCGGCCCTTACCTGCCGATGCTGATAGCACAAAGCACTTACGAAACATAATAACCATTGACATCATATAAATTTTCGATCCCCATGTCAAATGAAGTATAATGATTACTTGATAAATTTAATTAATAAACTTGTTGCTTATCTCATTACTATAATCTATATATCCACCCGCGGAGCCTTCTTTTTCAGCTATGGAACTAATATATTCAATATTAATAAATTTAATCTTCTACGCCGTTGTTATAGAAATTATGATTGGCGTTCTATTTTATTTTATCGGTTTATCCAAACGCCTGCTGCTCAATTCCATATCGATGCTTCTTATTATTACACCCCTCTATCTGAAATACAATGGAATCATAGAGACCATAACCTTGTCATTCCCGACTTTAATTGGTCTATGTATTTTCCCTGTTACCCTTGCCCTCATGATAAAGCATCATTATATTCAATACCGGCAAACATCGCTGATCCCTGTAAATCTTCTATCAGCGGGATCCTTTTTTTTACTGATAGTGTTCCCCGACTACAATGGTCTTATCATTTATATAACATATTTTTTGTTTTATACGTATATTTTATACATTATCTTCCCGGCAAGGCACGAGCTTGCATCGGTTTTCCTGCTGGCAATGGGGTTCATTAACTTTATATATTTATCTGTGACCGTCTACACACTGAACGAAATTCACTTTATCCTGTCCGCAGGGGCGATGAATATTGCCATATCCTTCCTCCTTGGTTACAATCTCCGAAACAGAATCGTCAGTCTACTTAATCAGTTCAATGTGATAAACGAGCTAAACAACAAGCTGTACCACCGCCTTGCCCGATTAAAACAGAGCAACGACTCCTGTAGAAAAATAATTCTTGAAAAAGACCTTGAGCTTTCTCAGATGGCCCGTCACGCGAGCCTTGCGGAACTCACAACCGGCATTGCCCATGAATTGTCACAACCGCTGACAGGAATTAAAGGTATTTCTCAAAACATGATCGACGACATCAATGCTGAAGAATTTGAAAATCTGCAGGGTGTTTCAGAGCTCATGAAAATCTGCGCTCTTGTGGATAAATCATCCTCCATCATTGACCATATACGAAATTTTTCCAAAAAAAGCACTCTGTCCATAAAAAAAATCGATTTAAACAAGGTAATCCTTGAAGCTATAGATTTGATCCGTTACCAGTTAAAAAAGAACGATATTGATCTTATATTCGTTCTCGATGATGCCATTCCGAGAATACTAGGCGACAAACTCTCCCTGGAACAGCTCATCGTAAATATTCTCATGAATTCGAAAGATGCCATACAGGAAAAGCAATTCGCGTCTTCTGAAGATGCCGGAACGATACGAATTACCACTTTCTCTGATGAGAACTCCGTTACGATGATAATTCAGGATAACGGGAGTGGAATTTCCGAAGACATCATGAATAAGATCTGGTCACCTTTTTTTACAACCAAGAAAAGAGATCATGGTACCGGCATCGGGCTATCTATTTGCAACAAGATATTGAAGGACCACAAAGCAACAGTAGATATTCAATCCGACAGCAACGGCACGCAATTTTGCATACGATTTCCCGGTGAATCAGAAAAAGACAGGTAGGCTGCTACAAGACTTCAGGCTGTTGTATTGTCAGGGATTATATCAATGACGATTAAGGTTATATCATCTTCAAGGGTTTGACCTTCGGTGATACCCGCCCAGTTTTTAGCATTATCCACAATAACATCCAGAAGATCATTACCGTTTAGATCATGATTTTCACGTATAAGATCATTGAACCTCACTTCACCAAACATTTCTCTCTTATAGTTACGCGCTTCAATGATGCCGTCGGTATACAGAATGATCCGGTCATTATCGAATATTTCGATTTCATTGAAAGAATAAGTAGAATCAGGGACAATGCCGATTGGGCGGTCATAGATCTTGTCTGATATGATTTCGTTGCTGTTCTGTCGCCAAATCAGCAGGGGCCTATGGCCGGCGTTTGAATGATAGAGCTTCATTTTGTCCAGATCTATATAGACACAGCATGCGGTCATAAATATGCCATGGGGATATTTTTCCATGACTGAATTAATTTTTGCAAACAGAACTGAGGGATCTTTGAAATCTATTTTATAAAAACTAAACGCAACCTGCATCATGGCAGCTACAATTGCTGCCGGTATCCCGTGCCCGGCGACATCCGCCACGAGAACGCCGATATGCCGATCATCAATTAGATGGTAGTCATAATAATCTCCACCCACCTGGGTGGATGGTTCATACCTGATGGCAAAATGGATATTTTGTAAATCAGGCAATCCTTGAGGGATAATAGCTTTTTGTATATCCATTGCGATTTCCAGTTCATTTTGAATTATAATGAATCTGTTCTGCATCTTTATTGATTCCTTCATTGAAATAAGGCTCTGTACCCTGGCGACAAGCTCATTCCTGTTAACCGGTTTCGTAATATAATCATTGGCTCCGGCAGAAAGACCGTTTACAATGTCACTGGCCTTGTTTTTCGTTGTGAGCATAATAATCGGCAATTCATGAACGGAAAACCGCTCCCGAACTTTTCTGCAGACATCATATCCCGAGACGCTGGGAAGCATAATATCAAGAAGGATCAGGTCAGGAATATTATTCCTGTCAAGCTCTGCGAATAACCCGGCACCGCTTTCCGCAGGTATCACTTCATATCCTTCAAGCAATAGATGATTGACAATCACCTGAAGGTTTACCGGCTCATCATCAACGACAACAATTTTTTTCCGTTCTCCAGTTTCGGATTCCACCATTCTCTGCTGCGGTTTTCTGACATCTACCTCTGTAAGATACATTTCTTTCTCTGAACCCGGGATAATGACTATCTCAGAACCAGGTGTCTTCCTTATTTTCTCCGCTTTTAGGAATTGAGAAGCAAAACCGTGAACCCTTCCCGGGTTCAGACTCAACCCAGATTTTCCCGCCATGGAGCTCTATAATTTTTTTTGTTATTGCCAGACCAAGACCTGAATCGCGAAGGTGCCTGATTACCCGGCGCCCGGTTGTTGCATAGGTATCAAAAACCCGTTCCATCCCTTCAGGAGATATTCCTGTGCTGGTATCAGCCACGGTAACCACAATCATCTTTTCATCATCGCTGTCTATTTCAGCAGAAATGGTAATTCCGCCTTTTTCCGTGAACTTTAAGGCATTGCTGACAAGACTTAGAAGAGACTGCTGAATCCTGCTTTCATCACCCATTGCAATCATCTTTTCCGGTTCAATCAAATTAGTAATAGTAAGGGATTTTTTTTCAATAATCGGTCTCGTGATGGAAATGACAACCTGAGTTGCATCATGCAGGTTTACCTGCTCCAGGTTCAGCAATATATCATTATACTTGAGCTTGGAAAAGTCGAGGATATCGCTCACGAGAGCTGCAAGACCGTTGCCGCTGGCCGCGATGAGGGACAGATTATGAATGGCATCTTCATTAAGATCTCCTGTCACCCCCCGTATGAGAGATTCTGATATGCCGATGATGCCGGAAAGAGGTGTCCTCAGCTCCTGGGATATATTTGCCAGGAATTCGTCTTTAAGTATATCCAGCTCAGTTAAACGGACGTTCGTTTTCTCCAGTTCATCGATCTTCTGATTAATGATAACCGCCATGTGATTAAAGCTGTTTGAAAGACGCCCGATTTCATCATTGGATTGTATTGCAATGCGATACCCGAAGTCACCCTCCTCGATTTTTTGAGCAGCGGTTGCAAGATCGTCTATCGGCTTGGATATGAGCCTGCTGAAAAAATATCCCGCTATGCCCACGCACACGATGGCGATCGCCGTTACGCCGAATATGAACCGGTTCAGTTTTTCTATTGGAGCTATGATAACTGATTTTGAAAATATGAGCCTTCCGATGCAGAGCGGCTGCTTACCGGGCAGGGAACCGGTAGCGGTAAACATGTAGCAGACATCATCAGCGCCGGCTATATCAATTTCGCTCATTGATTCTTGTGTTATCAGCCGCTGCACTTCATAATCGGATATTCGTCCATTATGCCTTTTTCCGGGAACGCCGTATCTTTTTGCATTGATTGAAGAGAGAATTAAACCGTTGTACTCGTCTTTTGATGATATGAGAATTGCATCGGCATAAATCATCCCTTCACTGGCCAATGTTTTGAGCACGTTCATCATTTCTCTTGTGTCTATTTGCGTCGCTTTTATATCCCCGCCGTTAGCTAGTATGATATTTAATATCGACTGCGCAAAAAATTTGCTAAATATATAGCCTTGGTGTGTTGCTGATGCTATTTTTTCCTGCTTTTGTTTATTAAGGATAAAAAGAGATATAGGAAGAGATGAGCATAGTATTATCAGAATAAAAATCATTATGAGCTTGTATTTTATTTTCATTATATACTTTATTTTACAGTCTCGATGAGGTACGGGCTGCACTATATACACAGGCATTATCTGTACAGCGGTACGATAATACAGAATCTATGCATTATTATTGCAAAGCTTTGTTTCAGCGGAAGTTGAATTCATTATGGTGCTTTATACAATTTCTTTATTATTATTGTATATCGTCAACAACGTATCAACAGTGGCAAGTTTCAAAATTACACGAATATCTTCACATACATTGACCATACTGATTTTCCCATTATAATTGCTCATGACCCTGTATGCTGTAACAATCAGGCCGAGGCCTGATGAGTCCATATATTCAACGTTTTGAAGATCAAGTATGATACTGGGTGTTTTTTCATGTATCAGCTTGAAAATAGTATTTTTTAATTCACTGACACTAAAATAATCGATATCACCCTTCAGTTCGACTATTTTGTGTTCTTTCAAATCTCGGCAATAAATATCCATCAATAATTACCAGGATCCTTTGATAATAATCATTTATCTGATTGATAATATGTAATATATTTGATATAGAAATACAAGCATTTTACTATAAAAACCGTCCATAATAATTTTCACAACAGATGTAAAATTTCAATCAAAATCTTTTTCCCAAAAAAATACGCCCAAGGTAAATACCTTGGGCGTATTATAATATGGTCAAGCCTCACGACTGATTAGTACTGGTCGGCTGAACGCATTACTGCGCTTACACCTCCAGCCTATCAACCTTGTAGTCTTCAAGGAGTCTTCAGTGGCCCGAAGGCCAAGGGAAATCTCATCTTGGAGTTGGCTTCCCGCTTAGATGCTTTCAGCGGTTATCCATTCCGAACATAGCT